>NZ_QDKQ01000068.1 GCF_003116815.1 Caulobacter endophyticus
GCCAGCGTGATCGTGATCGCGGCCGTCAGCGTCGTCTTGCCATGGTCAACGTGACCGATGGTGCCGATGTTGCAGTGCGGCTTATTACGTTCGAACTTTTCCTTGGCCATCTTCTTAGCTCCAGGACCCCAGAACCCTTCGAGATGGGGGGGCCTTTATCAAAACGGTTGGACGTCTGGGGTTGGTTGGAAGGGGCCCATAGAGCCCCTTCCCATTCCGGCGTCTAGGCTTTTCCGCGAGGAAAAACTTAGGCGTACTTCTTGATCACTTCGTCGGCGACGTGTTGCGGCACCGGATCGTAGTGATCGTAGACCATGCTGAACTGAGCCCGGCCTTGCGACATGCCCCGCAGGGTGTTCACGTAACCGAACATGTTGGCCAGCGGGACGAAGGCGTTCACGACGGTGGCGTTGCCGCGCATGTCCTGACCCTGGATCATGCCGCGACGGCTGTTCAGGTCGCCGATGACCGAACCCAGGTACTCTTCCGGGGTCACGACCTCGACCTTCATGATCGGCTCGAGCAGCTTCGGAGCGCCCTTTTCACGCAGCTCCTTGAAGGCGGCGCGAGCGGCGATTTCGAAGGCCAGGACCGACGAGTCGACGTCGTGGAACTTGCCGTCGGTCAGGGTCGCCTTGAAGTCGATCAGCGGGAAGCCGGCCAGCAGGCCGTTGTCCTTGACCGATTCCAGGCCCTTCTGGACGCCCGGGATGTATTCCTTCGGCACGGCGCCGCCGACGATCGAGTTTTCGAACACGAAGCCCGAACCCGGCTCGCCCGGCTCGAAGGTGATCATGACGCGGGCGAACTGGCCCGTACCACCGGTCTGCTTCTTGTGCGTGTAGTCGATGTCGACCTTGCGGCCCAGGCTTTCGCGATAGGCAACCTGCGGCGCGCCGATGTTGGCTTCGACCTTGTAGGTCCGCTTCAGGATGTCGATCTTGATGTCCAGGTGCAGTTCGCCCATGCCCTTCAGGATCGTCTGGCCGCTTTCGAAGTCGGTCGAGACGGTGAAGGACGGATCTTCGGCGGCCAGCTTCTGCAGGGCGACGCCCAGCTTCTCCTGGTCGGCCTTCGACTTGGGCTCGACGGCGATTTCGATAACCGGGGCCGGGAACTCCATGCGCTCCAGGATAACCGGCGACTTCAGCGGATCGCACAGGGTGTCGCCCGTGCGGGTTTCCTTCAGGCCAGCCAGGGCGACGATGTCGCCGGCGTAGGCTTCCTTGATGTCTTCACGGTTGTTGGAGTGCATGAGCAGCATGCGGCCGACCCGCTCGCGCTTGTCGCGCGTCGAGTTCAGCAGGCTCATGCCGGTTTCCATCTTGCCCGAGTACAGGCGGCAGAAGGTCAGCGAACCGACGAAGGGGTCGTCCATGATCTTGAACGCCAGAACCGACAGCGGCTCTTCGTCCGAGGCCTTGCGAACGATTTCTTCTTCGGTCTTGAAGTCGATGCCCTTGGTCGGCGGGATGTCCACCGGCGAGGGCAGGTAGTCGACGACAGCGTCGAGCAGGGGCTGCACGCCCTTGTTCTTGAAGGCCGAGCCGCAGAGGATCGGGTAGAAGGCGCCGGTCAGCACGGCCTTGCGGATGCACTTCTTGATGGTCGCTTCCGACGGCTCTTCGCCGCCCAGATAGGCTTCCATGGCGTCGTCATCGAGCTCGACGGCGTTCTCGACCAGGTAGGCGCGAGCGGCCACGGCCTTGTCCAGCAGGTCGGCCGGGATCTCTTCGTCGCGGTAGGTCGCGCCCAGGCCGTCGTTGTCCCAGACCACGGCCTTCATGCGGACCAGGTCCACGAGGCCCTTCAGGTTCGACTCCGAACCGATCGGGAATTGGATCGGCACGGCCTTGGCGCCGAGGCGGTCGCGGATCGACTCGACCGACTTGTCGAAGTCGGCGCCGATCTTGTCCATCTTGTTGACGAACACGATCCGCGGAACCTTGTACTTGTCGGCCTGGCGCCAGACGGTTTCGGTCTGCGGCTCGACGCCGGCGTTACCGTCCAGCACCGTCACGGCGCCGTCGAGGACGCGCAAGGAACGCTCGACTTCGATGGTGAAGTCGACGTGCCCGGGGGTGTCGATGATGTTGAGGCGCTTTTCGTTCCAGAAAGCGGTCGTCGCGGCCGACGTGATGGTGATGCCGCGTTCCTGCTCCTGCTCCATCCAGTCCATGGTGGCGGCGCCGTCGTGGACTTCGCCGATCTTGTGGGACTTACCGGTGTAATACAGGATCCGCTCGGTCGTCGTCGTCTTGCCCGCGTCGATGTGGGCCATGATGCCGAAGTTGCGGTAGTCTTCGATTTTATGCGTGCGGGGCATAGCGATCGCTCTGCGAAACGGGGCGGCCCTGACGGACACGACCGGGATTTAAACGTGCGGCGCGGGCGGTTTATCGCAAACCGCCCGCGCCTGAAAGGGTGCTGGTAAGAAAGCTTACCAGCGGTAGTGCGAGAAGGCCCGGTTGGCTTCAGCCATCTTGTGGGTGTCTTCGCGCTTCTTCACGGCGGTGCCGCGGTTGTTCGAAGCGTCGAGCAGCTCACCAGCCAGCTTTTCGGTCATGGTGTTTTCACCGCGCTTGCGAGCGGCGGTCACCAGCCAACGGATGGCCAGGGCGCGGCGACGGTCCGGACGGACTTCAACCGGCACTTGGTACGTGGCGCCGCCGACGCGGCGCGAACGGACTTCGATCGCCGGGGCGACGTTGTCCAGAGCGGAGTGGAAGGTTTCAAGCGGACCTTGGTCCTTGCGCTTGGCTTCCAGGATGTCGAAAGCACCGTAGATGATGTTTTCGGCGACGGCTTTTTTGCCTTCGTACATCACGTAGTTCATGAACTTCGTGACAACCAGATCCCCAAACTTGGGGTCCGGCAGGACTTGACGCTTCTCTGCGCGGCGACGGCGGGACATTCTTCTTCTTCCTTACTTCGGACGCTTGGCGCCGTAGAGCGAACGACGCTGCTTACGATCCTTGACACCTTGGGTGTCGAGGACGCCGCGCAGGATGTGATAGCGGACGCCGGGCAAGTCCTTGACGCGGCCGCCGCGGATGAGCACCACCGAGTGCTCCTGCAGGTTGTGGCCTTCGCCCGGAATGTAGCACACGGCTTCGATGCCGGTGGTCAGACGGACCTTGGCGACCTTACGCAGAGCCGAGTTCGGCTTCTTCGGGGTCGTCGTGTAAACGCGGGTGCAGACGCCGCGACGTTGGGGGCAGCCCTTCAGGGCGGGCACCTTGTTCCGGACCGGCTTCGGAGAGCGCGGCTTACGGATGAGCTGGTTGACGGTAGGCATTAAGTCTCTGCTCTGATGGAAGCGTGTGCCTTTCGGCCGAGGCGCTTCAGGGTCCTTGTTGTTCTTCTTTCCGGCTTCAAGGCTCCGGTTGGAGACCTGATAAACACGAAACTCGCCGGGACGCGGAAAGCGTTCCGGCGGGCCTGCCGTCGGTTAAGAGACGGACGCTCATCAGGACGGGCGCAAGACCCACCTCGAAAAGAGCGCGGAACCTACTCGCGAAGGGGCTCCACGTCAATCGTCGCCTTCTGCGTCGGTTAATGGGACGTTTACCCGTCCCGCGAGACGGCCACGCTTTCGCCATCAGCGATCGCCAGCCTGGACCTGCAACCCTCCCTTGTCGTCGAGTCCCTCGTGGTCGAAGCCGCCGCGCGATCCATAACCCTGCTGCTGGATCGTCCCGTCGAAGCCAAGCCCGACAAGCGGTTCTGGGCCGTGGCGGGCGGTTCGGCCGCGGTGCACCTGGCGGTTCTGGCGTGGCTGGCCCTGCCCGTGCGCGAGGTGTTCCCCGACCAGGACACGGTCTCGACCGTGACCATCGACCTGATGACCGATGCGCCGCGCGAAGCCCCGCGTGAGACAGCCCAGGCCGCGCCGGCGACGGCGTCCAGCCCGGCGCCGATTCCACGGCAGGCCCGCCGTCCGGCTCCTGCGGGAATCGCCCCCTCCCCGTTCGTGGCCGCGCCGTCGGCAGGCCCGCGCGATCGCGGCGCCTCGGATCATCCAGCGCCCCTGCCCGCCGCCCAGCCCGGCGGCGACCTCAGGAGCGCCCTGCGGGGCAGCAGCACGGGCTGCGCCAACGACAAGGCCGTGGGCCTGAACCGGCGGGAAAGGGAGCGCTGCGACGAGCGCTGGGGCGAGGCGGCCCGCAAGGCGCCCGAATACGCCGCCCCGATCGAGGCGGGCAAACGCCGCGAGCTCGACATGCAGGCCCTGCGGCAGGAGGCCGATCGCGCCTATCGCGACGCGCCCATGGGCCCCGGCGTCGACCATCGCAGCCGCGACGGCCCGGGCCGGGGCAAGGACATCCCGATGGTCGGGGGCCTGGAGCAGGACGGCCTGGGCCGCCAGCGCGACGCCACGCAGCAGAAGCTGCGCCTGCTGGAGATGCAGCAGAAGAAGGCGAAGAAGAACTAGCCGGCGCGACGCAGGCTGGACGGCGCCGCCTGCGAGGTCCGGAAACGGGCGACCATGCCCGACAGCTCGTCGGCGGCGGTCACCAGGTTGCGGCTGTCGCCGGCCGAGCGGCTGATCAGGGCGGCGTTGCGCTGGGCGCCCTGGTCCATCTGGTTGACGGCGGTGTTGACCTGCGAGAGGCCAACAGACTGTTCCTGGGCCCCGGCGGCGATCTGGCTGACGATGCCGTCGATGGCCTCGACCTGGGCGACGATCTTCTGCAGGGCCTCGCCCGTGCGGCCGACCAGCTTCACCCCGGCCTCAACCTGGCGGGCGCTGTCGGCGATGTGGACCTTGATCTCCTTGGCGGCCTCGGCCGAGCGCTGGGCCAGCGCCCGCACTTCCTGGGCGACGACCGCGAAGCCCTTGCCGGCGTCGCCGGCGCGGGCGGCTTCGACGCCGGCGTTGAGGGCCAGCAGGTTGGTCTGGAAGGCGATCTCGTCGATCACGCCGACGATCTGGCCCACCTGGTGCGACGAGGCCTCGACCCCGCCGATGGCGGCGATCGTATCCTCGACCACGGCGCGCGAACGGCCGGCCTCGGTCTGGGCCTCGCGGACGGCCATGTGGGCCCCGCGCGCGCCCTCGGCGGTGCGGCGGACGGTGACGGTGATCTCTTCCAGGGCCGCGGCGGTCTCTTCGAGGCTGGCGGCCTGTTGCTCGGTGCGGTCGGAAATGTCGGACGAGGCGTCGGCGATGCTGCCGGCGCCGGCGTTCAGGGCGCCCACGGCGTCGACCACCGAGCTCATCGCCGCTTCCAGGCGCTCGACGGCCTGGTTGAAGTCGCTGCGCAGGCCCTCGTAGTCATGGGCGAAGGGCTGATCGAGGCGGACGGTCAGGTCGCCGTTCGACAGACGGCCAAGGCCTTCGGCCAGGCTGCTGACCACCTGGCTCTGCTCGCGGGCCGAACGGGCGTCGCGGGCCTGGGCGGCGGCGCGGTCGGACTCGGCCTGGTCGCGCTGGCTGGCGGCGTCGGCCTCGATGCGCTGCTTGGCCTCGGCGTCGTCGCGGAAGGCGTGGACCGCGTCGGCCATCAGGCCGATGTCGTCGCGGCGGCCGGCGAACGGCAGGGCCACGTTGAGGTCGCCCTTCATCAGGCGGGCCATGGCCTCGCGCAGGGTCTTCAGCGGCGACAGCTGGCGGCGGACGGTCAGCACCGAGGCTACGCCGCCCGCCAGGCCCAGCACCACGCCGGCCACGCCCAGCCAGGCCAGCTGGCGATAGACGGGGCCGAAATAGATGTCCTTGGGCACGCCGACGAACATCACGCCGATCACCTGGCCCGAGGCGTCCTTGATCGGGTCGTAGGCCACGAAGTAGTCGCGCTTGAGGATCTTGGTCTCGCCGCGATAGGGCTCGCCACGGCCGAGCACGGCCTCATAGACGGGACCCTGGGCCAGGCTGGTGCCGACCGCGCGCGAGCCGTCCGGCTTTTCGACGTTGGTGGTGATGCGCTTGTCGCCGGCGAACACGGTGGCCACGCCCCCGGCCAGCGCCTTGACGCGGTCGACGCCGGCCAGGTCGCCGTTCAGCACATGGTCGCCGACCAGCAGCTGGTCGCCGTCGCGGCGGAAGGCCTGGCCCTGGCGGCCGATGACGTCCCAGGCCACCCGCATGCTGGTCTCCTGCTGGGCCACGGCCTGGCGCTTGGCGAAGCCGAGCGAGCTCCAGGCGACCACGACGAGCAGCCCGGCCAGGAGGACGGCGAAGGCGGCGGCGATGGTCAGGCTGACCTTGGTGGAAATGTCCGAGCGCATGGGGTCCGGGCGAAGAGGGAAGGAATTTGCACTCCTTTTCAGCCCGCCCGGCTGAAATTTCATTTAACGCCCTGAAATAACGAGAGTCTTTTTACAATACGTCACATTGCCACCGAAGGTTGCCCGGTCACAGCTGGGTCTTCGCCGGCTTGATCTGCGCGCCCTGGCAATAGTCTTTCCAGCCCGTCCAGTAATTGACGTCGATATGCGCGCAACCGGCCTGGTTCATGGCGGTTTCGGCCTCGTACCAATCGACCGCGGCCTCGCCCAGATACTTCAGGACCAGCTTGCGGCATTGCGGCAGAGCGCGGGGCGACAGGCTGTCGCCGGCGATCAGAACCTGGAACTCGTCCTGCGCCGCGCCCTTGCGGACGATAATCCCCTTCCACGCCTCGCCTGGCAGGGCTGCGTCGCCGCACAGGCTCCTGCCCTGTCCGGGCGTGTCGCTGATCGCCAGGTCGCGGAAAACGACCGACGCGCCCAGATCCTGAGCGATGACCTGGGCGGCGCCGTCGACGAAGGCGCGGTCGGCGACGGGAAAGCTGTCCGACGGCTTGGACGCAGGCGGCGCGGCCGCCTCAGGCGCGCAGGCGGCCAGCCCCAGGATCGCGACGGCGGTCGCCTTGACGAAATTGCGAAACATGGACGTCCCCCGACATCCGGCCGCCCCGGCGACCGCGCAAAACAAAAGAGCGGCCGGGTTTCCCCGACCGCTCCTTGTCTAGCACAACCTGTGAGGTCGTCTTCCGCCGAGTAGCCTCGGACGCCTACTCGGCGTCCGAGAGCGCGATCTCGGCCGGCAGCGGCTCCATCGCCTCTTCGCGCTGGGCGGCCAGCTGCTCGTCGCGCTTGGCGGCGACGCGCTGCAGGCTGCGCAGATAGGAACCCGTACCAGCGGGGATCAGGCGACCCACGATGACGTTTTCCTTCAGGCCTTCCAGGGTGTCGGTCTTGCCGTGCACCGAGGCTTCGGTCAGGACGCGGGTCGTTTCCTGGAACGACGCGGCCGAGATGAAGCTCTTGGTCTGCAAGCTCGCCTTGGTGATGCCGAGCAGCACCGGCTGGGTCACAGCCGGACGGCCGCCGCGGGCGATCGCCTTGTCCTGCTCCTTGTCGAACTCCGGCTTATCAAGGTGGTCGCCCTTGATGAGGCCGGTGTCGCCGGGCTCGATGATCTCGACCTTCTGCAGCATCTGACGAACGATCGTCTCGATGTGCTTGTCGTTGATCGGCACGCCCTGCAGTCGATAGACCTCCTGGATCTCGTCGACGAGGAAGTTGGCCAGGGCCTCGACGCCCAGGATGCGCAGGATGTCGTGCGGATCCGGGTTGCCGTCGATGATGTACTCGCCGCGCGTGATGTAGTCGCCATCATGCACCGCGATGTGCTTGCCCTTCGGGATCAGGAACTCGACCGCTTCGGGCTGGTTGCCGTCGGCGTCGACGTCCGGAGTGATCTTGATCCGGCGCTTGTTCTTGTAATCCTTGCCGAATTCGACACGGCCGTCCATTTCCGCGATGACCGCGCAGTCCTTCGGACGGCGGGCTTCGAAGAGTTCGGCGACGCGCGGCAGACCACCGGTGATGTCCCGGGTCTTGGCGCCTTCGGTCGGGATACGGGCGATGACTTCACCCGGCTTCACTTCGTCGCCGTCGGCCACCGAGAGAATGGCGCCGACCGACAGGAGGTAGCGAGCCTCGCCGCCGTTCGACAGGCGCTTGTACGAGCCGTCTTCAGCCAGCACGCCCATGGCCGGGCGCAGGTCCGAACCGCGGGCCGACGCACGCCAGTCGGCGATGACGCGCTGGGCGATGCCCGTCGCTTCGTCGACTTCCTCGCGGACCGAGAAGCCGTCCACCAGGTCTTCGGCGCGGATGCGGCCGCCGACTTCGGTGATGATCGGCGTGGTGTAGGGGTCCCAGTCGGCCAGGCGCTGGCCGCGCTTGACCGTGTCGCCATCCTTCACCTTCAGGCGAGCGCCGTACGGCGGCTTGTAGTTCTCGCGTTCCTTGCCGTCGACCAGCACGCTCACCGAAGTGTTACGGCTCATCACGACCAGGGCGCCGTCCGAAGCGGTGACGGTGGCGCCGCTGACGCGGACGACGCCGTCGTTGCTGCTTTCGAAGAACGACTGCTCGGCCACCTGGGCGGTGCCGCCGATGTGGAAGGTACGCATGGTCAGCTGCGTGCCCGGCTCACCGATCGACTGGGCGGCGATGACGCCGACAGCTTCACCGATGTTGACCGGGGTGCCGCGAGCCAGGTCGCGGCCGTAGCAGGCGCCGCAGACGCCGATCTTGGCTTCGCAGGTCAGGACCGAGCGGACCTTCACCGACTGGACAGCCGCCGCCTCGATGGCGTCGGCCATGTTCTCGTCGATATAGGTGTCGGCCGGAGCGACCAGTTCGCCCGTCGACGGATCCTTGACGTCCTCGGCCGTGAAGCGGCCCAGGACGCGGGTGCCCAGCGAGACCAGCACGTCGCCGCCTTCGACCACGGCGTGAAGGGTGATGCCCTTCGTGGTGCCGCAGTCTTCCTCGACGATGATGCAGTCCTGCGCGACGTCGACCAGACGACGGGTCAGGTAACCCGAGTTGGCGGTCTTCAGCGCGGTGTCGGCCAGACCCTTACGGGCGCCGTGGGTGGAGTTGAAGTACTCCTGAACGGTCAGGCCTTCCTTGAAGTTCGAGACGATCGGGGTCTCGATGATTTCACCGGACGGCTTGGCCATCAGGCCGCGCATGCCGCCCAGCTGCTTCATCTGGGCTTGCGAACCACGGGCGCCGGAGTGGGCCATCATGTAGATGGCGTTGATTTCCTTCTCGCGGCCGTTCTCGTCCTTATGCTTCATCTGAAGCTCGGCCATCATCTCGTCGGCGACGCGATCGGTGGCCTTGGCCCAGGCGTCAACGACCTTGTTGTACTTCTCACCCTTGGTGATCAGGCCGTCGGCGTACTGCTGCTCATATTCCTCGGCCAGGGCGCGCGTCTCGGCGACGATCGCTTCCTTGCGCTTCGGAATGATGATGTCGTCCTTGCCGAACGAGATGCCGGCCTTGGCGGCTTCCTTGAAGCCCAGGCCCATGACCTGGTCGGCGAAGATCACCGTCGCCTTCTGACCGCAGTGGCGGTAGACGATGTCGATGAGGTTGCCGATTTCCTTCTTGGTCAGCGCCTTCTCGATCAGTCGGTGACCGATCGCCGGGTGGCGCGGCAGCAGGGCGGCGATCTTCATGCGGCCCGGGGTGGTGTCGATCACGCGGCGGCGAGCCACGCCATCGGCGTCCACTTCGGTGAAGCGCGACTTGATCTTGGCGTGCAGCGACACGACGCCGGCGTCCATGGCCGCTTCGATCTCGCCCAGGTCCGAGAAGATCTTGCCTTCGCCCGGCTCGCCGTCACGAGCGACCGACAGGTAGTACAGACCCAGGACGATGTCCTGCGACGGCACGATGATCGGGCGACCGTTGGCGGGCGACAGGATGTTGTTGGTCGACATCATCAGGACGCGCGCTTCCAGCTGGGCCTCGAGGCTCAGCGGGACGTGCACGGCCATCTGGTCGCCGTCGAAGTCGGCGTTGAACGCGGCGCAGACCAGCGGGTGCAGCTGGATGGCCTTGCCCTCGATCAGCTTCGGTTCGAACGCCTGGATGCCCAGACGGTGGAGCGTCGGCGCGCGGTTCAGCAGCACCGGGTGCTCGCGGATCACCTCTTCGAGGATGTCCCACACCTGGGGCTGTTCGCGCTCGACCATGCGCTTGGACTGCTTGACGGTGCCCGACAGGCCCTTGGCGTCCAGCCGCGCGTAGATGAACGGCTTGAACAGCTCCAGAGCCATCTTCTTGGGCAGGCCGCACTCGTGCAGCTTCAGGTCCGGACCCACGACGATGACCGAACGGCCCGAATAGTCGACGCGCTTGCCGAGCAGGTTCTGACGGAAGCGGCCTTGCTTGCCCTTCAGCATGTCGGCCAGCGACTTCAGCGGACGCTTGTTGGCGCCCGTGATGACGCGACCGCGACGGCCGTTGTCGAACAGGGCGTCGACCGACTCCTGCAGCATCCGCTTTTCGTTGCGGATGATGATGTCGGGCGCGCGCAGTTCGATCAGGCGCTTGAGGCGGTTGTTACGGTTGATGACCCGGCGGTACAGGTCGTTCAGGTCCGAGGTCGCGAAGCGGCCGCCGTCCAGCGGCACCAGCGGGCGCAGTTCCGGCGGAATGACCGGAACGACGGTCAGCACCATCCACTCGGGACGGTTGCCCGACTCCTGGAAGGCTTCCAGGATCTTCAGGCGCTTGCTGAACTTCTTCTGCTTCATGTCCGACACGGTGCCGGCCAGTTCCTCGCGCAGACGCTCGGCCTCTTTCTCGAGGTCGATGGCCTTCAGCAGGTTCTGGACGGCCTCGGCGCCGATCTCGGCGGTGAAGCTGTCGTCGCCGTACTCGTCCTGAGCGCGGATGTAGTCGTCTTCGCTCAGCAGCTGGTGCTGCTTCAGCGGGGTCAGGCCCGGCTCGGTGACGATGTAGTATTCGAAGTACAGGACGCGCTCGATGTCCTTCAGCGGCATGTCGAGCATCATGGCGATGCGCGAGGGCAGCGACTTCAGGAACCAGATGTGGGCGACCGGCGAGGCCAGCTCGATGTGGCCCATGCGCTCACGGCGAACGCGGGCGAGGGTGACTTCCACGCCGCACTTTTCGCAGATGATGCCCTTGTACTTCATGCGCTTGTACTTGCCGCACAGGCATTCGTAGTCCTTGGTCGGGCCAAAGATACGGGCGCAGAACAGGCCGTCACGCTCGGGCTTGAACGTGCGGTAGTTGATGGTCTCGGGCTTCTTGATCTCGCCGAACGACCACGAGCGGATCTTTTCCGGCGAAGCGAGCGAGATGCGGATCTGGTCGAAGGTCGGCGTGGCCTGGACCGGATTGAAGATGTTCAGGACTTCCTGGTTCATCTTGGTTCCTTCTGCGGGACTACCCGCGAAAATTCAAAGTGGAGAAGAGGCTGATGGGGCCCCTCCCCGGCTCCGGGAGCCGAGGAGGGAGATCCAGATCAGCTGTTCTCCAGCTCGACGTTCAGGCCGAGCGAGCGCATTTCCTTGACCAGCACGTTGAAGCTTTCCGGGATACCGGCTTCGAACGTGTCGTCGCCACGGACGATCGACTCGTAGACCTTGGTCCGGCCAGCCACGTCGTCCGACTTCACCGTCAGCATTTCCTGCAGGGTGTAGGCGGCGCCGTAGGCTTCCAGAGCCCAGACCTCCATTTCCCCGAAGCGCTGACCGCCGAACTGGGCCTTGCCGCCCAGCGGCTGCTGGGTGACCAGCGAGTACGGACCGATCGAACGGGCGTGGATCTTGTCGTCGACCAGGTGGTGCAGCTTCAGCATGTAGATGTAGCCGACCGTGACCGGACGCTTGAACTGCTCGCCGGTGGTGCCGTCGAACAGGATCGACTGACCCGAACGGTTCACGCCGGCCATCTCGAGGTGATCCTCGATGTCTTCCATGCGCGCGCCGTCGAAGACCGGGGTGGCGATCGGGATGCCCTTGCCGAGGTTCTTGGCCAGTTCGACCAGGTCTTCCTCGGTGTCCGGCAGCTCTTCGTCCGGGCCGTAGACGTCACGCAGACGCTGGACCAGGGCTTCCTTCTGGCCGCCGTGCTGCCAGTCCTCGAGCAGACCGGTGATCTGCTTGCCGAGGTTGGCGCAGGCCCAGCCCAGGTGGGTTTCGAAGATCTGACCGACGTTCATGCGCGAAGGCACGCCCAGCGGGTTCAGCACGAGGTCCACGTGGGTGCCGTCGGCGAGGAACGGCATGTCCTCGATCGGCAGGATGCGCGAGATGACGCCCTTGTTGCCGTGACGGCCGGCCATCTTGTCGCCCGGCTGCAGCTTGCGCTTCACCGCGACGAAGACCTTGACCATCTTCATGACGCCCGGGGGCAGTTCGTCGCCGCGCTGCAGCTTGTCGACCTTGTCTTCGAAACGACGGTCGAGGCGCTTGCGGTTCTCGTCGAACAGGCGGCGGAGCGACTCCAGTTCGCCCATCGCCTTCTCGTCTTCGAGAGCGATCTGCCACCACAGGCCCGAAGCCACGGCGGCCAGGCCTTCGGCGGTGATTTCACCGCGCTGCAGGCCCTTGGGACCCGACAGGGCGACCTTGCCGATCAGCAGGTCCTTCAGACGGCCCGAGATGTTGCGGTTCAGGATCGCGAACTCGTCGTCGCGGTCCTTGCCCAGACGGTCGATTTCCGAACGTTCGATGGCCAGGGCGCGCTCGTCCTTGTCGACGCCGTGACGGTTGAAGACGCGCACGTCGACGATCGTGCCGGCGACGCCCGGGGGCAGGCGCAGGCTGGTGTCGCGGACGTCCGAAGCCTTCTCGCCGAAGATGGCGCGCAGCAGCTTCTCTTCCGGGGTCATCGGGCTTTCGCCCTTCGGCGTGACCTTACCCACGAGAATATCGCCGGGTTGCACTTCAGCGCCGATGGCCACGATGCCGGCTTCGTCGAGGTTGCGCAGGGCTTCCTCGCCGACGTTCGGGATGTCGCGGGTGATTTCTTCCGGACCAAGCTTGGTGTCGCGGGCCATGACTTCGAATTCCTCGATGTGGATCGAGGTGAAGACGTCGTCACGGACGATGCGCTCGGAGATCAGGATGGAGTCTTCGAAGTTGTAGCCGTTCCAGGGCATGAACGCGACGAGCGCGTTGCGGCCCAGGGCCAGTTCGCCCAGCTCCGTCGACGGACCATCGGCGATGATGTCGCCGGCGCTGATCTTGTCGCCCACCTTCACCAGCGGACGCTGGTTGATGCAGGTCGACTGGTTCGAGCGCTGGAACTTCGACATGCGATAGATGTCGACGCCCGAGCGGGCCGGATCGGTCTCTTCGGTGGCGCGCACGACGATACGGGTGCCGTCGATCTGCTCGACGACGCCGGTGCGCTTGGCGATGACCACGGCGCCCGAGTCACGGGCGACGACCGCTTCCATGCCGGTGCCGACCAGCGGAGCGTCCGACTGCACCAGCGGCACGGCCTGACGTTGCATGTTCGAACCCATGAGGGCGCGGTTGGCGTCATCGTTTTCGAGGAACGGGATCAGGGCGGCGGCCACCGACACGACCTGGCGCGGCGACACGTCCATCAGGTCCACCGTCTCCTTTTGCAGGAGGGTCGGTTCGCCGTTGATGCGGCCCGGAACCAGTTCTTCCACGATCTCGCCGCTGTCGACCTTGATGTTCGACTGGGCGATGACGTGCTTCGACTCCTCCATCGCCGACATGTAGACGACTTCGGCCTGCGGCTTGCCGTCCTTCACGCGACGGTACGGGCTCTCGATGAAGCCGTACTTGTTGACGCGGGCGTGGGTGGCCAGCGAGTTGATCAGACCGATGTTCGGGCCTTCCGGCGTTTCAATCGGGCAGATCCGGCCGTAGTGGGTCGGGTGAACGTCGCGGACTTCGAAGCCGGCGCGCTCACGGGTCAGACCGCCCGGGCCGAGGGCCGAGAGACGACGCTTGTGGGTGATTTCCGACAGCGGGTTCGTTTGGTCCATGAACTGCGACAGCTGCGAGGAGCCGAAGAACTCGCGGACCGCAGCGGCGGCCGGCTTGGCGTTGATCAGGTCGTGCGGCATGACGGTGTCGATATCGACCGACGACATGCGTTCCTTGATGGCGCGCTCCATGCGGAGCAGGCCGACGCGGTATTGGTTTTCCAGCAGTTCGCCGACCGAACGCACCCGGCGGTTGCCGAGGTTGTCGATGTCGTCGATTTCGCCGCGGCCGTCGCGCAGGCCGACCAACAGCTGCAGAACGGCCAGGACGTCTTCCTTGCGCAGAACGCGGACTTCGTCCGAGACTTCCTGCTCAAGGCGCATGTTCATCTTCACGCGGCCCACCGACGACAGGTCGTAGCGTTCGGCGTCGAAGAACAGCGACTTGAACATGGCCTCGGCGGCTTCCACCGTCGGCGGCTCACCCGGACGCATGACGCGGTAGATGTCGAACAGCGCGTCCTCGCGGACGGCGTTCTTGTCCACGCGCAGGGTGTTGCGCATGTAGGCGCCGACCGTCACGTGGTCGATGTCGAGCACGTCGATGGTGTCGAAGCCTTGATCGGCCAGGGCCTGGATCGTGGTGACGTCCAGCTCGTCGCCGGCTTCGGCGTAGATTTCGCCGGTCTCGAAGTTGACGGCGTCACGGGCCAGGTAGCGGCCGGTCAGGGCTTCCGGACCGAGCAGCAGGGTCTTGAGGCCGCCGTCGGCGAGCTTCTTGGCCGTGCGGGCGCTGATCTTCTGGCCGGCCGGAGCCACTTCCTCGCCGGTGTCGGCGTCGATCAGGGCGACTTCCGGCTTCACGCCGCGCCAGCGCTCGGCCTTGTACGGGGTGGCCCAGCCGCCCGAACGCTTCTCGAACGGGACGACGTCGTAGAACGTGGTCAGGATCTCTTCGCCGTCCATGCCCAGGGCATAGAGGAAGGTCGTGGCCGGCAGCTTACGGCGGCGGTCGATACGGACGTAGACGATGTCCTTGGCGTCGAACTCGAAGTCGAGCCACGAGCCGCGGTACGGGATCACGCGGGCGGCGAACAGCAGCTTGCCCGAGGCGTGGGTCTTGCCCTTGTCGTGGTCGAAGAACACGCCCGGCGAGCGGTGCATCTGCGAGACGATGACGCGCTCGGTGCCGTTGACGATGAAGGTGCCCTTGTCCGTCATGAGCGGGATGTCGCCCATGTAGACGTCCTGCTCCTTGATGTCCTTGACCGAGCGGGCGCCGGTTTCTTCTTCGGTTTCGAACACGATCAGGCGCAGCTTGACCTTCAGCGGCGCAGCGAAGGTCATGTCGCGCTGAATGCACTCTTCAACGTCGTATTTCGGCTCTTCGAATTCGTACGAGACGTATTCGAGCACGGCGCGCTCGTTGAAGTCCTTGATCGGGAACACCGACTTGAAGACCGCCTCGACGCCCTCGTCGCGACGCTGGCCCGGACGGACCTCGCGCTGAAGGAACTGTTCGTAGGAGGAGCGCTGAACCTCGATGAGGTTCGGCATCTGCACAGCCTCGGGAATGCGGCCGAACGACTTCCGGATCCGCTTCTTGCCGGTGAAGGATTGCGCCATGTTGTTTCCCTGCGGCGCGGATGGACTCCGCGCGTGAGTTCGAATGTCCGTAGCGTCCACCCTCGCCGCTCCCCTTGCCGGAGAGCGCTGGACGCTGGAATTCCCCTGACTGGCGACCGGGACCGGAAGCCTGTCGGGCGCCCCTTCGCGCGGATCGGAGGGCGGCTGATCGCGCCTCGGGGCGTTGAAGAGCGGACGTGCGTGGACGCACTCCGCCGAAATGTCTTCGTGAACGGGTCGATATAGGGGATCGATGCGGGGATGAAAAGGGGGAAATAGCGCCCAATCTCACGGAGAGGTTCCGTTCAACCCGGCGACGCTTCTTTCCTGCGAAGGCCCGCCGATGACCGCCGCGCTCAAGACCCGCCCCGCCGTCCGGCCCGCCTCGCCCCTGCAGCGCATCGCCGCGCGCCTGGACGAGGTCCCCGCCGCCGCCCGCAAGCGGCTGATCGCGGCTGGGGATGCGCTGGCGGACGGCGACTTCGCCAGGGCCGAGAGCCTGGCCGCCGCCACCCTGCCCGAGGGCGCAAGCCTGGCCCTGCGCCTGATCGGCCTGGTGCGCGAGCGGGCCGGCGCCCTGCCCCAGGCCTTCGAGGCCTTGCGCGAAGCCCATCTGAAGGCCCCGGCCGATCCCGACGGCGTGCGCGACCTGGCGCGCCTGGCCCGGCGCATGGGCCAGCCGGCGCTGGCCGCCGACCTGCTGGCGCGTGTGCGCGCCGCCTGCCCCGGTGATCTCGCCGACGCCCAGGACTTAGCGGCCGTGCTACGCGACCTCGACCGCTGCGCCGAGGCCCTGGCCATCGTGCGTGAGGCGATGACAGACGCGCCCGAGGCGCCGCACCTGTGGAGCCTGCTCGGCTCGATCGCCGCCCAGAAGGGCGACGACGCCGACGCCCGGATCTTCCACGACGAGGCCCTGCGCCTGGCGCCGCGCGACGTGCCGATCCTGGCCAATGCGGCGCTGGCCCGCCTCGACGTCGGCGACGCGGGCGCGGCGAAAGCGGCCTGCGACGCCGCCCTGGCCGCCGGGCCCACGCCGCCCCAGGCCGCCGCCGTGCGGCTGGCCCGCGCCACGGCCCGCCTGTGCCTGGGCGACCTGGGCGGCTGGGACGACTACGCCGCCAGGCTCGCCCCGGAGCGGCGCGAAGCGCTGGCCTTCGACATTCCCGGGACACGCTGGACGCCGGCCGCGCCGCTGCGGGGCCTCGGCTTGCTTCTGGTCGGCGAGCAGGGACTGGGCGACGAGGTGATGTTCGGCTCGATGATCGGCGACGTGCTTTCCGCGCTCGGACCGGCGGGCCGGCTGACCCTGGCGGTCGAGCCTCGCCTCGTCCCGCTGCTGGCCCGCGCCTGGCCGGCCGCGCAGGTGGTCAGCCACGCCACCACCAGCCTCGCCGGCCGCCTGCGCCGCACGGTTCCGGACGCCGGACCGGTCCAGGCCTGGGCCCCGATCGGCGACCTGCTGCCGCTGCTGCGTGGGACGCTGGATAGGTTCGAAGGCGCGAAGGCCTTCCTCGAGCCCGATCCGGCGCGGGTGGAGTATTGGCGCGGCTGGCTCTCGAGCCTGGGCCCCGGTCGAAAGATCGGCATCCTCTGGCGCAGCGGCCTGATGGCCGGCCTGCGCTCGCGCCGCTTCGCCCCGTTCGCGGCCTGGACGCCGGTGCTGGCCGCGCCCGGCGCGGTCTTCGTGAACCTGCAGTATGGCGACGCCGGGCCGGATCTGGCCCGCGCGCAGGCCCAGGGCCTGACGATCCATCGCCCGCCGGGCCTCGACCTGATGCAGGACCTGGAAGGCGTCGCCGCCCTCTGCCGCGCGCTCGACCTCGTCATCGGCCCGCCGACCGCCACCACCAACCTCGCCGCCGCGACCGGCGCCGAAACCTGGATCGTCTCGGCCAACCCCAATTGGCCGGCGCTGGGGACGGCGGGCTATCCCTGGTACCCGGCGGTCAAGGCGTTCCAGCCGGATGGGGCGAAGGCGTGGCCGGCGCGGTTGGAGGAGGTGGCGCGGGCTCTGACCCAAACCCCTCTCTCTTAGAGAGAGGGAGGGGCCCGCCGCGAAGCGGTGGGAGGGTGAGAGGTTTCACCCTTGGCCAAGGAGGCCCCTTACGTCTGCGTGGCGCGGCCCAAAGAAAGACCACAACGGCCTCGCGCCATCCTGTGAGATTGTACCCTCTCACCCTCCCATGGCTTCGCCATGGGCCCCTCCCTCTCTCCATGAGAGAGGGGAAGAAAAGGGGAGGACGTTTCCGCCCTCCCCTCTTCGCCTACTTCACCACCTGGACTGCGCCTTGCGCCTGGACCGCTAGGCCCTTGTCGCCGGTGGCGGTCAGCTTGCCGGCCTTGTCGTCCCAGCGCAGCTTCACCGTCTTGCCGACGCCCTTCTCGTAGGCGTTGGTGACGCCGTCATCGTCATAGAGCGAGAACTCGGCGTCGCGGCCCGGATAGACCTTCACCGCGCTGATCGCCTGGGTCTGGCCGGTGTTCATGATCGGCGCGCCCAGCGGCACGATCGAACCGGCGCGGACGAACAGCGGGATGACGTCGATCGGCGCCTTCACGCGGATCGTCTGGCCGCCCGTGAACTTCTGGTTGGTCCAGTAGTCGTACCAGTCGGCGCCGGCCGGCAGGTAGACGTCGCGCTCGGTCTGACCCTGCTGCGTGACCGGAGCCACCAGGAAGGCCGGGCCGAACATGTACTGGTCGCCGATGTTGGCCACCTGCGGATCGTTCGGGAAGTCCATGAACAGGCCGCGCATGAACGGCGCGCCGGTGTCGTAGGTCGTCTTGCCCATCGAGTAGAGGTACGGCATCAGCTCGTAGCGGAGCTTCAGGTACTTGCTGAGCACGCCCTCGGCCTGCTTGCCGAACGACCACAGCTCGGTCTCCTTGCGCATGCCGTGCACCCGCAGGGTCGGGGTGAACACGCCGTACTGGAACCAGCGGGTGAAGAGTTCGGGATAGTCGTTGTTCTGGCCGACCACGGCGCGGGCGTCCGACGGATCCAGCAGCGGCGCCTTGGTCGCCGTGGTGGTCTGCGGCAGCCACTGCCAGCCGCCGATGTCGTTGCCCCAGTACGCGAGGCCGGACGCGGTGAAGTTCAGGCCCGCCGGCACCTGGCGACGCAGGGCCTCCCAGGTGGGCTGGATGTCGGACGACCAGAACAGCGAGCCGTTGCGCTGGGCGCCGGTATAGGCGGCGCGGGCCAGGATCAGGTTGCGCTTGTCCGGCCGATCGCGGCGCGAGCCGTCGGCGGCCAGCTGGGCGTGCATCAGCGGGAAGGCGTTGCGGATGCGGTCGCCCGTGCCGGCGTGGAAGTAGAAGCCCGACGGCACGAGGTCAGGCTCGGTCTCGTCCAGCCACAGCCAGTCGAAGCCCTGCGAGATGATGTTGTCGCGGATCTTGCCCCAGAACCACTCGCGGGCCTGCGGGTTGGTGCTGTCGATCAGCGCGCCGGTGCGGTCGCTGCGGAACGGCAGGCCGTCGACCGGATTGCCGTTCTCGTCCTTCAGGAACCAGCCCTTGCCGGCCAGATAGTTGAAGTAGCGGCCTTCCTGCTCGAAGCGGGGCCAGACGCTGATGATGGTGTGGACGCCGCGGTCGTGCAGCGTCTTGTTCATGCCGGCCGGATCGGGGAACTGCGCCGGATCGATGTCGATCTGGCCCATGCGGGTCCAATGGAACCAGTCCAGCACCATGATGTCGAGCGGCAGCTGGCGCTTCTGGTAGCCGTCGGCCACGGCCATGAACTCGGCCTGGCTCTCGTAGCGGGCCTTGGACTGGATGTAGCCGAAGGCGGCCTTGGGCGGCAGTGGGGTGACGCCGGTCAGGGTGCGGTAGCCGGCGTAGATCTCGTCGGTGGTCTTGCCGGTGATGACGAAGAACGACACCCGCTCGCCGACATTGCTCTGCCACAGGGTGCGGCCGTTGACGCCCGGGTAGATCTTGGTGGCCGACGGATTGTCCCAGAGGACGCCATAGCCCTTGCTGGTCACGAGGAAGGGTACGCAGACGCTCTCGCCGTGGGGCGCGTCATAGTCGTGCTTGCAGTCGATGGTGCGGCCGCGCAGGTCGAGCGCGCTTTCCGACTCCTGGTTCTGGCCCAGGCCGTAGAAGTGCTCGTCGGCGGTCGTCGAGAAGCTGGCGCCGGCGCGGAAGGTCTTCTCGCCGCTGACCACGTGGGGGGCCATCTCCCAGCCGGTCATGTCGACCAGCGAGGTCCCGTCGGGCCTGCGCACCTTGATCGAGACCGGCGGCAGGGCCGGGGCGAAATAGCGCTCCTGCAGGCTGGGCGCGCCCGGCCAGGGCTGGGCGACCACTTCCAGCGACAGTTCGGCGGAGGTGAAGATGTCGGCGCCGGCCTTCTGGTCGTGGCGCCAGCCCTTGTCGGTGGCCGTGCCGTTGACGCCGTAGCCCGGCGCGGCCTTGGCCAGGTCCTTGTCCTGGCTGATGGTCACGCGGATCACGTTGGGGGCGTAGGTCTCGACCGAGACATAGGCGCCGTTGCGGTCCACCGTCGTCTGCGGCGCGGCGACCGCCATGCCCGCCCCGACGCTGAGCGCCAGGCCCGAAACCAGACCCAGGACGCGCGCCTTTGCGCCGTTACCCAGCCAAACCATGCGATTCCTCCACTAAGTTACCGCTATCATTTTCCTGATACCGGCGTAGTGGCGGCTGACAGCGCCGTCAACGCAGAAGGTGCGATTTATGGGATGAATACAAACCTCTCCCTCAAGGGGGAGGTGTCGGCGGATCCGATGGAGGGGGACGTGACCTGTGAGACAGCGACCCGCCAGATCGTCGGAAGGAACTTCCCCTCCGCCCTTCGGGCCACCTCCCCCCCTTCAGGGGAAGGATCTGGGCAAACGAAAACGGGCCCGGAGGTTTCCCTCCGGGCCCGTCTCGTAAGGTCATGAAGACCAGATCCGCGTCAGGCGACGCGGAGCCGGATTACTTCACTTGGACCTTGGCGCCGGCTTCGGTCAGCTTCTTGGCGACTTCGTCGGCCTGCTGCTTCGAAACGTTTTCGACGACGTTCTGCGGAGCGCCTTCGACCAGGTCCTTGGCTTCCTTCAGGCCGAGGTCCGGACGGACGCCGCGGACTTCCTTGATCACGTTGATCTTCTTGTCGCCGCCGTCGACCAGGACAACGGTGAACTCGGTTTGCTCTTCAGCAGCTTCAACCGGAGCAGCAGCGCCACCGACGGCGGCCACGGCGACCGGAGCGGCGGCCGAGACGCCCCACTTTTCTTCCAGCAGCTTCGAGAGTTCAGCGGCTTCCAGCACCGACAGGGTGGACAGTTCTTCGACCAGCTTTTCGAGCTTCGACATGTGTCAGTTCCTTAGAGAGATTGGGATAGATTTGCGGGGATGACCGTTACGCGGCGTCTTTGGTCGCGTAGGCGTTGAAGACGCGAGCCAGCTGGCCGGCCGGAGCCTGCAGGACGCCAGCGATCTTGGTCGCCGGAGCCTGGATGAGGCCGATGAGCTTGCCACGCAGTTCGTCCAGCGACGGCAGGGTCGCCAGAGCGCGCACCGCGTTCTCGTCCAGCACGTTGGTCTGGTCCAGGACGCCACCGACAATCTTAAGCTTGTCGTTTTCCTTGGCGAACTGCACCGCGATCTTCGCGGCCGAGACAGCGTCCGGGCCGTAGGCGATGGCGACCGGACCGGTGAAGAGCTTATCGCCCTGTTCACCGAGCTTGCCGTCCAGAGCCTTGAGGGCCAGGGTGTTCTTCACAACCTTGATCGCGGCGCCTTCCTTGCGGAGGCGAAGACGAAGGTCGGTCATTTCCGCAACGGTCAGACCCATGTAGTGGGTCACGACGACAGCGCCGGCATCGGCGAAGACGCTTTTCAGCGACTCGATCGATTCCTGCTTTTGAGCGCGGTCCATTGCGGTCTCCTACTCAGTTGCAGGCGGCCGGACCATTCCGGCAGCCAGATGCTCGTCCCATGCGGAATTGCTCCCGCGCGCGAGTTGCATCAGCCTGTTCCAAGGAAAGTCGGCCGCGCACCTGACTCGGGCTAGGCCGCGAGTAGGAGGTCTTGGCGTCTCTATCCCTGTCTCCCGACGGCGAGGAAGGGCTCTTCCTCGATTATGGCGCTGGTGACCCCGCGCCCCGCAGTTCTCAAACAGGTTCGCCGCCAAACCGGAGTCCAGCGGAGAGGCGGGCCGTATAGAGGATTTGCGCAAGGAACGCAACGGGTGTCGGAACACAGCGCGCTCGAACGTCTTCAAGGCGGTGAAACCCGTGAAGGAGCCTTGCGATGCTCGGCCAGTTCGACGCCTCCCCCACCCTGCCCGTCAAGGACCTGGCCCGCGCCAGGCGCTTCTACGAGGAGACGCTGGGCCTCGCGCCCGAAGGCGATTCCGAGATGGGCGTACGGGCCTACCGCGCCGGCGGCGTGGTGCTGACCGTCTACGAATCCGAATTTTCAGGAACCAACCAGGGCACCGCCGTGACCTGGCCCGTCGGCCAGCGCTTCGACGCCGTGGTCGCCGCGCTGCGTGACAAGGGCGTGGCGTTCGAGACCTACGACATGCCGGGCGTCACCGTGGAGGACGGCGTGCATGGCGCCGGAGGGATGAAGCTCGTGTGGTTCAAGGACCCGGACGGCAACATCCACCACGTGGGTAGTTTCTGAGGGGGAGAGAGCTCCGCCCGCTCGCTCTTCTTCGCCCCTCTCCTCTGATTTCCCGGGCCTTGCGCCCAGGACCCATGCTTCAGCCTGCTCAGACCCTTCGAGTTCGGTACGGATCTGGGCAGCCGCCAGCCTGGGCCCTCGCCACAACGGCGAGGGAAGCGATGAAGATGATCGAGTTGCCTAAGCGCCCAGCCTCTCCTCCGCAGCCCTGGCCGCGGCCACGCCGGTGGCGAAGCAGGCCTGAAGCAGGTAGCCACCGGTCGGGGCTTCCCAGTCCAGCATCTCGCCGGCCAGGAACACGTCGGGACGCAAAGCCAGGGCCAGGCCGTCCAGTCCCTCGAAGGCGACCCCGCCAGCCGCTGAGATCGCCCTCTCCAGCGGCCGGGGCGCCGTCAGCCGGATCGGCGCGGCCTTGATCGCCGCGGCCAGGGCCGCCGGCTCGCCGGGCAGGTCCAGGCCATGGGCCTCGCGCAGCAGGTTCACCTCCACCGGCGACAGCTTCAGGGCCTTGCGCAGGTGATTGGCGAGGGACTGGCCGCCGCGCGCGCTCGACAGGCGGCGCTCCAGCGTCTCGGCCGGCAGGTCGGGGCGCAGGTCGATGGCCAGCATCGCCTCGCCGTCGCGGCCGATCGCCTCGCGCGGCGCGGCCCCCAGGGCGTAGACCGCCCCGCCCTCGATCCCGTAGCCGGCCACCATGGCGTCGCCCCGGGCCTGACGGCCCCCGCAGGTCAGGCGCACGTTCTTAAGCGGCTCGCCGGCGAAACGGTCGCGGAAGACCTCGCTCCAGCCCACCTCGAAGCCGCAGTTGGCCGGGGCGAAGGGCGCGATCCTGGCGCCCTGCCCCTCCAGCACGCCCGTCCAGGCGCCGTCGGAGCCGAGCTTGGGCCAGCTGGCCCCGCCCAGGGCCAGGACCGTCGCGCGCGGGCGCCAGGCCTCGCGGCCGTCCTGACCATCGACCAGCAGCGCGCCTTCGGCGTCCCAGCCCGCCCAGGCGCAGCGCGTGCGCAAGGTCACGCCCAGTCCTTCCAGACGCGCCAGCCAGGCCCGCAGCAGCGGCGAGGCCTTCATGGCCTTGGGAAACACCCGGCCGCTGGCGCCGACGAAGGTCTCCTGGCCCAGGTCCTTGGCCCAGGCGACCAGATCGACCGGCGTGAACGCCTCCAGCATCGGCCGCAGAACGCCAGCGCGCTCGCCATAGCGTGCCGCGAAGCGCTCGAAATCCTCGGAATGGGTCAGGTTCAGCCCGCCGCGCCCGGCCATCAGGAACTTGCGCCCGAAGGTCGGCATCTTCTCGAACACCACGACGCTGCGGCCCGCTTCGGCGAGGCGCTGGGCCGCGATCAGCCCGGCGGGCCCGCCGCCGACCACGGCGACGTCGATGATCCTGGAAGCGTTGGAAGTCACGCGGCCTCGATATCCGTCAGAGTAAAGTCGCCGCCCTTCGCTATCGCCGAGGTCACGACAACTTCAGCTCCCGCCAACCTCAGGCGAAAGGCATCCGCCTCCGGCTCACCGAGGAGTATGGCCGTCCAGGCCAAAGCATCGACGAACATCAATCGTCGTTGAGGCTGTCGAAGAACGCCTTGTCGGCCTTGAGGCCCGTCCTCGGCACACGAGCCATCCGGTCGCTGATCGCCCGCATGTTCGCCAGCTTCTCCTCCCTCGCCTTCTCGCGCGCCGCTAGGGCCTCGGCGGCGGCCAGCTTTACTGTCTCAGTGATGCCAAGACGCGTCTTCTCGGCCAGCTGGCGCACCAGGGCGTCGGTCTCGGGATCGCGGATGTGGAAGGCCATGACCAATCTCCGTCTAGACGAAAGTTAGCATCGGCTAGCCGCGCCAAACAGAGGGCCTCAAACGCAAGACGGGCGCTGGATCGCTCCAGCGCCCGCCTCCGAAGTCAGTGAACTCCGACCGGTCGATTAGACGCCGATCGAGGCCACGTCGACCTTGAAGCCCGGACCCATCGTCGACGACAGGCCGATCTTCTTGACGTAGACGCCCTTGGCGCCCGACGGCTTGGCCTTGTTCAGGGCGTCGATCAGAGCCTTGACGTTGATCAGCAGGGCTTCCTCGGTGAACGAGGCCTTGCCGATGCCGGCGTGCACGATACCGGCCTTTTCGACGCGGAACTCGACGGCGCCGCTCTTGGCGTCCTTGACGGCCTGGGCGACGTTCGGGGTCACGGTGCCGACCTTCGGGTTCGGCATCAGGCCGCGCGGGCCCAGCACCTTACCGAGGCGACCGACCAGGGCCATCATGTCCGGCGAGGCGATGACGCGGTCGAAGTCCATGAAGCCGTTCTGGATCTTTTCGACCAGGTCTTCGGCGCCGACGACTTCGGCGCCGGCGGCGGTGGCTTCGGCGGCCTTGGCGTCCTTGGCGAAGACGGCGACGCGAACGTCACGGCCCGTGCCCGACGGCAGTTGAACGACGCCACGGACCTGCTGGTCGGCGTGACGCGGGTCGACGCCCAGGTTCACCGAGATCTCGATGGTCTCGTCGAACTTGGCCTTGGCGTTGGCCTTCACCAGAGCGATGGCTTCGGCGACGGCGTGGGTGGCGTCACGGTCGCCGGTCCAGGCCTTGATGCGCTTGGGTTGGGTAGCCATTGGATTAGGCCTCCACGATCTTCAGGCCCATGGCCTTGGCGGAGCCTTCGATGATCTTGGCGGCGGCCTCGATGTCGTTGGCGTTCAGGTCCTTCATCTTCTTTTCGGCGATTTCGCGCAGTTGGGTGCGCGTCACTTCGCCGACGGTCTCACGACCGGTCAGCTTCGCGCCGGACTTCAGGCCGGTGATCTGCTTCAGGTAGTGGGTCGCCGGAGGCGTCTTGGTGATGAAGGTGAACGACTTGTCCTGGTAGACCGTGATCACGGTCGGCAGGGGGGTGCCCTTTTCGACGTTCTCGGTGCGCGCGTTGAACTCCTTGCAGAAGCCCATGATGTTGACGCCGCGCTGACCCAGAGCCGGGCCGATGGGGGGCGAAGGCGTGGCCGAGCCAGCCTTCACCTGGAGCTTGATGTAGCCCAGGATCTTCTTAGCCATACTATCCTCTCGTGAGGGCCGGGGCCCTCGCTGGTGAGCCGTGGTGCGGGCTTGGCGGCCCTGCCACGGATTTGGTTCCGCCTTAACGGCGAACACGCCCCGGAATCAGATCCCGGAGCGAGGTCGCGGCGTGTAGCAGGCGTGGGGCGGAGAGTCCAGCCGGCCAGGCGGGAGCGCTTCAGACGCGGGCGGCGACCAGAGCGGCCAGGTCGCGTGCCGCGGCCTCGACAGCGGGGATCCAGCCCTCCTCGAGCGAGGCCTGCCGATAGAGTTTCATCGAGCCGTACCACGCGGTGTCCGCCCCGGTCACGCCCCAGCGCCAGTCGGGCGCGAACGGGATCATGGTCCAGACCGGCCGCCCCAAGGCCCCGGCCAGGTGGCACGGGGCCGAATCCACCGACACGACCAGATCCGCCAGGGTCATCACGGCGGCAGTATCGGCAAAGTCCTTCAGTTCGCCGCCCAGATCGAGCACGCCCAGCCGGCGAGGCAGGTCGGCGGCCGCCGGCCCCTTCTGCAGGCTGATCCAGCGCACGCCGGGGACCTGCAGCAAAGGCGCGAGGTCGGCCAGCGCCATCGAGCGGTTGTGATCGTTGGTATGGTCGGGGTTGCCCGCCCAGACCAGAGCGACGGTAAGGTCGGCGCTGTCGCCCAGGCGGGCCTTCCATGCCGCCACGCGCCCCCGGGGGCGCCGACAGGTAGCCGCCGCGCGCCGGAATCGTCTCCAGCCGGGTCCCGCAATAGAGCGGCAGGCTGGGCAGGGGGCAGCAGACGTCGAACGAGGGCCTGTCTCCCGGCTCCAGCACCCGTACGCCGCCCAGCGAGGCGCGGGCCAGGGCCGTCAGCGGGCCGGGAACCATGGCCGTGACCCCCACGCCTTGCTCCGCCAGCCGCGGCAGGAACCGCAGAAACTGCAATCCGTCGCCCAGCCCCTGTTCGCCATAGGCCAGCAGGGTGCGTCCACGAATGTCCTCGCCTCGCCACTGGGGCGCAAAGCCGGGATCGGCGCCTTCCACCCGCGACTCGCGAAATTCGTAGTCGATCAGCCCGGAGGCGAAGTCACCTTCGAGCAGGCTGAGGAAGCCGCGGCCGAAGCGAGCGTCGATGTGATCCGGCGCCAACTGCAAGGCCGCCTCGAAGGCGGCCCTGGCCTCGGTCAGCCGGCCCAGATAGCGCAGGATATTGCCCAGGGCGGCCATGATCAGCGGATCGTTCGGGTCGGCGGCGGCAGCCCGGCGGGCATGCGGTTCGGCCGCTGTCGGCGACACAGTCTGCAGAAGCATCAAGGCCAGGGACGCCTCGGCGCGGGCGTTGGCCGGATCGAGGGTGACGGCGGCGCGGAACGCCTGCCCGGCGGCCTTCCACTTGCGCTCCCCGCGCAGGGCCAGGCCGAGATGATAGTGCGCCGGAGCCGAACGCGGATTCACCGCCACCACGGCCCGCAGGGCGACCTCCGCCGGCCGCGTCCGCCCCGCCTGCAGGTGCGCGATCGCGGCGTCGTACTTGTGCTCCTGCCTCATACGATCGTGGCGCACGGCCCGCCCTCCTCTCGCGACACGCGAGGGCTAAAGGCGCCAAGGCGCCGCGCCACTGGCCTTTAGCACAGCGACAGACGGGAAAAGCGGAGCCCGAAAAGCAAAAACCCCGCGCCGTCGCCGGCGCGGGGTTTTCGAAAGCTCGATGGAGGGATCGCCTAGGCGATCTTCTCGACCTGGCTGTATTCCAGTTCGACCGGAGTGGCGCGGCCGAAGATCGAGACGGTGACCCGCAGGCGGGCCTTCTCCTCGTCGACCTGCTCGACCGAGCCGTTGAAGCTGGCGAACGGACCGTCGATGACGCGGACGTTCTCGCCGACTTCGTACAGCACGACGGTCTTGGGCTTCTCGACGCCCTCTTCGATCGCGCCGACGATGCGCTGGACTTCCTTTTCGGAAACCGGCGTCGGCTTGGAGCCGCTGCCCAGGAAGCCCGTCACCTTCGGGGTGTTCTTGATCAGGTGGTAGGCCTCGTCCGAGAGGTTCATCTTCACCAGGACGTAGCCCGGGAAGAACTTGCGCTCGGCGTTGACCTTGCGGCCGCGGCGGATCTCGACGACGTCCTCGGTCGGCACCAGGATCTCGGAGAAGCTGTCTTCCAGGCCCTGGGCCTTGGCTTGCTCACGGATGCTCTCGGCCACCTTCTTCTCGAAGTTCGAGTAGGCGTGGACGATGTACCACTTGTGGTTCGGGTTGGTCGCGGTTTCGGTGCTCATGGTCTTTATATGTCTTATCCGGCCGCGAACTTCAGCAGCAGATTGGCCAGCGTACCCAGAATCCAGTCGACGCCGAAGAAGAACACAGAGGCGACGATCACCATGATGAAGACCATCACCGAGGTGATCCAGGTCTCCTTGCGGGTGGTCCAGGTGATCTTGCGGGCCTCGGCGCGCACTTCACGGATGAACTGCACCGGGTTGAAAGGCTTCTTGGGGGCGGCGGCCGCCGCGGACGGAGCCTGACCGGCAGGGGCCAGCGCCGCGGCCGTACGGGCGGCGCGGTTCTTGATCGCTGACGGGCTGGATCCCGGTTTCCTGGCCATGGTTTCAGAGGCTCGCGTATCTGACAGGCCGGGCCGAACGCCGGACCGGCCGATGACATATAGTGGCAGGAGTGGAGGGACTCGAACCCCCGGCCCTCGGTTTTGGAGACCGATGCTCTACCAGCTGAGCTACACTCCTGCAGAACTCCGGTCCCGATAGAGAGGACCGCAGCCTTGGCGTCGGTCGAGGCCGGAGGGCCGCGAGCGGCGCCGCCGACGCTTCCCAGCGCCAGAGCGGCGTCGTGTAGCAGGGTCGTTTGCGCCCGGCAAGCGGATCAGGAGGCCTTCGACACGCGTTGTTGCGTAAGTCGCGGGCCAAACGGCGCCTTTTCACAGGTTTCTTGGCCCGCCCCGCCCTTGAAAGGATGAAATATGGCCGCGAACACCGGCGAGCGCCCCTCCAATCGAGAGGTCGAGCACGAGAATCAGCGACCGAATCCGAACGCAGACGGCAAGCCGCCCCGCCCCGCCACCGAACCGGCCGGCGCCGAAGACAGCGTCGATACGTCGAAGACGCGAACCGACCCCGGCTCCGGCGAAGGCTGAAGCGCAACCTTCACCGAAGCCCTAGAGCCGTTCGAAGAGCGGACGGCGAAGCGATCGGGCGGCCTCAGCCGTCTTTCTTTTCCTCCGCGCCCGTCGAGGCGCTCGGCGTCGCCGCCGCGCACTGGACGTTCAGGTAGGACCATTTGACGTCCGTGAGCTCACGGCCGCATTCGGTGTTCTTGCCCTGGTCGCGACCACGCAGCGAGACGCCGACCCCCTTGGCGGGGTCCGGAGCCGGGCTGGCGCTGGAAACGTCGTAATAGCCGCCATTGGGGCCGCGCACGACGAGGCACTTGGTGTTCTCGACCGGCCGCACGCAGCCGCTCGCCGTCACCGACTTGCCTTCCAGGGTCACTTGTTGGGCCTTGGCGGCTTTGGATTGGGCGCCGCCTTCACAACCCGCTACGCCTAACGCAAACAGACTGGCCGCCGCGGCGGCCATCACGAACCTTACCCGCATACGTTCCTCCGTATCGTTGGCTTCGCGAACGAAGCAAAAGGAAGTCTGCGCCCCGTTTGGGTGGCCGGCAATCACATTTTTGACACAGTCGGAAAAAGCGAACCGCGTTATTTTGGGCTGCTCGTAGAATTTTTTCTCAAAGCGGGTTCAGAGAGCAAAAGTTGACATCCGCTCTCAACTTCTCACATGAGACGCGGGTCGCTTTCAGGGCCGGAGCGACGCCCGACTTTTCTTACGCACGTCGCGCGCGAACAGGATCGATATCACAGACATGACGGCCGAGACCGCCACCGCCGCCGCCCCTGCTCCCGCCAAGGAGTCCCCGCATCACCTGGAGACCGTCCTCTGGGTCAAGCACTGGACCGACCGGCTGTTCAGCTTCGCCATCACCCGTCCGGCCAGCTTCCGCTTCCGCTCGGGCGAGTTCGTGATGATCGGCCTGCCCGCCCGCGAGGAACTGGGCGAGAAGAAGCCGGTCCTGCGCGCCTACTCGATCGGCTCGCCCTCGTTCGCCGAGGAGCTGGAGTTCTTCTCGATCAAGGTGCCCGACGGCCCCCTGACCTCGCGCCTGCAGCAGATCAAGGCCGGCGACCAGATTCTTCTCGGCAAGAAGCCGACCGGCACCCTGGTGCTGGACGCGGTCAAGCGGGGCAAGCGCCTGTTCCTGTTCGGCACCGGCACGGGCCTGGCCCCGTGGCTGTCGGTCGCCCGCGACCCCGACGCCTACAGCCGCTTCGAGAAGGTGATCGTCGCCCACGGCGTGCGCGAAGTGCAGGAGCTGGCCTATCGCGACCTGTTCACCAGCGAGATCCACGAGGATCCGCTGGTCGGCGACGAGGCCAAGGCTCAGCTCGTCTACTACCCCACCGTCACCCGCGAGGCGTTCGAGCGGCAGGGCCGCTTCACCGACCTGATCACCAGCGGCAAGCTGTTCGAGGACCTGGGCCTGGAAGGCGGCAAGTTCGATCCCGAGCACGACCGCGCCATGCTGTGCGGCTCGATGGCCATGATCAAGGACACCGCCGCCCTGCTGGAGGCCCACGGCCTGGTCGAGGGCTCCAACGCCGAGCCCGGCGACTTCGTCATCGAGCGCGCCTTCGTCGGCTGATCCAGCCAGGGTCGCTTCAAACGAAAAGGCCAGCCGCGAGGCTGGCCTTTTTGCTGTCTGGCCTGAGCCCTCATCGCCTCCGGGTGTTCGGCAGGAAGGCGGCCAGCAGGCCAAGGGCCGGCAGCACGGCGCAGACCTTGTAGACGGTCTCGACGCCCTTCCAGTCGGCCAGTTCGCCCAGCACCGCAGCCCCCAGGCCGCCCATGCCGAACGAGAAGCCGAAGAACAGGCCCGAGATCATGCCGATCCGGCCCGGCGCCAGCTCCTGGGCCAGCACCACGATGGCCGGGAAGGCCGAGGCCAGCAGCAGGCCGATGATCACGACCAGCGGTCCGGTCCAGAACAGGTCGGCGTAGGGCAGAGCCAGCGTGAACGGCAGCACGCCCAGGATCGAGATCCAGATCACCGCCTTGCGGCCGAAGCGGTCGCCCACCGGTCCGCCGGCGACCGTGCCCAGGGCCACCGCCGCCAGGAAGGCGAAGAGGTGCATCTGGGCGCTCTCGACCGAAACGTGGAAGCGCTCGATCAGGTAGAAGGTGAAGTAGCTGGTCAGGCTGGCCATGTAGACGTACTTCGAGAAGATCAGCACCAGCAGGATGGCGATGCCCTTGCCGGCCGCGCCCTTGGGCAAGTCGAGGGCGATCTTGCGGCCGCCGCCCGCCGCCAGGCGCGCCGCGCCGTGATGGCGGGCCCAGACGGCGACGTTCCACAGCACCGCCCCGGCCAGCAGGGCCAGCAGCGCGAACAGCGCCAGGCTCGATTGGCCCCAGCGCACGACGACCAGGGCCGCGGCCAGCGGTCCAAGCGCCTGGCCGGCGTTGCCGCCCACCTGGAACAGCGACTGGGCCAGGCCCGGCCGGCCGCCCGCCGCCATCCGCGCCACCCGCGAGGACTCCGGGTGGAACACCGACGAGCCGACGCCCAGCAGGCACGCGCCCAGCAGGACAAGGCCGTAGACGTGGGCCACCGACAGCACCGCCAGGCCCGCCAGCGAGAACAGCGTCCCGCCCGGCAGCACCCACGGGTTGGAGCGGCGGTCGGCATAGAGCCCCACCAGCGGCTGCAGGATCGAGGCGGTGATCTGGTAGGCCAGGGTGACCAGGCCGATCTCGCCGAAGCTCAGGTGCAGGTCGATCTTCAGGTTCGGATAGATGGCCGGCAGCAGCGACTGCATCATGTCGTTGAGCAGGTGGCAGCCGCTGATGGCGAGGATCACGCCGAACACCGTGGTCTGCGCCTGCGGGCTGGACGGATCGGCGGCGGGGGATCGGATCGCGGTGTCGGTCATCGAGCTCTTCCAGTGAAGGTGCGACCGCGATAGGACCTGAAACAGCGTCCCGCATTCCGCATCGGGACTTTCACTTTCGCAAGTGGGACAGATGGCCAAGCCCTGGGTCAATCCCGACGACTACGACCGCTCCCCCCGTCCGGTGGTCGCCACCGGCAACGAATACCCGCCCTCGTTCGAGCTGGACTGGCACCAGCACGGGCGCGGCCAGCTGCTCTACGCCGCCGCCGGCGTGGCCGTGGTCTCAACGCCGCACGGCGCCTGGATCGCCCCGCCCGAACGCGCCGTCTGGACGCCGGCGGGCGTGCCCCACTCAGTCCGCATGGTCGGCGCGGTCAGCACCCGCAGCGTGCTGCTCGACGAGCGGGCGTCGTCCGCGCTGGGCGACGCCGGGCGGGTGATCGGCGTCTCGCCGCTGGTGCGCCATCTGCTGATCGCCGCCTGCGACATCCCCGTCGATTACGACGAGGCAGGCCGCGACGGCCTGGTCATGAACCTGCTGCTGGCCGAGCTGGCCCGCGCGCCGGTGATCCCGCTGGCGGTGCCCTTCCCCGCCCTGCCCGCCCTGGCCCGCCGCTGCCACGCCTTTCTCGAGCGCCCGACCCCGCACGAGACCATCGACGACTGGTGCGGCGAACTGGGCCTTGGCCGCAGGGCCTTCACCCGCGCCTTCCGCCGCGAGACCGGCATGAGTTTCGGCGCCTGGCGGCAACAGGCCCTGTTGCTCGCCGCCCTGCCTCGTCTCGCGGCCGGCGAGCCGGTGACGACCATCGCCCTGGACCTTGGCTACGACAGCCCGGCCGCCTTCTCGACCATGTTCAAGCGCCTGCTGGGCATTCCGCCAAACCGGTACAAGCCGGGCGGGGCCGGCGCAGGTTTCGATTGACCCACGCCGCCCCCTGACGGAGACCTCCGGTCCGTGAGCCAGACCCTGAAGAACCTGACCGTCGAGGACGCCCGCGGCCGCATGCTGGACGGCGCCGCGCGCCTGGGCGTCGAGGCCGTCGCCTTGTCTCAGGCCGTCGGCCGGATGCTGGCGGAAGACATCGTCGCTGACCGCCACCAGCCGCCCTTCGACGCCTCGGCCATGGACGGCTGGGCGATCCGGCGGGCCGACTACGGCGCTGTCGACAGCTTCGCGATCGTCGGCGAAAGCGCCGCCGGCCGGGCCTACCGGCAGGCTGTGCAGGCTGGCCAGGCGGTGCGGATCTTCACCGGCGCCCCCGTGCCGGCCGGCGCCGACCTTGTTGTCATCCAGGAGGAGGCGACCCGCGACGGCGAGCGCGTGACCTTCGCGGCGGGCGACAATCCCAAGACCAACATCCGCCCGGCCGGCGGCGACTTCCGTTCGGGCGATCGCCTGCTGGAGGCCGGCGTGCGCGTCGATCCCTGGCGGCTGTCGCTGGCCGCCGCCGCCGGCCGCGCCGAGCTTTCGGTCGTTCGCCGCCCCAAGGTGGCGATCCTGGCCACCGGCGACGAACTGGTTGCGCCCGGCGGCGCGCCCGCGTCCGACCAGATCTTCGAGTCCGGATCGTTCAGCCTGGCGGCCCTGATCGAGGCCTGGGGCGGACAGGCGATCAAGCTCGCTCCCGCCGCCGACTCCGTCGAGGCCATCGCCGCCGCCGTGGCCGGCGCGGCCGTCGACCTGGTGGTGACGATCGGCGGGGCCTCGGTCGGAGACTACGATCTGGTCAAGCCCGCCATGCAGCGGCTGGGCCTGGATCTGCGCGTCCAGACCATCGCCCTGCGCCCGGGCAAGCCCACTTGGTTCGGCTTCATCGAGGGCGGTCGCCGGGTGCTGGGCCTGCCGGGCAATCCGGCCTCGGCCCTGGTCTGCGCCGAGCTCTTCCTGCGCCCGTTGCTGGCGGCCCTGTCAGGCGCCGATGCGGCCCTGCCGTTCGGCGTCGCGCGCCTGGCCGCCCCCCTGCCCGCCAACGGCCCACGCGAGCACTGGATGCGCGCGGCCCGCACGATCGACGCCGAGGGCCGGGTGAGCGTCACCCCCTTCCCCGACCAGGATTCCTCGCTGGTCGGCGTTTTCGCCCGCGCCGACGCCCTGGTCATGCGCCCGGCCGGCGCGCCAGCCGCCCTGGCTGGCGATCTAGTGACCACCCTGGCGCTGGCCCGCGCCTGAATCGGCCCTGAATCGGCGACGAGCCGTCAGGAGCGTGCTAATCCGCGAAAGTTGAACGGAGTTCGAGCGTCCATGGGTCGCGCCGGCAAGATCGCAGCGCATGTTTTCCTGGCCTTCCTGGCCTTGCTGATCGGGCAGGTGCTGGCCGCCGGCTTCGACACCGACCGGCCGGGCCTGCTGGCCCATGCCGGCCTCTACGCCCTGTCAGCCTTCGTTGTGGAGCTGCTGTTCCGGCTGGAGCGGGCGCCCTGGCGGTTCGTAGCCGCCGCCGACCACCTGCGCATCGCCCGCTCGGCGGCCCTGACGGCCCTGACCTTCTCGCTGCTGGCGCACCTGTTCCTGCCCGACCTCGACGGCGGCCTGCGGACCATCCTGGGCGCCTTCGTCGTGCAGATCGGCCTGCTGGCCGCCCTGCGCGTCGGCCGCCGGGCCCTGCACGAGGGCGTGCTGGCCGAGGCCCTGCTGCGCCTGCGTCCTGCGCCCGCCCACCCGGCCCTGCCGCGCCTGCTGATCATCGGCACGGCCGCCGAGGCCGAGGCCTTCCTGCGCGAGCCGGCTCTGGCCGAGCGCTACGCCGTGGTCGGCCTGCTCACTCCCCAGGCCCGAGAGACCGGCGACGAGATCCGCGGCGTCTGCGTGCTGGGCGCCATCGACCGCTTCGACGCCGTCATGCGCCAGCTCAGCGACGGCGGCCTGTCGCCGGCCGCCGTACTGTTCCTGGCCGAGGCGCCCCTGAGCGCCTTCGGGGCCGAGCGCCTGGGCCGGCTGAAGAGCGAGGGCGTGCGCCTGCTGCGTCGCCAAGGCGTGGTCGAGATGGGCGAAGGTCCCACGGCGGCCGCTCTGCGCGAGATCAGCCTTGAGGAGCTGCTCAGCCGCGCGCCCGTGCGCCTCGACCCCGCCCCCGTCCGCGCCCTGGTCAGCGGCCGCCGCGTGCTGGTCACCGGGGCCGGCGGCAGCATCGGCTCGGAGCTGTGCCGCCAGATCGCCGCCAGCGGCGCGGCCCACCTGACCCTGGTCGACGCCTCGGAAGCCAACCTCTTCCTGATCGACCGCGAGATCGCCGAGGCCTGGCCGGCCCTGCCGCGCCGCGAGGCCCTGTGCGACGTGCGCGACGAAGGCCGCGTGACCCGCCTGCTGGCTGCCGAGCAGCCGGACATCGTCTTCCATGCCGCCGCCCTCAAGCACGTGCCGATGGTCGAGAGCCATCCGTGCGAGGGCGTGCGCACCAACGTGCTGGGCACCCGCAACGTCGCCATGGCCGCCAAGGCCGCCGGCGCGTCGCACTTCGCCCTGATCTCGACCGACAAGGCCGTGGCCCCCTCCAGCGTCATGGGCGCCACCAAGCGCGTGGCCGAGGCCGTGGCCCGCCAGTTCGGCGGCGGCGGCAGGATGCGGGTCGGCGTCGTGCGCTTCGGCAACGTGCTGGGCTCGGCCGGCTCGGTCGTGCCGGTGTTCCGCCACCAGATTGCCCGCGGCGGCCCGGTCACCCTGACCGACGCCAATGTCGAGCGCTACTTCATGACCATCCCCGAGGCGGTGTCGCTGGTTCTGCGGGCCGTCGCCCAGTCGGCCGCCGACGCCGCCCCGCCGGCCGGCGTGCTGACGCTGGAAATGGGCGAGCCGGTGAAGATCATCGATCTCGCCCATCGGATGATCGAGCTGCAGGGCCTCGTCCCCGGCAAGGACATCGAGATCCGCATCACCGGCCTGCGTCCGGGTGAGAAGCTCACCGAGGAACTGGTCGACATCAACGAGACCGCCGCGCCGAAAACGGCCGGCGTGATCGAGGCCACGCCCGTAGTGCCGACGCCGCGCATCGACGAGGCGACCCTGGCCGCCCTAGAAGCCGCCGCCGTCGCCGGCGACGAGTTCGGCGTGCGGGCGCAGCTGTTCGCCCTGGTCGAGCGCCTGCGGGCGACGACGGCGGAGAAGGCGACCGCCTGATCTTTCCACCTCGCGGCTCGAACGCGCGAGACAGTCGTCCATAACCGTAAAACCCCCGCGAAGGCGGGGCCCCAGGCGTTTTATCGTCGAGCGCCGCGCGTTTCAGAAAAAGCCTGGGTCCCCGCCTTCGCGGGGATTTTACGGAAGGAAGAGCAAGCGCCTTCCCTGTTCTCCTCAGTGAAAATCCCGGCTGCGCAGCAGGCGCCCGGACACCTTCTGGCGCACTCTCGGCGCCGGCGCGCCCGGCTCGTCCCTCAGCGTCGACAGCTGCGCCGACAAGTCGGTGAAGCCCTCGGCGACGATGTGGATCACGCCCTCGGCCGCCTGTACGCGGCCGTGCACCACCAGGAAGGAGGCGGTCATCACCACGTTGCGGTCGGCCTCGAAGCGGTCCTTCCAGACGACCGCGTTGGCCACGCCCGTCTCGTCCTCCAGGGTGACGAACACCACGCCCTTGGCCGTGCCCGGCCGCTGGCGGATCAGGACAAGCCCCCCGACCGACACCTTCTGGCCGTTCCTGAACCTGGGCAGCTGGTCGGCGGTCACCGCGCCCATCTTAGCCAGCATCGGCCGGTAGAAGCCGCACGGATGGGCCTTCAGGGAAAGGCTGGTGGTGCGGTAGTCCTCGGCCACCTCCTGCGGCGCGCCCATGGCCGGCAGGGCGACCCTGTCCTCGAACAGCGGCAGGCCGGCCAGCAGCGGGGCCTGGACCGGCGCCTTGTGTTCGCCCTTCAGCCCCTTGACCGCCCATAGCGCCTCGCGCCGCGACAGCCCCACCGAGGCGAAGGCGTCGGCCTCGGCCAGCAGCTCCAGGGCCCGCTGGGGCACGCCGCCCTGCGCGAACTCGGCCGGGGTGCGCGCACCTTCGTCGCGGGCTTTCGACAGGGCTTTGACGTCGGCTTCCTTGAGTCCCTTGATCTGGCGGAAACCCAGGCGCAGCGCCTTCCAGCGGGGACGGGTGTCCTCGTTGGAGACGAAGCGTGGGTCTCGTCGCTCCTCCCCCGAGAAACGGGGGAGGTGGCGCGGTGCGGATACGCACCGTGACGGAGGGGGCGAGTGACGGAGCGCGGCGCTTGAACTCGCCCCCTCCACCGCTTCGCGGTCCCCCTCCCCCGCTGAAGCGGGGGAGGAACGATGTTCCAGCGTGCAGTCCCAATCACTGCTCATCACATCCGGCGGCCGCACCTCGACCCCGTGCTCGCGGGCGTCGCGCACCAGCTGCGAGGGTTGGTAGAAACCCATCGGCTGGGAATTGATCAGGGCCGCGCAGAACACGTCCGGCCAGGCCCATTTGATCCAGGCCGAGATGTAGACGAGCTTGGCGAAGCTGGCCGCGTGGCTTTCCGGAAAGCCGTAGTGGCCAAAGCCCTCGATCTGCTTGAAGCAGCGCTCGGCGAAGTCGCGCTGGTAGCCGCGCGCCACCATGCCCTCGACGAACTTCACCCGATACTCGGCCGGCGTGCCCAGGTTGCGGAAGGTGGCCATCGCCTTGCGCAGGCCGTCGGCCTCGTCGGGCGAGAACTTGGCCGCCTCGATGGCCAAGCTCATGGCCTGTTCCTGGAACAACGGCACGCCGTAGGTCTTGCCGAGAATGCCCTTCAGTTCGTCTTCAGAACCATGCTTCGGATCCGGCTTGGGCCAGTCCACCGGCTCCAGCTTGTTCCGGCGCTTGAGATACGGATGCACCATGTCGCCCTGGATCGGCCCGGGGCGCACGATCGCCACCTCGATGACCAGATCGTAGAACTCCCGGGGCCGCAGCCTGGGCAGCATCGACATCTGCGCCCGGCTCTCCACCTGGAACACCCCGATGCTGTCGGCCACGCACAGCATGTCGTAGACGCCCGCCACCTCCTTGGGCACGTCGGCCAGGTCATGGATCGGCTCGCCGTGATCGGCCCGCAGCATGCCGAAGGCCCGCTGGATCGCCGTCAGCATGCCAAGCGCCAGCACGTCGACCTTCATCAGCGACAGGCTGTCGATGTCGTCCTTGTCCCACTCGATGAAGGTGCGGTCCTTCATCGCCGCGTTGCCGATCGGCACGGTCTCGTCCAGCCGCCGCTTGGTCAGCACGAAGCCGCCCACGTGCTGCGACAGGTGGCGGGGAAAGCCCATCAGCTCGGTGGCCAGGGCCACGGCGCGGGCGATCTCCGGGGCCTTGGGATCCAGTCCTGCGTTCTTCAGGTGCTCCTCGGGCAGGCCGTCGCCCCAGCTGCCCCAGACCGTGCCGGCCAGCAGGCTGGTGACGTCCTCGGTCAGCCCCAGCGCCTTGCCGACGTCGCGGATGGCGCTGCGCGGGCGGTAATGGATCACCGTGCCGCAGATGGCCGCATATTCCCGGCCATAGCGCTTGTAGACGTACTGCATCACCTCCTCGCGCCGCTCGTGCTCGAAGTCGACGTCGATGTCGGGCGGCTCGCCCCGGTTCTCGGAGATGAAGCGGGTGAACAGCAGCCGGTGCTCGGTGGGATCGATGGCCGTCACCCCCAGGCAGAAGCAGACCGAGGAATTGGCCGCCGAACCGCGCCCCTGGCACAGGATTCCCATCGACCGCGCCTCACGCACGATGTCGTGCACGGTGATGAAGTAGTTGGGGTAGTCCATCTTGGCGATCAGCCGCAGCTCTTCCTTCAGCTGGGCGGCCACCTTTGGCGGAACCCCGTCCGGATAGCGCCAGGCCGCCCCGGCCCAGGTCAGGTCGGTCAGGTGCTGCATCGAGGTCTTGCCCGGCGGCACCGGTTCGTCGGGATACTCTTCCTTCAGATCCTTGAGGTCGAAGCCGATGCGATCGACGATCTCGACGGTGCGCGCGATGGCCCGCGGCCAGCGCTCGAAGAGGCGCGCCATCTCGGCCGGGGCCTTGATGTGGCGCTCGGCGTTGGCCTCCAGCCGGAAACCGGCCTCCTGGATCGTGCAATGCTCGCGCACGCAGGTGATCACGTCCTGCAGGGGCCGCCGCTCGGGACCGTGATAGAGCACGTCGTTGGTGGCGACCATCGGCGCCCCGGCGCCCTCCCCCAGGGCGTCCAGCCTCGCCAGGCGCTTGAGGTCCTGGGCTGCGTAGGCGCGGGACGCGGCCAGCCATACCCGGCCTTTCAGCGCGGCGGCGATGCGATGCAGGTCGGCCTCGAAGGCCGCGTCCAGCGTCTGGGGCGGCACGACCAGGACCAGTTGCCCCTCGCCGTGCTCGACGAAGTCGGCCCACGACAGGATGCATTCGCCCTTGCCCGCCCGCCGCTGGCCCACCGTCAGCAGGCGGGTCAGCCGCGCGAAGGCCTCGCGGTCGGAGGGATAGCACAGCAGGCTCGGCGTTCCGTCGGCGAAATCCAGGCGACAGCCGGCCAGGGCCCGGACCTTCAGCTTCCTGGCGGCCGTCCAGGCCCGCACCACCCCGGCCAGGCTGTTGCGGTCGACCACGCCCACGGCGGCAAGGCCCAGGGCCTCGGCGGTCAGCATCAGCTCCTCGGCGTGGGAGGCCCCGCGCAGGAACGAGAAGTTGGTCGTGGCCTGGAGCTCGGCATAGGCTGTCATGAAGCTCCTCCCTCGCGAAGCGGGGGAGGTGGCGCGCTGCGGATACGCAGCGTGACGGAGGAGGCGACGGCTCGCACGGCGCCCAGTCTAGCCCCCTCCACCGCTTCGCGGTCCCCCTCCCCCGTTTCACGGGGGAGGAGCAAGGATGAGCCGGCCAGCAAGATCCTCCCCCCGTGGGGGAGGTGTCCGCGAAGCGGACGGAGGGGGGAGCGGCTGGTGAACGTCAGCCGTCGCGGAAGCTGAGAACGGCCCCCCTCCGGCCCTACGGGCCATCTCCCCCAGAGGGGGAGGATCTGATCAACCAAACAGGCCATGCAGCCACCACTTCGGCAACGCATCGTCGCCATAGAGCCCTTGCCGATAGATCCAGAACCGGCCGCCGGCCTCATCCTCCACCCGGTAATAGTCGCGGATCCGGCCCGGACCCGTGTCGTCGAAATCGCCGCGCCACCATTCCTGGCCGATGCGCTCGGGCCCCTCGGCGGCGCGCACGCGGTGACGCCGGTTGCGCCAGGTGAAATGCATCGGAGGCTCATCAGGAAGCATGGCCATCACCTCGATGGGTTCGGGACGCTTGAGCAGCCGCGTCGGGCGCGGCAGGTCGGGGTTCCATGGCTGGGCGGTCGTCGGCGCGGCCAGGGGCGCGGCGCGGGCCACGGCGCGCTCGGGCACGTGGCTCTCCACCGGATCGGGCCGCCAGACCCGCCCTTCTCCCAGGCGATTGACCAGCCGGTCGACCAGCGGCGCCAAGGCCTCGGCCGCGTCGAGCTCGGCGTCGATCCGGCCCTGTCCCTGCGCCAGGGCCTCGACCGCATGGGCATGGACGGTGATCACGTCGATCCCAAAGCCCGGATCGACCCGGTCGAGCTTGGGCGCCACCAGCCTGGCCAGCCGCACCGCGTCGCGCCCCGGACGCGCCAGGCCGACGGGTACGGGAAAGGTCTTGCCGTCCAGGCGGTGGAACACGACCTCGAAGCGCTTGGCCCCGCGCCCCCCGCCCTCCAGCCGCTTGCAGATCAGGGCCAGCACGTCGGCGGCGACGCGGGCCAGGTCTTCGGGCGCGCTGATCGGCTCGAAGAAGGCCAGGCGCTCGAACCAAGGACTGGCTGGCCGGCGGAAGGCCAGGGCCTCGCCCGCAGCCCCCAGGGCCTGGTCCAGGCGCTGGGTGAAGGAAAGTCCGAAGCGCTTGGCCATCTGGGCGCGCGGCAGGGCGTAGAGCTGGCCCACGCGATGCAGGCCAAGGCGCGGCAGCTGGGCCTGCGCCGCCTCGTCCAGCCGCAGGGCCGCCACCGGCAGGTCGGCGAGCGCCTCGCGCTGGCCGCCGGGCGCAACCACCGCCTGGCCCCGTCCGAAACGCGCCTCTCCATAGCGAGCCAGGGCCCAGGCCGCGCCGGCGGTGTCGGCGATCGCCCCGCGGGCCGGAACGCCCCAGCGTTCCAGCCGCTCCAAGAGGTCGACCAGCATGGCCTCCTCGCCGCCCCACAGGTGGTCGGTCCCGGTGATGTCGAGCAGCAGGCCGTCATCGCCGTCGACCGCCACGGCCGGCGAGAACCGCACGCACCAGTCGCAAAGGCTCTCCAGCGCCCGGCGGTCGGCGTCGGGATCGTGGTCGGCGGTGACCAGTTGCGGAACCAGGGCCAGGGCGTCGGCGGCCTTCTGGCCGGCGGACAGGCCCAGGCGCCGCGCGGCGGCGTCGACGGCGGCGAGACGACGGGTCCCGCGTTCGGAGACCAGCAGGGCGAAGGGGGGATCTTGCGAAAAAGACCCCCTCCGGCCCTCCGGGCCACCTCCCCCAGGGGGGGAGGATCTGGCTGGCGCGGCGCCAAGATGCTGCCCCTTTGGGGGAGCTGTCGGCGAAGCCGACTGAGGGGGTCCCCCCTCACCCGGCCCTGCGAAGACGTTCGGGTGGTGTCTGCGCCAAGTCGTGATCGGCCAGTTCGGACACCACACGGAAAGGATGCGGGCCATGATCGGCCTCCGAATGTTCCAGGATCCACGCCCCCGGGCGTCCGCCACGGCAGCGTTCCAGCGCCACGCGCCAGGCGGGCGGGCCAAGGCCTAGCCCATCCGGCGGCGCACGCCCTGGCGCCGGCCCCACCCGCCAGCGACTGAAGGCGGCCGAGCCGGTCGCGCCCCTGGCCGGTCCGCCATAGGGCCGGCGATGCAGCACCACCCCAAAGCCTCCCGACCGCTCGCAGGCCAGTTGCAGGCGGCGGCCGGCCACCAGGTCGGGAGCCTCGGCCTCGCCGATGGCGACGGCGACGCCGGGCGTGGCCAGGGCGTCCTCCAGCACGCTCAGCCCCTCGGCCTCGTCGCGGACCCGCACCATCACCAGCCGCTCGACCGGAAAGCCCAGGTTCACCAGGCCTGGGACATAGAGATCCGAACGCCGCAGCACCCAGACCACCGCCCCCTTCGCAGCCCCCGAAAGCGCCTTGGGCCGGGCCAGCAGCGCGGCGAAGGCCGCCGTCGCCGCCCCGCTCTCGCCCTCCAGCCCCTCGCCGACCACTTCGTGCCAGCCTGCCCTTGGCAGCCCCCCGCCGGGCAGGTGGCCGTCGATGCTCGGATCGCCGAACGGCAGGACCTGAGTCGGAGTCCGAGTCCCCGCCTCAATGGCGGCGATCCGACCTCTCAGGGCCTCGATACGCGCCTCGCGCGAGCCGGGCATGGCGACCTCCGTTCACATTTTGTTCTGATCCCGATGGAGGCCGGAGTCAAGGTCGCGAGATGCGGCGGGGTGTCGCCAGCGGCGTCCCTAGACCCGCTCCACCCGCCGCCCCGCAAGGGCGCTGACCAGCGCCTCGGGGGCGGCCGGCTTGTGCAACACGGGACCGTCGTCGAGGCCCGGCTCCTGGTAGCCGGTCAGGTAGACGAAGGGGATCGCCCGCTCGGCCAGGGCCTTGGCAACGGGGGTGACCATCCGCCCGCCGAGGTTCACGTCGAGCACGGCGCGGTCGATCAGGCTGCTCTCGATCAGTTCCAGGGCCTCTTCGACGTCGCCGGCGGGACCCACCACCTGGGCGCCGGCCAGGGCCAGCACGCGGGCCAGCTCCATGGCCACCAGGGCCTCGTCCTCGACCACCAGCACCCGCTGGTCCTGCAAGCCGCCGTCGGGCGGAGCGCTGGTCGTGGCGGTCGAGCGCTCGCCGCAGCTCGCATGGGGCAGCGCGCCTCGCGACAGCTCGATCCGGCAATGCAACCCCTCGGCCCGCCAGTCGTGCGCGACCTGCGCGCCCAGCTGCTTGCCGGCGTTCTGGATCAGGGTGGAGCCGAAGCCCCGCCGCACCGGCGCCGCCGTCGGCGGCCCACCGCTCTCGCGCCAGTCGACGATCAGGCGCCCGGCCTCCCAGGTCCAGCGCACCTCCAGCACGCCGCCGGGGGCCGACAGGGCGCCGTACTTGCTGGCGTTGGTGGCCAGCTCGTGCACGACCAGGCCCAGCGACTGGGCCGCCTCGGCGCGGATCAGCACCGGCGGGCCGTCGAGCACCACGCGGCTCTCGTGTTCGACGCTGTAGGCCTCCAGCTCCTGCTCCAGCAGGGCGCGCAGCACAGCCCCGGTCCAGCGGGTGGTCGACAGCAGGCTGTGCGAGCGGGCCAGCGAGCCGATGCGGCCGCTGAGCGCGGTGACGTACTGGCGCTTGTCGACAAAGGGCGTCAGCTGAACCAGCGACTGCACCACCGCCAGCACGTTCTTGGCCCGGTGGTCGACCTCGCGGATCAGCAGGCGCTCGGTCTCCTCGGCCTGGCGCAGGGCCGCATCGGCCCTGGCCCGGCCGCTGGCGGCCCAGATCAGCTCAGCCACGTCGCCGACGAAGGCGACCTCGTCGACGCCCCAGGTGCGGGCGCATTCCTGGCAGACGAAGAGGTAGGAAACCAGCCGCCCGGCCTTGACCAGCGGCACGGCCACGAAGGCCCGGATATCGAGCGCCACGTAAGCTTCCAGGCTGTGACGGGTGCGCACGTCCTCACGGACATCGTCGATGACCACCTGCACGCCGGCCCGCAGGTCGTCGCTCATCGCCGGACCGAAGTCGTCGAGCACGAACAGCGGCCCGACCAGGGGCTGCACGCCCTGCCCGCCCCACTCGCCGATGATCTGGGTCGAGACGCCGGCCAGATCCACCTCGGCATAGCCGGCCCGCTGGGCGCCCAGTTGAGCGGCCAGCACGGCGCAGGCCTTGTCGGCGATGGCCGAAACCTCGCTTTCCTCGCGCAGCTGGCGGCCCAGATCCAGCATCAGGGCCCGGCGCCGCTCGCGCACCAAGAGGCGCGCCAGCTCGGCCTCGGCCCGCTTGCGCGCCGAGATGTCGGTGACCAGCACGTAGTAGCCCAGCACCGCGCCGTCCGGGGCCACGTCGGGCACGTACTTGGCCTCGACATGGCGCAGGCCCGCAGCCTGGTAGGGCACCTCGCCCTCGAAGGTCAGGCTATGGCCTTCCAGGGCCCCATCCACATGGTCTCGCACCCGCTCATAGGCGTCCGCGCCCATGACCTCGAGCAGGGACCGGCCCTCGATCTCCTCGCGGCGGACGCCAAACCAGGTCTCGTAGGCGCGGTTGACGAAGCGGTAGCGGCGGTCGGCGTCGACATAGCCGATCAGGATGGGCACGGCGTCGGCCATGGTCGCCGAGAACGTGTCCCGTCGACCGGCATGCGAGGGCGAAGGGGCGTCGTCGGTCATGGATTACGGCGCTCGTTTCGCGAAGGAGCGGCAGGCTGGCACGCCCACCTCCCCAGGTGGAGTGAGACAAACGGTCGCGCCCCGCCTCCTTGTCGGAGCGCCTTCAGTCTTCCCGGCGGAAGGTGACCACCAGCACGTCGCGCCGCGCCTCCCGGCCCTCATCGAGAGGCCGGATCGCGGTCACCCCGTGCAGCACCCGATGGTCGTCGAGGAACACCGCGTCCCCCGGCGCCGTCAGGGTGAAGGTGCCCAGGGGCCGTCCGTCCGGGGCGAAGATGTCGGTGACGCCGCTGGCCACATTGCAGCGCTCGACCAGCATGACGATCACCCAATCGACGCCGTCGCGGTGCGCGCCCTCGGGCGTCGGCAGGCCGGCCTCTCCGTCGTGGGCCTCGATGCGGAACTGGTGCAATTCGACGTGCCACGCCGCCGGCGGATCGGCGGTCAGCGGCTGAAAGATGTCGAGCCCCGCCTTCAGCACGCCCTGCGTGACCGGATGCTCGGCGATCCCTTGCGTCACCGGCTCGAACCAGCGCTGCACGCCGCCGTTCAAGGCGTTGTAGTCGCGGCTCTGGTAGTGGGGCTGGTGCGGCTTGCGCGCGATCGTCCCGTCGGCGTCCGCGGAAAAGGCGGCGAACCGGCGGCGGCGATAGCGCCCGCCGTCGGCCATGAAGCCGTCGACGCCCAGATCGTTCCAGCTGTCGGCGAAGAGGCCCCAGTCGCTCAGGCCGCCCAGCAGGTCCCGTGTTCGCGCGGCCGGCACGATGGCGAAGCCTTCAGCCTCGATCTTTTCCGAAATCCCGCTCATGCCGGCGCTCCTGGCCGGAAGAACAGCCCCAGTTTCAGAGAGCGGGCGATGCGTTCGGCCTTCTCGCCGATGATCGCCGCGCGCGGGGCGTCGAACAGCTCCACGCAGGTGGCGTGGAACAGATTGAGCCACGGCGTGAACATCCACTCCTGGAATCCCTCGATCCGCTGGTGCACCGCCATCGGCGAGCCCTTGTAGCGGCCCGAGCCCTGCAGCACCGTCGCCCAGAAGTCCTTCAGCATGGCCATGTGGTGCGGCCAGGCCTCCTCGGCGATCTGGCCGTTGAACACCGGCCCGATGCGCGGATGACGGCGGACCTTGGCGTAGAAGGTCTCGACCAGGGCGTCGATCTCGGCGTCGGTGAAGGTCGGTTCTTTGGGAGCGGGCTCGGACATGGGCCCTAGATGGTCCCAAGCGGCCCGCCAGCCAAGCTAGGGATCAGTACCTAATCCTCAACGCCTCCCAAATCGTCATCCCGGCCAGCGGTTCGCGCTTTCCGGGATGACGAGAATTGGGGGAGCGACCTGGGGCTCTAGGCTTTCCCCGTCAGCCCCTGCTGCGGGGCGTTGCCCTGCAGGGTCCAATCGCCGGGCTTGGCCTCAGGCCCACGGTCCAGGCGCAGGTTGTTCTGCACGTTGTCGACGCCGCTGACGCTTTCGGCCAGCAGCTCGGCCCGGCGCTTGTCGTCGCGGGCATGGACCGTGCCGCTCAGCGTCACCTCGCCGTCCTTGACCGCCACCTCGATGGCCGAGGCGTCCAGCCAGCCGTCGTCGGTCAGCCGGTCGCTGACATCCTCGCGGATGCGCTCGTCCGAGCGGCGATAGCCCTTGGGGCCCCGGCCGCGATGATCCGCGCGCACGGCCGCGTCGTGCTCGCGACGGCGCTGGGCGTCGTGGTCGCCCATCCAGGCCGAGACCTCGTCGCGGGCCCGGTCGAACCAGCCGCGATCATCGTCGTGGCGGTCGCGCGGGTGGCGGGCGTAGGCCCAGTGCTCGCGGTCATGGCGCCCGCGCCCCGGACCGTCGGTGTAGTAGTTGCGCTCGCGCTCATGACGGCCGTCGAAATAGGCCCGGTCGCCGTAGTCGGGCGCATCGCCGCGATAGCCGCCCCCGCCGTAGTCGGCTGTCGAGCCGCCGAAGTCGAAGCCGCCCACCTGGCCGTAATCGCCCGGCGCGCGGTAGCCCCGGCCCGACGCGTAGTCCGAGCCCGAGCGGATACTGCCATAACCGATGTCGCCGCCCTGGCTGACCGCCCGGCGCAGCTCGGCCCGGCCCGAAGAACGATGGCGCGGCTCGCCGTAGCTGCGCTGCTCGCGGGCGGCGTAGCGGTCGCGCCAGTCGCCGCCCTCATAGCGTTCCTGGCGGCGTGAAGCGTCGTAGCCGTAGCCGCGCTCCTCGTCGAAATCTCGGTCGCGGTCGATCTCGAAGCGGCCTTCACGGTCGTTCCAGCGGGACTCGGGCATCGTGTCTTCTCCGTGGCGTCTGTGATCCGTGGACGCGTCGAGGCGTCCTGGCCCTGACAACGGGAGGTGTCGGACGGCTGTTCCTAAGGCGCCGTTTTCCACAGGCCGATTGTCAGTTGTTAACGACGCTCCGCCAGGTGTGCACACCTGCACACGTGCACACCAGCACACTCGGCCTTATGTTGGCGCCCTACCGCCATGCGCTTCGACGACCGCTTCCTTGAAGAACTGAAATCCCGACTTCGCCCCTCCGACGTGGTCGGAAAGACGGTGAAGCTGCGGCGGCAGGGTCGCGAGTACGCGGGGCTGTCGCCCTTCACCAAGGAAAAGAGCCCGTCGTTCTTCGTCAACGACGACAAGGGCTTCTATCACTGCTTCTCCAGCGGCAAGCACGGCGACATCATCAGCTTCCTGCAGGAGACCGAGCGGCTCACCTTCTCCGAGGCGGTCGAGCGCCTGGCCGCCGAGGCCGGCATGAGCCTGCCCGAGCCCGACGCCCGCGCCGCCCAGGACGACCGCAAGCGCGCGTCCTTGGGCGACTGGATGGAGCTGGCGGCGGCCTGGTTCGAGGCCGAACTGCGCCGCCCGGTCGGCAAGGACGCCCGCGCCTATCTCGACCGCCGCGCCCTGCCCGAGGACCAGTGGAGCCGCTTCCGCATCGGCTTCGCCCCCAATGGCCGCACCGCGCTGAAGGACTATCTGGTCGCCAAGGGCGCCAAGCCCGGCGACCTCGTCGAGGCGGGCCTGCTGATCGCGCCCGAGGACGGCGGCGCGCCCTACGACCGCTTCCGCGACCGGATCATCTTTCCGATCACCGACACCCGCGGCAAGGTCGTCTCGTTCGGCGGCCGGGCCATGGATCCCAACGCCCGCGCCAAGTACCTGAACGGTCCCGAGACCAGCCTCTTCCACAAGAGCCGCGTGCTCTACGGCCTCTACGACGCGCGCAAGATCCTGCATGCGGCCCAGGCGGCGGCGCCCAACGAGCAGACGCCGATGCTGGTGGTCGAGGGCTATATGGACGTCGTGGCCTGCCAGCGCGCCGGTCTGGCGGCCGTGGCGGCCATGGGCACGGCCCTGACCGAGGAGCAGATGGAGGCGCTGTGGCGCCTGCATCCCGAGCCCACACTGTGCTTCGACGGCGACAAGGCCGGCCAGCGCGCCGCCAGCCGCGCCATCGACCGCGCCCTGCCCCTGCTCAAGCCCGGCCGCTCGTTCCGCTTCTCGATCGTCAGCGGCGGCAAGGACCCCGACGACGTCCTGCGCGAGCAGGGTCCCGCGGCGCTGAAGGCCCAGGTCACCCAGACCACGCCCTTCGTCGAGGCCCTGTTCGTGCGCGAGCGCGACCTGGAGCCGCTGGACACGCCTGAGCGTAAAGCTGGATTGAAGCAGCGCCTGCGCGCGGCGGCCGGAACCATCGCCGACAAGGACCTGGCGTCCGCCTACAAGGACGACCTCTACGCCAAGCTCGACGTCCTCTTTCCCAAGCCGGCCTATGGCGGCGGGCAAGGCGGCGGCCAGGGCGATCGCCCGTTCACGCCGCGCAACGGCGGCGGCGGCTGGAAAGGCCGCGAGCGCGGTCCGCCCGACCCCGGCATCCGCGGCGTCGCCCGCGAGCAGATCGGCCGCCGGCTCAATCCCTTCCACGCCGCGGTGGCCATCGCCGCCGTCGACCATCCGGGCTGGGCGCGCCCCTATGACGAGGCGCTGGAGCGGATCGGCTTTGGCGAAGCGCGTCTCAAGGGCCTGGCCCACGAGATCTTCGAAGCCCTGATCGACGACATCGGCGACGACACGCCGTTCCGCGACATCCTGGTCCGCAAGGGTCGGGGCGAGGAACTGGCCGAGCTCGACCGCCTGGCCCAGACCCTCAAGCCGCCCTTCCTGGATCCCAAGATGGAGCGCGAGCGCGCCCGCGCCCTGTGGGCCGCCTGCTACGAGGCCATCGTCGAGGTCGGCGACGCCCAGCGCGCCCTCCTGGCCATGCGCGAGGAGCCGGTCACCGCCGCCAGCCTCACCGCCACCCGCGACCTGCGCGACCGCATCGCCATCCTCGAGCGCCAGATCAGCAACCTGGAATTCTGGCAGCCCGCGCACTGATCCCCTGCGGGCTTCCAAAACAGGGGCGAGGAAAGCGAATCCAGGAACCTCTTCCCGGTGGAAGGCTCCTCGCGAGCGCGCCCTTCACCGCCAAGCTGCAACCGGCTAACAACGCCGCCATGCGCATCGTCGTCGTCGGAGCCTACGGGCTGATCGGATCCTACGTGACCGCCCGCCTGCTGGCCGACGGCCATGCGGTGGTCGGGGTCGGCCGCGACCTCGTCCAGGCGCGCCGGCGGTTCCCGAACGTCGACTGGCGCGCCGCCGACCTGCGCACGGCCAGCGCCGCCGACTGGACCGCCCTACTGACCGGCGCCGGCGCCGTGGTCAATTGCGCGGGGGCCTTGCAGGACGGCCCGCGCGACGACCTCAAGGCCGTCCATTCCGACGCCGTCGCCCGGCTGGTCGAGGCCTGCCAGGCGACCGGCGCGCGCCTCGTCCACGTGTCGGCGGCCGGCGTCGCGGCCGGCCGCGCCGATCCCTTCGGCGCCACCAAGCAACTGGCCGAGAGCCTGATCGCACAAAGCCGCATCGACTGGATCGTGCTGAAGCCCGGCCTGGTGATCGCCCCGGCGGCCTATGGCGGCACGGCCCTGCTGCGGGCCCTGGCCGCATTCCCGCTCGCCATCCCCGCCGTCCATGCCGACGCCCGCGTCCAGGTCGTGGCCGCCGACGACGTCGCCGCCGCCGTGTCGATCGCCGTCCGGCCCGACACGCCGTCCGGCCAGAGCCTCGACCTGGTCCATGCCGAACCGATCGCATTGTGCGACCTGCTGATCCGGCTGCGCGGCTGGCTAGGCCTGCCGCCCGCGCCCGTCCTTGCCCTGCCCAGCCCCCTCGCGGCCATCCCGGCCAAGGCCGCCGACGCCCTGGCCTTCCTGGGCTGGCGCAGCCCGATGCGCAGCACCGCCCTTCAGCAGTTGCGCCTGGGCGTGGCCGGCGAAGCCGCGCACGCCGAGCGGCTAGGCCTCATTCCCAAATCGCTGGACCAGATCCTGGCGGCCATGCCCTCGGGCGTTCAGGAACGCTGGTTCGCCAAGGCCTGGCTGGCCAAGCCGCTGATCCTGGCGACCCTGAGCGCCTTCTGGCTGGTCTCGGGCCTGATCGGCCTGACCGTCAGCCGAACGGCCGCCGTCGCCCTGCTGACCAGCGCCGACATGCCAGGGCCGCTCGCCAAGGCCTTCGTGGTCGGCGGCGGGATCGTCGACGTCGCCCTGGCGCTGATGGTCGCCCATCGCCGCACCGCACGCCTGGCCCTGCTGGGCATGATCGCGGTGACCGCCGGCTACCTGACCGGCGGGGCCGTCGTGCGCCCCGACCTCTGGCTGGACCCGCTGGGTCCGCTGGTGAAGAGCATTCCCGCCGCCGTACTGGCCCTGGCGGCCCTGGCCCTCCTGGACGAACGCTGATGGACCTCTATCTCCTGCTGAAGGCCGCCCACGTGGTCGGGGCCACGGTGCTGCTGGGCACCGGCGCCGGCATCGCCTTCTTCATGCTGATGGCGCACCGCACCGGCCAGCCGGCCCTGATCGCCCACACCGCCCGCGTCGTGGTGATCGCCGACACGGTGTTCACCGCCACCGCCGTGATCATCCAGCCGATCACCGGCGCCGCCCTGGCCCATGTCGTCGGCTATCCGCTGTTCAGCGGCTGGATCGGCCTCAGTCTCTTGCTCTACGTCGTCACTGGCCTGTGCTGGCTGCCTGTCGTCTGGATCCAGATCCGCCTGCGCGACCTGGCCGACGCCGCCGCCAAGGCTGGCCAGCCCCTGCCCGAGCGCTACCACCGCCTGTTCCGCGCCTGGTTCATGCTGGGCTTCCCCGCCTTCGCCGCCGTGCTGGCCATCGTCTGGCTGATGCTGGCCAAGCCGAGCTTCTGACCATGACCGCCTATTCCAGCGCGGACGTCGCCCAACTCGCGCAGGGCCTGCTCGATCGCAGCCTGCCTAAAGCCGAGTGGACCCATGCAGCCCACCTGACCGCTACCCTGCACCTGGTGCGCACCCGCGACGAGGGACTGGAACGCGACCTGCCCGGCGTCATCCGCGCCTACAACGAGGCCGTCGGCGGGGTGAACGACGACGCCAGCGGCTACCACGAGACCATCACCCAGGCCTATCTGGCCGCCATCCGCGCCTTTGCCGCCGCCCTGCCGGCCGACATGGACGACGGCGAGGCCGCTGCGCGCCTGCTGGCCACCCCGCTGGGCGACAAGGCCTGGCCGCTGGCCTTCTGGTCGCGCGAGCGGCTGTTCAGCGTCGAGGCTCGCCGGGGCTGGATCGATCCCGATCTCGCCCCGCTGGAAAACATGCCGCCGGAGCACGTGCGGTGAGCCTGATCCTCGGCCTGGCCCTGCTGGCGGCCAACCTCTTCTGCTTCCTGCTGTTCGCCCACGACAAGGCCGCCGCCGTGCACGGCGAGCGGCGGGTGCCCGAGCGGGTTCTGCTGCTGTCGGCGGCGATGTGCGCCGCGCCCGGCGCCTTGCTGGCCCAGCGCTGGCTGCGCCACAAGACCCGCAAGCAGCCGTTCGGGGCCTGGCTGACCTTGATCGTCTTCGTCCAGGCCTGCGCCGTCGCCGGCCTCGTCGCCCTGGCCTATAGAGTCCCATGACCCAGCGCCTGCTCACCCTGCTTCGCGGCAAGACCCCCATCCGCCCGCTCGACGCCCTGAAGGGCGGCGGCGGCGCGCTGATCGGCCTGCTGTTCGCGGGCCTCTTGGGTCGCTTCGCGGTCGGCGGCGGCGACTGGCTGCATCCCCTGCTGGTCGCGCCGATCGGGGCCTCGGCGGTGCTGATCTTCGCCGTGCCCGCCAGCCCCCTGGCCCAGCCGCGCGGCGTCATCGGCGGCAACGTCGTCTCGGCCTTCATCGGCATCACGGTGGCCATGCTGCTGCCGACACAGCCGCTGATCGCCGCGCCGCTGGCCGTGGCCCTGGCGATCTCGACGATGATCCTGCTGGGCTGCCTGCACCCGCCCGGCGGTGCGGTGGCCCTGATCACGGTCATCGGCGGCCCGGCCGTGACCAAGGCCGGCTATCTGTTCGCCCTCAATCCGGTGGCCGTGGACTCGATCCTGCTGGTGCTGGCCGGCATGGCCTGGAACCGCCTGGTCGGTCGCTCCTATCCGCACAAGGCCCCTGCCCCGCCGCCCAGCCCGCACGGCACGGCCGATCCCCTGCCCGCCTCGCGCATCGGCTACGACGCCGGCGACCTCGACAAGGCCCTCGCCCGCTACGGCGAGCTGCTCGACGTCAGCCGCGAGGACCTCGACGTGCTGTTCCGCGAGGTCGAGATCCAGGCTCACCAGCGCCTTCACTCGCAGATCCGCTGCGGCGAGATAATGTCGCGCGACGTCATCCGGCTCGACCGGTCGCAGTCGGCGCAAAGCGCCCTGACCTTCCTGCAACAGCACGACCTGCGCGCCGCCCCGGTGGTCGACGAAGACAACCGCGTCATCGGCATGGCCCGCCGAGCCGAACTGCAGGCCAACCGCCGCCACACGGTCGAGGCCGCGCTCGACCCGTTCGTCCACCGGGTGCGCGAAGGCACGCCGATCGCCGCCCTGCTGCCGATTCTCTCCAGCGGCCAGACCCATGAGGCCATGGTCGTCGACCGCGACCGCAAGCTGGTGGGCGTGATCACCCAGACCGACCTGATCGCCGTGCTCTATCGCGCGCACATCGTCGAAAGCGTCCTCTGACAAGGCTTGACTGACGCACGCGTCGCCGCGCCATGCTGACGGCAAATCGCTAGGGGAAAAGCCATGCTCGTCGTCCACCACCTGAACAACTCGCGCAGCCAGCGCGTGCTGTGGCTGCTGGAAGAGCTGGGCGCGCCCTACGAGGTCAAGCGCTACGAGCGCGACGCCAAGACCATGCTGGCCCCGCCCGAGCTGCTGGCGATCCATCCGCTGGGCAAGTCGCCGGTGATCACCGACGGCGACAAGACCATCGCCGAGACCGGCGCGATCATCGAATACATCCTCGACACCTACGGCGAGGGTCGCCTGATTCCCGCGGCCGGCACGCCGGAGCGCCTTCGCTTCACCTACTGGCTGCACTACGCCGAAGGCTCGGCCATGACGCCGCTGCTGCTGAAGCTGGTGTTCACCGCCCTGCCCGCCCGCGCGCCCGGCCTGCTGAAGGGCCTGGTCAAGACCATCGCGGCCAAGGCCCAGTCGGGATTCGTCGACCCGCAGCTGAAGAGCCACATCGACTACTGGAACGCCGAGCTGTCCAAGTCCGAATGGTTCGCCGGCCCGGAGTTCACCGCCGCCGACGTGATCATGAGCTTCCCGCTGGAGGCGGCGGTGTCGCGCGCCGGAGCCGGCTCGCGGCCCAAGGTGAAGGCCTTCCTCGACCGCATTCACGCCCGGCCGGCCTATCGCGCCGCCCTGCAGCGCGGCGGAGAGTACGCCTACGCCGACTGAGATCCGGGCGCGCGTCAAGCCCTGCGACATGGCGACGCTCGCCCCGCTTCTTAAGACTTCCAACACCACGGAGGCGCAAAACCTCTCCCTCCAAGTGACCATTCCATGGTTCAGCTTGCCCGGAGATGAAGGTTGTCCCTGTCGCGTGTTCGAACCTGGCGTGATCTGCTTCACGCCCTGGGTCGAACATTGGCCGCAACCTCCGCGATCATCGTCACGCTGCTGGCCGTCACGTTGTCCAGCGCATCGCCGCGCGACCCGGGCCGGGTCGCCGCGGTCTTCCCGCCCTGGTGGAAGCCCGCCCGCGCGGCCAGCGCGGCCACCTCGGCCGGCGACATCGCTGGCGCCGGGGCTGTCCCCTTCGTCCTGATCCTGCGCGGCGACCCCGCCACGCTGAGCAGCCGTCTGCGCGCCGCCGGCGCCCTCGTCCTGCTCGACCCCGACACCGCCGGCGTCTGCGCCAAGACCGTCCTGGAGCCCCGCCCATGAGCACCAAGCCCTCGAACCTCGACGCACAGCGCCGCTCGGGCGGCCGGCTGATCCTGCTGCTGACCGCGCTGATGGCCCCGATCGTCATCGCCGCCCGCTTCATGGTCGGCGAGCCGGTGCCTGGCATGGCCGTCGCCACCGTCATGGTCACCGCCCTGGCGGCCGGCGCCGTCCTGCATCGCGGCGAGACCGCCACGGGCCGGATCCTGTCGGGCGTGGCCCTTATGGCCCAGGTCTCGCTTCTGGTCGCCGCTCTGGGCGGCCACGCCTGGCAGATCGACATGCACATGGCCTATTTCGCAGCCCTGGCGCTGCTGGTCGTCTACTGCGACTGGACCGTCATCGCCGCCGCCGCCGCCACGGTCGCCATACACCACCTGACGCTCAGCTACCTCCTGCCCACCGCCGTCTTCCCGGGCTCGGCGAGCCTTGGCCGCGTGCTGGTCCACGCCGTCATCCTGATCGTCGAGGCCGGCGCCCTGATCGCTGCGACCTTGAGCATCCACCGCGTCATCGGCCTTGCCGAGCGCGCCCGCGCCAAGGCCGAGGCCGCCATGCAGGAGGCCCGCGACGCGGACGCCGCCGCCGACAGCGCCCGCCGCTCGGAGGAAGAAGGCCGCATCGCCCACGCCGCCGTGCAGGCCGCCGCCGAGCGCCAGCGCGCCGACATGGTCGACGCGCTGGCCCAAAGCCTGTCGCGCCTGGCCAAGGGCGACCTTTCGGTGCGCCTGGTCGAGCAGTTCTCCGAGTCGTACGAGCAGCTTCGCGCCGACTTCAACCAGGCGGCGGGCAAGCTGGCCGGGGCCCTGGCCATCATCGACGAGCGCGCCTCGGGCGTGCGCCATGGCTCGGACCAGATCGCCGACGCCGCCGCCAACCTGTCGCGCCGCACCGAGCAGCAGGCCGCCAACCTGGCCGAGACGGCCAGCGCCATGGACGAGATCACCGCCACGGTGGGCCAGACCGCCGACGGCGCCCGAAAGGCCGCCATCGTCGTAGCCCGCGCCCGCGACGACGCCCGCCGCTCGGGCGAGGTCGTCGGCGAGGCCGTCGACGCCATGGGCGCGATCGAGACCTCGGCCACCCAGATCTCGCGGATCATCGGCGTGATCGACGAAATCGCCTTCCAGACCAACCTTCTGGCCCTGAACGCCGGAGTCGAGGCCGCCCGCGCGGGCGAGGCCGGCAAGGGCTTCGCCGTGGTCGCGTCCGAGGTGCGGGCCCTGGCCCAGCGCTCGGCAGAGGCCGCCAAGGAAATCAAGACCCTGATCACCACCTCGACGCGCCAGGTCGGCGAGGGCGTGGAACTGGTCGGCCGCACCGGCGAGGCGCTTGAGCGGATCGTCCAGCAGATCGCCGAGATCGACGGCCTGGTCTCCGAGATCGCCGCCAGCGCCCAGCACCAGGCCCAGGGCCTGACCCAGGTCAACACCGCGGTGAATCAGATGGACCAGGTGCTGCAGCAGAACGCGGGCCTGGTCGAAGAGACCGCCGCGGCCACCCATGCGCTGAACGACGACGCCGGAGAGCTGGCCCGTCTGGTCGGCCAGTTCCAGCTGCCCGGAGATCGCCTGGCGGGCGCTTCGACCCGCAACGCGAAGCGGGCCTGAGGCCGCGCCGCCCCGATCAGCTTGGCCACGCAACCCTTGCGGCGCGTGAGACTTGCTTATCCGGAATGCGGCGCCTATCCTCTCAGCCCCCGGTCGCGCTCGCCAGCGACTGGAAGTCTTCCTCCCCTTAGGGCGAACCGAGCTAAAATCCACTATGGAAAAAGTGCCGATGACCGTCGTGGGTTATCAAACCCTCGACGAAGAACTGAAGCGTTTGAAGACGATCGAGCGGCCCGCCGTGATCGCCGCGATCGCCGAGGCGCGCTCGCACGGCGACCTCTCGGAAAATGCCGAATACCACGCCGCCAAGGAACGCCAGGGCTGGATCGAAGGCCAGATCGCCGAGATCGAGGACAAGATCGCCCGCGCCCAGGTCATCGACGTGTCGAAGCTTTCGGGTTCGCAGGTGAAGTTCGGCGCCACGGTCAGCGTGGTCGACGAGGACACCGAAGAAGAGGCCCGCTACCAGATCGTGGGCGACCACGAGGCCGACGTGAAGTCGGGCCGCATTTCGCTGAGCTCGCCGCTGTCGCGCGCGATGATCGGCAAGGAAGTCGGCGAGGTGGTCGAGGTCAACACGCCCGGCGGCGTGAAGGCCTATGAAATCCTCAAGGTCGAGTGGGTCTAGGGGTCAGCCCCAAACCCGCCATGAAGTTCGGCCAATCGCCGCGGAGTCGCCTGTCGAGGGCGGTTCCGCGGCGTTCGCCGTTTTGAGGGCTGGAGCGATGAGCGCCAATCAGACGCCAGGTTCCGAACCGCTGACCATCTGGGCCGTCTCGGACGGGCGGGCCGGCATCGAGGCCCAGGCCGTGGGCCTGGCCGAGGCCATCGCGCGCAAGCGTCCGGCCAGGATCATCGTCAAGCGCGTGGGCTGGAAGGGCCGCACCGGCCGCCTGCCCTGGTGGCTGGCCTGGCTGCCGCGCCGCTGGCTGACGCCCGAAAGCGAGATCACCGCGCCCTGGCCCGACCTCTGGGTCGCCGCCGGCCGCGCCACCTTGCCGCTGTCGATCCGCGCCCGGAGGTGGTCGGGCGGCAAGTCCTATGTCGTGCAGATCCAGGACCCGCGCGTTCCGGCCCACATGTTCGACCTGGTGATCCCCCCCAAGCACGATCGGCTGACCGGCGACAATGTCGTGCCGATCACCGGCTCGCCGCATCGCGTGTCGCAGGCCCGCCTCGACGCCGAGTACGAGAAATTCAAGGACGCCATCGAGGCCCTGCCGCATCCGCGCGTGGCGGTGCTGCTGGGCGGCAAGTCCAAGGCCTTCGACCTGCCCGTCGAGCGCGCCGCCCAGATGGCGCACGAGATCCAGCTGCCGCTGGAGCAGGAAGGCGGCAGCCTGCTGATGACCTTCTCGCGCCGCACGCCCGAGCCGGCCCGCGCCCTGCTGGCCGCCCGCCTGCGCGACCTGCCCGGCATCATCTGGGACGGCGAAGGCCCCAATCCCTATTTCGCCTTCCTGGCGGCGGCCGACTACATCCTCGTCACCGAGGACTCGACCAACATGGCCACCGAGGCGGCCTCGACCGGCAAGCCGGTTTTCATCCTCAAGATGGAGGGCCAGAGCGTGAAGTTCCGCCTCTTCCACGAGGAACTGGAGCGCCAGGGCGCGGCCCGTCCCTATGGCGGCGCCTTCCACGGCTGGACGTACGAACCGGTCGACGAGACCGGCCGCGCCGCCGCGGAGGTCCTGGCGCGGATGGACGCCCGCAACGCCAAAGCCTAGCCTGGCCCGATGATCCTCGCCGTCCTGCAAGCGCGCATGAGCTCCACCCGCCTGCCGGGCAAGGTGCTGATGCCGATCGTCCGCGCGCCGATGATCATTCGCCAGATCGAGCGCGTCGCCCGCTCTCGTCGGATCGACAAGCTTGTGGTGGCCACCAGCACCGATCCGCTGGACGACGCCATCGAGGCGGCCGTGCGCCGGGACGGCGTCGCAGTGCATCGCGGCCCGCTCGACAACGTGCTCGAACGCTTCGTCGGCGCGCTGGACGCCCACCCGGCCGACCACGTGGTGCGCCTGACCGCCGACTGCCCGCTGGCCGATCCGAGCGTGATCGACGCCACGATCGACCTGCACCTGTCGTCGGGCGCCGACTACACCAGCAACAGCCCCGAAGGCTCGGCCTTTCCCAAGGGCCTCGACGTCGAGGTGATCACCGCCGCCGGCCTGCGCCGCGCAGCCGCGCAGGCCGACAGCCCCGAGGCTCGCGAGCACGTCACCTGGGACGTCTGGAACAATCCCGACCGCTGGAACCTGGCCTGGCTGTCAGATGCGCCCGGCGAGGCCGCGGTGCGCTGGACCGTCGACCGGCCCGACGACTACGCCTTCGTGGCGGCGGTCTATGACGCGCTCTATCCCAACAACCGGGCCTTCACCTCCGACGATGTCCGCGCCTTCGTGAAGGGCCGGGAAGACCTGCTGAACTACGGCGGCGATCGCCGAGCCTGAGCGGCGGGTGCGACAATCACGCGCCTCTCCTTAAGGACAGGGTTAATAAAGTATTCGGCAAAGCGGCCCCAGGCTGCTGCTGCGACCGCTCCACCGGTTCGCGCCAGCTTTGAGGGGCCTCCGTTTCGGGGGCGGACGGACATGCGCGCCCTGCCGGACATCCGGGGTCTGAAGTACCCTGACGAGTTCATCGCCCGCCACTTCTTCAAGCGCGGCCTGCACCAGCGCGCCGGCAAGGTGGTCGAACTGGGCGGCGGCACGGGCAACAACCTGTCGCTCTACGCCGCCTACGGCTGGACCCTGGTCAATGTCGACTATTCGGCCGCGGCGCTGGAAGACGCCCGCTGGAACCTGGGCGAGGCGGCCAGCCTGATCCAGGCCGACCTGTCGCTGGGCCTTCCCGACGGGATCGAGGGACCGATCGACGTCCTGCTGATCCCCAACCTGCTCTGCTACCTGACCAACGCCCAGGCCCACCGGGTGCTGACCGCCGTGCGCGAGAAGCTGGCCCCGAACGCCGAGGTCTTCGTCCGTACGCGCCTGGTCGACGACTATCGCTACGGCCGAGGCGTCGCCGAGGAGCCGGACGGCTTCCGCCTGGCGACGCCCGAAACCGGCGAAGAAGGCCTGTTCAATCTGTTCTACACCGAGGCGGGCCTAGTGAACCGCCTGCGCGACGAGCTGGGCCTGGCCCAGCCCGACGTCTTCCGCGTCAGCTTCGACAATCTCCAGGCCGGCGTCCGCGTGCCCCGCAACAGCGACCTGGTGGTCTGGGGCGCCGTCTCGTGAACGGCCGGATCCGCATCGTCGGCGGCGGCCTGACCGGGATCATGGCCGCCTTCGAGGCCCATCGCCTGGGCTGGCGCGACATCGAGCTGCACGAGCGCTTCGACGCTCTCGGCGGCGTGGCCCGCCCCAAGGTCGTCAACGGCGCGGAGATGCGCGACGGCTGCGTCTATTTCGGCCCCGAGGGCGACGCCCTGGTCGAACGGCTGAAGGCGCAAGGCGCGGCGTTCGAGACCTTCGACAACCGCTTCGGCTCGCTCAGCCTGGACAGCGCGGGCAAGCGCGTCTTCACCTGGGACTTCGGCGGCCCGGCCGTCGACTGCGCCAACCTGCGGATCGCCCGCCCGGCCGGCGACAGCCTGGCCGACCGCATCGCCGCCTATCCCTCGCCGATCGCCGAGACCCTGGCCGAGTACTGCCGCTGGCACCTGGACGCCGATCTCGGCGCCGTGCACGGCGATGCGGCCATTCCGCTGGCCATCAACCGCGTCTATCCGGCCAGCGCCGAGACCCCCGCCCTGGTGGCCCTGAAGGCCTCGAACGCATGGGCCGACGAGCTGTACGGCGTGCCGCGCGGCCTGTCGGGACGCACCGCCAACGTCACCGCCAGCCTGCCGGCGGGCGGCTTCACGGCCCTGTTCGAGACCTGCCGCCGAGCGCTGGAGACGCTGGGCGTCGACATCCGCTTCGAGAGCCTGATCTCGCCTCGACAGGTCATGGCCGAGCATGCGGCAGGCGACACGGTGGTCTGGGCCGCCAACCCGACGCCGCTGTTCAAGCCGATGGGCCTTTCGACCCCGGCGCTGGTGAAGAAGAGCTTCTTCACCTACGTCTTCGAAGCGGAATTCGACGGCCCCTGCCCGGTCTACGTCCAGAACTTCACAGCCAAGGGCGACTGCTTCCGAGCCTATCTCTACGAGAGCGGCGGCAAGACCCTGGTGGTGGCCGAATGCGTGCGCGAGGCCGACCTGCGCGCCCTGCCCGGCGAGATGCGCGGCCTGCTTTCGGGCTTCGGCTCGCTGAAGACCGGAGCCCTGCTGCAATCCGGCGCCCAGCCGCGCTGGATCTATCATTCGCGAGACGCCATCGCCGGCCTTGCGACGCTGCGCGAAAAGCTGACCGAACGCTTCGGACCGTCCTTCGTCTGCGGGGCCTGGGAGCCCTACGGCAAGAGCGCCAAGCTGGCCGAGGTGGACGCCGCCCTCGCGCACGCCCGGAGCGCGCCTGCCGCCGGCGGCCTGGCGCTGGCCGGATGAGCCTGGCCTCGCTCCCGATAACGGCGGCGATTATGCAGCCGACCTATCTGCCGTATCTGGGCTATTTCCAGCTGATGGCGGCCAGCGACGTCTTTGTCTTCCTGGACGACGTGCAGTTCGCCCGCCGCTCGTGGCAGTCGCGCAACCGTATTCTCACCGCCCAGGGCGAGCTGATGCTGACGGTTCCCGTGAAGAAGCACGACCGCGACACGCCGATCCACGCCATCCGCATCGACGACGGCCAGCCCTGGCGCGAGAAGCACCTGGCCGCCATGCGCCACGCCTACGGCAAGCGGCCTTTCTTCGCCGAGGGCTTCGCCTTCGTCGCCGAACAACTGGCTCGTGAGCCCGACGGCGCCCTGGCCGACCTGACCTGCGGCATGGCGCAGGCGGCGGCGCAGAAGATCGGCATCCAGGCTGAGTTCGTCCGCGCCTCCAGCCTCGCCGCGACGGGCGCGCGGTCCGAGCACCTGCTGGCGATCTGCCATGCGGTCGGCGCGACCGAATACGTCTCGCCGACCGGATCGGCCGACTACATGGAGGAGGACGGCGTGTTCGCCGCCGCGGGCTTCCCCGTTCGCTTCAAGGCCTGCGACCTGGCGGCGTATGCGCAGGGGCGGCCCGCGTTCACGCCCTATATGGGCTTCGTCGACGCCCTGATGAACGTCGGCTGGACCGGCCTGAAGACGCTGGTCGCGCCTTAGCCGCCCACCATGTCCCAGGCCAGCGGCTCGCCGCGGGTCAGGGCGCGGGCGGCGGGACGGCCCAGCACCTTGTCGAGATCGGCCGGCGGCAGGCCGTTGCCCGGACGCACCGAGCGGACGTTGTCACGGGTCAGGACGGCGCCGGCCGCCACGTCGGCGGTGACGTAGAGCGAACGACGGAACAGCAGGGACCCCTGCTCGGCGCCCAGCACGTCGTAGTGCGCGCGGCCCAACGAAGCCCAGGCGTTCTTCGTGTCGTCGACCAGGGCCCTGAACTCGGCCGGCTCCAGGCTGAAGGCCGCGTCGGGGCCGCCGTCGGCGCGGGCCAGGGTGAAGTGCTTCTCGACCGCGCAGGCGCCGACCGACACCGCCGCCACCGAGGCGGCCGTGCCCGGCGTATGGTCCGAAAGGCCAATCGGGCAGCCGAAGCGGGCAGCCATGTCGGCCACGGTCCGCACATTGGCGTCGGCGAAGGTGGCAGGATAGCTCGACACGCAATGCAGCAGCAGCACGCCCGGCGCGCCGGCTTCCAGCGCCGTGTTTCGAGCGGTCTCGATCTCGGCCAGGTTGGCCATGCCGGTCGAGATGATCAGCGGCTTGCCCTGCGCGGCCGCGTAGCGGATCAGCGGCAGATCGACGGCCTCGAACGAGGCGATCTTGTAGGCGGGAGCGTCGAGGCCCGCCAGCAGGTCGACCGCGGTCTCGTCGAACGGGCTGGAGAAGATCGTTACGCCCCGCTTGCGAGCCCGCTCGAAGATGGCCGCGTGCCATTCGAACGGGGTATGGGCCTCTTCGTAAAGCTCGTAGAGGCTGCGCCCGTCCCACAAGCCGCCGTGGATCTTGAACTCGGGCCGGTCGACGTCGAGCGTGATGGTGTCGGCGGTGTAGGTCTGGATCTTGATCCCGTCGCAGCCGGTGTCGGCGGCGGCGTCGACCATCGACAGGCAGCGCTCAAGGCTGCCGTTGTGGTTCCCCGACAGCTCGCAGATCACATAGGGCGGATGGTCCGCGCCGATCTTGCGGCCGGCGATCTCGATTTCGGGCGAAGCGGTCATGGGCGGAAACTCACGCGGTTTGTCCCCTATTAACCCTGCAATCGTGGACGAGGCGTCAATCGCCGCCGCCATCGCCGCCGCAGCCGCCGTCCGACGAGCCGCAGTCCGACGAAGACGACGAGGACGAGCTGTCGGAATAGCGCGTCGAGCCGCTGTCGCCGCCCTCGCCCTTCTTGCCGCCAGCCTTGGCCTCGGCGGGCTTGGCCGCCTGCAGCGCCGTGCCCAGGCCGGCGCCGATGGCGATGCCGACACCGATGCCGATCGCCAGGTTGTCGAGCGCCAGTCCCAGCGCGACCCCGATCATCGTTCCGATGCCGATCCCGATGTTCAATCCGCCCTTCATGGCGCCCCTTCTCTCAACTCAGCGACCGATCTCGACGACCGCCGCATCTCCCGTCCGCGTTCGGTAAGGTTTTCGGCGTCCAGGCCTCGGCTGCGCCAGGACCGGCGGCAGTTGGGCGTCGAGCAGCAGCTTCAAGCGGCGACGACGGCCGTATCGGCGGCGGCGTAGGCCAGCGCCGCGCGGACATCGTCGGCCTCCAGGCACGGATACCCCTGCAACACCTCGGCGGTCTTGCCAGGATCGATCGTGATGCGTTCCAGCAACGGGTTCATGGCGTGCAATGTAGCGCAGGAGCGGAATCGCGCCTAGATATCCGCCATGTCCACCACCGCTCCCCGCCACACGCGCTGCCTGATCATCGGTTCGGGCCCCGCCGGCTACACCGCCGCCATCTACGCCGCCCGCGCGCTGCTCAAGCCCGTGCTCATCGCCGGCATCCAGCCGGGCGGCCAGCTGACCATCACGACCGACGTCGAGAACTATCCGGGCTTCGCCGACGTCATCCAGGGTCCCTGGCTGATGGACCAGATGCGCGCCCAGGCCGAGCACGTGGGCACCGAATTCGTCAGCGACATCGTGATGTCGGTCGACCTCAGCAAGCGCCCGTTCGCGGTCAAGACCGACAGCGGTCAGGACTGGATCGCCGAGACGATCATCATCGCCACCGGCGCCCAGGCCAAGTGGCTGGGCCTGGAAAGCGAAAGCAAGTTCCAGGGCTTTGGCGTCTCGGCCTGCGCCACCTGCGACGGCTTCTTCTATCGCAACAAGGAAGTGGTGGTGGTCGGCGGCGGCAACACCGCCGTCGAGGAAGCCCTGTTCCTGACCAGCTTCGCCAGCAAGGTCACGCTGGTGCACCGCAAGGACGAGCTGCGGGCCGAGAAGATCCTGCAGGAGCGCCTGCTGGCCCATGAGAAGGTCGAGGTGGTCTGGGACAGCGTCATCGACGAGGTCCTGGGCGACAGCGATCCGGCCGGCGTCACCGGCGTGCGCCTGAAGAACATCAAGACCGGGCAGGCGACCGAACTGAAGACCGACGGCGTGTTCATCGCCATCGGCCACGCGCCGTCGTCGGAACTGTTCGCCGGCCAGCTGGAAACCGGCCCGGGCGGCTACCTGAAGGTCAAGCCGGGCACGGCCTCGACGGCCATCGAAGGCGTCTACGCCGCCGGCGACGTCACCGACGACGTCTACCGCCAGGCCGTGACCGCCGCCGGCATGGGTTGCATGGCCGCCCTGGAGGCGGTGCGGTTCCTGGCCGAGGAAGATCACAAGAAGGCTCACCACCCGATCAGCCACGCCGAGGCCAACGAGATCGGCGCCTGGTAGGCGTTTTTGTTTGTTGAAGTGACGGAAAGGTCGCTCCGCAGGGGGCGGCCTTTTTCGTTGGTTGGAACTCCCACCTTCTGGAACCTCCCCCTGTTGGGGGAGGTTCGTCGCACTAGATGCTCCCCCTGAAGGGGGAGCTGTCGCGGAGCGACTGAGGGGGAAGGGATTGCTGGCGTGGGGGAGCACTGATCTCATCAGTCACTTCCCCCTCCGGCCCTTCGGGCCACCTCCCCCTTCAGGGGGAGGACCTTTTAGAGCGGATTTAGCAGGGTCGGCGGCCGGGGTTTCGGCTTGGGCGGCGGAGGCGGCGCTTCGACCGCGGGGGGTGCGGGCGGCTTGGCCGCGGCCTCGGCCTGGACCTCGGGCAGCACTTCCAGAGCCTTGTTGATGCGGGCGATCTCGTCGGCGGTGGCGATGCGGCGGCCGGCGACGCTGCCCTCGACCTTGATGCGTTCGCCGCCGGGCGCGGCGGCGTCGGGGATCACGACCAGCCTGGCGTCCTTCAGAGCCGCGCTCGGCGCCGGGCCGCCCAGGGTCTGGGCCAGGTTCTGGGCCAGGACGGCGGGCGGGGCGGCCTCCAGCGTGCGTGGATCGGCGCCCATCAGAGTGTCGGCCGAGATCCTGGTCTCGCCGCCGGCGTAGCGGCCCTTGAAGGCCGCCAGCGTGCCCGACGGCCCGGTCCAGCGGTAGAAGATGTGCGTGCCGACCTGCTTGAGCTTGACCAGGGTCGGCGCCCAGTACGGGGCGACGTAGTCGGCGTGGTAGTGGGTGGCCACGCCCACGTCCTTCATCACGAAGCCCGACAGCGCACGGCGGGCCACGGCCTGGGCGCGGTCCCACAGCGGCGGCGACACGGTCTTGTCCAGCGAGCCGTCGCAGGTGAAGCTGAACTGACAGCCGGTGCTGCGCAGCGAGCCTTCGTAGATCACCCCGCAGATCGACTTGGGATAGCCCGGATGGCGCAGGCGGTTGAGCACGGTCTGGGCTACGGCCTGCTGGCCCTCGGGCGCCTCGAAGCCGGCCTCGAAATAGACCGCCTGGGTCAGGCAGTGCAGCGCCCTCGCCCGCTCCTCGCCCGAGGTCTTGAGCACGAAGGGCCGGGCCGCCTCGATCGGCAGGGGCGCAGGCGCGCGGTAGCCGTTGATCAGCCGGGCGTCCTCGAAGCCGGGAACGCCGGACCCCAGCACCGGGATGGTGGCGATGTCGATCACCTCCCAGCCCTTCACACGGCCCCAATAGTCCTTGCGCGGGCGGGGGTCGTGGCGGCGCGCCAGGGCCAGCATGGCCAGATCCATGTCGGCCGTGTAGCGCGCCAGCCCGGCGTCGGAGAGCATGCCGGCCTGGCTGGCCACGCCCGCCGCGCGGCCGTGCTGGCGCGGCAGGTGGTAGGCGGTGGCGCACGCAGAAAGGCCGCCGACGACGATCAGCGCCGCGGCGGCCTTCTTGCCCGGATGTCGTCTGGAGGACGGCACGCGGGGTGTTCGGATTACTTGCTCAGGGTCGAACGCAGCATCCAGGCGTGCTTTTCGTGGGCCGCCAGGCGCTGGGTGTAGAGATCGACCGTGGCCTCGTCGCCGGCCTCGTCGGGGGCGTCGATGGCGCCGCGCAGCGTGGCGATGACGGTCTCGTTGTCGGCCAGGAGTTCCTTGATCATGGCCTCCCAGTCCTGCTCGCCGTCGCCGTCCTTGATGCTGGAGAGATTGCCGAAGGCGGCGTAGCCCTGCGGCGCCAGTTCGCCCAGGGCGCGAATGCGCTCGGCGATCAGGTCAAGAGCGGCCCATTCTTCGTTGTATTGGCCTTCCAGAAGGATGTGCAGGGACTGGAAGTAGGGCCCGCGAACATTCCAGTGGTAGCCGTGCGTCTTGAGGTAGAGCGCATAGCTGTCGGCCAGGACCTTGTTCAATCCCTGCGCGATGTCAGCGCGTTGCTTGGCCGAGATGCCGATGTTCGGAGCGGTCGCCATTCATGATCTCCCGTGTTGCGTGTCCTAGGTAAGCGTGTCCATGCTCTTGGCAAGCCTGCTCATGAGCGCGGAGCAAGAATGAACAAAAATGATCCGCTCGCCCCCGCGCCGACGCCGTCACGCACGGCGTCCGCCCTGCTAAGCGCCTGGCTCATACCAGAGGTTCCTCCGCCGTTCTGGCGTGCGGCCCTGGCCGCGGTCGTGGCCACGCTGGCGGCGCTGGGCATGCGTTTCGCGCTGCTGGGACCAGACCAGACGCTGGGCGCGACCCAGGCTTTCTTCCCCGCCATGGTGCTGGTGACGCTGTACGCCGGCTGGCGCTGGGGCCTCGTGCCGATGGCCAGCGGCGCGGCCCTGGGCTGGTGGCTGTGGGCCGGTCGCTACGCCGACACCCTGAGCGAGCCGCAGACCGCCTCGATGGTGCTGTACGTGATCTCGGCGATCGCCACGCTGGCCGTCGCCCACGGCATGCGCGAGGCCGTCATCGGCCTGGCCGAGGCCCGCCGCCGCCAGCAGGACGCCGAGACCCGGCTGGAGGTGACCCAGGCCGCCGCCGGGGTGGGTCCGTGGGAATGGGACGTGGCCACCGGCGACCTGCACCTGTCGCCCGCCGCGCGGCGCAACCTGCGCCTGCCGCCGGAAGGTCCGCTGGACTTCGAGACGGTGGCCGCCGCCGTGCATCCCGAGGACCGCCCCCGGGTGCAGCAGGAGATCCGCCGGGCCATCAAGAGCGGGCCGCTGTACGAGGTCGAGTACCGGCTGGTGGACGGGCCGGACGGCGAGCGCTGGATCCATGGCCTGGGCCGGATCGAGCGGGACGCCTCGGGCTGGGCCGTGCGGGTGCTGGGCGTCAATTTCGAAGTGACCAAGCGCCGTCAGACCGAGGAAGGCCTGCGCGAGAGCGAGGCCCGCTTCCGGGCCCTGGCCGACAGCGCGCCGGCCCTGATGTGGATCACCGGCCAGGGCGGGGCGCGGGAGTTCGTCAACGCCGCCTATGTGGACTTCGCCGGCGCCGACTATCGCGACGCCCTGACCCTGGACTGGCGCACGCGCATCCACCCGGAGGACCTGCCCGCCATCCTCAAGGCCCAGATCGCAGGCGAGGCCTCGCGCAAGCCGTTCAGCCTGGAGGCGCGCTATCGCCGGCCCGACGGCCAGTGGCGCTGGCTGAAGTCGTTCTCGCAGCCGCGCTACGGCCCTGGCGGAGCCTTCGCCGGCTTCATCGGCATCGCCTTCGACGTCAGCGACGCCAAGGAGGCCGAGGCCAAGCTGACGGGCATGAACGAACTGCTGGCCGACAAGGTCGACGAGGCGGTGGCCGAGCGCGACCTGGCCCAGGCCGCCCTCAGCCAGGCCCAGAAGCTGGAGGCCATCGGTCAGCTGACCGGCGGCGTGGCCCACGACTTCAACAACCTGCTGACCGTGGTGATCGGCGCCCTGGACGCGGTGCAGCGCCATCCCGACGACGCGCGCCGGCGCGACAAGATGGTCGACGCGGCCCTGTCGGCGGCGCGGCGCGGCGAGAAGCTGACCCAGCACCTGCTGGCCTTCGCCCGCCGCCAGCCGCTCAATCCGGAGATCTGCCGCGTCGACCGGCTGATCGCCGAGAGCGAGGCCCTGCTGCGCCGCGCCGTCGGCGAGGTGCTGCCGCTGAAGCTCAGCCTGGGCTCGGGCACGCGCACGGCGCGGATAGATGCGGGCCAGTTCGAGGCGGCGCTGCTGAACCTGGTGGTCAACGCCCGCGACGCCAGCCCGCCAGGCGGGGTGATCGTCGTGGAGTCCGGCCCCGAGACCCTGGACAAGCCGCGCGGCGAGCTGAAGCCCGGGGCCTATCTGCGCGTCTCGGTCCGCGACGAGGGCAAGGGAATGGACGCCGACACCGTCGCCCGCGCCTTCGAGCCGTTCTTCACCACCAAGGCCTCGGGCAAGGGCACCGGGCTGGGCCTGTCGCAGGTCTACGGCTTCGTGCGCCAGAGCGGGGGCGAGGTCGAGATCATCTCGGCCCCAGGCAAGGGCGCGACGGTGTCGATGCTGCTGCCGGCCAGCCACGAGGGCGCGATCCTGCAGGCCGCGCCGGTGGCCCCTCCCGCCCCGCGTCCAGGCGTGGAAGTGCTGCTGGCCGAGGACGACTCCGAGGTCGGCGACCTGGTCGAGGCCATGCTGATCGAGCTGGGCCACCATGTGCGCCGGGCCGGCGACGCCGATGAAGCCCTGCAGGTGGCCAGGGCTAACCCCGACCTTGGACTGCTTCTCACCGACGTGATGATGCCCGGCGACAAGAGCGGCGTGGACCTCGCCTCTATCCTGTCAGCCGAGCGGCCGGAGCTGCCGATTCTGCTGAGTTCGGGCTACACCGGCCAGGAACTGGCGGAAGCCCGCGCCGCCCCCTGGCCGCTTCTGCGCAAGCCCTATGCGCTGGATGCGCTGGTGAGGGCCATAGACCAGGCCTTCGAGACCCGCCGCCCGCACTGACCCGCCCTTGGACCTTTCGGCCGGGCTTGGATGGCGTCGCGCGATTTTTCGTCCGCATGCTTTGCATTCCCCGAACGAGCGGCTATATGTGGATAGCCCCTTATGCTCACTTTCAGCATAAGTCGCGACGCCGGACGGAGCCGCAACCTTGGTCCGGCGTTTTTTGAGGCCCAGGAAATGCTCACTTTGAGCATAAGAGAGGACGACATGGCCGACGGTTTCGCGCCCCTCGCCTTCACCGCCGACATCGAGGCGGAGACCGCCGCCGTCTGGGACAAGGTCAAGCACCACGTCACGCCGATGGAATGGCGCCTGCAGGCGCCGCTGATCTCGGAGATCAACCGGATCAAGCGCGAGAAGAACGCCGCCATCCTGGCCCACAACTACATGACGCCGGATATCTTCCACGGCGTGGGCGACTTCGTGGGCGACAGCCTGGCCCTGGCCAAGGAAGCCGCCAAGAGCGACGCCCAGATCATCGTCCAGGCCGGCGTCCACTTCATGGCCGAGACCAGCAAGGTCCTCAGCCCCGAGAAGAAGATCCTGATCCCCGACCTGCTGGCCGGCTGCTCGCTGGCCTCGTCGATCACGGGCGCGGACGTGCGGCTGATCAAGAAGCGCCATCCGGGCGTGCCGGTGGTCACCTACGTCAACACCACCGCCGACGTGAAGGCCGAGACCGATATCTGCTGCACCAGCGCCAACGCCGTGCAGGTGGTGGAATGGGCCGCCAGGGAATGGGGGACCGACAAGGTCATCCTGATCCCCGACGAGTTCCTGGCCCGCAACGTCGCCCGCCAGACCAACGTCAAGATCATCGCCTGGGCCGGCCACTGCGAGGTGCACAAGCGCTTCACGCCCCAGGACATCGCCGACATGCGCGCGGCCTGGCCCGGCGCCGAGGTGCTGGCCCACCCCGAATGTCCGGCCGCGATCCTCGAGGCCTCGGACTTCGCCGGCTCTACCGCCGCGATGAACGACTACGTCGCCGCCCGCAAGCCCGCCCAGGTGGTGCTGATCACCGAGTGCTCGATGGCCAGCAACGTCCAGGCCGAAAGCCCCGGGACCCAGTTCATCGGCCCCTGCAACATGTGCCCGCACATGAAGCGGATCACGCTGCAGAACATCTACGACGCCCTGGTGCACGAGCAGTACGAGGTCACGGTGGACGCCGACGTCCTCGACCGCGCCCGCCAGGCCGTGCAGCGGATGATCGACCTACCCCCGCCCGCCGCCCCGGCCCGCTACGACCTCGTCAAGGCGCGCCATCACGTGGACGTGGAGCTGATCTAAGCTCCCTTCCCCTCGATGGGGGAAGGGTTGGGAATGGCGTGACGCGACCTGTCCGCTTCAACGCCCTTCCCCTCGTCTTTCTCGGATGGCCGAACCGCCGTGTTCACCCCCGTCCCCGGCCCTTCCCCCATCAAGGGGAAGGGAGTGGAGTATGAGATGGCCGCACGCATCACCTTCGACGGCCCCGTGATCCTCGGCGCGGGCCTCGCCGGCCTCACTGCCGCGCTGGCGGCCAAGACAGCCCTGGTGCTGTCGCCGACGCCGCTGGCGACCGGCTGCTCCAGCGCCTGGGCGCAAGGGGGCCTCGCCGCCGCCCTGGCCGGCGACGACACGCCGTCGCTGCACGCCGCCGACACCATCGCCGCCGGAGCCGGCCTCTGCGACGGCGAGGCCGTCGCCCTGCTGACCCGGGAGGGCCCCGCCGCTGTCCGCGCCCTGGCCGCCATCGGCGCGCCGTTCGACCGTAAACCTGACGGCGACTTCGTGCTGAGCCTTGAGGCCGCCCACTCCAAGGCCCGCGTCGCCCGCGTGGGCGGCGACGGCGCAGGCGCGGCGATCATGGCCGCCGTCGTGGCCGCCGTGCGCGCCACGCCCACCGTCGAGATCCGCGAGAACGCCCGCGCCCGCCGTCTGCTTCAGGACGAGACCGGCCGCGTGGTCGGCGTACTGGCCGCGATCGACGGCGACCTGGTCGAGGTGCGCGGCAAGGCCGTGATCCTGGCCACCGGCGGCGTCGGCGGCCTCTATGCGGTGACCACCACGCCCGCCCAGGTGCGCGGCGAGGGCCTGGGCCTGGCCGCCCTGGCCGGCGCCGAGATCGCCGATCCCGAATTCGTGCAGTTCCACCCCACGGCCATCGATATCGGCAGGGACCCCGCCCCCCTGGCGACGGAGGCCCTGCGCGGCGAAGGCTCGATCCTGCGCAACACCGACGGCCGCGCCTTCATGGCCGACTATCACCCGGCCAGGGAACTGGCCCCCCGCGACGTGGTGGCCCGCGCCATCCACGCCGAGCGCGCCGCCGGCCGCGGCGCCTTCCTCGACGCCACGACGGCGGTAGGGGCGCACTTCCCGCACGAGTTCCCGGCCGTGTTCGAGGCCTGCCAAAGCGCCGGGATCGACCCGCGCCGCGAGATGATCCCGGTCGTGCCGGCCGTGCACTACCACATGGGCGGGGTCGCCACCGATCTCGACGGCCGCGCCAGCCTGCCGGGCCTCTACGCCGCCGGCGAGTGCGCCTCCACCGGCGTGCAGGGCGCCAACCGCCTGGCCTCCAACAGCCTGCTGGAAGCGGCCGTGTTCGGCGCCCGCGCCGGCCGCGCTGCGGCGGTCGAGAGCGAGACCGGCGGCGAGCCGCTGTCGCTCGCCCCGCTGCCCGACCTGCCGGACGAGGCCTTCCAGACCCTGCGCCGCGCCATGAGCCGCGACGCCGGCGTCATCCGCGACGCCGACGGCCTGGCCCGCCTGCGGGACGAGGTGGCGACGCTGGAAGCCGCCCACGGCCCCTGCCCGCCCCTGGTCGCCGCCCGCCTGATCGTGGACGCCGCCCTCGTCCGCCAGGAAAGCCGGGGCGGTCACTACCGCTCGGACTTCCCAGCAAAGACCGAGCCGCAACGCACCTTCGTGACCCTCGACGCCGCCCCCGCCGGTTTGCGTCACGCCGCCGAGTAGTGGTACGTAAGGGGAACGGAGACGCGACCATGAGCACGACGTTCGGTCCATCTGACAGCCCGTTCGACAGGCACGCCGACGGCCTGGCCGAGCACGGCGTGACCGAGTTCCTGCTGACCGTCGACGACCTGGAGACCATGGTCCGGGCCGGCGTCTTCGATCGCGACGACGGGACCCGCGTGGAACTCGAAGACGGAAGGCTGGTGCGGATGTCGGCGGAATCGATGCCCCATGCGCGGGCCTCAGCCCGCCTTAACAAGGCTCTGGACCGAGCGATCGAGCGTCTTGGGCTGGAAGAGCGCTACGAAGTGCTCAATGGCGGTACGGTTCGCGTCTCCAAGGCATCGGCCTTCGATCCCGACGGCGCCGTCATCGCTCGCGACGCCGAGGCCTTCTTCCTACGCCCCGACCAGGTCTTCCTGGTCATCGAGTCCTCGCTCGCCACCCTGACGCGCGATCTCGGCTCCAAGAGGCAGGCCTACGCCGCAGCGGGGATCGCCGAATACTGGGTGATCGACGTCAAGCACGCCAAGCTTCACGTCTTCCGTCGTCCGTTCGAAGGCGACTGGAGCGAGCGCCTGATCCTAACCGCCGAGGACAGCGTCTCGCCGCTGTTCGCCCCCGACGCCGACATTGCCCTGAAGAGCGTATTTTGACCGTCTCCCCCCGTATCGAGCCCCTGCCCGACCTGCTTGTCCGTCCCATCGTCGATCTGTCCCTGGCCGAGGATCTGGGCCGGGCCGGCGACATCACGGGCCTGGCCTGCATCGACGCCGACGCGCGGCTATCGGTGGTGTTCGCCAGCCGCCAGGACGGCCGGGTCTCCGGCCTGGCCTGCGCACGCCTGGCCCTAGCCGCGCTGGATCCCAGCGCGACCTTCGAAGTGGTCACGCCCGACGGCGCCGACGCCGCGCCGGGCACGGTACTGGCCCGCGCTAAGGGCGACGCCCGCGCCGTGCTGGCCACCGAGCGCACCGGCCTGAACCTGCTGGGCCGGCTGTCGGGCATCGCCACCCTGACGCGGGCCTATGTGCGCCTGGTCGAGGGCACGGGCGCGACAATCGTCGACACCCGCAAGACCACGCCCGGCCTGCGCGCCCTGGAGAAGTACGCGGTGCGCTGCGGCGGCGGGGTCAATCACCGCTTCGGCCTCGACGACGCCATCCTGATCAAGGACAACCACGTGGCCGCCTGCGGCGGGGTCGGTGAAGCCGTCCGCCGGGCCCGCGCCTTCGCCGGGCACCTGGTCAAGGTGGAGGTCGAGGTCGACGGCCTGGACCAGCTGGAAGACGCCCTAAAGCACGGCCCCGACGTGGTCATGCTCGACAACTTCAGCCTGGACGACCTGAAGACCGCCGTCGCCCTGGCCAAGGGCCGAGCGGTGCTGGAGGCCTCGGGCGGGGTGAACCTCACCACCGTGCGCGCCATCGCGCAGACAGGCGTGGACGTGATCAGCGTGGGGGCCCTCACTCACTCGGCGCCGGTGCTGGATATCGGCCTGGACGCGGCCTGACACACCTCCCACGAAGATTGCCAGTGCACCGCTTCGCCCGCTAAGAGACGCCTCCAACTTCCGGGGGCGGATCATGGCGAAGACGAAGACCTACACGGCGCGCGCGGCCGGACCGCTGGCCAAAACCCTGCTGATCTGGGTCTGGCTGCAGATGGCCATGACGGCGATCAACATGGCCTGGGGCGTGGTGATGCTCGGCGCCCAGGCCCGCTTTGATAGCGGTACGCCCGTCGACACGATGACCTCGCTGCCCGGCATGGAGACCTTCGACATGGTCGATGGCCTGATCGCCATTGCCTTCGTCGTGGTGCTGGCGGTCGGCGGCTTCCTCGGGCTGAAGTGGATCTATCGCGTCAACATGAACGCCCACACCCTGTCGGACAAACTGACGATCCGGCCGCCATGGGCCGTCGGCTGGTACTTCGTGCCCATCGCCACCCTCTTCAAGCCGTTCAAGGCGATGGAGGAAACCTGGAAGGCCAGCGGCGCGCCCGCCGACTGGAGCAGCGAGCCCACGCCGAGCTGGATGCGCGTGTGGTGGGGCTTCTGGGTCGCCTCGACGATCGTCGACCAGATCAGCTGGCGGCTCGACGCCAGGGTCGAGACCCTGAGCCTTGCCCAGGTCAGCAAGGGCATCGAGCTATTCGGCGGCGCGTTGAATCTGGTCGCCTGCTACTACTTCATCCTGCTGGTGAAGCGCCTCACCAAGCGCCAGGCCGACACGCTCGCGCTGGAGACCTTCTAACCCCGCCCCCGCACCCAGGGCATGATCCGGTCCTGCACGGGCTGGTCGACATAGGTGTGGAACAGCCAGGCCGCGCCGATGGCCAGCGGGAAGCCGGCCAGCCACATCAGCCACTGCCAGCCGATGCCGATCGGCACGGTGTCGATCAGCTTGTGCACGGCGCTCCAGTAGATCACGCCCACCAGGATGTGGGTGATGAACAGGGCGAAGGAGAGCTTGGCGCCCTCCTCGATCCAGGCCTTGGGATGCTTCACCGGCAGGCGGCCGGCGCCAAGGATGATGGCGGCAAGGCAGGTCAGGCTGGGCAGGTCGAAGCGGCCGATCACCTGAAGGGCGACCAGACCCGCGCAACCGAGAGCCAGCAGGATCTTGGCGGCCTTCTCAGAGGGCCAGTTCAGCTCGACCGCCCGCGCCAGGCACAGGCCCAGCAAAAACAGCGGAACGGCCCGCAGCACACCGATGCGCAGCGGCAGGTCGGACAGGCCGATCGGGACCTCGGCGAAGCCGAAGCCGTTGGTGCGGCGGGCGGCGATGTCGAACAGCACCACGACCACGGCGGCCAGCACGATCGGCAGCCAGGGGCGACGGGTGGCGCTGGCGGCGCGCCAGAACCAGGGGAACAGGGCATAGCAGACGATCAGGGCCGACAGCGACCAGCTGGGCAGGTTCCAGCCGTCGCTGTTGAAGCCCCAGGCATGCATCAGCATTGCCTGCAGGGGCAGCTGGTCCCAGGCGAAGCGCGAGGGCTTGTGGGCGTCGGTGCCGATCAGGTTCAGCGCCAGGACGAGGCCGGCCATGGCCGCCAGGACCATCAGGTGGCCGGGCCAGACGCGGGCGGCGCGACGCAGCCAGAACTGGAAGTGTGTAATGCGGCCCGAAATCGCCGACGGCCCGTAGGCGCGACCCAGCACGTAGCCCGACAGCATCAGGAAGAAGTCGGTGGCCAGATAGCCGCGCGCGAACACCGGGTGGAAGCGCTCGATCCGCAGCGGGCTCTCGGCGCCGAAGTGGTAAACCACGATCAGCAGGGCCGCCAGCAGGCGCAGCAGGTCCAGCGCGCCGCCGCGGGTCGCCGGACGGGGCGCATGGACGACGGGGGACGCGACCGGGACGGCGGGCCCCGGGGGGGACGCGGCCGACTCCGAGGATGACTGGGACGTGCTCACAAGGGGAGGCCTTAACAAAGCCGGGCCTTCTGGGGAAGCGGCGGAAAGTCGCGCTGGCCCATGCTTGACCACCGACGAGCGAGCGCCCATCTGTAACTGTATAAGTTTCTGTTTGGACATCGCCGCCATGACCCGCATGCCCGTCCTCTTCATCGGCCACGGCTCGCCGATGAACGCGATCGAGGACAACGCCTGGAGCCGCGCCTGGGCGCAACTGGGCCGCGACCTGCCCCGCCCCAAGGCGGTGCTGATGGTCAGCGCCCACTGGGAGACGATGGGCGGCACGGCGCTGAGCGCTTCGGAGCGGCCCGAGACCATTCACGATTTCGGCGGCTTCCCGCAGGCGCTGTTCGACGTGCAGTACCGCGCGCCGGGCGATCCGGCCCTGGCGGCCCGCGCCGCCGAGCTGCTGGCGCCGCAACTGACCGTACAGCATCCGACGCGCGGCCTGGACCATGGCGCCTGGAGCGTGCTGGCGCCGATGTATCCAGACGCCGACGTGCCGGTTGTCCAGCTCAGCATCGACCGCGGCCAGCCGAACGCCTGGCACTACGAGGCCGGTCGCCGCCTGGCGGCGCTGCGTGACGAGGGCGTGCTGATCATCGGCAGCGGCGACATCGTCCACAATCTGCGGGCCGTGAACTTCCGCACCGGCGAGACGCCCGACTGGGCGCCGCGCTTCAACGAGCGCGCCAAGGCGCTGATCGCGGCCGGCGACCACCAGCCGCTGATCGATTGGGAGTCTCTTGGTCCGGACGCGGCCCTGTCGATCAATAGCGCAGAGCACTATCTGCCGCTGCTCTACGTGCTGGGCGCGCAAGGGCCGGGCGAGCCGGTGTCGTTCTTCGCCGACGACGTGTTCGCGGCGATCTCGATGACCGGCGTGCAGGTGGGGTGACGGCGGCCTGAGCCGTCAGCGGCTCAGGCCGAGATGTTGACCAGCGTGCCGGTGAGCTCGCCCGTGGCCTGGGCCAGCGCCGCGCCGGCGGCGGCCGTCGCCTTGGCGTTGGTCTGCGCCACGGCCAGCTGGGTCAGGTCGACGATCTTGGCCGCGGCATCGCCCGAAGCGGCGGGGCGCTGCGGGGTGTAGCGGGCGGCGGTGTTGGCGGCGGAGACCTGCACGGCGACTTCCTTTGGAAATGCCGCGGCAATCTGGTTCACGAGCCTTAACGAGCCCTGATCAAACAGGGTTAAGAACGGGCGTGGCCTCGCTCCGGCCCAGCTTGGCGGCCGCCCGAACCGCCGCCGAGCGGCGCTCGTCCATGCCGTTGTCGTAGATCCTGCGCACGCGGGCCAGCACCTCGGGCGGCGCCAGTTCGGGGCGTCCCGACTGGAACGGCGGGTCGGGCGCGTATTCGACGGCGAGCTGGATGGCCTGGGCCACGGCCGATCCGGCGATCTCGGCTGCCAGGGTCAAGGCAAAGTCGACGCCCGCCGTCACCCCGCCGCCCGTGACAAAACGGCCGTCGCGGACCACGCGGGCCTCGTCCGGAACGGCCCCGAACAGGGCCAGCTGATCGCGCCAGGCCCAGTGGCAGGCCGCGCGCTTGCCCTCCAGCAGTCCCGCCGCCGCCAGCACCAGCGAGCCGGTGCAGACGCTGGTGACGTAGCGCGCGCTCCAGGCCAGTCGCTTGACCTCTCCCAGAAAGGCCTCGTCCCCCATGGCCTGGGTCGTGCCGAAGCCGCCCGGCACGCAGAGAATGTCACACGCCTCGATCTGGTCGAGCCGCTTCAGATGGGCGAAGATCAGGCCATCCGCCTCGATCTCGCCGCCGGCCAGACTGGCGACGTCGACGATTGCGCCCGGCAGGCGCGCCAGGATCTGGTGCGGGCCGGTGAAGTCCAGGTGGGTGACGCCAGGAAACAGGGCGAAAACGATGCGGATCGGATCGGTCATGGGGAGGCCCTCCTCGTTTGACGACCGATGCTCTCCCAGATAGCGTGCGGCGGAAATGACGGAGATCCCTCGATTTCCGCCAGAGACGGAGTCGCCATGCCCCGCGCCGTCGGCATGCTGGTCTATCCTGGCTTCCAGTTGCTGGACGCCGCCGGTCCGATCTCGGCCTTCGAGATCGCCGCACGGTTCGATCCCGGCGCCTATGGCCTGACCGTGGTGTCCCGCGACGGCGGCTGGACGGCCAGCAGCTCGGGCGCGGCCTTCGACACCATGGCGTTCGACAAGGCTCCGGCCTTCGACACCCTGCTGATCTCCGGGGGCGACGGGGTGCGTGCGCCTGCGACCTGCGAGGCGACGCTGGACTATGTGCGCAGGACCGCTCGCTCGGCGCGGCGCACGGCCAGCGTCTGCTCGGGAAGCTATGTGCTGGCCGCCGCCGGCCTGCTGGAGGGCAAGCGCGCCACCACCCACTGGAGCCGCACCAAGGACTTCCAGAAGCGGTTTCCGGGCGTGCGGCTGGAGGCCGACCGGATCTGGGTGCAGGACGGCCCGATCTGGAGCTCGGCCGGGATCACCGCCGGCATCGACCTGGCGCTGGCCATGATCGGCGCGGACCTGGGCGAGGCGGTCGCCAGGCGCACCGCCCAGCAGCTGGTGGTCTATCACCGTCGGCCGGGCGGCCAGTCGCAGTTCTCGGCCCTGCTGGAGCTGAAGGGCGGACGGTTCGACGCCCTTCTGGCCTGGGCCCGCGAAAATCTGGCCCGGCCGCTCAGCGTCGAGGAACTGGCCGAGCGCGCGGCCATGAGCCCGCGCAACTTCGCCCGGCTGTTCGCCGCCGAGACCGGCTCGACCCCGGCCAAGGCCATCGAGCGTCTGCGGGTCGAGGCCGCCCGCGCCCTGCTCGACAGCGCCCCCCTGCAGGTCGAGGACATCGCGCTGGAGTCCGGCTTCGGCGACTCCGAGCGCATGCGCCGGGCCTTCATCCGCGTCTACGGCCAGCCGCCCCAGGCCCTGAGGCGAGCGGCGAAGGCGGGCTAGCCTCTTCAACACCGTAAAACCCCCGCGAAAGCGGGGGCCCAGGTGTTTTATCGTCGAGCGCCAAGCATTTCAGAAAAGGCCTGGGTCCCCGCTTTCGCGGGGATTTTACGGAAGAAAGAGATCTTTCACCCGCCCCGCAGCGCCCTCACCTCGGCGCGCAGTTCGTCGAGGCAGACGGTGTTGGCGCGGGCCAGTTCCGACAGTTCGGCCATCCGCAGGGCGTCGAGCTTGTCATGCAGGCGCATGATCTCCAGCTCGGCGCGCAGGTTGACGACATAGTCGTGCTCAGCGGCCTCGCGGTCCTTCGCCGCCTGGCGGTTCTGGCTCATCATGATGATCGGGGCCTGGATCGCCGCCAGGGTCGACAGCACCAGGTTCAGGAAGATGAAGGGATAGGGGTCGAAGGCCCTGTGAAACGGCATCAAGGCCAGGTTCAGGATCACCCAGGCCGCCAGCACCGCCGAGAAGCCGCCGATGAAGCCCCACGAGCCGCCGATCGCCGCCACCCGGTCGGCCAGGCGCTCCCAGAAGCCGCCCTCCTTCTCGGCCATGCCAGGAGCGAGACCGGTAGGGGCCTCGGCGGCGATCAGGTCAATGACGCTGCGCTTGATGTCGGAGAGGTCGGCATAGGCCTCGCCCAGCAGGGTGCGCGAGAGATGGTCGAGTTTGTCCGCGCTCATGGGTCCGTCCCGGCTTGTCGCGGACCATCATCCGGTGCGTCGCGCGTCACCGCAACGCGGTTGACAGGGCCGCGCCAGGGGCGCGAGGGTCCTTGCGTCGGCTCGCCGACAAAAGATCAGTCATCATTCCGGGAGCACCAGATGGCCCACAAGTTCCTGATCAAGAAGAACAAGGCCGGCGAGTTCGTCGCCTACTTCGTCTACAACAGCGAGACCATCTTCTGGACCGAAGGCTATGCCTCCAAGGCGTCGGCCAGGAACGCCATCGAGTCGATCAAGAAGAACGGCCCGGACGCCGAGATCGACGACCAGACCGACTGACGCACGCGTGAACTTGACCCCTCCCCGTCGATCGCTGTCTGATCGGCGATAACGAAGAACAACGACGGGGAGGCGGACATGTCGGCTCGCAAGGCCATCTTCATCACCGGCGCGGCCAGCGGCATCGGCCTGGCCAGCGCCAAGCGCTTTTCGGCCGAGGGCTGGTTCGTCGGCCTGTCGGACATCGACGAGGCGGGCCTTTCCCGCGCCCTGGCTGAGATCGGACCGGGCGCGGGCTCCATCCATCTTCTGGACGTGCGCGACCGCCAGGCCTGGACGCCTGCCCTCTCGGCCTTCGTCGAGCAGTCCGGCGGCCGGCTGGACGTGCTGTTCAACAACGCGGGCGTGGCGCGCTTCGGCCCCTTCGCGGAGAGCGACCCGCAGGGCGACGAGCTGATGCTGGCGGTGAACGTGCAGGGCGTGATGAACGGCGCCCGGTCCGCCCTGCCCTTCCTGAAGGCCACGCCGGGCTCGCGCCTGGTCAACATGGCCTCGTGCGCGGGCATCTACGGCTCGCCGGGCCTGGCGGTCTATTCGGCGACCAAGTTCGCGGTGCGGGGGCTGTCGGAAGCCCTGGACGCCGAGTTCGCCGCCTTCGGGGTCGGGGTGGCCTGCGTCATGCCGTGGTTCGTCGAGACGCCGATCCTGCGCAACTCGCAGCCGGGCAAGAACGCCGACATGGGCGAGCAGCTGCGCAGGAGCGGCCTGCCTGTCTACGGCGTCGACGAGGCGGCCGAGACGGTGTGGCGGGCGGCCCATGGCCGCGAACTCTATTATCTGGTGGGCAAGCGGGCCAGGCAGATGCGGTTCATGGCCCGCCTGGCCCCCGGGTTCCTCAGGAACCAGCTCCGGTCGCGATCACTGACGGCTTGACCGCCTCGGCCTTGTCGGCGGCGGTCTTGGCCGGGTGCATGGCCGGGGCCGAGGCCGGCTCGGGGCCGACCTTCTCCGGACCGCCCATGCCGCCTTCCCTGGCGATCGCCATCGCGCTGGCGACGTAGATCAGCGGCTTGCCGTCGGCGCTGGGCGCCTGCGGCAGGGACGTCAGGACGGGCGCGTTGGGCAGGTCGTCGAGGGTCGACGGACGCGGCTTGTCGGTGAAGGCGCCCGGCGCGCCGGCCCGACCGCCGAAGCGGTAGAACACGTGCATGCCCACCTGGGCGACGCGCATCAGGCGCGGACCCCAGTTGGGGGCGACGCCGGTGGTGTGGAAGTGTGTGGCCGAACCGACCTCGGACATCACCGTGCCGGCCAGGGCGCGCGAGGCGACCTTGCGGGCCCGGGTCCAGGCGGCGCGTTCGCGGCCGGCCCTCATCGAGCCGTCGCAGGCGAAGCTGAACTGGCAGCCGGTGCGAGCCGAGGCGCCCTGGAACACGACGCCGCAGATCGACTTGGGGAACGAAGGGTGGCGTACGCGGTTTAATACGACTTGAGCCACCGCGGCCTGGCCGCTGGGCGTCTCGCCCCGGGCCTCGTAATAGACCGCCTGGGCCAGGCACTCGAGTTCGCGCGAGCTTTCGAGGGCGTTGGCCAGGTGGAACGGCGCGGCGGCCGGATTGAACGAACCGCCGAGGCTGGCGCGCATCAGGAGCGGCTTGTCCTCGGAAGTCCGATTGCCGCCCTCGAGGCGGGCGGCGAGCAGCGAGGCCTGGCGATCGCGCTGGGCGTCGCCCGAGACGGTGTAGGGGTCATGGCGGCGGGCGATGGCGAGCGCCCCGGCGTCCATGCGCGACGCGGCCTGATGCAGCGCCGCTTCGGAGTAGCTCCCCGCGGCGCTGTCGGCCAGGCGCGTAACCCGAGCGTGCTGAGCGGCGGTCTGGGCCATGCCCCCCGCCAGATAGACGCCGCCAAGCGCCAGGCCCGTGACGGACCCGACCAATACGGCGCCGATCAGCCCGCGCGCGTCAGCGCACGTCTGCGACTTGATATTCAAAACTTGCGTCCTGCGCGGCGAGGGCGCAGCGGCCCCCCGACAAAAACGCTCCCAAGACACCCGGAAAAAGCACTGTCGGGCCGGTCTGGCAGCGGAGGTTCGACCGTTCGCAATAAGGTCGAGATCCTGCTTATGCCTCGCCTTATGACCGAACTATGACCGAGTCGCAAGCGCCTGCTGCACCGCAGCATGGATTTTGCCTGCCTTTTCGGCGACCGATACCGTTAACACTTTGATTCACAGGAAAAACCTAGACGACCGCCAAAACGCCGCAGCAGCGCGGTTTTCCCCTCCCCGCGCGGCTTAAGTCGGAACCTCGACCAAGCGGCGCCGTTAACCGCTGCAGTTGGATCGGCCCCGCGCCGACGCTTTCGGAGACCCCTCTATGCCCCGCCTCTCGCCGTCCGCTCCGCGCCTGGCCGCCATCCTGGCCCTGGCCGCCCTGACCACGGCCTGCGGCCACAACATGGAACAGCGCGCGGCCACCGGCGCCATCGCCGGCGCGGTCGTGGCCGGCCCCGTGGGCGCCGTCGTGGGCGCAGGCGCCGGAGCCGTGGTCAACACCGCCGCCAAGCCGGCGCCGAGGTCGAAGCGGCGGTAGAGGCCCGGGCTTCGCCGCAAGGATGCTCCCCCTGAAGGGGGAGCTGTCGCGGAGCGACTGAGGGGGAAGGAATTGCTGGCGTGGGGCACTGACCTCATCAGTCACTTCCCCCTCCGGCCCTCCGGGCCACCTCCCCCTTCAGGGGGAGGATCTTTGGGTACGGGCTCGCGCTCTCACGCGGCTTGCCGCTGAGTGGATGGAGAGGGCGCGGGGCGTCCGGGCTTCGCCCGGATGTGTGAGTTCTAAGTACCGTTTCGACGAAGCTTGAACGCCCCGCGCGATCGTTACGCCTCAGGCCGGGGCGCGCGGGCCTCTTCCGCCCTGTGCCCCTTCCCCATGCAATGCGCCCCGTTTCTTGACGGCCAGGCGTGCATGGCGGCGCGAACCCTTGGACCGGCGGGAGGCCATGAACGGTAGCCTCCCGATGGACGGGTTTACGTCCCCCATCCTCATTTAAGCCTTCAGGCCCGGCTCACGCCGCTCCTTCAGCCCCGCTCGATCGCATCCACGTCGCCGCTTCGGGCCGGATCCTTGCGCCCTCTCCCTGCGACGGGACCCAATGATTATGCAGCGGGATTGAGCGCGTCTGATCCAGGCGCATGAGAAAGTTGCAAGCGGTTGATCGCGTTCAGGTCTTTTCGCCGAACGCCGGGGATCCACGCTGCTCTATCCCCATAACCAGGAGCCTCCCCCCACAGGGGAGGTTTCAAAAGAAAAGGCCCCGGAGGTTTCCCTCCGGGGCCTGATCTTGGATCAGCTTATCGCTGGATCGATCGATTACTCGACGATCTTGGCGACGACGCCGGCGCCGACGGTGCGGCCGCCTTCACGGATGGCGAAGCGGAGCTTCTCTTCCATGGCGATCGGGGTGATCAGCTCGACGT
>NZ_QDKQ01000069.1 GCF_003116815.1 Caulobacter endophyticus
GGCGCGGCCGGCGGACGCCCGCCGCCCGCCAGTGGTGCGCCGTCCGGGGGCGGTCCCTCGCCGGGCCCATCGCCCAGTGGCGGCGGGACTTCCGCTCCCTCCCGGCCGTCGGCGTCGGCGCGAGGCCCCGCTTCAGACGGCGGCTCGGGCGGTCCCCCAGGCGGTTCGGGCGGGGAGGGCGGCCCGGCCGCCGGCGACGACGCTGGCCCGCCGCCTTGGGCCCGCAAGCTCCAACAGCGCCAGAACCTTTCCCACGGCGCGACCATGGCCATCCACGCCGTTGCTAGCGGCGACGACCACAGCGCCGGCGCAGCCCCCAGCCTTTCGGAGGACAAGTCATGAAACCGCTCAAGGGCGGGGCGCGCTTTGGCGCGACCCCGGCGCCCGAAACCCCCTACCACCGGGCCGGCCAGGCCTGGGACGAGCGTCTCGGATCGGCCCGTGTCCAGGCCTTCAACTGGCGGCTGATGGCCTTGGGCCTCCTGGTCCTGAGCGGCGGCCTGACGGCGGGTCTTGTGACCCTGTCATTGCGCGGCGGCGTGACCCCATGGGTGGTGGAGGTCGACAAGCTGGGCGAGCCGCGCCTGGCCGCGCCGGCCGTGCAGGGCGCACGGCCCACCGACGCCATGGTCGCCTGGACCCTGGCGCGGTTCATCAGCGATGTCCGCACCCTGTCGACCGATCCGGTGTTGATGCGCCAGGCCTGGCTTCGGGCCTACGATTTCACCGACGCCGACGGCGCAGCGGCCCTGTCGGACTATGCGCGCCGGGCCGATCCGTTCAGTCAGGTCGGCAAGGTGCAGGTGGCGGTGGCGGTGACCAGCGTGGTGCGCGCCTCGCCCGCCAGCTTCCGTCTGGCCTGGACCGAGCAGCGCTACGCCGACGGCCAGCTGGTCGCTACCGAACGCTGGACGGCCATCCTCACCGTGGCGATCCGGCCGCCCAAGACGGCCGAGGCGCTGCGGAGCAACCCGCTCGGCGTCTTCGTCACCGCCATGGCCTGGTCCAAGGAGTTTACGGCATGAACCGGCTTTTGTTCGCCGTCACCCTGGCGGGTCTGGGATCGATGACCGGCGCGGGCGCCCAGGCGGTCGAGCCTGCGGATGCGAGGCTGGGCGCTCCAGCAGGCCTCGCGCGCTTCGACTACGCCGAGGGCGGCGTCTATCCGGTCGTCGCCACACCCGGCCGCATCACCGACATCGTGCTCGAGCCCGGCGAAGCCTTGGTCGAGACCGGGGCCATCGCCGCCGGCGACACCGCGCGCTGGGTGATCGGCGACACCACCAGCGGATCGGGGGCCGCTCGCGTCGTCCATGTTCTGATCAAGCCGGTCTCGGCGGGTCTGGCCACCAACCTCGTGATCAATACCGACCGCCGCACCTACCATCTGGAGCTGCGTGCGTCGGCCCGGACCTGGCAGACCCAGGTCTCCTGGCGCTATCGGCCCGCGCCGCTCGTCTTGGTGGCCGCGCCACCGGCCGCTCCAGCGGAGTCCGCGGCCAACGCGCTGGACCTGGCGCGCGTCGATCGGCGCTATCGCATTCTTGGCGACCGGCCCAGCTGGAGACCGGTGGCGGTGTTCGACGATGGCCAGCGCGTCTATGTCGAGTTCGGGCCAAGGGTGACCTTGAGCGATCTGCCGCCGCTCTACAGGGCCGCCCCCGACGGCGCGTCGGCCGAGCTGATCAACTACCATGTCGAGGGCCGACGCCTGATCACCGAGCGCCTGTTCGACCGCGCCGAACTGCGGCTGGGCGCCAAGCGCCGCGCCCAGAAGGTGGTCATTGTCCGCGAGGCGGCCTTGGCGGGAGCCGCCCGGTGAGCGGCGATCGCACCGAGGCCGAGGAGGCCATCGCCAAGACCTTGCGACTGCGGGCCACGCCCGCGCCAGTGGCCCGGATTTCGCGCCGGGCGCTGGCGGTCTCCGGCGCCGTCGTCGCCGCCGGCCTCTTTGGGGCGCTCGCCTGGTCGCTGAACGAGCGGGACCGGCCCAAACCCCCGCCGGGCGACACCCCGTCGGCGGCCGTGCCCTCCGAGCGGGTCACCGCCTTGCCGCGCGGCTATGCCGGACCTGCCGGCGTGCCGACCCTGGGCCCGCCGCTGCCGGGCGACCTTGGCCGGCCGATCCTGCGCGCCCAGCGCAACGGACAGGTTGCTGCGGGTGAGGGCTTCGTCGACGAGGCCTCGCAGCCGCCTCCAACGGCGATCGGGATGCCGGCGCCGCCCGTCGATCCGGAGCGGGACGCCGCCATCCTCGCGCGCCGCGCGGCGCGCCAGAGCGGGCTCTTCGTGGCCGCTGCGATGGCCCGTTCTGGATCCGACCGGAGCATCTCGGCGCAGCCGGCGGTCGCTGAGGCTGGCGTTGGGCCCGACATCGGGTCTGGAGCTGGGCCCGATCCGAGGACGACCAGCGCCGAGAGGCTTCAGGCGCCGGCCTCGCCCTACATCCTGCAGGCCGGATCGATCATCGCCGCGGCCCTGGTGACGGGCCTGCGCTCGGACACGCCCGGCGTGGCGATCGCCCAGGTGACCCAGGACGTCCATGACAGTCTGGGCGGGGGGGTGTTGTTGATCCCGGCCGGGGCGCGGCTGGTCGGCGAATACGATGCGCAGGTCAAGAGCGGTCAGAGCCGGCTGCCGGTGACCTGGACGCGGCTGATCCTGCCTTCGGGCCGCTCTATTGTCCTGGACAAGCTACCAGCCGCCGACGCCCAAGGCATGGCCGGCCTGCAGGACGGGGTCGATCGCCATGGCGGTCGCGTGCTGGCCGCGGCCGGGCTCTCGACCCTGCTGGCCCTGGGCGCGGAGGCTGGCGGCGGGCAGGACGAGGACGACCTTGTTCGGGCCCTGCGTCGCGCCGGCTCGACGAGCGCCAGCCAGGTCGGCCAGCAGATTGTCGGCAAGAGCCTGGATCTCTTGCCCACCCTGACCATCCGCCCAGGCGCGCCGCTGCGTGTGCTACTGACCCGTGACCTGGTGCTCGAACCCTATCGTGAAAGGACCGCGCCATGAGCAAGCTGAAACTGGGGCCGCTAGAGGACGAGACGCCGGTCAAGCTGGCCTTGGAGCTGCCGGCCGCCATCCACCGCGATCTGGTCGCCTATGCCCAGGCCCACGCCGCCCAGGAGGGCGGAAAGGCCGTCGAGCCATCGCGGCTAGTGGCGCCGATGCTGGCGCGGTTCATGGCTACCGATCGCGCCTTCGTGCGCGGTCGCAAGCCGCGCGACTAGGGCGCGTCTTCGACCATGACCGCCAGCAAGGCCAGCACGCGCCGCTGGCGGCGGCGGGGCAGGGCGGCCATGGCCTCAGCCAGGGCCAGGCCCTCCGGGCAGCGCGTCAGGTGCTGCAGGGCCTGGCTCGCCGCCGTCAGGGCCAACCCATCGTCGGGCGCCGTCGGCGGCAAGCCCTCGAAGAACCAGGCCGGCGTGGTGTCGAGGGCCTGAGCCACGGCCTGCAACATCGAGGCGCTGATGCGATTGGCCCCGGTCTCGTACTTCTGCACCTGCTGGAAGGTCAGGCCCAGGGCGTTGGCCAGGCGGAGCTGACTGACCTTGACGACGAGGCGGCGCAGCCGGATGCGGGCGCCCACATGCTGGTCGACGGGATGAGGGGAAAACCTTGGCAAGCTTGGGCTCCAGACGGTGGCGCTGGTGACGCGCCAGAGGGGCCGCACGGGTAGTTTGGTCGCAGATATATTTGGCGCCGGTTGACCCGGCGCTCTGTCGGCTTGCCGATCGTCGCGTGTGGGCGGAAGCTTCGGCCATGAAAACCCCCAAACCGCTCGACGAGGTCGACTGGGATGAAGCCGCCGAGCACCTGGTCGGGGCCTTTCCGGGCGCGAGCCTTGGCGAGGTTGTGGCGCGCGCCGAAGCGGCGGCCGTCACGCTGGACGGCTGGGGCAAGACCCGCGAGGCCGAGTCGATGCGGCGGGCGGCGGCCCACATCCGCAAGCGGATGATGAACTAAGCGCCCTCAGCGTCGCGGCCTCGGCGCCTGCGTTCTTCGATCGCGCCGGGCCGGCGAGCAGTCGCTTTGCCCAGTCCAGGCCGAGCGCGCCAGGAGAGGTCGCGCGGAACGGGCCTTGCGCGGGCGGGTTGTCATCTAGCGTTTAGCGCGGCTCGCACGGGGTGCGCGGGCCAGTGTCCCCTAGCGTTCATCTTCAACAAGGCGCGGCGGCGCGGTTCAGCGGACGTCCATGGCTATTCATTTTCACGGGCTGGACGTCGGGGGTCTGGGCAATCTCGTCGCGGTTCTCGAAGCCAGTCCCGACTGTGTGAAGATCCTCGATCTCGATGGCCGCATACACGCCATCAACGGCGCGGGCTGCGAACTGCTCGACCAGCCGAGCGCGGCCCTGGAGGGGCGGCTTTGGTGCGAGTTCCTGCCGCCTGACGTGCGCGCGGCCGCGACCGCCGCCGTCGCCGGCGCCAGCCAGGGGGCGACGTTGCGCCTGTCGACGCCCTGCGAAACGCCGGGCGGTCGGCGCCACTGCGACCTGACCGTTTCGCCGCTTCGCGATCCGGCCGGGACGGTGGTGGCGGTGCTGGCGGTGACGCGGGACGTCACCGATCTCGTCGAGGGTCGCCTGGCGGCCGAGCAAAGCGCCCGCGACATGGCCCGGCAGTCGGCCGCCTTGCGGGCCGCGGGACTCGTGGCCAAGCTCGGGGCCTGGGAAATCGACTACGAGCGCGGCGAGATCTTCTGGTCCGACGAGATCTGGACCCTGATGGGCCTGACGCCGCGCAAGCTTGATCTGGATGGCGCCGCGGCCGTATTCACCGGGGCCAGCCGCGAGCAACTGCGCGCGGCCATGCAGGCCTGCCGCGCCAGCGGCGAAGCCTTCGCCCTGGACCTGCCGGTGACGCGGGCCGACCAGTCGATCCTCTGGGTGCGGCTCTTCGGCGAGCGCGACCTCCACGCCGATATCCTGCGTGGGGCTGTCCAGGACATCACCGCCCAGCGCCAGGCCGAGGCCGATCTGGTCGCCGCGCGGGATGCGGCCCAGGCGGCGACCGCGGCCCAGAGCGCGTTCCTCGCCAACGTCTCCCACGAGATCCGCACGCCTTTGCACGGCATTCTCGGCATGGCCCAGGTCATGGAGGCCGAGTCGCCGACACCGCTGCAACGCCAGCGCCTGACCGTCATCCGCCAGTCGGGCGAAACCCTGATGGCCTTGCTCAACGATATCCTCGACCTCTCCAAGATCGAGGCCGGGCGCCTGGAACTGCGCGAGCGGGTCTTTGACCTGGAGGCGGCGCTGGGCGCCGCATGCGCCCCGTTCACCTATCTGGCCGCTCAGCGCGATCTGACGCTGGACATCGTTGTCGATCCCGATGTCCGAGGCGCCTGGCTGGGCGACGAGCTGCGCTTGCGCCAAGTGATCGCCAATCTGGTCTCCAACGCGGTGAAGTTCACCAAGGCCGGCGGGGTGACGGTGTCGGCGCGGCATACCGCCGACGGCCTCTGCGTCGAGGTCAGCGACACGGGCGTAGGCATCTATCCCGGCGACGTCAGGGCCCTGTTCGACAAGTTCAGCCAGGGCCGCGCCTCTGGCGGGGCTGGCGGCGGCACAGGTCTTGGACTGGCCATCTCCCAGGAACTCACCCGCCTGATGGGCGGCGAGGTCAGCGTGCGCAGCGTCTTGGGCGAGGGCTCGACCTTCGCGGTCTGTGCGCCGCTCCAGCGCGCCGCCACGCCTGGCGGCGCCAAGGCCCCGGCCGCGGCGACGCAGCCCAGCGCGCCCGTCGAGCCGCTGCGCGTGCTGGCCGCCGAGGACAATCCCACCAACCAGCTCATCCTGCGCTCCATGCTCGCCCCGCTCGAGGTCGAGCTTTTTTGGTCGGGGACGGCGCCCAGGCGGTTGAGCGCTTCCAGATCGAGCCTTTCGACATCGTGCTGATGGACATCCAGATGCCGCATCTCAATGGCGTGGAGGCCACGCGACGGATCCGCGCCTGGGAAGCCGCCCACGGCCGCGCCTCGACTCCGATCATCGCCCTGTCGGCCAATGTCATGGCCCACCAGGTCGAGAGCTATCGTGAGGCGGGGATGAACGAGGTGGTCGAAAAGCCCATCGATCTTTCGCGCCTCTATTCGGTGCTGGACGCCCTGGCGCCCCGCTGAAGCCGCCGGCGTCGGTTGCTCGGCGGAACGAGCGGGCGCGGCTCCCGTTCTGCCGTCACCATAACTGCTGGAGACGTCTACATGGCCCGACACGCTCTTCTCGCCGCCGCCGCGATGGCCGCCCTTTCCCTGGCCGCGTGCCAGAAGAAGGACGCCGAACCCGCCCCAGCTGATCCAGGGACCAGCAACGCCGCCGTGAACGCCGCCCAGGACGCCACCGGCGCCGCGGTCGGAACCGCCGCCGCGGTGACCGGGCCGGTCTCCACCGACGCCTTCGTCGCCAATGCGGTGATCAGCGACATGTACGAGATCCAGGCCGGCCAGATCGCGCAATCGAAAGGTCAAAGCCAGGCGGTCAAGGATTTCGGCAAGCAGATGGTCACCGACCACACCGCGCTCTCCAACGCCATGAAGCCGCTGATCCTGGCGGCTGGAAAGACCGCGCCGACCGGCCTCGACGAGCGCCGCAAGGGCATGATCGACAACCTCAACGCCGCCGCGCCCGCCGACTTCGACAAGGTCTACACCAGCCAGCAGGAGGCCGCCCACAACGAGGCCCTGACTCTGATGCAGGGCTATGCCGATCACGGCGATGACGCGGGTCTGAAGGGCGGCGCGGCCAAGGCCTTGCCCAAGATCAAGGCCCACCTCCAACATGTCCAAGGCCTGGCCTCGGGCGCTCACTAACCCTCAACCAAGAGACGAGGAGCGCCCCATGGGTCTTTTCTCCAAGATCATCGACAAGATCTTCCATCACGATAAGGCCGCCCCTAAGGCGGACACCGCGCCAGCCAAGCCCGCCGCGCCCGCGGCTGCGGCGGCGCCGACGTCCCAACCGGCGCCCGCGGCCGCGCCAGCTCCGGTCGACGTCGAGGCGGTGCTGGTCTCGATGGCCGAGATCGAAGGCGGCGGCGGCAACTGGCGCACCTCGATCGTGGATCTCCTCAAGTTGCTGAAACTGGATTCCAGCCTCGAGGCCCGAAAAGAGCTGGCCGACGAACTTGGCGTCCATGCCGGCGCGGCCGGCAGCGCCGAGCAGAACATCGCCCTGCACAAGGCGGTGATGAAGAAGCTGGCCGAGAACGGCGGCCAGGTGCCCGCCAGCCTTTACCAATAGCGGCTTTGGCGCCGGACCGCCTTGGCGGCGCGGCGCCTTTACGTTCGAACGGCGTCCGGAGGCGGCAGGTGGTCCCGAACCGCAAGGATCTGGCTTTACTCGAACGCGCCGGCGCCCCTCTCGAGCGGAGCTATGTCTCTGTCGATGGGGCGCCGATCGCCTATGCCCAGATCGGCTCGGGCGATGAGGTCGTCGTCCTGATCCATGGCACCCTGACGGCGCTGGACGACATGATGCTGGCCCTTGGCGACCAGCTGCCGGGGCGGACGCTGATCGCCCTGGACCGTCCTGGCTTCGGCGCCAGCCACCGCCAGGTTCTTGGCCAGGCCGGCATCCTCCGTCATGCCAACCTGCTGGATCGCGCGCTCGTCGCCCTGGGCGTTCGCAAGGCCGCCCTGGTGGGTCATTCCTTTGGGGCGGCCGTGGCCCTGGCGATGGCTCTGGCGGCGCCCGACCGCTATACGGGCCTGCTGGCCCTGGCGCCGCTCGTCTTGCCCGAATGGCGTCTGGAGCATCTGCTCTTTGCGCCGCGTGCCGTGCCGGTGCTGGGCGGATGGCTGGCGGGGTGGTCGCATGGCGGTTTCGATGCGGCCCTCCTGCCGATGTTGTGGCGCGCCATGTTCCTTCCCCAAACCATCCCCGAGTGCTTGGAGCAGCATTTTCCGTTCGCCGCCGCCGGAGCGGCCGCCGCGACGCAGCGGGTCGGCGAGGACACCCTGGCGGCCGGACCCGATCTCGTGAATCTCTTGAGCCGCGTAGGCAGCCTGCAGGCGCCCGTCACGGTCTTGGGCGGTTCGCACGATCTGGTCGTCAACAACCTGCTGCATGGCCAGCTCATGGCCCGCCTTGCGCCGCGCGGACGCTTCGAACTGCTGCCCGGCATCGGTCATATGGTCCATCACGTCGCGCCGCAGGCCGTGGCGCGGGCGCTGGAGGATCTGGGTCGATAGGCCTCAGGCGAGCGCGGGCGAGCTTGGCTTTTGCAGCGCGCGGGATCAGGCGTCCGCCTTGGTCGTTAGGCTGGTGAGAGGAGCCGCCATGGCCGCCAGCAAGCTTACCAAGTACCAGGAAATGCGGGACTTCACCCAGACGGCCGAGCCGTCAGGGAACGAGGTGGTCGTGCCGTCGGAGGCCCTGCGCTTCGTGATCCAGAAGCATGCCGCCTCGCACCTGCATTTCGACCTGCGCTTGGAATATGACGGCACGTTCCGCTCCTGGGCCGTGCCCAAGGGGCCCTCGCTCGACCCGGCCGACCGGCGCCTGGCCATGGAGGTCGAGGACCATCCGCTCGACTATGGCGACTTTGAAGGGACCATTCCCAAGGGCCAGTATGGCGGTGGCACGGTGATGCTGTGGGACCGTGGCTACTGGGCGCCGGAGAAGGGCTTTGAGAAGATTGGCGCGGCCCTGGGCAAGGGCGAGCTGAAGTTCGTCATGGAAGGGGGCCGAATGCACGGCTCCTGGGTGCTGGTGCGCACCAAGCGCGATAGCCGTGGCAGGGCCAGCTGGATGCTGATCAAGCATCGCGACGAGGGCGCTGAGCCCGGCAACCCCAACGGACCCACAGATGCAGATCATTCGATCGCCTCGGGGCGCACCATGGTCGAGATCGCGGGCGGCAAGGGTAGGGCGGCGACGCCGTTCATGACCGCGGCGGGCGCGCAGGCCGGCGCGGTCTGGCAGAGCAACCGCGACGAAAGCGCCCCGGCCGGCTTGATCCCGTCGGCCAAGGCGCGGGGGAAGGCCACGGCATCGACCAAGGGCAAGACGGCCAAGGCGATCCCGGACTTCATCGAGCCGCAGCTGACCAAGCCGATGGAGAAGCCGCCGTCCGGACCGGGCTGGGCGCACGAGATCAAGTTCGACGGCTATCGCATGCAATTGCGCACGCAAGGCGGCATGGCGGTCTTGCGTACGCGCAAGGGCCTGGACTGGTCGGAGAAGTTTCCCGAGATCACCGCCGCCGGCGCGCGGCTGGCCGACGGGATCATCGACGGAGAGGTCGTTGCGCTCGACGAGACCGGGGCCCCGGACTTTGCGGCCCTGCAGGCGGCGATCTCGTCGGGCGACACTGAGGACCTGGTGTTCTTCGTCTTCGACCAGCTGTTCGACGGCCTGGAAGACCTGCGCGACCTTCCGCTCGCCCAACGCAAGGCGCGGCTGGCCAAGCACGTCGAAGAGGCTGGTCCAACCCTGCGCTATGTCGACCACTTCATCACCGCCGGGGACGCGGTGCTGCTGTCGGCCTGCCGCATGGACTTGGAAGGCATTATCTCCAAGAGGCTTGACGCGCCGTACCGCTCGGGGCGCGGCGAGACCTGGACGAAATCGAAGTGCCGGGCCGGCCATGAGGTGGTCATCGGCGGCTACACCACGACCAATGGCGCCTTTCGCTCCCTGATCGCCGGCGTCCACCGTGACGGAAAGCTCTTCCACATTGGCCGCATCGGCACCGGGTTCGGGCGCGAAAAGATCGCGGTGATCCTGCCCAGGCTGAAGGCCCTGGAGATCGCCAAGTCGCCGTTCGAGGGCAAGGAGGGGCCAAGCCGCGCCGGCCGCCTTGGCGAGGTCCATTGGGTCAAGCCCGAGCTGGTCGCCGAGATCGAGTACGAGGGCTTCACGGCCGACGGCCAACTTCGGCAGGCCGCCTTCAAGGGGCTTCGCGAGGACAAGCCGGCGGCTGAGGTCGATACGGTCGAGCCGGCCCCGGCCGACACGGCGGTGGCCGAACCCAAGGCGCAAAAGGCAAGGCCGGCAGCCGCCGCTGGGACGGGGCAGGCTCGGTCGGCGAGCGTCAGCCCGCGCGGCTCGGCTGTCGTCATGGGCCAGACGATTTCCAACGCGGGCAAGACTCTTTGGCCAGACGCAGCCGATGGCGAGCCGGTGACCAAGCTGGAGCTGGCGCAATATTACGAGGCGGTCGGGCCCTGGATGCTCGACCATGTTCGGGGCCGACCGTGCTCGATGATCCGCATGCCCGACGGCATCGAGGGCAAGCAGAACTTCTTCCAGCGCCACACGAGCGCAGGCCAGTCGGCGCTCATCACCGAGATCGAGGTCTGGGGCGATCGCAAGCCCTACCTCCAGTTCGATACGGTCGACGCCCTGGTCGCGGCCGCCCAGGTCGGGGCCTTGGAGTTGCACCCGTGGAACAGCGAGCCCTTCCTGCCCGAGCAGCCCGGCCGCCTTGTCTTCGATCTTGATCCCGCGCCTGACGTGCCCTTCGAGTGGGTGATCGAAGGCGCGCGAGAAGTGCGCGATCGCCTCCAGGACCTGGGCCTGGTGTCGTTCTGCAAGACCACGGGCGGCAAGGGCCTGCACGTCGTCACGCCGCTCTCGACCGAGGGGCTCAACTGGGACATCGCCAAGGCCTTTGCGCGCGACGTCTGCAAGGCCATGGCGGCCGATGATCCGGGCCGCTACCTGATCGTCATGGCCAAGGCCAAGCGCGGCGGAAAGATCTTCCTGGACTACCTGCGCAACGACCGCATGGCCACGGCGGTCGCCCCGCTCTCGCCCCGCGGCCGACCCGGCGCGCCGGTCTCGATGCCGCTGTCCTGGACCCAGGTGAAGAAGGGCCTTGATCCAGCCCAGTACACCGTGCGCACGGCGCCGGCCCTGGTGCGTAAGCTCACCGCCTGGGAGGACTATTGCGACGGCGAGCGGCCGCTGGAAGCGGCCATCCGACGGCTTGGCAAGGTCTGAGCCGCGGGGAGGGCTGAAGATGGCCAAGGCCGTTCGCCTGAAGGTCTATGCCGCGCAGTTCGGCTTCCACGACAGCGTGGTGGCCGCCCGCAGCCAGGCCGCCGCCCTGGCCGCCTGGGGCACGCGCCAGAACCTTTTCGCCGAGGGCCGCGCCAAGGTCAGCGACGACCCGGACGCCATCGCCGCCGCCCTGGCCCATCCCGAGGTCCCCCTCCGGCGCGCCATCGGCTCCAAGGATCCGTTCAGCCTGGAGCCTGGCCTTCCCGACGTTCCCAACCCGCCCAGGCGTCGGACGCCGGCGTTGAAGGTGGTGGAGACAGGGCCCGCGCCGCTGTCGACGCCCAAGGCTCCGCCGCCGGATCGCTCGGCGCTGACGGCGGCGGAAAAGGCTCTGACGGCGATCAACGCCCGGCGCCTGGACGAGGAGGCGACCCTGGCCGAGCGGCGCGCGGCGCTGGACGCCGAGGAAGCCGCCTCGCGCCAGCGCTGGCTGGCCGATCGCAAGGCCGCAGAAGCGGCGTTGGAAAAGGCGCGACGGACCTATCGCGCCGCCGGCGGCGAGGCCTAGCTGTCGTTTCCAAGAAGGTTGTTCACGCGCTGCCAAGGGGTGAGGCCTTTGATGCCGGAGTGTGGACGCACGAGGTTGTAGGCGTCGGTCCAGGGCTTGATGGCCTTGGCCCGGTCGTCGGAGCAGGCGTAAGGCCGGCCATAGGCCCACTCCCTCAGGCTGGTCTGGATGAAGCGCTCGGCCTTGCCGTTGGTCCTGGGCGTGTAGGGCCGGGTACGCACGTGCCGGGCCCCGGCGGCCTGGAGGGCGCTGGCGAAGAGCTTCGAGCGATAGGCCGAACCGTTGTCGGTCATCACCCTCTGGACGGCGACGCCGTGGCGGGCGAGCCAGGCGATGGCCCTCTCCAGGAAGGCGGTCGTGTCGGCTTGGCCTTCGGAGGGCAGGATCTCGGTGTAGGCCAGGCGCGAGGCGTCATCGACGCAGACGTGCAGGAAGTCCCAGCCGGCCCTCCTGGAGCGCCCCAGCCGCCGATCGCCGTTGATGCGGTGGCCTTCGACGTTGAACTTGCCCAGCTTCTTGATGTCCAGGTGGATCATTTCGCCGGGGGCTGAGCGCTCGTAGCGGACGATCGGGATTTTCGGGTCCAAGGCCGACAGCTTGCCCAGGCCCAGCCGGCGCAGGATCAGTCCGACCGTCGAGCGGGCCAAGCCCAAGGTCTGGGCGATGGCCGGACCGGTCATATGCTGGCGACGCAACGCCTGGATCTTGTCGATGGTCCAGGCAGGCGTCTTGCGCGGACATCGGCGCGGCGCCGAGCTGCGGTCGTGAAGCCTTCGCTCGCCGCCCCGCCGATGCCGTTGCAGCCACTTGCCGGCCGTGCGCCGGGAAACCCCGAAGGCCTCCGCCGCCCTGGCCACTGACCAGCCTTGCTCGATCCGATCAACCATCAGGGCTCGACCAACTGGGGTCAGCCGCGCATTCTCATGCACGTTCATCCGGGGCCTCCGGGCTAGAGTTTGGCGCTTCGCAACCCCAGCCTCTCAGCACCGCCCCGGATGAACAACCTTCATAGCTTCGACACCTAGCTCGCCTTCTTGTGCGCGGTCTTGGCCTGGGCCTTGGCGGCCGACTTGGGCGGCGCCTTCACCGCCTTGGCTTTAGCGGCGGGCTTGGCGGCCGCCTTGGCTTTCGGCGCCGGGCCGCCCTTGGCGCCGAGGCTGGCGCGCAACGCTTCCATCAGGTCGACGACATTGGTGTCGTCTGGCTCGGCGACCTTGGCGACCTTGTGGCCCTTTTGCTTGGCCTTGATCAGGTCCTTGAGCGCTTCCTCATATCGGTCGACGAACTGGGAAGGATCGAAAGGGCCTTCCTTCTGCTCGATGATCTTCTGGGCGATCGAGATCATCGCTGGATCGGGTTCGGCGTCGCTGATCGCGCCGAACACCTCCTTGGTGTCGCGCACCTCAGCGTCCGTGCGCAGGGTGTAGGCGAGGATGCCCTTCTCGTGAGGCTCCAGGGCCAGCAGCCGCTCGCGGGTCGACATCACCACGCGACCCAGCGCGATCTGCCCCGAGCGCGCCATCGACTCGCGGATCACCGCGAAGGCCTCCTGGGCCAGCTTGCCGTCGGGGGCGAGGTAGTACGGATTGTCCCAGTAGCGGCGGTCGATGTCCTCGGCGGGGACAAACCGCTCGATGTCGATGGTCTTGGTGCTCTCGAGCTTGACGCCGTTGATCTCGTCCTGGGTCAGCAGAATGTATTCGCCCTTGGACACCTCATAGCCCTTGACCAGCTTGGAGCGCTCGATCGGCCCGGTGTCAGGGTCGGTCGTCACCATCTTGATCCGATTGTTGGTGTCGGGATTGATCAGGTTGAAGTGCACCTCGCCGCCGCTGCTCGTGGCCGTGTAGAGCGCCACCGGGCAGGTGACGAGCGAGAGGCGCAGGTGCCCTTGCCAGGTTGGGCGGTAAGCCATGTCGTTTGATCCTTGCCGCCCGCCCCGTGGATGGGGAGGGCGCAGGGACTCAACGAGGCTCCTGGTGATTCGTTTCGGCTATGCGCAAGGGGCGGCCTCGCCCGTCTCCAGGTCGATGCGAAAGCAATGCTCGCCGCCGCCGTCGAGATCGCGGACGATGACCCGAATAGCCTCGTCGTCTTCCGGGGCGATCGCCAGATCTTCGACATAGGCCACGGCCGCGGCCTCGAACGTCGGCTCGTGGATGACACGGGCATGATGGCGCCCCGCGTGGTCGGCATGGACGCTGAAACGGCGGTCGTCGTTGGCGGCGGCGTTGGACATGGGCGGCTCCTCGCGGTCTTCAACGCGCCAGTCGCGCGAAGGATTCACGTCGTCCAGGACCTTTGAGCGCGTCAGCGCTCGTCGATGGCGGCCTCGAAATAGGCCGTGGCGCTGCCTTCGGCGTGAGCGACGATGGAGACGTCGAGCGCCTTGCCGTCATCGAGGGCCAGCCGCACCCGGCCCTGGCGGAAGGCCTCGCGCATGGCGTCCGGCTCGCCGGTGATCCCGCCCTTGGCCCCGCGTAGACCGCGATGGCTGGCCAGGACGTGGATGGAGAACGAGACGGGGTGAATCTGTCGGGCGATCGTCAGCTCGCCGTGGCCAATGCGCGCCGGCTTGGGGGGTCTTGTCATGCCTCTTGAAACGCACGGCGCGGCCTAGCGGTGGCGACAAAGCTGTGGAGCGATAGGGTAGGGTGCGGCCCGGCGATCGTCGGGGGGGCGTTGGCCGGGCCGCTGGCGTCCCCAGGGCCACGAAGGGCGCTGTCCGGACGTTGAGAAAAACGCCAAACGCCAAGGACGTTCCCAAGCCGAGCATAATATTCAGTCGTCCTCCTCGTTCAGCGCCAGCGCCAGGTCGAAGGCGGCGATGGCGATGACCGCGAACGAGGCGATGGCCAGGAGCTTCTTGTCCGCGCCCGGTTTGCGCACCGCCAGCGCCAGACCGCCCAGGTCCATGACATCACCGGCGACCCGCATCCACAGGAACGGCCCAAACTTCACCGGCGCCAGAAGCGCCGCGCCAGCCGCCAGCTCGCGCGAGCCGAAAGCGGCGATGGCTTCGGGAGGGGTCGCTGCGCCCGTTCCAATGGCGCGCGCGAACTGACGGGGCGCGATGAGGGCGGCGAGACCAAGGAGGGCGCTTGCGACGCCGACGCCCTGCTTGATCCTGGCGAGCGCCACCATGTCAGGCTTCGCCGCGTGCGCGGCCGACGGATCCTCCGGCGCGTCCCGCCGACACCGCCAGGTCGCGGTTCTGGGAGAAGCTCCGCTTTTCGGCGGGCGCCGAGGCCCCGCCCTTGGCGGCGATCGCGCGGCGCCTGTCAGGCGACATGGCGGCAAAGCCACGCTTGGACTTTGACGAGGTTTCGGTCTGCACGGCCATCTTGGCCTCCCATCCGTGATCAATGGACAAGCTGGCAAACGCGCAAGGGTTCCAACGGCTTAGTCTAGTTTCCGTCCTTCAGGTGCCGCCGTGTCGGGTGGCCGACAAGGATCGGCGCTGGTTATGCGAGCGGGGCAGGAACCTTGTCGCTGGCCAGGGCTTCCTCCCTCCGCCTCACGGGAGAAACCGACCATGAAATCCTCTCTGCTCACCCTCGCGGCGGCGGCCGCCCTGCTGACCGCCTGCGGTCCCAAGACCGAGACCGCTGACAAGACCGAAGGCCCGGCCGTCTCGACCTCCGAGGCTCCCCGCAACACCGCGGTGGATACGACGCCAACCACGGGCGACGCGGGCCCGACGCCGGGCGCCAGTTCCTACACCGAAGCTCAGGCCAAGAGCGCCATCGAGTCGGCCGGCTACACCGGCGTTGGCCCCCTGACCCAGAACGAGAACGGCCTGTGGCAGGGCAAGGCCGCCAAGGACGGCAAGGAGGTCAGCGTCTCGGTCGACTACAAAGGCGCCGTCACGGCGCTCTAGTCCCCACCCATCGGCTCATTCGACAGCATCAGATTGAAGGACACCGCCATGACCCGGACCATCACCCGTCTATTCGACACCCATACCCAGGCCCTGGACGCCGTCGAGGACCTGGAGCGCGCGGGCGTTGATCGCGACCGCATCAGCGTGGTCTCCAACAACGCCGACAACTGGCACGCGGGCGACTGGCGCACCGGCCGCAGCTTCGCCGACGGCCCGCTGGGCGACGCCAATCGCGATGGTGAGAACGACGTCGCCGAAGGGGCCGGCAAGGGCGCGACGACCGGCGGCCTGATCGGCGGCGGCGCGGGCCTTCTGGCCGGCCTTGGCATGCTGGCCATCCCGGGCCTTGGCCCCGTGGTGGCCGCCGGCTGGCTGGCCTCCACCGCGGTTGGCGCGGTGGTGGGCGCCGCCGCCGGCGGCGCGACCGGCGGTCTCCTGGGCGCTTTGAAGGAAGCGGGCCACTCCGACGAGGAGGCCAATGTCTATTCCGAAGGCGTCCGCCGCGGCGGGACCCTGGTCAGCGTCAAGGCCGATGACGATCGCGCTCTGGAAATCGAGCAGGTCCTCAACGGCCGTCGGGGTGTCGATGCGCTCACCCGTGGCCAGGCCTATCGCGAGACCGGCTGGTCGGCCTTCGACCAGGACGCCACGCCCTACACCGCCGAGGAGGTGGCGCGCGAACGCTCGCTCTACCGCACGGAAGATCGCTCGTTCGCGGCGGGCGATCAGGATCTCGACGCTCTGGACGAGACCGAGCGGGCGCGCCGTGAACGCAGCGGCGGGGCTGTGCCGGGCCTGGGCCAAAGCATCACCTGATCTGGCCGGCGTACTTTCCCTAACCTTGCCCCGGGGCGGCGATCCGCTCCGGGGCTTTTTGTTGCGATGCCCTTTGCTGGCGCCAGCCCATCAAAGCGCGATGGCGTCAGCCTCTTCGGTCAGGCGTTGCGAAAGTTTGAAGGCGCGCTGCTTGAAGGCGGTCGCCGCGCCGCGTCGCAGCAGCTTGTGGGCGGCGGCGGGGAAGCGGCGACGAAGCTTGCCGGCCCAGGCCTCGGCCTCCTCCGGCGCGATGCTGGCGTCCTGGCCTTTGTCGACAATGAGCTGGCTGGCTTCGGCCAGGGCGGGCCAAGCCATGAGAAGCCTCAGGCCCTGGACCAGGTCGGCCTGGCTGGCGGCATAGGCCAGCACCTGGGCTTCGGCCTCGACGTCGTCGAAGTCGTCGAACCGCGACACGAAGGCCTTGGCGCGACCGATATCGAGCGTACGCTGAAACGAGGCCCAGCGGATGTCCTGGGCGAGACGGGGCTCTCCGGCGGCGTCGAGATAGTCGATCCAGGCGGTCTCCCAATCGAAGTCCGGCGCGGGCAGGCGGCCAAGCAGACCTTTGGGCTTGGGCGCGGCGCGCTTTAGCGCCTGGCCCGCTGCGGCGATGTCGCCCACCGCCAGCCAGCGTCGCGCCAGGGCGACGGCGACCGGAGGGGTTTGCAGCGCCAGTTCGCCGTGGGTCGCCTGCCACGCCGATACATCGCCGGCCGCGTCGGCGAGATGGCGAACAACCATCGTCCAGCCAGGCCCCGACTCGGCCCGCCCCGAGGCTAGGGTGAGCGCCCGCTGCGCCGTCGCCGCCGGCAGCGCCGCCATGACGTGCGGCGTCCATCGCGCCCAGGCCTGCGGCGCGCTCAGGGCGGCGTCGGTCAGCAGCTCGGCGGCCAGATGCGGATCGTGGCTGGCCAATAAGACGCCAAGATCGTCCGACGCGTGGTCATAGATGGCCTCGAACGCGGCCTCGCGCTCCTTGAGGCGCCCGGACGTTCTGGGATAGGTCGAAAGAAACCGCCAGAGCCGCTCAAGGGCCGCGTCCGGCGCTTCAACGGCGAGGCGATCGGCGATGAGGCCGCGCACGGCGTCCAGATCGCGCAAAAACGCCGGCTTTTGGCGCCAGGTCACCTGGCCCTTGCTGGTCTCCAACGCCGCCAGCCGCTTGTCGATCTCTGGGACCAGATGGCTGGGCCCAAGCCCGGCGGCAAGTTCCATGCGCAAGCGACGCTTCAGATCGGTGCGGGTTTCGGCGACCTCGACCAGGATGTCGGCCAAGCGCTCAGCGCCGAGCCCGGCGAGGTTTTCGGCCGTAACCTTCTTCAGGCTGGCGGGGGACGGCTTGGCCATGGGGCGGCTATTTTCCCCCACGCGACAACAGCGCCAGGACCTCAAGCCTGGCGCAAGCGGCGGTGTGAGCGATGGCCGCATCCCGCGAATGGACGAAATCCAGTTCGAAAGCCGTGATGGCGGAGCGTAAGGCCAGGCAGAAGGGCGCGCCGTGGATGCGACTGGCGTGGCCCGCCTCAGCGGCCAGATCATCGAACACGAAGCGCGCATGATCGGTGCGGCCGCCCAGGTGCTCGGTGAGACGGACGATTTCAGCTTCGAACAGAGCGTGCGCGGCGCGGGTCATACGAGGATTGCGATGAGCGACGCCGGGCTCGGGCGCCATTTTTACAACGAGCGGCGGCGAGCGGCGATCCCCAGACGATCACCCGCCGGTCAGCCTCGGCGCGGCGGGGTTTGGGCCCGTCTGAACGGTTTGACGTGGCGGCCGTTAGGTTGCGCGAGACGCAACGCGAACGTCTGAACCTGATGCGTTGCGGCTGGGCCGCCGCGGCCTTCAATGTCTGGCTCAGTCGGGCGCGCCCTTCGGCGGCCGGGCTGCGCCATGGCCCGGACGAAGTGATGGTCGCCTAGATCAATATCGGCGTTGGAGGCGCTCCCATGAACATTCAACAGCAGGCGGACCGGGAAATCGACGCCAGCCGGGATGGCGACGCCCAAGTTGCTTTCCTGCTACCCGAAGACCATTGGGACGCGTTTCTCGCCCTGACCGGGGCGGCTAGCGAGGGGGAGCCGCCGGAGGCGACCTATCGCGGCGTGCGGTTCAAGCGCGCGCCGGTGACGGCGATCATTCACGAGGAAGGCTTCTAGGCCCCTTCACGGCTGACCGGGCGATCCTCGGCGGACCGCAGGCGGACGTGCACATCAACCCCAAGGCCCTCAGGCTCCCAGCGGAAGGCGATATCGCCGCCAAGCTGGCGCGCCAGGCTGTGCATCAAGCGCGAGCCGAAACCCTTGCGCTCGGGCGCGCGGGCTGGCGGGCCGCCGCGCTCCTGCCAGTGCAGCGACCAGGCGCCGGCGGTCCCCGACCAGCGCACATCGACCACGCCCTCGTGCACCGACAGCGCGCCGTATTTGGTGGCGTTGGTGGCCAGTTCGTGAAGGATCATGCTGAGCGGCTGGACGTGGTCGGCGGGAATGGCGATGTCGCCGCCGGAGAGGCGCACGCGGGCCGCCGCCGTGGTCGAGGAGAGGAGTTCGTCGCGCGCGACCTCGCCGATCGTGCCGCCGCGCCAATTGCTCTTGGCCAGCGCCGCCTGGGCCCGCGCCATAGCCTCGATACGGCCATGCAGAGCCTGGCGGAAGATCGCCGGGTCGCTGGCGTCGGTCAGCCGCACGACCGACTGGATGACGGCCAGGGAATTGCGTGCGCGGTGATCGACTTCGCGCATCAAAAGATCGCGGGCCTCTTCGGCCTGCTTGCGCGCGGTGATGTCGACCGAGGTGCTGACGAGGCCCGTGACAACGCCGGTCTCGTCGACGAGCGGCGCCTTGACCGACTCCCAGTAGAGCGTCTCGCCGTCGGCCGTCGTCGAGAATTCCTCCAGCTGCGCGGCCTCGCCGCCGTCCATCACCTGCTCGTCGCTGGCCATCAGAGCGCCGGCGTCGTCGGCGGGGCCGAAAAGTTCAGCCGTGGTCTTGCCCAGATAGTCGGAAGGCGCGCGGCCGAGGAGTTCGGAGAGGCCGCGATTGGCCAGGGTCAAGCGGCCGTCACGATCCTTGGCGTAGACGATGCCGGGGATCGCCTCGACGAAGGACGACAGCAGATCGATGGCCTGGTCGCGTTGGGCCTCGATGGCGCGCCGAGCCTCGACGTCGAGCAAGACGCCTGGAAAGCGCCGGGGTCGGCCTTCGGCGTCGCGCTCGACCCGCCCGTTGGCCTCGATCCAGCGATAGCCGCCCCCCTGCAGAACGCGATACTGGCAGCGATAAAGGTCGTGGCCGGCGAGGGCGGCGTCCACCGCCTCGGCAACGCGCTCGGCGTCATCGGGGTGGATCGAGGCGAACGCCGTGGCGAGCGGCAGGCCCGAGCGGCAGTCGTCCGGCGAGAGGCTGAAGGCGTGGGCGAACCGCTCGTCTCCGGTGATCCGGTCGGCCGCCACGTCCCACACCCAGGTGCCGATGATTGCGCCGGCCTGAAGGGCCAACTGGACGCGCTCGGACTCTTCGCGCAACTGACGGCTCAATCTCTGGCGCTCGGTGATGTCGATGGCCGTCCCGACAACGCGCACGCAGCGACCAGTCTCGTCGAACACCCCGCGCCCCTTGGCCGAAACCCAGCGGATAGCGCCGTCCTGAGGGCTGACGGTTCGGTACTCGACGTCATAGACCGCGCGCTGCTGCGGATCGGCCGCCGCCGCATAGGCCTTGGCCGTCGCCTCGAAGTCGTCCGGGTGCAGGCCGTTGTAGAAGTCGCGCATGGTGACAGGCGTCCCCGGCGCGACCCCGAACGCGGCTCGCACCCGGTCATCCCAGAACAGCACGCCGTTGATCTCGTCGACGTCCCAGAGCCCGACCTCGGCATATTCCGTCGCCAGACGCAGGCGGGTCTCGCTCTGAACAAGCGCGCGCTCGGCGTCCAGGCGCTTGGTGATGTCGGCGATGACGGCATAGGCGCCGACGACGTCGCCGGCTGGGCCGTGGCGCGGGATGTAGTCGACCTGAACGTCCCGCATGCCCACAGCGGGGTAGTCCAGGCGGCTCTCGAAGGTGACGCGCTCGCCGGCCAGGGCCGCTTCGAGGTGCGGTCGCACCGGCGCATAGGCCTCCCCCAGCACGTCTTCGACCAGCCGGCCCTGGATCGCCTCGCGCGGCTGGCCGAACCAGTCCTGATAGGCTTGGTTGATGAACCGGTAGCGCCGCTCCTGGTCGATATAGGCGATGAGCAGGGGAGCCGCGTCGGTGATGCGGCGCAGTTCCTCTTCACGGGCCCGAAGCTCGGCCTGCGCGCCCACGCGCTCGACGAAGGCCCAGGAGCGTTCGGTCACCTCGCGCACCAGAGCCTGTTCGCGATCGGTCCAGATGTGCGGGCCCTTGTGGTGCACGGCCATCAGGGCGCGCAGGCGGCCGTCGCGCACCAGCGGCATGCAGATGGTCGAGCCGATGCCGATGGCCTGGAAGGTGGCGGCCTCGTGCGGGGCGATCTCGGCCAGATTGTCGTTGATGACCAGCGGCAGGCCGCGCGAGAGGTTGGCCACGGCCATCTGGCCAAAGTCGGCAAGCTGGTAATGGCCGACGATCGAGGTGGAACCGGGCGCGGCCCAATCCCCTCGGATGGTGAAGCCGTCCTCGTCCTCGTCCATGTCGGCATAGGCGCAGACGGCCACGCCCATGTGCTCGCCGATCAACTGGGCGGCGCGCTGCATCACCGCCTCGGCGCTGGGCAGGGACGAGGTGGCCTTGGTCAGCCGGTCCAGGAACAGCAGGGTGTGCTCGCTTTCCTGCCGCGCGGCCCGTTCCATCGCCGCCGAGGTCGTCTCCAGGCAGACGCAGAGGACGCCCGGGATGGCTCCCTCGGCGGGTATGGGGCTGTAGGAGAAGGTGAACCAGGAGCTGGCCTCGCCACCGTCGCGCTCCAGGGTGACTTCCAGGTCTTCGAAGAAGCTGGACGCGCCAGCAAAGGCCTGATCGATCACCGGCTCGATCTGGTCGCGCACTTCCGGCCATACGTCCCAGAAGGACAGACCCAGGGCATGCGGGTGCTTGGCGCCGAGGATGGGGCGATAGGCGTCGTTATAGATCATGCGCCGGTCCGGTCCCCAGACCAGGAACATTGGAAACGCGGCGGTCAGCAGGATCTCGACGGCCTGTCGCAGGGCGTTGGGCCAAGCGGCGACAGGTCCAAGCCCATCGGCGTTCCATTGGCCGCTGCGCAGGCGCTCGGCGACGTCACCGTCTGCCGCGATCGAAAGCGGGGTCAGCGTCATGGGCGGGCGAATCCGGTGGCGATGCTTAGCGTGTCACTGGATGAGACTCCGCCTAACGACAACACCTGGAAACGGTCAAGGTTGCTCCGTCGAGAAGGCGACGCTTAAGCGTCGTTGATCTCCATGCATCGCTGGGCGGCGCGGCCGGCTGGAGCGGCTGACGGCGTCTGTGGGACGAGGCGGCGGCGCACGCGTGGCGACCAGACTGGCCCATGGCGTTGTTGACGAGCCGAGCAATCCTCCTCGCGCGAAGGGGGCCGCGTGAGGGTGGGGCCGGATGCGGCGGATGGCCGCGAGCCGCGGCAGGACCCTGTTAGCCATTCTGGGCGCACCCTCCTGGCGCATCTGAAGGGTTGCTAAAGTGCCGATATCAAATGTTATTTCCATCGCGGCCCGTCGCCAGGGCGTCGATCCGGATCTCGTCCTGACGGCGCTTTCCAGCATGCCGCATGGTCTCTGCATGGTGGGGGGCGATGGGCGGCTGGCGTTCTGCAATAAGGCCTTCGCCGCCATGTACCGGTTGCCCGACCATCTGGTCGCGGCCGGCGCCCATCGCGAGGCGATCATCGTCCACTGCATCGAGACCGGCCAAGGCCCGCTGCAGGGCGTGTCCGAGCACCTGGCCAGGAGCGCGGCGGCCGCGCCGGGCGAGGCGGTGATCGGCGAATACGTCCTGGCCGACGGCCGCACGGTGCGCGTCTCTCACACGCCGCTGGCCTGCGGCGGCTATGTCGCCACCCATGAGGACATCTCCGACCGCGTCGCGGCCTCCGCGCAGATCGAATTCCTGGCTTATCGCGACACCCTGACGCGCCTGCCCAACCGCGCCGCCTTCCAGAAGAGCTTCGACGAGGCCGTCGCCGCCGCCGAACGCACCCAGGAAATGGTCGGCGTCATCATGATCGACGTCGATCACTTCAAGGACATCAACGACACCCTGGGCCATGACGCGGGCGACGCCCTGCTCTTGAGCCTTTCGGATCTCCTGCGCCGGGCCTTCCGCAAGACCGACACCGTCTCGCGCCTCGGCGGCGACGAATTCGCCGTGGTGCTGCGCGGCCTGTCGGGTCCTGAGGACCTGGCGCGGCCGATCGAGACCCTGCAGGCGCTTTTGCGCACGCCGATCGAACATGCTGGCCGCAGCTTTGCGATCAGCGCCAGCATCGGCGCGGCCCTGCATGACGATCCCGACGCCGACCCGCTGCACCTGCTCAAGAACGCCGATGTCGCCCTCTACGAGGCCAAGGCCGGCGGCCGCAATCGCTGCGTGGTCTTCCAGCCCTCGATGCGCACCCAGGTCGAACAGCGCGTCGAGCTGCTGCGTGAGGTGCGCTTGGGCCTGGAGCAGGGAGAGTTCGATCTCTTTTACCAACCCGTCGTCGACATCGGCGCCAATCGCGTCGCCGGCTTCGAGGCCCTGATGCGCTGGAACCATCCCGAGCAGGGCGTGCTGGCGCCCGGCGCCTTCATGGCCGCCTTCGACGACACCGATCTTTCGCTGAAGCTGGGGGAGGTCGCTTTCGAGCGGGCCCTTGGCCAAATGCGCGCCTGGCTTGATGAAGGGGTGGAGTTTGGCCGGGTGGCCATCAATGTCTCCACCGAGCAGTTCCGTTCAGGGCGCCTGGCTAGCGAGATCGCCGAGCGCCTGGCCCGCTGGAACGTGCCGGCCGACCGCCTGACCATCGAGGTCACCGAGAACGTCTATATGGGCTGGGGCGCCGATGTGGTGGCCAGCACGGTGTGCGCGCTGCACGAGGCTGGGGTGCTGATCGCCCTCGATGACTTCGGCACCGGCTATGCCTCCCTGGCCAATCTGCGCCAGTTCCCGGTCGACCGGCTGAAGATCGACAAGTCGTTCGTTCAGAACGCCGAGGACGACGCCATCGTGCGCGCCGTCATCAATCTGGGCGCCAGCATGGGCATGAAGGTCGTCGCCGAAGGCGTCGAGCGGCCCGACCAGCTGGCCACCCTCAGCGGCTATGGCTGCGACCAGGTCCAAGGCTATCACTTCGCCAAGCCGATGCCGGCGGGCGAGGTCGCGGCCTACGTGGCCCGATTCGGCAGCGACTAACTCCGGGGTCGGCCTTAGCCCAGCGGCTTTTGATAGGTCTCGCCCTCGGACGCCTGACCCGCCGCTTCCAGCAGGCGCTTGGCCGAGGCGATGGCCGCTTCCTGGGTCAGGGAGGCGCAAAGCCCGTCCGGCCCGGTAATGGCGACTTCGCCGTCGATCGCCTCGACCTCCAGCGGGGTGTCGAAGGCCTGATGATGGGCTTGCATGGACGCTCCTCTGCACGATGCGGCCTTGCGTTGGCCGCCTGTCCGCAAAAGGGCTGTTTGTCGGCCTTAGTTCCCCAAGGCTTGCCCAGGTCTCGCAAACTGCCGTCGCGCCTTGACCTTGAGGGAGGCTCATCGGGGGCTCAGGCCGGATGGGTCAGGGCCCCGGCGTTCGCCGTGCGAAGCTGCTTATGGATGTCGCTCGCCGCGATCGCCGCTTCGGCGGCGGCCACGGCGATCTGGTTGAGGCCGCGCACGACGTCGCCGGCAGCGTAAAGACCCTCGATCGAGGTCTGCTGGTGACCATCGACGATCAGATTGTCGTCCGCGTCATGGGCAGCCCCCCAACTCAGGGCCAGCCGGCTCTGCATCTCGCAGCCCAGGGCCAGGTACAGGCAATCGAAGCGGCGCGGCGGGGTGATGGAGCGGAGTTCGACGCCGTCGGCGCTCAGGGTCAGGTCTTGTAGGCCTACCGGAACGACGGCCACCCCATGCTCTTCGAGCGCGACACGATCGCTGAGGGTGTCTTGCGAGCCCAGATGCAGCAGGGTGACATCTTTGGAGTAGGTGGTCAGGAACGCCGCCTCCCGCGCGCCAAGGTCGCCGTCGCCCAGGACCGCGATCGCCTGGTCGATCGCCTCGTAGGCGTCGCAGATCGGGCAGATGCGCACGATCGCCGCGCGGATCGCCGCCTCTATGCCTTCGAGCGGCGGCAGCCGGTCGACGACGCCGGTCGCCAGGAGGACAAAGCGGGTGTCTATCCGCTGTATCTCGCCCGCCGCGTCGCTTGCCAGAAGGGTGAAACCTTCGGCGGTCCGCGTCAGGCTCTGCGCGCGCGCGGCCCGACGCTCGGCGCCATAGAGGGCGGCCTGTTCGCCCATCTGCTCAAGCAGGGCTTCGCCGCCGATTCCGCCGGCGAAGCCTGGCGTGTTGTGGCTCGTGGGGATCCAGGCCGCGCGCGATGGGCCGCCATCGAGGATCAGCGTCCTGCGCCGGAAGCGGCCAAGATAGGTCGCCGCCGTGAGGCCGGCCGGCCCGGCGCCGACGATGACGACGTCGTAGCGGTTCATGTCATGCCTTCAGGTGGTGGCGGGTCTGGCGCAAACTGGCGGCCGGCTAAGCGGTTCCGCCATCAAGGATAGGCGGTGGCGCGAAGGCTGGCGCCCGACCCGCGCCAATAGCGGCCCTCGGCCCCGCTCCACGCTCAAGACATTCAGACCTCTTGCGTTGCTTAGAGCGCGTTGGTTGGTAGGGTGCCGGCTGGGGGGGCAAATGACCGCGAAAAATCCCGCGCCGCGCAAGCCGCGTCGTCGACGAAGCGAACCGCTGCCGACCACACCTGACGCTGTCGAAATCGCGCTTGAGGCAGAGGCGCGCAATCCTTCGCAGGACAGTCCGGCCCGGCGGCTGCTCGATAGACAAACCGCGCTCATCGACGCCGACCTGAAGCTCCGCGGTTGGGAGATCGCCCGTGCGCGCGCCGGTGTCGCGCTGACGGGCCTGGCCGTCGCAGCGGCTCTGGCGGGCGCGATGGTGCTGGGCGCCATGGCTTGGTCAGCGAGCCAGGCTCAAGGTGTCGTCGTCAGGGCGTTTACGACCTCGAGCGACCTGGAAAAGGCCGGCTACAGCGGTCCGACGCTCGCCCGGCGGTTCCTGGATCGCATTGATGCGCACCAGTACGCCTCACGCGGCACGGTCCTGCAGCGAAACAGCGGGTTTTCCAGCGAGGGCGACGACGCGATCCGGCTTGAAATTCCTCAAACGGGCCTGTCGGTCTCCGATCTGCAGGCCATGCTGCGCGACTGGCTTGGGCATGAGCGGACGCTGGACGGCGCGGTCACGCGCAACGGCGACGGCGTGACCGTATCGGTGCGTCTCACGGGCCTGCCTGCCGTTTCCGTCAGCGGACCTGAGCAGGACCTCGACGCGCTGCTCAGCCAGGCCGCCGACCAAGTCTATGCCTTGGCCGAACCCCAGCGCGCGGTCTTTGCTCAACCCGACACGCCGGAAGGCGAAGCCAAGGTGCAGGGTCTCTTGACCCAGATCCGCACGACAGGCTCGTCGGTCGAACGCGCCGACGGCTTTTCGTTTTCGGCCGCCAGAACGCTCGACAATCGCCAAGCGGTGCGGTTCGCCCAGGCCGCGACACAACTGGCGCCCGATCTTCCGATCGCTCACATGCAGCTGGGATCGGCGCTCCGCGCGCTGGGCCAGGACGGTCCTGCCCATAGCGCCGACCTCCAAGCGCAGGCCGCCTTCAAGCGACCAGCACGGATGCTGTGGGCCGAAGGTCAGCGAGAGCTGCAACCCATTCGCTTGGCGGCGCAGCTCGCTGCCGATGAGGCTGACTTTGGCCGGGCGGTTAGGCTGCAACGTCGACTGCAGGACCTGCGCGCGCGACGGGGTGTCCGAAGCCTGGGCGAGCTGCCACAGGTCCTCGCAGCGCCTCATGATCTCAATGCCGCGCTGGCGGGCGTTGATCTCGCTGCCCTGAGCGGCCCGGAGACCCTGAACGCGCGCTTGGCTCGAGCCGAGGTCACCGCGGCCGCCGGGCGTCGCGCGGAGGCTGCTGCACAATACGACGCCATCGCGGCCGAGCTGGCCAGGCTGGACGCACAGGCGCAGCTCAAGGGCCATAGCCGTAGCCGCCAGAGCGTATCGCTGGATGTGCCCCTGGCTGCTGCGCGCGCACGCGCGGTCGCCGAAGCTGGCGATCTGCCGCGAGCGCGCGACCTCATCGGCTCGACGCCCCTGAACTGCTATCGCTGTCGCATGGCCCGCGGCCATATTGCGTGGTTGGCCGCCGATTACACCGCAGCGGGTCGCGAGTATGAGGCGGCCGAAGCGCTGGCGCCCGACCTGCCGTTCGCCTTCGAAGAGCGCGGCCGGCTCCATTTCGCTACGCGCGACCTGCAGGGCGCCCAGCGAATGGCCGCTGAAGCCGCGCGCCGCGCGCCCAACTGGGCCGATCCGCTTAAGCTCAATGGCGATGCGTTCGCGATGCAGGGCAAGACCGGCGCCGCCGCTCGCGCCTACCGCGCGGCTTTGAAGCTGGCGCCGCGTTGATCCCAAGCCCGCGCCGCCCTGGACGCGGTCTCGCGGTGACGTTGATGCGCTCATGGCCGCCGTCGTCGCGCCATCGGGAACGCGATGTTCGGGCGCTTCGTCTCATCTGCCTGGCCGCCCTCGCGCTTGCCGGCTGCGGCGAAGCTGGGCCGCCCAAGGCAGGCGACGTGGTCGTCCCATTGGTCGGCGGCGTGGCGGGAACCAGTGCGCGAGGACATTTCTCGACCGTATCGATCCACGCATACGCTGATCGGCAGCAGCACGTCGTGACGGGCAAGCGCATCCGCTTCCGGTTCGAACAGGCCTACTCGACCACCGCCGATCGACGGGAAGGCCCCCACCTGCGCCTGAGGCTGCTCTACAAGATCGATGATCTCGAACCGGTCCTGGCGGGCCCTCCCGGCGACCAGCACATGGGACCTAGCCGGGCGAGCGCCACGGTCAGGGGCTGGGCGCTGGGCGGCGACCTGACGCCCGCGACCATCGCCCAGGCCAAGGGCGCGTTCGGGACCATCGGCGCCGTTCCACCCGGCAGTCTCGTTTTGCGCCCGGACCTTTGAGGAATGACCGCCTACGACGTCACCGCGCCGGGCCTGCTCGAACTGGGAGCGCGCCGCAAGGTTCAGCCCGTCGCCGCCTGGCCGTCGCGCGGCTCCCTGGTGATCGCCAGGCCCGGTCCTGGCGGGGTTTTCAGCGACGTCATCGGCTGCTCGCCGAGGAACATCATCGACGGCTATCCCGTATGCGGCGGACTGAGCTCCTATCGCGGCTGGCCCCTGGAGATCACCTTTTCAGGCAAGGATCTGTGCCGATACGACGAGCTTCTGGCGGGGGCCCGCACCCTGTTCGATCGCTTCTATCTGGACGAAACTGACCGTTCGCCAGGACTGTCGGAGCAAAGATGGTCGCCGGCGGCCCGTCCGATCTCGGCGGTGAGCGCGCCTTAGAATTCGTCCGGCGAGAGACCCATGCACTCCCGGGAGCGGCAAACCTGTCAGGGTTGCGCTCAGACCGCGCTTTGCCAGACAGCCTCCAAAGCCTTGTCGTCAGGGACCACGAGCCGATTGCGGTCCAACCAGGCCAGGCGCTGGCTCGCCAGGACCTGCAGGGTGCGGTTGACGTGCACAAGGCTGATGCCGAGCACCTGGCCCAGGACGGCCTGTGTGACGGGCACCAGGCTGCGATCATCCCCGGCCGCCAGCTTCAGTCGCGTGTCGAGCTCGCCCAGGAGGTGAGCGACCCGTCCCAAGGCCGCCAGCACGCCGATCCGGAACACTTGGTCCTGAAGGCGGGCCTGATGCTGCAGGTTATGGGCGGCCAGGGCTTTGACCAGCTGCGGCCGCAGGGCGACCAGGGCTCGGCCCTGGGCGGAAAGGCGGCGCAGGCGAACCGCGCTAAGGGCCACGATCTCACCCGCGCCGAGCGGTGCGGTCGCCGTGTCGAGGCCAACCACGTCGCCGGGGAGGAAGAGCGCCACGATCTGCCGCTTGCCGGAGGCCATGGTGCGCACCAAGCCGGCCCAGCCGTCGCAGAGCACGAAGGGCGTCGCGCCCTTGGCCGCGCCAAGAACCGCGTCGATCGGGACCGTCTCCAAAGGCGAGAGCGCCGCCTCCAGGGCGTTCACGTCGTCGCTGGCGAGGGGGGGCGTGTTGGCCAAGCACGCGCACGGTCGCCGACAGGCGCAAGGGTGTCGGCGTGCGAGACGAACCCGGAACTTCCGTGGGCGAGAAGAACGACATTGGCGTCGAGGAAACGCCGCCGGACGCCGACATGCAAGCGCTGCTGTCAAAGTTGGCGACTGTCGCTGGCGCTCCGGGCTTGGGGCGCCGCCCCCAGCGCGCTTCGGATCGGCTTCCGCCCAGCTTCAGGTCCTTTGGACCCTGCAGCCGGGTCCCCGCGAAGCCGCCCCTCCGCTTGCACCCCCGGTCTCGCCGACGGGCAAGGGTTCGAGTGATCGAACCCCTGCCTTTAAGGATGAAGACCATGGGACAAGCCGCTGATGATCTTGAGCCCCGCATCTATGTGGCCTGCCTGGCCGCCTATAATAGCGGCCGACTGCATGGGGCCTGGATCGAGGTCGAGGATGATGCGGCCGCCGTCTGGGAGGCGATCAACGCCATGCTGGCAGGATCGCCCGAGCCCGAGGCCGAAGAGTTCACGATCCACGACCACGAGGGCTTTGGCGGGGTGGAGGTCGCCGAGTACGCCGCGATTGATCGCGTCGTCGCTCTGGCCGCTTTCCTGCGCGAGCGCGGAAGGCTGGGCGCCCTGGTGCTGGGGGCGGTCGATGGGGACCTTGGTGCGGCAAGGTCAGCGCTCGACGATCAGTATCGCGGCCGCTTTTCCAGCCTCGCCGACAGCTTCCAGGAACTGACCGAGGAAACCGTCGAAATCCCCGAGGCCTTGCGAAACTACATCGACTACGAGGCCATGGCCCGCGACGCCCGTCTGAATGGCGAGGTCTTCACGGTCGAGACCGCCCACGACGAGGTTCACGTCTTCTGGGCGCGCTAGGCGCGCGGCAGCAGCGCCAGGACGATGAAGGCCAGCGCCGCCGCCAAGGCGGCGGCCACGGCGAGCCCGGCCCAGCCCGTGGGCGTGAGAAGGCGGGCGGTGGGACGAGAGCGAGCCGGCATGTCGCCAGGATAGGGCGCCGCTCAAAGTGGCGCTAGGTGCGGCCGAGCCCCGCCCACCATTCGGCATAGGACGTGTTCTTGGCCAAGTGACGGTTGAGGTCCGGCGCGCCGTCGCGCCACCACACCGGCCCGCGCTCGCCCAGACCGATCTTGGCCGCGTCGACCCGGGCGCGGGCGTCCGCCAACAGCGCCGCATCGTTCGTCGCCAGGGCGGACCGCACGGCGCGTCGCGCGTTCATCAGATCCTCGACCAGGGCCTGGCGTTCATCGGCCAAAAGCGCGGGATTGCTTCGGCGCCAGAGACGGCCGCGCACCACGATATAGCGGCCATCGGGCGTGACGGGCGGGGCGCTCACCGGTCGATCTCGATCCAGGCCGGCGCATGGTCGCTGGCGGCCTCCAGACCGCGCACCCAGCGATCCACGCCCGCGTCGGTGAGCTGACTGGCGATCTCGGGCGAGCACAACAGATGATCGATGCGCAGCCCCTTGTCCTTGGGCCAGCGAAACCGCAGGTACGACCAGAAGGTCCACAGCGGCCCCTCGGGATGGACGGCGCGCAGGGCGTCGGTCCAGCCCTGGTCGAGCAGCCGCTGGAAGGCCGCGCGGCTTTCGGGACGCAGCAGCGCGTTGCCGCCGTAGGAATGGTTCGGATAGAGGTCGGCTTCGGTCGGCACGACATTGTAGTCGCCCGCCAGCACGACCGGCGCGCCGCTGGCCATCAGGTTTTCGGCATGCGCCAGGAAGGCCTCGAACCAGGCCAGCTTGTAGTCGAACTTGGGGCCAGGGACCGGATTGCCGTTGGGCAGGTAGAGGCAGGCGATCAGCACGCCGTTCACCGCCGCCTCGATATAGCGCGACTGGCTCCTGTCCGGCTCGCCGGGCAGGGCGGTGCGGGTCACGACCGGGGTCATGTCCCGCGCCAGGATCGCCACGCCGTTCCAGGTCCGTTGGCCCTTCCAGGCCGCCTGATAGCCCAAGGCTTCGAGGGCGGCCCGCGGAAAGGCGGCCTGGTCGGCTTTCAGTTCCTGCAGACAGACGACGTCCGGGGCCTCGGTCTCCAGCCAGGCGGTGAGCACGGCCAAGCGCGAGACGATGTTGTTGATGTTGAAGGTGGCGATCCGCACCTGGGCACAATGGCCTTGGCCGCGCGGCGTTCCTCCAAGGCGTCGGCATGGAACAGATTGGACGGCCTGCGGATTCGCTTCTCACAAGGAGGCTTACCCGATGTCCAAACGTGAACTGATCGAACCGACCCCCGGCGACAAGCGCTACGTGCGGCGCGACGACAAGGGCCAGTTTTCCGAAGTCGACGATGTCGGCAAGTCGTCGGCCGCCGACCAGCGCCAGCACGCCAAAAACGACGCGGGGCCTGGGCAGGGCGACCGGGGCGATCGCGAAAAGTCCTAAATGCCCTCGTCGGTGATCAAGGCGTTCGTCTATGACGACGCGCGCCAGGTCCTGACCCTCACCTTCGTCAGCGGGCGCGCCTATGCCTATCAGGGCGTGCCCGCCGACGTCGCCCAGGGCCTGCGTCTGGCCTTCGCCAAAGGGGTCTATTTCAACACCGCTATCCGCGACCGATATGCGGCCCTCCCGGTCGTCTCGGATGGTTGAATTTTTTCGCCGCCCGTCCTCTTGACCGGTTTGGTCGTCGACCTACCTCATCGCGTGCTTGCCGGGCGCCGTTCGGGTCCGGCGCAGGAGCGCGAAGGCCGGTCGCCTCCCGCGCTCCTCATATCCAACTTGCTTTCGAGGAGATGGAAATGAGCACCGCGTTTGACTTCACCCCGCTCTATAGCTCGATGATCGGCGTCGACCGCATGGTCGATCTCGTCGAGACCGCGCTCCGCAGCCCGGCGAGCGCCGGCTATCCGCCCTACGACATCGAAAAGACCGGTCAGGACGACTATCGCATCTCTCTGGCGGTGGCCGGCTTCGGCCCTTCGGACCTGGAGATCACCGCCGAGCCCAACCTCTTGGTGATCAAGGGGCGCAAAGCGTCGGACATCGACCAGAACGCGCGCACCTTCCTGCATCAGGGGCTGGCCCAGCGCGCCTTCGAGCGTCGGTTCGAGCTGGCCGACCATGTCGTGGTCAAGGACGCCGCCTATGCCCATGGCGTCCTGTCGATCGACCTGGCCCGTGAGGTCCCCGAAGCCTTGAAGCCTCGCCAGATCCCGATCGGCGGCGGCGCGGATCGCCCGGCGCTGACCCTTGCGCCCGACAAGACCCGTAAGGCCGCGTAAGGGGGGCAGGCCATGCATATGGACCTGAACGCGTCCGATCGGGCGCGCCCCTGGCCGGTGCGGCCCGCCGTCGGCTTCCTCCATCCGCTGGAGGTGGTGAAGGACCAGGACCTGGAGCCAGTTGAAAAGCGCGAGATCCTGGCCGCCTGGGCCTCGGACGCCAGCGCGGTGGAACACCGGCCCAGTCATAGATGGCTCTTGGGAACGCCCGCGCCCGTGCCGCTCAGCGAGGTTCTGTCGGCGCTGAGCCGCCTTGACCGCGAGCCGTTCTCTTGAGTTGGGGCGGGCGGCCGGCCAGCCGTAGGGCCGGCCGCCAAGCCTGTTCCCGTGTTTCGTGACGTTTGACCATGCCCAGCTATCTCTTCGTCGAGCCGTCTGACGACGGCTGGATCGTTCGCGGCGACTTTGCCGACAGTCCAAGGACTTTCCCCACCGGGGCCGGCGCCGAAGAGGCCGCCCGCGATCTAGCCCAGGGCCTCGCCGACGACGGCGCCTTGGTGATCCGCCTTCGCGATGGCGCGCGCGCCGGCCGTTTCCTGTTCCCGCCCCATGGCGGGGCGCCGGAAGCCTCGGCGCGACGCGCTTGAGGTTTACGCCGCCAGTGACGAGGCCGCCGCGCGCATGCGCCGCAGCGCCGCGAGAAGATCTGTCAGGGCCAGGGCGAACGGCGATCCATTGCGCAGCGCGCGCTGGCCTTGCGTCCACTGCCCACGCTGGATGTGCCCGGCCACGACCGCGGCCTCCTGGTGGAAGGCGCGATGGGTCTCAACCAGGCCCAGGAGCGCATGGTGGCCGGCCCAGCGCCGCGCGTCTTCGCCTTGCAGCCAGCAGCCCGTCGGGCAGAGGCGGTCGGTGGGCAGGAGCGCCGGATCGAGGGCCCTGCGCTCGGTGACGGCCGCGAGAAGCGCCTCGCGGATCTGGCTGTGTTGCTGTGCTTGTTCCTGAAAGTCCATGACCAAACCTCTCGGCTCAATCCCCCGGGCGCGGTTGTGCCCGGGCATGGTTTCCAGCCGGTTTTTCGAGGCCCGGTTGTCCACAGTTTCGAGCGGTTGGCCGATAGCCAAGGGGCTGGCGCGGGCCTCTGGACGGGTTGGGAGCGCCTTCCCATATATCGACCATGCCCAAGACCCCTGCGGCCCTGTCCGCCGACGCGTTCGACGACGACGCGCCAGCCAGCCTGCGCGAGGCGGCGCTCATCGATATCGACGACGTCGCCCAGCGCCGCGAGCGGCTGGCCGCCTATGCCCAGGCCACGCGCGCGGTCATCGTCTACCGGTTCGTCTTTCCGGAGGGAGCCACGGTGGCGTCGTTCGGCCGCGGCGGCGAAATGCGCGACGCCGTCGCCCAGCTCTACGCCATCGTCGGCCTGACCGGGGGTGGCCTGGCCAAGAGCCATGGCGGCCTGGCGGCCCGCATCCCCAAGATCCTGGCGGCCAAGTTCGAGAGCCTCGCCCGGGCCTTGATCGAGACCTATCTGGTGTCGCTCGAGCTGGGCGAGGCGGCGTGATCGCGCGCCGATAACGGCGCTGCGTCCTGCGGAGCCGCACACACTTTGGAGCGTAAGCCGCTGGCCCGGTCTCGAGCGCGCAAGCTGAACCCTTGCGCGGCGCCGGCGTTCTAGGGATCGCTCACGAGCGTGGTCGCGGCCAGGGCATGATCTCGCCGACACGCCGTGCTCTCTTCTGGCAAAAGCGAGTCGATGGGCGCCCACGATGGATATGGAGCAGGAGGCCGAGGCGCTGCTGTTGCGGATACGCTTGCTGCGCGAAGCCCCTGACGCTGGCCAGCTGACGCAAGCCCAAGTGAGCCTCTATCGAGACCTTGGTCGGAAGGTCGAGCAGATCACCCGCAAGATGGCCGCCGCACCGGACGCAGAGACGGCCGAGCGGCTATGGACGCAGGGCGCCGAACTCATCCAGACCTATCTCGACGAACATTTCGCCCTGCCCACGGTCCACTAGCGGCCTAGCAGAAGTTTCGGCTCCGCTTGGCCCAGGACAGGTCGCCGGCGTCCGCGCCCCGATCCTGCAGGCTCGACAGAACCGCGCCCAGATCGTGCAGCGTGTAGGCGACGAGATGGACGACATCGCCTTCGCGCTGGATGCGGCCCTCGACGCCGAGCAGATGGGCCGCAAGCGCGACGCGCTTTTGCTTCTCGTACAGCGTCTTCCAGATCACCAGGTTGGCCACGCCGGTCTCGTCCTCGATCGTCATGAACATCACGCCCTTGGCCGTACCGGGCATTTGGCGCACGAGCACGAGGCCGGCAGTCCTGATAAACTGGCGATCGCGGCCGGCGGCGGCGGCCTGGCAGGGCTTGTAGCCTTGGCCTCGCAGATCCTCGCGCAGCAGGGCCAGCGGATGGCGGCGCAGGCTAAGGCCGATATGGCCGTAGTCCTCGACGATCTCACGGCCTTCGGTCATCGGTTTCAGGGTCAGGGCAGGCTCGTTCAGCTCGGCCGCGCCGGCCTGGTCGAACAGCGGCAGCGCGGTCTCGCGCAGACCTTTGATCTTCCAGCCGGCTTCGCGGCGGGCGAGGCCAAGGCTGGGGCGGAAGGCGTCGGCCTCGGCCAGGCGTGAGAGCGCGCCTGGGCCGATCTGGGCGCGGCGCCACACATCATCGACGGCGCGATAGGGTTCCTCGGCGCGGGCCAGGACCAGGCGCGCGGCGTCGACCTCAGCGAGCTTGCCGACCATGCGCAGGCCAAGGCGCACGGCCAGGGCGCCGTCGGCGGTCTCTTCGAGCGTGCAGTCCCAGCGCGAGGCGTTGACGCAGATGGGTCGGATCTCGACCCCGTGCTCGATGGCGTCGCGGACGATCTGGGCCGGCTGGTAGAAGCCCATGGGCTGGCTATTGAGCAGGGCCGCGCAGAACACCTCCGGATGGTGGCATTTGAGCCAGGAGGAGGCGTAGGCCAGAAGCGCAAAACTGGCCGCGTGGCTCTCCGGGAAGCCGTAGGATCCAAATCCCTCCAGCTGGCTGAAGGTCGCTTGCGCGAAGTCCTGCGGATAGCCGCGCGCGACCATGCCGCCGACCAGCTTGTCCTTGAAGTGGCTGACCCCGCCGGTGAACTTGAAGGTGGCCATGGCCCGACGCAGCTGGTCGGCCTCGCCGGGCGTAAAGCCGGCGCACTCGATCGCCACCCGCATGGCCTGCTCCTGGAAGAGCGGCACGCCGAGCGTCTTGCCCAGCACCTTCTCCAGCTCAGGCTTGGGGTAGCTGACGGGTTCCTTGCCTTCGCGTCGGCGCAGGTAGGGATGGACCATGTCGCCCTGGATCGGACCGGGCCGGACGATCGCCACCTCGATGACCAGATCATAGAAGCTGCGGGGCTTCAGACGCGGCAGCATGGCCATCTGCGCCCGGCTCTCGATCTGGAAGACGCCCAGGGTGTCGGCCCGTCGGATCATCGCATAGGTGCGCGGATCCTCCGGCGGGATGGTCGCAAGATCCAGCGCTATGCCCTTGGCGTCTTTCAGCAAATCCAGGCCGCGCTTGAGACAGGTCATCATGCCCAGACCCAGGACGTCGACCTTCATGAACTTCAGCTCGTCGATGTCGTCCTTGTCCCACTCGATGATCTGGCGGCCTTCCATTCGCGCCGGCTCGATGGGGACCAGCTCATCGAGCCGGTCGTGCGTGAGGACGAAGCCGCCGGGATGCTGGGAAAAATGGCGCGGGGTGTTGAGCAGCACCTGGGCCAGCTCCAGGGTCAGGCGCAGGCGGCGATCGGAGAGGTCCAGGCCCATGTCGCGGGCGTGCTTCTCCTCGATGTCCTCGCGGGAGAAGCTCCAGATTTGGCTGGAAAGCCCCTTGGTCATGTCCTCGGGCAAGCCCAGCACCTTGCCGACGTCGCGCACGGCGCCGCGCGGCCGAAAGCGCTGCACGACGGCGACGATGGCGCAGCGATGGCGGCCATAGGTCTCGAAGATCCACTGCATCACCGTCTCGCGGCGGGCGTGCTCGAAGTCGACGTCGATGTCGGGCGGCTCGTCGCGCTCGGCGCTGACGAAGCGCTCGAACAGCAGATCATTGCGCTCAGGATCGATGCTGGTGATCCCCAGCACGTAGCAGACCGCCGAATTGGCCGCCGAGCCGCGGCCCTGGCAGAGGATGTCCTGGCTCTTGGAATAGCGGACGATCGAATGGACGGTCAGGAAGTAGGGCGCATAGCCAAGCTGGCCGATCAGCCTCAGTTCGTGCTCCAGGATCCGGCGCACCTCAGGGGTCACCCCATCCGGGAAACGGTGGGCCGCGCCCTCCCAGGTCAGGCGCTCCAGGGTCTCCTGGGCCGTCTGGCCTTCGGTGACCACCTCGCGCGGATACTGATAGGTCAGCTCCAAGAGCGAGAACCGGCACCGGCGAGCGATCGCGACCGACGCGGCGATCGCCGGCTGATGGCGCGGGAAGCGGCGCTGAATTTCCTTGGGCGCCATCAGGTATCGGTCGGCGTGGCGGTCGCGCTTGAAACCGACATCGTCGATGGTGGTGTTCTCGCGAATGCAGGTGACCACGTCCTGCAGCAAGCGCCGCGCCTTGTCGTGGAACAGCACACGGTTGGTGACCACCGGCGTGACGGCGTGTTCGGCGGCCAGGCGCTCGAGTTCATAGAGGCGCAAAGGATCGCCCGGCCGGCGGCGCAGAGTCAGGGAGACATGGGCGTCGACGCCGAAAATAGCGGCCATGCGCGCCAATTGCTGGGCGCAGGCCGCGTCAGCTGCGTCCGGGACCAGGATGCCGATCAGGCCCTGGGCATGGGCGGCAAGATCGGCATGGTCGAGATCGCATTCGCCCTTGCCGGCGCGCGATTTGCCCAGGGTCAGCAGGCGCGAAAGCCGGCTGTAGGCGGGGCGATCGGTGGGTAAAACCACGATGGTCATGCCATCGCGCAAGACCAGTTCGCAGCCGACGATCAGCCTGACGCCCGTCTCCTTGGCGGCGATATGGGCCCGCACCATCCCCGCCAGGCTATTGCGGTCGCAGATCGCCAGGGCCCGATAGCCCAGGCGCGCGGCCTCGTCGAAGAGCTCGCCCGGCGAGGACGCGCCGCGCAGCAAGGAGAAGTGCGAGGCGCACTGCAATTCCACATAATCGCCAAGCGCGTCAGGGTCTTGTGGCGAAAAGTTCATCCGAACACGCCGGCCATGAACCAGCGCTGGCTGCCGGAGGCGGCGTCCTCGCCATCACCGTCGCGGTAAATCCAGTAGCGCTCGCCGCCCTCGTCCTCGACCTGGAAATAGTCGCGCGATCGGGCCAGCTCGGCGTCGGCTTTCCACCACTCGCCAAAGACGCGCTCAGGTCCGTCGGCGCGGCGCACGCGTCGGCGCACGCCGCGCCAGGTGAAGGACGCCGGAGGCTGGTCGGGCAACAGAGCCACCGTCTCGATGAGTTCGGGGCGCGGAAAGACGCGGAAAGGCCGGGGCCAGTCGACCGGCCAGGAGAAGGCGGCGGGCGCCTCGGCGGCGGGAACCTTGCGGACGCTGCGCTCGGGGATGTCGCTTTCGGCGCTCGCCAGACGATAGACCGCGTCTGGACCCAGGCGAACCCGCAGGGTGTCGACCAGGCCCGAGAGATCGGCGCGACGCTTGCCGCCCAAAGCATCATCCTGGCTATAGGCGAGCGGCTCGGCGCCGGGCGCGGCCAGCGCCATCTTGTCGACCCCAAACCCCGGATCGACCTTTTCGAGCTTTTCGCAGAGGAGCTTGGCTAGGCGCCGCGCGTCACGAGCTGGGCTCGACAGGCCGATCCGTACGCTCTCGACCCGATTGTCGACCCGGTAAAACCAGGCGTCGATTGTCTTGGCCCCGAGGCTGGCGGCTTCGAGGACGGCGCAGAGCTCGATGGTCAGCTCGGTCAGGTAGCGGGCCAGGGTTTCGGGCGCGCCGATCGGCTCGGCGAAGATCTTGGCCGCCCGCGGCGTTTCGGCTGCGAACACCGGCTCGATCGGCTCGCGCTCGCGGGCGTGGGCCTGGTCGAGGCGACGGATCGGCTCCATACCGAAGCGATGGGCCAGCGGGCCTTTGGCAGTAGCCTCCAGTTCGCCGATGGTGTCGAACCCGGGCTTGGCGAGGGCCTGGACAATCTCCGGCGCCAGGCGAAGGGCGGCCACCGGCAGGTCCTTCAGCTGCTGGCCCAGCGCCCCGGCCGGGGCGACAAACACAGAACGCCGGGAATAGCGCGCCAGGGCATGGGCGCCGCCCCAGCTGTCGGCGATCGCGACCGTTGCCGCATAGCCCGCCTTGGACAGGCGCCGACGCAGGTCGATCAGCATCTTCTCCTCGCCGCCGAAGAGATGGGCGCAGCCGGTGGCGTCTATGACCAGGCCATCGGGCGGATCGGCCGCCACGGTCGGCGAGTAGAGGCGCTGAGCCCAGAGCGCCAGGCGCTGCAGGGCGGCGTTATCGCCCTCGGTGTCGAGCTCGTGCAGGACGAGGCCTGGGACCATGGCCGTGGCGTGGGCGACGGCCTGGCCGAAACGCAAACCCGCCTTGGCGGCGGCCAGGTTCATGTGCGCGATCGCGCGCCGGCGACCGACGCGTCCGACCATGACGATCGGCGCGTCAGGCGATGGCGCGCTCTTGCCCACGGTCTTTTGGCCCTGCAAACGAGCCAACCGGTCGGTGGGCCAGCGGGGCAGGAAGGCGGAGATGACCCTTTGCGTCACAGGCTTCTAGCTCGATGTCGAAGGCCTCGCCGGCCTTGCAGCGGAGGAGTTCGAGAAACCAGCGCGGACGACCCACGCCGGGAACGGAGGGCGGCAGCGGCGAGGAGGGCAGGGGCGAGACCCGCCACCGCGTCTGGGCCGCCGTCGGCTGGCCAAGATCGGCCGCGTCCGCGATCCGACGCCATCTTCGGACGGCGATGGCGATCTGGCCGCTCTTCTCGGCCGCCAGCTGCAGGCGGCGCGATGCGGTCATGGAAAGCTTGCCGACCTCGCCGATCACCCCGGCCAGGCCCGGCCAGCGCAGGCCTTCCTCCATCGCCGCCAGGACCCCGGCCTCGTCGCCGGCGTCGGCGAAGATCACGCGGTGAGGCGGCAAGCCCGCCTGGGCCAGGGATGGCGCGAAGAGGTCGGCCTGGCGCCGGCACCACAGCACCTCGCCCTGGGCCCTGGCCAGGATGCCGGCGGCGAACCGGGCCGCGGTCGCCCCGTAAAGCGCTTCCTCAGCCCCGCCGGCCACCTCGTGCAAAGCGCCCAAGGCCAAGCCCCCGCCGGGCAGTCGCGCGTCCAGGGGCGGCACGCCGAACGGCAGCACCGCACGGGTGACGCGGTCCTGGGCTTCCAGGGCGCGAACCTTGCGGCGGAGCGTGTCGAACGCGGCGGGGACGGGCGATGAGGTCATGGCGGTAGAACGAGCTTGTTCCACCTTTGTTCTTGGCGATGGTTCAGAGTCAACGGGGCCATGGGTGCGGCGCGAGGGCGCGCCAGGGCCAACATCCAATCGGCGCAAGGGTTTGAGCGGAATCAGATTTTTTCGCGGGCGACCGAAGCTGACGTAAGCGGCGCCGTGAGCGCTCGGCCCCTGGTCGCCAAACCGGGCTATGCGCGCTAAAGGTGGCTCAAGGGAGGGGCCATGGCCTGGGGCGGCAGACACCATGACGACGACGAGCCGCAGGCCCTGCAGGAATGGCAGGCTTGGGTCGTCTGCCTCCTCGGCGCGGTGATGCCGACAAGCGTGCTGGCGACCATCGTGGACTGGATCGAAGGCCAGACCGCGCCGGCCTTCGTGCCGGCGCTCTACATCGGCGTCTTCACGATCGCCGTGCTGCTCATGCGGCCCTGGAGGTTCGGCTAGACGGGCAGGGCGGCTTGCTCGGCGGCCGGCCGGGCCTCGAAATTGGAGACCGTCACGCCCAGTAGGCGAACCCCCGCGCGCAGGGGATAGACCGACACCACCAGCGCCTGGGCTAGATGGCGCAGAGTGTCGGCGTCGCCGATGATCGCCGGCAGCGAGCGGCGGCGGGTGACCTGCTCGAAGTCGGCATATTTGATCTTCACCGTGACGGTGCGGCCGAAGGCCTGGGCCTTGTCGCACCAGGCGAAGACCTTGCCCGCCAGGGCGGCGATCTCCGCCTCGATGCGGGCGGTGTCGGAAAGATCGGTCTCGAAGGTCGTCTCCGAGCCGGACGACTTGCGCTCACGATCAGGCTTGACCGGCCGCTCGTCGATCCCCCGGGCGATGCCGTGGAACCAGCCCGCCGCGTTGCCAAAGTGCTGGAGCAGGACCTCCAAGGGTTGGCGGTGAAGATCCGCCCCCGTCTCGATGCCCAGCGCCTTCATCTTGCGCTCGGTGACCTCGCCCACGCCGTAGAAGCGGCCGATCGGCAAGGTGGCGACAAAGGCCTGGCCCTGCCCCGGCGCGACCAGGAACTGGCCGTTGGGCTTGTTCTGGTCGCTGGCCATCTTGGCCAGGAACTTGTTGTAGGAGACCCCCGCCGAAGCCGTCAGGCCGGTCTGCTGCAGAATACGCGCGCGGATCTGCCGCGCGGTCTCCGTGGCCCGGCCGATCCCGGCCTTGTCGGCGGTGACGTCCAGATAGGCCTCGTCCAGCGACAGCGGCTCGATCAGATCGGTGTAGTCAGCGAAGATCTCGTGGATCTGGCGCGAGACGGCCTTGTAGACCTCAAAGCGCGGCGGGGTGAACACCAGCTGCGGGCATTTGCGCAGGGCCGTGGTCGAGGGCATGGCCGAGCGCACGCCAAACCGGCGCGCCTCATAGCTGGCCGCTGCAACGACGCCGCGCCGAGCTCCGTGGCCGACGGCGAGGGGCTTGCCGCGCAGGCTGGGATCATCGCGCTGTTCGACCGACGCAAAGAAGGCGTCCATGTCGATGTGAATGATCTTGCGAGGGGCCGACTCCATCCCCAGCAAACTAGCAGCCTGTGAACGAAAGCGGAACTTGCCTCTTGAGCGCGTCGGCGGCCTTGCGGCAAACCTGGGGTCCTGCGACAGCGCGCCGGAGCGCGTTCGGGGTGCGAAGCGGTCCATCGTGCGAGGCCTGGGGGAGTATCTGTGGTGTCACATGTCGAAGGGGTTTTCCTGACCCTGGCGCTGGAGATCGGCCTGGCCCAGACCATTGCCGAGACGCTCAAGGACATCGACGGAGCGATCGCGAGCTTGCCAGACACCGTCGGGGCGGCCACCTACCGCCAGCGTCTGGAAGGCCAGCGCGCCAGCCTGCGCAATCCCACCTTGCGCACCAGCGCCGCGCTGGTCGCCTCGATGTGCGCTAGGGATCCGAGCTTGACGCCGCGTATCCGCTCGGCCTTCGCCGACCTTGCCGCGCGGCATGCGGACCTGGCCGTGTTCTACGGGCAGTTGCCGGCGGCCGCTCAGGATCTTCAGCGCGCAAGCTAGCCTGTGCGGCTTGGCTGAACCAAGCGGGCCCTCAAGCGCTTGGCGTCTCGAAGGAGACAGCCGATGCTCGAGAAAATGCCCCGCGGCCTTGGTCATGCGCTGCGTGGCGTGAGGGCCGGGTTCGAAAAGATCGCCAGCGAGGACCGCGCCTTTGCCGGGATCGCCGACACCATCGCGCTCTCCAGCAGCGCCTTCGAGGACGGCGGGTCGATCCCCGCGCGCTACACCGCCGATGGAGAGGGAATCTCGCCGCCGCTGGCCTGGAGCAAGCTGCCGGCCAGCGTCGCGGCGCTCGCCTTGCTGGTCGAGGATCCAGACGCCCCGGCGCCCGAGCCGCTGGTCCATCTCCTGGCCTGGGACCTGCCGCCCGAGCCTGGCGAACTTCCTGAAGGCCAGCTGCGCAGTCCAGGGCGCGCTGGCCTGGATGAGAACCTCGGGAAGAACAGTTTCCTGCAGGCTGCCTGGCTGGCGCCCGATCCGCCGACCGGCCACGGGCCCCATCTCTACGTCTTTCAGCTCTTTGCCTTGGACCGGGCGCTGGCCTTCGCGACCCATCCCAGCCGCGGCGCCTTCCTGCGCGCGATCGAAGGCCATGTGCTGGCCAAGGGACTGCTGGTCGGGACCTACGAGCGGCCGTAGCCGCTCGGGGTGTCGTGAGGATCGGCCAGCCGCGCCAGCGCGAGGGCGGGCGCGGTCCTGATCTCTTGGTGAAGGCGATCGGCAAGCGCGGCCTGATAGGCGGCCAGCTCGGGCGGCCCGGCGGCGACCGCGAGCCGTTGGGAGAGCGCAAAGCGCAGCAACCAAATCGGCGAGCCGCTGTCGGACGCGGCCACCTTGTCGATCTCAAGGGCGGCGTGGGCCGCGCGCAACACCATCCCCGTCCGGGGGCTAGCCAGCTCCGCGGCCATCCAGGTCTCGCCGCCATGGCGCTGAACGACGAACCGCAAGGCCGCCACGCCGCGGCGAGCGATCTCGAGCCAATAGTCGACGAGGACCGGCGTGGCGTCATACGAAGGTGATGTCATGGATGAGCAACGCCGCACCGGGGCGCGAAGGCTCGGGCGGCGCCAAATGACTAGGCGGCGATCGCCTCGCGCTTGGCCGGCTCCTCGACCACCCGCAGATCATCGTCGGGCAGGGGCTTTTGCAGTGCGACGGCGTCCTTCCAGGGCGCGCGCAGCCAGGTGTCGACCTCTTCGGCGGTGCGCAGGAACACCGGCATGGCCTTCTTGTGATAGGGGGCGACGACGCCGTTGGGCTCGGTGGTCAGGAAGCCGTAGACCTCCATCTCCTCCCAGCCGGCCTTGATCGTCTTGACGCAGGCATGCGGCGTCCACACCCCCGCGAAATAGGCGAAGGGCGCCTTTGTTTGCGCAAACCACACCGGCTTCAGCGACCTGGTCAGCTCCTGGTCCGGCTCGGTGAAGGCGGTTAGCGGGACGACGCAGCGGTTCTCCACGCCCTGCCAGCGACGCCAGTGCGGATTTTCCAGGTCGCGAATATTGGTGACCCCGGGGTCGGGCTCCATGCGCAGGAGGTCGTCGTAGTCGTAGGCCTTGCCCTGGCTTTCCAGCCGGGCGATCCGCTTGGCGGCCAGCTCGGTCATGCGCTTCTTTGACGAGGGCATGCCCCAGCGCGCGAAATGGATCTCATGCTGGCCTTCGGCGCCCAGGCGCACGGTCGGCGCGCGACGATTGGGACCGATGAACTGCGGATAGAACAGGTCGATATTGGCCGCCTCGAACGCAACGCCGCCGGGCAACGTCAGATGGCGCTTGAGGAGATCCTCGTGCGCCTTGGCCCAGCCGAAGATGTCGTAATAGAGCTCATAGAGATTGCACATCGCAGCGGCCCTCGATTTGGCGAACGACGCTATGGGAACGGCGAGCGGGCGCAAGGGCTGCGCTCAGATCGGCCTTTTCAGCCAGATCCGCGCATGCCACCAGCCCAGCGGCGCGGCCTCCAGATCGCCCAGGCCGTCGAAGAACATCTCGACATGCTCGGCGCGAGGATGGGCCACGAGGGCTCGCGTCGGAGCGCCTTGTCCGTGGAGCTCGACCTCGGGCGGACGGGAGGGCGTGGCTTCCTCGAGCAGCGGCTCAGAGTTCGCGCCATCCTCCAGCCAGACGACCAGTCCGCCCGCCGGATGAACATCGACGTGGTGCACGCCAGGCAGCGTTTCGAAATAGCCAGGCTCGCCGATCAGGCCGTCGAATATAGAACACTTTGGGCTGGATGGCGAGTCGCCACGATGTCTCGGAAGGGGCGGCCCGAGGCGCAGAAACGCCTCGGGCCGGGCTCCACGTATCGCCGCCGGATGATCTCAAACGGCGGGTCAGTCCCGAGCCCACGGGGATCGCGCCGCCGGCTGGTGGGGCGCTGAAGATCCCCGATCCTGCAAGTTCAGCGCAGCTGGCTGTCCTTGCTGCCGCGACGGTTGATGCCGCCGATGACGACCTTGCGGTCACGGCCGGTTTGACAGGCGATGCAGGTGCGGCAACCGGGCAAGGCGCGTCGACGCGCCTCAGGAATGTCCTCGCCGCATTCGTCGCAGAACAGCGAGCCCTCGCCGGAGGGCAGACGGGCGCGGGCGTGCAAAACCCCGTCCGTCACCGTGTCTTCGATCTGATCCAGAACGCCCCCGTCGTGCGTCCACCCACCGGCCATGCGCCTGCTAAACTCCCTAAGATCTCAGGCTGTTAGATAGGCGATTGGGGTCGGTGCTGAAGAGGTGACAGCCGGCCGCGCGGTGGACAGATTGTCGCGGCTGCCCGCGCCTCAGCCGGCAACGTCCGCGCTGGTCGTCGCGGGCGACGTCGCCTCGGCGAGAACCTGCATGAGACTGTCGAGCGTATAGGGTTTCTTCAGCAACGGAAAACCGTGGGCGCCTTCCTCGGCAAGGACATGGCTGTAGCCGCTGGTGAGGATGACGCGCACGTCAGGCCAGCGCTCGCGAACCTGACCGGCCAGTTCGACGCCGCTCATGCCCGGCATGACGACGTCGGTGAAAACCAGCTCGAACCGCGCCGAGGGTTTTTCCAGAGCGGCGAGCGCGTTCTGGGCGTCACCGACCCGGGTGACGGCGTGGCCCATTTCTTCAAGCATGGTGGCGGCGAACTGGCCCACTTCCAGATTGTCCTCGACCAGGAGGATCCGCAGGGGCGGGACCTGGATCTTGAGGGGCGAACGCGGAGGGCAAGCGTGCGGCTCCTCCGCCGCCATCGGCAGGTAGAGGGTGAAGGTCGATCCCGCGCCTTCGAAACTGGAGACGGCGACTTCGCCGCGCGATTGCTTGGCGAACCCGTAGACCTGGCTGAGGCCAAGGCCGGTTCCGCGGTTGACGGGCTTGGTGGTGAAGAACGGCTCGAAGATATGGGCCAGTGTCTCGGGCGACATGCCTGTGCCCGTATCGGCCAGGGAAACGGCGACAAACTCGCCAGGCGCGGCGGCGTGGCCACGCACGGCTGGGACGCCCGGAGCGCGGCTGGCGCGGATGCTGATCTTGCCCCCATCAGCCATGGCGTCGCGGGCGTTGACCACCATGTTGATGATCGCCGTGTCGAACTGGCCTGGATCGGCCTTGATCCAGAGGTCGCGGGCGTCGAACCCGAGCTCGACGATGACGGACGATCCTGCCGAGGCGGCGATGATCTGGCGCAGGCCCTCCAGCCTCGCGACGATATTGAAGCTCTCCGGTTGCAGGGGCTGGCGTCGCGCAAAGGCCAGGAGCTGGCTGGTAAGCAGCGCGGCGCGCTCGGAGGCCGAGGCGATGGCGTCGACATAGCGCTGACGCCGGGGATCCTGCTCGCCGCGCTGCAGAAACTCGGCCGAGGAGCGGATTACGGTCAGAAGGTTGTTGAAGTCGTGGGCGACGCCCCCGGTCAGCCGCCCGATAGCTTCCATCTTCTGGGCCTGGGCCAGAGCCTCGCGCGTCCGCTCGATTTCTTCTTGGGCGCGCCGCTTTTCGGTGATGTCACGCGTGACCTTGGCAAAACCCAGCAGCTTGCCCTCGTCGTCGTAGATGGGGTCGATCAGGACATGAGCCCAGAACCGCTCGCCGTCCTTGCGCACGCGCACCGCCTCGCCCTCGAACTTTCCCTCGCGAACCGCCGTCGCCAGGGCGCGCTCGGGCGCGCCGCCAGCGCGGTCGTCAGGGGTGTAGAACATCGAAAAATGACGGCCTAGGACCTCACCGGCCTTGTAGCGCTTGATCGCTTCGGCGCCGCTGTTCCAGTTGGTGATGTTGCCGACCGGATCGAGCATGTAGATCGCGTAGTCGCGAACGCCCTGGACCAGGCGCTGGAAGCGCTGCTCGCTTTCATAGAGCGCCGCGTCGCGGGCCTTTCGCGCCGACACGTCGCGGGTGACCTTGGCAAAGCCGATGACCCGACCATCCTCGATCACCGGGTCGATGACGACGTGGGTCCAGAAGCGTGAGCCGTCCTTGCGCACCCGCCAGCCTTCCGACTCGAAGCGTCCGTCGCGCACGGCAGTCTCCAGCGCACGGGCGGGCAAGCCGACAGCCCGATCCTCCTCGGTGTAGAAGACCGAAAAGTGCCGGCCGACAATCTCCTCGGCCCTATACCCCTTGAAGAGCGCCGCGCCGCTGTTCCAGGTGGTGACGGCGCCTGTGGCATCGAGCAGATAGATGGCGTAGTCGGTGACGGCGTTGATCAGAAGGCGATGGCGCTCAGCCTCGTCGCGTGCGTTCAGGTCGCGCGGCAACTCAGTCATCAAGATCTTTCACGACACGTCCTATCTTGGTCGTACATCTGCGAGAGCCGATGCGCAACTACTGAACGCCTGTTGGCCTCGATCTAACCGCTTAATATCAAATGAGTTTTTGCGGAACGGCCAGAGCGTTGGGACGTGTCTCGCCGTCTACCGGACAGCGCTTGCGACGGCCGCACGGGGGCGCTGGATGATCTGGGAAAGGCCGCTCTCGGTCCAGATTTCGATGGCCCGCGCGCTTTCATGCGAAGCCAAGAGGGTCCAGGTGAGTGACGGGATCGCCGTCTGGCAGGCTGGCGATATCAATGGCGGCTGCGACGCCGTCCTTGTTCAGACACATGAAAGTATAGGTCTGCATCCATGCCTCCACGCAAGGAGATGCCTACAACCCCCACACGCCGTCTGCCCGAAAGCCAACGCTTGGCTTAAAGCTCAGGGCGCTATCGGTTCCGGCGTTCATCGGCCCCTAAGCGCCCGTCTGGCTGTTGGGCGCTGCGACAGGCTTTGACTCGGGCGAGTTCTTCTGGCGCAGGAAAATCGAAAGCACGACGAGGACGGCGGTGGACAGAAACTCGCTCTGCCAGTTCTGGAACGACTCGAACCAAAGCTGCGGGTCGGCGAGATAAGCCAGCGTGGACGCCGCTGCCTGTCCGTGTTCGGCGGCCTCCTGTGCTGCGGCCCTGGCGCTGAACGTCCAATGCAGGACGAACGACGCAACGAAAAGTATGCCAAGCGCCAGGCCCAGCGCGTGGGCATAGAGCCAGGCCAGAGCGCCGCTGCGTCGCGCCAGGGCAGGGGCCTGTGGGTCGTGGCTTGGCAGGACATCGCGCTCGGGCGCGTCGGGGTCTTTCGATTCCGAGGAGCCGCGCTGAACGAGATAGGCCGTCAGCACGACATAGACCGACATCTGTAGGAACTCGCTTTCCCAGTTCTCGAACACAGTCGAGATGAATGTCGGATCGGCAAGATAGGCCAGGGCGCCGATCGGGGGCTGGCCGTGCCGCTGCAGATCCTCCAGCGCCACGCGCCAACCGGTGAGCCAATGGCCAACGAGGCTGGCGGCGAACAAGGCCATAAGCGACAGGGTGAGGCCGTTGGACTTTAGAACCTTCAGCATGCGGGTTTAAGGCGCGGGTCGCCGCATGGGTTCCTCACCGCCCGTAGGTGTTTGCGCCAACTTGACGGGCGCCTTGGCGCGCGCAGGCGAATGACGCTAGCATCGCCTTGTGGTCGGGCGGGGGCTTGGGCTTGGGCGGTTTAGGGCTGACTTGATGACCGACGGCGGTTCTCCGGACGATGTCCGGAGCGGGGATGACGACGCGCTGCGTTTCCTGGCGCGTGGTGGTGACATGGGCGCGCGGATGCGGGCCCATGACTGGTCCGGGACCCCGCTGGGGCGGCCGGAATCCTGGCCGCAATCGCTGAAATCCGCCGTGAGCATCATGCTCAACTCGCGCTTCCCAATCGCCATCTATTGGGGATCGGACCTGGCGCTGATCTACAACGACGCTTGGTCGCCGATCCCTGGTGAAAAGCACCCTTGGGCCTTGGGCCGAGCGGGGCGCGAGGTTTGGCCCGAAATCTGGGAGACCATCGGACCGCTTTACGCGCGCGTGATCGCGACGGGCGAGGGCGTCTGGCAGGAAGACGAGCTCCTGGCCATGCACCGCCATGGCTATCTGGAAGAGTGCTACTACAACTTCACCTTCAGCCCTATCCAGGGCGAGGACGGCGCTGTCGCCGGAATCTTCAACGCCGTCGTCGAAACCACCGAACGCGTGCTGTCGGAACGCCGGCTACGCACCCTCAGCCGCATGGGCGAGCGCGCCAACGCAGCCATGTCCATCGACGAGGCATGCCGGTCCGTCGTCGATATCCTGGCCTCCAATGTGGCGGACGCACCGTTCGCCTTGATCTATCTGCGGGACGGCGATCACGCCCGCCTCGTCGCCGCCACAGGCTTGGTCGCCGGTGGCCACGACGCACCGCTGACCTTGCCCTTCAACGAAACCGCCCTCTGGCCCTTAAGAGCCGCCCAGGAGGCTGCGGCCGGCGTCGCGCGCGCCGCGCCTCAGGATCTCAACCTCCAGAACAAGGCCTGGCCCGAGCCGGTCGTCGAAGTCCTGACCCTGCCGATCACGATCGCCGGCGAAGCCGAACCCAGCGCCTTTCTCGTGGCCGGGGTCAACCCGCGCCGCCGTCTCGACAGCGACTATCGCGCCTTCTTCGACCTGGCCGCGGGCCATGTCGCCACGGCCATCGCGACCGCGCGGGCCTATGAGGAAGAGCGCCAACGGGCCGAGGCCCTGGCGGAGATCGACCGCGCCAAGACCGCCTTCTTCTCCAATGTCAGCCACGAGTTTCGCACCCCCCTGACGCTCATGCTGGGCCCCTTGGAAGACGCCTTGGCGCCGGACGAGGCCCTTGAGAGCGCCCAGCGCGCGCGCCTGGAAGCGGCGCACCGCAACGCCCAGCGCCTGCTGCGGCTCGTCAACACCCTGCTCGACTTCTCCCGCATCGAGGCGGGGCGGCTGAAGGCGAGCTTCAAGCCGACCGACCTTGGAGCGCTGACGGCGGACCTGGCCTCAGCCTTCGGTTCGGCGACGCAGAAGGCCGGACTGGGGCTGAACGTTTCCGCGCCGACCCTGACGCGGCCGGTCTATGTCGATCACGAGATGTGGGAGAAGATCGTCCTCAATCTTGTCTCCAACGCTTTCAAGTTTACCTTGGAAGGCCAGATCGACGTCAGTCTTGATGAGAGCCCGGACGGGGCGGTTCTCGTCGTCCGCGACACGGGCGTTGGCATTCCGGCGGCCGAGCTGCCCAAACTCTTCGATCGCTTCCATCAGGTCGAGGGCACGGCGGGAAGGAGCTTCGAAGGCTCCGGCATCGGCCTGGCGTTGGTCAAGGAACTGGTTGGCCTTCATGGGGGCGAAATCAGCGTCGACAGCCGCACGGGCGAGGGGACGGCCTTCACCGTCGCCATCCCCTTCGGGCCAGAACAGCTCCCGGTCGATCAAGTCCACGCTCAGCCGGCTGCGGAGGGCCGGTCGGGTCGGGCCAAGGCGTTCGTCGAAGAGGCCCTGCGCTGGCTTCCAAACGCGGCCGACGAGGGGCTTGTCGAAACGGCCGGCGCGGAGGCGAAAGCCAAGGTCCTGCTCGCCGACGACAACGCCGACCTGCGGGCCTATATCGGCCGTATCCTGGCCGAACAGGGCTATGAGGTCACGGCGGTCGGCGATGGCGAAGCCGCGCTCGCCGCCCTGAGCGCCGGGCGCCCGGATCTGGTGCTCACCGACGTCATGATGCCCAAGCTCGACGGGTTCGGGCTCCTGGCGGCGATCCGGCGCGACCCGGTCCTGCGCGACCTGCCGGTGATCATGCTGTCGGCCCGGGCGGGGGAGGAGGCCAAGGTTGAGGGGCTCGACGCCGGCGCCGACGACTACCTGGTCAAACCGTTCTCGGCCCGCGAGCTGACAGCCCGTATCGCCGGCGCCATCGCCACCGCGCGGCTACGCCGGGAGATGACCCAGACGCTGAGCGAGAGCGAAAGCCGCTTTCGCAACATGGCCGACCATGCGCCGGTGATGATGTGGGTGACCAACGCCGAAGGGGCCTGCACCTATCTCAACAAGGCCTGGTACGCGTTCACCGGACAGTCGGAGGAGATCGCCCTCGGCGCGGGATGGCTCGACGCCGTCCACCCCGACGATCGCGGCTGGTCGGGCGAAACGTTCCTGGCCGCCAACGCTCGCCAGGAAGCCTTCCGCCTGGAGTATCGCCTTCGCCAGGAAGACGGATCCTATCGGTGGATGATCGATGCGGCCGCGCCGCGCTTTGCGGCCGACGGCGCCTTCCTGGGCTATATCGGCTCCGTGCTCGACATTTCAGAGCGCAAGGACGCCGAGATCCAGATCCGGCAGAACCAGGCCGCGCTCGAGGATCAAACCCGAGCCCTGCAGGTCCTGAACCGCGCGGCGGTCGCCGTTTCCGGCGATCTTGAGGTCGAGCGCCTGGTGCAAACCATCACCGATGCCGGGGTGGAACTCACCGGCGCTCAATTTGGCGCCTTCTTCTACAATCTCGTCGACGCCGATGGCGAAAGCTATGTGCTCTACACCCTCTCGGGTGTCGATCGCTCGGCCTTCGAGGGCTTCCCGATGCCGCGAAACACCGCCGTGTTCGGCCCAACCTTCGCGGGCGAAGGCATCGTCCGCTCCGACGACATCACCCAGGACCCGCGTTACGGGCGCTCGGCTCCCTATCATGGCATGCCCAAGGGACATCTGCCGGTGCGCAGCTACCTGGCCGTGCCGGTGCGATCGCGCAACGGCGAGGTGCTGGGCGGGCTGTTCTTTGGCCACTCAACGCCCGGGGTCTTTGGCAAGCTGGCCGAGGAGCGCCTCGTCGGCCTGGCGAGCCAGGCGGCCGTGGCCATGGACAACGCCCGTCTCTTCCAGGCCGCGGATCGGGAACTGACGCAGCGGCGACGCGCCGAGGCCGAGCTTCAAGCGCTGAACGCCAATCTTGAAGAGCGCGTCGCCGCCGAGATCGCCGATCGCCTCAAGGCCGAGGAAGCCCTGCGTCAGGCTCAGAAGATGGAAGCCGTCGGCCAGCTGACGGGCGGGGTCGCTCACGATTTCAATAACCTGCTCACGGTGATCATCGGCGGGCTCGACACGATCAAGCGCAGCCGGTCCGGAGACGAGGCGCGCATTCAGCGCTCGGCCGACATGGCGTTGCAGGGCGCCCAGCGCGCCGCCAGCCTTACCGAACGCCTTCTGGCATTCTCCCGGCGCCAGCCGCTGGCCCCAAAGCCCCTCGACGCCAACGCTCTGGTCCGCGACATGACCGAACTTCTGCACCGGACGCTGGGCGAGCAGATCGAACTGGAGGGTGTGCTGACGCCGCGGCTCTGGCCGATCGAGGCCGACCAGAACCAGCTGGAAAGCGCCATCATAAACTTGGCGGTCAATGCCCGCGACGCCATGCCGGAGGGGGGCAGGCTGACCATCGAGACGGCCAACGTCATGCTCGATGAGGCCTATGCCGAGATCGACGCCGAGGTGACGCCGGGCCAATATGTCTCCATCTCCGTCAGCGACAGCGGCTCGGGCATGTCCAAGGAGACCTTGTCGCGCGTCTTCGAGCCGTTCTTCACCACCAAGGACGTCGGCAAGGGCACCGGACTTGGCCTTTCGATGGTCTATGGGTTCGCCAAGCAGTCCGGGGGCCACGTCACCGTCTATTCGGAACAGGGACACGGCACGACGGTGAAGCTCTACTTCCCGAGGCATCTGGGCGAGCACACGGCCGTTATCGAAGCGACGAGCAACGCCGCGCCGGGCAGCAGCGACGGCGAGGCGGTTCTGGTGGTCGAGGACAATGACGATGTCCGGGCCTACAGCGTCATGATCCTGACCGAGCTTGGCTATCGCGTCATCGAGGCTGCCGACGCCGACAGGGCCATCGCCGTCCTTGAGTCAGACGAGCAGTTGGACCTGCTGTTCACCGATGTGGTCCTTCCCGGCAAAAGCGGCCGAACCATCGCCGAAGCAGCCGCGTCGCTGAGGCCCAAGCTCAAGGTGCTGTTCACGACCGGCTATTCGCGCAACGCCATCGTCCATCATGGGCGGCTGGACGCCGGCGTGAAGCTGATCACCAAGCCATTCACCTTCGAACAGTTGGCCGCTCGGGTGCGCGACGTTCTCGATCGCCGCTGAGGCGGAGATCAGGCGCCGCGGCTCGGCAGCTTCGCGCGGATTGTGCAGACGAGGCCTTCGGGGCGGAAGTCGAGGGTCGCCGAGCCCTTGAGTTCGCCGCCTAGGCTGCGCTCGATCATTCGTGATCCAAAGCCTCTGCGGCTCGGCGCGGTCACCTCCGGGCCACCGGTCTCGGTCCAGCTGAAATCCACGACGCCCGGCTCGTCCAGGCGCCAGGCGATCGCGACACGCCCGGCCGGTGTCGAAAGCGCGCCGTACTTGGCCGCGTTGGTGGCGAGTTCATGCAGCGCCAGGGCGAACGGCACCGCCTGGGCGTCGTCAAGCTGGACGAAGGGGCCGTCGATCGCGATACGCCCACCGGCGAGGAAGGGGTCAAGCGCGGTGCGCACCAGCTCATCCAGGCTGCCGGCCCAGCTGGCGCCGGTGATGAGATCATGCGCCGCGGCCAAGGCCGTCAGACGCTGCTCGAAAGTGTCGCGCAAGGGCGAGGCCCCAAACGTCTGAGCCGAAATCGCCTGGATGGTCGCGAGCAGATTCTTGATGCGATGGCTAAGCTCGTTGTTCAGCAACGCAGCGCGTTCCAGCGCCGCCAGATACCGCGTCTCGTCGCTGAATGTGCACAGCGCATAGCTGTCATAGGGCGTGTCGATGGGCGTAGCGCTGACGGAGAGGGTGACGAGCTCACCGTCAGGACGCCGGTAGCGCAGCGCCTCATCCACAATGGTTTCAAGGTGCAACACCGCCCGCGCGGTCGGGTACTCCTCAGGGGCGTAGGGCCGCCCATCCTCGTGCACACCGCCGTAGGACCCGTACTCGTCTAGCACCTGGCCAAGCATGTCGTGGCCCATGATCCTTGAAGACGCGGTGTTGTAGACGAGCAGCTCTCCGTCGGGGATCGCCGCAAGGATCACGCCGACCGGCACTTGCTCGATCACGGCCATCAGGCGCGCCTCGCGCTCGCGCAGACGCTCTTCGGCTCGGGCGCGCTCGGCCGCATGCCAGGTCCGACGCGCGGTTTGCGTGATCAGCTTGAGGTCGGAAGCGGTCCAGGCGCGCGGCGTCGTGCTGCTGACGTAAAGCCAGCCCCGTAGCTGATCCTCGACAACCAGCGGCGCCTCGACGAAGGCCCGTACCCCTATGGCCTCGAAGGCCGCGCGCACCGCCGGCTGGTCGGGAAGGAAATCAGCGACGTCGGAAACGATAAGCGGCCGGTCGCTGGCAAGATCGGCGAAGCGGTCTGGACCATAGGCGTCAACGGCGTGACGGCCTCGCATCGATGGCGTCGATCCTGACAGCCACTCGCTGGCGACATAGCCGACAAGGCGATCAGCATCGAGTTCGACCACGCCGATGGCCGCGACCTTGAGTTGCCGGCCCAAAAGTTCGCAGGCGAAATCGACCGCCGCGCGGGCGCTGGCCCGCTCGATCAGTCCGTCCTGTAGGGACAGCAGGAATTCACTGGCGCTGGTCTGACCCAGCGGCTCGCTTGCTTGCACTTGTTGGGCCCACCCTGACGCGACCGGCGCGCCGACCTCGACCAATGATGGCGCGCAGGCTTGGCGGATTCCAGTCTGGAATGCCGCTAATCAGAAGGAAAGCAGCGGTTTCCGACGCGGGAGTGTCGGCTACTAGACTGTGATCGCGCTTGGCTACACCTGGGTTGCGCCTGTCGCGCTCCCTTCGCGCCGTCGATCGCGAACCGCAGTGGACCAGACCACAGTTCTGACCCCGCCCGCATCGGTATGGACTTGGCTCACCGGCCAGCTGTGACGGGCGCCAAGACGACGCCCGCCGCGATCGCGGCGAAATGCAGGCCTGCGCCGGCGCACACGAAGGCGTGCCAGACCGCGCGTCGAAAAGGCAGTTTTGGATTGAGAAACAAGAGACAGCCGCCGGTATAGACGAGGCCGCCAGCGATCAGCAGGGCGAAGGCGGCCACCGGCAGGCTATGACGCAAGGGCTCCAGCACGATCAGCGCGACCCAGCCGAACGCCACGTAGAGTCCCGTCCACGCTCGCTCGGAAATTTTCGGAAAGGCTAGCTTGCCGATGATGCCGGCGACCGCGATGACCCAGACCAGGCTGGTCATGCCCACCATCCAGATTCCTTCAAGGCGCTGGGTGGTGAAGGGCGTATAGGAGCCGGCGATCATCAGGAAGATTCCCGCTTCGTCGAGCCGACGCAGCACAGGGCGGGCGCTCGTGGCGTGGCTGAGATTATAGATCGCCGAAAAAGCCAGCATGCAGATCAGCGCCGCGCCGTAGAGACCGGCGGCGATCACCAGCCCAGGCCGCCCGACGCCGAAGGCGCGTGCGATCAGCCAAGCCGCGCCGATCGCCGAAAGGGTCAAGGCGACGATATGGATCCAGCGATCAGCCGCGCGTTCCCAGACATTGGGATAGTGCTCGGCGAGATAATCTTCGGCCAATTCGGCGATGGTGGTCGACAGGGTCATGCCGAGGTAAGGCGTCGAGCCCGCGCCTCGTTCCGGTCATGACCAATCGACCTCTTGGGCCTGGCGGATCACCCGATCGGCGCCCATCGCCAGCCGAGGGTCGCCGCATAGCCGATAAGCGCCATGGCCGGAGGCCAGGTCAGGCTGGCCACCAGATTAGCCAAGAGGAACCGTGTCCAGGACAGGCCCGACCAGCCCGCCAGAAAAGGCGCGATGGTGGCTGGCGGACCCAAGTAGCGCGACAGCACAATCGCCGCCGCGCCGTGTCGTTCAAACAGGAGCTCGACGCGTTCGACGACGCGAGAGGGAAGGCGAGGGAGGCCGCGCTTTTTCGCTTTCAGACGCTGACCAAGACAGTAGGAGGCAAGATTGCCCAGGAATGCGCCCAGGACCGCCCAGACCAGAATCTCGGGCGCGAAGGCCCCCGCCGCGATGCCGCCGCCGAGCGCTAAGAGCAATGGCGTCAGGGGAACGAAGAGCCCGATGAGGACGATCGCCTCGCAGAACGCCATCACCAGCACCAGGATCGGCGCCAGGTTCTCTAGCGGCCAAGGGCTCACATCTTCTCGCTTGGCCTGGCGCGGCCGTCCCTCGCGGCCTCGACCAGAGCCCTGAAGAGCTGCCGGTGGGTCTTGCGGTAGATCATCAGTTCAGGATGATACTGCACGCCGATCCAGAACGGCCGAGAGGGGTCCTCAATGGCCTGGATTATGCCATTGGGCTCGCGTGCGGCGACGACAAGGCCCGCGCCGACCCGATCGATCGCCTGCTGGTGGATGATGTTGACCATCAACCGGTCCTTGCCGACGATCGCCGCCAAGCGCGAGCGCTTGCGCAGTTTGACCGGTTTGCGGACCGTCAGGGGTTCCCACCAGTTCGGCGTCAGGTCCGCGCCCTGGAAGCTGGAAAGGTCCATGTGCAACGTGCCCCCGGCGATGACGTTGAGCATCTGTGCGCCGCGACACACGCCCAGCACCGGCAGGCCATGGCGACGCGCGGCCAGCCCCCAAGAGGCTTCCATGTCGCCGCGGGCCAAATCGTACCGATAGCCGTCTTTGGGCCTGCCTTCGAACGTCAGCGGGTAGATGTCCGAGCCGCCGCCGAACACCAGCCCATCAATCGTCCTGGGATCGCGCGGAGCCTTGGCGGTCACGCGCACCGCCCGTCCTCCTGCCAGCCAGATCGCCAGCTTCATCGCCAGCCACGGCAGCGTGTCGCCACGGTCAGGCAGAGTGACGCCGATGGTCGGTCGCCCACGCCCTTTGCGGGCGACGACCTCGATCATCTCGGCCTTGGCCTCGTAGGTCAGCTCGTCGGGCAGCTTGCCATGCTTGACGAGCGAACTGAGCACGAACAAGGCGCCGAGCCCGATTAAAGGGTCGTCGTCATCGCTGAACTCGTCGGGAACGCTCTGGCCATGCGCTAGCGCCGCCCTGAACTGGTCGACGATCTCCCCGACCGAGGCGACGCCGGTCGCCGCCGCCAGATGACGGCGCAGTCCCGACAGCTCCCCGGCCGACAGCCGGCGGCGGATCTCCCGCCAGGCGTCCTTGGCCGCCGAGAGCTGGGGCGCGGTCGCGGCGACATCCTCCACCGCCGCCAGCAGCCAGACGCCGGGCGTCTTGGTCCTGGCTCCGATCTGCGGCTCGCCGACCTTGTCGAGCGGCGCGCCGATGGTTTGCTGGTAGAGCAACCAGGGGAAGTCGACCGCAGTCTGGATGGAATGGAAGATCCCGGCCCAGAACCGGGCGTTGACCTCAATAAGCTTCGGGGAATCCTGCGCCCGCCCTGACCAGCGAAAATCCAGTTCCGCCAAGCCGTCCCACCCCGTGGCGGCCAGCGCTTGCTCGACGGCCTGGCGGAAGGGTTCGGCGTCCACGGTCTCGCGAACGGCGCCGGCGCCCGCCTTGCGCGGGAAGGTCGTCAGATTTCGATAGGCCATCATCGCGGCCAGTTCACCCTTGCGGGCGAGCACGGCGACGCAGAAGTCCTCGCCAGGGACCATTTCCTGCAGCAGGGGCTTGGTGTCGTAGCCAAGGGCGTCGACCAGGGCGGCGGCTTCCTCCGGCGAGCTGGCGGAGCTGACGCCGCGTCCGCCGGCGCCGTCGCTAGGCTTGACGATCAAGGGGTAGCTTAGGCTCGAGGCGGCCTTGGCCAGGACCGCCGGGCCGCCAACGACCAGGGTGCGCGGCGCCGGCAGCCGTGCATTTTCCACGAGCTTGGCTAGATGGTCCTTCGGGTGAACCAGGTCGATGCTTTTCCAGGTCGGCGCAGCCACCTTGATGGTCGGCTCGAACCGGCGGCGGTGTCGAGCGATCAGCTCGACCTCGCCGAACACCGGCATCAGCACGTAGGGCCGATCATCCGTCGGCGCGTAGTCGCGGACGGCGGCTTCCAAGTCGTCGAGGAAATCCTCCGGTCGACGCCTCCAGGGGGCGACGGTGAACGTCTCCTTCACGTGCTTGGAGAACGACATGACCGTCAGGTCGACGTCATCGCAGCCGATCACCTCAACGCCACGCTGCGCTAATGACCGGGCGATGACCAGCGCCATCAGGCTTCGGCCATAGGTCAGGATGACCCGTCCGCCGCGGGGCGAGTGGCTTGGTTCGGGCAACGAGGTGCTCCAGCGGCAGGCGGCTGTCGACGGCTTAAACCTTCACCGCGCGGGAGCGTTCCCGACGGCAGCAGGGCCGCGAACCTTTGGCGCGCCGAGGAGTTCCGGCAGAGGTTTCGGGAGCTGCACCATTGGAAAAACCTGCTACGTCTCGCCTGGTCCTCGGCGCTGTGATCCTGGTCGCGACCTATTTCCTCGCTCAGGGCGCGGTTCGGCTGGCCAATCTTTGGATATTGATCTTCGGCGCGGTTATCGTCGCCGTCGTGATCCGCTCGATCGCCGATCCGCTCGTCGCCCGGTTCAAGCTCAAGGACGGCTACGCCGTCGCAGTGTCGATCCTTGCGCTGCTGGTCCTGATCAGCGGCGCGGCTTTCCTGTTTGGCCGCCAGGTCGCCGAGCAGTTCGACCAGTTGGCGACGCGCTTGCCCGGCGCCTGGGCGATGCTGCAGGCGCGCCTGCAAGCCTCTCCCGCCGCGAGCCAGGTGGTCGACCACGCCAAGAGCCTCGGCTCGGAAGCGGGCAAGATGCTGGCGATTGCGCCAAGGTTCGCCATGGGCGCCCTGTCGGGCGTAGCCACATTGTTTCTGGTGATCGTCGCCGGCGTCTTCCTGGCCGGCCAGCCGGAGCAGGCGCGCGAAGGTGTGCTGAGCCTCTTCCCCATGACCCGGCGTCCTCGGCTGCGCGAGGTGATGAACACCTGCGGCCGGGCCCTGAAGGGGTGGCTCAAGGCGCAGCTCGTCTCCATGCTGCTGGTGGGCGGGCTAATCAGCGCCGGGTTGGCGCTGATCGGAGCGCCAGCGCCGCTGGCCCTGGGTCTATTCACTGGGCTGGCGCAGTTCGTCCCGATCGTCGGGCCTATCGTCGCCGCGGTTCCAGCCTTGCTGATCTCTGCGACCGGAGGCGGGAAGATGCTGCTCCTGACCCTGGCGCTGTATGTGGGCGTATCCCAGTTGGAGTCGAACCTGATCACGCCATTGGTCCAGAAGAACCTCGCTTCCCTGCCCGTGGTGCTTGGAATTTTCGCGGTCGTGGGGCTGGGCACGCTCTTCGGCCCGCTCGGCATCCTGTTCGCGACACCTTTGGCCCTGGTGCTCCATGTCGCCGTCACCATGCTCTACCGGCAGGATGTCTTGCATGACGAGGCTGCGGTGGCGCCTGGCGAGGGACCCTAGTCGCGAACGCAAATCGCGACAGGAGCGCCTATCACGAAGGCTATGCGCGAGAGACCTCGGCAAAAAGCGCAATGCGGCGTCCGCGCCAGGGCTCCAGGCTGACCGATACTGGTGGCCTTGTGTCTCCACAGTGGCGCGAATGATCAACCGGAAACACGCCCCGAAATTTGGCGCCACACCGAGCAAAAATCGGCCATTATCACGGGGATTTGAACGAAATAATACGCAATAAAATCAATAGCTTAGTCGGCCTGGAAATGACGTAAGTTTTGACGGCATATTCGCATTTGCCGTTTGCTAAAGTTGAACCAATTCAAACGATTAGCCGGCGTGTTGATGATCGAGTGGGAGTAGGGCTTAAGGAAGGTCGGCAAACCGGTCGGATAGCCGGTAAGCCGGGGCTGTAGACGCAGTACTTCAGAATACTGCGTCTACTCTCAGGCCATGGTGGTGGGAGCGCTGGGCGTCGCTGCGCGGTAGATCGCGCAGTCGCCCTTCATCAAGCCTTGGCCAACGCGCTGGCCGCCTTGCCGTCGTACTGACCGCCGAAGTTGCTCTTCAGGTGGGCCATGATCGCCCCGACGTTGGCGCCGGGGTTCTTGGCCCGGAAGTCGTTGATCGCCTCGCGCAGTTCCGCCTCCGTCATCTGCTTTGGCCCATACGAGGACAGGATCGCCAGTTCGGTTTCAGCCGCCTTGATCCGCTCGTCCACCTTCGACAGATCGCCGCCGGCTTCGGCCAGGCGCGCGCGCTCGGTGGCGAGGTTCTCCAGCGTCAGCTTCGTGTTCTTGAGGAACTTCGCGACGGTTGCGACGACCTTTTCATCGGTGACTTCCGTCACGCCGCGCTTGAATTCCTCGGTCGTGATCTGCGTAGCTTCGCCGATCAATGTGGTGAGCAGGTCGGCCTTCAGACGGTCGTTCAGCTTTCGCGCCGCGAGTTGGTCAGCCTTGAGCTCGTCTAGCAAAGCCATGTGGTCGTCCTTTCAGTTCACTCAATTCGATAGGGTTGTATTGGGTGGTGTCCGCAGCTCTTCAAGAGCGCGCGCGAGATGTGCAGCTTAATCCTGAGGACCTCCCCGGAAGGGTCCTCAGGACAGATCGCGGCTACAGGCGCGGATCGATCGGCTCGCTTTCCATGGCAAGCACGCCAAAGACGCACTCGTGCACCCTGCGTAGAGGCGCGCGTTCGACGAAGCGCTTGAGCCCCTCGTGGCCAAGGGCGAACTCGCGCAGAGCCAGGTTGCGCTTGCCGCCCAGGCCACGCACCCGAAGCTTTTCCAGATGCTCCGGCGCGTCGTATTCCGGACCGTAGATGATGCGCAGATACTCGCGGCCGCGCACCTTCAGCGCCGGCTGCAGCAGTCCCTTGGCGCCGCGCGCGATGAAGTCGCGCGGCTTGACCACCATGCCTTCGCCGCCGGCGGCGGTCAGGGCTTCCCACCAGGCGATGGCCTCGGCGCATGCGGCTTCGTCGGCCAGCGGCACGACCCGCCAGCGGGTCGGCGCGATGACCTTGTCGCCAGTCGCGGCCAGGCGATCGGCCAGCCCCATGTGCCAGACATGGTCCTGATCGAACCAGACCCGGCCCTCGCTGGCCAGCAAGTGGAATGGCGCGACCTTCAGGTCGTCGATCCCCGACACGGGCCAGACATAGGGGGCCCAGGCCCTGGCGTAGAGGTCCGCGCGGCCGGCCCGGTCCTCGACCTTGGCCAGCAGGCCGGTCACCGGCGCGCCATGGGCGGCGGCGCGCGACAGCGCCTGCGCGGCGGCCTCCAGGCCGGCTCGGGACGAGGCGGCGACCGGTGCGTACTGGGCGTCGATCAAGGCTCCGGCCTTGGCCGACCACGGCATGATCTCGGCGTCCAGCAGCATCCAGTCGGTGGAAAGCTCATCCCACAGGCCGGCTGCGTCCACCGCGCCGCGCAGGCGGGCGAGCAGGGCCTCGGTCGTGGCGGCGTCGGAGAAGAAGCCGCGTCCGGTACGGGTCCAGATCGCGCCGCTCTCGCCATCCGCGGCGTCGAAGCGGACTTTCGCCGCCTCGGCCGTCCGGCAGAGGGCGATCACCGCGCGCGAGCCCATATGCTTTTCCTCGCAGACTACCTCCGCCACGCCGCGCTCGCGGTAGTGGGCGAAGGCCTCCTCGGGACGTTCCAGCCAGCCCTCGCGCGTGCTGGTCTCCACCGGCGACATGGTCGGCGGCAGATAGGCCAGCCACTGCGGCGCCAGGGCGAAGCGGCTCATGACCTCGATCGCGGCCGAGGCGTTTTCTTCCGCGACAACGACACGGCCGCGCAGGCTGGTGTCGATCCAGCGGCGGCCGCTGACGTCCTCCATGTCCAGCAGGTCGTCGGCGGCGGCCTGGGCCGAGCGCTCGCCACCGGGCGGAGCCAGGGGGCGCATGGGCTCGCACCAGACCTGCCGCGCGGGAACCTCGACCAGATCCTTCTCGGGCCAGCGGAGCGCGGTCAGCTTGCCGCCGAACACGCAGCCGGTGTCGATGCAGAGGGTGTTGTTGACCCACTGAGCCTCGGGCATGGGCGTGTGGCCGTAGATCACGGCCGTTTCGCCGCGATAGTCCGCCGCCCAGTCGGCGCGAACGGGCAGGCCGAACGCGTCGATCTCGCCGGTCGTCTCGCCATAGAGGGCGAACTCGCGCACCGCGCCCGAGCCGCGGCCGATCATCTCGGCCTTCAGGCCCGCATGGGCCACGGCCAGGCGGCCGCCATCCAGCCAGACGTGACTGCGCAGGCTGTCCAGGAAGGCGGGCAGGGCGGCGCGGAAGCCGCGGTCGGTCCCTTCGTACTGGTCGATGGTCTGCTGCAGGCCGTGGGCGATCGTGACCTTGCGGCCCTCCAGCCAGCGGCCGAACTTGCGCTCATGGTTGCCCTGCACGCAGTGGGCGGCGCCGGCCGCGACCATGCTCATGACGATGCGCAGCACGTCGGGCGAGTTGGGGCCGCGATCGACCAGGTCGCCGACGAACACGGCCTTGCGGCCCGGCGGCGGCGTGACGACGACCGAGCGCTCGCCGCCGGTCTCGCCCCAGGCGACGGCATACCCAAGCGCGCCCAGCAGGTCCTGCAGTTCGTCGGCGCAGCCATGGATGTCGCCGATGATGTCGAACGGTCCGTGGTCGTCGCGCTTGTCGGTCCACAGCGGCTTGCGCTGGACGCGGGCGGCATCGATCTCGGCCTCGCTGGTCAGCTTCCAGACCTGGCGGAAGCCCTCGCGCTGCAGGCCGCCGAGGCCCTTGCGGATCTCCGATGTCATGCGCTGGACGACGCCGACTCCGAAGTCGCGGTTGGCGCGGGCCTTGTTGCGCTCGAAGCAGGTGTCGATGCCAGGATCGATCACCACGGCGACGGGCAGGGCATGCCAGCGCCGCGCCAGCTCGATCCAGCCCTTGCGGTCGGCGGCGCGTACATTGGTGGCGTCGATCACCGTCAGGCGACGGTGCTTGAGGCGCTTTTCGGCGATGGCCTTCACCAGGTCGAAGGCGTCGCCGCTGATCGACTGGTCGGTCTCGTCGTCGATGACGAGCGCGCGGCAGTGATCCGACGAGATCACCTCGGTCGGCGCGAAATGCCTGGCGGCGAAGGTCGACTTGCCAGAGCCCGAGGCGCCGATCAGTACGACGAGGGCGAAGTCGGGGATTTCGAGGGCGGTCATGCGATTACTCGAACGGAAAATCCTGCGGAGCGGCGGCGTCAGCCGATCCGCGTGAAGACGGCCATCTGCGTGGGGGCGCCGAGCGTTTCGTCGCGCTTGCCGATGTCGTCGTAGGCGACTGCGTAGCCGTGCGCCGAGGCCACGCCTTCGGCCCAGGCGCGGAACTGCGCCCGCGTCCATTCGAACCGGTGATCCGGATGACGGAAGGCGCCGGACGCCAGGTTCGGGAAGAGGGCGTTGTATTCGGCGTTGGGCGTGGTCACGATGACGGTTTTCGGTCGAGCGGCGGCGAACACCACCTTCTGCAGGGCGGGCAGGCGGTCGGCGTCCAGGTGCTCGATCACCTCGACCAGGGCGGCGGCGTCGACACTCTCCCAGCGGCGGTCGCGGTAGGTGACCGAGCCGTGCAGCAGGGTCACCCGGCCCTCGGGCGGACCGCCGGCCAGATGCAGCTTCAGGCGCTTGGCCGCCCATTCAAGGTCGCGCGCCGAGGCGTCGACGCCGATCAGGCTTTCGATCCAGCGCTCGCGGACCAGGCGCTGAAGCAGCTTGCCTTCGCCGCAGCCCAGGTCGGCGATCGCCTTTGCGCCGCTGGCGCGGAGGGCGTCGGCGACAGCGGCCATGCGCTCGTCGTTCAGGCGAAGCGGCGCTTCCAGCGCATCCTCCGCGCCGACCTTGCGTTCGGTGGGATCAATGGCCTCGTCGCGGGTCTCGGGCGCAAGGCGCTCCAAGGCGTCACGGGCCAGGGCCTTGCGATGGATCAGGTAGCGGCGGACGATCAGGTCGCGGAACGGATGGCTCTCCAGCCAGCCCTCGCCGCGGCGCATAAGCTTTTCGACCTCGTCCTCACCGACCCAGTAGTGCTTGTCGTCGTCCAGCACCGGGATCAGCACGTAGAGGTGGTTCAGCAGGTCACGTAGCCGGGTGGTTCCCTGCAGGCGCAGGGTCACGTAGCGCGAGGCCTCGCCATCCGCCCCGGCCACGGCTTCGATATCGACGGCCCAGCCCAGGGGCTCGAACAGCTCGCGCACCAGGGTCTCGCCGCCGCGGGCGGGCAGGGGCGTGACGACGGCCTCCAGTGGAATCGCCGTCTCGGCCAGTTCGGGCCGCTCGCGCGAGGTCCCTGCCATGGCCGTGCGCAGGGCGCGAGCCAGGGCCACGGACAGGAAGGATGAGGCCGCATAGGGGCGGTCGTTGACGTACTGGTCCAGCAGGCCTTCGCCGCGACCCTTGCCGCGCACCAGGCCGACGGGATCGATATCCAGCATCAGAGCCGCCTCGCAGCGGTCTTGGCCGACCTCTGGATAGAAGACGTAGGCCTTGCCGAACGGCAGTTCGGTCTCGTGCGCGCGGCCGGGGTGCTTGTGCAGCAGGAATCCGAGATCGGTGGCGGGGCGATGGGTGGTGGCGATCGAGAGGAACATCGAGTGCTTTCGGAAGAGCGATCAGTCTTCGGAGGATTGATCTTCGGCCGGGTCGAGCTGGTCGTACTCGCCCGGCCGAAGACCGGTTAGTCTGTAGAGGAGAAGCCAGGCCTCGACGGCGGCGGCGACCGGACCGGGAACCGGCAGCCCCGCGAACCAGCGGGACACCGATGACCGATCCACCCCCAGGTGTTCGGCGAGCCGGGACATCCAGCCCCGGTCGCCGAAAAGGGTGATCGCCGCTTGCCGCAAGGCCTCCGGGGTCATCTCAGAGCGCCTCCGCCTTCAGGCTTTCGTGCTCGCGGATAAACCCCAGGGCGGCCTCGGAGAAGCCGTCGATGTGAACCCACCGTTCGCCGTAGCCGACGCCGTTTCGGGCGCTGGCGACATTGATCATGTAGGCCCTGGTCGCCTTCGGCGCCGGAACGCGGTCGGCCGATTGTTCATCGGTGACCACGATCAGGCGGTCGTGGGGCAGGGTGTTGATCTTGTGGATCGCCTTGCCCAGTTCCGTGCCGCCATGGGTCTGCGAGCGGATCACCGCATCGACCCCGGCCATGCCGCGGCGGGGCGGAACCTCCACCACTCCGTTGGAGAAGGTGAAGACCCGCACCTCGCCCGGCACGATCGAGGCCAGGGTGGCCGCCGCGTCCATCCGGGTCAGGTCCGACTTGGCCGACAGACGGGCGTCCATCGAACCGGAGACGTCGACCAGGATCAGCGTGCGCCCGGTGAACACCGCGCCTTCCAGCACGGTCTCGGCCAGCGCCTGGTCGAGCCAGGGCTCGAACCGCGGCGCGGCCCGGGCGGCCGCCACGTAGCGGAAGGGCAGGACCCGTTCCGCGCCGCGACGCGCCAGGATCGCCTCCTTGACCAGGGCCTCGTCGACGCCGGCCTGGTCCATGTTCCGGAGGTTCCGGAGCAGGGCCAGGTAACCCAGCTTCTTGCCGGCCAGCAGGCGCTGGAAGGTCTCACGCTTGTCGGCGCCGCCCGAAAGGGCGACCTCCCAGGTGTCCGGCGCGGCCAGCGAACGCCCGGCGACCTGCTTCCACAAGGCCGCCTGTTCCTCGTCCCTCGGCTTGGCGTGGACCAGAAACAGCACGTCGCGCAGCTTCACCGGGCCATCGCGGTCGTACTTGGCCAGCTGGTAGGCGTCGAACTTGCCGAAGGCGGCTGCGAGGCCCTTCTTCATCTGCTTGCTCAGCGGCCTGCGGCCATGACGCCAGTAGAGCGCGAGAAACTCGGTGAGTTCGTCGGCCCTCTGGATCACGCGCTCGATGGTCTGGGCGACCAGCGACGTGCCCGAACCCGTGCGGGTGAGAGCGACGAGCAGCATCAGCGGCGCGTGGCGCAGCTTGAAGGTCTCGCGCGCCTCGACGGCGAGAGCCGCCAGGGTCTCCGGCGCGACGGCGCCCGCCAGGGCGTCGATGCGGTCGGCGATGGCCTGGCCGTCCTCGTAGAACTCGTCCTCCCAAAGGAGGCACGAGAGCACCGACCGGCGCAGTTGTTGTTCAGCCGTGAGGATCACGGCGGGAGCGCCCTCGAAGGTGACGTCGAGGCGCTTGGCGAAGATGTTGAAGCGCATGGCGCTCTTCTCCTGACGTCGCTTGGGGTTTCCAGGCCGGTCGGGAGACGGACGAGACGTCCAGGCCCCGACGGCCGAAACCGGCGTCGGGGAGGTCTAGGGCGGGCAGCCCTGCGGACGTTCAAACTTCAGATTGCTCGAAGTCATGGTCTCGTTCGTCGCCTAATCGGGTCTTCGCGACGCCGGCGGCGTCTCTTCGAAGATCGGGGTTCTCTAGCTTGGCTTGTTGCGCAATGCAACAAGCCGAATGAATAAAAATGTCAACGGGGAACACGTGGCTCGGGAGGGCGCTTCCGCCAGATGTTCGCGCATCCGGACAGGGACTTGCGTCCCGGCCGCCCTTTCGGTTGGAGCGAGGAACCCGGTAGCCTTCGCCGCCGTCGACGATCCTTCCGGGGAACGCTTGCGCTGCGGGGTTTCACCCGAAGAAACCGCAGCTATCACCACCGGAATGGACTTGAATTCCCGAGGGGGAATGTTCGGAAGCGGAATGGTGCTCTACCAGGCTGAGCTACGTCCGACTTGCGTCGTACGGAGGGATTTGAACCCTCGACCTCCCGCGTTACAGACGAAGAAACCGCTTCCTGCGCCGCCCTCGGTTCCCGTCGCCGAAGCAACGGGAGGCGTTCGTATAGTGGAGCATGTTGCGCCACGCAACGAATAATTGTGACGGTGGGGAATATTCGGAAGCGGCGTTCCTGATGCTCTATCCAACTGAGCTACGGCGAGGGACCCGCCGGCGGGATTCGAACCCGCGACCGTCAGATTATCGATGAAACCGCTTCCTGCGCCGCCATCGTCGAGCGGCTGGATAAATCATATTGTTGCATTGCGCAACTTTTGCCTCTGTCTCTTCGGTTGAGACGCGCATGAGCAGGGACGTGCAGACATCCCGACGGCCTTGGAAGTCGACCGTCGGGACGAGAGGCTAGGCCAGGTCAGCGACCTTGGTCGGCGGCTTTCAGCGTCACCACGCGCGTGACGCCCTTGGCGTTCTTGGTCAGCCGGAAGGCGTCCAGCTCACGGCCGGTCGCGGTGAAGGCGCGGTAGGTCACGGCTTCGGGCGACACGTCCAGCGTCTGGAAGGTCTGGGTGCGGGACGCCGTGCGCGTGGCCCAGCTGAGCGGCGCCACGGGGTACATCTTCGGTCCGGCGACCGAGACGACATAGGTCGAACCTGTCTCGGACGTATGGCCCGGCCCCGCGTTGGTCATCGCCCCGGCCCCGATGGCGCCCCGCGCATAGCCGTGGTCATGGGCCTGCAGCACCAGGTCGACACCGTACTTGTCGATCAGGGGTTTCAGCGCCTTGCGAACCCGGTCGTTGTCGCGATCAGGATCGACCGAGAACAGCGGGAAGTGGAGGAACAGCACCGTCCAGCGGTTGGGGTTGTTGGCCAGGAGACCGTCCAGCCACCGCACCATCTCCGCCCGCATGGCCTCGTCGCCATGGAATAGCGGCGCATCGACCGAGATCAATCTCAGCCCCTGGTAGTCGACGGTCCAGGCCGTCTCCTTCAGCTTCTCGACGCCGGCCGGTCCGGTCTCCGGCAGGGTGAACTGCCGCCGCCACTGCGGGTTTAGAACCGGGCCCCGGCCGTACTCGTGGTTCCCTGGCGTCGGCATCTGCGGCGTCTGGGCGTAGAGGAAGCCTCCGGCCGCGAACCATTCGCCCCACTCGTTGTCGCTGTCATGGCGATTGATCAGGTCGCCGGCGTGGATCACGAAAGCGGCGTCGCCGGCCTTGCGGAACGCCATCCGCATGGTGCGGGAGGCCTCGCTGAGGATGTTGTTCTGCATGTCCCCCATGTAGAGGAACGTGAACGGCTTGGCGGTCGTCGCGGCGGTGCGGAACTGCAGCCACTCGGACCACCGCTGGCCATCGCCGACGCGGTAGGCATAGACCGTCTCCGGCTTCAGGCCCTTCAGCACCGTCGAATGATAGGCCGCCTTGAACGCCGCCTCCTCGCGCACGGCGATGGTCGCATCGTCGGTGAGCGCCGTGACGCGCACGGCCTTCTGCACGAAGTCGGGACCGTCCTCGGCCTCGGCGTACTCGACGAGACCCGCTGCGCCCGACGCGGTGCGCCAGGTCACGGCCATCTCGTGCGCCGGGTCGGCGGTGAGATTGAGGATGATCCGCTCGGGCTGGGCGCTCGCCGCAACCACCGGCAGGTCGGAGGCCTGGGCCGGCGCGGGCTCCGGACGAAGGGGACGTTCAGCCGCCTGGACGACTGCCGAGCCGCCCAGGGCCGCGAGCGCGGCCCCGAGCATCAGGGTCTGGATGGGTTTCATGCTCGTGCTCATCAGAAGACGTAGTTCAGGCCGAGCGAGATCGAGCGCCCGTTCTTGATGTAGGCGCGGCTGGAGCTGGTGCTGTCGCTGGCCGTGTACCAGTAGGTGTGGTTGTCGAAGAGGTTCTGGACCTGCACCGACGCGGTCGCGCCTTTCCACAGCTTACGCCGCACGTTCAGGTCCACGAACTCGTAGTCCTGTTCATACGGGTTGTTGCCGAAGTCCTGGATGCCTTCGAGGAACTCCGACTGGTAGCTGTAGGCGGCGTAGGCTTCCCAGCCCTTGTATTCCCAGAACAGCTGGATGTTGGCCACGCGCTCGGGCGTCTCCATCAGCGGCAGGGTGTAGCCCGCCGGATGCCAGGAGATGCCGGTCTCGGCCTCCGACTTCTGAAGGGTCAGGTTGACGCTGGCGCCGAGCTTGGACAGCGGGCCCGGCAGCCAGTGGAACACCTGCTGGGCGCTCATCTCGACGCCATAGACCCGCGCCCACTTGCCGTTGTTGGGCTTGGAGATGGTCACGCCGTCGGGGCCGATGTTGGCGCCGGCCGTCCCGTCGCGGATGTTCGACGACGAGGAGCGGTACAGGAAGTTCTTGATGTCCTTGTAGAACAGACCCAGCGAATAGGCTCCGGTGTCGCCGTTGTAGCGCTCGATAGACAGGTCGTAGTTGACCGCCTTCATCGGCTTAAGGTCGGGATTGCCCTGTTCGATCGAGACCAGGACCCAGTCGCTGGTCGGGTTCTCGTCGCCGTCGCCGTCCGGATCGGTGTCGTAGCCGTACTCGCGGGCCGACGACATGCGAGCGATGTCGGGACGGGCGAAGCTGGTCCAGATCGCCGCGCGCACCTTGGTGCGGTCGTCCAGGCTGTAGTTCAGGTGGATCGACGGCAGGATATTGGTGAAGTCGCTCTTGTCGGTCGAGTAGTGACCGCCCTGGACCTCGTCGAGGATGTAGGCGTCGATGGTGTTGTTGGTGCTCTCGACGCGTACGCCGCCGATGACCTGGGCGTCGCCCAACCGGGCCGTCGCCATCAGGTAGCCGGCGAAGATGTCCTCCTTGAAGGTGAAGCTGTCCTCGCCGCTCAGCTCGGCGTTGGCGGGATCGGTGGCGAAGCCTTCGAAGAAGGTGCTCTTGCCCGCCATGGCGCGCTGCAGTTCGGCCAGCATGGCCTTGTTGTCGATGACCGTGCCGAGGCGATAAAGGCCCGAATACTCGCCATCGAACAGGTTGGTGACCTCCTTGCCGTAGAATTGCGAGAAGTCAGCCAGCGTGCCGTCGGCGTCCAGGTCCATGAACTCGCCGCTATAGGTCGAGCGCTTGGAGCTGTAGACCTTGCCGCCGGTCTTGACTGACTCCAGCCAGGTCGCCGTGGGACGCCATTCGACATTGAACTGGCCTTGCCACAGACGCTCCTGCGCGCCGCCGATCTCGCCCGACAGGCCCGCGAAGGCGTACTGGCTGTTGTCGTGGATCGCCGCCATGCCGGCGTCGTTCAGCACCCACTTCGGAAAGCGGCTGTCGCCGAAGTTGGTGACCTTGACGCCCTTGTTGCCCAGCCAGCCGTACTTGTCGCTGCGGAACTCCATCTCGTAGCTGTCGTCGATGTTGTCTTCCGACTTGGCGTAGGACAGGTCGTAGTCGACCTTGAAGTCACCCCAGCGGCTGACCCCGCCGAAGTTCAGCGACGCAAGCGAGCCGGTCTCGCGCGAGCCTTCCCAGAAGCGGCGCAGGCGGAAGCCCTGCGGGTCCCAGGTCCCCGACGCGCCGTCCAGCGTGTAGTACGATTTGGTCGAGCGGTCGGCGTCGGTGATCCGGCCGTCTCCGTCGCGGTCGACGATCTGTGCGGTCGTGTAGCTGTAGATCCGGCCGAGCTTGGAGTCCGAGCCGATGATCGAGGCCTCGGGCGAGGCCAGGCCCGTCATGGTCTTGTCGACCTGGGTCAGGCGGGTCGAGTTCTTGCCGGTGTCGTTGCGGAAGTTCAGGCGGTTGCTGAACTCGTCCTTTGTGTATTCGTTGAACTGGCCGCGCAGGTGAAAGTCGTGGTGGTCGCCGCGATAGTCGAGGCTGGTGTTGACGCCCCGTCGCTCGACCTCGGTCTCGCCGACGGCCAGGTCCATGCCGCGCATGACAAAGGTTTCGGGATCCCAGCCCAGCGTCTCGCTGTTGGCGTACCAGACCGAAGGCTGGTTATCGCCGTCGGCGCCGTTCTGCTCGAACTGCGACTTGCGACGCGACCAGCTGCCGGTGACGAAGACGCCCCAACGATCGTTCAGCTGACGGCCGAAGGAGCCCGCGACCTCGCCCGAGGTCTTGTTATCGAACTTGTCGAGCATGCCCGCCGACATCGACAGCACGGCGTAGGTCGGGGTGTGGTCGAAGGCCGTCGGGGTGCGAATGTCGATGGTGCCGCCAAGGGCGTCGCCGTCGCGGTCGGGTGTCAGGCTCTTGATGACGGTGATCGAGTCGATGCCTTCCGGCGGCAGGAAGCTGAGGCGGACGCCGCGATAGAAATTGTCGTCGCGCGAGCCGGCGCCGCCCATGCGCACGCCGTTCATGGTGTAGTTGTTCAGTTCGGTCGACAGGCCCCGGATGGTGATCCGGTCGCCTTCGCCCGTGGTGTGATTGCGCACGGCGTTGACGCCGGGCAGGCGCGACAGGGACTCGGCTACGTTGTTGGCCGGCAGGTCGCCCATGTCGTCGGCGCTGATGACGTCCGAGATGAAGTCGGCCTTGCGCTTGGCGTCCAGCGACCGGCGCAGGCCGGCCGCATAGCCGACGACGACGCCGTCGACCTCAACCGTTTCCGAAGCTGCGGCCTCGGCCCTGGCCGACTGGCGTTCCAGGGTCAGCACGCCGCGCACCTCGCGGACTTCGATGCCCGAGCCGGCGATCAACCTGTTCAGCGCCTCGCGAGGCGTCATCGCGCCGGAGACGGCGTTGGAGGTCCGCCCGCGGGTCAGGCCCGGATCGAAGACGATCGACAGGCCGGTGTCGCGCGAGAGCGTCTGCAGCGCCTGGCCCAGGTCCTGGGCCGGAATGGCGATAGCTGCCCGGGCCTCGACGTTTCGGCTTGCCTGCCAGGCGTGGGCAGGCGCGGCGACGGAGGCCAGGACAGCGACGGCCGCCGCCGTAAGCAGCCTGCTCTTGTGGATACGCATTCGAAAAATCCCCTGCGATCGAACTGATCGTTACGGGGTTAGACGGAGGCCGACGGCGTCCTGACACCTGTCATAAAAACTTGTTCCGAAGGGCGCTAACCGCCTGAAATCTCGAATTGATCCGCCTTCTGACGTGTCAGCCTGAAGCCATGCAAGCGCGCCATTGCGGCCAAGGCGTTCTCGGGGTCGTCATAGGCGAAGCGGCCGCTGACCAGCACCCGCCCAACCGCTGGATCCGACAGCTTGACCTCGACGCCGGTCGCCCGCTCCAGGTCGTCGACGACGCTGGCCAGGGTCGCCTCATTGAACTCCAGCCATCCCTTGGCCCAAGGCGGGACGTCGGTCTCGCGCTCCGGGCGGGCCAGGGTCGCGCGCTGCACGACGCCGCCGGACACGCTCGCCCGCTCGCCCGCGTGGACGTTCACCGAAGGGCCTTTTCCGGTGACCTTCACGATGCCCTCGAAGACTTCGACCTCGACAATCTTTCCTGCTGGTGTTTCGCGCTGGTCGACATTGAACCGCGTGCCGACGGCGGTGACCCGCACCCCGTCCACCTCGACCGAGAACGGCCTGCTCTTGTCGGGCGCCACCTCGAAGAAGCCTTCGCCCTTCAGATGTAGGCGGCGCTCGTTGCGGCCCAGGTCGACCCGGACCTCGCTATGGCCGTTCAAGCGGATGGCCGAGCCGTCGGCCAGCGCGATCGGCTTGGGCACGCCCCGGGCCCCGACGATCAAGTCACCGCGAGGGGGCAGGACGCCGCCGAACATGACCACGGTCCCCACGGCGACGGCGAAACCGGCGCTCGCCATCGCCCCCAGCGTCCAGGCCTGCCGACGTCGCGGCGCCGTTCTTGTCCGGATCATCCGCTGCGTGGCCCAGATCACTGCGGCGTCGTCGATCAGCGCCTCGTGCCGACGCAGCAGATCCTGTCGATCGGGCCGGCCATCCAGCCACAGCTCCAAGGCGGCCTGCTGCTCGGGCGACCAGCTCGGATGGCGGCGGGCGTCGGCCCACAGCGCCGCCTCGCGGTCGTCCCTCGCACTCACGGACCTAGTCGACATGGCGACCCTCCGCCGTCCGGCGCAGCGTCTGGGCCGCGCGGCTGTAGTGTTTCTGCACCGCCTCGATCGACAGCTTCAGGTCGCGGGCGATCTGCTCGTAGGATTCTTCGCCCGCCCTTCGCCGCACGAAGACCTCCCGTCTCAGGGGCGGCATGGCTTCCAGCGCCCTCTGGCAAAGTCTCGATCGCTCGCTCATGTCCAGCGCCTCCAGCGGCGTAGCGCCGCCATGGATGGAAAGCTCCGCGGCTTCCAGGTCGTCGATCGGAACGTTGGCCGCTCGACGGGCGTGATCGACCAGAATGTTGCGCGCCGCGCGCATGGCGTAGAACAGGGGATCGGAGATCAGCGTGTCGCGGGCGCGCGCCAAGACGCGCATGATGGCTTCCTGCGCCACGTCCTCGGCGTCGACCGTGGTCGCCAGTCGGCGGCGGACATAGGCCAGCAGGATCCGGTTCTGCGTCGCAAGCGTCCGCCCCACCTCCTGTTCGTTCCCGATCACACCCAGCGCCTCCCAGATGGAGCGTGGCTATAGGAGCGCCGTGTGACGGATCCGACTAGCTTCGGTGTCTGTTTGATGGCGGCGAGTGTCGCGCCAGCGTCGAGCGGATGTCGGCTTGCCTTCAGGAAGTCGGCTTGCGTGGGGTGAGGTAGACGCGCTGGCCTTCGGGGCGGGCCTGCATGTCGAGCAGGGCGGCGATCATGGTCAGGGACTCCGCCGGGCGGTCCAGCTTGAAGCGGCCGGTGACCTTCAGTTCGCCCAGCGTCGGGTCGTGCAGGGCCACGTTCTGGGGGGTGTAGCGGTTGAGGCGGGCGATCACGTACTTCAGCGGCAGGCCGTCGGCGTCCAGCCAGTCCGAGCGCCAGGCCTGGTAGCTTCCGGCCTCGAGGCGGCCGCCAACGGGGGCCTGGTTGGAGGCCAGCATCAGCCATTCTCCCTTGCCCAGGCGGCGTTCAGAGCCGTCCCGGGCCACGCGCACGACACCATCGAACACGCGCACCTGCACCGCGTCGCTGACCCGCTCGACCTCGAAGGTGGTGCCGACGGCCGTGACCACGGTATCGCCGGCCTGGACGCGGAACGGCCGCTTGGCGTCCTTGCGCACGTCGAACATCGCATCGCCCTTGGTCAGGCTGATATCGCGGGCGTCGCGGCCGTAGCGGACCGAGACGCTGGAGGCGGCGGCCAGGGTGATGACGGAGTCGTCGCTCAGCCGGTGCTCGGTCCGCGCGCCGACGGCGGTGGCCAGTTCGACTGGTTTCGGCTCGGCGAGAAAAGGACGCACCACGGCCACGCCCGCCAGGCTCGCGACCAGCGCGACGCCGGCGGCGACAAGGCCCAGACGCAGCGAGCGCTTGGTTCCGGCTGGCGCGGCGCGTAGCCGTTCGGCGGCTTCCAGCAGCGCGGTGTCGCGCTGGGTGTCGCGCATCAGGGCGAAGGCGGACGCACGGCTCGGGGCGGCGACCAGCCAGGCTTCCAGTTCGGCGCGTTCGGTGGGCGAGAGGTCGGCCAGCCGGTCGGCCCAGTCGGCGGCGATCTCGAGCTCTTCGTCGGACGGCTGGCGCCAGTTGTCGTTAGCGCGCATCGCGGCCGCTCCCTTCGCGCGCGGCGTTGACCGCCGCGTCCTGCATCGCGCCGGCCAGTTCGGCCATGGCCCGCACGAGGTGTTTCTTGACGGCCTCGACGTTGATCCGCAGATCGTCGGCGATGGCCTGGCGTGACTGGCCGTCTAGGTGACGGCGGATGAAGATGTCGCGACGCAGGGGCGACAGGCGTTTCAGCGCCGCCTCGAACACGGCGGCGCGCTGCTTGTGCTCCAGCACCGCGTCGGGCAGCGGCAGGTCGCAGCCGAAGTCCTCGTCGCCGATCGGCTCCTCGCGCCTGTCGCGACGGGCCTGGGCGTAGATCAGCGAGTCCGACACCCGGTAGGCGTAGGCCAGCGGCTGGACGATCTCCTGCTTGCCAGCCTGGCGCATCACGGTGAGGAAGGTCTCCTGGAGTATGTCCTCGGCTCGCGCCGGGTCCTTGCAGCGGCGCACAATATAGGCCGCAAGCTTGCGCTCGTGGGGCCGCAGCGCCGCGAGTGCGTCGGTCATGGCGCTTCCGGGGCTCGCGTGCGCGTCCATGCACGGTAGAGACGCGGGGGCGCCGAACGGGGACAGGCCGAAGAAAATTTTCCTCACCCGCGCCCCTAGAACTCGTAGGTCAGGCCAAGGGTGAAGGTGCGGCCGCTGACAGTGCGGGCCAGCAGGCGCTCTTCGACGATGTCGGAATATTGCGTGATGGGGGCGTTCGTCAGGTTGACGCCCTCGACCACGATGCGCAGGCCGCCGGGAGCGTTGTAGTGCGCTGCGAAGTCGATGTTGTTGCTGGCCTTATACCCCGAGCCCACCGCGCCGTTGCCACCGGCGCTGTCGAGATATCCCGACCGGTAGGCCGAGGATATCCGCGCGCCCCAGCGTGGGGTCTCGTAGTAGAGCGTCGCGTTCGAGGTCCAGCGCGACAGCTGGAACAGGTCCAGCGCCACCGAACGATCCTCGATCAGCACGTTTGAGCGGCCGGCGGCGCGGGTGACGTTGCCCACGACCCCCAGTTTGTCGAACGGCGCGGGCAGGAAGGTGAAGTCGCGCTGCAGGGCCAGTTCGACGCCCGCGATGCTGGCGCCGTCGCCATTCACCGGCCGCACGAAGGTGTAGACGGTGTCTGGGCCGTTGCCGGGCGCCAGGAAGGCCAGTGGGTAGCCGGTCGAGCCGTAGGGTACGGCGCTGGTGGCCGTGGTGATGAACGAGTCCATCCGCTTGTGGAACAGGCTGACCGCCAGGTAGCCGGCGCGGCCCTGATAGACCTCGACGGCGGCCTCGATCGCATCGGCCAGGAACGGCCGCAGGTTCGGATTGCCCGACGAGATGGTGCCGCCGAACGGCGCGGAGTTGACGTTGCCGGCCGTACGCAGGTCCGCGAGGCTGGGGCGGCTGATGTTGCGGTTGGCCGAGAGGCGGACCACGACCGACGGCGAGACGTCCACGGCCAGGTTCAGGGCCGGCAGCACGCCGTTGTAGTCGTTTTTGATCGCCGCGGGCTCTAGCTTGCTGCCGGTGTTGACCATGCCGGCCGAGGTCAGGTCGGTGGCGTACCAACGCAGGCCCAGATCTCCGCGCCAGGGCCGCTCTGCGATCACCCCCCGCACGCGGGCCATGACATAGGCCGACCAGGTCTTTTCGCTGATCGAATAGTGTGAGCCGGGCTGGTCGTCGGCCTCCGAGAGGTCGCGCGGCAAACCGAGGCGCGCGAAGGTCCCGTCGATATCGGCGACGATATAGGGCAGCAGCGATTTTTCGAAGATGGGCCGCTTGACCGCCTGCGGCGCGCCTGAGCCGCCGGCGTAGTCGTTGCGGGTCCGGCGGTTGTAGCCATCGTTGCGGAAAGCCTTGTACTGCACGCCGCCCAGCAGCGAGAGCGCCGGTGCGAGGCGGTAGTCGAGGTCGAACCGGCCGGTGGAGAAGGCGTTGATGACCCGGTCCTCGCGGACGTCGGCCCGCATCAGGCTCCAGGCGGCCGGATCGGCGGGATCAAAGCCGTAGGTGCTGGCCGCCGTCTTGTCGGCGCCGCGCAGGTCGTAGGAGAAGGCCTTGTGGCGGGCCTGCAGAAAGACCTTGTCGAAGACCGGTCCCTCGAAGTCCGATCGCGACCAGCCCGCCATGCCACGCACGAGCAGGCGGTCGCTGGCCTGGAACTCGCCATTCAGCGCGCCCTGCATGAAGGTCGTGGCGTCCTCAGAGCGCTTATGTTCGCTGCGCAGGTCCACCCCGCCGGAATAATCGGCGTAGACGAGGCTGTTTCCGCGGATCTCGGCGGCGCGCAGACGCTGGGCTCCGCGCACATCGCCGGTCAGCGGATTGTCGCCGGCCGCGGCCAGCGAGAACTCGTCGCGATCGTTGGTCAGGCGGCCGTACAGCAGGTCGACGCCCAGCTTCAGCCGGGTTCCAGGCTCGTACTGGCCCGCGAAGGTGAGGCCAAAGCGCGTGCGATGGTCGAACCAGGTCGAGTAGCTGGCCGCCATCGGCGCGACGACCCGAGCGTCTCCCGTGGCGTTGACAAGGCGGTCGGCGACGTCGCGCGACACGCCCGGTCCGACATTGACCGCGCCGAAGGTGACCGGCGACCAGCCCCAGTTGCGGTAGCCGTACTCGTTGGCGTCGTTCTCGCTGTAGGCGACGGAAACCAGCGCCCCGAAGTCGCCCCAGCGCCTCGAAGCGAGCGCGGCGAAGCGCGGGCTGGCGGTGTCCGTGGCGCCGTTGGTCAGGGCCTTGGCCGAGAAGGCCAGCTTGTCGCCCGGATAGTCGAACGGCTTGGCCGTGCGCAACTCGACCGTGCCGCCGATGCCGCCCTCGTCCTGGTCGGCGGCGTAGGACTTCCAGACCGTGACGCGGTTGAAGAGCTCGCTGGCGAAGATCGAGTAGTCGAAGGCCCGTGTCCGGCTGACCGAGCCGCGGTTGTCCATGCCCGAGGCGGTCGAGGCCGAGACCTCCATGCCGTTGAGCTGGGCGCGGGTGAAGTCGGGGCCAAGTCCCCTCAAGGCGATCTGCCGACCCTCGCCGGCGTCGCGCGAGATCGTCATGCCCGGTATGCGCTGCAGGGATTCCGCCAGGTTGAGGTCAGGAAAGGCGGCGATGTCCTCGGCCAGGATCACTTCCTGCGCGCCCGTGGCCCGGCGCTTGAGGTCGCGGGCGTGGGCCATGGTCTCGCGGAAACCCGAGACGACCACCGGCTCGACCTCGGTCGGCGCTTCGGGCGGCGGCGCGTGGCGCGTGACTGGCGGTGAGGATGAAGCTGGGTCGTCGGCGGCCTCGCGCAGGACATAGCCGCCGCCGGCCGCGACGGCGCGCAGGTTCTGGCCGGCTATCAGCCGGTTCAGCGCCTCACGTGGGGACAGCGTCCCGCGTACTCCCCGGCTGGTGCGATGGCGGATATCGGCCAGGGTCATCACAGGGACGTCGGCCTGGCGAGAGAAAGCGCCCAGGGCCTGGGCCAGGTTGCCGCCCTCGATGGCGAAGCGGCGCGGTGTCTCGGCCTGGGCTGGAGCGACGACCGCCGCCGAGACGCCCGCGACCAGGCCCAAGATAGAGCCGGACCGCGCCAGCAGGGCGCGCCGTGCCGCCATCGAAATCCCCAGGGCGGCGGCCGGCCAGAATCCGGAAGCCTCTTGGCCCAGACCCCTACAAACCGCGCATGTCACTAATTTGAAGGCGTCCAAAAAGAAGGCCGCCGTCCAGGCTGGACGGCGGCCGCAAGTCGAGGGGAGGGGATGATGGTTCCTAGAACTCGTAGGTCACGCCGAAGGTGAAGGTGCGGCCGCTCTTGGTGTAGGCGAGCACCCGGTCGGCGGCGATGTCGGTGTACTGATCGATCGCCTGGTTGGTCAGGTTGATGCCCTCGACCACCAGCTTCAAGCCGTTCGGCGCGTTGTAGTGCGCGGCGAAGTCGATGTTGTTGGTGCTGTGGTAGCCCGAGCCGATGTTGCCGTTGCCGCCCGCGCCGTCGAGATAGCCGTCACGATAGGCGCTCGAGATGCGCGCGCCCCACTTGTCGGTCTCGTAGTAGAGGGTGGCGTTCGAGGTCCACTTCGAGAGCTGCATCAGGTCCAGCGAATACGACGCGCCGTCGATCAGCACGTTGGACTTGCCGGTGGCGTAGGTGACGTTGCCGACAAAGCCGAACTTGTCGAATGGGGCCGGCAGGAAGTCGAAGTCGCGCTGGAAGGCCAGCTCGACGCCCTTGATGGTCGCCCCGTCGCCGTTCACCGGACGGTTGAAGCTGTACATGGTCGAGCCGTCCTGGCCCGGGCCCTGGAACTGGGTCGGGTAGCCGGTCGAGCCGTACGGCACCAGCGAGGTCTCGCTGGTGATGAAGCTGTCCATGTTCTTGTAGAAGGCGCTCAGGGCGATGTAGCCGCTCTTGCCTTGGTAGAACTCCAGCGAGCCCTCGACGGAGTCGGCCAGGAACGGCTCCAGGTTCGGGTTGCCGGCCGAGATCGTGCCGCCGAACGGGGTGAAACTGACGCTGCCGGCCGCGCGCAGGTCCGACAGGCTGGGTCGGCTGATGTTGCGGTTGGCGCTGAAGCGGGCGACGAGGTTATCGCGCACGTCAACGGCGACATTGAAGGTCGGCAGGAAGCCGTCATAGCTGCTCTTGATCACCACCGGCAGCAGCACCGAGCCCTGCGTGGCCGTGCCCGCCGAGGTCAGGTCGGTGGAGTAGTAGCGCACGCCCACATTGGCCCGCACCGGATAGTTCCAGGCCGTCGTGTCCAGGTCGTACTGCACGAAGGCCGAGGTGGTCTTTTCCTCGAGCTGGTAGTTCGAGCCCGGCTGGTCGTTGGCCGTGGTCAGGTCGCGCAACTGGCCGGTGCTGGCGTAGGTGCCGTCGATGTCGGCGACGATGTAGGGGATCACGGACTTCTGGTTGACGACGTACTTCACCGCCTGCGGCACGACCGGCTTGTTGTACCAGTCGACGCGCTGATAGCGCTGGAAGCCGTTGTTGGCGAAGTTCCTGTACTCGACTCCGCCCTTCACGGTCGAACCGCCGCCGAAGTCATAGACGCCGTCCAGCTTGGCGGTCTTGTATTCGCTGCTGATGTAGTCCTCGCGGGTGTCGGCCCGCATCAGGCCCCACTGGGTCGGGTCGGTCAGGTCGAAGTTGTAGGTGTTCTTGCCCATGCGGCCGCCGCGGAAGTCGTAGCTGATCGACTTGTTGGTCGACTGCAGGAACACCTTGTCGAAGATCGGCTCTTCGAACTCCGACTTCGAATAGCCGATCAGCGCCTTGATCTTGAAGGCGTCGTTGACCTGATAGCCGCCGTTGAACACCGCCTGGGTGAAGGTGGTCTTGTCGTGCGAGAACTTGTGCTCGCTGCGCATGTCGACGCCGCTGACGTCGGCGGCGACCAGGCTGTCGCCCTGGATCACCACCGAGTTCAGGCGCTGGGTCCCGGTGATGTTGCCGGTCAGGGCGTTTACGCCGGCCGAGGTCATCTGGAACTCGTCGCGGTCGTTGGTCAGGGTCCCGTACATCAGGTCCAGGTCCAGCGTCAGGCGCTCGCCCGGATGGTACTGCAGGGCCGTGGTCAGGCCGAGGCGCTCGCGCTTGTTGAACCAGGTCGAATAGGTCTGGGCCTGCGAGGCGCGCACGCGGTTGGCGCCCGTCGCGTTGACCAGGCGATCGCGGTCGGCGGCCGAAACGCCAGGGCCGACATTGGCCGCGCCGGCGTTGATCAGCGTCCAGTTCCAGTTGCGGTAGCCGTACTCGTTGATGTCGTTCTTGCCGTAGGCCACCGAGAACAGCGCGCCGAAATCGCCCCAGCGGTTGGAGATCAGGCCGACGACGCGCGGCGTGGTGGTGTCGGTGTTGGCGTTGTTCATGGCCTTGACCGAGGCCACGGCCTTGAAGCCGCGATAGTCGAACGGCTTGGCGGTGAACAGGCCGACGGTGCCGCCGATGCCGCCTTCGTCCTGCTCTGCGGCGTACGACTTCTCGACGACGACCTTGTTGAACAGCTCCGAGGCGAAGATCGAGTAGTCGAACGAGCGCGAGCGGCTGACCGAGCCGCGATTGTCCATGCCCGAGGCGGTGTTGGTCAGCACCTCCATCCCGTTCAGCTGGGTGCGGGTGAAGTCTGGGCCCAGGCCCCGCAGGGCGATCTGGCGGCCTTCGCCGGCGTCGCGCGAGATGGTGACGCCCGAAATGCGTTGCAGAGATTCCGCCAGGTTCAGGTCGGGGAAGGCGGCGATGTCGTCGGCGACGATGACGTCCTGGCTGCCGACCGCGCGGCGCTTGATGTCGCTAGCCTTCAGCAGGCTCTCGCGAAAGCCGGTGACGACGATGGCCTCGACCTCGTCCACGGCGGGCCCGGCCGTCGGCGCGGGCGTCTCGGCCGCATGGGCCTGGGCCGCGCCCAGCAGCGCGACGGACAAGGCCGTCGTGGTCAGAAGTTTGAACTTGATGGCTTTTCTCATGGCCCCGATCCTCGCGGTCTGCGACGGCGCAGGGAGGTTCCCCCGCCGGTCGTCAGGCGGGGGAGGGCCTAGAGGCCTCGCCGGGGACAGGTTTATGGCCGGGTTTTATGTGAAGTGTTTGCGACGATGGGTGGTGTTGATCCGTGCTCGGATCTTCGTGGGCCGAGCCGTCGTGACAGCCCGGCCCCAAGGCTTGCAGCGACCGAAAGCGGCTATCCGCTGGTGGCCGGGGCGATCGTGATGAAGATCGGATTGGCGTAGAACCAGAGGTCGGTCCAGGGGTTCTCGCCGCGCTCGTCGGCCAGGGGCTCCAGCTCATTTCCGCTGGTCCCGCGTACCCGGACATAGCCCGAGCGACGCACGTCCTTGAGCACATGGATCATCGACAGCATCTGGCCGTCGCGCACCCAGGTTCCGGACGTGAAGCGCTGGACGACGTGGGTGGAAGAATTGCTGTCCTGGCTGCGGTCGGCGGCCGGCCCGGTGACGTCGCCCGCGATCAGGTCGATGCGCGCAACCTCGGGAGAGACGCCGCCGAAGTTGACGCCCTTGGGATCGCGCACGCGAATGACGATGGTGACGTCGCTGCCAGCGGCGACCTTCAGTTCTCCACCGATCTCGGCGCGCTGTCGGCCGTCAGCGCCGGAAGCGGTGACGTCGACGGCCGAGACCAGGTCGCCCAATGTCACGAACACACGACCGTTGCGCAGGCCGTCCAGCACGTCGTCGTAGGTTCGGGCGGCCTTGACGTAGGTCTTGGAATACTCGCCCGGCCAGAAGTCGTGGCCGCCGTCGGTATAGTGGCGGTGCGAGTCCGAGGTCGAGGTGATCCAGAACCGCCGGCCCTCGCCGAGCATGGAATCCCAGAAACCGCCCAGCCGCGCGGTCATCTGGTCGAAGCCGCCCATGGTCGGGGCGCGCGAATAGCCGCCGCGCTCGCCGTCGGCGCGGACGCCGCCATCAGCGGCCAGAGACGCGGCCTGGTGGCCCGGCGCGCCTTCCATGCCCACAGCGACCTGCGGCGCGGTGTCGTTCCAGCCGCGCAGCTCGGCGGGCGAATAGGCGCCGTAGGCTCCAACCTCCCTGGCGGTGCGTGAGGGATGGTTGGCGATCACCAGCGGAGGCTTCGGCTGGGCCTCCAGTTGGCGCAGGGCGTCGAGCATGAAGCCTTCGGTGTCCCGCGCCGGATCGGCTGGCCAGGGTTCGCGCCGGTTGTAGTCGCGCTCTATGGCGTAGAGGGCGTCGCGCTCGCCGGCCGAGCGGGGCACGATGACGCTGGAATGCTCGGCGGCCGGGGTGTCGAGCTCCATGCCCCAGAACTGCAGGACGTCGGGGGTCATCCGGCGCGAGCGCACCAGCTCGGGATAGGCCTCGTCGCGGTTCATCAGCGAATGGTTGGGGCCGCCATGGTCGGTGGCGACCATCCATGACAGGCCGTGGCGCTTGGCCATCCGGGCGTTGGTGGTGATCGGATTGACCGCGTCTCCGGCCTTGACCAGCGTCGGCGGCTTGGTCGGATCGTCGGACGGCTTGGTCCCTGCGCTGTACCAGCTGTGCACGTGGTGGTCGCCGGCCAGCCACTGGCGCTTGGCGGGATCGATCGGCGAGGCGGTCTTGCCTGGCTTGGCGGCGGGAGGAACGGCGACGACGCCGTGGCCGGGGTGTGCGAGGGCGGCGGCCGGGATGGCGCTGACCAGGACCAGCATGGCCGCGGCGCGGCGACCCAATTTCTGATGTTGTTTCATGGTTTCGCTGTGCCCGCCTAGTGCGACGCTTCGATGAAGCCGATCAGCGTCCGAAGCGCGGATCAGACCGATCTATTGATATATACAAGCAGGATTGACTGCATATTATTGTTGTCTATGGTCGTCTCAAGCCTGAGAAAAAGGGAGGCGATTATGGGCGTTCAGGGTGTCGACAGACGGGCGGTCCTGCTGGCCGGGATGGCGGGAGCCAGCGCGCCGGCGCTCGCGGCGGCGCGGGGCGAGGCCCCGGCCTTCCTTTGGGGGACGGCTGGAGCGGCCTACCAGATCGAGGGCGGCAACCACGCCAGCGACCTTTGGGTGATGGAGCACGTCAAGCCGACCATCTTCCGCGAACCCTCGGGCGACGCCGCCGACGCCTACAACCGCGTCGACCAGGACATCGCCCTGGCCGCGTCGCTGGGCTTCAACACCCATCGCTTCTCGATCGAGTGGTCGCGGATCGAGCCGGAGCCCGGACAGATATCGCTGGCCGCGATCGCCTACTACCGCCGGGTGCTCGAAACCATCCGACGCCACGGCATGACGCCCTTCGTCACCTACAACCACTTCACGACGCCGCGCTGGTTCGCCGCCGGCGGCGGCTTCGAGACCCGCGACGGCGTCGCGCCCTTCGTTCGCTATTGCACGCTGATCAGCCAGCACCTGGGCGACTTGATCGGCATCGCCTCGACCTTCAACGAACCCAATCTCGGGGCGCTGGTCAGTTGGTCTCCTGCCATTCGGCCGCTGCGGCCCTATATCGAGGCCTCGCGCAAGGCCGCCGCCGCCGCGCTCGGCGCACCGGCCTGGGCGCCGCCGGTGCTGGGCGACTTCCGCGTCCAGCAGCCGATCATGATCGAGGCTCACGAACGGGCCTACGAGGCGATCCACAAAGCCTCGAACGGGCGCTATCCGGTGGGGGTCACCCTGTCGCTGAACGACGAGCGCGCCCCCGCGTCGGGAGCCAGCGGCGTAGAGGCCAAACAGGCCCAGGTGATGCTGCCGTGGCTGGCCGCCCAAGGCGATTTCATCGGCGTGCAGAACTACACCTGGACCGAGGTGGGTCCTGACGCCGACCTGCCGGCGCCCAAGAACGTCGAGCTCAGTCAGATGGGCTATCCCGCCGCGCCCGAGGCCTTGGAAGGCGTGATCCGCACGGTCGCCCGCCACACCAGGAAACCGATCTACGTCACCGAGAACGGTGTCGCCACCGAGGACGACGCGCGCCGCGTCGCCTTCATCGACAAGGCCTTGCCGGGTGTCTTCGCCTGCATGCGCGACGGCATCGACGTGCGCGGCTACATCCACTGGTCGCTGCTCGACAATTGGGAGTGGTTCTCGGGCTATGGGCCCAAGTTCGGCCTGGTGTCGGTCGACCGCACCACCTTCGCCCGCACGCCCAAGCCCAGCGCCCGCCACCTAGGGGCGATCGCCAGGCGAGGCCTGCCTGCCGGACTGCTCAAGGTCCGCTGAGCGCGGCCCTTCTTCTCCCGCCCTTCCAGCGACGTGAACGGCCCGCGGGCCGCGAGGATTTCCCCTGTGTTGAAGCGCTTTGTCGGACTGCTGCTGATGACCACCACCCTGACGACGGCGGCGCACGCCCAGGCGCTCGCCGACTCGGACGCCCGCGCCAAGGCCATGGTCGACGCCATGACCCTGGACGAACAGATCGGCCTGATGCGCACCCAGGCTGGCTTTGGCCTCCTGTCGCTGGGCATCCCCCTGCCGCCGTCGGTGCCCGAGAGCATGCGCAAGTCCACCCCGCCCGGTGCGTTGGGCTCGGCCGGCTACGTCCCGGCGGTGGAGCGCGTGGGCATGCCGGCCCAGCAGATGTCGGACGCCAGCCTCGGCGTCGGCAATCTGGGCGGTTTCCTGCGACGCGGCGACGAGGCCACCTCGCTGCCGGCCACCCTGGCCCTGGCGGCGACCTTCGACCTGGACCTCGCCCGGGCGGCTGGCGACATGCTGGGCGCCGAAGCCCACGCCAAGGGCTTCAACGTGCAACTGGCCGGCGGCGTCAACCTGACCCGCGAGCCGCGCAACGGTCGTAACTTCGAATATGCCGGCGAGGACCCGCTGTTGGCCGGCCAGATCGTCGGCGCCCAGGTGGCTGGAATCCAGGGACGCCACGTGGTCTCGACCGTCAAGCACTTCGCCCTCAACGCCCAGGAAACCGGGCGCTTCGTGCACGATGCGCGGATGGACGAGGCGGCTTTGCGGGAAAGCGACCTCCTGGCCTTCGAGATCGCCATCGCGCGCGGCAAGCCGGGCTCGGTGATGTGCGCCTACAACAGGATCAACGGCCTATATGCCTGCGAGAACCCTTTCCTGCTCGGCAAGGTGCTGAAGGGCGACTGGAAGTATCCGGGCTGGGTGATGTCTGACTGGGGCGCCTCGCACAGCCTGGCGCCGTCGCTGGCGGCCGGTCTCGACCAGGAGTCGCCGCAGGACGAACCCTATTTCGGCGGTCTGAAGGCGGCGGTCGAGCGCGGCGAGGTCTCGGCCGAGCGGGTGCGCGAAGCCGCCCTGCGCATCGTGCGCGGCTTCCAGTCTGTCGGCGCGATCGACCATCCGGCCACGCCCGGCGGCGCGATCGACAAGGACGCCCACGCTGAGATCGCCGAGCGCGTGGCCCTGCAGGGCATGGTGCTGCTGAAGAACGACGGCGTCCTGCCGCTGGCGACCAAGGTCAGGAAGATCGTCGTCATCGGCGGTTTCGCCGACAGGGGCGTGCTGTCGGGCGGCGGTTCCTCGCAGGTGATGCCCTATGGCGGCCACTTCCTCGACAAGCGGGGCAGGGAAGGCATCGCCGCCGTCCTGTCGCCGGTATACGGCCTTTCCTCGCCGCTGGAGGCGTTGAGGGCCCTTCGACCCGACGCGCAGATCATCTTTGACGACGGCGGCGACCCGGCTCGCGCCGCAGCCCTCGCCAAGGATGCCGACCTCGCCATCGTCTTCGCCACCCGCGCCGAGGAAGAGGGCATGGACGCTCTGAGCCCCGGTCTGCCCTATGGCCAGGACGAGCTGATCGCCGCCGTCGGCGCGGCCAATCCGAAGACGGCTGTGGTGCTGGAGACCGGCAACCCGATCCTGATGCCTTGGCTGTCCAAGGTCGGGGCGGTGCTGCAGGCCTGGTATCCAGGGCAACGCGGCGGCCCGGCCATCGCCAGGATCCTGACCGGCGAGGTCTCGCCCTCGGGTCGCCTGCCGATGACCTTCCCGGCGACGATGGAGCAACTGCCCCGGCCGCAGGTGCCGGGCCTCGACCCGACCGCCAAGCGCGCCCCGCTTGGCCTAGGCGTCAAGGTCGCGCCCTTCGCCCTTGATTTCCCCGAAGGCGCAGACGCCGGCTACCGCTGGTTCGAGCGCACCAAGGCCCGGCCGCTGTTCTCGTTCGGCCACGGCCTGACCTACACCCGCTTTGGCTATTCGAAGCTGGCCGCGCAGGGCGGAGAGGGCCTGTCGGCGACCTTTACCCTGACCAATACCGGCGAGCGCGCCGGAGCCGAGGTCGCCCAGCTTTATGTCGCTCCGCCCGGCGGCGTTCATCGCCTGGCCGGTTGGGCGCGGGTCGAGCTGGCGCCAGGCGAGAGCCGGCAGGTGACCATCACGGCCGACCCGCGTCTGCTGCTTTCGTGGGACGCCAAGGCCGGCGGCTGGAGCCGCGAGGCGGGCGCTTACGACCTCTATGTCGGCAAGGCCGCCGGCTCGCGGGACCTGCCGGGCAAGGCGAAGCTGACGGCGGCGACCCAGGGTGCAAGCCGATGAGCGTCGCGGCCCTGATGCTGGCGGCGATGATCGCCGCGCCGGTGGCCAAGGTCGAGGGCGGGGCGCTGCAAGGCGCCGTCGTCGACGGCGTGATCGCGTTCAAGGGCGTGCCCTATGCCGCGGCCCCGGTCGGAAACCTGCGCTGGCGGGCGCCGAGGCCGGCGAAGCCGTGGAGCGGCCTGCGAGACGCCTCGACCATGGCGCCGGACTGCATCCAGGGCCGCATGCCTGGCTCGCCCGAACCGGCCCCGCAGTCGGAGAACTGCCTCTATCTCAACGTCTGGCGACCGGATGGCGTCAAGGCCGGCAAGCGCTTGCCGGTGATGGTCTGGATCCACGGCGGCGCCTTCGTCAACGGCGGCTCGTCGTCGCCTGAGACCTTCGGCGACGCCATGGCCCGGCGCGGCGTGGTGTTCGTGACCTTCAACTACCGTCTGGGGCGGCTGGGCTTTTTCGGCCATCCCGGCCTGACCGCCGAGGCCTCAGGAGAGGCGACCGGCAACTACGGCCTGATGGACCAGATGGCCGCCCTGGCCTGGGTGCGCCGCAACATCGCCGCCTTCGGGGGCGATCCCAGGAATGTCACGGTGGTTGGCGGTTCTGCCGGCGGCATTTCGATCAACCTGCTGCTGGGAGCGCCCAGGGCGAAGGGCCTGTTCGACAAGGCGATCGTCCAGTCCGGCGCCGGTCGGCGGTTCCTGGCGCGCGAGCGTCGTCTGGCGCAGGACCTGCCTGGGACGCCGTCGGCGGAAAAGGTCGGCGTCGTCTTCGCCGAGCGCCTGGGCGTCAAGGGCGTGGACGCTGCGTCCCTGGCGGCCCTGCGCGCCTTGCCGGCCCAGAAAATCAACGGCGACCTCAGCATGGCGACCCTGGTGTTCCAGGGTGAGGGCGCGCACTATTCGGGACCGGTGGTCGACGGACGACTGATCGTCGAGACGCCGGAAGAGACCTTCGCCCACGGTCGTCAGCACAAGGTCCCGCTGATCGTGGGCGCCACCAGCGCCGATCTCAGCCTCGACTTCACGCCGACCCGCGAGGCGGCTTTCGCCCGTTTTGGCGCCGAGGCCGAACGTGCCCGGGCCGTCTACGACCCGGACGGCAAGCTGAAGATGGATGCGCTCAACCAGGCCATAGGCGGCGATCGCAACATGGTCGAGCCGGCCCGCTTCGCAGCCCGCGCCATGGCGGCCAAGGGCGCGAAGGTGTGGGAGTATCGCTTCGGCTACGTCGCGCCGGCCGCTCAGGCGGGATCGCGCTACGGCGCCAATCACTCGACCGAGGTGGCCTATGTCTTCGACCGGCTGGACGCCGTCTACGGTCCGGCGACGACCGCGGCGGACCGCGCGGTCGCCGGCAAGCTCGCGGACTACTGGAGCAACTTCGCGCGGACCGGTGATCCTAACGGCCCGGCCCTGGCCGCCTGGCCTCGCTATGACGCGGTCGGTGATCGCCTGCTCGACGTACGCCCGGACGGCGCCTTCGTAGGCGTGGCCGATCCCTGGCGAGCCAGGCTGGACGTCGCCGAGCGCGCGGCGAACGGCGTCTCGCCGCCCTGAACCGTGGGCAGCGACGCGGCGATCATCTCGCGCAGCAGCCGCACCGACTTGCGCAGGTCGGCGTCGCCTTCGAGCGTCTGGGCGACCGACAGGCCCCGGATGGACCAGACGATGATCCGGATCAGGTCCTGGGCCACCGGCGCCCCGAACACAGCGTCATAGCGCGCCGTCCAGGCCAGGGCCTCGATCTCGATGGCGTCCTGCAGCGGCAGCAGGCGCTCGGCCAGTTGCGGGTCGCTGCGGGAGCCCTGCAGGATTTCCAGCACCGCCACGCCGGAGGGCCGGCTCAGCACGTCCCAGACCAGCTCGGGCAGGGCCAGCACCTGCTCGCGCAGGTCGCGCACGGGCCGCAGGCGGGTCACGTACTCGGCGACTTCTCGGTCATAGACGGCGCGGACCACGTACAGCATCAGGTCCACCTTCGTGGGGAACTGGTGCAGCATCGCGCCGCGACTGACGCCGGCCTCGCGGGCCACCAGCAGGGCGGTGGCCGCCGCGTAGCCATGGCGGTGAAGGCAGCCGATAGCCGCCTCCAGCACCCGGGCTCTTGTCTCGTCGCTGCGCTCGGCCTGGGTGCGGCGCGGTTTAGCTCCCGCCATGCCTAGCGCGCCGCCGTCAACAGCGCGCGGACTCCAGGACTGATCTTGATGATCAGGTCGGCCGGCGGCTGCTTGCCCAGGAAGCTGAACAGCGGCCGGGCCGACGCCGCTTCGAAAGCCGTTACCCGCGTCAGCACCGCCTCGGCCGCCGCCAGGTCTTCCTGCGACAGCGGCTTGCCGGTCTCGGCGGCATCCATGGCTTGCAGGCCCGCCGTGGCCAGGGCGGCGATGTCGGTCGAGATCGGCAGGGCGGCTTCCAGCGCCGGGCGACCTTTGGCGACCGCTTGGAAGCGGGCGTGGTTGGCGCGCCATGTCTGAAGGTCGGCGCGCAGGGCGGCGGCCTCGCCGCGATCGCCGGCGGCGTAGGCCCTGGCGCGGGCCTCGAAGCGCCGTGCGACGAGGCTGTCTACCGGCGCGGCGTCGGCCAGGCCGTTGAGCTCCTGCACGATCTTCTGGCCGCGAAGGGCCGCCAGGATGCGATGGTTGTGCGCCATGTTTCGCGTCGGGCCAACGAGGTCGAGCAGGGTCATGACCGCCTCGGTGTCGCCGGGCGCCAGGCGCGCGGCCATCCGGGCCTGGACGGCGCCGTCCTGCAGGCCTTGCAGCCGCAACTGGTCCTGCACCATCGGAAGGCGGCGGTAGAGGTCGGCGGTGTCGCGTATCTCGCGCGGCGACCAGAAGCGTTCGGCCATGGCGGCGGCGCGCGGCCACAGCGCCTTGTCGATCATCTCGTCGCTGAGGGTCTCGCCCCAGAGCGCGGCTTCACCGCCAAGGACGAGGGCTTCCTCGTCCGGCGTCAGCGGAGGGAGGGGCTTGGCGACCAGGGCGTCGGTCAGCACGGCCGCCATCAGCGGGCTAAGCTTGCGGCCCATCTCGGCCTCGGCCGGAGTCAGGCCCGCCGCGCCGGTGTCCAGCGGATCGTACTGGTAGTGGAAGGCGGCCGGCTCCAGCAGGTCGAGATAGTAGCCGGCCGAGACGATGGTCCGGTGGCCGGCCTTGACCGCGTGTGCCGTGGCGTTCGAGGTCTGCCAGGCCTGCACGACCACGTCCTTGGGCACGGTCCCGGTGACGGCGACTTCCTCCCAGCCGATCATCGTCTTGCCGTGCTTGCGCATGATCGCCGCCACCCGCTGGTGGAAGCGCGCCTCCAGCGCCTGCTTCGACGCCAGGCCCTGGGCCTTCATGAAGGCCTGCACGTGGGGGTGGTCGAGCCACACCGCGTCGCTGACCTCGTCGCCGCCGACATGAAAATAGGCGTCCGGGAAAAGGGCGGCCATTTCGCCCAGCAGGCGGTCGAGGAAGCGATAGGTCTCCTCCCGCGTGGGATCCAGGGCGCGGTCCAGGGCGGCGAAAGCGTTGGCCGGCTTGGGCTGGGCGAGGGTGAACTCCGGATAGGTCTGGGCGATGGCCCCGCCATGCCCTGGCACGTCGAACTCGGGCACGATCCGCACGCCTCGCTCGGCGGCGTAGGTGACCAGCTCGCGCACCTGGTCCTGAGTGTAGAACTGCCCGTCTCCCGCCGTCTGCAGCTTGGGATAGCGCCGGCTTTCGACACGGAAGCCCTCGTTGTCGGACAGATGCAGGTGCAGGACGTTGAGCTTGACCCGCTCCATTGCGTCGATCTGCCGCTTGATCGTGTCGAGCGTGACGAAATGGCGGACGGTGTCGATCATCAGGCCGCGCCAGGCGAAGCGTGGCGCATCGTCGATGGTGGCGTAGGCAAGGGTCGCGCCGGGAGGCTTGGTCTCGACCAGCTGGCGCAGGGTCGCCAGGCCCCGCAGCACGCCCAGCGCACCACCGGCTTCCAGCCTCACGCCGTCGGCGGCGACGGTCAGGCGATAGGCCTCTTCGGCGCGCGGATCGCCGCCCCTTGGCGAGCGCCGGCAGGACACGGCCAGGGACGGACCCTGGCGCCCAGTCAAGGCCATGCCGGTCAGGCTCAGAACGTCGTCCTGCAGGCGGCGGGCGGCAGCGGGCAGGCGAGGATCGCCGCAATCCTTCCAGGAGACGGCGAAGGCCCCGTCGATGGGCAGCACGCCTTGGCTCCAGTTCGTCTGACGCGGCTGCGGCATCAAGGTGGGCGCGGCGATCGCGGGCAGGGCGCTCAGCGCCAGCAGGCCCACCAGCGGCAGGGTCCTCCGCCTAGGCGACACAGTGCGGAAAGGAGGGAACGGGCGCATGCAGGCGTTTCCATTTACAAGCGGTCTTGACTGCATGTTAGTTGTGGTCCAATCGTTTCGGCAACAAACAAAAGGTCCTCAGCGACCATTCCGCGGGAGAAACAGCATGCGCATCGCGACGGCCCTGGCCGTGACCCTTCTGGCGGCCGCGCCCGCCCTGGCCCAGACCACGGCGCCGCCCGCCGCCCAGACCGCTGTCCCGGCCTATTCGGCCGACACGCCCCTGGCCGAAGTGGTCGCCGATCCCGCCGCCAAGGCAGTGCTCGACAAGACCCTGCCCAACCTCGCCAAGCACCCGGCCTTCGAGCAGTTCAAGGCGATGAGCCTGCGCCAGCTGCGGCCCTACGCCTCCGGCGCGATCAGCGAAGAGGCCGTCGGCAAGGTCGACGCCGAGCTGAAGGCCCTGACGGCCAAGCCGTAGCGGCGCGGTCCCGGTCGGTCGGGACCCTCCAGACAATCAGAACAGCGCAACCGACGTCTGCCGGCGTCGGCGCGATGAAGCACGTACTCGAAGAACACGAACGGGGGAGAAGAACCAATGCGACTTACCTACCGCGCCGCCCTGCTGGGCTCGGCCATGATGAGCCTCTTTGGCGCTGCCGGCGCCCATGCCCAAGAGGCGCAGCCGGCATCGGCGGTCACCAGCCTCGATGCGATCATCGTCACCGCCACCAAGCGCGCCCAGCGCCTGCAGGACGTGCCGGTGGCCGTGACGGCGGTCTCGGGCCAGACGCTGGAGAAGTCGAACTTCCGCGAGGCCTCCGACATCCAGTACCTGGCGCCGAACGTCACCTTCTCGTCGACCAATCCGGTGTCTAACGGCGGCGGCTACCAGATCCGCGGCGTCGGCACCCAGACCTATGACAGCGGCGTAGAGCAGACGGTGGGCCTGGTGGTCGACGGCGTGATCATCGGCCTGCCGCGCGATCCCGGCGCGGCCGGCTTCGCCGACGTGGAGCGCGTGGAGGTGCTGCGCGGCCCGCAGGGCACGCTGTTCGGCAAGAACGCCTCGGCCGGCGTCATCCAGATCGTCACCAAGAACCCGCGCCTGGAGCAGACCTCCGGCGAGCTGAACCTGTCCTACGGCGAGCGCGACGAGAGCATCGCGCGCGGCGTCGCCAACCTCCCTCTGGGGGCGAGGGCCGCCATCCGCCTGTCGGGCTTCTACAGCAGCCAGGACGGCGCCATCCCCTACGCCGTGCGCAAGGACGGCGCGGTCGGCGACCGTGAGGCCAAGGGGCTGCGCGCCAAGGTGCTGATCCAGCCGACCGACGCCCTGACCGTCACCGTGGCAGCCGACTATCAGGAGGCCTTCGCCCGCGATGCCCCGATCATCGAGAGCCTGGGGATCAACCCGCGCTACAACAACCTGTTCGCCGGTTTCGCCCAGAAGCCGGGTAAGGATGCCTACATCAGCTTCCAGGACGGCGACTGGAAGGCTGACACCGCCGTGCGCGGGATCTCGGGTCAGGCCGACTGGAAGCTCGGCGACTTCACCCTGACCTCGATCACGGCCTATCGCGCCTCGGAGATGACCCAGCTTACCGACATCGACCACGCCCCGATCGACATCTTCAACTACAGCGACGGCGGGCTCGATAGCGACCAGTTCACCCAGGAATTCCGGATCACCTCGCCGTCGGGCGGCAAGCTCGAATACGTCGCGGGCCTCTATTACCTGAAGACCGAGGTGAAGGCCTGGACCACCCAGAAGGGCGACTTCCTGAAGTTCTCGACCGGCAATGCGGCCATGCCGCCGGCGGTGCTCTACGGCGAGCGCCTGCAGAGCAGCCGCACCGAGAGCTATGCCGCCTATGGCCAGGCGACCTACGCCCTGACCGACGTCTTCAAGCTGATCGGCGGGCTTCGCTACACCAACGACGAGGTGTATGGCGACCTCACGGTCAAGGCGGTGCCCGGCTACTTCAGCTATGGAACGCTGCTGCCCTACAAGGGGACCGTCTCGGCCGACAACGTCTCGGGCCGCTTTGGCGTGCAGTTCCAGCCCAGCCGCGACCTGATGGCCTATGCGACCTACGCCACCGGCTACAAGGGTCCGGCCATCGACTCCCTGAACGGCCAGATCAAGCGCGTCAGTCCCGAGACGGTCGAAAGCTGGGAAGCTGGCGTGAAGTCGACCCTGTGGGAGGGCCGGATGACTCTCAACGCCTCGATCTATCGTTCCGACTTCAGCGACTTCCAGGCCCAGGCGCTGGACCTGACCTCGGCCACGCCGCGCCTTGGCCTGACCAACGCCGGCCTGATGCGGGCGCAGGGCGTCGAGGTCGAGACCTCGATCCGCCTGGCGCGGGGTCTGACCGTCGGTGGCAGCGTCAGCTACAGCGACGCCCAGTTCAAGGACTATACGGGCGCCTGCTACACCGGCCAGCCGATCTCGCCGACGACGGGGCAGGGCTGCTATCTGCTGCCGGGATCGGCTGGGACCTATGTGGCCAACTATGCTGGCGCGCGCCTGACCAATGCGCCCAAGTGGAGCTACAACGCCAACCTTGCCTACGAGCGGCCGGTGGGCGCGGACCTCAAGCTCGACGCTAGCGCCAACTGGTCGTGGCGCGACGACAGCTACGCCATCACCGCCGACCCGAAGGCGATGGTGAAGGCCTATGGCATGCTCAACGCCAACATCGGCGTCGGTCGCGACAACGGCGCCTGGCGGCTGGGGCTCTACGCCCGAAACCTTCTGGATAAGCGCTTCTACGCGCCTTACCCCTCGCTGACCCTGATCAACGCCGGCGGCTACGAGAAGATCGTCAGCCCCGACGCCTTCCGCACGGTCGGCGCCAAGCTGAGCCTGAGCTTCTAGGGCTCGCTGCGAGCGGGCGGATCTGTCTCCCTTTGGTCCGCCCGCTCGTCTTTTGCAGTCGCCAGGTCGCAGGAGGCCAAGGCGCGCTGACGCGAAGGGAAAGGGGGCTGGACCGAACGGGCGGTTGCGCGGATGTTCGCGGGATGACTCAGAGTGTCGAGATCCGTCCCCGGCGGCGCACCCAGGCCGAACGCAGCGCCGAGACCCGCCGCATCCTGCTGGAAACCGCCATCGCCTGCCTGCACGCGCGCGGCTACGCGGCGACCACCACCTTGCTGGTGGCCCAGGAGGCGGGGCTGAGCCGGGGCGCGATGCTGCATCAGTTTCCCACCAGGGTGGACCTGATGACCTTCGTGGTGCGCTCGGTGTTCGACGACGAGGTGGCGATCTACGATGCGCGGCTGTCGGCCATCGCCGATCCAAAGGAGCGTCTCTACGCCTTTCCGGAGATCGTCTGGGAGGTTTTGAGCCGTCCGTCAGGCGTGGCGGTTCTGGAGATCCTGCAGGGCTCGCGCAGCGACCCCGACCTCGCCGCGCGCCTGGCGCCGCTGCAGGCCGAGATCGAGCAGAACGCGCTCGATCTCCTGGGCCGCTGGTTCGGGGACGCCGGTCCGGGGTCCAAGACGGCCATGCGCCTGGTGGTCTGGGCCGCTCGCGGCCTGTCGATCGCCCGGGTCCTCGCACCCGATCCCGAGGAGATCGACAGGTCGGTCGTGCTGCTGCGCAGGTTGTTCGAGGCGTATGCGGAGCGGCCGCGTTCGGCCTAGTTACCGCGCCCAGTAGACGGGAAGCGATTGCCAGACGATCGCGACGGCGGCGACCGCCGAACCGAAGGCCGACAGCCGCCGTACGAACACGCCCTGGCGAGTGGTCCGCCAGGAGCGCAGGGCCAATGCCGAGGCCGCCAGCACGCAGGCGATCGTCAGCGCCACGAACACCATCATCAGCGGCTGGCGGTGCTGCGGATCGGCGATCTCGGCGATACTGGCGATCACGTAGGCGGCCAGGAAGTGCCCCGCCCAGACGGCCAGTCCGCCCAGCAGCGACAGCCAGGTCTTCATGACAGGCCGCCGGGGAACAGTCGCGTCACGCAAAGACCCACCAGCGCTTGGGCCGCGGTGTAGCCCAGGAACAGGCCGACCAGCTCGATGGTCGCTGGGCGATCGGGTCCGACATAGCCGTACAGCCGGCGCAGCAGCACATACAGGCCCATGATCGCCGCCACGGCGACGAAGAAGCCCTGCCAGGACAGGATAGCGTACACGATGGCGCCCTGGGCGCTGGCGTGAGGCTCAAGGCCGCCGCCTCTCCAGGCCGACAGGTCGACGCCGAAGGCCAGGACCAGCAGTCCAGCGGCGGCCAGCACCATGGCGGTGGCCAGCCAGGGCCGGTTCAGGGCTCGTCTCGCCAGCCAGGCCAGGACCGCCGCCACGGAGGCCGAAACCGCGGCGATCACGAGCGAGGAGACCTCCGGCGGCGGTCGCCAGGCTTCGGGATTGCGGCTCCAGAGGAAGACGTAGGAGAAAACCGACATGGCCAACACCATGCCGCCGACGACCAGGGTCACCACCATGGCCCACCAGCCGGTGCTGGACGGACCGCTGGCATAGGTCTTCAGTTCGATCCCGGCCCCGACGTCGACTTGCTTTTGCGGCAGCGGATGGTCGAGGAACCAGCACCAGCGCAGCACGCAGGCGATGCCCAGCACGCCGCTCAGCACCGAGGCTGCGTAGGCTTGAACGGTCAGCAGCAGGAAGAAGCCCGCCGTGAACACCGCCGCCCAGACATGCCAGCCCGATGGTACGGGCATGCGCAGCAGGTGCTGCGGCTCGGCGTTGACGGGGCTGGTCACCAGGGTCTCGCGTCCGCCGGTCGGCGCGCCGGGGAGGAAGTAGCGGCCGGCCGCGACGTCCCGGGCCAGGTTCTTCTGATCCCACAGCGGATAGAGCGACCTGACCACCGGGATGCTGCGCGTGGAATAGAGCCCGGCCGGCAGCCACTCCAGCCCCCCGCCGCCGTAGACGTTGCCCGCTTCGCTTGTCCCGAACGGCCGGAAGTTGCGGATCATGTCGATCACCCAGATCAGCACCCCAGCGGCGAAGACGAAGGCGCCGAGCGTCGAGATCAGGTTGGGCCACTCCCAGTCGCGGCCGGCGGCATAGGTGTAGACGCGCCTTGGCATGCCCATAAGGCCGGTCAGGTGCATGGGAAGGAAGGCCAGGTGCATGCCGGCGAACATCAGCCAGAAGGTCCAGCGCCCCAGGCGCTCGCTGAGCGGCCGGGCCGAGACCATCGGCGTCCAGTAATAGATCGCCGCGAACAGCGGAAACACCATGCCGCCGATCAGCACGTAGTGTAGGTGGGCGACGATGAAATAGGTGTCGTGGGCCTGCCAGTCGAACGGAACCATGGCCGCCATCACCCCGGTCAGGCCGCCCATGACGAAGATCAGCAGCGAGCCCAGCACGAAAAGGCCAGGGGCGTTGAACTTCATCCGGCCCGAGGCGACCGTGGCGATCCAGGAAAACACCTGCACGCCGGCCGGCAGGCTGACGGCCATCGAGGCGGCCGAGAACATGCCAATCGAGACGCCCGGGAGTCCGGTGGTGAACATGTGGTGGGCCCAGACGCCGAAGCTGATGAAGCCCGTGGCCAGGAAGGCCAGCACCACCATCCAGTGCCCGACCAGCGGGGTGCGGGCCACGGCCGGCACGATGGTCGACATCGCCCCGGCCGCAGGCAGGAAGATGATATAGACCTCGGGGTGGCCGAAGAACCAGAACAGGTGCTGCCACAGCATCGGGTCGCCGCCGCGCGCCGCGTCGAAGAACGGCCAGCCCAGCGCGCGCTCCAGCTCCAGCAGTGTGGTGGCCAGGATGACCGACGGGAAGGCGATGATGATCATGCCGGCGAACACCAGCATGGCCCAGGCGAACACCGGCAGCTTGTCGAGGGTCATGCCCGGTGCGCGGGTCTTCAAGACGCCGACGATGATCTCGATCGCTCCGGCGATCGCCGAGATCTCGATGAAGCCGATGCCCAGCAGCCAGAAGTCGGCGTTGATCCCCGGCGAATAGGTCATCGAGGTCAGCGGCGGATACATGAACCAGCCCCCGTTGGGCGCCAGGCCGAAGAACAGCGAGCAGAAGAACGCCAGGCCGCCGATCAGGTAGGCCCAGAACGCGTAGGCCGACAGGCGCGGAAAGGGCAGGTCACGCGCGCCCAGCATCTGTGGCAGCAGCAGCACGCCCAGGGCCTCGACCGCCGGCACGGCGAACAGGAACATCATCACCGTGCCGTGCATGGTGAAGATCTGGTTGTAGGTCTCCTGGGCCAGCACGCCCTGCATCGGCAGGGCCAGTTGGGTGCGCATCAACAGGGCCAGCACGCCGGCCAGCACGAAGAACAGCATGGCCGCGCCCACATAGTAGACGCCGACATAGTTGTTGTTGATTACCGTGATCCATTGCCAGCCCTTGGGCGCGCACCAGATCGCCTCCAGCCTTTCCAACTCGCCCTTGGGGCGGCGGCCCCTGGTCGGGAAGCGCTCGTAGAGGGCGGTGTCGAAGCCGGTCTCGGACGCCGGAGGAGGGCCGTTCACTTCAGGCTCTCCAGGTAGGCGGAAAGATCGCGCAGTTCCTGGCCCTTAAGCACCGGATAGGCCGGCATGCGGTTGCCGGGCTTGATCGCCTGGCTGTCGCCGATCCAGCCGGCCAGGGTTCCCTGGTTGTTGGGCAGCACGCCCGCGCCCAGGGTGCGGCGCGAGCCGACATGGGTCAGGTCGGGACCGGCCAGGCCGTTGGCGTCGGTTCCCCGGATGGCGTGGCAGGCGCCGCACCCGGCGCGATCGAACACCGCCTTGCCCGCCGTATGGGCCGGGGCCGGGGCGGCCGGCGCCGCCTGCCGCGCCTTCCAGGCCTCGTAGTCGGCCGGCGCATGGGCGACCACCACCAGGGCCATCAGAGCGTGCGGACCACCGCAGAACTCGGCGCACTGCGCGCCATACTCGCCGGCCTTGTCGGCCTGGATGCGCAGGATGTTGCGGCGGCCGGGGATCATGTCGAGCTTGCCGTTCAGGCGTGGAATCCACAGGCTGTGGATAACATCGGTGGATTCCAGTTCGAGGGCGACCGGACGGCCGGTCGGAATGTGAATCTCGTTGGCGTCCTGGAAGGCTTCGCGACCGCTGGCGTCGAGATAGCCGACCCGCCACCACCACATTTCACCGGTGACCCGGATACGCAGTTCCCCGGGGCGGGGCGGCTCGCTCAGACGGTTTGTCAGCGACAGGCCCCAGACCAGCAGGGCGCTCAGCACCACGACCGGAAAGGCCAGCCCCGCGATCCAGACCAGCCGCTCGCCGCCCAGCTTCCGCCGCCAGGCGCGGGGCGCGAAGAGCGCCAGGGCCACGGCGACCACCACGACGAGCAGCACCGCGGCGGTCATGGCCAGCAGGCCCCAGGTCAGGCTGTTCAGCGGCGCGGCGAACGGCCCCGCCGGGTCCAGCGCCGGCGGCGGCCAGCCCTTCAGGCTTTCGTGGGCGGGCGGCGCGTCAGTCTGCATCGAGCGAATAGAGATAGGCCGCGACGTCGCGGGCTTGGTCCTGCGTCAGGCCCGAGGCGGGCATGGCGGTGTCGGGCGACATGGCCGGCGCGTCGCGCAGCCAGGCGATCATGACGTCGGGGCGATTGGGGAAGCGGCCGGCGATCAGCGCCTGCGTCGAAAGGTCGTCCAGCGGTCCGCCGACCGCGCCGCGAGGCCACTTCACGCCGGGAATCCTGTGGCAGGCGCCGCAACCCTCGGCTTGGATCAGCTTCAAGCCCCGGGCGGCATCCGCGCCGGCCAGCTGGCGCGGTGGAACCGACTTGTCGGCGCAGGCGACCAGGGTCGCTCCTGCCAGGCCGATCATCGCCGCGCTCGCTGTCCTGCTTCCGACGATCACCAACGCCCCTTTGAGAACCCGAAGGCTCAACCCGTCGGAACGGTCGCGGTTCCGCAGGGTTTAGGGCGAGTGCGCAGTTCTGCCTTCCTTCTCGCGGCCATGATCGCCGCGCTCGCCGCCTGCGATCGGGAGGCGGCCCGCACCGACGCCATGCTCAGCATTGACGGGCGCACCATCGCCATGAGCGGCGGCGCGGGCGGAGCGTCCAAGGCCTGCTTTTCGTGCCACGGGCTCGACGGCATGGGCGACGGCGTCTCGGTTCCGCGCCTGGCCGGGCTCGACGCCGGCTACCTGCAGAAGCAGATGGAGGACTACGCCTCGGGCATTCGCCCCGACAAGGTGATGGGACCGGTCGCCAAGCCGCTGGACGACCGCGCCAGGCGAGCCGTCGCGGCGTACTACGCCAGCCTGCCGGTCGCGGCCGGTCCGGTTTCCAGCGTCCCGCCGCCGGTGCTCTGGACGCAGGGCGATCCGGAGCGTGGCCTTGCCCCCTGCGCCGCCTGCCATGGCGCCCAGGCTCAGGGCGTCGGCGCTGGCCAGCCTGCGCTGGCCGGGCAACCGGCCGCCTACACGCGCGACCAACTGGACCGCTGGAAACGCGCTACGCGCCGCAACGACCCGCGCGGCGTGATGACGACGATCGCCGGCAAGCTTACCGAAGACGAAGCCGCCGCCTTAGCGGCTTGGTCAGAGAGGCAACCTGCCTCTCCAGCGCCCGCCAGCGGCGCTGCCAGCGCGTCCGCTGTCGAGGCCGCTGCGGCAGGATCGGCAGCATCCCGTGAAGGACGTCGTCGCGATCGATGAGGTGGTGCTTCAGCGCCGCCCCTACATGGATCGGGATCATGGCGGCGAGGCTGAGGGCTAGGCCCCAGTGCAGCCATTCCGCGACGGCCTCGATGGTCCAAAGCGTCGAATGCGACAGCTCGCCGAACGGCAGCAGCGGCCAGGGCGCGAGGTTCAGCAGGGTCAGCTCGGTCTCCCGGCTCGTGGCCGACACCATGGCCCAGCCGGTCAGCGGCAGGCCGAAAAGGCAGGTGTAGAAGACGTAGTGGGTGACATGGGCCGCCGTGCTCTCCCAGCCGGGCTTGTCGGCGTCGTTGATCACCGCCGGCGCGAACAGTCGCCAGCCGACGCGGCCCAGGACCAGAACCAGCATCAGCACCCCGACCAGGTAGTGCGCCCCGTAGGCGGCCTGCATCCGTTCGCCTGCGGGCAGTCGGCCCATCCACCACCCCAGGCCAAGCTGGAACATCACCAGCGCCGCCATGGTCCAGTGAAAGACGATGGCCACGGGCGAATAGCGGCCCTCATCGGCGTGGCCCGCGGCCCATTCGAAGATGTTCTCGATCAGCCGATCGATCATCGGGCGACGAGGCTCGCCGCGCCGCGCAGCTGCCGCCCCAGCACCACCAGCGCCGCCGCCAGATAGGCGCCGGCCGCCGGGATCCACATCAGCAGGCCCGCCAACTGCTGGTCATCCAGCGACGACAGGCCCCAGGCTGCGGTCGTCAGGGCGTGCGGGGCATAGAGGGCGCGAGGCATGAAGGTCAGCAGGGCGCCCAGCAGCCCCATCTGCACGGTGGTGGCCAGCAGGGCCGCCACGGCGGCGGGAGCCGGGGCTGCGCGCACGGTCCGCCAGAACAGCGTCGCCGAGGCCAGCAGGCTGGCCTGCATCAGCCAGTAGACGCCGTCGTTGGCCAGGGCGGCCTCATAGAACGCCGGGGCGTGCCATAGCCAGAAGACGGCTGCGAAAGCGAGGCTCGCCGGTGCAAGGCTTCTCGACCGCCCAAGGCGCGGCAAGGTCCAGGCCAGCAGCGGCGCGGCCAGGCTGGTCAGCAGCACATGGTGCAGCGTTCGGGCCGAGAACAGCGCCGAGCTCAGCGCGCATAGAGGCGAGGCGAAACTTACCGCCAGCACCGCCATGGCCGCGATGCCCGGTCCGCGCCGCGTGGGGAGCATGATCCATAGGCAGGCCGTGGCGATCGCCAGCGCGCCCAGCAGGAGCGGGTCGAGGTTCCAGCGACCCCAGGCCTCGGCGGGCGAGGGACCAGCTCCGCAATAGGGCGTCCAAGCTTCCATGGGCGGGCTCCGAACCGCGATCGCGGCGGCGTCAGGCGATGCCCGCGCCGCCGGTGACGCCATAGACCTCGCCGGTCGTGAAGCTGGCTTCCTGCGAGGCGAGCAGCACATAGACCGGCGCGATCTCGACCGGCTGGCCCGGCCGGCCGAACTGCGAATGTTCGCCGAAGTGCTGGACCTTTTCCTGGGTCTGGCCGCCGCTGGGCTGCAGCACGGTCCAGAACGGCCCCGGCGCCACGGCGTTGACCCGCACGCCGGCCTTGATCAGTTGCTTGGCCAGGGCCTTGGTGAAGGCGACGATGCCGGCCTTCGTGGTGGCGTAGTCGAGCAGGTTGTCGGACGGCTCATAGGCCTGGACCGAAGCGGTGTTGATCACCGCCGCGCCGGGCCGCAGGTGGGGCCTTGCCGCCTGGGTGATCCAGAACATGGCGTAGAGATTGGTCTTCAGCGTGTGGTCGAACTGCTCACTGTCGATGGCGGCGATGTCGGGCCGGCTGACCTGCTTGCCGGCGTTGTTGACCAGGATGTCGAGCCCGCCCAGCGCCTCCACCGCCCGGGCCACAAGGTCCCGGCAGAAAGCCTCGTCCTTGATGTCGCCGGGCAGGGCGACGGCCTTGCGGCCCTCGGCCTCGATCAGGGCGACCACCTCGCGGGCGTCGCTCTCCTCGCTGGGCAGGTAGCCGATGGCTACGTCGGCGCCCTCGCGGGCATAGGCGATGGCCGCTGCCCGGCCGATCCCGGAGTCCGCCCCCGTGATCAGCGCCTTGCGACCAACCAGCTTGCCCGCGCCCCGATAGCTTTCCTCGCCGTGATCCGGCCTGGGATGCATCCTGGCGGCCAGGCCCGGCGCCGGCTGCGGCTGAGCCGGGAAGGGCGGCTTAGGGTACTGCTCGCGCGGGTCCTGCATCCGCAGGCGGTCGTCTCGGCTCATGTTCGTCTCCGGCATGTGGGCTCAACGGCGCGGCGTGGAGCGGCGTTCCGCCGCCAGGAACATCGGGCCAAGTCCGGACGCCGCCTGGGCGCCCGGATCTCCAGCCTGTCTAGTGAGCAGCCTGGCCGCCGAGCTCGGCCATCAGCTCCTCCTTCCGCGCCTCCATCCGCTCGCCCATCGCTTCCAGGTCCTCGTCGCCCTTCTTGGCCTGGGCGAAGAAGCCGCCGGGCTGTTCCTCTTCCTTGACGTGGTGCTTGATGTATTCGCCGAGCACCTTGACCTTGGCGTCGTAGAATTCCTCGCCCGGTTTCATCGCCTCGATCTCGGCGATCAGCTTCTTGGCGCCGTCATGCTCGACATAGGCTTCGTCGATCAGGTCGTCTTCTACCTCGCCGCGGCTCTCTGGATAGAGGACCTCCTCCTCGATCTGGGTGTGGACCTTCAGGGCCAGCGCGATCTTGTTGAAGAGGGCCAGCTTCTCGCGATCGCTCTCCAGTTGCTCGTACTCGTCGAACATCGCCTCCACCTCGCGATGGTCGGCCTTGAGCAAGCGGATGGCGAGCGGGTCGCGACGACCGGTTCGGCGCGTACGGCGCGACTTGGCGGTTTTGGATGCGGATTTCGCGGGCGTTTTGGCGGTGGCCATGTCGGCTCTCCGGTTGGAATGGACGTGGCTTGAAGGCGACGCCTTGACCCGAAGTTCCCATAGCCGCGCTAGTTGAGAGACGATTTCAGATCTGCCGCTCAGGAACCGGGTTATTCGCGTGAAAACAGCGGCTTAAAGTGCGATCTTCGTCGGGTTTCCGACATGGAGCTTACGCGACGTCGCAGGCTGGTCATTCGGATGCTTAAGCTGACGCGGAGCCTTTCAGGCGACGCTGCGTTGGTGGCCGGCGGGGAAAGCAACGAGCAGATGTCGACCACACGAGCCAACGCCCGAGAAAGACTTTTTCCTGGCGACAGCGAAATGGCGCGCCTGATGCGCGCCAAGGACTGGTCGGCCCATCCCCTCGGCGAGCCGGAGACCGACCGGATTGACCACGCCCCTGGCGATGATGCTGACGTCGCGGTTCGAGATGTGGCTCGGCTGGGGCGACGATCTGAACTTCTTCTACAACGACGCCTACATCCCGACCCTTGGGGCCAAGCACCCCTGGGCCCTTGGCGAGCCGTTCCGCGAGGTCTGGAAGGAAGTCTACGCCGATGTCGAGGACCAGGTCCGTTCGGTGATGGTCGAGGGCGTTCCCACCTGGAACAAGGCGTTGCAGCTGCTGCTGGAGCGCAACGGCTATCCCGAAGAGACCTACCACACCTTCTCCTACAGCCCTCTGCGCGACGGCGACGCCATCCGGGGGCTGATGTGCATCGTCACCGAGGAGACCGAACGGGTGATCAGCGAGCGGCGGCTCGACACCGTTCGCCGCCTCGGAGAATGCCTGATCGGGACGATGAGCCAGGAGGCCGTGCTGCAAGGTCTCTGCGACGCCCTGGCCCACAATACCGAGGATTTCCCGTTCGCTCTGGCCTATCTGCGCGAGCCGCTTGGCGGCCTGGTCGGCTGCTCGGCCACCGACGAGGCCCGGCGATTGCTGCGCGAGGACTGGTCGCTGGACGGTCCCGCCGACGGCTGCCAGGATTTTCCCCTGGACGGGAACATCGACTATCCGTCTGGCGCCTGGGCCATCCCGCCCACGCGGGCGCTCATCCTGCCCATCGCGACCAGCCAGGGCTCGGCCGTAGCCACGCTGATCCTGGGCCTCAATCCCCACCGCCGAGGCGATGACGGGCTGACCGACCTGGCGAGCCTGGTGTCGGACCGGGCCGCCGGCGCCTTCGCCCAGGCTCATAGCGTCGAGACCGAGCGGCGCCGATCGGACCGGATCTGGACCAACTCGCGCGACCTGATGGTGGTGGTCGATGACAAGGGGATCTTCCAGTCGGTCAGCCCGGCCTGGACCCGCATCCTCGGCCATTCCGTCGAGGAGGTCGTCGGCCGCACGATAGAGAGCTTCGTGGTTGACGAAGACCTGGAGACGACGCGCACGGCCCTGTCTGGCGTGTTCTCCGGCAGTCAGGTCACCGGTTTCGAGAACCGCTACAAGACGGCCGCGGGCGGGCATCGGTGGATATCCTGGAACACCGCCTTCGAGGACGGCCTCGTCTACGGCTACGGGCGCGACGTGACCGAGGAGAAGCTTCAGGCGATCCAGCTTCGGCAGGCCGAGGACGCGCTGCGCCAGGCACAGAAGATGGAGGCCATTGGCCAGCTCACCGGCGGGGTGGCGCACGACTTCAACAACCTTCTGACCGTCATCCGCTCGTCGGCCGATCTTTTGCGGAGCCGCGAGTTGGGCCCGGAACGGCGGCGGCGCTATGTGGACGCCATCTCCGACACCGCCGACCGCGCCGCCAAGCTGACCAGCCAGCTGTTGTCCTTCTCGCGCCGGCAGGCCCTCAAGCCGGAGTGCTTCAACGCCGCCGCCAAGGTCGAGGCGCTGGGCGACATCCTGCGCTCGGTGCTGGGCGGCCGCGTGCAGCTGAATCTTGAGGTCGCCTGCGACGACTGTGCGGTCGAGGCGGACGTCAACCAGTTCGAGACGGCGCTGATCAACCTGGCGGTCAATGCGCGCGACGCCATGGGCGGCGAGGGCGTTCTGACCATCCGCATCGACGCGGCCACCGCCATTCCCGCCATCCGCGGCCATGCGCCGCTCGGGCGACTTCGTGACCGTGGCGGTGATAGACGAGGGCGCGGGCATCGCCGACGACGACCTGGCCAAGATTTTCGAGCCGTTCTTCACCACCAAGGAAATCGGGCGCGGAACAGGGCTTGGTCTCAGCCAAGTCTACGGCTTCGCCAAGCAGTCGGGCGGCGACGTGGCCGTGGAGAGCCGGAAGGGCGAGGGCGCGTCCTTCACCTTGTTCTTGCCTCGTACGGCCGCCGCGGCCCTGCCGCCGGCTCCGCCCGTGGCCGCGCCCCGCTTGCGCCATCACGGACGCATCCTGGTCGTCGAGGACAACGCCGCGATCGGCGAGTTCGCCACCCAGTTGCTGCGGGATCTCGGCTACCAGACCGAGCTGGCCACCAACGCGACTGACGCGCTGGCCCGGCTGGATCGCGACGGACCCTTCGACCTGCTGTTCAGCGACGTCGTGATGCCCGGCGTCGGCGGGGTGGAGCTGGCTCGAGCGGTCAGGAAGCGCTGGCCCGACCTGCCGGTCGTCCTCACCAGCGGCTACAGCCATGTCCTGGCGACCGATGCGCGCCACGGCTTTCCGCTGCTCCACAAGCCCTATTCGGTCGAGGATCTGTCCCACATTCTGCGCCAGACCAGCGCGGTCGCCTGACAGGCCGCGGGGCAGCCGCCGCTCTTCCTCTCGCCCAGCGCGCAACCGTCATGATGATCGCGCAGTCGCGCTTGTATGGTTCGCGAGCGGATCGGTAGTCTGCACCCAGAGTCGGGGGAGTTGTAGTGGCGCTGTCGCGTACCGAGATCGAGGCGATGACGCCGGACCAGAGCGCGCTAAAGGCGGCCGCTGGCCTGCTGAAGCCCGCCAAGTGGTCGTCGCGAGGCGTTTCCGGCGGTCTCATCTGGGGCGAGTGCCAGGGATCGGGCGCTAATCCCTACCGGGTTGCGGCCGATACGGACGACATCGGCAGCAAGTGCACCTGTCCCTCGCGCAAGTTTCCCTGCAAGCACGCCATCGCCCTGATGTGGCTGCATGTCGACGAGCCCGGCGGCTTCGCGCCCGCCGAGACGCCGGACTGGGTCACCGAATGGATGGGGCGGAGGCGCAAGTCGTCCGGCGCTGCGCCTTCGGCCGGCAAGCCGCCTTCGGGTCCCAAGAGCCTGGACGCGGCGACGACGGAAGAGGTCGTCGCGGCGAGCGATCCGGCTGCCGAGGCCAGGCGCAAGGCGGCCGCCGACAAGCGGGCGGCCGACGTCCGGTCGCAGGTCCAGGCGGGCCTGGACGACCTGGAACTCTGGATCTCCGACCAGCTGCGCACTGGCCTGGGCGGCTTCCTGGCCGAAGCTGGCGATCGCTGTCGGCGGATGGCCGCGCGCCTGGTCGACGCCAAGGCCGGCGCCCTGGCCAGCCGGCTGGATGAGACGCCCTCGCGCCTGCTGCAACTGCCGGCGGAAGAGCGGATCGACGCCGCTATCGTCGAGCTGGGCAAGCTGACGCTGCTGGCGCGGGCCTGGCGCGCGGCGCCCGACGATCCCGAACTGCGGCGCGAGGTGGTATCAACCGAAAGCCGCGAAGAGCTGATGGCCGCGCCCGACGCGTTGCGCCACGCCGGGGTCTGGGAAGTGCTGGGCGAACAGATCGTCACCCGCCGCGACGGACTGGTCAGCGTCTCTACCTGGCTGCTGAACGCCGAGGCGCAGGGGCCGAGGTTTGCCCTGCTGCTGGACTATTTCCCAGCCTCGGCCGGACGCCGCAGCGGCGCCTTCGCACCGGGAGCGCGGTTCCGGGCCGAGCTGCTGTTCTATCCGGCCCGCGTCCCCTTGCGGGCCCTGATCGTCGAGCGTTCAGAGGCCGCGAGCGAAGTCGACGAGGGCTGGCCGCTAGCCGAGGCGGGCGACCCGCTGGCGGCCTATGCGCAGGTGCTGCTGGCCGCGCCCTGGCGTCTCGATGCGCCGGTAGTGCTGCCGTCCGGCCGGATCGCCCAGGATGTCGCCGGACGGCGCTGGTGGATGGGCGAGGCCGGGGCGCTGCCGCTGGAAGGCGCGCCGCCCGAGGTGTGGCTGGGCGCGCGGCTCGACGGCGCGGCGGGCCTCTGGAACGGGTCCCGGCTGACGTTGCTGGCGGCCCGCACCAACTGGGGGCGTATCGGTTTCGATGCTTGAGCTGGAAGATCACCTGGCGCGCATCCGGGGCGCCTGGATGGCGGGGCGCGCCGCCGTGGATCATGCGCCAGCCGCCTGGCGCGACGCCGTCGGGACGGGCGGCGAAGCCGAGGCCGCCCTGGTCGCGCTTACTGGCCAGGCGCTTCAGGTTCTGTTTCGGCCGGTCGCGCCGCCGCTGGCCGCGCGCGATCTGCTGCCGTCGCTACCGATGCCCACGCCGCCCGAGGCGGCGCGCGCCCGCATCCGCCGCGTGCTCGCCGCGCGCCGGAGCGAGGAGGGCGGCGCAAGGTTCGTGGTCCAGCTCCTGGCGGCGCGCGGCTACGTCATGCATCCGGCCGACTGGCTGCCCCGCGCGAGCGACGACTGGGCGCCGGACGTCTATGCGCCCTGGATCGACTGGGCCGCCGCGGAAACTGCCGGCGCATCGTCCGAGGCGCTGACCGCAGACAGCTGGAACGACTGGCCCTGGGCCAGGCGCCGGGTCGCCCTGACCGCCCTGCGCCGCAGCGACCCGGCGGCCGCGCGGGCGCTGGTCGCCGCCAAGGCTGGCGGAGAGCCCGCCGAGCGTCGCCTGCGGGTGCTGGAGGTGCTGGAGGTCGGGCTTTCGGCTGACGATGCGGCGGTGCTCGGCGGTTTCGCCAGCGACCGCTCGGATCGTGTCCGGGGCCTGGTTCGCCGGCTTCTGTCGAGGCTGGGCCGGGGCGAGGGTGAGGGCGACGCCGAGCCTGCCCAGGAACTGGCCGCCATGGTCGAACTGGGGTGCGTCGGCCTGATCAAGCGCCGCCACCAGTTGAAACTGAAGCCGCTGAAGAACCCCATCCAGGAGGGCCGTCGCCGCGCCCTGATGGGCGTGGTCACCCTGGCCGCGCTGGCCAAGGCGCTCGGTGTGGACGAGAAGGCCCTGGTCGAGAGCGTTCCCGTCGGCGAGCCGTGGGCCATCAGCACCTTCATGGGGATGGTCGAGGAAACCGCCGCGCCGGAAGCCTGGCGCGCCCTGTTCGACCTTGCTCTGCACGACGCCGCGATCCCCCTCGACCTAGTCGCCATCCTGGCCCGCCGCGCACCGGCGGACGAGCGACGCAACGTCCTGCCCACCATCCTGGAGCGGGAGGATGGCTCCGGCTTCCGAGGTGCGCTGGCCGTGGCTGGCGAGGTGCTCGGCCATGCCGGCCCGGGACCTCTCGCGCGATCGCTGGCCTACAAGGAACTTTTCGATCTGATCGGTCCCAGCCTTTCGGCGGAGGCGCGCACGCCGCCGCTTCTGGCCGTCGGCCTGAACAACCTAGGCCTGCTGCTTGACCAGGCCGGAGCCAGGTCCGTGGTCGAAGCCTGCGCCGCGGCGGGCCTGTCCATCGCCGACCCGCGGCTTGACCTGCTGCATCTCAACATCGCCCTCAATCCGGAGCGACCGACTTGACCGATATCCTGCGCCTGCCGGCGGAGACGACCTACGCTGCCGAGCTCGAGGCCCTGAAGCGCAAGGACGACGCGCCCACCCCGCGCGGCTGGGCCATGTCGCCCAAGGCTGTTGTCACCTACCTGATGGGCGGCAAGGCCGCCGACGGCACGCCGATCAGCGCCAAGTATGTCGGCGATCGCCGGCTGATCGAAACCGCCGTGGCCACCCTGGCCACCGACCGGGCGCTGTTGCTGCTCGGCGTGCCCGGCACGGCCAAGTCGTGGGTGTCGGAACATCTGGCGGCGGCGATCTGCGGCGATTCCAGCCTCGTCATCCAGTGCACCGCCGGCACCGACGAGAACCAGATCCGCTACGGCTGGAACTACGCCCAGCTGCTGGCCAACGGCCCCTCGCGCGAGGCCCTGGTGCCCACGCCGCTTTATCGGGCGATGGAGACCGGCAAGCTGTGCCGCCTGGAGGAGCTGACGCGGATGGGCTCGGACGTGCAGGACACGTTGATCACCGTGCTGTCGGAAAAGATGATGCCGATCCCGGAACTGAACGACGCCGTCTACGCGCGCCGGGGCTTCAACCTGATCGCCACCGCCAACAACCGCGACAAGGGCGTCAACGAGCTGTCCTCGGCGCTGAAGCGACGCTTCAACGTCGTGGTGCTGCCGCTGCCCGACGACATGAACGAGGAAATTTCCATCGTCACGCGCCGCGTCGGCGAGATGGCCCAAAGCCTAGACCTGCCCGCGCCCAAGAACGTGGCCGAGGAGGTCGCCCGCGTGGTCTCGATCTTCCGCGAGCTGCGTGGCGGCTCGACCCTCGACGGCAAGGTGACGCTGAAGACGCCCACCGGCTCGCTGTCGACCGCCGAGGCGATCGCGGTCACGGTCGGCGGCCTCAGCCAGGCGGCCTATTTCGACGGCGGCAAGCTGAGCGCCGAAGGGCTGGCCCCCAGCCTGCTCGGAGCGATCGTCAAGGATCCGGTGCAGGACAAGGTCGTGCTCGAAGAATATCTGGAGGCGGTCCTGAAGAAGCGCCCGGACTATGCCGGCTACTATCGCGCGCTGGTCGACCTGGTCTGATCCGTGGCGGCGGAGGTCCACTATTTCGGGATCCGGCACCACGGGCCGGGATCGGCGCGGCGCCTCGTCGACGCCCTTGAGGCGCTGCGCCCGGCGGTCGTGCTGATCGAGGGGCCGGCCGATGCGTCGGACCTGCTGCCGATGCTGGCCGATCCGGCCATGGTCCCGCCGGTGGCGCTGCTGGTCTACGCCTCCGACGACCCGGCGCGAGCCTCGTTCTGGCCGTTCGCCGTCTATTCGCCGGAGTACCAGGCCGCCTGCTGGGCGGTGCGCAACGGCGCAGCCGTGCGCTTCATCGACGTTCCCGCCGCCTGGGGCCTCGCCGCGCCGCCTGAGCCTGAGCCGGTCAGCGAAGACGAAGCGATCGAAGAGGCCGACGAGCCGGCTCCGCCGCCGGCCATCGACGAGGTTTCCATGCGGCTGGAGCGCGACCCCATCGGCCTGCTGGCCGAGGCCGGCGGCTACCAGGACGGCGAAAGCTGGTGGCGCGACGTCATCGAGGAGAGCCCGGCGGCCGGGGCGGTCTTCGCGGCCGTCGCCGACGCCATGGCGGCCCTGCGCGAAGCCGCGCCGCCGGCGCAGGGCCGTGAGGCCGTGCGCGAAGCACACATGCGGCTTGAGATCGCCAAGACCGTCAAGGAAACGGAGGGGGCGATCGCGGTTGTCTGCGGCGCCTGGCACGAGCCGGCGCTGAAGGCCAGGGTTCCGCTGTCGCAGGATCGCGAACGGCTCAAGGGCGCGCCCAAGCAGAAGATCAGCGCGACCTGGGCGCCCTGGACCTCGCCCCGGCTGGCGTTCCAGAGCGGCTATGGCGCCGGCGTCGCCGCGCCCGGATGGTGCGGACACCTTTGGGAGACGTCGCGCGACGAGATAGCCGTCCGCTGGCTAGGCAGGATCGCTCATGCGCTTCGCGAGGCAGGCCATATCGCGCCCACGGCCTCGCTGATCGAGGCCCAGCGGCTGGCGGTGGCCCTGGCGGCGATGCGTGACCGGCCGCATCCGGGTTTCGAGGAGCTGCGCGAGGCGGCCATCGCCTGCCTCTGTCACGGCGAGCCGCTGGTCTGGGACACCGTCTCCGCCAGGCTGCTGCTGGGCGACGCCGTCGGCGAGATTCCCGCCGACGTGCCGCTCGCCCCCTTGATCGAGGACCTGCAGCGCGAGCAGCGCCGCACCCGGCTGAAGCCAGAGGCGCTGGAGCGCGAATTGGCCGTCGACCTGCGCAGCGAGAGCGGGCTGGACCGGTCCACCCTGCTGCATCGCCTGTCGATCCTCGACGTTCCGTGGGGGCGCCTGGCGGAAGCCGGCCGCAGCCGGGGCACCTTCCGCGAGCGCTGGCGCCTGCGTTGGGAGCCTGAGTTCGCCGTTCGCCTGGTCGAGAACCTGGTCTATGGCCCGACCCTGGCCCGCGCCGCCGCCGGCCGTCTTACCGCGCGGTTGGCCGAGGCGGTCGAACTGCCCGTGCTCTGCGATCTGGTGCTGTCGGCGCTGACGGCCCAGCTGCCCGACGCCGCCCATGCTGGGGTCGAGCGGATCGAGCATCGCGTGGCGCTGACCAGCGACTGCGGCGAACTGCTGTCGTCGCTCGCGCCGCTGGGCGACATCGTCCGTTACGGCCAGGCTCGCCGCACCGACGCCGCCCAGATGGAGGTCCTGTTTGTCAGGATCCTGTCCCAGGGGGCGCTGGCGCTGCCTTATGCGGTCAGGTTGCTGGACGCCGAGGCGGCTCAGGCCCTGCGCGCATCCGTGCTGGCGGCCGACGCTGCGGCGGTGCTGGCCGAGGTCGACCTGACCGACTGGCGCCAGGCGCTGTCGAGCGTGGTCGATGACGACCAGGCCACGCCGCTGCTGGCCGGGGTTGCCGCGCGGCTGCTCTACGAGGCCGAAACGATCACGCCGGAGGCGGCGGCCGAACTGCTGGGCCGCATGCTGTCGCCCGGTCGCGCGGTGGCGGACGCGGCCGGGTTCTTCGAGGGCTTCTTCGACGGCGCCGGCGAGCGGCTGATCTATGACGCCAGCCTGCGCGCGGCGGTCGACGCCTGGATGCTTTCGCTCGAGGGCGAGGCGTTCACCGCCTTCCTGCCGCTGTTCCGCCGCGCGCTGGGCAATCTCGACCGCATGCAGCGGCGGCGGTTGCTGGACGCGGTGTTCGGCCGCGCCGGCGCAGGCCTGCAAGGGCGCATCGCGGTCGCCGACGCCGAGGCGATCTGGCTGGCTCACCTTCAGCGCCTGACCGACATCCTGACCGCGAGGCCTGCGACATGAACGAGGCCCCGAACGACAAAGGGGAACGCGAGCGCCGCTGGCGGCTCGCCGTCGGCGGCGAGGACGAGGCCCTGCAGCAGGGCGACGACCAGCGGCTCTCCAACGCCCTGACCATGCTCTATGGCGAGGGCGATGGTCCGGGTGCGTCCGGCGGTTCTGGCGGCGGCAAGGGCAGAGGCGGCCTTGGACGCTCGGCGCCCAGCGTCGCGCGCTGGCTCGGCGACATTCGACAGTTCTTCCCGACGCCGGTCGTGCAGGTCGTGCAGAGGGACGCCATGGAGCGTCTGGGCCTGCAGCAGATGCTGCTCGAGCCTGAGATGCTGGGCGCGGTCGAGGCCGACGTGAACCTCGTGGCCACCCTGGTCAGCCTGCGCAACGTGATGCCGGCCAAGACCAAGGCCATCGCCCGGGAAGTCATCGCCAAGGTGGTCGCCCAGTTGATGGAGCGGCTGGAGCAGAAGACCGCCGAAGCCGTTCGCGGGGCGATCGATCGCCGCCGCCGCACCGGCCGGCCGCGCTTCTCCGACATCGACTGGCCGCGCACGATCCAGGCCAACCTGCGCCACTACCAGCCCGAGCACCGCACCGTGGTGCCCGAGCGGCTGGTCGGCTTCATGCGTCGCCAGCGGCGGTTGGTGGACCTGGACGAGGTCGTGCTCTGCGTCGACCAGTCGGGCTCGATGGCGCCATCGGTGGTCTATGCCTCCATCTTCGCCGCGGTGATGGCCTCGCTTCCGACGGTGAAGACCAAGCTGGTGTGCTTCGACACCGCCATACTGGACCTCACCGAGGACCTGGCCGATCCGGTGGAGGTTCTGTTCGGCGTCCAGCTGGGCGGTGGCACCGACATCAACCAGGCCGTCGGCTACTGCGAGAACCGAATCGAGAGCCCGGCCAAGTCGCACCTGATCCTGATCACCGATCTCTACGAGGGCGGCGACAGCGAGGCGCTTGTCGCCCGGCTGGCGCGGCTGGTGGGTTCCGGCGTCAATGTCATCGTGCTGCTCGCGCTGAGCGACGAGGGGCGGCCGGCCTATGACCCGCAGCTGTCGGGCCGGGTGGCGTCGCTGGGCGTGCCGGTGTTCGCCTGCACGCCGGACCAGTTCCCCGACCTGATGGCCGCGGCCCTGAAGCGTGAGGATGTGCTGGCCTGGGCGGCCAAGGCGGACATCAAGGCGATCCGCTCCGACGCCTAGCGGCGCTGCCGCTGGTCGACCTGGCCGCAAGCGGCGGCCGCCGAGCTTGGCCATTGGTGCTGGCGCACCTTGGCGCGAGCGGTTAATCAGCCCCGGTTGCAAGTGTACTGACGCTCGCGTGGCGTTCTGGGGGCAAGCGTGTCGAGATACCGAAGCGTCGCGGGGGCGGCGTTGTTGATGGGGGCTGTGTTCGGTCTTCCAGCGCAGGGCGGCGAAGCTGACAAGAGCCCGACGGCTCGCGCGGCTGTCAGCGGGGCAGGGGCCTTGGCCAAGACGGTCGACCCGACCCTGGCGCCCGATCCCGCCGTCAGGCAGGGCGTGCTGCCCAACGGCCTGCGCTACCAGCTGATGAGCAACGCGGTTCCCAAGGGCGCGGTGTCCATCCGCCTGGGCGTGGAGGTCGGCAGCTTCGAGGAGGCCGACGCCGAGCGGGGCGTGGCCCACTTCATCGAGCACATGGCCTTCCGCGCCACGCGCCGTTATCCGGATGGCGCGCCCGACCGCGTGTTCGCGCCGTGGGGCGTGGTGTTCGGCCGCGACCAGAACGCCGTCACAGACCTCTTCTCGACCTCATACATGCTCGACATGCCGCATCCCGACGATCGGCAGCTGGAGACGGGCCTGGCCTGGCTGCGCGACGTGGCCGACGGGGTGGTCTTCACCGACGAGGGCGTGGCCCGCGAGCGGGGCGTGGTCCTGGCCGAGATGGAGACGCGCGGCGGACCCCAGGTCGACGCGCGCAACGCCATCTCCCGCTTCCAGGCGCCCGAGGTGCGCTCGGTGGAGCGACTGCCGATCGGCGTGCGCGAGACGCTGAACGCGGCGACGCCGGCCAGCCTCAAGCGCTTCTACGACGCTTGGTACCGGCCCGAGCACGCGGTGCTCACCGTGGTCGGCGACCGGCCGCTGGACGCGCTGGAGGCCATGGTCAAGACGGCCTTCGCCGACTGGACGGGGCGGGGCTCCAAGCCGGTGCGGTCAAAGATGTCGCCGCCGCGCGCCAAGCGCTCGCCGGAGGGTTTCGTGGTCGCCGGCGAAAGCCTGCCCACCGCCATCAGCGCCTGCGCCATGCGCCCCGGCGTTCCGCCCCAGGCCGACACCGTCGCCTTCCAGCGCCGCGAGACTCTGTCCCTGGTCTGGCAGGCGATCCTCAACGACCGGCTGGCCAGGCGCGCAGCCGCCGCCGACACCCACCTGCTCGGCGCGCTCGCCATGAGCCCAAAGAGTCGCGAGCTGGGAACGACGTGCCTGGTGGCCATGCCCGTCAACGCGGCCTGGCGCGAGGCCCTGGCCGAGGCTCGCGCCGAGCTGAACCGGTTTGCGCAGGAGGGCCCCACCGAGATCGAGGTCGAGAGCGCCATCGAGAAGCAGCGCTCGCTCGTTCGCGGCGCCTATCTCGGCGCGGCCTCTCGCACCTCGCCCGACCTGGCGGGCGGGCTGATGGCCAAGGCGCTGGCCGGCCAGGTGGTCCGCTCGCCGGCGGCCTCGTTCTACGTCTTCGACCACGCCGTCGAGGACCTCTCGGTCGAGGAAGTTCGCGCCGCCTTCGCCGAGGACTGGGCCGGCTCTGGTCCGCTGCTGTCGATGACGGGCGTCGAGCCGCCGACGGGCGAGGCTCTGCTGGCCGCGTGGAACAATGCGGCCACGACGCTCGCCAGCAGCGCCGCCGACGCGCGCGCCGCCAGCGCCGTCTGGGGCTATCGCGACTTCGGCCGGGCCGGCAAGGTCGTGGAGCGCAAGACGATCGACGATCCCGGCTTCGTCCGACTGCGCTTCGCCAACGGCCTGATCCTGAACTTCAAGCAGACCAAAGCTCAGCCCAACAAGGTGGAGGCTCGGGTCAACTTCGGGGCCGGACGCCGCGAGATCGCCGACCAGGACCATGCGATCGCCCAGTTCGCCGCGCCCATGCTGGTCACAGGCGGCCTTCGCAAGAACAGCTTCGAGGAGATCCAGGCGCTGTTCCCGGTCAGCGGCCTCTGGAACTTCCAGTTCGATTTCGGGGCGCAGAGCTTCTTCATGCGCAGTTCGGTGTTCAGCGACGATCTGACCACGCACCTGCAGATCCTGACGGCCTATGTCAGCGATCCGGGTTTCCGCGGCACGCTCGACGCCCGCATGCCGACCGCCGTCGACATGGTCTATCGCACCCTGCTCAGCCAGCCGCCCTCGGCCCTGTCCCAGGCCATGAGCCTGCGCCTGGACCCCACCGGCGCCAACAGCATGCCGCCGCAGGCGACTATGGCGGCTTACAGGGCCGCGGATTTCGACCGCGTCCTGCGGCCGGCGCTGACGACGGCGCCGCTGGAGGTGACTATCGCCGGCGATATCGACGAGGCCCAGGCCATGCAGGCCGTGGCCTCGACCTTCGGCGCGCTGCCGCCGCGAGCAGCCACGCCGCGCGGTCGACCGGACGTTCACTTCGTCCGCTATCCCGCGGAGGCGATCGAGCCCGTCCGGGTCGAGCACCAGGGACCGGCCGACAAGGCCGCCGCCACCCTGATCTGGCCGCTGTATGTGGCCACGCCGGAACGGCGCAGCGAGGAATACGCGATCAAGCTCCTGGCCGCGGCGTTCGACACCGCTCTTCGCCGCCGGATCCGCGAGGAGCTGGGCAAGACCTATGCGCCGGTCGTATCCAGCTTCACGCCCGACCACGGCGACCAGGGCTCCCTGTTGGTCAGCATCGAGGCCGAGCCGCGCGACATCGCCCTGCTCGCCGAGGAGGCCGAACGCCTGGCGGCCCGCTTCCGGAACGGCGAGATCACCGAGCAGATGCTCGACGACGCCCGCCAGCCCGTGCTGGCGTCGGCCCAGGCGCGCCGCGAGACCGCCGGCTGGTGGGCCGAGGCGATGGCCGGCTCGGCGCGCGATCCCGCCATTCTGGCCGAGGCCCTGCAGTTCGAGCCCCTGGTCAACGCCGTGACGGTGGACGACCTCAAGGCCGCCGCCAGGACCTGGCTGGCCCGTCCGCCCATCAAGGGCTTCGCCTATCCCGCGGCCAAGACCGCCCAGGCCTCTACCGGAGCCGCCCGATGATCCGCGTCCTTCCCCCGGCGCTGGTGCTGGCCCTCTTCGCCTCGGGCGGGGCGCTGGCGGCCGATCCGCAGCAGGCCTGCCTGTCCTCGGACTCCTCGCAGCGCCTGTCCGACAGGAAGCAGATCATCGCCGACTGCACGGCCGCGATAGAGGCGAGCGGCGTCGAGCCGGCGGTCGCCGCGCGTCTGCTGACGACCCGCAGCCAGGCCAACTGGCGCTTGAACAATCGTCCCGAGGCGCTGGCCGACGCCGAGCAGGCGTTGAAGCTTGCGCCGGGCGACCTCGAGGCGCGGCTGGCCCGCGGGGCGGCGCTGTATGACCTGCGCAAGGTCGATGAAGCCCTGGCCGAGTACGATGCGGTGCTGAAGCAGCGTCCCGCCGATCCGGTCGCGCTGCTCTACCGCGGGCGGCTGCGGCAGTGGAGCAAGAACGATGCGGCCGGCGCGCGCGCCGACTACGACGCCGCCATCGCGGCCGATCCCCGCTTCGTGCGCGCCTATGTCCAGCGGGCGCGATTGCTCGAAAGCAGCGATCCCGCCGCCGCCGAGCGCGACCTGCTGACCGCTATGGGCCTTGGCCAGGACACCTACGCCGCCCGACTGAGTCTCGGGGCGATCTATGAGGGGCAGGGGCGCAAGGCCGAGGCCAAGGCGCTGTACGAAGCACTGACCCGGGAGAACCCGACGGACGCCTATCCGCTGAGCTTCAGTTCGATCCTGCTGGCCGGGGAGGGCGATACGGCCGGCGCCCTGCGCGACGCCCGCCAGGCTGTCCGCGTGGATCCCAAGGAGACGCGGGGCTACTACGCGCTGGGCGTGGCGCTCGACCAGGCGGGTCAGGTCGACCAGGCCCTGGCGGCCTATCGCGAAGGCCTGGAAGTCGACCCGGAAGACAACATCATCCTGCTGGCGCTGGGCGCGCTGGCCCGTCGCGCAGAACGCTACGACGAGAGCCTTGCGGTGCTCGACAGGCTGGTGGCGCTCGAGCCGAAGGACAGCGAGGCGCACTTCCAGCGGGCCCTGGTGCTGGCGGCCAAGGAAGAGACGGTCAAGGCGATCGCCGAGTACGACGCCGTGCTCGCGCTGAAGCCGGATGTCGCCGCGGCCTTCTACAATCGAGGGCAGCTGCATGGCCAGCAGGGGCGCCACGAGGCGGCGGTCGCCGACTTTCGCAAGGCCGCTGAGCTGGACCCCAAGGATCCGGACGCCCTGAACGGCCTGGGCATCCAGCTGGGCGAACTGGGTCGCACCCAGGAGGAACTCAAGGCCTATGCCGACGCGCTGAAGATCGATCCGGCCAACGTGGCCGCCTACGTCAACACGGGCATCGTGCACGAGGCGGCCCAGGACTGGTCGGCGGCCCTAAGCGCCTATGAGGCGGCCGCGCGGCTGGCGCCCAAGCGCGCCGATCTGCAGGTGACGATCGGGCATGTCCTGTCGCGCCAGGGGGACCAGAAGGCGGCCGGCCGGGCCTACGACAGGGCGATCAAGCTTGATCCCAGGCGCGTCGCCAGCTGGAGCGCGAGGGCGGCCTATCTGACGGGCCTGGGCCAGGACCGCCAGGCTATCGCCGACTATGGACAGGCGCTGAAGCTGGCGCCCGAGGACGCGGATCTGCTGGTGGCGCGGGCGAACCTGTTGAGCCGGCACGGCAGGCTGGCGGCGGCGATGGCCGATCTGGACGCGGCCGTGGCCCTGGCGCCGAAATCGGCCTTCGTCCTCAACAACCGCGGCCTGCTGCACGCCCTCAACGACGACGCCGAGGCGGCCCTGGCCGACTACGACGCGGCGCAAGCCGCCGAGCCCGACTACGAGCCCACCTACTACAACCGTTCGGAGGTGTTCAGCGACCAGATGCGCTTCGACCGCGCCATCCGCGACCTCAACACTTCGCTGAAGCTGTCGCCGGGCGACGCGCTCAGCCTGGCCCGGAAGGGATCGGTCTACTGGCTGCTCTCGGACCACATGCGGGCGTTGGAGGAACTGAACGCGGCGATCGCCGCCAATCCGAACTATGGGGCCGCCTGGGAATGGCGGGCCAAGGCCAAGGCCAGCCTGGGCGACGAGGCCGGCGCCGCCGCCGATCGCAAGGAAGCCGCCCGCCTCGCCGGCGGCGGCTGACGCGACTTTCCATGGGGCCTGTCCGGGCGGCGTGATCCCAGCCGCCGGACGATCGGGGCCGGCGCTAGCGGGCGCCGGCGACCATCAGGATCTGGGCCATGTTCTGATCGATTTCAGAGGAACGCCAGGAACGGAACGCAGATCAGGCCCGCTCCGGCCAGCGCGGTCGCCGCCTTGGGCCGCCACGACAGCAGAAGCACCAGCAAAGGTGCGGCCACGCACATCTGTCCCACCCAGGCGGTGACGCCCAGCGCCGGTCCCAGCCGCAAGACGGCCACGGCGGCCGACAGCGCCAGAAGCGCCCAGCCCAGCACGCGCAGCACCCGCTGGGGCGGCAGGACCAGCGGCTCCAGTCCAGGGCGATGCTTCTTCATGGCCAGGGCCAGGCAGGCGAAGGCCGCGAAACTGATCAGGCCGCTCTCATAGGGCATCGGCGTTCTCCCTGGCCTTGGCCGGCTTCGAGACGGGCGCTGCCGGCTGACCCGCGTGCGCGGCTCGCCGCTCGGGGGGCTTGGGCTTGGCGGACGCCTTCAGCGCCGCGAGCCCGCACAGGGCGGCGATGGCCAGCATGGCCAGGTCAAAGGCCGCGAACAGACCGTCGCCGGCGCGCAGGCTGGCGATGAGGCCGCGATCGGTTGTCAGCGCGTTGACGGCCGGCAGGGCGGCGAAGGCGACGGCCGCCAGGCCCAGCGTCTCGATCCAGGCGCGGCGGGCGGGGCGCACCAGCGATACGACCGCCAGGCCGAACCACGTCCAGAACATCGCCTTGACCTCCAGCTCGGCGCGGCCGGGCAGGTCGGCCGGGATCAGGCGGTTGGCCAGCAGATAGGCGGCCATGCCGGTCGGCAGGCAGGCGATGACGCCGATGTTCAGCCGCTCGACGAGTCTGAGCCCGAAGAACGGCTTGGCGTTGGGCTTGCGGCGCTTGACCACCCAGAGAACGAGCCCGGTGCCGACCATGGCCGCGCCGGTCAGTCCCATGAAGAAATAGACCCAGCGCAGGGCCGGGCCGGCGAAATGCCCAAGGTGCAGGGCCAGCATCACACCGGCCGCCGCGATGGCCGGACCGGGGGAGGGCGATCGCGACAGCTGCTGCCCCGTCGCGCCGGAGAAGGTGATCGAGTCCGGTCGCGCGTTCAGCCGGCCGGCCGTGGCGCGCAGCAGGGTCACGGTGGCTGCGGCGTCGTTGGGGTTGCGGATGACGATCGTGCGGGGGCGGTCGCCGTTCCACTGGCGGGCGGCGGCCTCGATCATCGGCGTGACCGGCAGCAGCGGCGCCGGGCGTCCCGACGCCTTGGCTTCGGCCGGGGCGCCGTAGGCGGCGGTCGTGAAGGTGTCGGGCTTGTCGAAATTGGCCTTGATCGGCCAGGGCATATACATCGCCACCAGCGTGATCAGGCCGGTGTAGGTGATCATCGCGTGAAAGGGCAGGGCCAGCACCGCCGAGGCGTTGTGGGCGTCCAGCCAGCTGCGCTGGCCCTTGCTCCAGCGCAGGGTGAAGAAGTCCACGAAGATGCGCTTGTGGGTGATCACGCCCGAGACGATCGCCGCCAGCATGAACATCGCGCAGACCCCCGCCAGCCAGCGGCCCCACGGGTGTGGGATCTGGAGCTGGAAGTGGAAGCGGTAGAAGTGCTCGCCGCCGCGGGTGTCGCGAGCCTCCAGCGGCTGGCCGGTGGCGGGATCCAGCTTCAGTTCGGGGCGGCGGGCCGGCGGCTTTTCCGGATTGGGCTTGGCCCGCGCGAACACCCGCGTCACGCCGGTGCGGTCGTCGGGCAGGTAGATGAACCACTGCTGGTCGTCCGGCGTCGTCGCCTGCAGGTGGCCAATGGCGGCCTGCGCCGCCTGCTCGGCCGGGACCGCGGACGCGCGCAGCTCGGGCTGCATCCACTGGGTGATCTCGGGGCGGAAATAGCTGGCCGTGCCGGTCAGGAACATGGCGAACAGGATCCAGCCGGCCAGCAGGCCCAGCCATGCATGGATCCAAGCCATCGACTGGCGCAGCGCCCGCGCGGGCGGGGCAGGGGCAGGGGCAGAGGCAGGGAAGGTCGGGCGCACGTTCATGCTCGGGCTCCCATCAGCACCACCGCTGCGCCGGCGACCAGCGCCGAGCCCCAGATCGCGGCGGCCACGAGCGCCAGCCGCCGTTCATGGAACGCCCACAAGGCAAGGCCCGCGAACACCAGGAACGACAGGATCATGCCCCAGGCCGAGGCCTCGGCCGGGGCGATCGGCAGCAGGCGGGCCAGCAGCGAGGCCAGCGCCGCGGCGGCCGCATAGCCGCCGAACAGGGCGGTGACGGCGCGGGCGGTCATCCGCGCCACGCCGGGCCATGCGGCCGCCTGTTTCGCTGATCGATCGTTGTTCACTCACCCTCCGAAAGTTGGCTTGCGCCTAACAACTCGTTTCGATAGTTGCAACTCATTATCAATATTATCGACAATCTTGACGAGGGTCTTCATGGTCATCCGTTCCAAAACCGCGCGTGGCGCGAGCGCCAACGCCCGGGTCTTGCGAGGGCTGGCCGTGACCGTCGCCGCGGCGGCCGCGCTACAGGGGGTCGGGGCGACCACCGCCTGGGCCGAGGAGGCCGATAGCGATTCCAACACCGTCGAGCGGGTCGAGGTCACCGGCCTGAAGGCGCGCCGCGCCGCCGCCGGCACCAAGACCGAGACTGCCCTGATCGAGACGCCGCAGAGCATCACCGTCATCGACGGCGACGAGCTTTCGCGCCGCAATGTGCAGTCGATCAACCAGGCGCTGGGCTTCGTCGCGGGCGTCTCGCCCAACCAGCGCGGCGGCATGGTCACGCGCTACGACCAGCTGGTCGTGCGCGGCTTCGCGCCGGGCGTTTTCCTGGACGGCATGCGCCTGATCGCCGGCCCCTATTCGACGCCGCAGATCGACTTCAACCGCATCGACCACATCGACATTGTCAAGGGGCCCGCCTCGGTGCTGTACGGCAACTCCACGCCGGGCGGCCTCGTGAATCTTGCCAGCAAGCTGCCGGAGGAGGGGAGCTTCGGGCGCATCGAAGGCCAGCTGGGCAACTTCGACACCCGGCGCGCGGCGGTGGACGTCAACGCCCCGCTCGACAGCCAGGGCAAGTGGCTGGGCCGCGTCCTGGCCGGCTGGCAGAAGGGCGACGGCATGACCGACGGGACCTTCAGCGAGCGCTATCACATAAGCCCGATGGTGACCTTCGAGCCGACGGCCGACACCAGCCTGACCCTGGTGGGCGCCTACCAGCGCTCACCCAGCGGCGGCGGCTATTCGGGCGTGCCGGCCTATGGCTCGGTTCTGCCCAACCCGTTCGGCAAGCTGCCGCGCGAGATCAACACCGGCGATCCGGGCTATGAGCGCTACGACCACAAGGCAGGCTCCGTGGCGGCCTTCTTCCGCCACGACTTCAACGAGCACCTGACCTTCCGCTCGAACGCCCGCTTCCAGAACAACAAGCTATCCTACCGCCAGCTCTATGTGGGCGGCTTCGCCACGACGGGGGTGGGCGCGGCCCGCAACAGCGACTATTCGACGATCATTCGCGGCGGCGGCGGGGCCGACGAGGACTTCGACACACTAACCCTCGACAACCAGGTCAGCGCTCGCTTCGAGACCGGCGCGGTCAAGCACCAGGTCCTGGCCGGCTTCGACTACCAAAAGATCACCGGCGAGAATTTCCAGCAGTTCAACACCGGCCAGTCCAGCAATCCGCTGACCAGCATCCCGACCTGTCGCTGTTCGCGCCCACCTACGGCGGAACCCTGCCCAGCATGGATCTGACGGTGCTCTCGTCGGCCTATGTGAACACCTACAGCCGCCGTGTGCAGAAGGGCCTGTACGCCCAGGACCAGATGACGATCGGCCGGCTGCATCTGATCGCCAGCGGCCGCTACGACTGGTACGAGCAGGTCACCGACAACAAGAAGAACAACACCTCCAGCACGCTGGAGCAGAACGCCTTCACCATGCGGCTGGGCGGCCTCTACGAGCTGGGCGCGGGCCTGGCGCCCTATGTCAGCTATTCGGAGTCCTTCGAGCCCCAGGCCGGCACGACCTGGCAGGGCGAGGCCTTCGTGCCTGTCACCGGCCGCCAGCTCGAAGCCGGGCTGAAGTACCAGCCAAAGGGCACGTCTGCGCTGTTCACCCTGGCCGCCTACGAGCTGGAGCGCCGCAAGGCGCCGGTCGCCGATCCGCAGGGCGGCACGAACGGCATTCCGGCCAACTCGCAGATCCAGATCGGCGAGGTTCGCGTGCGTGGCGTCGAGCTTGAAGGGCGCGGCGAGGTCTCGCGCGGCCTGAACGTGGTCGCAGCGCTCAGCTACACCGACGCGATCGTCACCCAGGGCGCGCCGGCCATCGCGGCTACCGCCACCAACAGCGGCACGCCGACCACGACGGGCGCCCGCCAGCTGGGCGTGCCGGAATGGGGGGCCTCGACCTTCGTCTCCTACGACCTGGGCCGGGCCGGCCGGGCCACGGGAGCAGCGGCGGGCCTGCGCCTGGGCGGCGGCCTGCGCTATGTCGGCGGTTCGGACGGTACGACGACCTATGCTGTGATCAACAACGTCACCACCTTCCAGCGCTTCCACACCGACGGCTTCATCCTCGTCGACGCCCTGGTCGGCTATGACCTCGGCGCGGTCTCGGCCGATCTTAAGGGCTGGGACGCGGCGCTGAACGCGGCCAACCTGTTCGACAAGCGCCACATCTCGGCCTGTCCGTTCAACAACAGCTGCTACTTCGGCTCGGCGCGAACCGTCACGGCCACCCTGCGCTACAGCTGGTGACCGGGCTGGAGGGCCGGCGTGTGTCGGCCCTCCGTATCCGCCGGAAACGGCGATTCCTTCTATGCAGCCTCGGGGCGTTATGTCCCGCGAGGTGCGAGTAGGTTGTGCGCCCGCCACGCCTCGATCCCGGCGAGTCAAAAAATGGGCTGGCGCCGATGCAGGCGCGCCACGCTCCGCTCGAAGGGGCGTAGCCCTTACGGAAAGCGGCTTCCAGGCGACCGGGGCCATGGGTCGTCATCTTGCTGTCGCCTGGCGTGTTTCCCACTGACATCCAAATGTAGCGCCGGTGTCACGCGGCCGACCTAAGCGCCCCCTCGCGTTTCCAAGAGGGGTTCAGATGTCCAAGCCGTTCGCCGCCAGCCGCCTGCTCGCCGGCCTGCTCGCCACCAGCGCCCTGTCGGCGCCGCTGCTCGCCCACGCCGCCGAGGACGAGGCGCCCAGCGCCGTCGAGGAGGTGATCGTCACCGGCCAGCGCGAGGCCCAGCGCGCCGCCATCGCCGTCAAACGCGACGCCTTCGTGGTGTCCGACGTCGTCTCGGCCGACGACATCGGCAAGCTGCCCGACCACAACACCGCAGCCGCCCTTCGCCGCATTCCCGGCATCTCGGTGATGGAAGACCAGGGCGAGCCGCGGTTCCCGGTCATCCGCGGCCTGCGCTCGACCTACAACCGCACCACCATCGACGGCGCCCTGGTGGCCTCGGTCGACGAGAGCGGCCGCACCGTGCCGATGGACATCGTGCCCTCGGTGATGGCCGGCCGTCTGGAAGTCATCAAGACCGTGACGCCCGAGAACGACGGCAACGCCATCGGCGGGGTCATCAACGTCACCACCCGCAGCGCCTTCGACGCCGGCCGGCCGTTTTTCAACGGCATGGCCTCGTACGGCAGCTACGAGCGTCACGGCGACGTGCGCAACGACAAGCCCTCCTACCGCCTGGCTTTCGCCGCCGGCCGCACCTTCGGCGCCGAAGACCAGTGGGGCGTCGTGATCGGCGCCTCGCACGAGCAACTCGACTACGACATCCCTCAGGTCGAGGCCGCCGATCCCAGCGTGCGCGAATACACCGCCGCCGGCGTCCCGGTGCTGTCGGGCGCCGCGAACGGCAACGGCATCCAGGTGCCGACCCAGCTTCGCCTGTTCTGGTACAACAACACCAAGCAGCGCAGCGGCGTGAACGGCAAGGTCGAGTACCGGCCGACCGACGACTTCCGCTGGGAGGCCTCGGCCCTGTTCTCGCGCATGGAGGACGACGAGGAGCGCATCGAGTACCGCATCGAGCCGCTCGGCAACGTCGCGGGCCAGACCCAGACCAGCGGCAGCTTCGCCCGCGGCCGCGGCATCATCCAACTGAACCAGCCGATCACCAAGCGCGAGATCGGCATGGCCCGCACGGGCTTCGCCTGGTCCTTCGCCCCGCAGTGGAAGCTCGACGGCGATCTCGTCTACTCGCAGGCGGGCCTGGAGGTGCCCAACCATTCGGTGGAGTTCCGCACCGTCGACGCCCAGGGCGCCAACTACGGCTTCACCTACGATACCTCCAACCCGCTGTTCCCGATCTTCACCTCGACCAACGAGGCGGCGATGCGCAACCCGGCCAACTACGTGCTGCAGCAGCATCGCGACGCCCTGACCAAGACCGACGAGAAGACCAGCCAGGCCCGTTTCAACCTGGCCTTCGACGACGACGGCGCCTGGAAGGCCAAGGTCGGGGGCGTGCTGCGCTCGACCCAGCGCGACTTCACCAGCAGCCAGGTCAACTACCGCGCCGGCACGGGCTTCAGCTACACCCTGGCAGAGGTCGACGTAGCCGGCCCGGACCAGCTGATCGCCGGCCGCTACCGCCTGACCCCGCGCATCGGCGCGGCCGAGGCCATGGCCTTCTTCAAGGCCAACCGCGACCGCTTCACCACCACCGCTGCCGCGCCGACCGGCAATTACGGCGTCGACGAGGACATCTATGCCGGCTACGCCCAGGCCAGCTACCAGTTCGGCGACGTCATCCTGCTGGGCGGCCTGCGCTACGAGCACACAAAGGTGTCGTCCAGCGCCATCCGCAACACCGGCGGCGTTTTGACGCCCACCAGCAACGACGGCTCCTACGACAACTGGCTGCCCAGCGTTCACGTGCAGTGGAAGCCGGCCGACAGCTGGATCGTCCGCGCCGCCTGGACCAACACCATCGGCCGCCCCGACTACGGCTCGCTGGCCGCCACCGAGACCCTGAACTTCGACGGCAGCCAACCGACCCTGTCGCGCGGCAATCCCGGCCTGAAGGCCCGCGAGAGCAAGGGCCTGGACCTGTCGGTCGAGTTCTATCCGACCGACGGCATGGTCTCGCTGGCGGTGTTCAGCAAGGATATCAAGAACGAGATCTTCACGCTGAGCTTGACCGAGACGCTTGATGTCGGCCGCGGCTTGGAGACCGTGCTGGTCTCGACCCCGCGCAACGCCGAGACGGCCAAGATCAAAGGCGTCGAGTTCGCCGTGCAGCAGGCCTTCACCTTCCTGCCCGCGCCGTTCGACGGCTTTGGCTTCAATGGCAACGTCACCTGGCTGGACACCGAGTTCACCTTCCTGACCTCGGCCGGTCCGCGCGTCACGGGCCTGTTCCAGCAGCCCGAGATCACCACCAACGAGTCGATCTACTACCAGCGCGGCCCGTTCGAGGCCCGGGTGTCGCACAACTACATCGGCGGCCAGCTGGAGACGATCAACGACGCCAACCCCAATTCCGACCAGTACTGGAAGGGCCGTCATGTGTTCGACGCCAGCCTGTCCTGGCGCTTCGCCGACCACTACACCGTGTTCGTCGAGGGCCAGAACCTCTCCAACACCGGCCGCCAGGAAGTGACCGGCCCCGGTCGCGGCTACCTGCAGGAATGGGCCAACTACGGCCGCACCTACTGGGTCGGCGCGGCGGTCAGCTTCTAGGATAGGGGAAAGGGAGACCGATCATGATCCTTGAACTCATCGCGGCCCTGGCGCTGCAGGCCGAAGCGCCCGCGGCCTCCGCGGCGCCGGCTCGCAAGGCCGAGACCGTCCGCCGCTACGACGCCGGCGCCAGCCAGGGCGCCGCCGCCGGCCCCAATGACGTCTATTCGGTCAGCAACTGGCGCATCGTCCGCTTCGACAAGAAAACCGGCGAGAAGCGCGCCGAGTGGACGGGCGACAAGGCCCGCTTCCCGCACATCAACTCGTGCGCGGCGATCGCCAGTGAGCTGGTCTGCGCCAGCTCCAACTTCCCGGCCACGCCCCACGTCAGCACGGTCGAGATCTTCGACTCCATGACCCTGGCCCACAAGCGCAGCATCTCGCTGGGCCTGGGCACGGGCTCGGTCACCTGGGTCGACCGTCATGACGGCGCCTGGTGGGCGATGTTCGCCAACTACGACGCCAAGGGCGGCGAGCCCCCGCGCGACCACCGGCACACCACCCTGGTCAAGTTCGACGACCAATGGCGGCGCCTTGAGGCCTGGGCGCTGCCCGCCACCGTGCTGGAGCGGATCAAGCCGATGAGCATCTCCGGCGGCGGCTGGGGTCCAGACGGCAAGCTCTATCTGAGCGGCCACGACCTGCCCGAGCTCTACGTCATGCAACTGCCTATGGGCGGCGGCGTGCTCGACCACCTCGACACCATCGGCATGGAGGCGGAAGGCCAGGCGATCGATTGGGATGAAGGCGACAAGGGCATGCTCTACGGCATCACCCGCCGTTCGCGCGAGGTGCTTGCGATGCGGGTCCCGCTGGCGAAGTAGTTTCTGCGATCGGTTCGCATCTATGAACACCTAAGGAGCCCCGACGCCTTGCGAGTCGGGGCTCTGGCGTTTCATCATCGGCCGTTATCGCTTTTCAGCGCGGGGCCAAACCAGTGACCGAGTCGGATTCCAAGCAGCGTTCGGGCATCCAGTCGGTCGGCATCGGCCTGCGGGTGCTGGACGTCTTGGCCACGCTCGACGGTCCGGCCGCGCTGGGCGTGATCGCCCAGGCCTCCGACCTGTCGGCTTCGCAGGCCCACCGCTACCTGGCCAGCCTGGTCGCCTCGGGCATGGCCAGGCAGGATCCTGCCACCGGCCGTTACGACCTTGGTCCCGGCGCCCTTCGCCTGGGCCTGGGCGCCCTGGCGCGGGTCGACGCCTTCCGCGAGGCCGATGAGGCCATCACCGCCTTCTCGCGTGAGACCGGTCGCACGGTGCAGATCGCCGCCCTCGGTCCCAGCGGCCCGATCGTCGTGCGCTGGGCAATGGGCTCGCCGCCGGTCGCCACCTCGTTGATGGTCGGCTCGTCGCTGCCGTTGCTGCGTTCGGCCACGGGCCACGTGTTCCTGGCCTTCCGGCCCGACAGCCACACCCGCCACATGGTCGAGCGCGAGACCCAGGCCGAGCGCGGCCTCGCGCCCGTCGACGTCGAGGCCTTGCGTCAAAGGGTGCGGCAGACCGGCTATTCGGCCATCAGCGGTTCGCTGATCCCGGGCCTGCGGGCCACGGCCCTGCCGATCTTCGATCTGCAGGGCGAGGCGGTCGTCACCGCCACGGTGCTGGCCACCGACGCCTTCGTGCCCGACCGGGACGAGGAGGTCCGCCAGGCCCTGGCCGCCGTCTGCGACCAGGTGACCACCACCATCGGCGGCCGCCGGCCGGTGGTTTGAAAGCTTCCTCTTCAGTCGTCATCCCGGCCGCAGCGTAGCGGAGAGCCGGGACCCAGGAGGCTGGGCTCGACGCCTGCATTCGTCACCCGGCGCGGTGGATAGCGCTCTGCCCGCCGCCCCTGGGTCCCGGCTCTACGGTTCGCTGCGCGAACCTTCGGCCGGGATGACGGGCTAGAGCTGTCAGGCCGCCGCCTTGCGCAGGTCGGTCCCTGGATCCCCCGCCAAGTCAGCCTTCAGCACCTTGCCGATCAGCCGGCGGGCCGAGGCGAAGTCACGGGGCTGGTCGAGGCACGCGGCGCCCACCAGTACGCCGTCGCGCAGGTAGAGCCTCGTGGCTTCGCCGCGCGCCACCACCGTGTCGCCCGCGGCCGGGTCGCCGAGGATCTGCAGGTTGTGGCCGCATTGGGCGGTCCAGAACCATGGCGTGGGCTCCGCTTCCGCCGGCAGGCCCAGGATCGCCAGGGCCGCGGCGCGGGCCGAGCTCTGGGCGTGGGCCCAGGTCTCCATCCGCTGCGGGGCGGCGGCGTCGCCGAACCGGCGCAGGGCCAGATCGCCGATGGCGTAGACGTTGGCGTCGCCGATCGAGCGGTAGGTCTCGTCGACCAGCACCCCGGCGCCGACCGGCAGGCCGGCGGCCTCGGCCAGCCCCGCGCGCGGCACGATGCCGATGCCCACGACCACCAGGTCGGCCTCCAGAGTAGAGCCGTCGTCGAGCGTCAGGGTCAGGGTCTCGTCGCCGGCCCCGATGGCGGCGACCGAGCGGCCCAGGCGAATCTCCACCCCGACCCGGGCGTGGGCGGCGGCCAGCCAGCCTGCGGCGTCGCCCGGCACGTTGCGGCCCAGAAGGCGCTGGCCGGCCTCGATGACGATGGCGGTGAGGCCAAGCTCGTGCAGGGTCGAGGCCGTCTCCAGCCCGATCACGCCGCCGCCGATGACCACGGCGCGGCCGCCGGGCCTGGCCGCCGCCGCGATGGCCTTGGCGTCGCCCGTGGTACGCAGCGGGAAGATCCTCGGATGGGCCCGGAAGGGCAGCTCTCGGGGCGCGCCGCCGGTGGCCAGGATCAGCTGGTCATAGGGCAGGGCGGTCCCGTCGGAGAGCGTCACTGTGCGGCTCTCCCGTTCGATCGAGGCCGCCGCGACCCCTAGCCGCAGGTCGACGCCGAGCTCGCTCCAGCGGGATTCCTCGGCGAGGTAGACGGGGGCTGAGTCCTTGCCCGACAGGTACGCCTTGGACAGGCTTGGCCGCTCGTATGGATGCTCGGCCTCCTCGCCGACCAGCGTGAGCGATCCCGAGAAACCCAATTCTCTCAAGGTGATGGCGGCCGCGCCGCCGGCATGTCCGGCGCCGATTACGACGATGCGTTGTTCCATGGCGTGTGCTTCCTCTCGCGTTGCATAATATGCAATGGATTTGACATGGATCAAAACCCACGACAGGGTGAGGGTCAATGGCGACGTGAGATCGCCGCTTCGACCACCGTCTGGGAGCTGCCCATGACCATCCCCGTTCGTCCCCCGGAAGGCCGCCTGTGGCCCGCCGATGCGGACGCCGCCGTTCCGTACTGGGTCTATTCCGACCCCGAGATCTACGCCGAGGAGCTGCGCAGGATCTGGTACGGCCCGCACTGGCTGTACGTCGGCCTGGAGTGCGAAATCCCCAATGTCGGCGACTGGAAGACCGCCACCCTCGGCGAGCGTCCGGTCGTCATGGTGCGCAGCGCGCAGAACGAGATCTCGGTCGTCGAGAACCGCTGCGCCCACAAGGGCGTGAAGTTCTGCCAGGCGCGCTTTGGGCATTCCGAAGAGCTGATCTGCCCGTATCACCAGTGGTCGTACGCGCTGAACGGCGACCTGCAGGGCGTGCCGTTCCGTCGGGGCGTCAAGCGCCAGGGCGGCATGCCGGCCGACTTCGATCTTACGCAGAACGGCCTGACCAAGCTGCGCGTCGAGGAAGTCAACGGCGTCGTCTGGGCCACCTTCTCCGAAGAGACCCCGGCTTTCCGCGACTATCTCGGCGAGAAGTTCTGGAAGCACTACACACGTGTCTACGATGGCCGGAAGCTGGAAGTGCTGGGCTACAACCGCCAGCACATTCCGGCCAACTGGAAGCAGATGCAGGAGAACATCAAGGACCCGTACCACGCGGGCCTGCTGCACGTGTTCTTCGCCACCTTCGGCCTGTTCCGCGCCGACCAGAAGTCGGCCGTCGATATCGACGACGAAGGCCGCCACGGCATCCTGATCTCGCGCAAGGGCGAGCAGGAGAAGACCGAGGCCATGGCCGACATCCGCAACTTCCAGGGCGACCTGGTGCTTGAGGATCCGCGCGTCATGGACGTGGTGCAGGAATTCCCCGGCGAAGAGACCGTGGGGATGATCACCATCTTCCCCAGCGTGATCCTGCAGCAGCAGGTCAACTCGCTGACCACGCGCCAGATCGTGCCCAAGGGACCGGACGGCTTCGACTTCCACTGGACCCACTGGTGCTATGCCGACGACACGCCGGAGATGCGCCTGCGCCGCACGCGCCAGGCCAACCTCTTCGGTCCGGCCGGCTTCGTCTCGGCCGACGACGGCGAGGTGCTGGAGATGACCCAGCAGGGCGCCACCCCGTCTCCCGACGCGCACATGATCCTGCAGATGGGCGGGCGCACCATCGAGAGCACCGACCACCAGGTCACCGAAACGGCCGTGCGCGGCATGTACCGCTACTGGCGAAAGGTGATGGGCCTGTGAGCACGACCCTGACCGAACGTCCGGCCGCGATCACGCGCGATGCGATCCGCGACCTCTATGACGACTACTACGCAACCCTGGACGAGGTGCGCCTGCACGACTGGCCCGGGTTCTTCCCGCAGGACTGCCTCTATCGGGTGATCCCGCGCGAGAACTTCGAGGCCGGCTACACCCTCAGCACCATGCAGGCCGAAAGCCGCGGCATGTTGAAGGACCGGGTGACGGGCCTGACCCGCACCCAGATGTACGCGCCGCGCTACTACCGCCGCTTCCCGACCGCCCCGCGCATTGTCGGCGAAGAGAACGGCGGGGTGCGCACGCGCCACAACCTGCTGCTCGTCCAGACCCTGATCGACAAGCCTTCGGAGATCGTCCTTTCGGCGGTCTGCCATGACCTGATCGTGGCCGACGAAGGCCGCCTGCGCTTCGCCGAGCGCGTGGTGGTCTTCGACTCCGAAATGCTCCCCAACAGCTTGGTGTACCCCGTATGACCGACGTCATCGACAATGCGGCGCTGACCTGGACGCCCGCCGTTCCGCCTTCCGACCTCGAAGAGTTCGGCGTCGCCGCCGCCACGGTGGGCGGCCTGAAGGTGGCCCTCTACGCCGTCGACGGCGAGTATTTCGCCACCGCCGACCTCTGCACCCACGGCGCCGCCAGCCTCGCCGACGGCTTCCTGGACGGCGAGCTGATCGAGTGCCCGCTGCACCAGGGCACGTTCAACGTCAAAACCGGCGCCGCCGTCGGCGCGCCGTGCTCGGTGGCCGTGCGCACCTTCCCGGTAAAGCTGGAAGGCGGCCTGCTGCACGTCGGCCTGCCGGGAGGCGCCTGATGGAGACGGTGCTTCGCAACGACCAGCGCAGCCAGCTCGAGGCGCTGTACGAGCAGATGGAGCCCGAAGGCCTCTATCCGCTCTGGGAAAAACTGAGCGCCCTGGTGCTGCCCCAGCCGGATTCGCCGGCCAAGGTCCACAAGTGGTCCTATGACAGCGCCCGGGACTACCTGATGCGGGCCGGCGACCTGATCAGCGCCAAGCAGGCCGAAAGGCGTGTGCTGATCCTGGAAAACCCGGGGCTCGGCGGATTGTCGAGCATCACGCCGAGCCTCTACGCCGGCCTGCAACTGATCCTGCCGGGCGAGATCGCGCCCGCCCACCGCCACGCCCAGTGCGCGCTGCGCTTCGTGCTGGAGGGCGAGGAGGCCTACACCTCGGTGGACGGCGAGAAGGCCGTGATGCGGCCCTTCGACCTGGTGCTGACCCCGGGCGGCCAGTGGCACGACCACGGCAATCCCACGGCCAAGCCGATGATCTGGCTCGATGGCCTGGACATCCCCACCGTCCGCCACTTCGACGCCAGCTTCGCCGAGGGGTACAGCGAGGACCAGTTCCCCGAGCAGGCTCCGGCCGGCGACAGCCTCAACCGCTACGGCCGCAACATGCGTCCGCTGAAGGGGCATACGGCCGACCGTCGTCCGGCCCACCAGCCGCTGTTTCACTACCCTTACGCGGAGTGGCGCCCGGCGCTGGACGCCATGGCCAAGGGCGCGGAGATCGATCCGCACCTGGGCCACGCGCTGGAGTTTCTCAATCCCGTCAACGGCGGGCCGATCATGTCGACGATCTCGGCGCACGTGCGGCTGATGCCGGCGGGGTTCGAGACCCGCGACCGCCGCTCCACCGACGGCACGATCTTCGTGGTCGTGGAAGGGGAGGGGCAGGCGGTCGTCGAGGGCGAGACCATCGCCCTTGCCCCCCGCGAGATCCTCGTCGTCCCGTCGTGGAAGACGGTCCGCTTCAAGGCCCAAAGCCAGCTCGTCCTGTTCGGCTACTCCGACAAGGCCTGCCAGGAAAAGCTGAACCTCTACAAGGAAGAAAACCTGTGAGCCTGATCTTCGAACCCCAGGCGCCGGTCCTGGCCGCCACCTCCACCGGCGAGCAGTTCCCGGTTCGCCGCATCTTCTGCGTCGGCCGCAACTACGCCGCCCACGCCCGCGAGATGGGCCGCGATCCCGACCGCGAGCCGCCGTTCTTCTTCACCGCCTGGGCCGAGACGGTCGTGCCGGACGGCGCGACGATCGCCTATCCGCAGAAGACCGAGAACTTCCACTACGAGGCCGAACTGGTCGTCGCCGTCGGCAAGACCGGCCGCAACATCGCCGTGGAAGACGCGCTCGACCACGTCTGGGGCTACGCCGTCGGCCTCGACATGACCCGCCGCGACCTGCAGCTGGAGGCCCGCGCCCAGGGCCGTCCCTGGGACACCGGGAAGAACGTCGAGCAGTCCTCGCCGCTGGGCCTGATCCAGAAGGCCGGCGAAGGTTTTGATCCGACCAGGGGCGAGATCAAGCTCACCGTCAACGGCGAGACCAAGCAGCAGGCCGACCTGGCCGACCTGATCTGGCCGGTGGCCGATATCGTCGCCTACCTGTCGGGCCTCTACCGCATCGAGCCGGGCGACCTGATCTACACGGGCACCCCGGCCGGCGTCGGCGCCGTGGTCGAGGGAGACGCCATGGTCGTCACCATCGACGGCCTGGCCCCGCTGAACATCAAGGTCGGGCCGCCCGCGGCCTGACCTGCGACCACCAAGACTAGGGACGAGGGGAGCGGCCAACAGAGCCGCCCCCTCTTAGAGGAAACGACAATGGCTACTCTTGAAGCGACGGCGGGCAACGCCGTTGTCGACCGGGCGAGGTTCGGCTCGCTGCAGTTCGGCGTCACCGCGCTGTGCGCCATCATCGCCATGCTCGACGGGTTCGACACCCAGGCCATCGCCTACGTCGCCCCGCGCATCGCCGAGGACTGGGGGCTGACCCCGGCCGCCTTCGGCCCGATCTTCGCCGTGGGCCTGCTCGGCCTGACCGTCGGCGCCTTCCTGCTCAGCCCCGCCGCCGACAAGTTCGGCCGCAAGACCATCATCCTGATCTCGACCGTGATCTTCGGCCTGTTCGCCCTGCTGACGGCGACCGCCGGCACGATGAACGAACTGCTGATGTACCGCTTTCTGACCGGCATCGGCCTGGGCGCGGCCATGCCCAACATCATCGCCCTGACCAGCGAATATGCCCCCGAGCGCCTGCGCGCCACGCTGGTGACGGTGATGTTCTGCGGCTTCCCGCTGGGATCGACCCTGGGCGGGGTGCTATCGACCGGCCTGATCGACCAGTTCGGCTGGCATTCGGTGTTCGTGCTCGGCGGCGTGCTGCCGCTGCTGCTTGTGCCGGTGCTGATGGTCATGCTGCCGGAGTCGGTGCGCTTCCTGGTCGCCAAGGGCGCCCCCGAGAGCAAGATCGCCCCGATCGTCCGCCGCATCGATCCGCAGGCCTCGACCGCCGAGTTCGTGGCTCACCTGCGCAATGAGCAGGCTGAGGCCCCCAAGGGCTTCTCGGTCGCCCAGCTGTTCACCCAGGGCCGCGCGCCGGTCACGGGCCTGCTGTGGGTGGCGTTCTTCATGAACCTGCTCGTGATGTACTTCCTGGTGAACTGGCTGCCGACCCTGCTGAAGGGCGCGGGCCTGCCGCTGTCGATGGCCATCCTGTCGACCGCCACCCTGAACCTTGGCGGCGTCGTGGGGGCCATCGCCCTGGGCCGCCTGATCGACCGCTTCAGCCCCTACGCCGTGCTCGGCGCAGCCTATGCGGCCTCGGCCGCCTTCATCGCCGTCATCGCGCTTGGCGGCACGCACCTGACCACCTTGCTGGTGGGGGCTGCGCTGTCGGGCTTCGGCGTCGTCGGCGCCCAGATCGGCTGCAACGCCCTGGCGGCTTCCGTCTATCCCACCGCCATCCGCGCCACCGGCGTGGGCTGGGCGCTGGGCGTCGGCCGCGTCGGCGCCATCGTCGGCCCGCTCGTGGGCGGCGCGCTGCTCGCCAACAAGTGGGCGCCCGGTTCGATCATCCTGACGGCCGTGGTTCCCGCCCTCATCGCCTCGCTCGCCGTCTTCATTCTCGGCGGCGTGCGCAAGAAGTCCGGAGTCTGAGAACCACCATGATCCTGCACGGCTATTTTCGTTCGACCGCGTCGTGGCGCGTGCGGATCGCCCTCGCCCTCAAGGGGCTGCCCGCCGACCAGGTCTTCCATCACCTGCGCCGCGGCGAGCAGCGGGCGCCGGACTACCTGCTGGTCAATCCGCAAGGTCTGCTGCCCGCCCTGGCCCTCGACGACGGCAGGGTGCTGACCCAGTCCCTGGCCATCTGCGAGTACCTGGACGAGACCCATCCCGAGCCGCCGCTGCTGCCTTCGGATCCCGTCGCCCGCGCCCAGGTCCGCGCCGTCGCCCAGGCCATCGCCTGCGACATCCACCCGGTGCAGAACCTCAAGATCCTGGCCCGCCTGCGCGACCTGGGCCTTGAGGAGACCGCCGTCCAGGGCTGGGCCGCCGGCGTGATCGAGGAGGGCCTCGACGCGGTCGACACCCTGCTGGCCGACCACGCGGGCCGCTTCGCCTTCGGCGACGCGCCGGGCCTGGCCGACCTGGTGCTCGTGCCGCAGCTTGGCAACGCCCGCCGGTTCGGCGTCGAGTTGCGCTGGAACCGCCTGACCGACATCGAGGCCGCCTGCCTGGAACTGGAAGCCTTCAAGTCCGCCGTCCCGTCGGCCCAGCCCGACGCCGAATAAACCCGTCCCACAAATCCAAGAACCAAAGAGCGCGGAGCCAACCGCGCCCTCTGGAGGAAACCCATGCTGCTGACCACCGTGGCCGCGGCCGCCTTGCTTGCGCCCGTAGCCGACGCCCCGATCGCCACCCAGGCTCAGGATCGGGTCGTCCCGATCCCCGCCCAGAACGCCCCGTCGCCCGGCAATGTGCCGCCGCCGGCCGTCACCAAGGCGCCGGCCTTCAAGCTGATCAATCACGACGAGGACTGGAGCTACCTGGCCGACCCGGCCAGGCGCACCACGCCCTGGTCGAAGCTGAAATACATTCCCGTCGGCGAGACCAGCTATCTCAGTCTCGGCGGCGAGTTCCGACTGCGCCTCGAAGATCGCGGCAACGAGCGCTTCGGCCGTGGGCTGCAGGACGAGGACGGCAACGCCCAGACCCGCACGCGCCTGTGGGGCGATCTGCATCTCGGGTCCCGGTTGCGCGCCTTCGTCGACGTGCAGGACGCCCGCAGCATCGATCTCGACAGCGGCGAGCCGCCGATCGAGGTCAGTCGCTGGGACCTGCACCAGGCCTTCCTGGAAACCAACGCCGAGATCAGCGACGCCAAGGTCCGCCTGCGTGTCGGCCGCCAGGAGTTGGGCCTGGGCGCCTATCGCATCTTCGACATGCGCGAGGGCGCCAACAGCCGCACCTCGTTCGACATGGCCCGCGTGCTGGTCGACCGCAAAAGCGGCTGGAGCGGCGGCGCCTTCTATGGCTACGCCCTGCGCGAGGCCAAGACCTCGTGGGACGACGCCACCAACTTCGACTACCGCCTGGCCGGGGTCACCGCTTCGCGCACGCTGGGGCAGGGACCCACGGCGCCTAGGCTGGAGCTGCTCTACGTCAACAGCGACAAGCGCGGCGCGGTCTATGACAGCGTCACCGGCGGCCGCGATCGCCGCGGCTCCTATTCGGCGCGCCTGGCCGGCCGCTACGGCCAGTGGGACTACGACCTGGAAGGCGTCTACCAGGACGGCGCTTACCGCGACCTGGACGTTTCGGCCTGGTACGTCTCGGCCATGGGCGGCTACACCTTCAAGGCTCCCTGGTCGCCGCGCCTGGGCCTGCGCCTGGAAGCCGCGTCCGGCGACAAGGACCGCACCGACGGCAAGCTGAACTCCTACGCCCAGATGTTTCCGCAGCCGATCTCGTTGCGTACCGACTTCGGCATCACAAACCTGGTGGCGGTCCAGCCGCAGCTGACCTTCAAGCCCTCGCCCAAGCTGACCGCCGGCCTGCAGGTGGCGGGCCTGTGGCGCCAGAGCGACGAGGACGGCCTCTACGGCCTGGGCGGCCAGGTGCTTCGCGGCGGGCTGGAGGGCACGGCCCACTATGTCGGCTGGCGCCAGGCGGCCTTCGCCAGCTACGCCGTCTCGCCGTTCGTGACCGTCACCGGCATCCTCAACCACACCACCTCGGGCACGTTCCTCAAGCAGACCGGCATGGCCGACGACCAGACCTATGCGGGCCTGATCGTGGGCTTGAGGTTCTAAAGGCAACTCCTCCCCCGCTTCACGAGGGAGGAGCTAGCCACAAACAAAAAGGCCCCGGTTTCCCGGGGCCTTTTCATTTCCGAAGCCGGAGAAGCGCTTAGCCGCGCTTTTCGACGTCGATGTAGTCGCGCTGCGTCGAGCCCGTGTAGAGCTGACGCGGACGACCGATCTTGCGGGTCGGATCCTCGAACATTTCCTTCCACTGGCTGATCCAGCCGACGGTGCGGGCCAGGGCGAACAGCACGGTGAACATGTTGGTCGGGAAGCCCATCGCGCGCAGGGTGATGCCCGAGTAGAAGTCGATGTTCGGGTACAGCTTGCGCTCGATGAAGAACGGATCGCTCAGGGCGATCTTTTCCAGCTCCATGGCCACTTCGAGCAGCGGGTCGTTGATGCCCAGCTGGCCGAGGACCTCGTGGCAGGTCTTCTGCATGACCTTCGCGCGCGGGTCGAAGTTCTTGTACACGCGGTGACCGAAGCCCATCAGCTTGTGCTTGCGAGCCTTCACGCCCTCGATGAACTCGGGGATCTTGTCGACCGTGCCGATCTGCTCGAGCATCTCCAGGGCTTCCTGGTTGGCGCCGCCGTGCGACGGGCCCCACAGGCAGGCGATGCCGGCGGCGATGCAGGCGAACGGGTGAGCGCCCGACGAACCGGCCAGGCGGACGGTCGAGGTCGAGGCGTTCTGCTCGTGGTCGGCGTGCAGGATGAAGATGCGGTCCATGGCGCGGGTCAGGACCGGGTTCGGCTTCCAGTCCTCGGCCGGGACCGAGAAGCACATGCGCAGGAAGTTTTCCGAGTACGACAGGTCGTTGCGCGGCGACACGAACGGCTGGCCGATCGTGTACTTGTAGGCGCGGGCGGCGATCGTCGGCATCTTGGCGATCAGGCGATGGGCGCTGATCTCACGCTCGCGGGCGTCGTCGACGTTCATGCTGTCGGCGTAGAAGGCCGACAGGGCGCCCACGGCGCCGGTCATGACGGCCATCGGGTGGGCGTCGCGACGGAAGCCTTCGAAGAACCGGTCGAACTGCGCGTGCAGCATCGTGTGGTAGGTGATGTTGTTCTCGAACTTGGCCAGTTCGGCGGCCGTCGGCAGTTCGCCGTTCAGCAGCAGATGGCAGACTTCGAGGAACGACGACTTCTCGGCGAGCTGGTCGATCGGATAACCGCGGTGCAGCAAAACGCCGGCGTCGCCGTCGATATAGGTGATCTTGCTCTCGCACGAGGCGGTCGAGGTGAAGCCCGGGTCGAAGGTGAAATGGTCGCTTTCGCCGTAGACCTTTCGGATGTCCAGAACGTCCGGACCCGTGCTGCCCTTGAGGATCGGCAGGTCGTAGCTCTTGTCGCCGATCGTCAGCGTGGCTTTGTCGGTCATGCGAGAGACCCTTTCAATAGTGGTACGATCAGTCCAGTTTTGCATTTCGCGGGTGCGTTATAGCGCCTCATGCGCGCGACGCCAGCGCATCGTCAAGCCGGCCGAGAGACTCCTCCCGTCCCAGGGCCGCCATGATCTTGTTCAGGTCAGGCGCCTGGGCCCCGCCGGTGAGGATCCCACGCAGCGGCGGACCGAACTTTCCAAAGCCGACGGCCTCGGATTCAGCAAACGATTTCAACAGCGCCTCGAGTTCCGCGACGCCCCACACCGGGGCGGCCGCGAGATGTTCACGAAGTCGTGCGAGGCGCGCGACCGTTTCCTCGGAAAGCTGCTTGGCGGTTTTTTCCTCGAGCGTCAGCGGGCGCACCTTCAGCGCGAAGGCCACGTGCTCGCCCAACTCAAGGATGGTCTTGGCGCCTTCCTTGACCTGCGGGACGGTCGAAGCGATGCGCGCCTGCGCGTCGGCCGGCAGGTCGGCGCCGGCGGCGGTCAGGGCCTTCAGGGTCAGCGCGGTCAGGCGCGCGTCGTCGGCCTGGCGCAGGTGCTGGCTGTTGATGAAGTTCAGCTTGGCCCAGTCCAGGCGGGCAGGGGCCTTGACCACGTCCTTGACGTCGAACCACTCGATGGCCTGGGCGTCGTTGAACACCTCGTCGTCGCCATGGCCCCAGCCCAGGCGCGCCAGGTAGTTGCGCAGGCCCTCGGGGATGTAGCCCATGTCGGCGAACTCGCCGACGGCCTGGGCGCCGTGGCGCTTGCTGAGCTTGGCGCCGTCCGGGCCGTGAATCAGCGGGATGTGGGCGAAGGACGGCACGTCCCATTCCATCGCCTGGTAGATCAGGCTTTGGCGGGCGGCGTTGTTCAGGTGGTCGTCGCCGCGAATGACGTGGGTCACGCCCATGTCGTGGTCGTCGACCACCACGGCGAGGTTGTAGGTCGGCGCGCCGTCGTTGCGCAGCAGCACCAAGTCGTCCAGTTCGATGTTGCGGAAGGTGACCGGGCCCTTGACCATGTCGTCGACCAGGGTCTCGCCTTCGAGCGGCCCCTTGAAGCGGATGACGTGCGGGGCCGACGGATCGGTCGGCGGCGGGGCGTCGCGCCAGGGCGAGCGGATGGCGCGGCCTTCGGCGCGGGCCTTCTCGCGGGCGGCTTCCAGCTCTTCCACGGTCATCCAGCAGCGATAGGCGCGGCCCTTGGCCAGCAGCGCCTGCACCACTTCGCGGTGACGGTCGGCGCGGCTGTATTGGAAGATCGGCTCCTCGTCCGACTTCAGGCCCAGCCAGTCGAGGCCCTCGAAGATCGCGGCCACGGCCGCGTCGGTCGAGCGCTCGCGATCGGTGTCCTCGACGCGAATAAGGAACTTCCCTCCCGTATGGCGTGCATATAACCAGTTGAACAGCGCCGTACGGGCGCCGCCGATGTGCAGGAAGCCGGTCGGCGACGGGGCGAAGCGGGTGACGACGCCGCTGGGGGCGGGGGAGGAACTGGACATAGGCTTCGAAGCTGACGGTCTGGAGGCCGCGGGCGCGGCGGGAGGCTCGGCGGCTGCGCGCGACGCAGTCGCGGGCCGTTGGGCGGCGCGTCTTAGCACGGCCGTTCGAAGGTGTCCTAGTCCCGCGACCTTTGTCACACAACTGATCGACGAGGCGCGGCTCAACGCCGCCCGATGGATGCTGTGGAGCCCGGTGGCCTTCGCCCTGGGCGCTGCGGCCTATCTGGAGCTGAAGGTCGAACCCAACTGGTCGCTGCTGGCCCTCGTGGCCCTGGCGCTGGGCGTCCTGGCGTTATGGAGCCGGGGTTGGCGGCGCTGGAGCGGCCTGGCCGTGCCGCTGACGCTGGCGGCGTTCGCGGCGGCGGGCGCCCTGGCGGGCAAGGTCCGCTGCGATCGCGTCGCCGCGCCGGTGATGCCCGTCGAGCGCGGCGTTCGCGTGGTCGACGGATTCGTCGTCGACGTGGTCTCGCCGGGCGCGGCCGGTCCGCGCCTGCTGATCGCGCCGGTCTCCATCTCCCGCCTGCCGCCGGGCATCACGCCGACCCGCATCCGCGTCAGCCTGCCGGAGGGCGCGACCGCGCCGCCGCCAGGTTCGGCGCTGCGCCTGAAGGCCATGCTGTCGCCGCCGCCGCCGCCCGCCGCGCCTGGATCGCACGACTTCGCCCGCGACGCCTGGTTCAACGGCATAGGCGGCGTCGGCTTCACGGTCGGCGAGATCGAGGACGCCGCCCTCGATCCGCCGCCCTGGCGGCTGCGGTTGGCGATGGCTGTCAACGCCATGCGCTGGGACCTGGCCTCCCGCATCGTCGAGCGCCTGGGTCCCGACAGCGGCGGTATAGCCGCGGCCATGGTCACCGGCCACGAGGCCTGGATCACGCCTGAACAGACCGAGGCCATGCGCGCCTCGGGCCTGGCCCACATCCTCTCGATCTCCGGCCTGCACATGGCCATCGTCGGCGGCTTCGTGTTCGCGGCCGTGCGGTTGCTGGTCGCCGCCTGGCCGTGGGCCGCCCTGCGGTTTCCGGGCAAGAAGATCGCCGCCCTGGCCGGTCTCGCCGCCGTCGGGGCCTATCTGGTCGTCTCCGGCGCGCCGCCGCCGGCCCTGCGCGCGGCGATCACGGCGGGCGTGGCGTTCCTGGCCATCCTCGCCGACCGCCAAGCCGTCAGCCTGCACGGACTGGCGCTGGGGGCGCTGATCATCCTCCTGGCCCAGCCGGAGCAGGCGGGCGCGGCCGGCTTCCAGATGTCGTTCGCCGCCACCGCCGCCCTGGTGGCCCTCGCCGAGGCCTGGCCGCGTCAGCCGCGCGAGATCTCCGTGCCCTGGCCGATCCGCTTCGCGCAAGGCGCCATGGCGTGGCTGGCCATCAGCGTCGGCGCCAGCTTCGTGGCGGGCCTGGCCACCGGTCCCTTCGCCATGCAGCACTTCAACCGCGTGGCCGTCTGGGGCCTTCCGGCCAACCTGGTGGTCTCGCCGCTGTCGTCCTTCGTGATCATGCCGTTCCTGGCCGTGGGGGCTGCCCTTGAGCCGCTGGGCCTGGGCGGTCCGTTCCTGGCGATCGCCGGCTGGGGCATCGACGCCATGACCGCCGTCGCCCGCTGGTTCGCCAGCGCTCACGGCGCACAGCAGACGGTGGCCAGCGGCCCGGGCTTCACCCTCGTGTTGTCGTTCCTGGGGATCATGCTGCTGTGCCTGTGGAAGGGCCGCCTGCGCTGGCTGGGCGTCCCGCTGTTCCTGGCCGTGGCCCTGTGGCCGCGCCCGGCGCCGCCCGACCTGTGGGTCGCCGCCGATGGGACCACGGCCGTCGCCCGGCGAGGCGGGCAGGCGGTGCTGCTGCGTCCCGACGCACGCCGCTTCGGGGCCGAGCTCTGGGTCCGCCGTCGCGGTCTTGCGCCCGTCGACGGCAAGGACTTCGTCTGCGACCGCGCCTCCTGCCGTCCCGCAGCCTCCGCTCCCGTCGCCGTCAGCCTGTCCTGGACCCGCCGCGCGCCGCGCTTTGAAGCGCTGCAGGGCCTCTGCGCCGGGGCCGAGGTCGTGGTCCTGCGCGGCGCCAGGCCCGCCGTCCTGCCGCCCGCCTGCCGCGACGCCGTCGTGCTTGCGGGCGAGGATTTCGCCGCCGGCGGCGCGGCCGAGCTCTGGCGCCGGCGCGACGGCTGGTGGATCGTCTGGACCACGCCCGGCCGCGGAGTCCGCCCGTGGACGCAGGCTGCTGACACGAATGCGCAAGAACCGGGCGGATGATCGCGCTCCGCCGCTGCTAAGCCCGGCGACGATTCGTCTGGAGAGCCTATCGATGACCGACCGCACGCCCTTCGCCGCTCGCCGCGCCGCCTTCCAGGCCCTGCACCGGGACGGCTTCTTCGTGCTGCCCAACCCTTGGGACGCCGGCGGCGCGGTCCGCCTGCAGAAGCTCGGCTTCAAGGCCCTGGCCTCGACCAGCGCCGGCATGGCCTGGTCCTGGGGGCGGGCCGACGGCGAGGTGGCGATCGACGAGGTGCTGGACCACCTGCGCCTGCTGGTCGCCGCCACCGACCTGCCGGTCAACGCCGACTTCGAGGCCGGCTTCGCCAATGACGCCGAAGGCGTGGCCGCCAATGTCGCCCGCGCGGTCGAGACCGGCGTCGCGGGCCTTTCCATCGAGGACCGCGTCGGCAAGGACCTCTACGACCTCGACACCGCCGTCCAGCGCCTGGCCGCCGCCCGCGCGGCCATCGACGCCTCGGGCCAGGACGTCATGCTGGTCGGCCGCACGGAGGGCTTCCTGATCGGGCGCGACGACCTGGCGCCGACCATCGAGCGTCTCGTGGCCTATTCGGAAGCCGGCGCCGACTGCCTCTACGCGCCGGGCGTGACCCGGTACGACGACGTCGCCGCCATCGTCGCGGCCGTGGCGCCCAAGCCGGTCAACGTGCTGCTTTGGGGGCCGGACATGAAGATCGCCGACCTGCCGGGCCTGGGCGTGCGCCGCGCCAGCACCGGAGCGGCGCTGGCCGCGGCCGCCTGGGCAGGCTTCGAGGCGGCGGCCAGGGATCTGATCCTCTAGGGAACGGGCGGCCGCTCGATCGGCAGGATCGCGCCGTCCGGGCCATAGCTCAGCGGCGCCAGCGTGATCGAGCGGCGATGGTCGCCGCCGCCGGGCAACAGCTTGTCGTGGTAGAAGAACCACCAACGGCCGTCGCGTTCGATGATGGCCTGGTGGTTGGTCGAGATCGGCAGGTAGTCGAGGATCACGCCGCGATAGGCGTAGGGTCCCATCGGCGATTTGCCGGTGGCGTAGACGATCTGGCCCGGCCAGCCTGTCGAGAAGCTGAAATAGTAGAGCCCGCCGCGCTTATGCAGGAACGGCGCCTCGCCGTACTTCTTCTTCGGGTCATCCGCCGGATAGCCGGTGACCACGAGGTTCTCGATCGGCCCGGCCAGCGAGGCCATGTCGGCCCCCAGCCGCACGATCTTTGGAACCCGCGTGCCGAACAGCATGTAGGCTTGGCCGTCGTCGTCGATCAGCACCTGCGGGTCGATCGGCTCGTCGCCGGCGTTGGCGTCGCGGGCCTTGTCGACCAGTGGCGCGCCGATAGCGTCCCTGAACGGACCCTCGGGCCGGTCGGCCACGGCCACGCCGATCTTGTCGCCGCCGACCGGGGCGTAGAAATAGTACCTGCCGCCATGCTCGACCGCGCCCGGCGCCCAGGCCTTGGCGTCGGGTCTCGCCCATTTGAACACGGTCACGTCCAGGAACGCGCCGTCGTCGCTCCAGGTCTTCAGGTCCCTGGAGCTGTAGAGCCGCCAGGACGTCGAGTCCCAGTACTTGCCCGAGTTCGAGGCGTCGTCGGTGGCGTAGACATAGACCTTGTCGCCGAACACGTGCGGCGAGGGATCGGCGCTGAACCGCTGGGTGATCGGCTGGGCGGAGGCGCTCAGGCCGAGCGAGAGGCCGATCGCCAGGCCAAGGGCTGCGACGGTTGCGTGGGACATGCGAGCTCCTCCGACCGGCCGATGGCGCGGCGCGTCTTCCACGACGCGCCGCACGGCCTTGGGCCTGGAGTAGCAGCTTCGATTAACTCAGACAAATACGTGTTCAGGCCCTGTGCACCCCGTCAGGGTCCTTGAGGCCTGCCCTAGACACAAGAAGGGCGCGGGCGTCTTTCGACACCCACGCCCACTCATCCTGCCGGCCGGTCGGCCGCCGTCAGTGATAGCGACGGATCAGGCCCACCAGCTTGCCCTGCACCTCGACCTGGTCGGGACCGAAGATGCGGGTCTCGTACTTGGGGTTGGCGGCTTCCAGGGCGATCGAGCCGCCCTTCTTGCGCAGGCGCTTGAGCGTGGCTTCCTCGCCGACCAAAGCAACGACGATCTCGCCGCTGTTGGCCGTGTCGCCCTTGCGGATGATCACATAGTCGCCGTCGAGGATGCCGGCCTCGATCATCGAGTCGCCCTGCACCTCGAGAACATAGTGCTCGCCGCCGCCCAGCATGGTCTCGGGCACCGGCAGGCGGTCGCGCTCGTGCTGGATGGCGTCGATCGGCGTACCGGCGGCGATGCGACCCAGAATCGGCAGCTCGCGGCTGGTGTCGGGCATCGGCGGAAGCGGGGCAGGGGCCGACGGGGCGGGGCCGCCGCCTTCCAGCACCTGCGGGCGGAAGGCACCTCGGCCCTTGGGCGGAGCGGCCGTGGTCGCCTGCTGCGGCAGCTTCACCACCTCCAGCGCCCGGGCCCGATGGGCCAGACGGCGGATGAAGCCGCGCTCCTCCAGCGCCGTGATCAGCCGGTGGATGCCCGACTTCGACGCCAGGTCCAGGGCCTCCTTCATCTCGTCGAAGGAGGGGGAGACGCCGGTCTCCTTGATCCGTTCGTGGATGAACATCAGCAGCTCGTGCTGCTTGCGGGTGAGCATGACGGCCTCGCAAGTCGTCGCGGAACAAACCGCAAACCTTTCGAATGTTCTCTAGGTGTTCTTGGTTAAGGTCAAGTGAATTGCAGCGACCAGCGTTCTTTGAAATCTCGGCGGGACGTAATTTCAGGAACCAGCGCCTAAGTGGCTGATTTCACGTCGTTTGGCCGTGCTGTCCTGAAGCGCGCGCGAGCGACGAACGCGCCGGCGCGAGCGCGGATTTTCCGTGAACGGTGCGATCGGCCCTTGGCCTCCAGCGGCTGAAGTCCGCCCGGGAAAGCGCCGATTCCCGTGCGCAGGCGGCCGATTCTAGAGGCGCTGGAACGGCCGATTCCATCGCATGCCGGCGCCCGCCCTCCACGAGAACAGCACCAGTTCGGCGCGGCCGACCAGATTCTCGAACGATATGAAGCCCATGCCGTACTGGGCCGGCAGGTCGGCCTCCATGGCCGTGTTCCAGGCGCAGCGGGCAGGCCGGCCGGGTGCGGTTACCCGATCAGTTCGCGCGTCGCCGCCGTCACGTCGGCCTGGCGCATAAGGCTTTCGCCCACCAGCATCGCCTTGGCGCCGGTCGCCTCCATCCGCACCACGTCGGCGTGGGTGAAAAGGCCGCTTTCGGTGACCAGAAGCGAGCCCTCCGGCGCCAGCTTCGACAGGCGCTCGGTGACGGCGAGGTCGACGACGAAGCTCTTGAGGTCGCGGTTGTTGACCCCGAACAGCGTCGCGCCCAACTTGCCGGCGCGCTCGGTCTCGGCCTCGTCGTGCACCTCGACCAGGGCGTCCATGCCAAGGCGCTGCGCCTCGGCCATCAGCTCGGCGGCAAGCGTATCGTCGATCATCGCCAGGATCACCAGGATGGCGTCGGCGCCCAGGGCGCGGCTTTCGGCCACCTGCCAGGGATCGACCAGGAAATCCTTGCGGATGCAGGGCAGGGCGGTCGCCGCCCGGGCGGCCACGAGGTACTCGTCGGCGCCCTGGAAGCTCGGACCATCCGTCAGCACGGAAAGACAGGCCGCGCCGCCAGCCTCATAGGCTTTCGCGAGCGCCGGCGGATCGAAATCAGCGCGGATCAGGCCCTTCGAAGGCGAGGCCTTCTTGATCTCGGCGATCAGGGAGAGCTTGCCCGGCGCATGCCTGGCCTCAAGCGCGGCCTTGAAGCCGCGCGGGGCCGAAGCGGTCTTGGCGGCGGCCTCGACCTGGCCTTGCGAGCGCGCGGCCTTTCGGCCGGCGACGTCTTCGCGCTTGTAGTCGGCGATCTTGGCGAGAATGTCGGTCATGCGGGCAGGGCCTGGGCGTTGGTGGCGGCCACGAGGCCGGCGAGGGCGGCCTTGGCGCGGCCGTCGTCGAGCACGGCGCCGGCCAGTTCCACGCCTTCGCGCAGGGTCTCGACCTTGTCGGCCACCAGGAAGGCGGCGGCGGCGTTGAGCAGCACGATATCGCGATAGGGGCCGGTCTCGCCGTCGAGCAGACGGGTCAGGGCCGCGGCGTTGAAGGCGGGATCGCCGCCGGTGATCTCGGCCAGCGAGGCGCGCTGCAGGCCCACGGCTTCCGGCGTGATGGTGAAGAGGCGCATCGCCCCCTCGCGCCATTCGGCCACCTCGGTCTCGCCGGTGATGGTCAGCTCGTCCATGCCGCCGCCGTGCACCGACCAGGCGCGCTCGGCGCCCAGGGCTCCCAAGGCCCGGGCGATCGGCTCGACGAAGCGCGGAGCCGAGACGCCCACCACCTGGCGCCTGGCGCCGGCCGGATTGGTCAGCGGGCCCAGCAGGTTGAAGATGGTGCGAAAGCCCAGCTGCTGGCGGATCGGCGCCACGTGCTTCATCGCCCCGTGGTGCGACTGGGCGAACAGGAAGCAGATGCCGGCGCTGTCGAGCGCGGCGCGCTGCTGGGTCAGGCTGGCGTCGATGTTCACGCCCAGGGCCGCCAGCACGTCGGCGGTGCCAGACTTGGAGGTCACCGCGCGGTTGCCGTGCTTGGCCACCTTCAGCCCGCCGCCGGCGGCCACGAAGCCGACTGCGGTCGAGATGTTCAGGGTGTGGAGGCCGTCGCCGCCGGTGCCGCAGACGTCGACCACGTCGTACGGGTGCTCCAGGTGCACGGCGGCGCGGCGCATGGCGCGGGCGCAGGCGGCGATCTCGCCCACGGTCTCGCCGCGCAGGCGCATGGCGGTCACCGCTGCGGCCACCTGGGCCGGGGTCGGCTCGCCGCGCAGGCAGGCGCTGAAGAAGACCTCGGCGTCGTCTTCGGAAAGGGTCTGGCCGTCGGCCAGCTTGGCCAGCAGCGGCTTGAAAGCGTCGGACATGTCTTTGGTCTCGCCCTAGACCCAGATCTGGGCGTCGCGCTTGACGCCGGCCAGGTCGAGGAAGTTGGCCAGGAGCTGGTGGCCGCCCTCGGTGGCGATGGATTCGGGGTGGAACTGCACGCCGTGGACGGGCCGCGTCCTGTGCTGCACGCCCATGATCTCGCCGTCGGCGGTCCAGGCGGTGACTTCCAGTTCCTGCGGCAGGTTCTCGCGGCGCACCGCCAGGCTGTGATAGCGCGTGGCGGTGAACGGGTCGGGCAGGTCCTTGAAGATGCCGGTGTTGGCGTGGCGGATCGGGCTGGTCTTGCCGTGCATGACCTCCTTGGCCCGGATCACCTCGCCGCCGTAGGCCTGCCCGATGGCCTGGTGGCCCAGGCACACGCCCAGGATCGCCAGGTCGTCGGGGGCGCCGCGCAGCAGCGGCAGGCAGATGCCGGCCTGCTCGGGCGCCTTGGGGCCGGGCGACAGCAGAACCGCCTGCGGCTTCAGGCCGAGCGCCTCCTGCACCGTCAGATCGTCGTTGCGATGGACGACCGTCTCGGCCCCCAGCTCGTTCAGGTAATGAACGAGGTTGTAGGTGAAGCTGTCGTAGTTATCGATGACCAGGATCATGACGCCGCCTTTCGAGCCTCGCTTCTAGTCCGGTCGGGGGCGGCGCGTCATCCCTTTACGGAAAGAGTTTTTCTGGGAAAGCGCCCAGCGTCGAAGCGCCGCGCCGCCGATCCGTTGCCACCGTGGCGCGAAGAGGCGAAATTTCCCGCATGACCGTCGCTGATTCCGCCCTCGACACCGCCGCCATCGCCTATGCCCGGGCGCTGCTGCGCACGCCGCGTCGACGCCAGAAGATGCTGCCGGTGCTGCTGGCCGCCGCCTTCGCCGCCGTGGCCGCCGTCAGCTTCGCGACCGTCATGGTGCTGGCCCCGCCGCTGACCACCCAGCACCTGCCCAAGGACCGCTTGGGCGACTGAAGCTCAGGTCCGGCCGAAGGGCGCGCGGCGCGGCCTGAAATGAGTACCTAAAATTGTAGATTGCAATTGATCGACCGGGGCGAGGGCTGCACCTTGCGACGTCTTTTCGTCGCTTGGGGGCTTGCATGAAACTCGCATTATGGGGCGGCGCGATAGCCGTCCTGTCCATCGCGGCCGGAACGGCGTCTGCGCAGCAGGCCTCGTCTTCCGCTCCGCCCATCCTCACCACGGTCGCGCCCGGCGAGGTTAGTTCCGAGGCCCTGGTCACGCCGGTCGGCGTCCTGGAACCGCCGTCCAACGAGGACGAGGTCGAGGCCGATCTCGACGTCGTGTTGCTTAAGTCCAGGATCTGGAACCCCAACAGCGGCAAGGTGCTGGGCAAGGACCGCTACGAGGGTGATTTCGACGAGGTAGAGCTGAGGGCGTACCGCGACAGAAAGCATCCGGCCGCCCCGGAGCGTCCCTACGTGGCCCCGGTGCTGGTGTCGCGCCCCGGCCAGACCGTGCGCATCAAGATCCGCAACCTGCTGCCGCCCGATCCCGGCTGTCCGGGCCACCCGGCCGACATCAACAAGCCGCACTGCTACAACACCACGAACCTGCATTCGCACGGTCTGTGGATCAGCCCGGCGGGGATCAGCGACAACGTCCTGCGTCAGCTGCCGCCCAATCCCGACTTCACCTACGAGTACGAATACAACATCCCCGGCGATCATCCGGCGGGCACCTTCTGGTACCATCCGCACGTTCACGGCTCGACGGCGATCCAGGTGTCCAGCGGCCTGGCCGGGGCGCTGGTGATCAAGGGCGAGCGCCCGCCGGCCTGGGATGCGGCCGATGCGGCCACGCCCGCCGAGCAGCGAAAGATCAGATCCGGCGACGTCGACCTGCTGCTGAAGAGCGCGCCCGACTATGTCTTCGTGCTGCAGCAGATCCAGTACGCCTGTCGCGATCCTGCGAACTGGAACAAGCCGCGTGGCCGCGTTCCGGCCAAGACCGAGAACGACACGCCCCAGCAGTGGTACTGCAACACCGGCGAGAAGGGCGTGCTCGACGACTACGACCTGATCGGCGGTTCGCGCTGGGGCGCCTCGGGTCGCTTCACCACGGTCAACGGCGCATCGGTCAAGCTTCTGCAGCAGAAGGCCGTGACCGGCGTTCCCGAGCGCTGGCGGCTGATCCATGGCGGGGTGGCCGATACGGTCAAGGTCTCGATCCGCAAGCAGATCGGCAAGGCCTCGCTGACTGAACTGGCCAAGGTCGGGGCCGAGGGGCAGGACGCCCTGATCGACAAGCAGTGCGCGCCCAGCGCCCAGTCGGTGCCGCAGTTCGAGATCGCCGCCGACGGCCTGACGCGGGAGGCGATGCTCGAGCGCGCCACCACCATCATGCAGCCGGGCTATCGCAGCGACATCCTGGTCAGCTTCCCCGAGCCGGGGGCCTACTGCGTCATCGACGAGTCGATCAAGGTCGCCCAGGAAGGCGTCGAGGGCAGCGTCGCGCGCCGCCAGCTGCTGTTCGTCGTCGATGTCGCGCCCGGCAAGGTCGAGGCGCCGCGCCAGGCGGTCACCGAACTGCTGCTGAAGGGCGCGGCCGATCTGAAGCTCGACCCGGGTCTGGCCGAACGGATTTCCGGCCACCTGAAGTCGGGCCTGCTAACCGAGTTCAAGGCCCACGAGAGCCTGTTGTCGGCCAAGATCGACAACGAGCAGCCGCTGCTGTTCTCGCTTGGCGCCGGCCGCGATCGCCTGCCCGACGGCAAGCTTGGTCCCGAGGTCGGGGCCGGGATCGGCCGCACCCCCACCACCATCCGCCGCTTCAACGCCAACGACTTCGAGCGCACCCTGGTTCTGGGCGACACCGACCGCTGGATCCTCAAGGTCGACAGCGGCAAGGGCTTCCACACTGGCCACCCGTTCCACATCCACGTCAATCCGTTCGAGGTGGAGTCGGTGATCAAGAACGGCGTCGACCTGACCCGGGACCCGGCCTCGGAATATTACGGCCTCAAGGGCGTCTTCAAGGACACCCTGTTCGTCGAGGTCGACGCCGAGGTCATCGTGCGCAGCCACTACGCGCGCTACATCGGCGACTTCGTCCTGCACTGCCACATCCTCAACCACGAGGACGTCGGCATGATGGAGATGGTCCGCATCGCCGACCGCGGTCCCGACGGCAAGCCGATGGCTCTCGGCCATGGCCTGACCGACGTGGCCAGTCCGGAGGGCGCGGCCAGGCCCCACACCGGCCACTGAAACGCGGAAGGGGCGGCCGATGGGCCGCCCCTTCCTTCTTCGTCTTCGTGGTTCGTCGCCGGATCAGGCGAAGCGCCAGGCTTCCTCGGCGGCGCGCTTGAGGGCGCGGGACTTGTGCAGGGTCTCGTCGTACTCGGCGTCGGCGTCGCTGTCGGCCACCACGCCGCCCCCGGCCTGGACGTACATCATGCCGTCCTTGACCAGGGCCGTGCGCAGCACGATGCAGGTGTCCACCGAGCCGTCGGCGCCGATGTAACCCACCGCGCCTGCGTAGCCGATGCCGCGCTTTTCGACTTCCAGCTCGTCGATGATCTCCATCGCCCGCACCTTGGGCGCGCCCGACAGCGTGCCGGCGGGCAGGGCGGCCATCAGCACGTCGACCGGATCGACGTTGGTGGGCGCGTCGCCCTCGACGTTCGAGACGATGTGCATCACGTGGCTATAGCGCTCGATCGTGAAGCTGTCGGTGACGCGCACATTGGCGTGCTTGCCGGCCTTGGGCTTTTCGTTCGAACCGGCCTGGCCCAGCATGGCCACGCGGCCCACGTCGTTGCGGCCAAGATCCAGCAGCATCAGGTGCTCGGACCGTTCCTTGGGATCGGCCAGCAACTCCTTCTCCAGCGCCAGGTCCTCTTCCGGCGTCGCGCCGCGCGGGCGGGTGCCGGCGATCGGGCGGATGGTGATCTTGCCGTCGCGCAGGCGCACCAGGATCTCGGGGCTGGAGCCCACCAGGTTGAAGCCGTCCAGATCGAGGAAGAACAGGAACGGCGAGGGGTTGGTCCGGCGCAGCGAGCGGTAAAGCGCAAAGGCGTCCAGGCCGAAGGGCGCGCGGAAGCGGTGGCTGGGCACCACCTGGAAGATGTCGCCGGCCCGGATGTACTCCTTGGCCTTCTCGACCACGTCCCGGTAGTCCTCGCGGCTGACCGGGGTGGTGAACGCCATCGGCCCCTGGTCCTTGCGGGGGGCGTCGTGGGCCAGCGGACGGCGCAGGTCGGCCATCACCGTCTCGATGCGCTCGCGGGCCGCCGCATAGGCTTCCTTGGCCGACACGCCGGGCGCCGGGCGCGCCGTCGTCGTCAGGATGATCTCCTGGGCGATGGCGTCGAACACGGCCACGATCGACGGGCGGGTCATGATGCCGTCGGGCAGGCCAAGCGCGTCGGGATTGATGTCCGGCAGCTTTTCGACCAGGCGCACGGTGTCGTAGCCGAGCGCGCCGAAGATCCCCGCCGCCATCGGCGGCAGGCCGGCCGGCAGGTCCATCTTCGACTGGGCGATCAGGTCGCGCAGGCTGTCCAGCGCGCCGCCTTCCAGGGCTTCGAACTTGCCGGCGGCGATGGCGTCGCCCCGGGCGATCTCGGCCTTGTCGCCATGGCAGCGCCAGACGACGTCAGGCTTCATGGCCACGATCGAATAGCGGCCGCGCCAAGCGCCGCCTTCCACGCTCTCGAACAGGAAGGCGTAGGGCCGGCCGTGGCCGATCTTCAGATAGGCCGAGACCGGGGTCTCCAGGTCGTCGATCAGCCGCGTCCAGACCAGCTGCGGGAGGCCGGCGTCGTAGCCGGCCGAAAAGGCGTCGAAGCCGGGCTCCAGGCTCATTGAGCCGCGGCCTTCTTGGCGCCGCCGGCGGCCGCGCCGTCCTTCTCGGCCTTGGCCAGGGCGTCGGTGTCGACGCCGATGGCCTGGCGGGCCAGGTTCAGGTTCAGCTTCGGCTTCAGCTTGTCGCGGGCGGCCGTGCGGGCGGCCTGACCGACGTCGCGCATGTAGGCCATGCTGGTCTGCGGACGCAGGGTCTCGGTGGCGCGGGCGATCTCGGCGGCGTCGCCGGCGCGCACGGTGTCGATGCGGGCGACGACATAGCCGACCTGCGGCGCGCGGGCGGCGAAGACCTCGCCGGGCTTGGCGTTGAAGGCGGCGATCAGCAGGTCGCGGCCCAGGGCCTGGTGCTGCTGGGCGTTCTCGCGCGACAGGCCCGGAACCTTCATCACCTTGGCGTTGGCCGAGGCGGCGACGGCGTCCATCGATTCACCCTTGCGGACGCGGGCGGTCAGTTCGTCGGCCTTGGCCTTCAGGTTCTTGACCAGCTCGTTGATCATCCACTGCTGGGTGAGCGGCTGCTTGATCTCGGCAAGCGGGGGCAGGGCGGCCTTGTTCACCTTCTCGACGCGGACGGCGAAGTACTCGCCCTTGCCCGCTTCGATCAGCTCGCTCTCGCCGCCGGCGGGCAGGGCGAAGGCGGCCTTCAGCACGTCCGGGGTCAGGCCCGCGGCCGGCTGGCCGCCGAGGTCGGAGCCTTCCGCCGTCAGCGGGGCGGTCGTGACCACCAGGGCGCCGGCCTTGCCGGCGGCGTCGACGACGCTGGCGCCGCCGTCGCGGGCGTCCTGGAAGGTCTGGGTCTGGTCATAGGCCTTGGACTGGGCGGCCTGGACGCGCAGGTCGGCTTCGATCTGCGGACGGGCGGCTTCCAGCGAGGCGGCCTTGGCGGCGGTGATCTTCAGCACCTTGACGACCGACTGGCCCAGTTCGCCGGCGATCGGCGCGCTGACCTGGCCCTCGCCCAGCGAGAAGGCGGCGTCGGCCACCTTGCGGTCGGGCAGGGCGGTCTTGGGCTTGTCGAGGATCATGACCGGCTGCTTGCCGTAGGCCTTGGCCACGTCGGCCGGCGCCTCGCCCTTGCGCAGGCGGTCGGCGATCGCGGCGGCCGACTTGGCGTCCGAGGCGACGATCTGAACCAGCGAGCGGGTTTCCGGCTGTGCCAGGGTGTCCTTGCGGAAGTCGAAGGTCTTCTGCACCTCGGCCGGGTCCACGGTCACCGACGGCTCCATGGCCTTGGCGCTGAAGCGCACCACCGACAGGACGCGGGTCTCGGGCAGGGTCAGGCGGGCGGCGTTCTCCTTCATGAACGCCTGCAGCTGGGCGTCGGTCGGAGCGGCCGGCTGGGCCACGCTCGACGGATTGATGGCGAAGGCCGACAGGTCGCGGCTTTCCAGGCCATACACCGCCTGCAGGGCCGAATAGATGCGCGGGGTGCGCAGGCCGTTGGCGACGCTGGCGTAGAATTGCGACTGGGCGATCTCGTCACGCAGCGAGGCTTCGTACGCAACCGGGGTCATGTTGTTCTGGGCCAGCAGCGACTGGTACATCTGCTTGTCGAACTTGCCGGTCACCGGATCGAACGGACGGGTGCCTGGCGGCAGCTGGCTCAGCTGCTTGTGCAGGGTCTCGCCGACCAGGGCTTCCGACGGGCGCACGCCCATCTTGCCGATCAGCTCGGCCATCGATTCCTGCAGCGCCAGCTCCTGCAGAATGCCGCGGTCGACGCCGCGCTGGACGGCTTCGTCCGGCGTCAGGGTCTGGCCCTGCTGCTGAAGCTGGTTGCGGTAGTTGTCGAAGCGGACCTTGAAGTCCTCCGGCGTCACCGAGCGCGAGCCGACGACGATCACCTTGCTGCCGCTGGGCTGGCTGAAGACGTCGCTGATCCCGAAAATGGCGAAGCTGACGATCAGCAGACCGAACAGGACGATCGCGAAGGGCGATTTGGCGAAAGAGCGAAAGCCGGCGAGCATGACGTTTGAAACTACCTTCTTCGATTCCGCCCAATTGCGTGCGCGTGGGCGACCGCCCGCGGGCGGCGCATCCGATGCGAGCATGCGGGTATAGTAGAGGCCAAGGTGCGTGAGCAAGCCGAAGCGGACTTGACTTACCAAGGGAGCGCGTCCCCAAAGCCACCTCATGACCGTTTCTCTTACGACGCCCCGGCCGTTGATCGCCGGGAACTGGAAGATGTTCGGCCTTGAGGCTTCGCTCGACGAAGCCAGAGCCGTGGCCGCCGCGGTGGCGCAAGCCCCGCCTGCGGCGCGAGTCGCCATCTGCCCGCCCGCGACCTTGCTGCACCGGATGGCCGACGCCCTGTCGGGCGAGTCGGTGATTGTCGGCGGCCAGGACTGCCACGCCGCGCCTCAGGGGGCCTATACCGGCGACATCTCCGCCCCGATGCTGGCCGACGCCGGCGCGACCCTGGTGATTCTCGGCCACTCCGAGCGCCGGGGCAGCTACGACGAAACCTGCGAGGAAGTGTCGGCCAAGGTTCTGGCCGCCCTGGCCGCCGGCCTCGAGCCGGTGATCTGCCTGGGCGAGACCCTGGCCCAGCGTGAAGCCGGCCAGGCCGAGCCGATCGTCACCGGCCAGGCCCGCAACTCCCTGCCCGACGACCTGTCCGGCCAGGCCTTCGCCGTCGCCTACGAGCCGGTCTGGGCCATCGGCACCGGCCTGACCCCGACCATCGCCGACATCGCCGCGATTCACGCGGCCATACGCGCGGTCCTGGTCGAGCGCTTCGGCGACCATGGCGCGAGCGTGCCGATTCTCTACGGCGGCTCGGTGAAGCCCGAAAACGCCGCCGAGATCCTCGCCACTCCCGAAGTCGGCGGCGCCCTGGTCGGCGGCGCCTCGCTGAAGGCCAAGGACTTCCTGGCCATCATCGCGGCGGCTTGAGGGCTGGGCCCCTCCCGCCTTCCTGGCCTCTGCGGCGAGGGAGGCGATCCTAAAGATCCTCCCCCTCTGGGGGAGGTTCCTGGTTATGGGGATAGAGCAGCGTGGATCCCCGGCGGATCGCAGGCAGACCCCAACGATCTCAACCCCTTACAACTTTCTCAGCCTCGTCCATCAGACGCGCTCAAACCCGAGCCATAATCAAAGCTGTCCCGTCGCAGGGAGAGGGCGCAAGGATCCGGCCCGAAGCGGCGACGTGGATGCGATCGAGCGGGGTTTCCTGGAGTCGCGAGAGCGGGACCGGGCGACTTAATCAGAGGGCGGGGGACGTAAACCCGCCTATCGGGAGCTTGCCTGATTAGGCTCCCGCCCGCCCAAGGGTCCGCGCCATACGCGCCTCCTGGCCGCCATGAAACGGGGAGCCTGCGCGATGGAAGGGGCACAGGGCGGAAAAGGCCCGCGCGCCCCGGCCTGAGGAATAACGATCGCGTGGGGCGTTCCAGCTTCGTCGAAACGGTATTCAAATCACACATCCGGGCGAGGCCCGGACGCCCCGCGCCCTCTCCACAAGCTCAGCGCAATCGCGCGTGAGGGTGCGAGCCCGTACCCAAAGATCCTCCCCCCGAAGGGGGAGGTGGCCCGGAGGGCCGGAGGGGGAAGTCCCTGATGAGGTCAGTGCGCCATCAAAGGCAACGATCCCTTCCCCCTCAGTCGCTCCGCGACAGCTCCCCCTTCGGGGGAGCATCTTCCTCAAAGCTCCAGGTCGAACAGCCGTCCATCCCGGCGTTCGCCGTCGCGGTCGACCTGGCCCTTCAGATAAGCCGCGCCCTTGAAGCCCAGGCGTTCCAGCAGCTTCTCGGCGCGGGCGTCGCCGACCTGGGTGCGGGCGACGACGTGCTTGAGGTCGCTGGCGGCGGCATGGGCGAGGAGGGCGGTCACCGCCTCGTGGGCGTAGCCGCGACCCCAGCTGTCGCGGGCGACGATGAAGCGCAGTTCGGCCCGGTGGCGGCGCTCGTCGATCTCCACGAACTCGCAGGCCCCGACGAATTCGCCCGTCGCAGACAGCCGGATGGTCCAGTACAGGGCCGTTCCGGCCTGCATGTCCTCGACCTGGCCGACGACGCAGGCGGCGACCTCGTCGGGATCCTCCAGCGGGGCGCGGTCCCAGTGGGCCATCAGCTCCGGATCGCTGAGGAACGGATAGATGAGCGGAGCGTCCTCGGCGACCAGCGGCTTCAGGGTCAGGCGTTCGGTCTCGAGAATCATGCGCGCCCTAAAACTCTGGAATTGGGGAGGACTTGAATTGGGGAACTTGAGTTGGCCGGCCGTCGCCCCACCTATGGCGTGCGCGCGCCGGTAGTGGTAGAGGGACCGCTTCGTTTTTCACAGTCGGTTCGCCGGCTGCCCGGATCGAGAACTGTTTCGTCATGCTCATCGGCATCCTGCTGGCCATCAACATCATCGTCTGCATCGCGCTGATCGGCTTCGTGCTGCTCCAGCGATCGGAGGGCGGCGCCCTCGGCATGGGCGGCGGCGGCGCCGGCAGCTTCATGACCGCGCGCGGCGCGGGCGACTTCATGACCCGCATGACCTGGATCCTGTTCTCGGTCTTCCTGGTCATCAGCCTGGTGCTGACCGTCCTGACCGGCCGCATCGGCGGCGCCGACTCGGTGGTCGACAAGCTGAAGATCGACAGCCTCGACACCAAGACCCTGAACGCCCCGGTCGCGCCGAGCGTCCCGGCGCCGGGTTCGGCCGTTCCGGCTCCCGGTTCGACCGCGCCGAGCGCCGTGCCGGCTCCGCAGCTTGGCGTGCCGGCTCCGGCCGCCCCCGCGCCGGCCGCTCCGGCCCAGACCCCCGCCCAGTAAGGGCGGGGGATCGAAACTTGTTTATGAACGTCGGTCTTTTCGCCGCGATCGCCGAATCGCGGGTAATCTGAGCGCCCATGACGCGGTACATTTTCATCACCGGCGGCGTGGTTTCCTCCTTGGGAAAAGGCCTCGCCTCCGCAGCGCTGGGCGCTCTCCTGCAGGCTCGTGGCTACACGGTTCGCCTGCGTAAGCTCGACCCCTATCTCAACGTCGATCCGGGCACCATGAGCCCGTATCAGCACGGCGAGGTGTTCGTCACCGACGACGGGGCCGAAACCGACCTGGATCTGGGCCACTACGAGCGCTTCACCGGCGTGTCGGCCAAGAAGGCCGACAACATCACGACCGGCCAGATCTACAAGACGATCATCGAGAAGGAGCGCCGCGGCGACTATCTGGGCGCGACCGTCCAGGTGATTCCGCACGTGACCAACGAGATCAAGGACTTCGTCCTCTCGCCCGCCATGGACGAGACGGGCCAGAAGCCGGTCGACTTCGTGCTGGTCGAGATCGGCGGCACCGTCGGCGACATCGAAGGCCTGCCGTTCTTCGAGGCCATCCGCCAGCTGCGCCAGGACCTGCCGCGCGGCCAGAGCTGCTACGTGCACCTCACCTTGCTGCCGTTCATCAAGACGGCCGGCGAGATGAAGACCAAGCCGACCCAGCACTCGGTCAAGGAGCTGCGCTCCATCGGCATCCAGCCGGACATTCTGCTCTGCCGTTGCGAGCAGGAGATTCCGGTCGAGGAAAAGCGCAAGATCGCCCAGTTCTGCAACGTGCGCCCGAGCGCCGTGATCCAGGCGATGGACAGCTCGTCGATCTACGCGGTGCCGATCGACTACCACAAGGAAGGCCTCGACGCCGAAGTGCTCGACGTCTTCGGCATGAGCGACGCCCCCAAGCCCGACCTGTCGCGCTGGGAAGCCATCGATAACACCGTCCAGCATCCGGACGGCGAAGTCACGATCGCGGTCGTCGGCAAGTACACCGTGCTGAAGGACGCCTATAAGTCCCTGATCGAGGCCCTGCACCACGGCGGCCTGGCCAACAAGGTTAAGGTCAATCTGGACTGGGTCGAGAGCGAGACCTTCGAGGGCGACGAGGGCGCGGCCGCGGCCCGTCTCGAGAACGCCCACGCCATCATGGTGCCGGGCGGCTTCGGCGAGCGCGGCGCGGAAGGCAAGATCCGCGCGGCCCAGTTCGCCCGCGAGCGCAAGGTGCCGTACTTCGGCATCTGCTTTGGCATGCAGATGGCCGTCATCGAGACCCTGCGCAACGTCGCGGGAATCACCGACGCCTCGTCCAGCGAGTTCGGGCCCACCGACCGTCCGGTCGTCGGCCTGATGACCGAGTGGATCAAGGGCAACGAAATGGTGTCCCGCAAGGCCGGCGACGACCTGGGCGGCACCATGCGCCTGGGCGCCTACGACGCCGTCCTGCAGCAGGGCTCCAAGGTCGCCGAGATCTATGGCGGCACGGAAATCGTCGAGCGCCACCGTCACCGCTACGAGGTCAACATCGGCTACAGCCACAAGATGGAGGAGGCGGGGCTCAAGCTGACCGGTCGCTCTCCGGACGGCGTGCTGCCCGAGATCGTCGAGCGCGACGACCATCCGTGGTTCATCGGCGTCCAGTTCCACCCTGAACTGAAGAGCCGTCCTTTCGCTCCGCACCCCCTGTTCGCCAGCTTCATCGCGGCGGCCAAGGAGCACGGTCGACTGGTCTGAACTGGCGAGTTGCATGTCTGGAGAGATTCAGGCATAAGCGCGCCCTCACGCGGCGGCTAGGGTCGAACCCGAGTCGCCGCTTTCGATTTTCACGCTCAGCGAGCAGAGTCACTCCGATGGCCGTTCCTAAAAGAAAAACTTCGCCTTCTCGCCGGAACATGCGCCGGTCGCACCACGCCCTGGGCGCTAACTCCTTCGTGGAAGACAAGGACTCGGGCGAACTGCGTCGTCCGCACCACGTCGACCTGAAGACGGGCCTGTACAACGGCAAGCAGATCCTGACCCCGAAGGAAGACTAAGGTCTTCCTTCCTCGCCCGGCCCCTTACGAGGACGCCGGGCCAGGATTTCGCGTCTGACGCTTCGAAAGCGCCGCCCGGCTCGCCTGGGCGGCGCTTTTCGTCGTGTGCGGACCAAAGCGGTGCTAGGATAGCTTCCGGATCGCCACTGGGACGATCCCAACAAAGCCAGGAGCGCGGTCAGCGCCCAAGGGCGCGATCAGACTCCGGCGGACTGGGAGGTTCGCCATGTTCACGCGTCGCGCGCTCGCGTCCGGGCTGGGCGCGTCTGTGGCCCTTGGCGCCGCGCCGTTTTCCGCTCACGCCTTATCGCCCGGCCAGGTTCCGCCGACGACCCCGGCGCCGGCGCCGCCCGCCTTGCCGCTTTACGTCATCGACACCGCGCTGGATGATACGGAGCGGATGACCGTCGAAACCATGATCAACGGTCGCGGGCCCTATCGCTTCGTCGTTGATTCGGGCGCCGACCGCTCCGTGGTCTCCGAGGTCCTGGCCGCCGAGCTGGTCCTGCCGCGGGGGCGTGATGTCCTGGTCCACGGGATCGGCGGTTCAGCCATCACCCCGACGGCCCACATCGACCATCTGGTCACGGGCGAGGCGCGGCTGGGCGGCGTGGAGCTGCCGATCCTGCCGGTGGGCCGGGTCGGGGGCGACGGCCTGCTGGGCGTCGACATCCTGCAGAACCGCGCCGTCGTGATGGATTTCAAGCAGAAGCGCCTGGAGGTTCGCCAGAGCACGCCCGAGTACCGGGGCTTCCGGCGGCCGCGGGAGGTCCAGGTCGTCGCCGACCAGAAGTTCGGCCGCCTGACCATCGTCAACTGCCGGATCAACGGTATCCGCACCCTGGCCTTCATCGACTCGGGCGCGGGCTCGTCGATCGGCAACATGGCCCTGTCGCGCGCCATCCAGGCTCGGGCGCGCAAGGGCGCGGACCCGGCCCTGGCCGTGCGCCTGCTGGGCGTCGCCGGCAGCGAGACCATCGGCGAGTACCGCATCCTCAAGTCGATGAGCATGGGCGACGTGCGGATGACCAACCTCGCCGTGGTCTTCGCCGACCTGCACATCTTCGATCACTGGAAGATCAGCGACAAACCCGCGATCCTGCTGGGCGTCGACGTCCTCAAGCTCTTCGCCCGGGTGGAGCTGGACTTCGGTTCGGATCAGCTGCGGTTCCGGCTGGGCGCGGAGCGGCCCACGCTCCAGGCCTGACGCCGGGGAACTTAGGTCTCGCCGAACGTCGGTCGCGGTTGCGGCGACGCGATGGCGCGGCTAAGGGGAGGCGCCTTTTCTTTCGGGAGCTCCCATGACCGAGATCGTCGACATCATCGCCCGCGAAATCCTCGACAGCCGCGGCAATCCGACGGTCGAGGTCGACGTCGTCCTCGAGGACGGCGCCTTTGGTCGCGCCGCGGTGCCGTCGGGCGCCTCGACCGGCGCCCACGAAGCCGTCGAAAAGCGTGACGGCGACAAGTCGCGCTACCTGGGCAAGGGCGTCCGCCAGGCCGTCGACGCCGTCAATACCGAGATCTTCGACGCCCTGTCGGGCGTCGACGCCGAAGACCAGCGCCGCATCGACAGCCTGCTGATCGGCCTGGACGGCACGCCGAACAAGTCGCGCCTGGGCGCCAACGCCATCCTCGGCGTGTCGCTGGCCGTGGCCAAGGCCGCCGCCGAGTCGGCCGGCCTGCCGCTGCACCGCTACATCGGCGGCGTGAACGCCCGCGTCCTGCCGACCCCGATGATGAACATCATCAACGGCGGCGCCCACGCCGACAACCCGATCGACATCCAGGAATTCATGATCCTGCCGACCGGCGCGGCCAGCTTCTCCGAAGCCCTGCGCATGGGCGCCGAGATCTTCCACGGCCTGAAGAAGGCCCTGAAGGACGCCGGCCACAACACCAACGTCGGCGACGAAGGCGGCTTCGCCCCCAACCTCGCCTCGGCCGAAGCTGCGCTCGACTTCATCGTCAAGGCCGGTGAAGCCGCCGGCTACAAGGCCGGCGACGACTTCCTGCTGGGCCTCGACGTGGCCTCGACCGAGTTCTTCAAGAACGGCAAGTACGAGCTGGAAGGCGAGGGCAAGTCGCTCGACCCGGCCCAGATGGTCGACTACCTGGCCGACCTCGTTTCCAAGTTCCCGATCGCCTCGATCGAGGATGGCATGGCCGAAGACGACTTCGCCGGCTGGAAGCTGCTGACCGACACCCTGGGCAAGAAGGTCCAGCTGGTCGGCGACGACCTGTTCGTGACCAACCCCAAGCGCCTGCAGATCGGCCTCGACCAGGGCCTGGCCAACTCGATCCTGGTGAAGGTCAACCAGATCGGCACGCTGTCGGAAACCATCGACGCCGTCGAACTGGCTCACCGCCACGGCTACACCAGCGTCATGAGCCACCGTTCGGGCGAGACCGAGGACAGCACCATCGCCGACCTGGCCGTGGCCCTGAACTGCGGTCAGATCAAGACCGGCTCGCTGGCCCGCTCGGACCGGCTCGCCAAGTACAACCAACTGCTGCGCATCGAGCAGCAGCTGGAGGACCAGGGCGTCTACGCCGGTCGCGCAGCCCTCAAGGGCCGCTGATCGGCTCGATCCCCCGATTGAGATCAAGAGCGCGCCGGGTTCGCCCGGCGCGCTTTTTCTTTGCGCCTCAGCCCTTCAGGCCGACCCGGACGTTGGCGGGGAAGATCCGCTGCTTGGGGCCTGGCCTCCGGCCGCGATGATTGCCTGCGCCGCTGCGCTGTCGTGCAGCGCCGGGGGAGGGCGACAGCGGTCCCCATCAATCCAGCCAGGGCGTATCGCCGAAGCACGTGGCTCCTCCCCCAAGGGCGCATCGATTTTCGACAGGCAGGGCGCGAATGTCGCCTGCCTTTCAACCCTTGCGGATCATTTCGCTGACCAGGCGGCGGCGATTCTGGGGCGGCGGCGCCTCCGAAACAGGCTTGTCCGGACTTCGAGCAAAAAAGTTGGACCACATTTTTTCTATAAGCGTGACCGCACTTAGAAAAACAGAGGTTTCCAGTGCTCTCGCGGGTGCGAAGGAAATGCCGCGATGCGGTATCTCGATGCCCCTGAAACGGTCTCACTTGAAAGTATTTTCCCGCCGGACGTGAGCGACTTGCAAGCCCTTTGCGGCGTTGGGGATTTAGACCGTGTTAAGCACGTTCTGGCAGCTTGTAGCTCCCTGTCCGGGATTCGCCGATGTTCGCTCGACTGCAACCCTACCTGCCGACCGCGGCGCTCCTTCTCCTGATCACGTACTTCGTCTTTCACGCTCTGACGGGCGAGAGAGGCCTGCTTTCCTCGTCTCAACGCAACGCGGACTTGGCCGCCAAGACGATGGAACTTAAGAAGATCCGCGCTGAGAGGATGGACCTGGAGGCCCGGGCTCGTCTATTACGCAGCGGCAGCTTGTCGGCCGATCTTCTGGAGGAACGTGCGCGTTCGCTCCTTGGATACGCCGATCCCAAGGACTACGTGATCCGCACCAAGCGCTGAGCTGGGTCGGTTCTCGCCGGTCCTAGGCTGCCTTGTAGACCACGCTTCGGGTTGCAGCTCGAAGGGCGGTCTCGGCGTCAACACGAGCGCATTCCTGCGCCGAAAGCCGTTCGCGGCGGGCAATGGAAGCCTCTGAGATGAAGGCCGTTATGATGATTGGCCAGGGAGAGTTTAATGGCGCGAACGCGCAAGGGTGAAGCCCCGGCGGAGCAGGCTACCGACACCGGTGTCAATGCCTTCGTCGGCAAGGAAGAGCTTCTCAAATTCTATCAGGACATGCTGCTGATCCGCCGCTTCGAGGAGCGTGCTGGCCAGCTTTACGGCATGGGCCTGATCGGCGGGTTCTGCCACCTCTACATCGGTCAGGAAGCCATCGCGGTCGGCATGCAGTCGATCTCGCACAAGGGCGACCAGATCATCACCGGTTACCGTGACCACGGCCACATGCTGGCCGCCGGCATGGACCCGAAGGAAGTCATGGCCGAGCTCACCGGTCGCGCCGGCGGTTCGTCGCGCGGCAAGGGCGGCTCGATGCACATGTTCGACATCGCCACCGGCTTCTACGGCGGCCACGGCATCGTCGGCGCCCAGGTGGCGCTCGGCACGGGCCTGGCGCTGGCCAACCACTACAAGGGTAACGGCAACGTCTCGTACGCCTACTTCGGCGACGGCGCGGCCAACCAGGGCCAGGTCTACGAAAGCTTCAACATGGCCCAGCTGTGGAAGCTGCCGGTCGTGTACGTGATCGAGAACAACCAGTACGCCATGGGCACCAGCGTCGAGCGTTCGGCGTCGGAAACCGCCTTCCACAAGCGCGGCGTCTCGTTCCGGATCCCGGGCGAGGAAGTCGACGGCATGGACGTGGTGGCCGTGCGTGAAGCCGGCGCCCGCGCCAGCGAGCACGCCCGCAGCGGCCAGGGTCCCTACATCCTCGAGATGAAGACCTACCGCTATCGCGGCCACTCGATGTCGGACCCGGCCAAGTACCGCACCAAGGAAGAAGTCGACGAGGTCAAGACGACCCGCGATCCGATCGACCACATCAAGGAACGCCTGGCCGCGGCTGGCGTCACCGAGGACGATCTGAAGACGGTCGACGCCGAAGTGAAGCGCATCGTGGCCGAGGCGGCCGAATTCGCCCGCACCAGCCCCGAGCCGGATCCCTCCGAACTCTACACCGACGTATACCTGGAGGCCGCCGAGTGACGGACATCCTGATGCCCGCGCTTTCCCCCACGATGGAGGAAGGCACCCTGGCCAAGTGGCTCGTCAAGGAAGGCGACACCATCAAGGCCGGCGACGTGATCGCCGAGATCGAAACCGACAAGGCGACGATGGAAGTCGAAGCCGTCGACGAGGGCGTGGTCGAGGCCATCCTGGTTCCGGCCGGTTCGGAAAACGTCAAGGTCAACACGATCATCGCCAAGCTGGCCGGTGAAGACGGCGCCTCGGCGTCGGCTGCTCCGGCCGCCGCCCCGGTCGTCGCCGAAGCCGCTCCGGTGGCCGCGGCCCCGGCCCCGATCGCCGCCGCCTCGAACTTCGCGGACCCGGAACTGCCGGAAGGCACGCCGACCAAGAAGATCACCGTGCGCGACGCCCTGCGCGACGCCATGGCCGAAGAGATGCGTCGCGACGACCGCGTGTTCCTGATGGGCGAGGAAGTGGCCCAGTACCAGGGCGCCTACAAGGTCAGCCGCGAGCTCCTGCAGGAGTTCGGCGACAAGCGCGTCATCGACACCCCGATCACCGAGCACGGCTTCGCCGGCATGGGCGTCGGCGCTGCGATGGCGGGCCTCAAGCCCATCGTCGAGTTCATGACCTGGAACTTCGCCATGCAGGCGATCGACCACATCATCAACTCGGCCGCCAAGACGCTCTACATGTCGGGCGGGCAGATCAAGTCGTCGATCGTGTTCCGCGGTCCGAACGGCGCGGCCAGCCGCGTCGGCGCCCAGCACAGCCAGGACTACGCGGCCTGGTACGGCAACATCCCGGGCCTGAAGGTCATCGCGCCGTATGACGCGGCCGACGCCAAGGGCCTGCTGAAGGCCGCCATCCGCGACCCGAACCCGATCGTCTTCCTCGAACACGAGATGATGTACGGCCACGAGTTCGATATCCCGGACGTCGAGGACTACGTCGTGCCTATCGGCAAGGCCAAGGTTCGCCGTCAGGGCACGGACGTGACCCTGGTCGCCTACAGCCGCATGGTGGGCTTCGCCCTGCAGGCTGCTGAAGCGCTGGCCGCCGAAGGCATCTCGGCCGAGGTCGTCGACCTGCGGACCATCCGCCCGATGGACCACGCGACGATCCTGGAAAGCGTCAAGAAGACCAACCGCCTGGTCACGGTCGAGGAAGGCTGGGGCCCGATGGGCGTCGGTTCCGAGATCGTCGCCCGCATCACCGAGCACGGCTTCGACTACCTGGACGCCCCGCCGCTGCGCGTGCACCAGGAAGACGTGCCGCTGCCCTATGCGGCCAACCTGGAAGCCCTGTCGCTGCCTTCGGTCGACAAGATCGTCAAGGCGGCTAAGGCGGTCTGCTACCGCTAAGACCGGCGCGGCCCCCGCTCATCAGTGGCGGGGGCCGCATCGTCTTGGCCAACGAATTCATCCCGCCGAGAGGCGGGGTATCGTGGACGACGGCCTGGCCGATAACGTCCCGAACGCTTGAGGAAAGAGCTCAAATGTCGATCGACATCCTGATGCCCGCCCTGTCGCCCACCATGGAAGAGGGCACCCTCGCCAAGTGGCACGTCAAGGTCGGCGACACCGTCAAGGCCGGCGACGTCATCGCCGAGATCGAGACCGACAAGGCGACGATGGAAGTCGAAGCCGTCGATGAAGGCGTGATCGAAGCCATCCTGGTCGACGCCGGGACCGAGAACGTCAAGGTCAACGCGCTGATCGCCAAGCTGGCGGGCGAGGGCGAAAGCCCCGCGCCGGCTCCGGTCGCCGCGCCCGCCGCCGCCGCTGTCGCCGAGGCCCCGAAGGCCGCTGCACCGGCTCCCGCTGCTGCGCCGGCCGCCCCGGCTCCGGCCG
>NZ_QDKQ01000070.1 GCF_003116815.1 Caulobacter endophyticus
CCCACCGGCATCAGCGCCTCGGCGAAACTGAACTGACCCGTCTGCTTCACCGCCATGCCTGGCCTCCCCGTACTAAACCCAGGGAATCACAATCGGCTAATTTCGCAACACGCCCTTCATGGGGGAGGCGATCGCGCAGCGATCGGTGGGGGGAATAACTTCCAAGCTCGGCGGAAGCTGAAAACGCCCCCCCTCCGGCGCTTCGCGCCACCTCCCCCACAGGGGGAGGATTTATTCAACAACCTCCGCGCGGAAAACAGTAGGCGAAGGGATACGGATCGGCGGGAACGCCCGTGTCCCAGCGATCCAGCGCCTTCATCGACCGGGCGTGGTTGAACTGTGCCAGCGAGACGATCTCGGCGTCCCGGGCGGGCGTTTCCTGACGGGTCTGGCGGGGGGCGGCTTGCATGAGAGACCTCCGACGCGACGGCCGTTCGAGCGGCCTTGTATGACGCCAGTAGGCGCTCTCGTTCCTGAACGGCCCCGCCCCTTCCCGTTATCTGCGGTTCATCCCGCCGCCGCAAAGCCGCCACCATTCCGAAGCTTCGAAAAGGGGGTGGCGCTCGCCCTGACCTTGGGTCACAGTCGGCGCAAATAGAACAAACGTTTGAAGGGAGAGAGTCAGTATGGGCCAGGCGCGTGCGCCGGGCGGCGATCGGCCGCTCTATTCCAAGGGATACAAGGCCTCGGTGCTGGCGCTCCTGCTGGCGACCTACACCTTCAACTTCATCGACCGCACGATCATCGCCACCATCGGCCAGGCCATCAAGGTCGACCTGCACCTGACCGACACGCAGCTGGGCCTGCTGGGCGGTCTCTACTTCGCCCTGCTCTACACCATCCTGGGTATTCCGATCGCCCGCCTGGCCGAGCGCTGGAACCGGGTCAGCATCATCTCGCTGTCTCTGGTCATCTGGTCGGGCTTCACCGCGCTTTGCGGCACCGCGGCCAGCTTCGCGCAACTGGCGCTCTACCGGTTCGGGGTGGGCGTCGGCGAGGCCGGCTGCTCGCCGCCCAGCCACTCGCTTATCAGCGACTATTACGAGCCCAAGCAGCGCGCATCGGCCCTGTCGATCTACAGCTTCGGCATTCCGCTGGGCACGATGTTCGGCGCCGTCGCGGGGGGCTGGCTGGCGCAGGAGCTGTCCTGGCGGGCCGCCTTCATCATCGTCGGCCTGCCGGGCATCCTGCTGGCCATCCTGGTCAAGCTGATCGTCAAGGAGCCGCCGCGCGGCCATTCGGACGTTGTCGAGACCCCGCTGGAGCCGGAAGCGGTGATCCCGGCCGAACCGGCCAAGCCGGCGTTCTCGCTGAAGCGGGAGTTCTCCGAACTCTGGGTCGTGACCAAGGTGCTGTTTTGCAAGTGGCCGGTGCTGCACATGGTGCTGGGCGTGACCATCGCCTCGTTCGGCTCCTACGGCTCGGGCGCGTTCGTACCGCCCTACTTCGTGCGCGCCTTCGGCCTGGGCCTGGCGCAGGTGGGCCTGATCGTCGGCCTGATCGGCGGCTTCTCGGCGGGCGTCGGCACCCTGGTCGGCGGCTTCCTCAGCGACTGGGCCGGCAAGCGCAGCGCCAAATGGTACGCCCTGACGCCCGCCATTGGCCTCATCCTCTGCACGCCGATCTACATCATCGCCTACCTGCAGACCGAGTGGCAGATGACGGCGCTGATCCTGCTGATCCCGGGCGTCTTCCACTACGTCTATCTGGCCCCGACCTTCGGGGTCGTGCAGAACTCGGTGGAGCCTCGCCGCCGGGCCACGGCCACGGCCCTATTGTTCTTCTTCCTCAACCTGATCGCGCTCGGCGGCGGGCCGGTGTTCACCGGCTGGCTGATCGACCACCTGGCCGGCTTCCACTTCAACCATCCGGACGCCTCGGGAATCTTCACCGCCCTTGGCGGCATGTTCTCGCCCGGTCCCGTCGACTTCGCGAGCGCCTGCCCCGGCGGGATCGCCCCCAAGGGCGGCGGCGTCGAGGCCGCCAAGGCCTGCGGCGCGGCCATGGCCCGCGCCACCCAGCAGGGCATCATCGTCTCGCTGTGCTTCTACGCCTGGGCCGGCGTGCATTACGCCCTGGCGGCCATCGGCATGGTCAAGCACATGAAGTCGCGCGCGGCAGCCTGAACTTACCGGTGAAGCGCGCGCTCGATCGGGGCGCGCACTTCACACAAGCTCAATCTTAGCGATAATCACTCTCGTCGACAGGGAGGGCGTCAGGATGAACCGAGCCAAGATCAATGCTCAAATATGGATCGCCATCGAAGCCGAACTCGCCGCGCGCGGCTGTTCGCCCGTGGCGCCAGAGACAAAGCTTGGCGAGATCGGCATCAGCGCCAATGACTTGGTGGCGGCCCTGGCGTCCCGCCTTGATGTCCAAGCTCCGAGCCTGAAAGCCGGATTTCTTATTGGAACCGTCGACGCCCTCGACCGCCCAGACGAACTGAACCTCGGGCTGCTCGCCGCCTGGCTGACGGATATCATCGCCCCCTTCTTCGTTGGAGAAAGAGCTTCCGCCTTCAAGGCGAGAGACAGAACCATCACAGAGTCCATAAAAGAAGCGGCGAGATTCCCGCTGGAATTGGATCCCGGCACCGTCGAACACGCCTCGCCCCTACCCGCCTCGCGAGGCGGATTCAAATCCGCCAAGCCACCGCCCGCAGACCCCTTCGTCCACACCCGCATCCACTTCGCCACCGATCGCAAGTCGCACCCCGACAAGACCACGGGCGTCGGCTTCGGGGCTGAGCGCGGCGACAAGCTGGTCCTTGGCGAATGCGAGGTCAGCTTCCCCCTCGACCGCCGGCCGGGCGAGCTGCCGCGCCCCACGATCTGGAAGCTGGAGTTCAAACCCGACCCGAAGAAGCACGTGATGCTGCAAAAGGTCGTCACCCAGGCCGAGCAGGTCTTCTACGACGGCATCAAGGCCAAGCTCGACGAGACCAAGGGCCGCGAGGCCTTCGTGTTCATCCACGGCTACAACGTCAGCTTCGAAAGCGCGGCCCTGCGCACGGCGCAACTGGCCCTGGACCTGAAATTCGACGGCGCGCCGATCCTCTATAGTTGGCCCTCGAACGGCAAGGTCGCGGCCTATGTGGTCGATCACAACAACGCCGTCGGCTCGGCCGAGCGCCTGGGCGCCTTCCTGGAGACCCTGGCCGCCCGCACCGGGGCCAAGCGCGTGCACATCATCGCCCACAGCATGGGCAACCAGGCCCTGTGCGCGGCGCTGGACCGGCTGTCGCTGACCCTGGGGGGAAGCAAGGTCGTCCACCACGTGGCCCTGGCCGCGCCCGACGTCGACGCCGACCAGTTCCGCCAGATGTCCAAGGGCGTGTGCAAGGCCGCCGCGACGGTGACGCTGTACGCCTCGTCCAAGGACCTGGCGATCCGGGCCTCCAAGAAGGTCAACGGCCATCCGCGCGCCGGCGAGCCGCTGGTCATCGTGCCGGGCGTCGATACGGTCGACGCCAGCGCCGTCGGCACCGACTTCCTGTCGCACGGCTATTTCAGCGACGACCGGTCGATGCTGGAGGATATCTACAACGTGATCCGCGACGTGCCGGCCAGCCAGCGCTTCAACCTAAAACCCGCCTCCACTACGGCGGGCGGCTACTTCATCTTCCGCTGAGCGGCGGAGCTTCGGGGGCGGCGGGCTAAGTAATAACCCGCTTCCCTTGACTCTCCGGCCTCACGCGACGAAACCCCCGGCCCATGATCAGCCGCTACGCCCGCCCCGAAGCCGCCGCCATCTGGTCCAGCCAGACCAAGTACAAGATCTGGTTCGAGATCGAGGCCCATGCCGCAGACGCCATGGCCGAACTTGGGGTCATTCCCAAGCTCGCCGCGGAGACCATCTGGGAGAAGGGCCGCGACGCGGTCTGGGACAGCGACCGCATCGACGAGATCGAGCGCGTCACCAAGCACGACGTCATCGCCTTCCTGACCCACGTGTCGGAAATCGTCGGCCCCGAGGCCCGCTTCCTGCACCAGGGCATGACTTCGTCCGACGTGCTGGACACCTGCTTCGCCGTGCAGCTGTCGCGCGCCACCGACCTGCTGCTGGACGGCGTGGACCTGGTGCTGGCCGCCCTCAAGCGCCGCGCGCTCGAGCACAAGTTCACCGTCTGCGTCGGCCGCAGCCACGGCATCCACGCCGAGCCGATCACCTTCGGCCTGAAGCTGGCCGGCTACTACGCCGAATTCCAGCGCGCCAAGGAGCGCCTGGCGATGGCCAAGTTCGAGATCGCCACCTGCGCGATCTCGGGCGCCGTCGGCACCTTCGCCAATGTCGATCCGCGCGTCGAACAGCACGTGGCCGACAAGATGGGCCTGGCCGTCGAGCCGGTCTCCACCCAGGTCATCCCGCGCGACCGTCACGCCGCCTACTTCGCCGCCCTCGGCGTCGTGGCCTCGTCGATCGAGCGCCTGGCCACCGAGATCCGCCACCTGCAGCGCACCGAGGTTCTGGAGGCCGAAGAGCCGTTCGATCCGGGCCAGAAGGGCAGCTCGGCCATGCCGCACAAGCGCAACCCGATCCTGACCGAGAACCTGACGGGCCTGGCGCGCCTCGTCCGCTCGGCCGTGGTGCCGGCCATGGAGAACGTCGCCCTCTGGCACGAGCGCGACATCAGCCACTCGTCGGTCGAGCGCGGCATCGGCCCGGACTCCACCATCCACCTCGACTTCGCCCTGCGCCGCCTGGCCGGCGTCATCGAGCGCTTCAACATCTATCCCGACAACATGGCCAAGAACCTCGACAAGCTCGGGGGCCTGGTGTTCTCGCAGCGGGTCATGCTGGCCCTGACGCACAAGGACGTGTCGCGCGAAGACGCCTACGCCGCCGTGCAGGGCAACGCCATGAAGGTGTGGCGCGGCGAGGGCCGTTTCCTCGACTTCCTCAAGGCCGATCCGGTGGTCTCCAAGGCCCTGACGGACGCCGAGCTCGAGGATCTGTTCGACCTCGGCTACCACACCAAGAACGTCGACGTGATCTTCAAGCGCGTCTTCGGCGAACAGGCCTGACCCCGTTGAGCGAGCCGCCGATCCTCCGTCTCAATCCGGCGCTGGATCCGGCGGCCCTCGCGGCCGCCTATGCCCGGGACGGCATGGTCCGCATCTCCGGGATCTTCGAGCCGGCTGTGGCCGATATCCTGGCGCGCACGCTCGAAAAGGCCATCGACTGGGACATCGTCTGCTCCACCGAGACCGGCAAGGCCGAGGTGCTCGACCGGGCGACGATGCAGAAGCTGGGCGGCGCGGCGGTCGGCGAAAAGCTCAAGGCCGCCACCCTGCGCGCCCGCACCGGCTTCGCCTATGTCTATCTCGGCTATCCGATGATCAGCGCCTATCTGGCCGGGCGCGACAAGGGCCACCCGATCCACGACCTGACCGAGTTCCTCAACGGACCGGAGATGACCGCGTTCGGCGCCCAAGTGATCGGTCACCCTGGGATCACCAAGCTGGACGCCCAGGCCACGCTCTATCGCCCCGGCGACTTCCTCACCCGCCACGACGACACCGGCGACGGCGACCGGCGGGCGGCCTACACCATCAGCCTGACCCGCGAATGGCGCAGCGACTGGGGCGGCCAGCTGCTGTTCCACGACGACCTGGGCGATATCGAGCGCGGCTACGCCCCGGCCTTCAACACCATGACCATCTTCAAGGTGCCCCGGCAGCATTCGGTGGCCCCCGTCGCCCCCTATGCCGGCGCGCCGCGTCTGATGATCACCGGCTGGCTGAAGGACAGCCCGCCGGACGGCACGCCGCGATCGCAATGACAGGCGCGGCATGAGCGGCGAGACCCGCAAGCGCGGTTTCCCGCCGGTCGTCGGTCCGGACGTGCGCGTGCTGGTGCTGGGCAGCCTGCCCGGCGACGCCTCTCTGGCCGCCGCCCAGTACTACGGACACCCCAGGAACGGCTTCTGGCGGCTGATGGGCGCGGTCGTCGAGCGCGACCTCGTCGCCCTGCCCTATGACCAGCGCCTGGCCGCCCTGCTGGCGGCGGGCGTGGGACTGTGGGACGTCCACGCCGAGGCGGTGCGCCCCGGCAGCCTGGACGCGGCGATCAAGGACGCCGCCGACAACGACCTGCTGGGCCTGGTGAACGGCCTGCCCAGCCTGCGCGCGGTCGCCTTCAACGGCGGCGCGGCGGCCAAGGCCGGCGCACGGCTGCTTTCCGGTCGCGCCGACCGCCTGGCGCTGGTCCCCCTGCCCTCGTCCAGTCCGGCCCACGCGGCCATGAACCTGGAGGCCAAGCGCGAGGCGTGGATGCGGCTGGGGACCTGGCTGAGCTGAATTCTCCTCCCCCGTCAGGCGGGGGAGGAGAAGATCACGATCAGGCGCTGACGTTCTTCACCGGCACGTTCTCGACGTGCACGTTGAGATAGTCGAAGCCGCCCTTGCCGTTCCAGCTCTTGTCGACCACCAGGGCCGCCTTGAACTTGGCCAGGAACGAGCCGATGGCCGGCGGCGGCACGCTGTAGACGAACTCGCCCGTGAGCGAGACCAGCAGCTCGGCCTGGCCGAAGCCGGTCTGGTAGATGTGCCCCTGCACCGGAAAGCGGCGCTGGCCGCCGACGACCGCCTGGCTGATCTCGGCGATGCCGCTGACATTGCCCGAAGGCGCGTCGACGGTGAGGGCCAGATTGACGATCGGGGCGCCGGGCGTGCCGACGTTTCCGACCTCGAGCTTGACCAGATAGAGGCCGATCGGGCCGATCTCGGCCGATTGGGAATGCAGGTTGCCGACGTCGTCAGCCATGTTTGCGTCCTCCGGTTATCGAAGCGGCCCTGTGGTCGCCGCTCCGTTGTCGACGATGCGCCTCACGGGCGAATTCGCCGCCCGATAAAGCCTGAGGACGATTACAGTTTTTCAACAACCTTAAGGTGCATAACTTCACAGATGCGCGATGGCGCAAAAGAAAAGGCCCGGCCGGTGCGAACCGGGCCGGGCCTCTTTTCGTCGCCGCCCTTCGGCGGGTCGGCTTATTCGCCGGTGCGGACGTGCTCGCGGGCGAAGGCCAGCAGTTCGGCCATCTTCATGCGGACTTCGCCTTCCGAGACCGAGACGCCCGAGCCCTTCAGGTCTTCGAAGACCTTGCGGAACACGTCTTCGTCGCCAGGCTGCTCGAAGTCCGACTTCACGACGGCGCGGGCATATTCCTCGACCGTGGCCAGGCCCATCAGGCCGGCGGCCCACTCGCCCAGCATGCGGTTGCGGCGCGCGGTGGCCTTGAACTCCAGCTCCTGGTCGTTCGCGAACTTGCGTTCGAAAGCCTGCTCGCGGTCGTCGAAGGTCGTCATGAAAGCCCCAAGTTTTCCGAAACGCCTACCGCCGACGGGTGCAACCCAGGGCGGTAGTGCGGCGCTCCAGTGTAAGAGAGTAGTCCGGTTTCGTCTGCTGCGAACAGCGCGTGTCCGCGAGACGAAGTGTTCTTGTGGCGGCTCCATATCCCGCCCAGCGGCGGGGGGCAATCGCCCGCGACGCCGCAGGGCGAAGGTTTACCACGATGGCAGGCCGCGTTTGCGGAAAAGGCCGCGTTCGGGTAGGTTTCGCCGGACATTTTTCAGTGAGCGGCCTTGAGTCGAACGCCGCGCGCAGCTATCCGCCGCGCGCGCTTTTCGTTTTCTCCGGGAGTCTTCCGGGGCAGGGGCGGCGCGCTTATTCGCAGGAAGGGCCTCGACGAGAGCCATGACCCGTCGCAAGAAGATCTACGAAGGCAAGGCCAAGATCCTGTACGAGGGCCCCGAGCCCGGCACCCTGATCCAGTACTTCAAGGACGACGCCACCGCCTTCAACGGCGAGAAGAAGGCCCAGCTGGAAGGCAAGGGCGTCATCAACAACCGCATCAGCGAGTACATCATGACTCGCCTGAACGCGATCGGCGTGCAGAACCACTTCATCCGCCGCCTGAACCTGCGCGAGCAGCTGATCAAGGAAGTCGAGATCGTTCCGCTGGAAGTCGTCGTGCGCAACATCGCCGCCGGCTCGATCGCCACGCGCCTTGGCTTGACCGAAGGCCAGCCGCTGCCGCGCTCGATCATCGAGTTCTACTACAAGGAAGACAAGCTCAACGACCCGATGGTGTCGGAAGAGCACATCACCGCGTTCAACTGGGCCGCCACCCAGGAGATCGACGACATGATGGCCATGGCCCTGCGCGTGAACGACTATCTGTCGGGCCTGTTCAGCGGCGTCGGCATCACGCTGGTGGACTTCAAGATCGAGTTCGGCCGCATCTATGAGGGCGACTTCTCGCGGATCATCCTGGCCGACGAGATCAGCCCCGACAGCTGCCGCCTGTGGGACGCCGCCACCAACGAGAAGCTGGACAAGGACCGCTTCCGTCGCGACCTCGGCAACGTCATCGAGAGCTACACCGAAGTGGCGCGCCGCCTCGGCATCATGAAGGAAATGCCCACCGTCATCCAAGGCGGCGTGCACTAAAGGAACCCCTTCTCCCAGAGGGAGAAGGAGGGGCCCGCGCGCCCTCGGGCGCGTGGGAGGATGAGGGGTTTCACCCTTTCCGGACGGCCCCGTAACACCTCACCCTCCCATGCTGCGCATGGGTCCCTCCCTCTCCCGACGGGAGAGGGTCGCGAAAGGTCAGACGCGATGAAAGCCACCGTCCACGTGTTCCTGAAGCCCGGCGTGCTCGACGTCCAGGGCAAGGCCGTCGAGAACGCCCTGCATGGCCTGGGCTGGCCGTCGGTGAAGGACGCCCGCGTCGGCCGCGTCATCGAGTTCGACCTCGACGCCACGGACGCCGAAGCCGCCAAGGCCGAGGTCAAGTCCATGTGCGAGAAGCTGCTGGCCAACACGGTCATCGAAAGCTACCGCATCGATATCGCCTGAGGCGGATCGTGGGATCGAGCGTTCTCCATCCCACCCGCCAGCGGATGCTCGACGTCTTCGGCGTCGAGCGCCTGCACGACTTCCGGGGGCCGGCCTGGACGCGGATCGAGCTGATCCCCGACTCCACGGCCCCCGACCGTCTTCCCCAGCCTTTCACGCCCTCCGCCCGCCTGCTTCGCGAACTCGACGTCGCCCGCGCGGTCGTCGCCGCCATGTTCGGCCGTTCGGAGCGCGTGACGCTGGAGCTGGGCTGGAGTTCGGACGACAAGCCGCCGTTCAAGCGCCTCTCCAACCTCGGCTTCGACCTGCCGCGACAGCCGCACTGGCGCCTGCGCCCCGATCCCGAAGACGCGCCCGACTGGTGGTGGAACCTCGCCTATGTCGAGCTGACGCCCACGCCCGACGCGCTCGCGCCCTTCGTGCTGGCCGCGGTCGGCGGTTTCCAGAAGCGCGGCCTGATCAACCTGTCGGTCGGGATCGTCGACTTCGAGGCGGGCCTGGCCCTGGAATTCTACGGCGCCAAGGGCATGACCCCGATGGCCGTCACGCCTGAGCGCCTGGCGCCGCTTTACTGGCGCTTTCGCGACTGGGTGCGCGACGCCGAGGTCGAGCGCTGCGACGCCCTGCTGGCGCCCTGGCGCGACGCCGGGCCCAGGCTGACGGTGGTCTGAGCCCTCAGGCCGTCCGCCAGTCGGCCCCCGTCGCCGCGAACAGCCGCACAGCGTCGGCCAGCTTGCGTCCCTCGATCCGCGCCAGGGATTGGCGGGCGACGTTCAGCGCGCGCTGGGCGTCGATCACCTCCAGCATCGTGCCGCCGCCGCGTTCGAAGGCCAGGCGGGCCAGGCGCAGGCGTTCGGACGCCTGGCCCTCCACCCGTCCCTGCGCTTGCAGAGCGGCCTCGTCGGCTGTGAGGGCCGCCAGTGCATCGGCGACCTGGCCAAAGGCGCTGAGCACCGTCTGCTGGTAGCGGGCCGAGGCGACGCGGGCGGCCGCCCTCGCCTGCTCGCGCCGCGCCTTCAGGGCCCCGCCGTTGAACAGCGGCGCGGTCAGGCCCGCCCCCACGTCCCAGCCGCTGGCGTCGTAGCTGAACAGGTCCTTCGGCTTCAGCGCGCCCTGGGTCAGCGAGGCGCTTAGCTTGAGGTTCGGATAGAGGTCGGCCGTCGCCACGCCGATATCGGCGGTGGCCGCATGCAGCTCGGCCTCTGCGGCCAGGATGTCCGGGCGCTTGCGCACCAGGGTCGAGGGCAGGACGACCGGCACGGGCGCCGAGAGCTTCAGGGTGTCGAGCGTGAAGGCCGGCGGGGTCCAGTCGGCCGGGGCCTTGCCGGCCAGCACGGCCAGGGCGTGGCGGGCGGCCGCCAGTTCGCCGTGCAGGTCCGGCAGGAGGGCGCGGTCCTGCTCCAGCTGGACCTGGGCCGAGACGCCGGCCAGGCGGGTGGCGCCGCCCAGGGCGTCGGCCTTGCGGACCAGTTCGATATTGGCCTCGTCGTCGGCGATCATCCGCTCGACGCTGGCGATCTGCGCCTGCAGGGCGGCGATCGTCGCCGCCTGCAGGGCGATGTTGGCCGTCAGCGACAGATAGGCCGCTTCGGCCCGGCGCCCCTCGGCCTCGACCCGCGCGGCCGCCCCCTCGATACGGCGTCTGTTTCCGCCCCACAGGTCGAGGTCGTAGCCGACGCCCGCCCCCACCGAATAAAGGCTGAAGGTCGGGTTGCTGAGCTTGATGTCGCCAAAGCCGGTGAAGCCGAACGCCTGCAGGTTGGCGCGCTCGCGGTCGATCCCCGCGTTGGCGCTGGCCTGCGGCCCGGCCTGGCCGCGCGCGACCGCCAGGGCCGACTGGGCGCTGGCCAGGGTGGCGTCGGCCTGCGCCAACGACGGGTTGTCGGCCAGGGCCTGGCGGATCACCGCATCGAGTTCGGACGAGCCCAGCGCCGTCCACCAGGGCCCGACGCCCGTGCTGTCGAGGCCGGCCGCAGCGGGCAGCGTCTCTTCCTTGCCGACATAGCCGGAGGTCTGCGGAGCCTGCGGCGCCTGGAAATCCGGGCCGACGGTGGTGCAGGCGCTGGCGAGCGCGGCGAGGCTGATCGCCCCGGCCAGCATGGCGAGACGGCGGGCGGTCTTAGTGATCGGCGACATGAACGGTCTTGCCCCCTTTGGCTTTCGGGGTTCGCATGAGGAGGATGAGCGGTGAGCAGGCCACGGTGATGACCAGCATCAGGCGGAAGTCGTCGAGATAGGCCAGCATCGAGGCCTGGCGGTTGATGACGCCGTTGAAGGCCGCCATGGCGTTCTGGGTCAGGAACACGCTCTTGGCATAAGCCTGGTAGATCGGGTTGTCGGGCCGGGCGTGCTCGACCAGCACGGCGTGGTGCTTCTCGATGCCGCTGACGAACAGGGCCTGCATGATCGAGATGCCGGCTGCCGAGCCGATGTTGCGCACGAGGGTGAAGAGGCCCGCGCCCTCGGCCCGCAGCTCGGGCTTCACCGTGGCGAAGGCGATTGTGCTGAGCGGCACGAAGATCAGGCCCGTCCCCGCCCCCGACAGGAAGCCCGAGACGATGATCAGGTGGGTGTCCATCCCAAGGCTGAACTGGCTCATCTGCCACAGCGACACCACGCTGATGGCCATTCCGATGGTCAAGATCAGCTTGATGTTCATCCGCCCGACCAGCTGACCGACGGCGAACATGGCGATGAACGAGCCCAGGCCGCGGGGCATGGAGACCAGCCCCGTAAACGCCACCGGATAGCCCAGCAGCGTCTGCATCATCGGCGGCAGCAGGGCGAGCGTGCTGTAGAGCAGTATGCCGATGAAGAAGCCGAAGATGCAGCAGGTGACGAAGTTGGCGTCGGCCAGCAGCGCCCGCGACACGAACGGCTTGTCGGCCGTGGCCAGCTGCACGCCGAAGATCCATACCGAGATCACGCAGATCACCAGGTAGGTCCAGATTTCGGCCGAGCCGAACCAGTCCTCGCCGGGGCCGCGGTCGAGCATCAGCTGGAACGCGCCGATGGCGATGGCAAGGCTGGCGAAGCCCAGGATGTCGAAGCGCTTCTTCTCGGTCCCCTTCTTCTCGGAGAGGAAGAAGAACACGCCGCAGAAGGCCAGTATGCCGACCGGCAGGTTGATGAAGAACACCCAGCGCCAGTCGAGATTGTCGGTCAGCCAGCCGCCGAGCGCCGGGCCCAGGATCGGCCCCAGCACCGCCCCCGCGCCCCAGACGGCCATGGCCTGGCCGTGGCGGTGGGGCGGGTTGATGTCGAGCAGCACCGCCTGCGACAGCGGAATCAGCGCCGCCCCGAACAGGCCCTGCAGCAGCCGGAAGATGACGATCTCGGCCAGGCTGGTGGCGATGCCGCAAAGCATCGAGGCGATGGTGAAGCCGATGATGCAGACGTTCAGCACCATCTTGCGGCCCACCCGCTCGGTCATGAAGCCGGTCAGCGGCGTCATGATCGTGGCGGCCACGATGTAGGAGGTCAGCACCCAGGTGATCTGGTCGGCCGAGGCCGAGACGCTGCCCTGGATGTGCGGCAGGGCGACGTTGGCGATCGTGGTGTCCAGCGAGATCATGATCGTCGCCAGCATGACCGATACGGTGATCGGCCCGCGGTTGGCGACGTCGCGATCGTGGCCGGAAAGGGCCCGCGCGGCGCTCATCACTCGCGACCCGAGCGGACGTCCACCGTGGCCTTGGCGCTGAGGCCCGCGCCCAGATTGGCGGGCGCCGCGTCATCGAGCGTCAGCCGCACGGGCACGCGCTGGACGACCTTGACCCAGTTGCCGCTGGCGTTCTCGGCCGGCAGCAGGGCGAAGCTGGAGCCGGTGCCGGGGCTGAAGCTGGCGACGTGGGCCTTCAGCGGCTTGTCATAGGCGTCGACCTTGATCGAGGCCGGCTGGCCGACGCGCATGTGGGCCAGCTGGTCTTCCTTGAAGTTGGCCTCGACCCAGGGCTTGCCCGAGATCAGCCAGAACACCGCCTGCGAAGCCGACACCCGGGCGCCGACCTGCAGTTGCTCGACCTTGGCCACCACGCCGTCGGCCGGGGCGACGACGGCGGCGTAGGAGCGGTCGAGCTTGGCGCGTTCCAGGCGGGCCTGGGCTTCCAAAACCTTGGGCTGGCGCTCGGTCGGAGCATCCGCCGAACCACCCAGGTCGGCCAGGGCGGTGGCGATCTGCTGGCGGACGACGGCGATCTGGCGCTGGGCCTGGTCGGCGGCGTGGCGGGCCTCGTCGGCCTGGGCCTGGGTGGCGACGCCGGCGGCGGCGAGATCGCGCTGGCGAGCGGCCTCACGCCTGGCGTAGCCGGCGGTCTCCTCGGCGGCGGCCAGATCGGCAAGGCGCTGGGCATGGACGGCGCGGCGGGCCTGCACGTCGAAGCGGGCCTGGGCCAGGGCGGCCTCGGCCTCCGACACGGCCACCTCGTAGTCGGCCGGATCCAGGCGGAACAGCACCTGGCCCTTCTTCACCGCCTGGTTCTCGTGGACCTCGATACCCGTCACCCGGCCGTCGATGCTGGCGCTGATGGCCGTGCGGCTGGCCTGGATGTAGGCGTTGTCGGTGGCCTCGGACTTGCCGCCGGTCAGCAGCACGACGCCGACGCCCGCCAGGATCAGCACGGGCACGCCGATCATCAGCGGCAGACGCAGCCGCTGGCCCAGCGTCCTGCCCTGCCGCTTGCGGGCCGCCAGGGCGTCGGCCTCGGCGATGGCGTCGTAACCTTCAGCGTCGCTCACGCGCTGCTCCACATGTCTTCGAGTTTCAGGGGGATCCCAGGGGGTCCGTTCGGTCGCGAACCTTGAGCGGCGAAATAGGACTCCGCCGGTCATGAGAGAAATGATATCTCTTCACGTCAGTCATGAACTCGACGAATTTCAAAACCGCCGACCTCAATCTCTTCAGGGTCTTCGTCACCCTGCTGGAGGAAAAGAACGCCACCCGCGCTGGCGAGCGCCTGGGCCTGTCGCAGTCGGCCGTCAGCCACGCCCTGCGACGGCTGCGCGAGATGGTGGGCGATGATCTCTTCGTGCGTGGCCAGACCGGCCTGCGCCCGACCCCGCGCGCCATGGAGATCGCCGACACCGCCCGCACGGCGCTGAAGCTCTTGGAGACCGCCGTCTTGGCCCAGCGCTTCGATCCGCGCGTCGACCAGCACGCCTTCACCGTCGCGGCCGGCACCTACATCTCCTACGTGCTGGGCCCGCTGATCGCCGAGCGGGTGATGGCCGTGGCTCCCAATGTGCAGGTCCATTTCCGCAGCCTCTACGCCGGCATGACCGAGGACCTCGACACCGGCCGCCTCGACATGGTGATCGGCTGCTTCGAGGCGGTGCCTGGCCGCTTCACCCACACCCGTCTGTTCGACGAGAGCGGCGTCTGGGTCGTGCGCGTGGGGCACCCCGCCGTAGCCGGCGGGATCGACCTGGAGGCGCTGGCCCGCCTGCCCCGGCTGGGCGTCACCGGCGGCAACGACGATCCAGACCGCACCTCGGCGGGCCACATCGGCCTGCGGCGCGTGACCTCGTGGGGCGAGCGCTACGCCCTGGGCGACGACGCCCGCCAGCCGTTCTCGGTGCAGGATTCGTTCAGCGCGCTCAGCATGATCAGCCGCTCGGACATGATCTGCATCCTGCCAAGGCGCCTGGCCGAAACCGCCGCCGGGCGCGGCAAGGTGGTGATGATCGAGCCGCCCGCCCCGCCCCCGCCCACGCCCTTCGGCGCGGTGATGCGAGCCAGCGACGGCGCCGACTCGCCCAATGGCTGGCTGCTGGACGTTTGCCGGGAGGCGGCAGAAGGCCTCTAGCGGTACCCAGCCGCTGAACCCATCCGCGTGATGCGCCAAGCGGCGCCGTGAACCGCCGATGCGCCCCCGCGTTCCCGCAGCGCCGGTTTACGGCGTGGCTGGGGTAAGGATGATGCGCGTGGATCGCAGGGGCTTTCTGTTCGGCGCGGGCGTGGCGGCCGCGGCCGCCGCTCCGGCCATGGCCCAGGAGACGGCGGCGCCCTCTCCGCCTTCGCCATCAACGACCGGACCGGACTGGGAGGCGGTGAGAGCGCAGTTCCAGACCGCGCCCGACCAGGTCAACATGAACGCCATGCTGATCGCCAGCCATCCCAAGCCCGTGAGGGCGGCGATCGACCAGTTCCGCCGCGAACTCGACTGGCGGCCTGTGACCTTCCTGGAGGACAACAACCGCCGCCTGCAGGGCTACAGCCGCGCCGCGCTGGCCCGCTATCTCGGCGTCGAGGCGCGGCAGGCGGCCCTGACGGACAGCACCACCATGGGCGCGGCCCTGGTCTATTCCGGCCTGAAGCTGCGGCCCGGGGACGAGATCCTGACCACCCACCAGGACTACTACGTCACCCATGAAAGCCTGCGCCACGCGGCCCTGCGCAACGGCGCGACGATCCGCCGGATCTCGCTCTACGACGATATCGACAAGGTTTCCGAGCCCCAGATGGTCGGCCGGCTGATGAGCGCGATCACCCCGCGCACCCGGGTGCTGGCCCTGACCTGGGTGCATTCCAGCACCGGCCTGAAGATCCCCCTGCCGGCCATCTCGTCCGCTCTGGCCCAGGTCAACGTCGGCCGGCAGGAGGCCGACCAGGTGCTGCTGGTGGTCGATGGCGTGCATGGCTTCGGCAATCAGGACGCCGACATGCGCGCCCTGGGCTGCGACGTCTTCGTGGCCGGCTGCCACAAATGGCTGTTCGGCCCGCGCGGCACCGGCGTCATCGCGGCCAACGCCAAGGGCTGGGCCGCCCTGCGCCCGACCATTCCGAGCTTCGTCGACAGCGGGGCCTGGGGCGCCTGGATCAATAACGGACCCCTGCCCGACGCGGCCGACGGCGTGCTGATGTCGCCGGGCGGCTTCAAGGCCTTCGAGCACGTCTGGGCGATTCCCGCCGCCATCGACTTTCACGAGAAGATCGGCCGCGCCCAGATCGCCGACCGCACCGCGCTGCTGGCCGACCAGCTGAAGGCAGGCCTGGAAGTCATGCCCGGCGTGCGGCTGATCACGCCACGCGAGCGACGGCTGTCGGCGGGCATCGTGTCGTTCGACGTGGCGGGACTGTCGGCCGACGGGACGGTGCGCGCCCTGCGCCAGCGCGGCGTCGTCGCTTCGGCCGCGCCCTACGCGGTACAGCACGTGCGGCTGACGCCCAGCATCATGAACAGCCCCGCCGAGGTCGATCGGGCCCTGGCGGCGGTGCGCGAGATCGCGCGGGCCTAAAAAGCCCTCCCGGGCCTGACATTCGGTTCGAACGGTGCTACAGGCCCGCGCCATGAAAGCCGCCGTCGTCGTCTTCCCCGGTTCCAACTGCGATCGTGACTGCAAGGTCGCCGTCGAGCGCTCCACCGGCGCCCGCGTCGAGATGGTCTGGCACCAGGAGACGGCGCTGCCGGACGACCTGGACCTGATCGTCCTGCCAGGCGGCTTCTCCTACGGCGACTATCTGCGCTGCGGCGCCATGGCCGCCCAGAGCCCGGTGATGAAAGAGGTCGTCTCGGCCGCCAACAAGGGCGTGGCCGTGGTGGGCATCTGCAACGGCTTCCAGGTGCTGACGGAAGTGGGCCTGCTGCCCGGCGCCCTGCTGCGCAACGCCAAGCTGAAGTACATCTGCAAGCCGGTCGAACTCGATATCGTCAACAGCCAGACCCGCTTTACCGCCGCCTTCGGCGAGCAGCGCGACGCGGTGATGACCGTCGGCAACGGCGAAGGCAATTTCTTCGCCGACGAAGAGACGCTGAACCGGATCGAAGGCGAAGGCCAGGTCGTGTTCCGCTACAAGGACAACCCCAACGGATCGGCCCGCGACATCGCCGGCATCGTCAACGCCGGCGGCAACGTCCTGGGCCTGATGCCTCACCCCGACCGTTCGTTCGACGCCGACCTCGGCTCGGAAGACGGCGCGATCCTGTTCCGCAGCGTGTTCCAGAGCGCCTGAGGCTTCGCCCACGAAAAAGGGCCGGCGGAGCGACGCCGACCCTTCCTCCGATGGAGCGCTGCTAACGCTCGACAGAGCATTTTCCGACGAGGTGGATACCGGTTCGTCGTCAGAAAATGCGCTGAAGCTTCAAATCAGCGGTCGCGATCGCGCTCGGGCTGATTTTCCTGACCGCCCGGGTTGCGGCCCTGTTCGTTCTGGCGCTGCTGCTGCTGCTGGCCCGGAGCCTGTCGCTGCGGGTTCTGCTGTTGCTGCTGCGGATTGCGGGTTTGCTCGCTCATGGGCTTCTCCTCTTCGTTCCGCGCGCTGCGATGCGCACGGGATGGAGAACGGGCGCGAGACTCGCCCCGTTCCTCCGGCGCAGCTGCCTTAGTTCCTGCTTAGCTTATGTTTTTACGAGAGTTTTCGCGCCAGGCGTCAGATTGCCGAGCGGATATCGGTATGGGCGACAACCATCAGCGCGGAAGCCCGCACTCATCGTACATCTCGTGCTCTCCCCTAACGCCTTCAGCGTATCGGCCAGGGCGTTGTGGATCGCCTCGGTCAGGCTGACGCCCGTGGCCTTCTGCCACCTGACGGGCGAGGTCCCGCGTCTCCGCGCGCTAGATGCTGACGCCCATTTCTAGAACCACCTTCAGCTTTCTAGAATATGGCGGAATCCCCTCAGCCGCGCTAGAAGGCGCGCCCATGAGCGCACCGACCAACGCCCCCGCCAAGTCCATGGCCGATACGGCCGCCGAGTTCGGCCTGAAGCCCGAGGAATATGCGGTCGTTCTCGACCGCCTGGGCCGCGAGCCCAACCTCGTCGAGCTGGGCGTGTTTTCGGTGATGTGGTCCGAGCACTGCTCGTACAAGTCGTCCAAGAACCAGCTGAAGAAGTTCCCGATCAGCGGTCCGCGCGTGATCTGCGGTCCGGGCGAGAACGCCGGCGTCATCGACATCGACGACGGCGACGCGATCATCTTCAAGATGGAGAGCCACAACCACCCGTCCTACATCGAGCCCTACCAGGGCGCGGCGACGGGCGTGGGCGGCATCATGCGCGACGTCTTCACCATGGGCGCGCGCCCCATCGCCCTGCTGAACGCCCTGCGCTTCGGCGAGCCTGCTCACCCCAAGACCAAGCGCCTGGTGGACGGCGTGGTGGCCGGCATCGCCGGCTATGGCAACTGCGTGGGCGTGCCCACCGTCGCGGGCGAGACCAACTTCCACAAGGGCTACAACGGTAACATCCTGGTCAACGCCATGTGCGTGGGCCTGGCCAAGGCCGACAGCATCTTCTACTCGGCCGCCCCCGGTCCGGGCCTGGCGGTCGTCTATTTCGGCTCCAAGACGGGCCGCGACGGCATCCACGGCGCGACCATGTCTTCGGCCGAGTTCTCGGAGGACTCCGAGGAGAAGCGTCCGACTGTCCAGGTCGGCGACCCCTTCGCCGAGAAGCTGCTGATCGAGGCCACGCTGGAGCTGATGGCCACCGGCGCCGTCGCGGCGATCCAGGACATGGGCGCGGCGGGCCTGACCTCCTCGTCGGTCGAGATGGCCGGCAAGGGCGGCGTCGGCATCGAGCTGAACATGGACATGGTCCCGCAGCGCGAGACCGGCATGTCGGCCTACGAGATGATGCTGTCGGAAAGCCAGGAGCGCATGCTGGCGGTCCTCAAGCCCGGCCGCGAGCAGGACGGCCACGCCATCTTCGAGAAGTGGGGCCTGGACGCCGCCGTCATCGGCTACACCACCGACACCGGCCGCCTGGTGCTCAAGCACCACGGCGAGACCGTCTGCGACGTACCGCTGGCCCCGCTGTTCGACGACGCGCCGCTGTATGACCGTCCCTGGACCGAGCCGAAGGTCGACGCCCGCCTCGACCCGGCCAAGGTGGCCGCGCCGCAGAACTGGGAAGAGGCCGTGCTGAAGGTCATCGGCTGCCCCGACATGGCCTCCAAGCGCTGGCTGTGGGAGCAGTACGACCGCCACGTCATGGCCGACACCCTGGAAGACAGCGCCACCGGCTGCGACGCCGGCATCGTGCGCATCCACGGCACGGGCAAGGCCGTGGCCGTAACCAGCGACTGCACCCCGCGCTACGTCCAGGCCGACCCCTACGAGGGCGGCAAGCAGGCTGTCGCCGAGGCCTGGCGCAACCTGACGGCCGCCGGCGCCGTGCCTATCGCCATCACCGACAACCTGAACTTCGGCAGCCCCGAAAAGCCCGAGACCATGGGCCAGATCGTGCGCGCCACCGACGGCATGGCCGAGGCCTGCCGCGTGCTCGACTTCCCGGTCGTGAGCGGCAATGTCAGCCTCTACAACGAGACCAACGGCGTCGCCATTCCGCCGACCCCGACCGTCGGCGCCGTCGGCCTGCTGGCTGACTACGACCTGCGCACGGGCTTCGGCAACGTGGCCGAGGGCGACACCCTGGTGCTGATCGGCGAGACGCACGGCGAACTGGGCGCCTCGATCTATCTGCGCGAGATCCTGGGCCGCGAGGACGGCGCCCCGCCGCCGGTCGACCTGGCCGTCGAGCGCAAGAACGGCGACTTCGTCCGCGGCCTGATCGGCTCGGGCCTGGTGGCCGGCGTGCACGACCTGTCGGACGGCGGCCTGCTGGTCGCCGCGGCCGACATCGCGCTGGCCAGCAAGGTCGGCGTCACCCTGAACGCCACCAGCCACGCCCACGCCCACCCCTACCTGTTCGGCGAGGACCAGGCTCGCTATCTGGTGGCGACGCCCGATCCGGACGCCCTGCTGGAAGCGGCCAAGGAAGCCGGCGTGCACGCCAACATCGCGGGCGTGGCCGGCGGCGAGGCCTTTGCCTCGACCGACCTGTTCTCGATCCCGCTGACCAGGCTGCGCGAGGCGAACGAAGCCTGGCTGCCGGCGTTCATGGGCTGATCGCCGGCTTGCGGCGAAAGTACGAAAGAGTGTTCCGGATGCGTCTTCCGCTGATCGCCGCCGCCCTGCTGACTCTGGCCGCCTGCGCCCCGACGGCGCCTCCGCCGTCGCCGACGCAAACAGCGTCAGGCAGCGACACCGCCGAGACCTGCGCCGCCCGCGGCGGCCAGATCGAGACGGTCGGCCGCCGGGGCCTGCCCACCTGCGTCGTGCCCTATGCCGACGCCGGCAAGACCTGCAGCGACAACGCCGAGTGCCAGGGCGGCTGCATCGTCGAGGGCAATCTTGAGCCCAACGACGCGCCGGTGACTGGCCAGTGCAAGCGCTCGAACGTGCAGTTCGGCTGCTACGCCAAGGTGGTGAACGGCAAGGCGACGGGCGCGATCTGCGTCGACTGACGCACCGCGCGCCTCACCGCTAGATCGACTCGTAGCTCACCGAGAAACTGCCGTCGGCCGCCTGGACGACGGTGGCCTTGGCGCGTTCGCGGCCCGTGAAGTCGATGACCGCGCTCGCCCTGTCCGACAGGTCCAGCACCTTGCCGCGCACGAAGCGTCCTTCGATCAGGTGGAACACCGGCCTTGGGCGGATCTGATAGGTGACGTGCGGCCGGGCGTCGAACACCGCCGCCGGCGCCGGCTCGTTGCTGTCGATCTGCTTGGTCATGCCCAGCACGACCCCGTCGCCTTGTGGAAAGTCGGCCTTGGTGTCGATCGCGAAGTGACCTGGCTCGGCGGCGCCGGCTGTTAGCGTCTCGGCGAAGCCCCGACTGGGGCCCTCATGGTCCATGTGGGTGATCGTGACGAGGTCTCGGGCCAGCGGGTTCACCGGCGCCGTGAACCCAGCCTTGATCACGCGCCCGACCTCCACCTTGGCCGGAAAGGCGAACAGGGCCTGCACCGCCTCGCTGAAGGTTGTGGTGCGGGGCGCGTTCGGCTCGACATAGTCGAAGGGCGCGCAGACGGCGGGCCATACCGCCACCGGCGCGCCGTCCAGGGTGACGTCCGGCGGCGCGGGCAGCAGCGCATAGCTGCGGACCCTGGCGGCGCCGTTCACGATCGCGATCGTCCAGACAGCCATGCTCGCCTCCGCCGGTCAGACGGGCTCATAGGTGACGGCGAAGGTCCCGTCGGCCTTGGCCACGATCGTCGCCGTCAGCTTGTCCTGGTCGAAGTCGATGGCGACCAGCGACGGCGGATGCAGCGCCAGCGCCTCGCCGCGCAATGGACTCCCCTGCGCCAGATGGAAACGGTGCGACGGCTCGATAACGAACACGCCGCCGGCCTGGGGCGGGAAACCGGCGATCGGGTATGGCAGGTCGCTATCGCCGTACTTCCCCAGCCCGATCGTCGCAGGCGGCGGGAACGAACCGTCGGACAGCGGATCGGGCGTGTGCAGCGAGACCGTGCCGTAGTCCGACTGGTCATGCTCCACCGGTCCGAAGAGGGCGGGGTCATTGAGCAGGTCGACGCGGTCGCGCGCCCGGGCGTCGACCGGCACGTTGGCGTTTTCCGTCAGCACCACGCCGGGCGCGGGCTTGGCTCTGAAGTCCACGAAGATGGCGATGCTCTCGCTGAAGGTGGAACGCCGGCGATCGCCGGGCTGGACCCCCGGATAGGTGATCCAGGCGCAGGGGTGGACCGCGACCGCCTGGCCGGAGAACCGCACCTTGGGCGGCTCGCTATAGACGAAGAAGTCCTTGGCCGAACCGGTGTCGTTGACCAGTTCGATCGTCCAGATCGCCATCACTCGCCCCCTCTAAGCGGCGCGCGTCCTCGCGCCGAAACGGGCGCAACCTGGACATGAATCGATTACCTTCGCAATTGCCGATGGCGCAGATCGGCGCTCCCCGCTGCTTCCGGTCGAAATTGTCATGCAGGCGTCAGCCTGGCGACCGGAGCGCTCTGGCACCTAGGCTGCAGTTCTCGCCCGGCCGCTACCGAGCCCCCTTCCCGCCCCAGCCGTGGCGGTCGGCGCGAGGACGCTGTATCAAAGCTGTTCTCAAGGAGGCCCCCCGCGCCTCCGCCGCCAGAACACCGCGCCGCCGGGCCGCCGCCATCATGAAGATCCTGATCGTCGAGGACGAAACCAAGACCGTCGCCTATCTGCGCAAGGGGCTGACGGAGCAGGGCTATTCCGTCGACTTTGTCGGCGACGGCGAGGACGGCCTGCATCTGGCCCAGACCCTCGACTACGACGCCATCGTGCTGGACGGCATGCTGCCGGGCCTTGACGGCGTGGCCATGCTGGAGCGCCTGCGCCAGACCCGCCAGACGCCGGTGATCATGCTGACCGCCCGCGACAGCGTCGACGACCGCCTGCGGGGCCTGGGCGCCGGCGCCGACGACTATCTGGTCAAGCCGTTCTCGTTCCTGGAGCTGCTGGCCCGGCTGCAGGCCATCACCCGGCGCGGCCGGGGCGAGGCCACCACCATCACCGTCGGCGACCTGCATCTCGACCTTCTGGCCCGCCGCGCCACCCGCGCCGGACGCCGCCTGAACCTGACGGCCAAGGAATTCGCCCTGCTGGCCGTGCTGGGCCGGCGCCAGTCGCAGATCGTCTCCAAGACGATCATCACCGAGCTGGTCTGGGACATCAATTTCGACACCAACACCAATGTGGTCGAGGTGGCCATCAAGCGCCTGCGGGCCAAGATCGACGGCATGTTCGAGACCAAGCTGCTGCACACCGTGCGCGGCATGGGCTACGTCCTGGAACATCGTCCGGACGGAAGCCCCGAATGACCCCCGCCTCCATCGCGCCCAAGTCCATAGCCGGGCGCCTGGCCCTGATGTTCGCCATCGCCACCACCCTGGTGTCGGTGCTGGCGGGCGTGGCCATCTTCGGCTTCCAGAGCCTGGAGCTGCGCCGCCACCAGGCCGAGGAGCTGAACGCCCGCATGGAGATCATCGACGCGATGATCCGCCACGCCGGCGATCCCAAGCGCTGGCCATTGCTGGGTGACAAGCTGGAGTCGTTCACTCCCGCCAACGGCAGCGTGCGCTATCGGGTCGATTGCCCCGACGCCCGCTTCCGCTTCGCCCCCGACGACGCCCTGGCCCGGGCGCGCGACGGCATCGACCTGATCCATTTCGACGGCAAGCGCTACATGACGCTGACCCGCAGGGTGCCGCCGCATCTGGAGCGGCCCGAGGTGCGGCTGGTGATCGCCGCCGACACCGCCCCGTTCGACGCCTCCCGCCGCGTGCTGGGCGCGGGCGTGCTGGCCGTGTCGCTGGTGACCATCGCGCTGGTCAGCCTGCTGGGCTGGTGGATCGCCCGCAAGGGCCTGGCGCCGGTCGACCGGCTGTCCCAGCGCGCCCGGGCGCTGAACCCCAATGATCTCAGCCTCAGGATGCCGCTCGACAACCTGCCGACCGAGCTGGTGGGCCTGATGACAGCTTTCAACGGCGCACTGGATCGGCTGCAGGACGCCTATGAACGCCTGGCCTCGTTCAACGCCGACGTCGCCCACGAACTGCGCACGCCGCTGGGCAACCTGATCGGCCAGACCCAGGTCGCCCTCTCCCGCCCGCGCGAGGCCGGCGAGCTGGAAGAGGTGCTGCACTCGAACCTCGAAGAGCTGGACCGCCTGCGCTGTATCATCAACGACATGCTGTTCATGGCCCGCGCCGACCAGGGCGCGCTCGCGGCCAACCTGGAGCCGGTGTCGCTGGCCGGCCTGACCCACAAGACCGCCGACTTCCTGGACGTGCTGTTCGAGGACGCGGGCGTGAACCTGGAAGTGGTCGGCGACGGCATGGTGGCCGCCGACGCCTCGCTGCTGGGCCGGGCGGTGACCAACCTGCTCGACAACGCCATTCGCCACGGGGTCGACTGCAAGACCGTGCGCGTGACGATCGAACCGCAGGACGGCAAGGTCTGCCTGGGCGTACGCAACCGCGGCGGCCCGATCCCCGAGGCGCACCTGGCCCGGCTGTTCGACCGCTTCTATCGCCTCGACCGCGCCCGCGAGCACAGCCACGACGTCCACGGCCTGGGCCTGGCCGTGGTCAAGGCCATCGTCACCATGCACGGCGGAACCGTCTTCGCCCGCTGCGAGGACGGCGAGGTGCTGATCGGCTTCGTCCTGCCGGGCGAGGCCCCGGTCGAACGCGAGCCGCATGCGCGGGCGGTCCAGGCCATGGAGGCCTAGGCGCCCTCGCCTCCTCGCCAGCCGCCGCCGAGAGCGCGGATGAGATTCACGCTGGCCGCCAGCCGGCGCGTGCGCAGGTCCAGGGCCGAACGGCGGGCGTCGAGTTCGGCGGTCTGGGCCGTGACCACGTCGAGATAGCTGGCCGCGCCTTCGCGGTACCTCGTCGTGGCCAGGGCGGCGGTGCGCACGGCGGCGTCGACGGCCTCGTCCTGCCGGGCCTGGGCGGCCGCCAGGCGGTTGGCCAGCGCCATCTGGTCCTCGACCTCGCGGAAAGCGTCCAGCACGGTCTGGCGATAGCCGGCGGCGGCCTCGTCGAACACGGCGCGGCTGCGGGCGACCTCGGCCTTGCGGGCGCCGCCGTCGAGCAGCGGCAGGGCTGCGGCGGCCGGCCCCAGGGCCCATACGCGATTGGCCGTGGTCAGGAGCTCGCCGCCGGTCGACTGCCAGCCGCCGCTGGCGGCCAGGGTCACGGTCGGAAACCAGGCGACCCGCGCCACGCCTATACGGGCGTTGGCGGCGGCCACCCGGCGCTCGGCCGCGGCGACGTCGGGCCGGCGCTGCAGCACCGCCGACGGCGTGCTCACCGGCGTACGCGGCGCGTCCGACAGGCCTTCGACCGCGGCCACCGAGAAGCCCGAGGCCGGCTCGCCGACCAGCACCGCCAGGGCGTGCTCCAGCAGGGCGCGATCGGCCTGGGCCTGCTCCTGCTGGGCCAGGGCGGCGGCCAGCTGGGTCTCGGCCCGGCCGGTGTCGAGCGCGCTCGAGGCGCCCCCCGCCTGGCGGCGGCGGGTCAGGTCCAGCGCCTGGCGATAGGCGTCGGCGGTCGAGGACAGCACGGCGATCTGGGCGTCCGCGCCGCGCAGCTGGAAATAGGCGTCGGCGAGCTGGGCCTGCAGGCTCAGGCGCACGGCCGCCAGATCGGCGGCGCTGGCCTGCGCGTCGGCGCGGCCAGCGGCGACCTGGTTGCGCACGCGGCCCCACAGGTCCAGCTCATAGGCGGCCGAGGCGCTGACGCCCGCCGGATCGGTGCGACCCGTCGAGATCGTGCGCTGGCTGGCCGCGCCCGCCTCCACGCCGACCGTCGGATAGAGTCCCGTGCGAGCCTGGCGGGCCAGGGCGCGGGCCTGGTCGTAGCGCGCCAGGGCCTGGGCGAGGCTGGCGTTGCCGCCCGCTAGCCGCTGCTCCAGGCCGTCCAGCGCCGGATCGGCGAACACCGCCCACCAGTCGCCGGTCGGGGCGGCGTCAGCCATGCTCGCCGGCGTCCAGGGTCCATTGTCGCGGAAGGCCGCGGGCGTCGAGACAGCCGGCGGCGCATAGGTCGGCGCCGTGCTGCAGGCCGCCAGGCCCAGCAGCGCCAGGGGCAGGATGGCGTTAGCCGCGCGCACCGGCGCCTCCCTTGGCTTGCGCCGTCTTGGCCTGGGCGGACTTGGCCTGGGCGGGCTTGGGCTGGATGGCGCGCACGCTGTCGCCGTCGGCGATGGCGTCGGGCGGGCTGCTGACGACCCACTCGCTGGCGGAGAGGCCGCTGGCCAGTTCAAGCTCGGCGCCGTGGTCCTTGGCGATCGTGACCTTGCGGATCTGGACCTTGCCGTTGTTGTCGACCACCGCGATCGCCGTGCCTTCCTTGCGGAACAGCAGGGTGTTGGACGGCACGCGCAGCGTGGCCGGCGCGGCCTGGGCCGCCCCGCCCTTGCCCAGATCGAGACTGACCTGGGCATAGGCGCCAGGCTTCAGGACCCCCGCGGCGTTGTCGACCTCAAGCTGCACCAGCATGGCGCCGGATTGGGCGTCGACCGCATCGGCCGCGCGCACCAGGCGGGCCTGGAACGACTGGCCCGGCAGGTCCGGCGAGGAGAAGCTGGCGGTCATGCCCGGACGGATCGAGCCGGCCATGCTCTGCGGCACGCTGACATAGAGGCGCAGGCGGCGGGTGTCCGACACCGTGAACAGCGGCGACGGCGCGCCGCCGCCGGCGCTGATCAGGGCGCCGAGATCGGTGTCGCGGCTGGTCACCACCCCGTCGAACGGGGCGACGATGCGCTTGAAGGCAGCCAGGCTTTCGAGCCGGCGCACATTGGCGGCGGCCTCGTTGCGCATGGCTTCGCGGGCGGCCAGATCGCCCTGCTTCTCGTCGGCCTCCTGCTGGGAGACGGCGTTCTCGCCGACCAGGCGCTTCCAGCGGGCGGCGCCCACGGCCGCCAGGTCGCGCTGGGCCGAGGCCGTGGCCAGGGCGGCGCGGGCGGCGACCAACTGCTGGTCCACTTCCGGGGCGTCGATCTCGGCCAGCACCTGGCCGGCCTTCACCGGCTGGCCGATGTCGACGTACCAGCGGCGCAGATAGCCGTCGGTGCGGGCGTAGACCGGGGCCTGGTTCCAGGCCTGCAGGCGGCCCGGCAGCATCAGCGCGCCCTCCTCGCCCGTCGTGGGCCGCACGACGCTGACGGTGATGACGCTGGCGTCCTGGCTGGCGCTGGCCAAGTCCTTGCCGGCCATGAAGCGGGCGGCGGCCCCCGTCGCCAGGATCAGGGCGAAACCCGCGGCGCCGACCAGCGCCAGGCGGCGCAGCCGACGCGGATCGGTCTTGGGCAGGGTGTCAGGCATGAACGTGTCCTTCGGTGGACGGGGCCTCGGCGCGCGACGGCGGCCGTGGACGATGGCGAAGATGGTCGGGACGAACAGCAGCGAGGCGCAGGTGGCGAAGATCAGGCCGCCGATGACGGCGCGGCCCAGGGGCGCGTTCTGCTCGGCCCCCTCGCCCAGGGCCAGGGCCATGGGAGCCATGCCGATGATCATGGCCAGGGCCGTCATCAGCACCGGGCGGAAGCGGGTCACCCCGGCCTCGAAGGCGGCCTGGATCGCGTCGCCCGTGGCCGCCAGACGCTCGCGGGCGAAGCTGACCACCAGGATCGAGTTGGCCGTGGCCACGCCCATGCACATGATCGCGCCAGTCAGGGCCGGCACCGACAGCGGCGTGCCGGTGGCGAACAGCATCCAAGCTATGCCCGCGAGCGCCGCCGGCAGGGCCGAGATGATCACGAACGGGTCCAGCCAGGACTGGAAGTTGATGACGATCAGCAGGTAGATCATCACCACTGCGCCGAGCAGGCCCCAGCCCATGCCGGAAAAGGCCGTGTTCATGGTCTGATACTGGCCGCGCAGCGTGACGCGCACCTTGGCCGGCTTGTCCTTCTCCAGGCTCTTGAGAACCTTCTGGACGTCGGCCGCCACGCCGCCGAGGTCGCGCCCCTGCGTGGCCGCATAGACGTTGACCATCGGCTGGATGTTGTACTGCGAGACCACCGCCGGGGTGGCGCCGCGGCTCAGCGCGCCCAGGCCGCCCAGCACCTGCGGCGCCTCGCCCGGCACGCGGCTGCCGGTGACCGGGATCGCGCCCAGCTTCTCGAAGCTGTCGATCAGGTATTCCGGCGTCTGGGCGACGATCGGGTAGGACACCCCGTTCTGCGGGTTCAGCCAGAACACCGGCGAGGTCTGGGCGCTGCCCGCCACCGCGCCGGCCAGACTGGCGGTGACGTCGCGCTCGTCCAGGCCCAGGGCGTGGATGCGGGTGCGGTCGGCGTCGAAGCGCAGCTGCGGGGCGGCGCTGGGCTGCTGGATGCGGACGTCGGCGATGCCCTCGACGCCGCGGATCGCCCGCAGGATCTTCTGGGCGTAGGCCTGGTTGGTCCCGGCGTCCCCGCCGGCCACCTGGATGTCGATCGGCGCGGGACTGCCGAAGTTCAGGATCTGGCTGGTGACGTCGGCCGGCAGGAACGAGAAGGTCGCCGTCGGGAAGGCCTTGGGCAGTTCCTGGCGCAGCGCCTTGACGTAGCCGTCGGTCGGCTTGTGGCCCTTCTTGAGGCTGATCAGGATGTCGCCGTCCTGGGCGCCGATCGTGCCCGAGGCGTTGTAGGCGACGTTGATGCCGCTGGTGGACAGGCCGATGTTGTCGACGATGGTCTCGATCTCGGCGTTCGGGATGATCGTGCGCACCTGGCGCTGGATGCGGTCGAACAGGGCCGCCGACTCCTCGACGCGATAGCCGGTGGGCGCGCGGACGTGCATGGCGATCGAACCGGAGTCCACGGCCGGAAAGAAGTTGCGGCCCAGGAAGGGAACCAGCGCCAGGCTCAGCACGGCGAAGGCCAGGAACCCGGCGACGAACTTGCCGCGCGCGCCCAGGGCGAAGCCCAGCAGGCCGGCATAGGCGTCGCGCACCTTGGCGAACACCCGCTCGAAGCCGCGCTGGAAGCGCACCAGGCGGTTCTTCGACGGCGCCTCCTGGTCGTGCGGCGCGTGCGGCTTCAGCAGGAAGGCCGCCATGGTCGGCACTAGGGTCCGCGACAGCAGGAACGAGGCGATCATCGCGAAGACGACCGACATGGCCATCGGCACGAACAGGAAGCCCGACACGCCCGGCAGGAAGAACATCGGCACGAAGACGATGCAGATGCAGAGCAAGCTGACGAAGGCCGGGGTGACGATCTGGGCCGCGCCGTCGAGGATCGCGGTCTTGACGTCCTTGCCGTGCTCCAGATGCCAGTTGATGTTCTCGATGGTCACCGTGGCGTCGTCGACCAGGATGCCGACGGCCAGGGCAAGGCCGCCGAGGGTCATGACATTGAGGGTCTGGCCGAAGGCGGCCAGGGCCGCCACAGCCGCCAGCACGGCCAGCGGGATCGACACGGCGATGATCACCGTCGAGCGCCAGCTGCCCAGGAACAGCAGGATCATCAGCGAGGTCAGGATCGCGGCCAGCGCGCCCTCGTGCACCACGCCCTCGACGGCCGCCTTCACGAAGGTCGACTGGTCGTTCAGCGGGGTGATGGTCAGGTTGTCGGGCAGCTGGGCCTTCAGCTCGGGCAGCGCGCCCTTGATGCCGTCGACGATGGCGATGGTCGAGGTCGCCCCCGACTTCAGCACCGTCATCAGCACCGAGCGCTGGCCGTCCACGTGGACGACGTTCTGCTGCGGGGCCGAGCCGTCGCGGACGTGGGCCACGTCGCCTAGTCGGATGGTGGCGCCGTTGACCGTGCGCACCGGCAGGGCGTTCAGCTCGTCGACCGAGCCCGGCGCGTTGTTGAGGCGCAGAGAATACTGGAACTCGCCGATCTTCACGAAGCCGGCCGGCGTGATCTGGGTCTGGGCGGCGATGGCCGCGCCGACGTCGGTGGCCGAGAGCCCCTTGGACAGCAGGGCCTGCGGATCGATATCGACCTGGATCTGGCGGGTCTTGCCGCCGAACGGGAACGGCACGGCCGCGCCGGGCACGGTGACCAGGCGCGTGCGGATGAAGTTGACGCCGTAGTCGAACAGTTGCTGCTCGCTCATTCCCGGCCCGGCCAGGGCCAGCTGGACGATCGGAACGGTCGAGGCGTTGTAGTTCAGCACCAGCGGCGGCGTCGTGCCGGTGGGCATCTGGCGCAGCAGGGTCTGGGAAACGGCGGTGATCTGGGCGTTGGCCAGGCGAATGTCAGCGCCGGGCTGGAAATAGACCTTCACCACCCCGATGCCCTGCAGCGAGGTGGCCTCGATGTGCTCGATATCGTTGACCGTCGTGGTCAGGGCCCGCTGGTAGGGCGTGAGGATGCGCCCCGACATGTCCTCGGGCGACAGGCCGTTATAGGTGAAGGCCACCGCCACGACGGGGACGCGGATCTCCGGAAAGATATCGGTTGGGGTGCGCAGAATGGCCAGCACGCCCACGATGAGGATCATCGCGGCCATGACGACGAAGGTGTAGGGACGCGCCAAAGCCGTCCGCACAAGCGAGATCATCGAAGAATCCGTCGTTCCGGAGAGGTTGCGACGGATGTAGCGGCGCCATCGGGTCGTCAGGCTGACGCGCGCCTGACAAGGCGGTCAGCAACAGTGGACAACCTTGGCCGCGAGCGGTCTCAGCCGCGCCCGCGTCGAGCCTCGATCCGGGCGACCCGCTGGCGGACCACCTCGCCCGCGGCCGGGCCGGCGGCGTAGGTGAAGCGCTCGGCGTCGATCGGCCGGCCGCTGACGGCGTCGATCACGATCGGCTCGGCCGCCTGGCCGGTTACCCGATCGACCAGCTGGCCGGCGATCCCCTCCTTGGCGAAGTGACGGTTGCCGAAGGCGAGCAGCGCGGTCAGCACCGGAGCGAAGTCGCGGCCCTGCGCAGTCAGCACGTACTCGTGGCGCACCGGCCGCTCCTGGTAGGGCCGCCGCTCGAGAAAGCCGGATTGTACTAGTCCGGCCAGGCGCTTGGTGAGGATGTTGGGCGCCACGCCGAGGCTCTTTTCGAACTCGTCGAAGCGGGTCAGCCCCTGCTGGGCGTCCCGCAGGATCATCAGGCTCCAGGCATCGCCGACGCGTTCGAGCGTGCGGCCGACGGGGCACTGTCCGGGATCGAAGGCGCGCGTGGTCATGGAAGAAACATAGGTGGTCGATAGCGAAATGAAAGCAAGTCACTTGCAATTTGAAAGTAACTAGCCATCTGCAAGTCACCCCGCCGCGACGAGCGTGGCGGCCAGCATCCCGAGGGGATTGAGACATGAGCAAGCAACAGCTTTCCGGCGCGGCCCTGGTGACCGGCGCCTCCAGCGGCATCGGCGCGACCTATGCCGACCGCCTGGCCCGCCGCGGCCACGACCTGGTGCTGGTCGCCCGCGACGCTTCCCGCCTGGCGGACTTGGCCGACCGCCTGCGCACAGAAGCCGGCGTGAGCGTCGACGTCATCCAGGCCGACCTGACCAACGCCGTCGATCTGGCCCGCGTCGAGGCCCGGCTGGCCGAAGACGCCGCCATCGACATCCTGATCAACAACGCCGGCGCGGCCCTGGCCGGCGACTTCGTCGACCAGGACCTCGACAAGGTCGACAACCTGATCCAGCTGAACGTGGTGTCGGTGACGCGGCTGGCCCATGCGGCGGCCGGCGCCTTCAAGGCGCGCGGCCGCGGCGCGATCGTCAACATCTCGTCGGTGGTGGGCCTGCTGCCCGAGTTCCGCTCGCCGGTCTACGGGGCGACCAAAGCCTATGTGACCTATTTCACCCAGGGCCTGCGCAGCCAGCTGCCCGAGGCGGTGAAGCTGCAGGCGGTGCTGCCCGGCGCCACCCGCACCGAGATCTGGGACCGCTCGGGCGGCGGCGGCGTCGATGCGCTGGATCCGTCGACCGTGATGGAGGTCGGCGACCTGGTCGACGCGGCGCTCGCCGGCTTCGACCAGGGCGAGCTGGTGACCATTCCGTCCCTGCCGGAAGCCGGCGATTTCGCCGCCTATGACGCGGCCCGGTTGAACCTAGCGCCCAACCTGTCGCGCGACCGCCCCGCGCTCCGCTACGGCCTGGCCTGACCCCTGTGTCGGCGGCGGAACGAAAGCCGCCGCCGGCCGCTCCCCCTTGCGAAACCTGGCCCTTACGCAGCTTGGGAGGCGCAGCATGTCGGTCATCGCCAATCTCGACGAGTTCATCCTGGAAGAGACCGAGCAAGGCATCTTCCTGACGGTCACCGGCGACGACGACCAGACCCAGCGCCTGAAGGTCACCCTCGACGACCTTGAGGAGATCATGGAGATCATCGACGAGGTGTTCGGCGTCGAGGTCGAAGCGGCCAACGACGAAGAAGCGGAGTGATCAGATTCTCCCCCTGCGGGAGTGTTGCGAAATTAGCCGATTGTGATTCCCTGGGTTTAGTACGGGGAGGCCAGGCATGGCGGTGAAGCAGACGGGTCAGTTCAGTTTCGCCGAGGCGCTGATGCCGGTGGG
>NZ_QDKQ01000071.1 GCF_003116815.1 Caulobacter endophyticus
CGTCGAGCGCATGTGGTGCAGGCTCAAGGACTTCCGACGCGTCGCCACCCGCTACGACAAGCTCGCCAGAAATTACCTCTCCGGCGTGCTCATCGCCGCCCTCTGCGCCTACTGGCTCAATTGAGTCCAGACCCTAGCGGCCGCTCGCCTCGGGCATCATCTCGCCGATCTTGGCGGCCAGGGTGTCGAGGGCGAACGGCTTGCCGATCATCGCCATGTTCGAGCCCAGGAAGCCGGCGCGGATGGCCGCGTTCTCGGCATAGCCGGTGATGAACAGGATCGGCAGGTCGGGCCGGCGGTCGCGGGCCACCTCGGCCAGCTGGCGGCCGTTCATGCCCGGCAGGCCGACGTCGGAGATCAGGAGGTCGATGGCGCTCTGCGAGTTGAGGATGGCGATGGCCGACTGCGGGTCGGAAGCCTCCACGGCGCGATAGCCCAGGTCTTCCAGGACCTCGCGCACCAGCAGGCGCACGGCGCTTTCGTCCTCGACCAGCAGCACGGTCTGGCCTTCGCCCTGGACGACGTCGACCGGCTGGTCCTCGGCCTTGACCTCGGCCGCGCCGTCGGCGACGGGCAGGTAGATTTTCACTGACGCGCCTTCGCCGACGCGGCTCTGGATGCGCACCGAGCCGCCGCTCTGGCGGGCGAAGCCGTAGACCATCGACAGGCCGAGGCCCGTTCCCTGGCCGATCGGCTTGGTGGTGAAGAACGGGTCGAACACCTTGTCCAGCACCTCGGCCGACATGCCTACGCCCGTGTCGGTGACGGCGACCACGACGTAGCGTCCTGGGCGGGCGTCCTCGGGCGCCATGTCGGCGTCGAGCTCGGCCACCGAGGTCGAGATGGTCAGGCGGCCGCCCTCGGGCATGGCGTCGCGGGCGTTGATCGCCAGGTTGAGGATGGCGCTTTCCAGCTGGTTGGCGTCGGCGACGGCGGCCTCGGCCGCGCCCAGGTCGATGTCGACGCTGATCTGCTCGGTGACGGTGCGCTGGATCAGGTCCTGCAGCGAGGCGACCAGGGCGTTGATGTCGAGCGCCTGCGGGTCGAGCGACTGCCGGCGCGAGAAGGCCAGCAGGCGGTGGGTGAGGCCGGCGGCTCGTTGGGCCGAGGTGAGGGCGGTCTCGAGATAGCGGTCGGTGTCGGCGTCGCGGCCGGAGGCGCGCTTGCGCTTGACCATGTCAAGCGCGCCGATGACGCCGGTCAGCATGTTGTTGAAATCGTGGGCGATGCCGCCGGTCAGCTGGCCGACGGCCTCCATCTTCTGGCTCTGGCGCAGGGCGGCCTCGACGCCGGCGCGGTGCTCCATCTCGGCCTCCAGGGCGGCCGTGCGCTCGCGCACCCGGTGCTCCAGCGCCTGGGCGGTCTGGCGCAGCAGCTCCTCGCCCTGGACATGTTCGGTGACGTCGGCGACGAAGACGTGGAAGCCGTCGACGGCGCCGTCGGCTCCGCGCCTCGGCAGATAGCGGATATCGGCGTCGCGGCGACGACCGTCGGCGTGAGGCCAGGCCAGGATCAGGTGGGCGGGCTCTCCGGCGAGGGCGCGGCGCATGGCGGGCATCCGCGCCTCCAGCCCCTCCGTCCCGACGACCTCGCCGACATGGCGGCCGATGACGTCGGCGGGATCGCGATAGAACCAGTCGGCATAGGCCTTGTTGGCGAAGCGATAGACCAGCGACTTGTCGATGAAGCCGATCAGCACGGGCAGGGAGTCGGCGATCAGCCTGACCTCGGCCTCGCTGGCGGCCAGCGCGGTGCGGCTGTGATCGAGCTCGGCCAGGCGGTCGCGCAGGTCAAACTGGCGGCGGCGGGCGCGAAGGGCGGTATCGACGGCGCTGACCAGCGACAGCGAGCCCAGCGGCCGCTCCAGCACGATCAGGTTGGTGGTCAGGTCGGCCAGGGCCAGGCGGGCGAGCTCGCCCGCGCGCGGGCGGTAGGCGTTGCGCGAGACCAGCAGGATGAACGGCGTGTCGGACCATTCCGGCTGGGCGGAGAGGGCGGCGCGCAGGGCGTCCAGCTTGCCGCGCAGGGCCTCCTCGGTGATCAGGACGACGCCGGTCTGGTCGTCGAGTTCGGCGGCGATGGCCTGGGCGTCCGGTAGGGCGTGGGTTTCGAAGCCGCGTTCGGAAAGCAGGCGCGCCACGTTGTCTGCGTCACGCCCGAACGGCGCGGCGACGAGGACCCGAAAGCCCTCCGGTCCGCGCCTATGGCTCAAGGCGGCGGTCTTCCATCAGGGGACCGTCCTTGCCGACATATTCGGGGGTTCCGGTCATCACGCCTCTGAACTCGGTCAGCGGCGCGCCGACGCGCACGCCTGCCGTATCAATGCGCAATTCGCGGATTGTGTCCTCGTGCGGGCCGCCGCGGTTCTTGATCACCGAGATCGCCTTGCGGATGCGCCCGGCCGCCTCGAAGAAGCGGATCAGCAGTACGGCGTCGGCTACGTAGGAGATGTTGAGGGAGGTGGTCATGCCGCCGACCAGGCCCGATTGGGGATTGATCAGCAGGGTGACGACGCCCTGCTGGTTCAGGAACGACAGCATTTCGTGGATCTGCAGGATCAGCTGCTTTTCCTGCGGCATGGCGGCCAGGTAGCCGTTCAGGCTGTCGATGGCGAGGATGCGGACGCCGCGTTCCTCGACCTCGGACTGGACCAGGGCGGCGAACTCGCCGGGCGACATCTCGGCCGGATCGATTTGCTGGATCTTCAGGAGGCTGCCATCGACATGCTTCTGCAGGTCCATGCCCATGGCCTGGGCGCGGACCAGCAGGGTGCCGATGCGCTCGTCGAACTCGAACAGGGTGGCGGGCTCGCCGCGCTCGCACGCCGCGTAGAGGTACTGCAGCGCGATGGTCGATTTGCCAGAGCCGGCCGGGCCAGTGATCAGGGTGCTCGTGCCGCGCAGGGGGCCGCCGGCCAGCAGGGCGTCCAGCTCGACAAGGCCGCTGGGCGTGGGATCGCCGGCGAAGGGCGTGTGATGGTCTGAGGCGATCAGGCGCGGGAATATCTGCAAGCCGCCCTTGCGGATGGCCATGTCGTGGAAGCCGCCCACGAAGTCGACGCCGCGCAGCTTCTGCACCTGCATGCGCCGGCGGGCGGCGCCGAAGTCGAGTGTCAGCCGCTCCAGGGTGACGACGCCGTGGCAAAGGCTATGCAGGTGGCCGTCGCGTACGCCCTCGCTGGTGGTCAGGTCGTCGATCAGCAGGACGGTGCAGTCGCGGGTGGCGAAGAACTGTTTGAGGGCCAGCACCTGCCGGCGGTAACGCAGCGGGTCCTGGGCCAGCAGGCGCAGTTCTGACAGGCTGTCGAACACCACGCGTCGCGGCGTGACCTGCTCAACCTGCTCCTGGATCAGCCTGATCGTGCCGCCCAGCTCGACTTCCCAGGCATGAAGGATCGACTGCTCTCGGCCCTCGCCCAGCACTTCCTCGGCCGAGGACAGTTCGAAGAGGTCGATGCCGGCCAGGTCCCAGCCGTGGGACGCGGCGACGCCACGCAATTCATCGCTGGTTTCCGACAGGGTGATGTAGAGCACGCGCTCGCCGCGCTCTACGCCCTCCTGCAGGAACTGGAGGCCCAGAGTGGTTTTGCCCGAACCCGGTTCGCCTTCGAGAAGATATAGGCGATTGGCGGGAAGTCCGCCGCGCAGAATGGCGTCGAGACCGCGATTACCAGTCGAGATCCGGTTGAAGCCGTCGGTCATCTATGCGTTCCCACCGAGTACTGGCCCTACACAATATTAGACGAAGGCCATATCTCAACGCCTTTGCAGGCAAAGTGTTGCGGTTGTCTGTCGGGAAGTCGACACATGCGGGCGGGGAGGGGCGGCTTCAGGTGTAGCGGTCGCGAGCGGCGGCGATGCGGGCCTTGGCCTCCTCCATCTCCTGCACTTCGGTGGCGGCCAGCAGCGAGTTCAGCACGCGGGTGAGGTGTCGGCGCATGGCGTCTCGGGCGTCCTCGGGAGACCGGGCGCGCAGGGCCGAGACGATGGCGGCGTGCTCGTCGATGCGCGGTATGACGCCGGCGGCGTGGGCCTTTTCGCCCATCAGCTTGGTCTGTGGCGAACGCTCGCGGGCCTCCCACAGCATTTCGACGGCGGCGATCATGGCGCTGTTCTGGGTGGAGGACGCGATCAGCATGTGGAAGCGCTTGTCGGCGTCTTCCGAGCGGTCGACGTCGCGGGCGTTCTCGGTCTGCATCTCGATCACCAAAGCATCGAGCTGGTCGAGCTCGTCGTTGGTGATGCGCTTGGCGGCCATGGCGCAGGCCTCGGCCTCGATGGCGCGGCGGGCTTCCAGCAGTTCGAACGGGCCGATGTCGGTGGCGCCGGCCTGGCCCTCGTTGGGGGTCTGGGCCTTGACGTAGACGCCCGAGCCTAGGCGCACGTCGACTAGGCCGTCCAGCTCCAGGGCGATGATGGCCTCGCGGATCGTCGGACGCGACACCGAATAGGTCTGGGCGAGGTCGCGTTCGGACGGCAGGCGCTGACCGACGGCGTAGCGCCCCTCGGCGATCTGGCCGGTCAGATCCTTGGCGACGCGCTCGTACAGTCGGTTTTCGCCCTTCGCGGACATGCAGGACCTTCCTGAAATTGGTCTGACCAATATGGACAAGCCAGTTTTCGATAGTTATGGGTCTTCCAACTGGAAGACCACGGGAATCTCGACGTGCATACTAGCCAAACCGAGGCGTTCAAGGCAGCCGGCCTGCCGCCGATGCGAATTACCGGCGCCCGCGTGATCGTCACTTCGCCCGGCCGCAACTTCGTCACCCTGAAGATCGAGACCGACCAGGGCGTCTACGGCATCGGCGACGCCACCCTGAACGGCCGCGAAAAGTCGGTCGTCGCCTATCTGGAAGACCACGTCATCCCGGTGCTGATCGGCCGCGACGCGCGCCGCATCGAGGACATCTGGCAGTTCCTCTATCGCGGGGCCTACTGGCGCCGCGGCCCGGTGACGATGCGCGCCATCGCCGCCGTCGACGTGGCCCTGTGGGACATCAAGGCCAAGGCGCTGGGCGCGCCGCTGTACGACCTGCTGGGCGGGCGTTCGCGCGACGGCGTGCTGGTCTACGGCCACGCCAACGGCAGCGACCTGGAAGACACCGTCGAGGCCGTCGGCCGCTATATCGACGCCGGCTACAAGGCCGTGCGGGCCCAGTCGGGCGTGCCGGGCCTGGACCTGGCCTACGGCGTGGGCCGCGGCGACATGTACTACGAGCCGGCCGACGCCACCCTGCCGACCGAGACGACGTGGGACACCCGCAAGTACCTGCGCTACCTGCCGACCCTGTTCGAGGCCCTGCGCAAGGAGCACGGCTTCGATGTGGCTTTGCTGCACGACGGTCACCACCGGATGACCCCGCGCGAGGCCGCCCAACTGGGCAAGAGCCTGGAGCCCTATGACCTCTTCTGGCTCGAGGATTCCACGCCGGCCGAGAACCAGGAGGCCTTCCGACTGATCCGCCAGCACACCACCACGCCTCTGGCCGTGGGCGAGGTGTTCAACACGATCTGGGACGCCAAGGATCTGATCCAGGAACAGCTGATCGACTACATCCGCACGACCATCGTCGGGGCTGGCGGCCTGACCCACCTGCGCCGCATCGCCGACTTCGCCTCGCTGTGGTCGGTGCGCACGGGCTGCCATGGCGCCACCGACCTGTCGCCGGTGACCATGGGGGCCGCGCTGCACTTCGACACCTGGGTGCCCAACTTCGGCATCCAGGAATACATGCGCCATTCGGAAGAGACCGACGCGGTGTTCCCGCACGACTACCGGTTCGACAAGGGCATGCTGTACGTGGGCGACACGCCCGGCCACGGCGTCGACATCGACGAGGCCCTTGCCGCAAAGCACCCCTACGAGCCGCGCCAGCTGCCGGTCGCCCGTCTGGAAGACGGGACGATGTGGAACTGGTAGGGCGCAAATGAACAGGGCCGCCTCCGTATCGACGGAGGCGGCCCAGATACAGCAGAGGCGGAACGTCAGGGACGTTCCGCCTCTTTTTTCTTCGGGCCAGGCTCGAAGGCCGTTCCTGTCAGGATCAGCCGTTGACGGCGTCCTTCAGTTGCTTGGCCGGCGTGAAGCCGACCTTCTTGCTGGCGGCGATCTCGATCGTGGCGCCGGTGGCCGGGTTGCGGCCGGTGCGGGCCGGCTTGTCCTGGACCTTGAACTTGCCGAAGCCCGGGATCGAGACTTCTTCGCCCTTCACGGCGGCGTCAGCGATGGCCTTGAAGACGCCGTCGACGATGGCCTTGGCCTGGGTCTTGGTCAGCTTGTCGTCGCTGGCGACCAGAGCTTCGGCGATATCGGCGGTGTTCATGGAGTAACTCCTTATAGAATCGGGAGAACCAGACTGACTGGTGAGATCGGCCTTGTCACGCGCCGCCGTGTGACGTCAAGCGCCCGCCGCAACCGGCGGAAGGCCGAGAAAGCGCTTATCCGCATGGTTGATCCGTCGATGTGGCGGGGATGTGGCCTCCAACGCGCGAAGGGATGGGACGTTTTGCATGGTTTACTCAGACAATAAGCTGCGATCCGTCGATTGCATGTGCACGCATATCCGATGTGTCTGGTGATTGACGCTGATAGCTCTCGAATATACTCCGACAAATATTCGGCAGCTTTCCGAGGCTGCTCCGAACGCCGCTTCAGATGGCGACGAGGGAAGAAGCAAAATGAAGCCGAGCAAGCGCGACCGCGCGTTCCTGGCCGGTCTGGCGGCTATCCTGCTGGCGGCGGGCGGCTCGCCGAGCCTGGCGGTCGAGCCCGCTTCGCGCACCTGGACCGCCGACAACGGTGACGGCACCTTCACCAATCCGCTGTTCTACGACGAGTTTTCCGACCCCGACATGATCCGGGTGGGCGAGGACTACTACCTGACCGGCACGACCATGCACACGATGCCGGGGCTGCCGATCCTGCATTCGCGCGACCTGGTGAACTGGCGGTTTGTCGGCTACGTGGCCGACCGGCTGGACCTGGGGCCGAACTTCCGGCTGGAGAGCGGCGACGTCTACGGCCAGGGCTTCTGGGCGCCGAGCTTCCGCCACCACGACGGCGTCTTCCACATCTTCAGCAACGTCAATCGCGAGGCCACCTACCACTTCACGGCCAAGGACCCGGCCGGGCCTTGGACAGCCACGCGGATGAAGCGCGGCTTCCACGACCTGTCGGTGCTGTTCGACGACGACGGAAAGGTCTACGTGGTCTGGGGCTATCGCGGCATCCGCATGGCGCAGCTGAACGCCGACCTGACCGACGTCGTGCCGGGCACCGAGCGCGAGATCATCGCGCCGGAGCAGGGCATGGGCGAGGGGCTGCACTTCACCAAGGTCGGCGGCAAGTACTGGATCACCAGCGCCTGGTTCGACGGGATGATGCGCCTGCCGGTGGCCCGCGCCGACCGGCCTGACGGGCCCTACGAGATCAATCGCGAGATCAGCGTCGGCGAGGACTTCGGCCTGGCCGAAGGCAATCGCCTGGAGGCGCCCAAGCCGCCGTTCACGATCATCCCGCCCGACCCCCGCCCGCGCGGCCGCACCGCTCTGCACCAGGGCGGCTACGTCCAGACGCCGGGCGGCGCGTGGTGGGGCTATTCGATGATGGACTACAACTCGGTCGGGCGGCTGACGGCCCTGTCGCCGGTGACCTGGAAGGACGGCTGGCCCTATTTCGGCCTGCCCGGAAACCTGGGGCGCAATCCGCGCACCTGGGTCAAGCCCGACACCGGGGCGACCGAGGCCCCGCACGCGCCGTACGAGCGAAGCGACGACTTCTCGGGCGGCACGCTCAAGCCGATCTGGCAGTGGAACCATGTTCCGGTCGACGCCCGGTGGTCGCTGGCCGAGCGGCCGGGCTTCCTGCGCCTGAAGACCCTGCCGGCGGCCGACTTCTGGACGGCGCGCAACACCCTGACCCAGCGCTCGATCGGCCCGGAGTCGCGGCCCCGGGTGCTGCTGGACGCCTCGGGCCTGGCCGAGGGCGATGTAGCGGGCCTGGCGCTGCTGAACCTGCCCTATGCCTGGATCGGCGTGCGCAAGGTCGCCGACGGGCTGGAGATCGAGCAGCGCGACCAGCGCACGGGCCGCAGCGCCAAGGCCAGGGTCGTCGGAACCCGGATCTGGCTGCAGGCCGACGCCGACTTCATGGCCGAGACGGCGCGGTTCTCCTATTCGGCCGACGGCAAGGCGTTCACCGCGCTGGGCGAGCCGATGGCCATGGTGTTCCAGCTGCGCACCTTTCAGGGCGTGCGCTACGGGCTCTTCGCCTACAACGAGGCCGGCCGCGAGGGCGGTCATGCCGACTTCGACGCCTTTGAGCTGTTCGAGCCGCATCCGCGCGGCCTGCGCCGGCCGATCCCCGACGGCCGCAAGGTGACGCTGGCGGCGTTGGGCCAGGAGAAGGCGGTGACCGTCGAGAAGCGGCCGCTGGGGCGGGCCTTGCTGCGCGGGGAGGGCGGCTACCTGACCGTCGGCGCCGACGGGACGGTCAGCGCGTCCAAGATCCGGGACGACAAGACCCAGGCCTTTCAGTGGATCGAGACGCCGACGGGCGAGCTGGCTCTGATGTCGCTGGTCACCAACCGCTTCCTGCGGGTGTCGGCTGGCGGTGTGTGGACGGCCGACAGCCCTGGGCCGCAGTCCGATGGCAAGGACGGCGCGCGGTTCGTGTGGCGCGAGGCGCGCTAAGCCGCGTCCAGCGCCGCGCGCTCCAGCACGTCGATCCGATCCGCCAGCCCGGGCGCTGGCCAGTCCAGCGCCGCCAGGGCCAGGTCGACGACGGGCGGGCGAGACGGCGATGGCGCCTCGATCACGGCTTCCGCAAGCTCCGCCATCGCTATTCCGCCGCGATCCGGCCCGGCGCGCGGGTCCAGCGGTTCTCGGGAACGGGCAGGCCCAGGTGTCCGCGCAGGGTGTCGTGCTCGTACTCGGTGCGGAACAGGCCCTTGGCCTGCAGCAGCGGAACCACCTTCTCGCGGAACAGGGCGAAGTCGCCCGGTCGCGTCACTCGCAGGATGAAGCCGTCGGCGGCGCGACCTTCGAACCAGCGCTCGATCTCGTCGGCGATGGTCTGGGGCGAGCCGACGAAGTCGCTGCGCCAAGTTCCGAACCGCTCGGCCGCCTGGCGCAGGGTCAGGTTCTGCTCGCGCGAGATCCGCACGATCCGCTCGGCGTGGCCCTTGTAGGCGTTGAGGCTGAGGCCCGAGACGTCCGGGAACGGACCGTCCAGTTCATACTGCTTGAAGTCGTGATAGCCGAAGGCGCGGCCCAGCTGGATCAGCAGCTTGTCGATGCCGACCGACACGCGTTGGGCGTCGGCCAGGGCGCGGGCTTCCTCGTCGGTGTCGGCGATGACCGGCGAGAGGCCCGGCAACACGCTGATGTGGTCGGGATCGCGTCCTTGCCCGGCGGCCCGGGCCTTGAGGTCGGCGTAGTATTCCTGGGCGTCCTCGAAGCCGTCGACTCCGGCGAATACCCCCTCGGCGATGCGGGCGCCCAGATCGCGACCCGCGCCGCTGACCCCGGCCTGGAAGATCACCGGTTGGCCCTGGTTGGAGCGGCTCAGCGCCAGCGGCCCGGCCACCTGGAAGTGCGCGCCCCTGTGGTTCAGGGCGTGCTGCTTGTCCTTGTCGAAGAAGACGCCGGCTTCCTTGTCGCGCGGGAAGGCGTCGTCCTCGTAGCTGTCCCACAGGCCTTGGACGACGTCGACGAACTCGCCGGCCCGCTCGTAGCGCACGGCGTGGTCGAAGTGGGCGTCGCGGCCGTAGTTGCGGGCCGCCCCCTCCAGCCCGGTGGTAACCACGTTCCAGCCTGCGCGCCCCTTGCTGATGTGGTCCAGCGAGCCGAACTGGCGGGCCACGTTGTAGGGCTCCCAGTACGAGGTGGTCAGGGTGCCGACGAGGCCGATCTTCGTGGTCGAGACCGCCAGCGCCGAGAGCAGGGTCAGCGGCTCCAGCCGGTTGAGGAAGTGCGGCGCGGTGTCGGGGGTGATGAACGGGCTGTCGACGATGAAGACGAGGTCGAACTTGGCGGCCTCGGCCAGGCGGGCGTTCTCGATGTACCAGTTGATGTCGATGCTGGCGTCGCCGGCCAGGGCGGGGTCGCGCCAGCTGGTGTGATCGGCGCCGACGCCTTCGAGGATGGCGCCGAGTTTCAGCTGTCGTTTCGCGGCCGTGGTCATGTTCGCCTCCGTGTCTTGGCCGCAGGCTTGCGGCCCCAGAGGGCAGGCGACAAATCAGGTGTTCTCAAGAGGCCTATTGGCGGCGTTCAACACCCTGCTTTCGCTGAGGTTTTTGAACGCCGCCGTCTGCTCGGCTGCAAGGCCGTTGAGAATTACTGGGCCGGAAAGTCGGTCGAGACGCTCAAGTCTCGCCAGCGTTCCAGCTCGGCCAGCCGCCGGGTGTCGGTGTCGCGGATGACGGCGACGGCGTCGCTGCCCAGCGCGATGCGCAGAGGCGGCTCGTCCATGGCGGCCACGGCGAGGATGGCCTGGGCGGCGCGGGCCGGATCGCCAGGCTGGGTTCCGTCATAGGCCGCCTGGCGTCGGGCGGTGGCCCCGACCACGGCGTCGTACTCGGCCCGGCCGGCGCTCAGCGTCGTCGAGGCGCCGGCGAAGTCGGTGCGGAAGCCGCCGGGCTCGACGATGGTGACTTTCACGCCGACCAGCGCCATCTCCAGCGCGAGGCTCTCGGAGAAGCCCTCCACGCCCCATTTTGCGGCCGAATAGGGCGCGCGGCCTGGCGCGCCAATCCGTCCGCCGACGGACGACAGCTGGATCACGTGGCCCGAGCGCTGCTCGCGCATCGGCGGGATCACCGCCTTGGTGACGATGATCGTGCCGAAGAGGTTGGTCTCGATCTGGCGGCGGAAATCGTCGAGCGAAGTGTCCTCCACCGGGCCGACATCGCCGTAGCCGGCGTTGTTGACCACCACGTCGAGGCGGCCGAAGGCGGAGACCGCCAGGGCCACGGCGCGCTCGGCCGCCACGGGATCGGATACGTCGAGGGCGGCGAGGCGCACGGCGTCGCCGTGAGCCTCCACGAGGTCCTGCAGGGCGCGCGGATCGCGGGCCGTAGCCACCAGCCGGTCGCCCGCGCCCAGCACTGCCTGGGCAAGCGCGCGTCCGAGGCCTCGCGAGGCCCCGGTGATCAGCCATGTCCTGGTCATGGGCTCATCCTTCTCCGGTTCGTTCACTGGGCCTTGGCGGCGGTTTCGATCAGGGCCGAGACCGCGTGCGGGTGCGAGATCATCACCACGTGCGAGGCGCCGGGCACGGTCACCACCTGCTTGGCATGCGCGCGGTCGGCCATCCAGGCCATGGCCGCCGGCGGGATGTTGCGGTCGCCGCCGCCCCAGACCCACCAGGACGGGATGGTCTTCCAGGCGGCCGCGACGGCCTTTTCGCCGCCGGCGGCGTCGGTCAGCGGGCGCTGGGCGATCGCCATCAGCCGGGCCTTGGGCAGGGGCACGTCGGCGGCGAACTGGGCGGGGAACTTGTCCTGCTGGATATAGAGGTCGTGGATGCCGCCGGGCAGGTCGATCGGCTTGTCGAGGGCCGCCGGCAGGGTCGAGCCGGGGAACTTGCCGGTCAGGTCGAAGGTGCTTTCGCCGACCTCGGGGGCGAAGGCGGCGACATAGACCAGCGCCTTGACGTTGGCCGCGCCGTCGGCGGCGGCCGAGATCACGGTGCCGCCGTACGAGTGCCCGACCAGCACGACCGGACCGGGGATGGAGTTGATCACCGTGCGCACGGCGGCGGCGTCGCTGGCCGCTCCGCGCAGCGGGTTGGCGGCCGAGACCACCGGGTAGCCATCGCGCCGCAGGTCGGCGACGACGCCGTCCCAGCTGCTGGAGTCGGCGAAGGCGCCGTGCACGAGCACTACCGTCGGCTTGGCGGCGGGCGGCGTCCTGGCCTGGGCGGCGGCGAAGCCGGTCAGGGCGAAGGCGAAGGAAAAGGCGAGGGCTTTCTTGGACATGAGGGTCTCCTTGAGGCGTGCGGAAGGTTTCGGCCGTGTGGCCGCTCGGGTTTCGGGCTGGGGGGAAGGAGCTGGGACTAGCCGAAGGTGAAGGCGTAGGCGCGGACGCCGGGGTCGCGGAACTCGATCGAAAAACCACGATCGGCGACGGGGCGGGACTGGCGAACGAGCTGGTACATGCGGGGCCGGTCGATCACGCCGCCGCCGTCGGCCGCCACGTCCCAGCCGTGGTCGCCGCCCGGCGCCTGGCCATCGAGCTGGACACGATAGCGCACGGGCCGGCCCGGCTGGTCGGGGGCCAGGACCATGTGCAGGTCGCGGGCGCGGAAGCGGCTGGCGACCACGGCGCCGGGCGCGAGGCTGGTGGTGAATTCCTCGCCGGCCCGCCACTCGCCGGAGAGGCCCCAGCGGTTGAGGTCGAGAGCGCCGGGCAGGCGGTAGGCCTTGGCGGCGTCCTGGCGCAGGCCGCCGGGCGAGGCGAAGGCGTCGGCCTTTCCCCAGCCGGTGTAGCTTTCGGGCGAGCCCAGCTCGGCGAAGTCGGGCGCGGCCTCGGGGCCGACGGCCTTGATCGGCGACAGGTGTTCGATGATCGCTGGACCGGCAATCTCGGCCAGCAGGGCCTGAATGCGGCGTTCGTGGCGGTCGTAGTCGCCTTCGCCCGCCGCATGGCCTCGCACCCGACCGTCGGCGCCGACGAAGTAGAAGGCTGGCCAGGCGTTGTTGCCGTAGGCCCGCCAGATCCGCCAGTCGCTGTCGAGCACGACGGGGAACGGAACGTCCAGGTCGCCAAGGGCCTGGCGCACGTTGGCGAGGTCCTTCTCGAAGGCGAATTCGGGCGTGTGGACGCCGATCACCACCAGGCCCCGGTCGCTATATCGGGCGTGCCAGGCGCGCAGATAAGGCAGGACCCGCAGGCTGTTGATGCAGGAATAGGTCCAGAAGGCGACCAGCACGACCTTGCCGGCCAGGGTCTTGGCCGTTGGCTCGGGCCCGTTCAGCCATTGCGGCGACAGGGACAGGGCGTTCAGCGCCGAGGATGAGCCGCTGGTCCAGGCCAGGGCCTTGCGGGCTGGAGGCAGGCCGATGGCGGCGGCGACCGACAGCGGCGCGAGGCCGACGGCCGCGCTCTTCAGCCAGTCGCGGCGGGAGAGATGTTCGGATCGGGTCACGACGACCGCTCCTTGAAAACGAGGCTTCAGGCCGCCCAGCGGGCGACGTCCAGGATGGCGCGGGCGAAGTCGCGCGGCGCTTCCTGGGGCAGGTTGTGGCCGCCGCCGCCGCCGACGTCGCGGTGCTCGTAGCGGCCCTTGAACTTGCTGGCATAGGCGGCGGGGGGCGGGTGTGGGGCGGCGTTCCCATCGCCTTCCATGGTGATGGTCGGCACGGTGATGGCGGGGCCTTGGGCCAGCTTGGCCTCCAGCGCGTCGAAGCGGGTCTCGCCCTGCGCCAGGCCCAGCCGCCAGCGGTAGTTGTGGATGGTGATGGCCACGTGGTCGGGATTGGCCAGCGATGCGGCCGAGCGGGCGAAGGTCGCGTCGTCGAACGCCCACCTGGGCGAGGCCGTCTTCCAGATCAGCCGGGCGAAGGCGTCGCGGTTCAGGGCGTAGCCTTTCGCGCCGCGCTCGGTGGCGAAATAGAACTGGTACCACCAGGAAAGTTCGGCTTCCGGCGGCAGGGGCGCGGCGTTGGCCGCCTGGCTGCCGATCAGGTAGCCGCTGACGCTGACCAGGGCCGAGCATCGATCGGGCCACAGGGCCGCGACTATGCAGGCGGTGCGCGCGCCCCAGTCGAAGCCGCCGATGACGGCGCGCCTGATGTTCAGGGCGTCCATCAGGGCGATGACGTCGACGGCCAGCGCCGCCTGCTGGCCATTGCGCGGGGCGGCGTCCGACACGAAGCGGGTGGTTCCGTAGCCTCGCAGGTGCGGAACGATCACCCGCTTGCCGGCCGCCGCCAGGATCGGGGCCACCTCGGCGAAGGCGTGGATGTCGTAGGGCCAGCCGTGCAGCAGGATCACCGGCGCGCCGTCGGCCGGACCCATCTCGGCGTAGCCGATGACGAGGTCGGGGGTCGTGATCTGGCGCAGGGTCCAGGCGGGTGCGGCGGCCGTGGCGGCGACGGCGCGGGAGGCCAGGCCCGCGGCGCCGGCGATGGCGACGGCCTGCAGCAGGCGGCGGCGGGGAAGGTCGAACTTCGAGGTCATGGGACGAGCCTAGTGCTGGTGGCCGGCGGGGGCGGCTGGAACGACGAAGCGGATCGTGGCGCTGTCGAGCGGGCGATGATTGGCGTCGGCGAGCGTGATTTGAACGCTGTGCGACCCGGGCGTCAGGCCGACCAGGATGATCGGCTCGCCGCTGGCGTCGGCCCAGTGCCAGGGGGCGTCATCGACGGCGACGTGGACGTGGCCGATGCGGGGCGTGACGGCCAGGGCGGCGGGGCCGAACACCGGCTCGATGCGCAGGTTCTCGGCCCGGTACTGGATGAACACCCGACCCTGGGCCAGCGGGCCGGGCAGGGGCGGATCGACGACCAGGCGCGCGGGCGGCTGGGGCGTGCTCAGCGGGACGACGCCGGCCGGGCCGAGGACGTCGCCGGCCGACAGGTTAGGCAGGCTCTGGGCGAAGGCGGGGCCGGTCAGCAGGGCTGCGGCGAGGGCGAGGGGGAGGGTCTTACGCATGGCGAACCTCGCCGGCGCGGGCCACGGCGTCCTGGGCGAAGGCGGCGACCGCGCAGGCCGCGCCGCCGATGACGGCCGCCGTACCCAGCACCGCCAGGGTCGAGGCCGAGGGCGCCAGGCCCGAATAGAAGAAGCTGGTCAGGCCCAGGAAATAGGCCAGCGGATTGTTGATCGGGGCGACTTCGCGCAGCGACAGCACGATGATGACGACACCGATGACGGCGGCCGGCGTGGCCAGCAGGCCGAGCGCTGGCGTCATGGCCCCGATCAGCAGGGCGGTCCCGGCGCCCAGCGCCAGGCCGAGCAGGTGCGAGACGGTGTTGGCCAGGCCGCCCCGCAGGTCGTCGCCCGCCAGGTTGAAGGCGGCCCAGCCCAGGAACATGGCCGGCGGCGGGAGCATGACCGAGGTCACGCCCAGGGTGGCGACGCCTGCGACGGCGGCGACGCTGAGCGAAACGGCGTGGAACTGGGCGGACTTGGCCGTGGCGAAGGCGGGCAAGGCGGACATGTGGGCGTTTCCTTGTGGGCGGGAGGGGGGATGGAGGCGCCGCCGCCTGGAGGGGGGGGGCGGCGCCTCGGGTCTTCCGGTTCAGATCAGGCGGTTCAGATCAGGCGGTCAGATCAGGTTCAGGGTCACGCCGATGTTGCCGCGCGTGGCCTTGGAGTAGGGGCAGGTCTGGTGGGCGGCCTCGACCAGCGCGCGGGCGACGTCGGCGGGCATGCCCGGCAGGCTGACGTTGAGACGGGCCTGCAACTGATAGCCCTCGCCCGACTTGCCGAGATCCACTTCGGCGTCGACGGCGACGGCGGCGGGCAGGGTCACGCCTTGGGCGCGGGCGGCCAGGCCCATGGCGCCGATGAAGCAGGCCGACCAGCCGGCGGCGAACAGCTGCTCGGGGTTGGCGCCGGGGCCGGCGCTTCCGGGCGGCGACAGGCGGACGTCCAGCTTGCCGTCGTCGCTGCGGGCCGCGCCGTCGCGGCCGCCGGTGACGTGGGTGCGACCGGTGTAGAGGACGGTGTCGATAGCGGTGGTCATGTCGATCTCCTTTTCAATCGGATCCGATGTAATCGGTACCGATTCCATAGATCGAAGTTTCGCATATCGTCAACCTTCCGATTTGATCGGATCCGATTTATATTTGTCTCGAACCGCCGCCAACCGCCCGCGGCGCCCGAACGCAAGGCTCTGATGACGACCTCAGCTCCGCCCGCCAAAGCCCCCAGGCTCGCCGACTTCCTGTGCTTCGCCGTCTATTCGGCGAACCTCGCCTATGGCCGCGCCTACAAGCCGATCCTCGACGAACTGGGCGTGACCTACACCCAGTGGATCATCATCGTGGCGCTGTGGGAGGAGGACGGCCAGAGCGTGAAGAGCCTGGGCGACAAGCTCTTCCTCGAGAGCAACACCCTGACCCCGATCCTCAAGAAGCTGGAGAGCCTTGGCTTCCTGCAGCGCCGCCGCGATCCGGCCGACGAGCGGCAGGTGATCATCAGCCTGACGCAGGCCGGCCGCGACCTGCGCGAAAAGGGCGGCCAGCGGACCCTGGTCAAGGCCACGGGCCTGGAGCCCGACGAGTTCCGTCAGGTGCAGAAGACCATCACCCGCGTGCGCGACAACCTGATCGCGCACGTGGCCAACGACGCGTGACGCGAGATGCTCCCCTTCGGAAGAGCATCCTGGCGCTCGCGTTGCGGGCGTCGGTGAAGCTTGGTATCGGTTGAAACGTTCGTTTGAACCTGTGAGCCATGCATGTTCCGCTTCGCCACCTCCGACGACCTGTTGATCGCCTGCCATGAATGGGGCGACGACGCCGCGCGGCCGCCGGTGGTGCTTCATCACGGTTTCTCGGCCAGCGGGCCGATCAACTGGAAGGCGCCGGGAATCGTCGACGCCCTGGTCAGCGCCGGCCGGCGGGTCATCGCGATCGACGCCCGCGGCCACGGCGCATCGGACAAGCCGCACGACCCGGCCTTTTACGGCGAAGCGCGTATGGCCAGGGACGTGGCCGAACTGATCGACCATCTGGGCGTCCCGGCGATCGATCTGGCCGGCTATTCCATGGGGGCGATCGTCGCCTTGATCTGCGCCAGCCAGGAGCCGCGCGTGCGGCGCCTGGTGATCGGCGGGGTGGGGGAGGGCGTGGTGACTGCCGGAGGCGTCGACACCCGTCACGTGCCCAATGCGGCTATCGTACAGGCGCTGCTGACCGACGACGTCTCGATGATCGAGCATCCGGCCGCCGTGCCGTTTCGCCTGTTCGCCGACGCGATCGGCGCGGACCGCAAGGCCCTGGCGGCCCAGGCCAGCGTCGTCCACGCCCAGCCCATCCCTATGGACCGGATCACGGCGCCGACCCTGGTGATCGCCGGGGACGACGATCCGCTGGCGGTGCATCCCGAGCGGCTGGCGGCTGCGATACCTGGCGCGACCTCGCAGCTGGTCGGCGGGGACCATCGCTCGGCCGTGGCGGCGCCGGCCTTCGCCCGGGCGATCGTCGAGTTCCTGGCCGCCTAAACCTTGCCCGGCCGGTAGCGGTCGATCTCGATGCCGTGGCGGCGCAGCTTGTCGTAGAAGGTCTTGCGCGGTGTCTGCAGCAGCGTCATGGCCGTGCGGGCGTCGCCGCCGCAGGCCGCCAGGGTCTCGCGGATGACCATCGCCTCGTAGCGGCCGGTGCGGTCGGCCAGGCTCTCGGCCGGTCCTTGCGCCGCGCCGTCGTCGGCGATCACGGCCGAGGGCAGGCCCAGGGCCACGCGCTCGGCGTAGTGGGCCAGCTCCCGCACATTGCCCGGCCAGTCGTGGCCCAGGAGGTGGTCGCGGATCGTCGCCGTCAGCCGCGGCGCGGGCCTGCGCAGCCGCGCGGCGGCCTCGGCCAGGAAGTGGCCGAACAGCGTCGGCACGTCCTCGCGCCGCTCGCGCAGGGGCGGCACCACCAGGGTGACGACGTTGAGGCGGTAGTAGAGGTCGGCGCGGAAGGCGCCGTCGCGCACGGCCTTCGCCAAGTCGATCTTGCTGGCGGCGATGATCCGCAGGTCGAGGTGACGGGGCTCGGCCGCGCCGACGGGCCAGATCTCGCGTTCCTCGACCACCCGCAGCAGCTTGGCCTGCATGGTCGGCGACAGGCCCTCGATCTCGTCGAGGAACAGCACGCCCCGATCGGCCCGCTCGATGCGGCCGGTGCTGGGACGAGCCGCGCCGCCGGCCGCGCCGAACAGTTCGGTCTCGAACACCGCCTCGGGGAGGGCCGCGCAGTTGACCGTCACCATCGGCCGGCCCTTGCGCGCGCCGCCGCGATGCAGGGCGTGGGCGACAAGACCCTTGCCGGCCCCGGTTTCGCCCTGGATCAGCACGTCGACCTCGGCCTCGGCCAGCTGGGCGATGGTGGCGCGCAGGCGCTGCATCACCGGCGTGTCGCCCAGCAGCGGCGAGCCGCCGCCGGCCTGGGCGGCGGCCTCCAGGCGGCGGTTGTCGAGCACCAGGCCGCGTTTCTCGACCGCCCGGGCCAGGGCGGCGGTCAGCCGCTCCATCGGGAAGGGTTTGGAGACGAAGTCGTAGACCCCGTCCTGCAGGGCGGCCACGGCCATGGCCACGTCGCCGTGGCCGGTGATCAGCAGCACCGGGATATCAGGGTCGACGGCCTGGATGCGCTCGAACAGCGCCAGGCCGTCCATGCCCGGCATGCGCACGTCCGAGACCACGGCGCCTTCGAAGTCGCGCGACAGGGCCTTCAGCGCCGCCGGGGCGTTGTCGAAGGCCGCGACCTCGAAGCCGCGCAGCTCCAGCCCCTGGGCCACCGCGCCGCGCAGGGCGTCGTCGTCGTCGACGAGCAGGATCTTGCCGGCCGGGGCGTTCATGGGACGGCCTTGCGCAGGGTCAGGGTGAAGGTCGCGCCGGCGCCGGGCGCCGAGGCGGCCGCGAGCTCGCCGCCGAAGCCGGCGGCGATGTCGTGGGCGATCACCAGACCAAGGCCCAGGCCTCGGGGCTTAGTGGTCAGGAACGGCGTGAACAGGGCTCGCTCGACCTCGGGCGCCAGGCCAGGACCGTTGTCGGCGACGCTGATTTGCACCACGTCGTCTATTTCGCTGACGGTCAGGGTGACGACCCCGTCGGCGCGGTCCTCCACCGCCTCGAAGGCGTTCTGCAGCAGGTTGACCAGCACCTGCTCAAGCCGCACCCGCTCGCCCAGCACGGCCAGGCCGGGCGTTTCGCCGTTGCGGACGAGGCGGGCCTGCTGGCGGCGCGAGCGGCTGGCGGTCAGCAGCACCGAGCCGTCGATCGCCTCGCTGACCAGGGTCGGCTCTACCCGGCCGTCGGCCTTGCGCGAGAAGGCGCGCAGCTCGTCGGTGATACGGCCGATGCGCTCGGTCATGGCGGCGATGGCGCTCAGATTCTCGCCGGCCGCCTCGGGCTTGCCGCGCGCGATCAGCAGCAGGCCGTTGTCGGCGTTGGCGCGGATGGCGGCGACTGGCTGGTTGATCTCGTGGGCCACGCCGGCGGCGATCTGGCCCAGCGAGGCCAGCTTGTTGGCCTGCACCAGGTCGGCCTGCAGCGAGCGCAGGCGGGTCTCGGCGCGCTGGCGCTCGTCGACTTCGTGCGAGAGGGCTCGGTTGGCCTCCGTCAGCTCCTTGGTCCGCGCCTCGACGCGACGCTCCAGTTCCAGCCGGGTCTCGCGGTCGCGCAGGGCGGCCAATTGGATGCGTCGGCGCCGCACCCATAGCCACAGCAAGGCCGCGCTCAGCAGGGTCCAGACCAGGGTGGTGATCCAGCGGGCGGCGTCGGCCGCCTGGTCGGCGGGGGCGGCAGGGCTCAGCAGGTGCAGGGTCCAGCCGGGCGCGACGTCGGCGAGGCGGGTCTCGATCTGGCGGCCAGGCTGGGCCTCGTCGGTGCGGCTCACGCCGTCGCCGCGCCGTTCGCGCAGGGGCAGGGGATCGAAGGTCGCCTGGCCGTACTGGCCCTGGGCGCGCAGGGTTTCGCGAGCGGCCGCCGACAGCGGCGTGCGGGCAAGGAAGCGCCATTGCGGTTCGCTGGTGATTAGCACCAGGCCCTTGCTGTCGACGACGAAGGCCGGCTCGCCGATCGCCCGCCAGGCGGCCTCGACGGCGTCGAACTCCAGCTTCACGACTACGACGCCCAGCGGACCGTCCGGGCCGTCGACGCGGCGGGCCAGATAGAGGCCTGGTTTGTGGCTGACCGTGCCCAGGGCGAACTGCTCGGCGTAGCCGCTGCGCAGGGCCTGCGCGAAATAGGGCCGGAAGCCGTAGTTCGAGCCGAGGAAGCTGGTTGGCTGGCGCCAGTTGCTGGCCGCGGCGGTAAAGCCGTCGGCGGCGACCACATAGATCACCGCCGCCCGGGTCTGGGCGCCCAGAACCTCGAGCTTGCGCGAGAGGGCGTCCAGCCGGCGCGGGTCGCGGGTGGTCAGCGCGGTTTCCAGGTCGGCGTCGTCGGCCAGCACCAGGGGCAGGGCGCGCTGCTTGTCGAGCTCGCTGCGCAGCACCGCCGCGTGCAGGGCGGCCGAGGCATTGGCGCGCGCCCGCAGGCCGGTCATAGCCCGATCGTGCATCAGGGCGCCGACCGCCTGCACCAGGACCGCGCCGATCAACGTGGCCGCCAGGGCGAACACCGCCAGCCCTCGGCGCGATATGGTCCGGACCGATGGGGCCGGCGGTTCGTCCAGGATCGGATCGGCTTGTGTCATATTCCACACAAAGACGGTTCAGGCTGAGCGAAATGTGACACGGCAGTAGGCGCCGTGGCGAGGCCGATTTTAGATTTTCCCTAGAACATTCATCGTCTTGAGCTAGATTCTCGAAAACGAGTCCCGGTGGCGGGGAATTCCCGCACTCTTGGACCAAGCGCCCGACCTGCAAGGACGCGCGAGGAAACGAGCCAGGAGCCGCCCAATGATCCCGCAGACGACCGCCGCCGGTGCGCCGCCGCCTCGTCCAGGCCCGTGGTACACCCACCTCTACGTCCAGGTGCTGGTCGCCATCGTCGCCGGGGCTCTGATCGGTCACTTCTGGCCCAAGTTCGGCGCCGACCTGAAGCCGCTGGGCGACGCCTTCATCAAGCTGGTGAAGATGGTCATCGCCCCGGTGATCTTCCTGACCGTCGTCACCGGCATCGCCGGCATGCGTGACCTGGGCCGGTTCGGGCGCGTTGCGCTGAAGGCCTTCGCCTATTTCCTGACCTTCTCGACCCTGGCCCTGATCATCGGCCTGATCGTCGCCAACGTCGTCCAGCCGGGCGCGGGCATGAACGTCGACCCGGCCACCCTGCACAGCGACAAGATCGCCGACTACGCGGCGAAAGCCCACGAGAGCACGATCGTCGGCTTCCTGCTGCACATAATCCCCAGCACCGTGGTCAGCGCCTTCGCCGAGGGCGAGATCCTGCAGGTGCTGTTCTTCTCGGTGACGTTCGGTATCGCCCTGGCCCTGGTGGGCGATCGCGGCCAGCCGGTCGTCGACATGCTTGAGGCGATCTCCATCGCCTTCTTCAAGCTGGTGGCCATCCTGATGAAGGCCGCCCCGATCGGCGCCTTCGGCGCTTTCGCCTTCACCATCGGCAAGTACGGCATCGGCTCGGTGATCAACCTGGCCGCCCTGGTCGGCACCTTCTACGCCACCTCGGCGATCTTCGTGCTGGTGGTGCTGGGGGCCGTGGCCCGGGTCAACGGCTTCTCGATCCTAAAGCTGCTGCGCTACCTCAAGAGCGAGCTTCTGCTGGTGCTGGGCACCAGCTCTTCGGAATCGGCCCTGCCCAGCCTGATGGAAAAGATGGAAAAGGCCGGCTGCGCCAAGCCGGTGGTCGGTCTCGTCGTTCCGCTGGGCTACTCGTTCAATCTGGACGGCACCAACATCTACATGACCCTGGCGGCGCTGTTCATCGCTCAGGCCACCGGCGTGCACCTGTCGCTGGGCGATCAGCTGGCCCTGCTTGGCGTGGCCATGCTGTCGTCAAAGGGCGCGGCGGGCGTCACCGGCGCGGGCTTCATCACCCTGGCGGCAACGCTGTCGGTGGTGCCCAGCGTCCCCGTGGCCGGCATGGCCCTGATCCTCGGCGTCGACCGCTTCATGAGCGAGTGCCGCTCGCTGACGAACTTCATCGGCAACGCCGTCGCCACCGTCGTCGTCGCCCGTTGGGACAAGGCGCTCGACAAGGACGCCCTGGACGCCGCCCTGGCTGGCCGCGCGACGCCGGTCGATCCCGAGCCGCTGCCCGCGCCAGCCGAGTAGGCCTCTCCACCGTCCCGTGGTCGAGGCCGCCCGCGCGGCGACCTTTCATCTGGCGCCCCTAAAGCCATGTCCGCCTGAGCGGGAGCCTGAACCCGGGCCAGGATCGACAGCCGGCCGAGCGCGGGCGTGCAGCTGGGCGCCGACGTCACGGTCGCCCAGGCCCGCCTGCAGCTGAAGTTCTGAGCGCCGTCCGCAGGAAGTCGATCGTCTGGCGCACCGCGGCCGTCGCGGGCGGCGTGTCGCGCAGGGCTTCCAGCACCATGAAGTCGTGGATGGCCCCGATCAGCCGCAGGGCCGTGACCTCGACCCCGGCTCGCATCAGCTTGCGGGCATAGGCTTCGGCGTCGTCGCGGGTGACGTCGGCCTCGGCGGTGATCACGAGGGTCGGGGGCAGGCCGGTCAGGCGCCGCAAAGGCGTGTCGAGCACGAAGGCCTGCGTTTCTCCGTCCGCCGTCGCCCCCAGGCAGTCCTCGAAATAGCGCAGGTCGTCGGCCGTGGGGCCGGGGCCTTCGGCGAAGGCCAGGCTCGAGGGGCTCTGGCCGACGGGCGCGGTGATCGGGCACAGCAGGGCCTGGCCGGCAAGCGCGGGACCGTCGGCGATCGCAAGCCTGAGAGTCAAGGCCGCGGCTATCGCGCCGCCCGCACCGTCGCCAGCTAGCGCGATACGGCTGGCGTCCAGGTTCAGGCTGGCCGCGCGCTCGACGAGCGCGATCAGCGCGGCGTGGGCCTGCTCGATCTGGGCGGGATGCCGGGCCTCGGGCGCCAGGGCGTAGCCGACATGAGCGACGGCCGCGCGAGCGCCGAGCGCCAGGCTTCGCATCAGCCGCTCGTGCGTGCCCGCGCCGCCCATGATCCAGCCGCCGCCGTGCAGGTAAAGCACGACCGGCAGCGGACTCTCTTCGCCCGGCGGGCGCAGGATGCGGATCGGCAGGCGCTCGCCGCCGGCCAGGTGCAGGACAAAGTCGACGGCCGCGATCTCCGGCAGGTCGGACTGCGGCGCCTGGGCCTGTGCGAAGGCCGAGCGCACAGCGTCGAGCGGCTGGTCGCGCAGGGCGGCGGGCCGGCGGTCCAGGCGGTCGTCGACGAACTGCTGGGTGGCGGGGTCGAGCACCGGATGGGCCGAGGCGGGCGTCAGCACCGGGGTGGCTGCGAGGTCGTTGCGGGACAAGGCGAGGGTCCTCAGGCGAAGGCCGCGTCGGCGGCGGCGATGGACGGCTCCTGTCCGCGCTGGTGCAGGCGCCGCCAGGCCAGCGGGCTGGTCTCGAAGGCGCGGCGGAAGCGGTTGGAAAAGTGGGCCTGGTCGGCGAAGCCGCAGGCGGCCGCGATCTGGCCCAGCGGCTCGTTGGTCTCGATCATCATCTGGCGGGCGCGGTCCAGACGGCGCTGGATGATGTGTTCGCGGGCCCCGCCGCCGTAGCTGACCGCGAAGGCGCGCGAGAAGTGGCTGACGCTGAGGCGGACCAGGGCGGCGAGGTCCGACACCTTCACCGGGGCGTCCAGATGGGCGGCCAGATGGGCGTCGACGCGACGCACCTGCCAGGGCGCCAAGCCGCCGGTCAACGGCATGGGGCGGACGCCGTCCAGCAGGCGCTTGCCCTCGCGCTGCACCAGTTCGACCGCCTCGCGCACTCGACGTTCGGCGGCGAGGCGATCCTGACGGGCGGCGGCCCGGGCGTCGGCCAGAAGGCCGGCGATCAGCTCGGGCAGGGCGCCGGCGTCCAGGTCGATCACGTGATCGAAGCCGGCGACAGCGGCGGGGGTCATGGGTTCGAGGGACATGGCTGCGTTCCTTTCAGCGCCGGCTGGCCGCCGGTGTGAAAGCACGATGCCAAGGTCCCCCGCCGAGCGTGAGTTAAGCGTTGTGTAGAGTTGTTAAGCGCGAAAACGCCTTTGAAAGCAACCGCTTGAAGCCTTGCCTCATGCGCCGCGACCGGATGTTCAGTCCGTGCTTAGCAGCGCCCTGGCCGCGCGACGGTCCGGACAGCCGGGAACGTCGGGCATGGCCTCAAGAGCCTCGCGCACCCGGCCCGGCTCGGCCAGCGACACGGCGATGCGCAGCGCCCAGGCGCCGGACCCTTGAACGCGAGCCAGGTCGAGCGCTTCCCGCAGGCGCGGCTCGCGTTGGTCCGGCGCGCCGGCCATGGCCGACAGGCGCATCAGTTCCGGCCCGACCCACAGCGAGGTCTCCTGCTCCAGGCGCGCCAGCATGGTCGCGTCGGCGAGTCCTGCGTCGACGGCGGCGAAACATTCGACCTGCATAGGGAAGGCTTCCGGCGACACACGCACGGCCGGATCCAGGGCGGCCAGATAGCCCTGGCCCCACAGCTCCCAGAAGCGCACGCCCCGGCCGCGCGCGCGCTCCAGCAGGCGTTCGACCCAGGCGTGGGCGAGGTCGACGCGGCCGGTCCAGAGCGCCACCGGCACGGCGCCGACGGCCAGGCCGTAGCAGATGGTCAGGTCATGGTCGGTGGCCAAGGCCGCGTCGGCCGTCTCCTGCGCCAGGCTCAGGGCCTGCGCGGACTCGCCCCGCAGCCACAGAATTCGCATCTTCAGGGCCTGGGCCGCGATCGTGTCGTTGACTTGGGCGTGGTTGGCCTGGTTGGCGACCACCGGGCCGGTATGGGTGGCGATCACCCGCTCGATCAGGCCCAGCGCCGCCTGCTGGTCGCCGGCGAAGTGATGGCGCAGGGCCTGCATGTGGTCGGCGGTCTGCAGGGCGGCGGGATCGCCCACCGCCTGGGCGATGGCCTGGAAGCCGTCGGCGAAGACAGCGCAGTCGGCGTAGCGGCCGGCAAGAATGGCCTGGGCCCAGCGCCCCCAGCCGGCGCGCAGCCTCAGGCCCGGATCGTCCAGCGCTTCGGCTATCTCGAGGGCGCGGGCGAAGGCGGTCTCCATCGCCGTCGTGGGGCCGTGGGTGTGCCACAGGGCATGGCCCTGGGCGGTCAGGAGTTCGACCTCGGCCGCCGAGCCGGCCAGGTCTGTGGCGGCGATGCGCTTCAGCGCCGTCTCGACCAGGGCCAGGAACTCGCGCGGCAGGCTGAGGTGGAACCACAGCGGCGCGGAGACCACGGTCAGGCGGATGGCCAGCGGCAGGTCGCCGGCCGGGCTGAAGGCCCAGGCCAGGGCGGCGCGCACGTCGTCGACCAGCCGGCTCTTCTCGGCCAGCCATTCGCGGCGGGCCCGCCCCTCCCAGGCGCTGTCGGTGTCGGCCAGTTCGGCGCAGCAGTATTCGGCGTGACGGCGGGCGATCGCGGCGGCGTCTGGACCTGCCGCCAGGGCCTCGCGGGCGTAGGCGCGGGTGGTGTCGAGCAGGCGATAAAGGGTTGTCGGCCCCGAAGCGTCGACTGCCAGCAGCGACTTGCGGGCGAGGGCGGTGACGATGTCGAGCACGGCGTGGCGGCCGATGGTCTCGTCGGCCGCCACGGTGCGGGCCGCCTCCATCGGAAAGCCGCCGGCGAAGACGCCCAGACGGTCCAGCACCGTGCGGCCCTCGATCGGCAGCAGGCCATAGCTCCAGTCGAGCGTGGCGCGCAGGGTCTGCTGGCGGGGCAGGGCGGTGCGGCGGCCCTTGGTCAGCAGGCTGAAGCGGTCGTCGAGATTGGCGGCCAGTTCGGCGGCGCTCATCATGTCGATGCGGGCGGCGGCCAACTCCAGCGCCAGCGGCATGCCGTCCAGCCGGCGGCAGATCTCGGCCACGGCGGCGGCGTTGGCGTCGGTCAGGACGAAGGCGTCGTCGGCCGCCCTGGCGCGCTCGACGAACAGCTGCACGGCCGGATAGCCGCCGGCCGTCTCCGCGTCGATCATCTCGCTCTCCGGAGCGGGCAGGGTCTGCAGGCGATGCACCCACTCGCCCTCGGCCCGCAGCGCCTCGCGGCTGGTGGCCAGCACCAGGGCCGCAGGCGCGCCCTGGTGTATGGCCTGCGCCAGATCGGCGGCCGCATCGACCACATGCTCGCAGTTGTCCAGCACCAGCACCGCCGGGGCTTTGGCCAGACGAGCGACGACCGAGGCCTCGGCGTCGCGGCCAAAGCCTGGCAGGTCGAGCGCGGAAGCGGCCGTGCCCGCCACCAGTTCGGAGGTGGCGACCGGGGCGAGGTCGACGAACACCCAGGGCAGGCCCTGGGCCTGGGCTACGCGCTCGGCGACGGCCGTGACCACCGTGGTCTTGCCGATGCCGCCGGGGCCGATCACGGTCATGAATCCGCGCTCGGGCAGCAGCTCTACGAGACTGTCGACGATGGCGTCGCGGCCGACGATGCGGCGGCCGGCAGGCCTCGGCCGCGCTGGGGCGTATGGTGCGGCCTGCGGAACGGCCGGGGCTGCGCCGGGGCGCTGCACCGGGGCGACGAAGCGATAGCCGCGGCCCTGCTCGTTCAGCACGTAGCGGGCGCCGTCACGACCGTCGCCCAGGGCCTTGCGCAGGCCGGCGATGTGGACGCGCAGGGTGCTCTCGTCGACCGTCACGTCGGCCCACACCCGCGCCAGCAGCTGCTCCTTGCTCAGGAGCTCGCCATCGGCGTCGATCAGGGCCAGCAGGATGTCCAGCGCCCGGCTGCCGATCGCCACCGGCTCGCCGCCCGCGCTCAGCAGCCGCCGTTCCCGGTCCAGGGTGAACGGGCCGAAGGCGAGCAGGGAAGCGGGGGCGGTGCTGGACGGCATGGGGCGGTTTCGCGCGGATTCGTTTTGCGCCGATAGAACTAATCTTGCGCGATGGCGTGACCGTGACCCCTTTCAGCCACCGAGATAGGCTGCGTTGACCGCGGGATCGGCGGCGATCTGCGCCGAGGTCCCGTGGGCCACGATCTGGCCGCCGCTGAGCACATAGGCCCGGTCGGAGACCGACAGCGCCAGGCCCGCCATCTGGTCGACGATCAGCAGGGTCAGCGCCTGGTCGCGCAGGTCGCGGAAGGCGGCGAAGATCTCCTCGATGACGCGCGGGGCCAGGCCCAGCGACGGCTCGTCCAGCAACAGCACCTTGGGGCGGCTCATCAGGGCGCGGGCCAGGGCGAGCATTTGCTGTTCGCCGCCCGACAAAAGGCCCGCCCGCTGGTGCAGGCGCTCGGCCAGGCGCGGGAAGCGGGCCAGCATCTCCTGGGTGCGGGCCTCCAGGTCGCGGCGCTCGAGGAAGGCGCCCAGGCGGATGTTGTCGCGCACGGTCAGTTCGGGAAACACCTGCCGTCCCTCGGGCGACAGCACCACGCCCTTGCGCACGCGCTCGTTGGCCGGAAGGCCGTTCATCAGGCCGCCCTCGAAGGCGACCTGGCCCGCGGCGGCCGGGTGCAGGCCGGCGATCACCCGCATCAGGGTCGACTTGCCCGCGCCGTTGGCGCCCAGCAGGGCCACGGCCTCGCCCTGCCGGACCTCGATCTCGACACCCGACAGCACGGGCGCGGCGCCATAGCCGGCGGTCAGGTTGACCACCCGCAGGGCGTCCAGACGGCTGACCAGTCCGCGATCGACGGGCGCAGAGGCCGGGGCGGAGCCCAGATAGGCGGCGCGGACGACCGGATCGGCCTGGATTTCTACGGGCGTGCCCTGCGCGATCTGCACCCCGGCGTTCAGGACCACGACGGCGTCGGATACGCCCATGACCAGACCCATGTCGTGTTCGATCAGGCCTACGGCGACGCCAGCCTCGGCGATCTCCTTGAGCAAGGCCGCCAGACGGCGCTTGTCCTCCTGCGACAGGCCGGCGGCCGGCTCATCCAGCAGCAGGACGTCGGGGTCCAGCGCCAGGGCGCGGGCGATCTCGACCAGGCGGCGGTCGACGTGGGCCAGGTCCCCGGCGGGGAGCGTCGGGTCGCCGGCGTAGCCACAGGCGTGCAGCAGGGCGCGGGCGCGTTCACGCTCTGCGGTGGGGGTGAAGCGGGCGAGGGGGGAGCCGAGCTTGCCCCGTCGGGCGGCGAGCAGGACGTTGTCCTCGACGCTGAGGCTCTGGAACACCTGCGAGGTCTGGTAGGAGCGCGCCACCCCGGCCCGGGCGGCGGCGAAGGCCTGGCGGGGCAGGGGCGTCTGGCCCAGCAGGCAGCGGCCGTCGGTGGGGCGATAGAAGCCGCTCAGCAGATTCATCACCGTCGACTTGCCCGCGCCGTTGGGGCCGATCAGGGCCGTCACCTGTCCGGGCGGCAGCGAGAACCGGGCGCCGTCCAGGGCGCGCAGGCCGCCGAAGCGCATGCCCAGGTCTTCGGCCCGCAGAGCAGCGCGGGGACGGGCGGCTAGCAGCCCGGCCAGCGGCGGGGCGGTCTCGGCGGCAAGCGGGGCGGAGGGCTTGGGTTTGAAGGGCAGGGCGTCGCAAAGTCCGGCCAGCCCGCGCGGGGCCAGCCACAGCACCACCATCAGCAGGGCGCCGAACACCAGGATACGATAGGCCTCAAAGCCAGACAGCAGTTCAGGCAGCAGGCCCACGACCAGCGCGCCCAGCAAAGGCCCGAGGCGGGTTCCGGAACCGCCCAGAATCACTACCAGCACGAACAGGATCGACTGGGTCAGGTTGAAGGTCTGGGGCGTAACGAACCCGGCCATAGGTGCGAACAGGCCGCCGGCCGCGCCCGCGAACAGGGCCGAGACGGTGAAGGCCAGGGTGCGTATGACCGTGGGGTTCAGGCCGATGGAGGCGGCGGCGACGTCGGTGTCGCGCACGGCCCGCATGGCCGCGCCCCAGCCGCCGGCCGAAAGCCGCGCAAAGGTCAGCAGCGATGCGCTGGCCACGGCCACGGCCAGCATGGCCATGCCGTTGGCGTCCAGCGTCTGACCAAAGAGGCTGGGGGCGGGAATGTCGAGGATGCCGTTCTGGCCGCCGGTGACCCCGCGCAGCTCGACGAGTCCATGCTCGACGATCAGGCCGAAGGCTATGGTGACCATGGCCAGGTATGGGCCTTTCAGGCGAAGGGCGGGGATCGCCATCACCGCCCCGACGCCGCCGGCCAGCAGCGCGCCCAGGGGCCAGGCGATCCAGAAGCTGACGCCCAGCCGCGTGGTCAGCACCGCCACGGCATAGGCGCCGATGGCGTAGACGCCGGCATGGCCGAAAGACATCTGGCCGCCGAGGCCGATCAGGATGTTCAATCCGACGCCGACGATCGTCAGCAGGGCGATCTGGCCCAGCACGAAGGCGTAGTAGCTGTCGAGCATGCCGGCCAGGACGAGGGCGGCGACGATCCCGCCCAGCGCGGCCAGGGTGGAGGCGAAGGAACGCATGCTCATACCTTTCGCACCTCGGCGCGGCCCAAGAGGCCGTCGGGACGCAGGGCCAGGGCCAGGATCACCAGGCCGAAGGTCAGCATCTGGGTGTAGCCCGAGCCCAGCACGCTGGCGGACGCGGCCTCGACCACGCCGAACAGCACGCCGGCGGTCATGATCCCCCACGGGTTCTTGAGGCCGCCGAGGATGGCGACGGCGAACGCCTTGAGGCCAAGGACGACGCCCATGTCGGGCTGGATGGTGAACAGCGGCGCGACCAGGGCGCCGGCCATGCCGGCCAGGGCCGAGGAAACCGCGAAGGCCGCCGCGATCATGGCGCCGACGGGAATGCCCATCAGGCTGGCGGCGTCGCGGTTCTGGGCCACGGCCAGGATCGCCGTGCCCAGCAGGGTCTTGCGGCTGATCCAGTGCAGCGCCCCCGCCGTGGCCAGGCCAATGACGGGGATCAGCAGGTGCAGGGGATAGACGCCCAGCGAAGCGCCTCCGACGCTGACAGACGAGGCGGTCAGGATCGAACTCAGGCTGCGCGGCTCGGTGCCGAACAGGAAGAGCGTGGCGTTGTCGGTGACCAGGCCCAGAGCGACCGTGGCCATCAGCCAGGCGTCGGACTTGCGCTTGAGGAACGGCCGCACGGCGAGGCCCTCGACCATCAGGCCGTAGAGGCCGCACAGCGCGATCGCGGCGGGCGCGGCCAGCAGCATCGGCCAGCCCAGGGTGCGTTCCAGCGTGAACAGCAGCACCGCGCCCAGCATGGCGCTGGTTCCTTGCGCGAAGTTCAGCGCCCCGCAGACCGAGAAGGTGATGTGGAAGCCCAGCGCGATCAGCCCGTACATGCTGCCGAGCGCCAGGCCGCTGAGGAGGGGAGCCAGAAAATCCATGGCCTAGCCGCGCTGGACCGGCACGATGGCGTCGCCTTCGAAGCGGGCCCAGACATAGTCCTTCTCCGTCAGGGCGTCGTGGCGGCCGTCGGCGAAGGGGCGCTCGTAGGTCTTGATCAGGCCCTCGTAGCGGTCGATGGCGGCGAAACCCTTGCGTACGGCCTCGCCGTCGGTCGTGCCGGCCTTGTCTATGGCCAGGGCGCTCAGGCGCAGGGCGTCATAGGCGTTGGCCACGCCCACGGCCGGCGAGATGTCGGCCGGCGACTTGATGTCGGGATATTTGGCCATCAGCGCGGCCAGCACCTTGTCGCGCGCGGGCGTGACCGGTCCCGCGAAACTGTAGGTCTGGACGAAGGTCACGCGGCCGGCGTTGGGGCCGGCCAGTTCGCCAAAGCGCCCGCCTGCCGGGCCCCAGTGCGAGACCACCGGCACGCTCCAGCCCATGCGGTCGAGCGAGCGCACGACCTGGGCCGAGGGGCCGACCGTGCCAACCAGCAGCAGGGCGTCGGCGCCGGCCGCGCGCAGGCGGCCAAGCTGGGGCGTGACGTCGACGTCGGAAGGCTCGAAGCGCTCGGAACCGGCGAGGGGAGAGCCGGCCGCGGCCAGGGCCGCCTTCAGGCCCTTCTCGTTGGACTCGCCCCAGGCATTGTTCAGCAGGATCAGGCCGGGGCGCTTGGCGGCGAAGGTCTCGCGGGCATAGGCGACCATGGCCTTGTCGACCTCTTCGTCGACGGCCGAGACGCGGAACACGAAATTGGGGCTGGTCCCGTTCTGGGTGATGGCGGTGCCGGCCGCCCACGGCACCATGAAGGGAACCTTGGCCTGGCTGGCGATCGGCACGATGGCGCGAGCCACCGGGGTGTCGAGCCCGCCGAACAGCACCGCCACCTTCTCGCGGTGGATCAGTTCGCGGGCGGCGGTGACGCCTCGGGCCGGGTTGCTCTCGTCGTCGCGGCGGACGAGTTCCAGCTTGCGGCCGCCCAGCACGCCGCCAGCGGCGTTGATCTCGTCGATGGCCACGGTCAGACCCCGGGTGATGGCTTCGCCCGAGCGCGCCGACTGGCCGGAAAGGGCGGTGACCAGGCCGATCTTCACCGCCCCTGCGCCGCCCTGGCTCTTGCAGGCGGCCAGCAGGACGGCGAGGCTTCCGACGGCGAACATGCGGCGGGACGGATTCGACACGAGACACCTCATTGTGCTGGCGCAGCCGCTCGGCGACGGGCCCTGTTCGAAGGCGAGTTAATCGCGTCGTTCGCTCCTCGGCTCATAAAATCGTCAACGATTTTTAGAAATATGCGTCGACATTCTGACTGTGCAGAAAGTCGACATTCGTCATTGCAAATCTGCTCGCGATCGCGGCATCGTGGGTTCAAGGCGGTCGGTCGGCGCGGATCCCCGGTTGCATCGGGCCCGATGCGGGCGCCTACAACCGCAATCACCAGTTTCGGCGGATTTCATGACCCAGACGCCTCCGGCCAAGCCGCGCAACGCCTCGAAGACCGCCGCCGGCGCGCGCAAGGCCGGTCGTGGCCCGGCCAAGACCGACATGGCCGGCATCGCCGCCATCGATGGCGGGGCCGATGTCGAGCAGCGCATCTACCAGTCTGTGTTCGACGGCGTGCTGAACCAGCGCCTGCCGCCGGGGACCAAGCTGCCGGAGCCCGCCCTGTGCTCGCTGTTCGGGGTCAGCCGGGCGGTGGTGCGCAAGGTGCTACAGCGGCTGGAGCATGACCACATCGTCGAGCTGCGCCCCAACCGCGGCGCGGTCGTAGCCGCTCCGACGCCGGAAGAGACCCGCAAGATCTTTGAGGCCCGCCGCGCGCTGGAAGCCGCGCTGGTCGAGCTGGCCGTCCAGCGTCACAGCGGCAAGGATATCGAAGAATTGCACGCCCTGCTGCACCAGGAGGAAGAGGCCATGGCCAACGCCTACCAGCCGGCCTGGGCCCAGACGGCGCGCAACTTTCACCTGCGGGTGGCGGCCCTGGGCGGCAACCCGATCCTGCTGGCTTACCTGACCGAGCTCATCTCGCGCTGCTCGCTGATCGTTGCGTTGTACGAGCCGGCCGGCAACGCCGCCTGCGAGCACGAGGAGCACTGCGATATCGTCGACGCGATCTCCAAGGGCGACGCCAAGCGCGCCGTGGCGGCGATGAACGCCCACCTGGTCGGGCTGGAGGAGCGGATCTGCCTGGAGCGGCCGTCCTCGGTGAAGACCCTGGCCCAGATGCTGAACCTGGCCTGAGCCGCGCCATGCACGTCGATTTTGCCAGCATCACCGCCTATCAACGCTACAAGCTGATGGCGAGCCTGATCGTGCCGCGGCCCATCGCCCTGGTGACCACGATCAACGCCGACGGCGTGGTCAACGCCGCCCCCTTCAGCATGTTCAACATGCTGGGCGAGGAGCCGCCGCTGGTGATGATCAGCATCAACCTTCTGGCGTCCGGCGGGCTGAAGGACACGGCCGCCAACATCGTCACGTCCGGCCAGTTCGTCGTCCATCTGGCCGACGAGGCCATCGCCGCCAAGATGCACGCCTGCGGTGAGGCGCTGCCGGCCCACCAGAGCGAACTCGACAAGGTGGGGCTGACCACGGCGCCCTCGGTAGAGATCGCGCCGCCGCGCATCGCCGAGGCCCCGGTCGCCTTCGAATGCGCCCTGTGGGAGACGATCCGCACCGACAGCCGGCTGATCTTCTTCGGCAAGGTGCTGCACCTGCACGCCCGCGAGGGACTGATCGACACCAGGGCCTGGCGCGTCAGCCTGCAGGATTACTTCCCCGTCGGCCGTTTCGGCGCCAGCTTCTACGTCACCACCCGTGACCGCTTCTCGCTGGAGGACGAGGCGGGCAAGGTGCGTGAGACCGAGATCGACCGCATCTAGGTCGTCCGCCTCGGGAGGATCGTCGACGATCCTCCGACTTCCATCCCGCCCCATAACCACATTCGATGATCGACGGCGCCCCAAGGTCGGGCGCCTCGCCCGGCCGCGCGGCCAAAAAAACTGGCAGACATAACGTCGACACTGATTTATTAAATCGTCGACGATTTAATTTTAGATCATCGACGAAATTCCAGTTTCCCTGAAGTCGTCCCTGGCGGCCCGGCGACCGTGCCGATCCCGCCGCCGAGGACACGGCCGCGTGGGGATACGCGCGCCGCACTCGCAACAGGGGATATGGCGATGACGTTCATGAGAAGGCTTTCGACCGGCGCCGCGATTGGGGTGATCGCGATGGCGGCCGCGCCCGCGGTGGTCCAGGCCCAGGTGATCACCGGCGCGATCCAGGGGCGGCTGACCGACGAGGCCGGCGCGCCCGTGGCCGGCGCCCAGGTGACCATCGTCCACGCGCCCTCGGGCACGACGACGACGGCGACCACCAGCGCCGACGGCGCCTTCTCAGCCCGCAACCTGCGTCCGGGCGGTCCCTATCGGGTGACGGCCAACTCGGAGACCTACGGCGCCAAGACCGTCGAGGTGCCGGCGGTCAATACCGGCGACGCCTTCCAGCTGAACTTCGTCCTCGACGGCGGGGCCGTCGATGCGGTGGTCGTTACCGCCGCCTCGGTCGGCGCCAAGGACCTGAAGACCGGCCCCAGCTCCAACTTCAGCGCGGCCCAGATCCAGCTGGCCCCTTCGATCAGCCGCGACCTCAAGGACTTGGCGCGGATGAACCCGTTCGTGGCCATCGACTCCACCAACAGCAAGGCGCTGATCTGCGGCGGGGCCAACAACCGCTCCAACTCGCTGACCATCGACGGCGTGCGCCAGAACGACGACTTCGGCCTGCAGGCCAACGGCTATCCGACCCAGCGCTCGCCGATCTCGATGGACGTGGTCGAGACTCTGGGCGTCGAGCTGGCGCCCTATGACGTCAACTACGGCTCGTTCGGCGGCTGCACGATGAACGCCACGACCAAGTCGGGCGGCAACGCCTTCCACGGCATGGTGTTCTTCGAGAACACCAACCAGAACCTGCAGGGCAAGAAGTTCGAGTACGACGACTTCCAGGACGGTTCGCGCCAGAAGCGCACCCTGGGCGGCAAGTTCTCGGAAAAGACCTGGGGCGCCACCCTGACCGGCCCGATCATCAAGGATCGCCTGTTCTTCACCGCCAACTACGAGAAGTTCGAACGGGTCGAGCCGTCGCTGACCGGCCCGGTCGGTTCGGGCATGCCCAACGAGGTCCCCGGGGTCACCGTCGCCCAAGCCGAGCAGGTGCGCGAGATCATCAAGCGCGTCTACGGCTACGATCCGCTGGGCTATTCAGCCTCGCAGTTCCGCAATCTGGATGAGAAGTACTTCATCAAGCTGGACTGGAACATCAGCGAGCGCCATCGCGCCACCGTCTCCTACCAGCGCACCTACGGCTCCAACCTCAACGCCTCGGGCAACACCCTGACGGGCGCCTCGACGTCGCTGGGCCTGCTGTCGAAGTGGATCGAGCGCGAGAACAATCTCGACGTCTACAAGGCCCAGCTGTTCTCGAACTGGACCGACAATTTCACCACCGAGCTGTCGGCCTCGTACAAGAAGATGGACAATCCCTCGACGCCGCTGGCCGGCACGGACTACGCCCAGTTCCGGGTGTTCGTGAACGGCGCGGGCGTTGGCCCCAGCATCTATGCCGGCACCGACGCCTCCTACCAGGCCAACGAGCTGACCACCTATCTGCAGCAATACCGCGCCAAGGGCGTCTACACCCTGGGCGCCCACAAGATCACCGGCGGCTACGAGCGCGAGGCCCTGAAGATCTGGGACGTCTTCGTCCAGAACGCCAACGGCGCCTATGTCTTCGACTCCATCGCCGACCTGGAGGCGCGCCGCGCCTCGTCGCTGGCCTACGCCAACGCCGGCGACAACATCAAGGCGCACGGCGGGGCCACGATCCACTCGGCCATGAACACCGTCTATCTCCAGGACGAGTGGGCGATCCTGCCGAACCTGACCGTCAAGGCCGGCTTGCGCTACGACTGGTTCGAGCAGAGCGACAGCCCGCAGGCCAATCCGGTGATCCTGGCGCGCTATGGCCTCGACAACAGCGCCAATCTCGACGGCAAGCACCTGCTGCAGCCGCGCTTCGGCTTCAACTGGCAGCCCGATCAGACCCTGACCGTCTACGGGGGTGTCGGCCTGTTCGGCGGCGGCTCGCCCACGGTTTGGACGGCCAACACCTTCTACAACACCGGCATCGTGCTCGGTAACGTCAACTGCGCCCGCACCGCCACGGCCAGCGCCGCGTGCCTGGCGGGGCTGAACAATGTCGACGCCAAGGCCGTCAATCAGGCCGTCCAGCAGCTCAACACCGCCAGCGCGGCGACGGGGCAGGGGCTGACCAACATCCTCGATCCCGACTTCAAGCCGCAGTCGTCGTGGAAGGCCTCGATCGGCGTCCAGAAATACTTCGACCTGGGCCGCTTCGGCGGCGACGACTGGCGGGTCAGCGCAGAGTATATCCGCACCGAGGTCAAGGACGCCGTCACCTGGCGCGATCTCTACAGCGAGGCAAATCCCGGTCCGGCAGCGCCCGACGGTCGCCCGACCTTCCTGCGCGGCCGCGACAACCGCTACGATATCCTGGTCACCAACACCGGCAAGGGTCACACCGACCAGCTGGGCGTAGCGCTGGGCAAGCGGTGGTCCGACGGCTGGCTGGACGGCTTGGACGCCCAGCTGTCGCACACCTACATCAATTCCAAGGACGTCAATCCGGGCATCAGCACGGTGGCGGCGGCCAACTACAACGGCGTGGCGACCGACGATCCCAACGATCCGTCGCTGGCGACCTCCAACTACGAGTTCCGCAACCTCTCCAAGCTGTCGCTCAGCTATCGCCGGGAGTTTTTCTCGGGCTACCGCACGGGGATCAGCCTGTTCGCCCAGCGCCGTTCGGGCCTGCCGTTCAGCTACACCTTCGACGTCGGCGCCAACGCCGCCCAGGCCGGCGATGTGCTGGTGGGTGAGAACGGCTCGAACGCCTCGCGCAATCGCCAGCTGCTCTATGTGCCCCAGACGGCAAGCGGCCTGGTCACCGCCACCAGCGACCCGATCATCACCTATGCGCCCGGCTTCGACTTCGCCGCCTTCAACGCCTTCCTGCAGAAGACCGGCCTGATCGACTACGCGGGCAAGATCACCCCGCGCAACGCCTTCAAGTCGCCGGAGGTCACCACGATCGACGTGCGGATCAGCCAGGAGGCTCCGGCCTTCTTCCCGCACGCGGCCAAGGCCGAGATCTATGTCGACATCGAGAACCTGGGGAACATGCTCAACAACAAGTGGGGCGTAATCCAGCAGGTGCCCAACCCCTACGTCTCGTCGAACATCGTGGTCCGCAACTGCCAGTTCGCCGGCGTCGGCTGCGCCGCAGGGCAGGGGAATTTCTACCAGTTCGACAAGTTCACGTCGAAGGCCGCCACCAGCTTCAACACCCAGTCCGTCTGGCAGGTGAAGCTCGGCGTCCGCTACAAGTTCTAGAGGCCGATATGAGCGATCGCATGTTCAACACCCCCTCCATTTCCGCCGCCCCGACGGCGGACCTGTCCCGCCGCGCCCTGCTGGGCGCGGGCGGCCTGGCGGCGGGGGCGCTTGGCCTTTCCGCCTCGGCCCCCTCGGCCGCCGCCGCCGCCCCGGCCAAGGGGCCGGTGGCGGGCGCGACCTACTTCCTGCGCAACGTCCGCCTGGAGACCGGCTACGAGCGCGAGGGCGACGAGGTCGTCGCCACCCGCACCGAACTGAAGACCATCAAGATCGAGAAGGGGACCATCGCCGCCGTCCTGCCGGCCGGCGCGGCGATCCCGCCCGGCGCGGTGGCGTACGACGCCGGCGGCCTTCTGATGCTGCCGTCGTTCCGCGACATGCACATCCACCTCGACAAGACCTTCTACGGCGGTCCCTGGCAGCCGCCGCGCAAGCGCAAGGGCGGCATCGCCGGTCAGATCAAGCTGGAACAGAAGCTGCTGCCCGAGCTGCTGCCGACGCTGGAGCCCCGCGCCGAGGCCCTGGTGGCGCTGCTGCAGGGCTATGGCACGACCTTCGCCCGCAGCCAGTGCAATGTCGATCCGGTGATCGGGACCAAACACGTCGAGAAGCTCAAGGCCGCCCTCGACCGCCACCAGGCCGATTTCGGCTACGAGATCGTCGCCTTCCCGCAGCACGGCTTCGCCAGCATTGGCCTGGAGCAGCAGATGCGCCAAGCGGTGCGGGCGGGCGCGGCCTATGTCGGCGGCATCGATCCCACCACGGTGGACGGCGGCATGGAGCGATCGGTCGATCTGATGATGCAAGTGGCGCTGGACGAGAAGGCCGGGGTGGACATCCACATCCACGAGCCGGGCGAAAGCGGCGTGGCCGCCATCTCGCGGATCACCGACATCACCGCCCGCAATCCGGCGCTGAAGGACAGGGTGACGATCAGTCACGGCTTTTCGTTGATGTCGCTGGAAAAGCCGGCCCTGACCGAGTTAGCCGGGCGCATGGCGGCGGCGGGCGTGTCGGTGGCCTCCACCGTGCCGTTCGGCGGCCGGGTGATGCCGATTCCGGGCCTGCAGGCGGCGGGCGTCAAGGTGTTCACCGGCACCGACAGCGTCATCGACCACTGGTCGGTGTTCGGCAGCGGCGACGTGCTCGAGAAGGCCAAGCTGGCCTGCCAGCTCTACGGCTGGTCGGACGAGCAGGCCATCGGCCAGGCCCTGAAGATCCCCACCGGCGGCATCACCCCGCTGTCGCCGACGGGCGAGCAGCAGTGGCCCAAGGCCGGCGACGCGGCCGACTGCGTGTTCGTGGACGCGGCCAGTTCGGCCGAGGCGGTGGCGCGCCTGACGCCCCGCCAGGTCGTCCTGCATGGCGGCGTCGTGGCGGCGGGCGGCTTCAAGGCTCGCGCCTAGAAAAAACGTTCCGCCCTGGAAAGGGCGAGGCGCTTGACGGCCGGGCGGACGCGGCGTCCGCCCGGCTATCGGCGTCAGAACCGGGGGCGCAAGCCCGCATCCTCCGTTTCCTGCGCAGCTAAAATCCTATAAAATAAGTAGAAATATATCTTCTTGGCGATCTATGGGCTCGGCAGGCGCGTTGTCGGGATGAAGGAAATTCGTGCAAGCCATTGGGTAAAAACAGTTTGTTTCGGGCGCTTCCGGCGAATTGAACCTTACTCCGGCGATAGAAAAACTGGAGCGATAAGCGCCGCGGCCGGGCTTAAGGCGGCCCCACTGTTTGTTTCTGGGGCTTACCGTTCATGTCCAAGTCGACGCTCGCGCTCGCCGCGCTCTTCGCTTCCGCCGCTATCCCGACCCTCGTCCAGGCCCAGGCGGCCAACGCGCCCGCCGAGGCCTCCTCGACAGCGGTCGACGAGCTGGTCGTCACCGGCACCAACATCCGCGGCGCTTCGGCCAAGGGCTTCAATCCGGTGCAGGTGATCGGCCTCGAGGAGGTCAAGACCTCGGGCAAGGTGACGGTCGCCGACCTGCTGCGCTCGATCTCGGCCAACACCGGCAACTCGACCAACGAGACCAGCAACAGCGGCTGGGCCTCGGGCTCGGCCGGCATCGGCCTGCGCGGCCTGTCGCAGAAGAACACCCTGGTGCTGCTGAACGGCCGCCGCGTCGCCAACTACGGCTTCCCGTCCAACGGTCTGTCGGACACCTTCGTCAACCTGAACGCCCTGCCGCTTGTGGCCGTGCAGCGCATGGAGGTGCTGAAGGACGGCGCCTCGGCCATCTACGGCTCCGACGCCGTGGCCGGCGTGGTCAACATCATCACCCGCCAGAACTTCCAGGGCCTCGAAGGCGGCGCCACCTACGGCACGTCGAGCGAGGGCGGTCTGGACACCTGGCGCGGCAAGCTGGTCGGCGGCTTCGGCGATCTCGACGAGGACCGCTTCAACGTGCTGTTCAGCGTCGAGGCCTACACCCGCGATCGCCTAGACCAGGACGAGCGCGACCTGACCAGGTCGGGCGTCTACACTGGCCAGCCGGGCGGTCGCTGGAACGGCTGGAGCGCCAAGGGCGCCCGCTTCCTGGTGAACGGCACGTCGGTTCCATTCCTCGACGCGGCCGGCAACTGCCCCACCGGCATGGTCCGCACCGCCAGCGCGCCGATCGACGGCCTGCCCGGCGAGACCTGCGCCATCAACCTGTCGCCCTACACGACGCTGATCCCGTCGACCGACCGCTACCAGGGCTATGTCAGCGGCACGTACCGCGTGAGCGACAACGTCGAGCTCTTCGGCGAGGCGGTCTACAGCTACATCAAGGGCGCCTCGATCTTCGGCTCCAGCCCGTACTTCACGCTGGAAGGCGGCCGCTTCGCGCTGAACGCCACGACGGGCCTGGCCGAGCCGGTCTCCAACCTCCTGCCGGCGAACAACCCCTACAACCCCTACGGCGTGGCCACGCCGATCGAATACACCTTCTTCGACCTGGGTCAGTCGCTGAAGACCAATGTCTCCAAGGCCTATCGCGTGCTCGGCGGCGTGCGCGGCAAGAACAAGCGGTTCGACTGGGAGTTCGCGGCCTTCGCTTCGGCCAGCGACGAGCGCGAGACGGTCGCGGCCGGCTTCGCCAACCGATGGGCCCTGGCCGACGCCCTGGCCAACGGCACGCTGAACCTGCACCAGCCGGAGGACACCCCCAAGGCCGTGCTGGACGCCATCCGCCTCAGCACCGTGCGTCCGGCCAAGTCGGAGCTTTACGGCGCCGACTTCAAGATCTCGGGCGAGCTGTTCGAACTGCCGGCCGGCCCGATCGGCTACGCGGCGGGCGTCGAGTACCGCAACGAGTCCCTGGTCTCGCGTAATCCCTGGCAGATCGATGCGGGCCTGCAGATCCGTCCGGCCATCGCCGCCGTCGATGGCGAGCGCGAGGTGGTCGCCGGTTATGTCGAGGCAAACATCCCGATCCTGTCGACCCTGGAGCTGCAGGTCGCCGGCCGTGGCGACCACTACAGCGACTTCGGAAGCGCCTTCTCGCCCAAGGCTGGCGTGCGCTGGCGTCCGAACGACACGGTGACCCTGCGGGCCTCGGCCTCGCGCGGTTTCCGGGCGCCGTCGCTGTCGGAGAACTCGGCATCGACCAACATCTCCTATGGCACGGTGGTCGACCCCTACGATCCGGACCTGCCCGGTTCGCGCCAGAGCCCGACCTTCTTCACCGTCGGCAACACTGACCTTGATCCCGAGCGCACGCGCTCGTTCAATGTCGGCGCGGTGTTCACCCCGTTGCGCGGCAGCCTGATCAGCATCGACTGGTACAAGATCAAGCTCAGCAACCTGGTAGGCACTGGCAACACCACCTCGATCGTGCAGGGCAACAACCCGGTCGACGTGATCCGGGATTCCCGCGGCAAGCTGGTGGCGGTCTACAACCGCTATCAGAACCTCACCGAGCTCACGACCTCGGGCCTCGACATCGAGCTGGGCCAGAAGCTGAGCACCGAGGCCTATGGCGACTTCACCGTCTCCACCGCCTACACCCACGTCTTCGACTATCGCCGGCCAGTGACCCCGGGCGGCGCGCTGGTCAACTACGCAGGCAACAACCGCGGCGCGGTGCTGCCGGCCGACAAGGCCACCACGCGCCTGGGCTGGAGGATCTCCGACCTCGACGCCAACCTGACCTGGTACCACACCAGCGGCTACGACCTGATCCCGGCCGTCGCCGGCCAGAGCCGCGTCGGCGCCTACGACCAGGTCGACCTCTATGTCGGCTGGTCGGGCTTCGAGAAGGTGACGATCTACGCCAAGGTCGAGAACGTCTTCGACGAGGCGCCGCCGCACGACGCCAACTTCCCCGGCATCCGTGCGCCGTACGACTTCAGCCAGTACGACCTGCGCGGCCGCTATTTCCAAGTCGGCTTCGACTACCGCCTGTAAGCGTCCTCCGACCGAGTAGAAATCATGTCCATCAAATCCTGGATCCGGAGCGCCGCCCCTGCGGCGCTCTTCGCCGCCGCCGTGGCCGGCGCCGGCCTTGTCGCGGCGCCCGCGGCCCTGGCCGCTCCGATCGGCTACTATTTTCCACAGGCCGCCTCGGCTGACCTCGACCCTGCGATCCCGACGCCGGAGACCTTCCTCGGCTATTCGATCGGTTCGCAGTACACGCGCCACGATCAGGTCGTGGCCTATCTGAAGGAACTCGACCGGCTCTCTGACCGGATCACGGTGCAGGAGACAGGGCGCACCTACGAGGGGCGTCCGCTGCTGGCGGTGATCGTCACCTCGACGGCCAACCAGGGACGCCTGGAAGAGCTGCGTCAGGCCCACGCCGCGCTGGCCGATCCGTCCGCGCCGCAGCCTGACCCCGCCAAGACGCCGGTGGTGGTCGGCCTCTATTACGGCGTCCACGGCAACGAGACTTCCAGCGGCGAGGCCGCGCTGCTGACGGCCTACTACCTGGTCGCCGGTCGTTCGGCCGAGGTGAACGAGTGGCTCGACAAGGCCGTGATCCTGATCGATCCGGTCCAGAACCCCGATGGCCGGGACCGCGCCGCCAACTGGCACAACGCCTGGAAGAGCAACCCGCCGGTCTCTGACCCGCTCGATAAGGAGCATGTTGAGGCGTTTCCGATGGGACGCACCAACCACTACTTCACCGACCTCAACCGCGACTGGCTGGCCATCACCCAGGCCGAGACGCGGGCCAAGCTGAAGGTCTTCCATCGCTGGCTGCCCAACGTGCAGATCGACTTCCATGAGATGGGGACGGGCAGCACCTACTATTTCGAGCCGTCGCCGGCCAGCATGGAAAGCCCGCTGCTGCCCAAGGCCTCGTACGAGTTCAACAAGGTGCTGGCCAAATACCATGCCAAGTCGCTCGATGACCTGGGCTCGCTCTACTACACCGGCGAGAACTACGACAATTTCTCGGCCGTCTATGGCTCGACCTATCCTGACTTTCACGGCGGGGTCGGGGTGACGGTCGAGCAAGCCAGCTCTCGCGGCCTGGTGCAGGACGCTCCCGGCGGCAAGGTCGAGTTCCCGTTCACGATCCGCAACCAGGTGGCCACGGGCCTGGCATCGGTACGCGGCGGGGTGGCTGAGCGCGAGGGGCTGTTCAAGCTGCAACGCGACACCTTCCGCACGGCGGTGGAGGAGGGGCGGCGCTACAAGTACGCGGCCTTCGTATTCGGCGATCCGGCCGATCCGGGCCTGTCCCGCCAGACCCTCGACCTGCTGCTCCAGCACGGGATCGAGGTCTACGCCCTCGCCGCGCCGGTTAGTATTGACGGCGTGACCTACGCGCCGGGCAGCGCCTGGATCGTGCCGTCGGCCCAGCCGCAGTTCCGCCTCGTCCATTCGATCTTCGAGCCGACGCCGCCGACCAGGGGCGGTGTCTATGGCAGCACCTCCTACGCCATAGCGCCGGCCTACAACCTGGGTGTCGGCCGCCTGTCCAAGGCGCCCGCGCTCGGCGCGGCGGTGACGGAGGTTCCGGCGGCGGCGGGAGGCGTGGTCGGGCCCGAGACGGCCTATGCCTATGCCGTCGACTGGCGCGACCTCAACGCGCCCAGGGTGCTGTCCAGCCTGCTGCAGCGGGGCGTGAAGGTGCGTGCGGCGTTCGACCCGTTCACCGCCGGCGTGCAGGGCGGCCAGGCGGCGTTCGGCCGCGGAACTCTGGTGGTGACCGCGGCCGGCCAGTCGCTGACCGTGGCCGAACTGCGCGCGGCGGTCGACAAGGCCTCGCGCGACGCCGGCGTCGTGGCCTACGTCCTGGCCTCGGGCCACAGCCTGTCGGGCGTGGATCTGGGCAGCGAGAGCGTGCGCCCTGTGCGCACGCCCAGGATCGCGCTGGTGATGGGGGAGGGCGTCAACGCCACCGAGATCGGCTCGACCTGGTTCTCGCTCAGCGAACGCCTGGGCTTTCCGGCCACCAAGCTCGATCCGGCCCAACTGCGTCGCGCGCCGCTGGGGGGCTACAGCAGCATCGTGCTGGCCGGCGGTCGCTACGACGACTGGAGCGAGGACACGGTCGCGGCCCTGCGCCGCTGGGTGCAGGCGGGCGGCTCGCTGGTGACCTTCGGCGCGGCGTCCAGGTGGGCCGTGGCCAAGGGCCTGGCCGGTCCTGCGCCCAAGGCCGCCGAGCCCGAAGTCGCCAAGGCCGAGGAGCGGCAGGACTTCGCCCAGCGCCGCGACGCCCTGGCCGAGAAGCGCAGCGCCGGCAACGCCCTGTCAGCCGACGCCGACATCACCCATCCGCTGGCCTTTGGCCTGGCCAGGCGAGCGCTGTTCGTCAACAAGGAGACCGACGTCGCCTTGTCGCCGGTGGCGGACGCCTTCTCGAACGTGGTGCGGATCGACGCCCAGCCGGTGGTCAACGGCTACCTGCCCGAAGGCTTGCGCAAGCAGGCGGCGGGGTCCGTCTGGGCGCAGGTCGCGCGTTCGGGCGAGGGCAATGTGGTGCTGTTCGCCGACGACCCGGCCCACCGCAAGTACTGGCTGGGAACCGAGCGGCTGCTGATCAACAGCCTCTTCTTCGCCAATCAGCTGACGCCGTCGGTTCGATGAAGGATGGCCTTGGCGGGGCGGCTGTCGCCATGCCCCGCCAAGGTCCGCCGCGTCTCTTCAGGCCTTGGGCGGGCCGGCCAGGTATTGCGCGTCGGTGACCTTCTCCATCCAGGTCACGGGCGAGCCGTTCAGCGATTCCTGAATGGCGATGTGGGTCATCGACGTGGTCGGCGTGGCGCCGTGCCAATGCCGGTGTCCGGGCGGGCAGACGACGACGTCGCCGGCGCGGATCTCGACGATTTCCTCGCCCTCGCACTGGGTCCAGCCGCAGCCCGCCGTAACCACCAGGATCTGGCCCAGCGGGTGGGTGTGCCAGGCCGTCCGCGCGCCCGGCTCGAAGGTGACGCTGGCGGCCGAGACTCGTGCCGGGGCCTCGGCGGTATGCAACGGATCGAGGCGCACCTGACCGGTGAACCAGTCGGCTGGGCCTCTCTGGGAGGGCTGTGAGCCCGCGCGCTTGAGGATCATGGTCTTCTCCCTGGCGGTCCGACCTGCGGACGCCGCGACGCCGGAACCCTGCAGAAGGCCCCAGCAGAAGGTGCTCAGTCCCAGGGCCGATAGGGTTCGTCGGTTCGGCATCGGCGGCTTTTCGAGCGGTTGAACGAAGTCCCGAGCCTAACGATTGGGGCCGCCGGCGATTAGCCGTCCATCCTGGCATGGGTCGTTGAGCCTGGCTCATCGGTCGCCGGGTCCGTCCGACGGCCAGCGGGGGCGTCTCGCCAGCCCGCGACCCAGCGTCGTCCGGCGGCCAGTCGGAACTCCATCTCGTGGGATGTCAGCGAAAATCATATAAAGATATCTTTATATGATGCTTGACGGCGGCCTCCTGATGGTGTTGAAACAACATGTCGAGGTTCCCCGCCTCAGGCATGACGGCGGGGCTAAGACGGGAAGCCGGTGGTGTCCTCTTGGGCAGAGTCCGGCGCTGCCCCCGCAACTGTAAGCGGCGAGTGGCGGATCCATTTTGTGTCACTGAGCCTTGCACGAGGCTCGGGAAGGCCGGATCCGTCGCGATGACCCGTAAGCCAGGAGACCTGCCTTCGGCGCGATAACGTTCCTCGGACGGGGGTTCCTCCGGTGGATCGCGCTTGATGCAAGGTCCGCGGCTTAGGCCAACCGGGCCTGTCCATGCCCTTGCGCGCTCTTCCTTTGGCTCCACCGCCCGGCAAAGCAGGTGTTGGCCATGACAAATAGCGGTTTCACATTCACCCTGAAGAGCACCGCCTTCGACGAGGACTATTGTCCCGCCGACAATACGCGCATCACGACCAACTTCGCCAACCTGGCGCGGGGGGAGAGCCGTGAGGAGAACCTGCGCAACACCCTGCGGATGATCGACAACCGCTTCAACGCCCTGGCGCATTGGGACAACCCCGAAGGGGAGCGCTACGGCGTCGAGCTCACCATCGTCTCGGTCGAGATGAATATCGGCGTGGAAGGCAAGATCGACGCGTTTCCGCTGATCGAGATCCTTCAGACCAGCATTCTCGACAGGAAGACGGGCGAGCGCATCGATGGGATCATCGGAAACAATTTCTCGTCCTACGTCCGCGACTACGATTTCAGCGTGGTGCTGCTGGAGCACCTCAAGGCCCACCCGGGCGCCGCCGCGCCGGAGGGGTTTGGCGACCTGCACGGAAACCTGTTCAAGTCCTTCCTGGGGTCGAGCGCCTACAAGGAACGCTTCAGGAAGCCGCCGGTCATCTGCCTTAGCGTATCGAGCAACAAGACCTACTACCGGACGGGAAACGAGCACCCCATCCTGGGCATAGAGTATGAGAACAACGAGTTCTCTTCCACAGATGAGTATTTCGCCAAGATGGGCATGAAGGTTCGCTACTTCATGCCCCGCGATAGCGTCGCGCCCTTCGCCTTTTACCACATCGGCGACTTGCTGGGCGACTACACCAACATTGAGCTGATCAGCACCATCAGCACGATGGAGACCTTCCAGAAGATCTACCGCCCTGAAATCTACAATGCCAATTCCGTTGCTGCGGAACGCTACAGGCCGAGTCTGAAGCACCAGGACTATTCCCTGACCCGCATCGTCTACGACCGCGAAGAGCGCAGCCGGCTGGCCGTCGAGCAGGGGAAGTTCGCGCAAGAGCGCTTCATCAAGCCCTACCAGGCCGTGCTCGCGCAATGGTCCGCCAGCTTCTCCGCCTGATCAGTTCAAAGTCACAAGGTCATCCATCATGAATACCCTGTTGCCCACGTCGACCGCCGGCAGCCTGCCCAAGCCCTCCTGGCTGGCCGAGCCCGAGACGCTTTGGTCGCCCTGGAAACTGCAGAATGAGCAACTGGTCGCCGGCAAGCAGGACGCCCTGCGCCTGGCCGTCGACGACCAGCGGCGGGCCGGCATCGACATCGTCGGCGACGGCGAGCAGACGCGCCAGCATTTCGTCACGACGTTCATCGAGCATCTCGACGGCGTCGATTTCCAGAAGCGCCAGACCGTCAGGATCCGCAATCGCTACGACGCCAGCGTACCGACGGTTGTCGGCGGCGTCTCGCGCCCCAAGCCAGTCTTCGTCGAAGACGCCAAGTACCTGCGGCAGCAGACCGATCAGCCGATCAAGTGGACGCTGCCGGGGCCCATGACGATGATCGATACGCTGTACGACGCCCACTATCAGAGCCGTGAAAAGCTGGCCTGGGAGTTCGCCAGGATCCTCAACGAGGAAGCCAGGGAGCTGGAGGCGGCCGGCGTCGACATCATCCAGTTCGACGAACCGGCGTTCAATGTCTTCTTCGATGAAGCCAACGACTGGGGCGTCGCCACTCTGGAGAGGGCGGCCGAGGGCCTGAAGTGCGAGACGGCCGTCCACATCTGCTACGGGTACGGCATCAAGGCCAATACCGATTGGAAAAAGACGCTCGGCTCGGAGTGGCGTCACTACGAAGAGACCTTCCCCAACCTGCAGAAGTCCAAGATCGATATCATCTCGCTGGAGTGCCATCACTCGCGCGTTCCGATGGATCTGATCGAACTCATCCGCGGCAAGAAGGTGATGGTCGGGGCCATCGATGTGGCCAGCGACACCGTCGAAACGCCGGAAGAGGTCGCCGAGACCCTGCGTCGCGCGCTTCAGTTCGTTGACGCCGACAAGCTCTATCCGTCCACCAACTGCGGCATGGCGCCTCTGGCGCGTCATGTGGCGAGAGGCAAGCTGAACGCTCTGGGCGCCGGCGCGCAGATCGTCCGCAAGGAACTCGGGGCCTGACGTCCGGAGCCGGTCGAGGATTTATGCGCATGAACAGTTTGAGCGACATCAGCGAAGATGCTGACCTGCGCCGCGTCTTCGGCCGGTTCCCGACCGGCGTCACCGCCTTGTGCGGGATGGACGAGGGCAAGCCCATCGGCATGACCGCGAGCGCCTTCGTGGCCATCTCGCTCCAGCCGGCGCTGGTGTCGGTGTGCATCAAGCAGGGCTCGGCGACGTGGCGACAATTGCGAGCGCGAGGGCGGATCGGCATCTCGTTCCTCGGCGACGGCCACGCCGCAGCGGCGCGCCAGCTGGCTCAGAGGTCCGAAAACCGCTTCTCAGGCCTTGACTACGAAGTGACAGCCGACGGCGCCCTGTTCCTGGCGAACGCGACGGCCTGGCTGGAATGTTCGGTCGAGACCGAGATCGCCGCCGGCGATCACGAAATCGTCCTCTTCCGTCTTCACAAAGCCGCGGTTGCCGACGGGGTCATGCCGTTGGTCTTCCACTCAAGCGATTTCCACACGCTGGTTCCCATCGGCTAGGCGCGGATTTCACATAACTGTCGCCGGATGCTGACATGGGCGGTCGCCATGTCCTTGCCCGCCATCTGAGGTTCGCCGGTATCGAGCAGTCGGGCTACCTGCTGCTGGACGTGCGGCGCGACCGCCTGGAGATCGACCTGAGGGCGGTTTCCGACCAGGCCGACCTGAACGCGGCGACGACTAGCCTGGCCCGTTTCGTCATCGAGGACAGGCGTCCCGGCGCGCAAGCCACGACATGAGGCAGCGGCCAGTTGATGGCGTCAGGTCCTGATGCACGCGGCCTCCGAAGTCTTCTGCACGTCCGTTGATGGCGAACATGACGGGGCGGAGCAGGATCCGCCCCGTCTGTCTATCGGGTCAGAAGCTGTAGTTCAGCCCGATGCGCAGGCTGTGGGTCTCCAGCTTGTTCTTGGCGTCGCGGCCGACGGCGACGTCGACCCCGCCGGGCCTGGTCACGCCGCTGCTGGCGTAGCTGCGGTTGACGTTCTGACTTGCGCGGTCGAAGCGGAATGTCGTGTCAGGATAGTAGCCGTACAGATACTCGCCGCGCAGCGAGACGCGGTTGCTGAAGGCCAGTTCCGCGCCGCCGCCCAGCAGAAGGCCCGCGCGGGTCCTGTCGGCCTTTTCCGTGAAGTAGGGGCGGGTGGTGAAGCCGAACGGATAGGCTGCGCTGGCCGAGGTCGAGCGGAACTGGGTCCGGGTCTGCTCCTCGCGGGTCACCGTCACGCCGCCCGTGCCGTAGTACAGCGCCCGGCCGACCGCCTGGCCGACGCGCAGGCGGGCCGAGGCGCCGCCGTCGTAGCGAAAGGCGTATTCGGCCTGCAGGATATCGCTGCGGTCATAGCGGCCGGTGTCCAGTTCGGTGGCGACGAAGCCTTTCTTGCCCCGCCCGCGCGTGACCTCGCCCTCGATCTCGACGCCGACCACCAGACCCGACGGAAGCTGATGGTTGTAGCCGACGTGCAGTCCGGCCAACGGCGTCTCGACTTGGCGATCGGTGCGTTCGGTGGCGGCGACGGCGCTGGCCGAGCCGTCGCCGGTCTTCGTACCGCCCTTGGCGCGCATGAACTTCCAACCCCAGTCGGCGCCGGCGTAAAGGCCGCTCCAGTCGCCGTCGAACTCCTGGATCGGCGGTTGGACCAGGGCGCCGGCCGCATAGCCCCTCACGCGGTCGAGGGCCGAGGAGGAGGCCGGTCGCTCGCCGTCGCCGAAGCGGCTGACGAGGCCGATGCGCACCGTCCGGCCCGGGGCCGGCAGGATGCCCGCGCCTTCGCCCAGCGTCAGGGCGTCGACGTAGTAGCGGTCCAGCACGTTGTCGACGGTGAAGGTGAAGGTCGCCTTGTCGCTGAAGCGGTAGCTGCCGAACAGGTCGACGGTCTCGTAGGCCGGCTGGCGCTCGACCTTCACATAGCGCGCGCCCAACTGCAGGTTCTCGTCCATCAGCCGCGTCCCGGCCGTTGCCGAGAAGGTGCGCTTGGGCGGCACGTGGTTGACGAACCAGGACTGGCTGGTCTGTGGCATGCCGTCATAGCAGCGCACGTTCTGGGTCGGCGTCTGGCGATAGCAGCTGGTGACCTCGGTGTATTCGGTTCCGGCCAGCTCGACATAGGCCAGGCCCATGTCGTAGCGCGCCGACAGCTCCACGCCCTGGGTGGTGACCCGCGGGATGTTCGTGCGCACCAGGATGTCGGTGTAGTTGCCGTTCGGGGCGGTGAGGGTCTCGCTGCCCAGGGTGATGTAGTCGGTGACGTCGTTGCGGAACCAGCCGGCCTTGACCTGCAGCAGGTCGTCTTCGGTGAACAGGCCCAGCCGCTGGTAGTTCACGCCGACCTCGGTGTTGTGGGCGTGCTCGGGGCGCAGGCTGCTGTAGGGATTGGTCGAGCCCGAGAAGCCTTCGGTTCCCTCGAACGGGCTGGGCGCGCGGAAGGCCTCGGCGTAGCGGGCGTAGGTCTGCAGGCCGGCGACCGGTTCGATCACAACCGAGAAGATGGGCGCGAAACCTGACGCCTTGTCGCGGTTTTGCAGGCCGCCCTGCACCCAGCTGGTTCCGGTCTTGTGGTCCTGGACGACGGTTTCGACGTAGCGCGTGGCGGCCGTGAACGTCGCCCAGGGCGCGGGCTTGTACTCGGCGCTGACGAAGGCGCTGTATTGGCGGCGCCAGCCGTCGAGCGTGGTGTCCCAGGCCGCGCCGGGGTAGCGGGCGTTCAGTTCGTCCCAGTCCTTGGACTTGCCGAACTTTTCGTGGTCGTAAGCCGCGCCATAGGCCACGGCGAGGACGCCGGCCTGGCCGGAGAAACGCGAGGTGTTCGACACGGTCAGGCCATGCCGGTTCGACAGGGTGTCGGCGAACTTGTCGGAATTGTCGATCGTGCCGCCGAAGTTGAAGCGTATCGGATCGATCACGAAGCTGTCGACGCGCGAGGCCCAGAGGTCGGCGCGGAAGTCGACGAGGTTGCCTTCCGGCTTGTAGCGGTAGCGGGCGGTGTAGGTGTCGACCTTCACGTCCGAGGTCGTCTGGTAGGGCGTGTCGCCGTACATCAGCTGCGAGGGCTTCATCTCGCCGAACAGGGTCTCGTAGCGCATGTACGAGACGTCCAGCGTGTGCGCGGCGTTGGGCCGGAACACCCCGCGCAGCAGATAGGACGTGTTGTCCTGCGAGGTGTTGATGATCTGCTCTTCGTAGCCGAAGCGGTTGGCGCCGCCTTTCCAGGCGTCGGGCGAGAGGCCCTGCGAGCCGGAATAGTAGTTGCCGTTCTTGCGCGTGGCGTAGGCGGCGACGAGGTCGAAGCGCTCGGTGCGATAGGCGCCGGCGATCGAGGCGTTGCGGCCGTTGAAGGCCAGGGTGTCTGGACGATCGAACTTGCGGACGGCGGGCTCTGAGCCGCCGACCGTGGCGCGTTGCGGCGGCTTGCCGTTGTTGCCGCTCAGCCCGCCGCGCACGACAAAGCCCCAGGAGCCGCCCGGCGCGACGATGTCGCCGGCGCTCAGCGTGCGGGCGCGCAGCAGGCCGCCCGTCGCGCCCGTGCCGTCAGCCGCCGCCGTTGGGCCCTTCTCGATCACCACGCCGCCGATCAGGGCCGGGTCGAGATAGGTGCGCCCGGCCATGCCGGCATAGCCGCGATAGACTGTCGATTCCTGCATCGCGCCGTCGATCACCACCGGCACGCGGCCCTGGCCCTGCATGCCGCGGATGTTGACGTCGAGCGCGCCGGAGTTGCGGTTCTCTGCGTTCAGCACGCCGGGCACGCCGCTCAGGAAGTCGCCGGTGGACGAGCCGCGAAAGCGCTCGATCTTGTCGTGCGAGATGTATGCCGAGGTCCCCGCGCCGCGATAGGCGGCGGCTTCCAGCACCGCGTCGCTGGCCGCGCCGTCGCCCGCTGCGCCCGAGCCCTGCGCGCCGCCGCCGGCGCCGTTGTCGCCGGCCGGGCCGCTACCGCCCTCCACCCGCAGGGCGCCCAATTGCACCGCACCGGCCGCGTCGGGGGCCTTGTCGATAATCACCGTGGTCGGCGAGGTGAAGCGGTAGTCCAGGCCTGTGCCGGCCAGCAGCTGGCTGAGCGCCTGGGCAGGGGTATGGACGCCCTTGACCGCCGAGCCGCGCGCGTCGGCGCGCACGCCCTCGGCATAACCGACCTGGATGCGCGACTGCTCGGCGAAGCGCTGCAGGCCGCGGCGCAGCGGCTGGGCGGCGATGTCGAACTCGATCGTTCCCTGGCGCTGCGCCGAAGAGACCTGGGCCAGGGCGGCGCCGGCGGGCGCGGCCATCAGGATCGACGCCGTGGCGAGCAGGCAGGCCCGCAGCGGACGGGGCGAGAAACGAGGGAACATGGAGACTCCGGGCGGTAGGACGAGAATTCTGCGATTGCACCGCATTCGCATTCTGTCGCTTTGACGTTCGCCGCCGCACCTGACCCAACGGCAAGGCGCGAATTATTTCGCCAGGATGATGGTCCCGCCCGGCAACCGGATCAGCCGCAGGCCGGCCACGTCGGCCAGCACCTTCAGGGCGTCGTCGGGCGCTTCGGTCAGGAAGATGCCGCTGACCGGCGTGCTGGCCGCCTGGCCGGGCTGCACCCATACGGGAGCCGAGCGATAGCGGGCCACCGACCTGACCGCGTCGCCCAGGGGGGCGTCCTCGACCACGATGTAGCCGCGCCGCCATACGGCGATGACCTCTTCGTCGGCGTCGCCAAGACGACGGATATCACCGTCTGCGCCGTAGCGGGCGCGTTGCCGGCGGTGCAGAACCAATCCGTGGCGGTTATCCTTGGTCTCGACCCGGACCGCGCCTTCGGTCACAGCGACCTCGGCGGCGCGGCCGTCGCGGGCGACCTCGAAGGCGGTGCCGATATCCTCGACCACTCCGTTGGCGGTCGCCACGCGGAATGGCCGAGGATCGTCATGCTCGACCTGCACCCAGATGCGTCCGCGCAGAAGGTCGACACGTCTCTGGCCGCCGTCGTAACGCACCGCGACGGCGCTGCCGGTGTCCAGCATTGCGCGAGTGCCGTCCGGCAGGGCGAGAGCGCGCACCTCGCCGGCCGAGGTGGCGTCGGTGGCCAGCAGGCGAGGGGCGACCTGGGGGCCGACGACAGCCACGGCCAGGCAGGCGGCGACGGCGCCGGCCCAGGCGGCGGGCGAGCGGACCAGCGGGCGGAACTGACGTCTGCGAAGGGCCACGACCTTGCCGCCCCGATCCTCCAGGCTCCGCCACAGGGCGCGCGCGCTCTCGAACGCTGCCCGGTTCGTGGCGTCGGCGGACAGCCAGGCCTCGAAGCGCGCCATCTCCTCGGCGCTCATCGAGCCGGAGGCCAGGCGCACGATCCAGTACTCGGACCACTCGATCGGGCTGGAGGGAGGCGTCGCGCCGCCGGCCATGGATGGTTCTCGTTCCAGAAGTGAACTCTCGTCTTAGACGTTTGTGGCCGGCGTCGCCCCAAGCCGGCGACGATGTTTTCTCAGCTGGTTTCCCGCGCAATCCGCAATTGGGCCAGTACCCGGCGTAGGTGGTTTTCGACGGTGGTGGTCGAAACGCCGTAGAGCGCGGCGATGTCGACGATCCGCTTGTCCTCGAAACGGTTGAGCCGGAACATGGTCCGGCCCGGATCGGGCAGGACTTCCAGCGCGTCGAGAACCCGCGCCAGCGCCTGGCGGTCGATGACGCTGGCCTCGGCCGAGGCGGCCCCGATCGGCCCCCAGAGATAGGTCTCGGCCCTGGCCTGGATGCGCTGCCGGGCCGCCTCCGCGCGGCGATGATCGATCGCCAGATTGGAAGCCAGCCGGAAGAGGTAGGCGCGCGGGTTGCGCACGGCCGCGTCCTCGATCTGCTGCACCTTCAGCCACAGCCTCTGCACCACGTCCTCGGCGGCCGTCAGGCTGCCGACGATGCGCGTCGTGCGTCGCAGCAGGGCTGCGTGCTCGGACACGAGCAGCGCCGTGAGGGATTGGGCGAGGGAAGGCATGACCGGGGTGAATCGCTAAGGCGGTCTTGTTAGAGCAATTGAGAATCGTTCTCAACATATTGGCCGAGCGGGCTTCGCGACACGACCGTGCTCAGGGCGCGCCAATGAAGAATTCCACCGGCACGACCAGCTCCACCTGGTCGGGGCGCTCGACGGGGATCGGGGGCAGGGGCTGGGCCCGCTTGGGGGTCTCCACGGCTGCCCGGTCGAGTTCGGTGAAGCCGGATGAGCGTTCCAGGCGCGCCCACAGCACCTTGCCGCCGCGATCCATGCGGAAGCGCACGTGGGCGACGCCCTGCTGGCGGCGCAATTGCGCGGCGGGCGGATAGCGCCGCTTCTTCTCCAGCGCGGCCAGGACCTGACCCTCCCATGTGGCGACCGCGTTGCTGGCTGCGCGCGGCGCGACGAGGGCGGCCAGCACCGGCGGCGCCGTAGTCTCGGGCGCGGCCGGGCCGGGATCGGTCGGCGCGCTGGGACGCGGCGGGGTGAAGAACACCGGCTCGGGCGCGCTCGGCGCGGGCTTGACCGGCGGCGGATCCGGCGGCGTGGGGTGGGCGGCCTGGCGCTCGACCTGCTCGGGACCGGGCGGAACCTCGCGTTGCGGGACCGGCGGCGAGGCCGTTTCCAGTTCCACCACCATCGGCGCGGCCGGCGGCGGTGCGACGAAATCGGGATGGAAGCCGCCGAACAGCAGCGCGCCCACCAGCGCGGCGTGCAGGCCGACCGAGATCGCCAGGCCCGCGGCCGTGCGCGAGCCGCGCCGCGGCAAGGCTGTCGACAGCGGCGAGGGCGCCGCGACCGGCGCAGGCCAGGGCGGCGCCGTCTCGTCCTGAAGCAGGGTGATAGGCTTCACCCCTGCGCGCCCCGCGACGGACGCGAGACCACATAGGCCGCGCACAGGCCGATGATCGTCGTCACCATCAGCAACAGCGGCCACTTCGGATGGGCGCTCCACCAGAAGATGGCCAGCCCCAGCGCCATGCCGACGCAGGCCATCAGCTTGGCCGCCGGCGGAATGGCCCGGTCGCGCCGCCAGGCCCGCAGCGTCGGGCCAAACCGCGGGTGGTCCAGCAGCCAGGCCTCGAGTCTTGGCGAGGACTTGGCGAAGCAGGCGGCGGCCATGATCAGGAACACCGTGGTCGGCATCAGCGGCACGACCGCGCCGATAAAGCCCAGCGCGACGCAAGCCAGGCCCATGACCAGCCAGGTCCAGCGATACAGGCGGGTACGCTTGGGCTGCGGATCAGGCGAAGGCGTCATCGACCAGTCCCCGCACCCGGCGGAACGCGGCGACGGCGCCGTCTACGGCGCGGGTTTCCTCGACGTCGCCGAACGGCAGGCCGTCGAGCGCCGCCACGAAGCTGCGCCAGTGACGGCCGCGGCCCTCGGGGTGAGGCGCCAGGTGACGGGCGCCGAAGGTTTCGTCCAGGTCCAGTCCTGCGGCCGCCTTCAGCAGGAAGGCCGCGCCGAGGTTGGATCCCTCGGCGACGTATAGCCAGCCGAAGGCCTCTGCGGCGTCGACGGGCCCCCGGCCGAAGACCGGGGGCTGGTCGGCGCCCGGCGCTGGCTGGCCCAGGTCCTGGATGTCCCTGGCGATCAGGTCCAGCCGGCGGCGCTCCGGCAGATCGGGCGCCAGGGCGACCAGGTCCGGGTGCGTGTAGAGCGCGTCGATTTCGCGATGGAAGCCCCACTGCGCCTTCAGGAACTTGCTGTAGCGAACACGGTCTCGGAACGGCTCCAGCGACATGATGCGGCTGTCGAGCTGCTCGTGGGTGGTGTTGGTGCGGGCCTTGAGCCGCTTGGCGCGGGACGGGTCGTGGATCGAGACGTGTGCGTTCATGGGGGCCTTCCGGATCGTTGCGAGGGGGCTGAGAGAGATCGGCGATCGCCTCGCATTCGCGCCTTCATGGATATGACGAATCCGGAAGGGACTTTCCCAATCAGAAATCTGCTGGTCGCGCGCCAGCTCGCAACTTCGCCGCCGTCATGTGTTGGCGGCATCGGACGCGATCGGTCGTTGGGAACTGGGCTCTTACCGGGAGGGAGCGCGATATTCGGCGTCCGTCACCGGGCTCAACCAGGTCACGCTTTGCCCATCCAGGGCTTCGGCGACGTCCTTGATGGGGACCTGAGGATCGACGCGGTGCTGGTAGATGAGGTCGATCCGGTCGGTGCGCAGGCGCTTGAGCATGCCTTCGACCGCCACCTTGATGTGCTCGGGCCGGCTGTTGAGGTCCGGCCTGCGCTGGCCGGTCTCAGGATCGATGTAATTGAGTCTAGACCTTAGGCCGCCTGCGAGCGCCTGACCGCGCGCTCGATCGCCTTGCTGAACAACAGGCCGGCTGGCGAGGGCGAATGGGCTGCGTGGGTGATCATGCCGATCGAGCGTGCGATCGTCGGCGTTTCCAGCCGTCGCCAGGTCAGGGCCGGCGAGGCGATCTGGGCCAGGGTCAGGCGCGGCAGAACCGAAAGGCCCAGCCCCTCGGCCACCAGGCTGCCGATCGTAGTCGGCTGCTTGCAGTTGAACAGCGGCTTGATGGCCAGGTCCGCCTCCTTGAAGGCCGCGTCGATCAGACCATGCAGGCTGCTGTCGGCGCTCATGCCGATGAACGGCCGGTCAGCCAGCACCGACCAGGGATAGACCTCGCCGGCGGTCAGCGGGTCGTCGTGCCGGCAGACCAGCACAAGTTCGTCGGGCATCAGGGCCCGATAGCGCAGGTCGCTCTGGGCGGGCGGCGGCGTAGCCAGGCCGATATCGGCCTCGCCGGCGGCTACTGCGCGATGCACGGGTCCCGATACGTCTTCCCAGATATCGATCTGCACCTCGGGATGCTTTGACTGGAACTCCTTGATCGCGGCCGGCAGGACGGCCGCGGCGACGGAGGGCAGGGCGGCGATGCGCACCCGGCCCTGACGGCCGCCAATGAACTGGTCCAGCTCGTCGAAGGCCTCATCGTAGGTCTTCAGCAGCCGCTCGGCCAGCGGGCGCAGGTGCTCGCCGGCGGCGGTAAGGGTGACGTTGCGGGTGTCGCGGTCGAACAGGCGCGCGCCGATCCGCCCCTCGATCAGCTGGATGGTGCGGCTGAAGGCCGGCTGGGAGACGCCCAGCGCCGTGGCCGCGTCGCGAAAGCTGCCGAGCTCGGTAAGCTTCAGGAAGGCTTCGATCTGGGGAAGGGTCAGGCGGATACGCATGGGAAGGTCCAGTCGGCCCCGGGGGGCTTTGCGGCGCGGACCCTATCGGCGCCGAAAGCGCGGTGTCCAGGCCTCGTGGCCGGCCGTCGTCGCTTCTTCCGTACACAGCGCGGAACGGCATGCGCGAGGCGCATCGATAGATAATCAGGGCGACATTGAAGGCCTCGCGACACGGACCGCATAGAGGATGCATGCCGCCGCTCCACCTGGGCATGGCGGGTCTTCTGGTCATCGGGACGCGTAATGACACCCTTGTTGAGCGGTATCCGGGTCGTCGAACTCAGCGCAGTGGTGATGGGACCCTTCGCCGGCCAGATTCTGGCCGACCTGGGCGCGGAGGTGATCAAGATCGAGCCCCTGGGCGGCGACATCGCCCGCACCGCCGCGCCCGTCGGGGCCGGCGGCGGGGCCATGTTCCTCAACAACAACCGCAACAAGAAGGTCATCGCCGTCGACCTCAAGAGCGCCGAGGGCCAGGCCATCGCCCAACGCTTGGTCGAAGAATGCGACGTGCTGCTGCACAACATGCGCGTCGATGCGATCGAGCGGCTAGGTCTTGGTTTCGAGGCCGCTCGCGCGCTCAATCCGGCGATCATCCACTGCTCGGCGATCGGCTTCGGGCAGGGCGGTCGCTATCGCGACCTGCCGGCCTTCGACGACATCATCCAGGCGGCCAGCGGCCTGGCGGGGCTGTCCACCAACTTCGGCCACGACCCGCAGTTCGTGCCGACAAATCTCGCCGACAAGGTGGGGGCGCTCTACACGGTCTACGGCGTGCTGGCGGCCCTGGTCGCCCGCGCCGGCGGCCGTCGCGAGGCGATGCGCATAGAGGCGCCGATGTTCGAGGCCGTGACCTCGTTCCTGCTCAACGAGCATCTGGCCGGCGCCACCTTCGGAGAGACCGGCGAGGGCATGGGCTACAAGCGGCTGTTCGCCCGCGACCGTCGCCCATACCGAACGCTGGACGGCTGGCTGGCGGTGCTGCCCTACACCCAGCCTCAGTGGACCCGCTTTTTCGCCGAAGCCGGCCGGAGCGACATTCTCGAGGCCCCATGGTTCGCCGACCCTGTCGAGCGAAACCGCCGGATTGGCGCTCTCTATGGCGAGCTTTCGGGCATACTGGCGACGCGCAGCACCAGGGACTGGGTCGAGACCCTGACCAGGCTCGACATCCCGTGTTCGCCGGTGCGTTCGATGCAGGACCTGATCGACGACCCGCACCTGGCCGACATCGGCTTTTTCACGCCGTCGGGCGACTATCCGCCGGACGTGACCCGCGCGTTGCCGCAGCCGGTGGTGTTCGAGGGCGTCGAGCGGGTTCCCGACCGCGCCGCGCCGTCCTTGGGCGCCGACACCCGCGAGATCCTGGCCGCCTGCGGCTATGACCAACGCCAGATCGACGGCTTGGCCGCGCGCGGCGTCATCCACGACGGCGCCGTTGCGCTGCTTGCCAAGACCGGATCGTCCGCCTCGTGACCAGACCCTTTGAAACCTGGACCAACCAGGACGTCGCCGACCTCATCGCCGCCAATCCGCTGGCCTGGATCGTTACGCATGGCGCATCGGGCTTTCGGGCCACGCCGGCGCCGCTGCTGGCCGACCTCGACGCCGACGGCATGCTGGTCACGCTGACCGGCCACCTGGCGCGCTCCAACCCGCAGGTCGCCGATCTCGAGGCCGACGGCCGGGCGCTGCTGCTGTTCATGGGGGCGCACGGCTACGTCTCGCCGTCCTGGATGGCCGACCGCACCCAGGCGCCCACCTGGAACTATGCGGTTCTGCGCATCGCCGCACACGTGCGCTTTGGCGCGGCCTCCGTCGAGGAGGCTCTGGAGCGTCTGTCTGACGCGATGGAGGAGGGCCGCCCCAACGCCTGGTCGCCCACCGAGATGGGCGAACGCTACGGGCGCCTGGGCCGCGGTGTCGTCGCCTTTCGGGCGCAGGTCGAACGTGTCGACGGCCGCTTCAAGCTGGGGCAGGACGAGCGCGACGACGTCTATGCCGACATCATGGCTGGCCTGGGCCAAGGCGATCTGGCCGACTGGATGACGCGGTTCAATCCGGGCCGCTGAGGCCCTGCCATCGCCTAGACGCTGCTTAGCAACAGACTGGTCTCGCTGTTCTGAATGCCGGGGATCTCGCGTACGTCGCGCAGCACCCGGTCGAAGTCGGCAAGGCTGGCCGCGCGAATCTCGGCCACCAGGTCCCAGGCCCCGTTGGTGGTGTGCAGCGAGTGCAGCTCGGGCAGGCCCCGCAGGCTGCGGATCGCCGCCGTTGTCGACTTGCCCACCACCTCGATCAGCATCACCGCCCGCACCTCGCCGGGGTCCAGGTCCTGGCGCACCCGTACGGTGAAGCCCAGCACCGCGCCGCTGTCGATCAGCCGCCCCAGGCGGCTCTCCACCGTCTGACGCGACACGCCCAGCTGGGTCGCCAGCCGGGACACGGGCGCGCGTCCGTCCTCACGCAGCAGGGCCACCAGGCGCTTGTCGAGGGGGTCAAATATATGCATGCGAAAAGTTCGTGTTCGGGCTGTGCAATTCGCCAAGAGACGGCGTGAAATCGATGAGGTTTCGCAATGTCGGCCGTATCGCCGCCCGGCCTAGGCTCTCTCCACTGATCGAGGAGGAGAGAAGGCCTTGCTGTTCGTTGATGTCGCCGCCGTCGTGAAGCTGGTCGAGCAGATCGGGATCGAGACCGTGCTTGCCGAAATGGCGGGCTATATCGAGGAGGACTTCCGGCGCTGGGAGGACTTCGAGAAGTCGCCTCGCCTGGCCAGCCACTCCGACCACGGCGTGATCGAGCTGATGCCCACCAGCGACGGTCGCGAATTCACCTTCAAGTACGTCAACGGTCACCCCGGCAACACGGCCGACGGCCTGCAGACGGTGGTCGGCTTCGGCGTGCTGGCCAATGTGCGCACCGGCTATCCGGAGATGATCGCCGAGATGACGCTGACCACGGCCCTGCGCACGGCGGCGACCTCGGCCATGGCGGCCCGTCACCTGGCCCGCGACGACGCCGAGACCATGGCGATCATCGGCCTGGGCGCACAGTCGGAGTTCCAGGCTCACGCCTTCCGCGCCGTGCTGGGCGTGCGCCGCCTGCGGGTGTTCGACATCGACCCGGCCGCGACCCGCAAGTTCATGGCCAACATGCGCGGACGCGGCTTCGACATCGTCGCCGCCGCCAGCGCGGCCGAGGCGGTGTTGGGGGCCGATATCGTCACCACTGTCACGGCCGATCGGGCCCGTAATCACATCCTGTCGGACAACATGGTCGGGGCCGGCGTGCACCTGAACGCGGTCGGGGGCGACTGCCCGGGCAAGACCGAACTGCAGTCCGATATCCTGAGGCGCGGCGAGGTGTTCGTGGAGTTCACGCCCCAGACCCGCATCGAGGGCGAGATCCAGCAGCTGGAGCCCGATTTCCCGGTCACCGAGCTGTGGCAGGTGGTCAGCGGCCAGGCGCCTGGCCGGCGCGGGGCGGGCCAGATCACGGTCTTCGACTCCGTCGGCTTCGCGATCGAGGACTTCTCGGCGCTGCGCTACCTGCGCGACCGCATCGCCGTCGTCGGCGGGGCCACGCGACTGGACATGCTGGCCGCGCCCGCCGACCCGCGCGATCTCTTCGGCCTGGTGGGCGCCGAACCGGCGGTCGAGCGGGCGCTCGCCAGCTGATCGCCGGCCGGCGCCGCTCCGGGGGGCGGCGCCGGAAGCTCCGATTTCAGGCGGCAAAGCGCTGCTTGCCGCCGACGATGGTCCGCAGGACCTTGGTCTTGGGAAGGCCGGCCGGATCGATGGCCAGCAGGTCGGCGTCCATCACCACGAAGTCGGCGAGGAAGCCTGGCGCCAGTACGCCCAGGCGGTCGTCCTGGAAGCCGGCATAGGCGTTGGTGCGGGTGTAGGCCGTGAGGGCTTCCTCGATCGACACCTTCTCCTGCGGCTGCCAGCCGCCGGGATTGGCGCCGTCGATGGTCTCGCGCAGCACGGCGGCGACCAGGCCCTGGCGCGGGTCGAGCGGGGCCACCGGCCAGTCCGAGCCGAAGGTCACTCGCGCGCCGGAATCGAGCAGCGAGCGGAAGGCATAGGTGCCCTTCAGGCGCTCGGCGCCGATGCGGTTGATCGCCCAGCGGCCGTCGTCGATGGCGTGGTAGGGCTGGACCGAGGCGATCACGTCCAGCGCCTTGAAGCGACCGATCGCGCCCGGCGCCAGGTGCTGGGCGTGCTCGATGCGGAAGCGGCGGTCGCGCTTGCCATTGGTCCTCTCGACCTCGGCATAGATATCGAGAATCTCGTCGTTGGCCGCGTCGCCGATGGCGTGGACCGTCACCTGCAGGCCTGCCTTGTCGGCGCCTGTCACCCATTCCTTCAGGTCGGCGGGCTTGGTGACGACGATGCCGGTACTGTCCGGCGCATCGACATAGTGGTCGTGGAAGAGGGCGGTGCGCGAGCCCAGCGAGCCGTCGACCAGGCCCTTCACCCCGCCCCAGCGCACCCAGTCGTCGCCGCGTCCCTCGGCCGCCACCAGGTCGGCCAACCTGCGCCAGTCGACCAGCGGCACGAACGAATAGAAGCGCAGGTCGGTCTCGCCGCGCTTGCGCAGGCGGCGCAGGCCTTCCTGCGTCACCCAGTCGATCTCGGTGTTGTGCACCTGGGTCACGCCCAGGCTCAGGGCGTAGGCCGCGCCGCGCGCCAGGGCGTCCTCGACCTCGCGGTCACTGGCAGGCGGGATCACGCGCTTGACCAGTCGGCGGGCGCCGTCCTTCAGCACGCCCGTCGGCTCGCCCCTGGCGTCGCGCACGATCACCCCGTCTTCGGGATCGGGCGTGTCGCGGGTGATGCCGGCCAGCCTCAGCGCCAGGGCGTTGAGCAGCAGCATGTGCTGATCCTGGCGGGCGACGGCCACGGGGGTGTTGAGGGTGACCGCGTCGATCCAGGCGTGGGTCGGCAGTTCGCCGCCCCAGCGCTCGTGGTCCCAGTTGCCGCCCTGCAGCCAGGCGCCCGGCCGCAGCGCCGCCGCCGAGGCGCCGATCAGGCGCACCAGCTCTTCGCGGCTGGCCGCGCCGCGCAGGTCGGCGGCGCTCAGCGCCTGCGAAGCGCGCAGGAAGTGGGTGTGGTTGTCGGTGAAGCCGGGCAGCACGAACGCCCCCTGCAGGTCGACGACGCGCGTGCGCTTGCCGCTCATGGCGCGCACCTGCTCGGCGCCGATCGCGGCGATGCGGTCGCCGATGACGCCCAGGGCGCGGGGACGGCCCGACGCGCCGGGCGCGCCTGTCCAGATCGAGGCGTTCACATAGGCCACGTCTAGGGTGCGGCCGGCGGCGAAGGCCATGGCCGGCGCGGCGAGGCCCGCGCCCAGGCTCCCGAGAAGCTGTCGTCTGTCGAGCATCGTCCCGCCGTCCCCGAAAGTTCAGTCGCCGGACGAACGGTCCGGCCTCGCCGCCAGCCTAAGGCGCGCGCCGGGGCTGTTGCATGCGAAAGGCGGTATCTGTCGATGCGCCCCAGCTATCAATGGCTGTGGATGGCAGGGGAGGACGCGGCTTTCGTTCAATCCTGGCATCAACCTATGACCATGTTGTCATTGGTCGTGACGCGGCTCGTGGCTAGCGTCGCCGAAAATAACCGGTTCGGGCTCGGGGCGAACGCCGCGAAGACCGGCCGGGACGCAGAGTAGGGGAGGGCGCCATGGAACGCTCAGACAACCGCGCGGCGGGCGCCCGCGCATGACGGCGCTTCCTTCAGAACGTATGGCTTCAGAAACCCCGATCACCTCCGCTTCCGAACTGACCCGTGGCCAGCGGCTGCGCGCCATCATGGCCGGCTCGGCGGGCAATCTGATCGAGTGGTACGACTTCTACGTCTACGCCTTCATGGCGCTGTATTTCGCGCCGCTGTTCTTCCCGCAGGGCGATCGTACGGCTCAGCTGCTGAACGTGGCGGGCATCTATGCGGTAGGCTTCCTCATCCGTCCGCTGGGCGGCTGGTTCTTCGGCCGCTACGCCGACCGGCGCGGCCGCCGCGCGGCCATGGTGGCCTCGGTGCTGCTGATGGGCGCCGGATCTCTGCTGATCGCCGCCCTGCCGACCTACGCCGTGATCGGGGCCGCCGCCCCGCTTCTGCTGCTGGTCGCGCGCCTCGCCCAAGGTTTCTCCACCGGCGGCCAGTACGGCGCGGCGGCGACCTATCTCAGCGAAGTGGCCTCGACGAAGAACCGCGGCTTCTACGCGGCCTTCCAGCACGTCACCCTGATGGGCGGCCAGCTCAGCGCCCTGCTGGTGCTGATCCTCGTGCAGCAGGCCTTCCCGGAAGACACGATCCGCGCCTGGGCCTGGCGCATCCCGTTCGCCCTTGGGGCGGTGATCGCGCTCGTCGTGCTGCTGCTGCGCGACCACATGCACGAGACGGTGACCCCGGCCGACGGCGCCAAGGACCGCGAGGCCGGCAGCCTGGCGGCTCTGGCCCGCCACCCGCACGCCCTTTTCGTGGTGGTCGCGCTGACCGCCGGCGGCGCGGTGACGCTCTATACCTTCACCACCTACATGCAGAAGTTCCTGGTCAATTCGGCCGGCATGGACGTCAAGACGGTCAGTGGCGTGATGACCGCGGCCATGGTGGTGTTCATGCTGCTGCAGCCGGCTATCGGCGCGCTGTCGGACCGCATCGGCCGCCGCACCTGCCTGCTGATCTTCACCGGCGTCATGACACTAGCCGCCGTGCCGTTGCTGACGGCGCTAGGCAAGGTCGAGGGGCCGGTGCAGGCCTTCCTTCTGGTGCTTGCGGCCCTGACGATCCTCAGCTTCTACACGGCGATCAGCGGCCTGTTCAAAGCCGAACTCTTTCCTTCGCACGTGCGGGCTCTGGGCGTTGGCCTGGCCCACAGCGTGTCGGCGGCGATCTTTGGCGGATCGGCTGAGTACCTGGCCCTGTGGTTCAAGCAGGTCGGGCACGAGGGCTGGTTCTTCGTCTATGTCGCGGGCCTTTGCCTGCTGTCCTTCCTGGTGGCGCTGTCCACGCGAATGCCGCGCCGCGACGACATGACCGCCTGACGCTTCGGCCCTTTCAGGACGCTTCCCATGACCGGCAAGACCTATGACGCCCTCCTGGAGGGCGAGACGATCACCCATGCCTTGCGCCGGACGGTGACCGAGACCGACAACCTGACCTTCTGCGTCTTCACCCACAATCCGCAGCCGCTGCATCTCGACGCCGAGTACGCGGTCGGCACGGAGTTCGGGCGGATCGTCGTCAACGGACTCTATACGTTCTCGCTGATGGTCGGCGCGTCGGTGGGCGACACCACCCTGGGCACGCTGGTGGCCAATCTCGGCTACGACGCGGTAGCCATGCCCGCGCCTGTGTTCCTGGGCGACACCTTGCGTTTCGAGACGCAGGTGATCGAGCGGCGCGAAAGTCGCTCGCGGCCCGACGCCGGGATCGTGGTGTTCGAGCACCGGGCCTTCAACCAGGGTGACCAGCTCGTCTGCCGCTGCCGGCGCACAGCGCTGATGCGGCGCGAGGCGGCGTGATGCGCAGCCTGCTGTTCGCCCCGGCCGACGCGCCGCGAAAGATGGAGAAGGCGCTGGCCTGCGGCGCCGACGCGGTGATCCTCGACCTGGAGGACTCGGTGTCCGAAGCGGGCAAGGCCTCCGCGCGCCGCCTGGCGGTCGAGGCGCTCTCGGCGGCCCGCGCCTGCAAGGCGCTGGTGCGGATCAATCCACTGTCCTCGCCCCACGCCCTGGCCGACCTGGCGGCGGTGGTCGAGGCCGCGCCCGACGCGATCGTGCTGCCCAAGCCCGACGGCGCCGAAGACGTGTCGCGGCTGGGCCTCTATCTCGACGCCCTGGAGGCGAGGGCGGGCATGCCCATCGGATCGATCGGCGTGCTGCCGATCGCCACCGAGACCCCGGCGTCGCTGTTCAGCCTGGGCTCCTACGCCAGTGTCAGGGGCCGGCTGATCGGCCTGACCTGGGGGGCGGAAGACCTGCCTGTCGCGCTGGGGGCGGCGACCAATCGCGGAACCGACGGCGGCTACAGCGACGTCTGCCGGCTGGCGCGCTCGCTTTGCCTGGCCGGAGCCGCGACCGCCGGGGTCGGGGCGTTCGAGACCGTCTATCCGGCCTTCCGAGACCTGGAGGGGCTGGCGGATTACGTCGCGCGGGGAAGGGCGGAGGGCTTCGTCGGGATGATGGCCATCCATCCCGACCAGGTCTCGGTGATCAACACGGCCTTTGCGCCGACAGATCAGGAGCTTTCCTGGGCAAGGAAGGTGGTCGAGCTGTTCGCCGCTTCGCCTGGCGCGGGGGCTTTGGCGCTCGACGGCCGCATGCTGGATCGCCCGCATTTCGAGCAGGCCCGCCGCCTGCTTGAGCGCGCGGGAGCCGGCCCTGCCGAGAGCGGGGCGCGTCAAGCCCTGGCGGGCCAGGGCTGAGCGGGGCGATGACGCGGCGGCTATCGATTGATGAGGCAAATGTCATTGCCGCGCGAATGGCCGCCTCCAATCGTGAATGCAGAGGGGAAGAGCAGTCGGGTCTGCTCTCAAATAAAAAATGGGGATCGCTAGTGTCCAACAAGCGCAACATGCTGGTGGCGACGATTTCGTTGGCCGCCATGTCGACGGGGTTCTCGTCTATCGCAATGGCGCAGGAGGCAAATTCTGAAAGCGTCTCTTCCGCAGGGCAAGTTCTGGTTGAGGAAGTCATCGTCACCGGGACGTTGATCCGTAATCCCAACCTTCAGAAGTCCACCCCCGTGGCGGTGATCGGGGCCGGCGAGATCGCCATGCGCCAGTCCAACGTCGCCGAGGAAGTGCTGCGCACCCTGCCGGGCGCGGTGCCGGGCGTCGGCTCCAATGTCAGCTTCGGCAGCCGTGGCGCGGCGACGGTGAATCTGCGGGGCCTGGGGGCCAACCGCAACGTCGTCATGCTGGACGGCTCGCGCATCGTGCCGACCGACCTCAACGGCTTTGCCGACCTCAACAACATCCCGCTGGCCCTGGTCGATCGCGTCGACGTGCTGACCGGCGGCGCCTCCACCACCTACGGCGCCGATGCGGTGTCGGGCGTGGTGAACTTCATCACCAAGCGCGACTTCAGCGGCGCCCAGATCACCGCCAGCCACCAGGTCACCGAGCAGGGCGACGCCAAGGTCTGGCGGATCGACGGCGTGGTCGGCGGCAATTTCGACGATGGTCGCGGCAACGCCGTGCTGGGCCTCGGCTACCAGAAGTCCGACGCGCTGTTCCAGGATCAACGCGATTTCGCCAGGATCAACATCAACTCGGTGACCGGTGCGACCAGCGGTTCGACCTTCACTGCGCCCGGCGCCTTCTCGCTGCCGGGGCTGGGCACACGCCAGATCAACCCGACCACAGGCGCCTTCTCGACGGCGCCCGCGCCTGAGGGCCTGGCCCGCACGCTGTTCAACGTGAACCCCTACCAGCTCTTCCAGACGCCGCTGAAACGCTTCAACGCCTTCGGCGCGGCCCGCTACAAGGCCAATGACGCGCTGGAGATCTACGGCCAGTCGCTGTTCTCCAAGAACATCGTGACGCTGCAGCTGGCGCCGTCGGGCCTGCAGGGCGAGACCTACACGATCCCCTACAGCAATCCGTACCTTCCGGCCGCCGCCCGCAGTCAGTTCTGCGCCGCCAACGGCCTGAGCACGGCCCAATGCGCGGCCGCCGCCGTCGCCACCAGCCCGTCGGACCCGAACTACCGCACCTTCAACACCACCGGCGTGCGCCGCTTCTCCGAAGGCGGGCCGCGCGGCACCGAGATCACCACCACCTACTTCCAGCTAAAGGGCGGCGTGCGTGGGGCGATCACCGACAATCTCAGCTACGACGTCTACGGGACGTACGGCGAGAGCGAGGTCATCAGCCGCAACAGCGACCTGCCGCGCTTCTCGCTGGTGCAGCAGGCCCTGCTGGCCACCAACGCCAACACTTGCCTGACCAACACCAACGGCTGCGTGCCGCTGAACGTGTTCGGCGCCGAAGGCTCGATCACCAAGGAGATGCTGGCCTTCCTCAACACCACGACCGAGCAGCGGACCAAGACCTCGCTGCTGACCCTGAACGGCGTGGTCAACGGCGATCTGGGCTTCTCCAGCCCGCTGGCCGAAAACCCCGTGGCCATCGCCGTCGGCGCCGAGTACCGCAAGTACGTCGCCTCGACCGATGCGGACTCCCTGAGCAAGATGTCGGGCGAGATCCTGGGCCAGAACGTCACCGTGCCGGTGCGCGGCGAGTACGACGTCACCGACCTGTTCGGCGAGCTGATCGCCCCGCTGGTCGAGGACAGGCGCTTCGTCCGCAGCCTCACCCTGGAGACGGGCGTTCGCTACTCCGACTACTCCACGGCCGGCAAGAACTGGACGTGGAAGGCCGGCGGCAGCTGGGAGCCGGTGTCGGGCGTGAAGTTCCGCGGCAACTACCAGAGCGCGTCGCGGGCGCCCAGCATCTCCGAGCTGTTCTCGGCCACGGCCACGACCACGGGCCAGCTGGTGGTGGATCCCTGCCAGCTGGCCCTGCCGGTCAACAACGCCGCCCTGCGCGCCATCTGCCTGGCCCAAGGCGCGCCGGAAAGCCAGATCGGCTCGATCAATCCGCCGGCGGCCGGTTCGGTCAACGTGACCAGCGGCGGCAATCCCGACCTCGGGGTCGAACACGCCAAGACCTACACCCTGGGCGTGGTGCTGCAGCCGCGCGCGATTCCGGGCCTGACGGTGACGGTCGACTACTATGACATCCGCATCACCGACGCGATCACCTCGCCGACCATCGGCGACGCGGTCGACGCCTGCTTCGGCTCGGTCAACCCGAGCCTGGCCGTCACCGCCGCCTGCACCGCCATCCGCCGCAACCCGCTGACCGGCCAGCTGTCGGGTCCAGTGTCCAACACCGCCGGCCTGCCGCTGCGTTTGTCGAACCTGGGCGTCATCGAGACAGACGGCGTCGACCTGACGGTCAACTACCGCCACGACCTGGGCTTTGGCCGTCTCGACGTCGGCTTCAACGGCAACTGGACCCACGCGTCGAAGTTCCAGGCCACGCCGACCTCGGTCAACCGCGAGTGTGTCGGCTACTACAGCACCAACTGCAACGCCTTCGGCTTCAACGCCACGACCAACGGCGCCATCCAGCCCAAGATCAGCTGGAACCAGCGCACGACCCTGACGGTGGGCATGTACGAGGCCTCGCTGCTGTGGCGCTACATCGACGAGGTGAAGTACGAGCCGCTGGGCTCGACGGCGGTGCTGCCGCAGTTCGCCCGCATCAAGGCCGCCAACTACTTCGACCTGACAGGCAAGGCCAACCTGCCCAATGACGTCACCCTGACGCTCGGGATCCAGAACCTGTTCGACCGCCAGCCGCCGATCGTCGGCGCCAACGCGGGGCCTTCGTCCTTCAACGCGGGCAACACCTATCCGTCGACCTACGACGTCCTGGGGCGGCGCTACGCCGTCTCGGCGACCCTGCGGTTCTAGGGGGAGAGTGAGATGAAGCGCACGATCCTCGCGACGCTCATGGCCCTGGCCCTCGCTGTTCCGGCGGCGAGCCTGGCCCGGGCCCTCGACCCGACCGAGACCTATGTCCTGGCCGGGGCCTTGCTCGACAAGCCGGGGACCGCGCCGCGCGGTCCCTCCACCCTGGTGCTGCGCGGCGGCAAGGTCGCCGAGGTGCGCTCGGGATTTGCGGAGGCGCCGGCGGGGACGCGGGTCATCGACCTGCGCGACCGCTTCGTGCTGCCGGGCCTGATCGACAGCCACGTCCACCTCAACGGCAGGGGCAATCCCTTGCTGGCCCGCATGGACGCCAGCGGCCGCGACGTGCAGGACGTGTTCGTCACCATGCAGATGAGCGCCCGCGCCACGGTCGAGGCCGGCTTCACGACGGTGCGCGACCTGGGGTCGGACCCCCGGTCGATCCGTGCGCTGCGGGACGCGGTTGATCGCGGCGACGTGGTGGGACCGGGCATCGTCAACGCCGGCCAGATGATCTCGGTCACCGGCGGCCACGGCGACGGCCGCAACGGCCTGCGCGAGGGGATTTCCGACACGGTCGAGCTGCACCAGATCAATGTCTGCGACGGTCCCGACGACTGTCGCCGCGCCGTCCGCCGGCAGATCGCCCTGGGCGCGCTGGTCATCAAGTTCGCCGCCACCGGCGGTGTCACCTCCAACGTCGCCGGCGGGCTTGGCCGGCAGATGACGCCCGAGGAGATGAAGGCCATCGTCGAGACCGCCCACGCCTTCGGACGCAAGGTCACGGCCCACAGTCACGCCATGGAAGGGACCAAGGCCGCTTTGCAGGCCGGGGTGGACTCCGTCGAGCACGGCACTTTCCTCGACGACGAGACGATCCGGCTGTTCAGGGAGAAGGGCGCCTTCCTGGTGCCGACCATGCTGGCGCCGGTGGCCACCCTGGCCCAGGCCAGGGCGGGACAGCTGGGACCGGCTGCAGCGGCCAAGGTAGGGGAGGGGCGCTCGGCTGTACCCAACCACGAAAGGGCCATACGCGCGGGCGTGAAGATCGCGTTCGGCACCGACAGCGGCGTGTCGGTCCATGGCGACAACGCCCGGGAGTTCGCCCTGTTGGTCGAGCGAGGGCTCACGCCGATGCAGGCGATTTCGGCCGCAACGGCTAACGCCGCCTCGCTGCTCGGCCGCGGTGACAGCATCGGCGCCCTGACGCCGGGCATGGACGCCGACATCATCGCGGTGAAGGGCAGCCCGCTCGAGGACGTGCGCCGGCTGGAGCAGGTCGACTTCGTCATGCATCGCGGCGCTGTGATCAAGCAGGCGGGGGTGCGTGCGCCATTCCCGCCGACGGAGGGACTGGCATTGAAAGCCGACCGCTAGAAGTCGATGTACAGGCCCAATCCCAAGGCCGACGCAGCGGCAGGATCCATCGTCTTGTCGGTAGGCCAATGTCTGCAATCGACTTCGCAGCCGTGGCTTGGGTGAACTAGGCGAGGGGCGCGCGCTGTTGGCGCCAGAAGGTCTGCTCCGGCCACCGCTCTTCGGACCGATAGAGCGCCTGTCGCCGTTCGGAATATATGGCGGTCACGCGGGCAAGCTCGGCGGCGTAAGCGGTCGCGTCCGGTGTCCGAGCGGTAATGATCGCTTCGGCGGCCGCCAATGCCGTGCGGAGGGCGTTGAAGAGGCCCTGTCCGGCGATCGGATCGAAGGCGAGCACGGCGTCGCCCACCGCAAACCAGCCAGGACCGCTGGACATGGTCGCGGTCAGGCCTCGCGCATCACGAGTGACCATCGGTCCTTCCCACGCCAGGGCGCCCAGGCAGGCGGAAAGGTAGGGCGCGCTCGCGATGGCCGCGGCCTGCTGCGCCTCACACGCGCGCAAGCGCACCGCGTCCTGGGGCAGCGTGTGATAGCCGATCGCCCAGCGACCGTCGCTGAGCTTGCCCGCATAGAGCCAGCCGTCGGGCCTGGCCTCTATGAGGGTGCGCGCCATCGCGGCGTTCTTCTCTGGTCGCGCAACTCGATAGAGGGCGGTCAGCGGCGCACCGCGGCGTCTGGACTGCCCGAGAAGCCGCAGCAACCGCGCCGACCGTCCGGTTGCATCTATGATGATGCGGGCCCGCACGGCGGAGCCCGCGTCTCGAGAGATGACCCAGTCGTCGCCGTCGCGTTCGAGATGGCGGGCGTTGGTTCGCGACCATAGGCTTCCCGCCGCGACGCTGGCGTCGCGCAGCGCCGCGTCGAACCGCGCCCGGTCAAGCCGCGCGCCGGCTCCATAAGGATCTCGAAGGGCGTCGCTCGCGACGGGTCGGTCATCGCCCCAGATCACCAGTCCGCCGGTGACGGCTGAGTGGTGGCAGGCGGCGGTCAGTTCGCCCAGGCCCTCCTGCACCAGCAATCGCTGCGCCGCGCCTGGCAGAACCTCGCCCAGACGGATGGAAGCCGGTCGAAGCCGATCGAGCATGAGCACGTCAAGACCGCTGCGCGCCAGCCGGCGCGCGGCGATCGATCCGGCAGGGCCTGCGCCCGCGACCACGACGTCAAACGTCTTGGCGCGCCCCGCCAGGTCGTCATCGGGGAAAGCTTCCGCGGCGGCTTCAGCGCTTCTGGACACGAACCGCTCGGAAGGCCTCCAGTTGCTCTTGGCTGGCCCAGCCTGCCTGTTCCAGTTTCGTCGGCGGATGCGGCGCCTCGGCCAGCAGACGGACGGCCTGATCGGCGGCGGCCTTGAGCTTTCCGGGCGCCAGCGTCTCGACATAGATGTAGTCGGGGAAGTCGGGATCATCCTTAACGCCGGGACGAGCCTCGACGATGCCCAGTTGGCCAAATTCCGCGATCATGTCGAGCATCACCTGCGGCGGATCGGGGTTCAGGATCGCCCGCAGCCAGTTGACCCGACGGTTATAGGCCTGGACGCGCTCGGCGCGGGGCAAGCTGGTGTCGATGACCTTATTGTAGTCATCTTCGCTCAGCACCTGATTGGGCACCCGAGCCGCCCAGAACGTCGGCAGGTACGGGTCGAACTGCGGATCATAGCCGGACCGGCAAAACGCGGTGTCGCCTTGCCACGGGATCGCCATCCAGCGCGTGATCCCGCCAGGCGGCTGAGCATAGAGCGGACCGTTGACCTTCTCGACCAGCACAGGCGTCATCGTCGGACCGTAGTCGGGTTCGGGTTGGTCGGCTGGTCGCTGACGGATGCGGAACGGCGATGAGTACAGGCTGGCGTGGCGCATCGGCCAGGTCATTTCGCAGCCTGGATGGAAGGTGTCCGAGAGGCAGTAGTGCAAGGCCGCCTGGTCGAGCATATTCGGCTGCTCGGCCAGCGGCGTCTGGTCGATCGTCGCCGGCGGCTTCTCCTTGTCCGGCCAGTCGGCGACGAAGTCGCCTTGCGCCCATTGCCGCAGGATCGCCTCCTGAAGTCCGGTCATGGTCAGCATGTTGCCGGGACCCGTTTCGGAAAAGCTGCCGAAGGCGTCGCCATAGATCCAGGGCTGGACATGCGGCCATTGCACCGGTTCGGCGACTATGGGGGCAGGGGGGCGAAATCCGTTGAAAAGGGTGCCGCGCAGTTCACCATAGGGGTCCTCGCCGTCGCGTTGCCCCGCCGGCTTCAGGGAGAGACGCCCAAGCAGGTCGGGATTGGTGAAGTCGAGCGGACAGCCCTTACCGAAATAGGCGGAAAAGCCCTTGTTCACCCATTGCAGGTTGCTGAGCCGCTGCAGGATCGGCAGGACGTCCCGGCAGAATGATGGAGTTTGCGGCGCCGCCATCCAGCCGGCCTGAACCGACACATCGCACATCAGGTCGTACATCGTACGCCAGCTGACAATGTCGGGTGCGTAGTTTGGCGGCGCGGTGACGACCCAGGCGGACTCCACCGGAATGGCCACGCCATTGATGCTCACCTGGGCGGTGATCGGCCCGTCGGAGGTATCGTCATACCAGTCGTCGGCGTTGTTGAAGCTCGGCGGATTGGCCGGATCGAAGACCGGCGCCCCGGTCGGAGAGGCCGACTTGCCGTGACCGCCCAGGAAGATCAGTCGACCGGCCTCGTCCGTCTGGATCTCGCCGAGCGGTACGACGACCGGCTCGGCCGCCGCTGCTTGGAACACGCCGGTGTCGAACGCATAGGCCGGCCCCGACACGGATCGTCCAGAGATGCTGCGGGGGCCCGGATCGATGGCCAGGGTCGCGCGGTCCTTGACCTTGGGATTGCGCAGCGAAAAGGCGTTATCGGGGGCGTTCAACGCTTCGGGAATGTCGAGCGCGTACTGGAACTGGTACCATTGCGCCTTGCGGTTGGCGACGTGCGCTGTCCAGGTGACGTCGGCGTTGTCGCTCGTCAGCTCGCTGACGACCTCTCCGGCGGCGTTGTAGCCATAGATGCGGAAGCGCGCCGCCTGGCGTTTGATCGCCCCGGTTTCGTCGCGATAAAAGTCGGGCGGCGGGGCGCTTTCGGGCGGCGCATCGACCACTTCAGGCCCAATGAACCAAGCCTCCTCGGCGTCGCCAATGCGCGCTATGCCAATGGCGGGATGGATCGCGGCGCGTACGATGGTCATATCTTTCCCCTCGGGAGCTTGGACAACCAGTGGACGCGGCGTATCGGGCTCGCCCAGCGGGATGCCATTGACGTTGCGACGCAGGTCCGCGGCCGCCGCGTAGACGACGCGCCGCGCGTCGGCGATCGAGCCGACGGGCTTGTGCGGTTCGGTGACGCGCCAGATGTTCATGGAAAGGTTTTCGCCGTAGTCCGCCTGACCGCGCGCATTGACGTCCTGCGCCGGAATGACGAGATCGGCGACATGGAAGGGCGCGCTCAGGTCCTCCGGCCACACGACGGTCGCCGCGTCCAGCGGCATGGCGTCGGGCGTCGTGCGCAACTGCACCATGAAGCGGAAACGCGCTTCGCCAGCCTTCAGGCGGGCGGCCAGGTCCGCCGCCAGATAGGTGGGATCAGCCGGATCCGCGGCCGGCGGATCGACGTAAAGCGTCGGCTCCAGCTTGTACTTGGCGTAGGTCTCCCCGAAGCCAAAAGGCAGGCCGCTCCAATAGGACGTGGCCAGCACGCTCGCGACGGGCTTGGCCATGGCGTCGAGCAATTGGGCGGTTTTCGGATGCGCCTTGAGGTAGGGGTCGTAGTCGTGGTTGACGACGCCCGCCTGGGTGAAGGCGCACATGTCACTGGCGGTGTCGACGAAGAAGACGTCGAAATTCTGCAGAATGAAGTCGAAGGTCGGCGAGTCCGGATTGCCGATCAGCTTCTTGCCCGGAACGTCAAAGAGCTTGATGCCGATACCCAAGGTCGTCTTGTAGTCGTCTAGCGAGGGCAGCGTATCGGACGAGAAGCGGACCCAGGCTTCGAACACCTTGCCAGGGTTGGAGAAGAGGCCGACGCGATAGGGTTCGGGCAGATCAGAACGGATTTGGAATTGCGCCGCCGCCACGCCATGCGGCTTTAGGAAGACCGGCCGCAAGGCGGGGCATTGCCCCTTGGCGATACGACCGGCCTGAACCATGTCGACGAACATGGTCTTCAGCGACATGATCGGATCGGCTGCGCAATCGACCGACGTCTGGGCGGCCGGATCGGACGACTCCGCGCCGTTAGACGCCTTTAGATGATCCATCGGTTCCGCCCCTGGAACTGCGAGAAACAACTATAGCAAGAGTGGTCCGATTTTCGCAATCAATGAGATTGGCTGCTGGCAGCTTATTGCTGACGGCCCGAATGCACGCCGCGCGGCGTCTTTGCGGGCCTTCCGGCTGAGCCCACGGCGGCGCCGTGCGTCAGGATCGTCTTCACCCGGCCAAGGTCGATCCCGATCATGACCGGCCTCGCGCCCGAAGGTCGATCAGGTCGGCAAATCTCGTATGCTTAGACGGCTTCGACGGAGGCCTCCGCCCGATGTCGATCTCGCGCTCGCTGCGGTAACGTTCGACGCTACCGCGATCGTGCTCTCGAAGGAGGCCTGTGCGGCCGTGCTCAAGAACCGCCGCGCTTATGCAGGATCGCCCCGATCCGATGGGCGAGATCGGCGATGGCGAACGGCTTGGCGATGATCTCCATGCGCGCGGCCAGGAAGGCCGACTGGTCAGCGGCCTGTTCGGCATAGCCCGTCATGAACAGGATCGGCAGGTCGGGACGTCGCTCGCGCGCGATGTCGGCGAGCTGGCGGCCGTTCAGGCCGGGCAGGCCGACGTCGCTGATCAGCAGGTCGATATGGCGGTTCGACTGCAGGATCGGCATGGCGTCGCGGCCGCTTTCGGTCTCGATCGCCTGATAGCCCAACTCCTCAAGAACTTGGACGACGAGCAGGCGCACCGAAGGATCGTCCTCGATAACCAGGACGGTTTCGCCAGAACCCGCGCCGGCGTTCATCGCGTCGTTCGTGGCCTGGTCGGCGATCTCGCCCCGGTGGCGGGGCAGATAGAGATGGATTGTCGTGCCTAAGCCTTGCCGGCTTTCGATGCGGACGTGGCCGCGCGACTGCTGGACGAACCCGTAGATCATCGACAGCCCCAGGCCCGTGCCCTGGCCGAGCGGCTTGGTCGTGAAGAAGGGATCGAACACCTTTTCCAGCACGTCCGGCGGCATGCCCGAGCCGGTGTCGGAAACCCTCACCTCCACATAGTCGCCCGGCTCGGCGCGGTCGCTGTGGACGAGCGCCTCGGCGGGCAGGGTCACGTTGTGGCTTGAGATCGTCAGGCGGCCGCCGGTCGGCATGGCGTCGCGCGCATTGATCGCCAAGTTGAGGATCGCGCTTTCCAGCTGGTTGTCGTCGGCCAGGGCGGGCCAGAGATCCTGGTCGGCGGCGATGCGAAGCTGGATCTGCTCGCCCAGCGTGCGGAGCAGCAGATCGCCCATCGACTCGGCCAGGGCGCCGACATCGAGCGGCCGGCTGTCCAGCGTCTGGCGACGGGAGAACGCCAGCAGGCGATGGGTCAGCGCCGCCGCCCGCTGCCCCGACTGCATGGCCGCCTCCAGGAAGCGATCGATGTCGGCGATACGTCCCTCCGCGATGCGCCGGCGAACCATGTCGACGCCGCCCATGATGCCGGTGAGCATGTTGTTGAAGTCGTGCGCCAGTCCGCCGGTCAACTGGCCCACGGCCTCCATCTTCTGGCTCTGGCGAAGCTGGTCTTCGAGCAGCTTGCGCTGGGTGATGTCGCGCCCGACGGCATAGACGGCGTCGCCCTCGGGCAAGGCGGTCCAGTTGATCCAACGATAGTCGCCGTCCCGCGTGCGGACCCGGCAGTCGAAATCGGCGAGCGGCTCGCCATGACGCAGGCCGGCGGCCTTCTCCAGGGCCTGGGCGAGGTCGTCCGGGTGAACGAGCTGGCCCATGGCCGTGCCGACGAGGTCAACCGCTGAGTAGCCGAGCAGCTTTTCCCATGCCGGGTTGACGGCGCGGTAGACGCAGTTGGTGTCCGTGATGCTCAGGAGGTCGCGCGACAGTTTCCAGACGCGATCGAGTTCCTGGGTGCTGGTTTCGACGCGAACCTCAAGCGCCTGCGTCAGCGCCCGCAGGCGGGCTTCCGTCTCCTTGGTTGCGGTGACGTCGTAGACCACGCCGATGAAGCTGAGGCCGCCGGCCGCCGCGGGCTGGTATTCTCCGCGCGCGGCCAGCCAGCGCTCCTCGCCAGTGTCGGCTCGGCGGATTCTGAATTCCTGGAAGGCGGGGCCGACCTCGTGATGGCCGTCGCGCCCGGCGATCAGAGGCGGATCGTCGGGGTGGACGACGGAGTTGATGGTGCGGACCGGCAGGCTGCTGGCCGGCTGGAGGCCCAGAAGTCGGCAGAAAGCTTCCGAAACCTCGGCCGTGCCGAAGCCGCTGAGATATTCGAAAGAGCCGACGCCGCCGGCCGTTTGGGCGATGCGCAGCCGCTCCTCGACCTTCTTCTGCTCGGTGATGTCGACCAGAACGCCGGTGAAGCGGGCAGGGGCTTCGGCGTCGTCGAGATAGGTCCGGCCTCGGGCGGAAACCCAGCGCAGCTCGCCGCCGGAGATCAGGCGATACTCCCGTGAGAACACCTCTGCGCCGTTCAGCGCGCCGGCGATGGCGATCTTCAAACGCATCCGGTCGGACGGATGCACGCCCTCGAAGAAGGCCGAGGTAGGCAGGCCTTCCGCGGCTTCCACGGGATCCAGCCGGTAGAGGTCGGCGAACCGGGCGTCGGCGATCAGCCGGCCCGAAGGAATGTCCCACTCCCAGGCTCCGGCCGCGCCGGCCACGCGCTGGGCCAGGCGAAGCCGCTCCTTGGCTTCGATCAGACGGCGCTGATTGACGCCCAACTGGTCGCCGACGGCCGCGTCCTGGTATTCCACGCTAACGTCGACCTGGGTGGCCAGCCGAAACGCGGGCGAGCCGCTGGCGTCGCGCAGGGTGGTGATGCTGATCCGGTTCCAGAACAAGGCGCCGTCGCGGCGTTGGTTGAGAAGATCCGCCGAGGCCGCTCCGCTGGACACCAGGTCTGCGGTCAGCTTGGCCAGGGTAGCCGCGTCGGTCTGGGTCGTCTGCAGGAAACGGCAGTTGCGCCCCACCGCCTCGCGGGCCTCGTATCCCGTCAGCACTTCGAACGCCCCGTTGACGAAGACGATGGGATCGTCCGGCTGGCGGGGATCGGTCACGGTCAGGGCGACGCCCGCGCCCGCCAAGGCGTCGAGCATCGGGCCGGCCAGGGCGCGCAGGGCGTCGAGGTCCGCGCTGGCGCCCCCTTCACGATGGCGGGTCGCTGGTCCGGCTAGATCGGTCATGACCTCACCACAACGCCAAGCTGGACAATAGGTTCAGACAGTGAGGGCATCAGCCGACGTCGCCCGCCACCCGCTCGATGAAGTCGTTGATGAGAGTCTTCAGGGCCTGCAGCGAAGGCAGGTCCATCAGCATCGCGATGTAGCCGCGGATGTCGCGGTCATTGATCGCGAAGTTGATGTAGAGGAAAAGCACCACGCCGCCATCGGCGTTCTCGTCCGACAGCGTGAACAGCGAGGCGCCGTCGCCGCGCAGCACTTCCGGCAGCGACATGGTCAGCGGCTGCTGCAGCATGTTGGCCATTGTGGCCAGGCAGCTGTTGAGAACGACGTTGCCGGTCTCGGCCAGCGCCTCGTTCTCCATCTCGGCGGCCTCGTCGACGGAAAGCGCGCCGCCGGTCACCGCGTGCACAAGGGCCATGCTGTTGGTCTCGGGGAAGATCAGCAGCGCGCGGCCCGAGAAGACGCCCTGGAAATCCTGACGGACGGCGACCAGTTCGCCGCTCTCGCGCTCGCGGATCAGCACGGCCGCGCCTTCACGAGTCATGACCTCGACGGCCGGCACCGACAGCAGCACCTGCTCACCGACCATCTTGCGCAGACTGCTCGCCGCGCGGCTGACGCCGATGTTGACCAGTTCGGTCAGGGCGTCGCGTTCCAGTTCTTCCAGGAAGATCGTGTGGGCGCTCATTGCGCCGCCGATCGCAGACGCAGGGCGGCGCCGGAGATGAAGCCGCGCATGCCGTCTTCGGTGACCGGCTTGGGAATGAAGGTCGCGCCGGCCTCGCGCGCCCGGGCGATGATTTCGTCCTGCACGTTGGCGGTGGCGATGGCGATCGGCATGTTGGGGAAGCGCCCGCGCAGTTCCTCGGCCAGTTCCAGGCCGTCGCGGCCGGGCATGTTGAAATCCAGCACCACGACGTCGATCGCCTGGCAGTCCAGAAGCGCCAGGGCCTCGTCGGCGCCGCTTGCTTCAAGCCTATTCCAGTCGGGCTGCAGCGCCGCGATGGCCTTGCCCACGACGATGCGGGCCAGCTTGCTGTCGTCGACGATCAGAACCGTCGTCCCCATGATACTCTCCAGTTCGCCGGCCTTCCGGGGCAATCGGCGTTACGACTATAACTTGGTCGGGCGGAGCCCGGCGAGCGCCGGCGCCAGATGGTCTTTCAAGAAGCCCTCCGTCGGCCACGCGACCACCGGACGGCCGAAGGCGAGCATGGCCTGGACGACTGCGGCATGCATGCCTTGGCAGGCGGCGAGGTCGAGCTTCGCCTCCGGCGCCTTGTGTAGCAAAGCCACCAGAGTCTCTGTGTCTTCTACCCGACACTGTCCTTCGAAGCGAATGACGTCGCCGTCCAGCCGCAGGCTCATCCGACCAACTCCTGAAGATCAAGCACCATCAGCACCGTCCCGTCCGCCAGCAGGGTCGAGCCGTTGACGCCCGGCGCGTTGACCAGCAGGCCGCTCATCGGCCGGATAGTGGCGTCCAGGCGATCGACGACGGCGTCGACGACGATCCCGACGGATTCGTCGCCGACCTTGGCGACGACGACCCTCAGCACCTCCGGCCGCGTAGGCCTGGAGGCGCCTACGAGGTCGGCCAGGTGGACCAGGGGTACGACCTGATCGCGCAGGACGAAGGCTTCGGTGTCGCGCACGGGCGTCAACTGGCCGATCGCGACGCGGGCCGTCTCGGCTACGCCCTCGATCGCCAGGCCGAACCGCTCGCCGCTACAGGTCACGACCATGATCTTGGTCAGCGCCATGCTGATCGGCAGGACTAAGCGGATGGTCGAGCCTTTCCCGACCTGGCTGGCGATCTCGACCCGCCCGCCCAGGCGCGCGACGGCCGAGCGGACGGCGTCCATGCCCACGCCGCGACCCGACAGATCACTGGCCGTCGCGGCGGTAGAAAAGCCGGGAAGGAAGATCAACTCCAGGGCGGCGCGGTCGTCCAGCGCTGCGGCCTGGCTCTCGTCGATCAGGCCCCTGGCGAGCGCCATGTCCTGGATTCGTCGCGGATCCATGCCCGCGCCGTCGTCGATCACCTCGATCACGACCCGGTCGCCGGCTGATCGGGCGGAAAGGCGCAGCGCGCTGGCGGCGCTCTTTCCCGACGCCTCCCGCATCGCGGGGGTCTCTATCCCATGGTCCAGCGCGTTACGCAGCACGTGCAGGAGAGGCTCGTACAGTCCGTCGACCACGGCCTTGTCGACCTCGGTCTCGCCGCCCTCGACCTCGAAGCTCACGGTCTTTCCCAGTGACCGCGCGACTTCGCGTACAAGGCGCGGGAAACGGTTGAACAGCGGGGCGAGGGGCGCCTGCCGGATCCGGCCGACCGTTCCGTGCAGTTCGCCGACAAGGCGGTCGAGCCTGGCCTGCTGCGCCCGCAGCGCCTGGGCCAGGACGTGGCCTTCGGCGAGGCGTTCGGCTTGCGCGGCCAGCAGCGCCAGCCCGCCCTTGGCGATCACGAGTTCGTCGGTGAGATCCGACAGGTGATCGACCCGTTCGGCCGCGACCCGCAGGGTGCGGACCTCGGCTTCCACGGTTTCGACACTGGCCGTCTGGGCGAGCTCCGACAGCACGACCTGATCGGCCACCAGGCGCAGGGCGGCCTCGACCGCTCCGCGCTCGGCCGTCGAAACGGCCTCCATGACAAGGTTGCAGGTGAAGGGATCATACCGGGCCAGATCGCCGAATGGCTCGCGTGGAGCGATCCGCAGATCGACGAGCCCCGGTACGGCTCGGATGATCGCGAGAGGATCGTCCCCGGCGAAATAGCAATCGGCGCGGGGCGTGTATCGGATCGCGACGCCGCCAAGTCTGGTCGTGACGGGATCGGTGTCGCTGGCCTCCGGCGGCGGGGCGCGGCCCATGAGCGCGGCGAGGCGTTTCTCGACCTGTTCGGCGCCGGTCTTCAGGACCGCGGATGCGGCCAATTCGTCCAGCCAGCGGTCGGTCTGATCCACCACCTCGATTAGCGCGGGCAAGGCCGCCGGATCGGCCGTCGCGCCGCTTCGCATGGCGCCCAGCAGGTCTTCCGCCGCATGCAGCAGGCGAACCATCGGCGGCAGGTCGAAGAGGGCGGCCGATCCCTTCAGCGTATGGATCGCCCGAAAACAGCTATCGAGCGCGATCTTGTCGGGGCCGCGCGCGAGCATCTGCAGGTCGTGCGCCGCCTGTTCGGTCAGATCCCGACCCTCGATCAGGAAATGCGGCAGAAGATCGTCGTTCAAGCCGGTCGCTCCGGCCGCTGATAGACTACGGCGTCGTCGAACCGGCGCGCGACGAACCGGTCGCTGATGCGGTTCATGGACTCCGTGTGGCCAAGGCATAGATAGCCGCCGGGCGTGAGCCGGTCGTAGAGGTTCCTGGCCGCGGCCAGCCGCGAGGCGTCGTCGAAATAGATCAGCACGTTGCGGCAGAAGATGACATCGAACTGGCCTTGCGCCGCCAGGGACGGTCCGTCGATCAGGTTGGCCGGAGTGAAGGTCACCGACTCCCGCAAATCGTCGATGATCTGCCAGCGATGGCGCTTGGCGGGCTCGAAATAGGCCTGCCGAAGCGCTTGCGGCAGGCGGGCGAGGGAGCGCTCGGCATAGGCGCCGGCGTGCGCGGCTTCCAACGCTCGGGTGTCGATGTCCGAGCCGACGATCTCAACGTTGTAGGCGTCGACCATGCGCCAGTTCTCGAGCAGCCAGATGGCGATGGAATAGGCTTCCTCGCCGGTCGAGCAAGGGGCCGACCAGATTCTGATCTTGTCGCCGGGCCGCCGCTTGCCGGCCAAGTCGGGCAGCAGGTCGCGGCTCAGGCAGGCCAGCTGGTGCTCTTCGCGATAGAAGTAGGTCTCGTTCACGGTGAACGCATTGATCAACGCCTCGCGCTCGGCTGGTTCGGCGCGCAGCACGCCGAAATAGGCGCCGAAGCTCGCGCAGCCGGTGGCGGCCATGCGATCGGCGACGCGTCTTTCGATGTAGTAGCGCTTGGATTCGCCGAACAGCATTCCGGTCTGGCGATAGAGGAAGTCGCTCAGCCGCTGCAGGTCTTCGGGGGCGAGGGGAGGCGAGCTCATCGCATCAGCATCTGGATGAGACGGCCGGCGATGTCGTCCAGGTCCTCGACGAAGTCCGCGCCGTCGGCCCTAACCAGTTCGCCTGGCATGCCCCAGACGACGGCGGAGGCTTCCGACTCCGCGATCGTGCGTCCGCCGGCGGCGCGCAGGGCCGCCATGGCGCCGGCGCCGTCGTTGCCCATGCCGGTCATCAGCACGCCGGCCAGCCGGTCGGCCGCCAGGTGGTCCATCGCGCTGACCATCAGCCGATCGACGCTCGGGTGCCACCGGTGCTTGGCGCTGGAAGGCGCGGGCAACACCACCAAGCCTTCGGAACGGCGGCTGACGATCATGTCGGCGTCGCCCCGCGCCACGTACACCACGCCTGTCTCGATCAGGGTCGGCGCCGTGACCTCGACCACCGACAAGGCGCAGAGGCCGTCCAGACGCGCGGCCAGAGAGCCGGTGAAGCTGGCCGGCATGTGCTGGGCCACCAGAACCGGCCACGGGAAGGTCTCGGGCAGATCGGACAGAACCACGTCGAGGGCGGCGGGGCCGCCGGTCGAGGTCCCGATCACCACCAGGCCGGACGGGGCGCCCGAGGCCGAGGATGTCGATCGCGTCACCGACGTGCGCTTCCTCGCGCCCGCCGCGCCCGTCGTTCGACGTGCGCGCAGGCGCTCGACCAGCCTGAGGGAGCTTCGCACGCGAGCCTTGGCGGCCAAGGCGACCGTGTCGATCAGTCTCGGGGCCAGTTCGTCCGCGGACAGCGACAGCACGCCGCCGGGCTTGGGCACGAAGTCGACGGCCCCGAGCTCGAGGGCCGTAAGCGTGGTCTCCGCGCCCTCGCTCGTCAGGGACGAGACCATGACGACAGGGCAGGGGCGCTCGACCATGATCCGGTCCAGCACCTCCAGTCCGTCCATCCCGGGCATCTCGACGTCGAGGGTCACCACGTCCGGCTTGAAGGCGTGCAGCCGTTCCATCGCCTCCACGCCGTCACGCGCGAACTCGACCTCGAAGTCGCCTTCGCGGAGTATTTCTCCGAGGACCCGGCGGACCAGGGCGGAATCATCGACGACGAGGATCCGGGTCACGAAGCGATCGACTTCGCCGTCAGGTCGCTCAGCAGGTCGGCCTCTGCGCGGTCCAGCAGGGCCTTGGGATCGATCAGCAGCACCACCTCGCCGTCGCGCTCGACGGCCTGGTCGAAGACCCGGCCGCCCTCGTCGGTCAGGTCGGGAGCCGGCAGGAGGTCAGCCGTATCGACTTCCAATATGCTGTCCACGCCGTCGACCGCGAAGCCGGCCTGCAGGGCGCCGATCGTAACCACCACGACCCGGCCCGCTCCCGTTGAGGGGCTGGTCACCGAGAACCGCAGACGCTGGTCGATCACCGGAACGACCTTGCCGCGCAGGTTCATCACGCCGCGCACATAGGTTGGCGCTCGGGGCAGGCGGCTCAGTGTCTCTGGCAGCCGCACCACTTCGTCCACCGCCGCGATCGGCAGGCCATAGCGTTCCTCGCCCAGGCGCAGCACCACGAAGCGCTCGCGCCGCGCGTCGCCGACGGGGGTGGCCATCTTAATCTCCTTGGAACCTGCGGCCGAGCCCAGCAGGCGTGCGACGCGGTCATCGGCCAGCAGCTTCTCCGGCGCGAGCACCGAGACCAGGCCCTTTCCGTCGGCCAGGCGCAGGACGGAGTCGATCCGAGCCTCGCCTTGCCCGCGATTGAAAAGGCTGGACGCTGGCCCCAACCTATCCTCGGGCGCGCGCAGGATCGCGCTGACCTCGTCGACGACCAGACCCAGTTCGTGACCGCCGACCCGGGTTACGACCAGCCGGTCCTTGTTCTGCTCGACGCGCCGGGGCAAGCCCAGGAGCCCGCGCAGAGACACGATCGGCAGTACGGTTCCACGCCGTTCCGACACGCCCAGCAGCAGTTCGTCGGTCCTGGGCAGGCTCGATACTTCGGCGGGGACAGCGCTCACGTCCAGCACCGACTCGATCGGCAGCGCATAGGGCTGCCCCGCCAGGTTGAAGCGCAGATAGGCGTACTCGTGAACAAGGGACCCGACCTTGGACGAATCGGTCCGCTCTGCGCTTTCGGACCGGGCAGCCGATCTGAAGGTCGCGAAGCGCGCGTCCAGGGCCGCGCCCAGGTCGAACCAGCGCGCGCCGTCCGCGTCGTCCAGCAGCAGGCGGCCGTCCTCGGGCGCGCCCGCGCCGTCCACGGTCTTCACCGCCTCGATCCCCTCGACCGCCAGGGCCAGCGGCGGCTCCCGGCGCAGCACGATGACGCGATCGACCGCCGCGACCTCGCCGCCCAACAGGCTGCTGAGGGAAACCACCGGCAGTACGCGGCCGCGCAGGTGCGTGACCCCGAGCAGCCCCGGAGGGCCGTGCGGCATCCGGGTGATGCGAGGGCCGCGGATCACCTCGACCACGCCTTCGGCGGCCATGGCGACCCTGGCGTCGCCGGCGCGAACGGTCAGCCGTTGGCATGACGCGGTCATGGTCAAGGCTTCGCGGTCTGCTGCAGTTCTCCGGCCAGCAACGCGACCTCCTCGATCGCGGCGGCCAGGTCCTCGGCGCCCTGCGACTGCTGGCGGGCGGCCGTGGCCGCCTGGGCCGCGGCCGCCGAGGCCTGCTCGGCGGCCGCGGCGATCTGCTGCACGCCGGTCAGTACCTGGGACGCGGCCGAGAGGATGGAGACGGACGCGCCGGCGATCTCCTCGGCCCCGACCTTCAGCGCCTCTACGTCGCCTGCGACGACGAGCAGGCGTTCTTCGATCACCCGATTGCGGTCGATCTCCAGCTCGGCCACCGCCAGGGTCTGGTCGACCTCGCGCCGCACCTTGCCGACCTGTACGCCGATCGTGGCGATCAGCTCCTTGACGGTGTCGGCGTTGGCGCCAGCGTCGCGGGCCAGGGTGCGGATATCGCCCGAAACCACCGCGAAGCCGCGTCCGGCGTCGCCGGCGCGGGCGGCCTCGACCGCGCCGCTGGTCGCCAGCATCGTCGTCTGGACGGCCACCAGGGCAAGCCCGTCGACCAGCCTACCGATCACGCCGATCTCGGTTTCCAGGGTCTCGATAAGGTCGCTAACGGCGAGGTTCTCTTCGGTGGCGCGCGAGACGCCCGAGACGAGGCCCGTGATGGCGGTGCGGCTCGCCTGAAGCTTGTCCTGCATGGCGGCAGCCCGTCCGGCGGCGGCTTCGCCGTTGGTGCTGGACAGCCGCGCGGCCTTTTCGATCTGAGACATGGCCGCGCTGGCCTGCTGGGTGGCGGCGGCCTGCACCTGGGCGCCCCGGCTGATCTGGTCGATCGCCACCAGAATTTCCCCGGCCGCGCCGGACAGTTCCTGGATGGTGGCCGACAGTTCTTCCGCCGCAGCCGCGGTTTCCTGCGCGGCTTCCGCCACGCCGTCTTCACCCGACAGCGTCTCCGCCATTTCCGACAATGTTTCGGCCGCGCCCTGGCTTTGGTCCAGCGACTGGCTCTGCTGCAGCACGGCACGTTGAGCCTCCGCGGCGGCGGCGGCCTGCTCTTCGGCGGCGCTGGAGACGCTCTCAGCGCCGCGCCGGGCCTCGTTGGCCGCGCCGACGGCTTCTACGGCGGCGATCAGTATGGCCTGACCGTCTTCGCTGAGGCGGCTCATCTCGTCGCGAATTTCGCCCAGGACGATCGAAATGCGCTCACCAGCAGTCGCTTCGCCCTCGGCCAAAATCGAGGCGGCGCGAAGGCGCTCGCCGATCTCCCGCACCCTGTCGGTGACACGCCCGGCGGCGGCGCGGATGTCCAGCGAACGCTTCTCGGCGGTTTCGGCCAGGGCGCGTACTTCGTCGGCGACGACCGCGAACCCACGTCCTTCATCTCCGGCGCGCGCGGCCTCGATCGCCGCGTTCAGGGCCAACAGATTGGTCTGGTCGGCCAGGTCGGCGACACCGGCCGTGATCTCGCCGATGCGCTCCACCTGCCGCTCCAGGGCGCCGACCGTATCGACGCTGGCCAGCTGGCGGCGGGCATTGGCCGCCACGGCCTTCACCGAGGCGCCGATCGCGGCGCCGGATTCCGACAGCAGGCCCTGCAGCGCCTCGGCGCGCTGGCGCGAGGTTTCGGCCCGCTCGCGCGCCACGCCGAAGGAAACGGTCATGTCGGTGATCGCCGCCAGGGATTCGTGAGCCGCGCCGGCCGCCTCCTCGGCGCCGCTGGAGATCTGCCCGAGAGTCCTGCGCAGTTCCTCCACGGCGCTGGCGGCCTGGATTATGCCGCTAGCCAGCTCCAGGGTCGCAGCCCCGATCCGTTCCGATGCGGTTTGGCGGCGGCTTGAGGGCTTGCGAGCGACCGTTCGTTTGACGGGAGCCGTCGGTGCGCCGTCCGATGCGCCGGCCGTGCGTTCCTTGGCCCGTCCGGCCAATCTCGTCGTCTTCACCAACGCCATGCGCCCACCCCTGCCTGCGACGCCACCGCGTCGCGATATCGCAGATGTCTGTTTGGCGCCGAGGGAGTAGTCAAGCTTGGGTCGGGAAGCCGGCCGTGCCTGGCTGTCCTGCTGTCATGCCGGAAACTCTCGCGGCGCGCCCTCCGTCCGCGACCCGATCCAACCTAGCTCGCGAAATCGCAAAAGGTTCCCGACACGAGGGCAAGCAACTATCCGCGGCCCTCGGGTCACCGTCGAGGCAGGGCGTAGGCGATCACATGGTCGCCCGCCGGGGTCTCCATGAAATGATGTCCGCCAGCCATGATCACCACGTACTGGCGACCGTCCTGCTCATAGACCATCGGATTGGCCTGGCCACCAGCCGGGAGCACGTCGCTCCACACGGTCTTGCCGGTCTCGATGTCTATGGCGCGGAACAGGTTGTCGGTCGCCGCGGCGATGAAGACGAGGCCGCCGGCGGTGACGACGGAGCCGCCGTTGTTCGGCGTGCCGATGTCGATCGGAAGCATCGATGGGATCCCGAACGGGCCATTGCGCCGCGCCGTGCCGAAAGGACGGTCCCACAGGGTCGCGCCGGTCTTCAGGTCGATGGCCCGGATGCCGCCGTAGGGAGGCTTCTTGCACAGCATGCCGGTGCCCGGCATCCGCCAGCCGGCATTGACGGCGATGGCATAGGGAACCCCCGTCTGCGGGTCGGCCGCGCCTTCGCCGCCGGGCTTGGAGGGCTTGGCGCGCGGATCGCCGCGGGGAAACCAGCCCTTGGCGTCAGCCACGGCGCGCGGGATCAGCTGGTTGTAGTTGGGCATGTCGTTGTAGTTGGCGACGATCACGCCGCGGCGCGGGTCCAGCGCTACGCCGCCCCAGTCCGAGCCGCCGTTGTAGCCGGGATACTGGATCCATCGGGCCTTGGCCTCGGGAGGCGTGTAGGGGCCCTTGTAGACTGCGCGCTTGAACTGGATGCGGCAGATCATCTGGTCGATGGGCGACATGCCCCACATGTCCTTCTCGGTCAGCGGGGCCTTGGCGAGGGTGTGGTAGAGCGAGAAGGGCTGGGTCTTGGCGCGCTCTGCCGGCTCGACGCCGCCGCCCGGGACAGGTCGTTCCTCCACCCTTGTCAGCGGCCGACCGGTGGCGCGGTCTAGCACGTAGATCTCGCCCTGCTTGCTGGGCAGGATGATCGCCGGAACGGTCCCGCCGGCCGTGGGAAAATCGACCAGCGTGCCTTGCGAGCCCAGGTCGTAGTCCCACACGTCGTTGTGAGCGGTCTGGAACTTCCAGCGCGGTTTGCCGGTCGTCACGTCCAGCGCCACCAGGGCCGAGGACCATTCCTTTTCGGCTGGGCGTCGCAGCGAGCTGTAGTAGTCGGCGGCCGAATTGCCCATCGGCAGATAGACCAGGCCCAGGGCCTCGTCGCCCGTGGCGGTCGTCCACATGTTGGGCGTGCCCGGGGTGTAGGTGCGGCCGGGCGGAGGCTGGGCGGAGATGTCGGGCGCCATCATGTCCCAGGCAAAGCGCATCTGGCCGGTGACGGCGTCATAGCCCTGGATCACGCCCGACGGCGCCCAGCGCTTCTGGCCGTCCAGCACCTGGTGGCCGGTAACGATGATCCCGCGCACGATGGTCGGAGCCGAAGTGATCGACACCATGCCCGGCACGACCTGGCCCATGCCGAGCTTGATGTCGACCTGACCGTTCCGGCCGAAACCCGGGCAGGGCTTGCCGGTGCGGGCGTCGACGGCGATCAGGCGACCGTCCAGCGTGCCCTCGATGATCCGCGTCGCGCAGGCCGCGCCTGGCGGGGCATCAGGCTGGGCGAAGTAGGTCACGCCACGGCAAGCGGCCGTGTAGGGGATGGCGTCCTTGGAGACCTTCGGATCGTAGGTCCAGCGCTGCTTGCCGTCGCGGGCGTCCAGCGCGAACAGCTTGTTCATCGCCGAGCACAGATAAACGCTGTCGCCGATCTTAAGCGGCGTGGTCTCGGCGCCGAATTTGTCGGGAATGTCGCCGGTGCGAAAAGTCCAGGCGCGCTCGAGCTCGCCGACATTGGCCGGGGTGATCTGGGCGGCGGCCGAGAAGCGCTGGGCGTCGTGCGAGCCGCCATAGGCGATCCAGTCGCTGCCCATCGCCCGGCCCGGGCCGGCTATGGGGGGCGGCAGGGGCTTGGCCGGCGCGGCGCGGTTGGCCATGGCGACGACGCCGCCGCCGGCTCCGACCAGCAGGACGAAAGCCGCGAGGCTCGCCAGCATCGACTTGCCGCCATGTCGGGTCAGCGCCGGCAATGACAGAATGACCAGCAGCAGGATCACGAGCGGCGCGACCAGACGCGGCACGAGGCTCCAGCCGTCGAGCCCGGCCTCCCAAACCGCCCAGATGAGGGTGACGGCGAAGACCGCCAGATAGGCCACGGCGCCCGCGAACCTGAGGCGGGCGAGCAGAAGGCCCGAGGCGAGCAGACCGACGCCGGCGACGACGTAGTAGGGAGACCCTCCCAGCACCGTCAGCCAAGCGCCGCCGATACCCAGCACGAGGCCGATGAGAACCAGGAGCGCGCCCAGCAGGCGTACCGCGATCGACATGCTTCCCTCCGCCGCAGCTTGGTTCGACAACACCGGCGAGCGACGGGCGTTCCTCCACGCGGTTCTGAACCTAGAGGCGCCTGGCGTGTTCAGCCGTCATGACCAACACCTCGCTCATCCCCTCCGCCCTGATCGGCGCCGTCGCAAGCGCGCGATCGATGACACCCATGGCGACGATCGCGTCGGCGCGACTCGTCCATCGCGCCGTTCCTGGCAAGCTGGTGCTGCTCGACCATCCTCTGTTCAAGTTCGGCGCCCTGGCCATGGGGATCGGCGAATTGCTGGGCGACAAAATGAAATCCGCGCCCGACCGGACGGTGTTCCTGGGCCTCCTCGCCCGCGTCGCCAGCGCCGGCATAGCCGGAGCGGCCCTGGCGCCGCGCGGCCGCGAACGCGCCGGGGCCGGGGTGGCGATCGCCACGGCCGTGCCGTTGGCCTATCTGACCTTGGCCGCCCGCAAACGGGCCATGTCGAAGTTCGGCCAGACGCCAAGCGGTCTGGTGGAGGACGCGCTGGTGGCCGCCGTGGGCATCGCCACGGTCGCGTTCTTCACTCGCCAGCGCTGAGCGGCGCGGCTCAGCCGCCTCAAGCTACGCTTCTGCGCGCCGGCAGTCGGCCGAAGTGTTCTCATCCGAGGAAATCCACATGACCGATCAGGACCCCAGCGAGCCACAGGAAAATCAGTCTCCGGCGACGCGACCCGGCGGCCTGGAGGCCCCGCAGCACCCGGCGCTCGATCCGAACCAGAAGACCGACGCCACCCATGACCCGACGGCCGGAGACCCCGGCAACGGCGCCGACTAGGCCGCTCTTACCGCACGGCCCGAAGCCGTGGCACGCTATAGGCGGGGATCAGGGCCATGGGTTCGCGCTCGCCGCCATCAGCGGCGAGCCAGCGCGCCAACTGGCGCAACGCCACGGGGGCGCAGAGCGTACGATCGTCCTTGCAGGCTAGGATGTGCGGCTTGGCGTCCGGCTGGAATTCCACCTCCATGTCGAGCGCGCGGGCCGCGCCGCTTCCCGGCCTTTCGATGCTGGTCGGTCCCAACCGTTCGGCGCGATCCAGAACGAGGCGAACGGGCGCATAGCCGGCGCCGCGCAGGGCGGCGAGCGCCAGAAAGAGCTTTTCCTCGTAGTCGATCTCGACACTGGCCATGGCGCCCCTCCCCAGAAGCCAGGCCATGGACGCGCCGAACGCGAGTCCTGTCAACGCGGAGAGGGCGCGACCAAGGGTCTCATTCGATCGTCCACCAGAAAGGCGAGCCGCCCGTCAGGCGTGACAAAGACCTTCCGTCGGGAAGGGCGGCGTCGGCCCACCAAGTCGCGTCCGCCTTGGGCGCGCGGCCGAGGATACAGGTCTCGGCGCAGCGGATCGCCGCCACGACCAGAAGGCGGCGGTCGCCAGCCGCACGCTCGAAGCCGATTGCGCTTTCGGCGCGTGCGCCTTCGATCTGCAGCGGCGCCAGGGATGCCGTGAAGAGGTCAGGGTGTTCGCGTCTGGCGGTGAGCAGGTCATGGATCAGGGCCTGTTTCGTCGCGCCGTCGCGCCAGTCTTGCTCGCCGTTCTGTTCGAGCGCGGACCGGCGCTGGTCGTAGTCGACAGGCCGTCGGTTGTCGGGGTCCACCAGGCTGAAGTCCCAGAACTCCGTTCCTTGGTATAGGTCCGGTGCACCGGGCAAGGTCAGCTTCAGGCCGGTCTGGACGAGGCTGTTGGCGACGCCTGCGGGCGCGATGCGGTCGACGAAGGCGTGGGCGTTCTGCCGAAATTCACCTTCGTCTTCGGTCAGCAACCGCTGAAGATAGGTCTCGCAAGCTGCTTCGTAGGCCTCGTCCTGCACCGTCCACGAGGTCCGCAGTTTGGCCTCGCGCAGCGCCTTGCGCTGCCAGCCCGCCAGGCGGTCGGCGAAAGCGGCCATCGCCTTGGCGTCGTCGGGCCTCAGGTCCAGGGGCCAGGCCCCGACGATCATCTGGTGCAGCATGTGCGCATCGCCTGGGTCGACGCCCTCCAGCGGCGCCAGCGAAAGCCAGGCCTTGGCGCGTTCGGACCAAAGGTCGGGGATTTCGCTGAGCACCGCCAGCCGCGCGCGCACGTCCTCGCCGCGCTTATGGTCGTGCGTCGCTGTCGCCAGCAGGCTGCTTGGGAACGCTTCGCCACGCTCGGCGGCCCGTTGCAGGAACCGCTCCGGGGAGGTCGAGAAGCGCCCGGGATCGAAGCCGACGTCGTTGCGTGATAGCAGCCGGCCGTAGCGATAGAAGGCGGTGTCTTCCACGGCCTTGGCCGCCACGGGCGCTGACAGCTGTTCCAGGCGGCGGATGGCGTCGGCCCGAAGATCGGCGGGAACCTCGCCCTGTCCGGATAGCCAGGCGGCGATTTGATCCAGCGCGGGGGCGGAGGCTGGTTGCGACGCCTTGGCGCGCGCGAGGGCCTCGGCGGGCGCCAGCTGGGTGTCGGCGGCGTAGGTTCGATAGGTCCTGAAGGCTTCGACCAGCGCAGCCAGGGCGCGTCGCAGAGCGGGGAGGGGCAGGTCGCGCGTGGCGATGTCAGAGCGCGCCAGCCGGTGGAAGGCGATCGCTGCGGCGTCCAGTTGGCCGGCGAAGCCGCCAGCCAGGATCTCGCGCCGGGCCATATGTTCCTCGGCCTCGAAATCGGCTGAACGTCCGCTGATCTCCTGCCAGAGCGCGGCCAAAGGGGCTGCCCCCTTCGGATCGTGCTGCAGGGCCGAGATCTCGTTCATGACCTCGTAGCCGGTGGTCCCGTCCACGCCCCAATTCGAGGCCAGGGCCTCGTCAGCGCCGAGGATCTTCTCGACCACCAGCCACGGCGTGCGCCCCGGATCGGCCGAACGCAACGCCTCCCGCAGCCGTCGGCAATAGGCCGGCGGATCGGCGAGGCCATCGACATGGTCCACCCGCAGGCCATCGATCAGGCCCTCGCGATAGAGGCGAAAGGGAAGGGCGTGCACTGCCTCGAAGACGGCGGGATCCTCGATGCGCAGGCCGGCCAGTTCGGTGATGTCGAAAAAACGCCGCCAGTTGATCGCGTCGCCGGCCGTCCGCCACCAGGCCAGGCGATAGTGCTGGCGCTCGAGAAGGTCGTGCAACCGCGCGCGGCCTTCGGTGGTCTGCGGGTCGTAGGCGGCGAGGCGGGTGGGAACCAGGTCCTCGATCCGCGACACGCCGGCGGTTGAGAGAACCTCGGCATAGTCGCAGCGGCGTAGCGGAAACCGGTGGGTGTCGTGGGCCAGGACCGAAATACGGCCTGGTTCGACGCCCAGCCGGATCGCGCCGCACGACAGAGCCTCTGCGTAGGGGGCGCCCAGGAACGGCGCCAGCAGCTTGCCGGTCAGCTCGGGATCGGCCGGTGCCCAATCGATGTCGAACATGCGGGCAAAGGGGCTGGCGCGGCCGTTTTCCAGGACGTCCAGCCACCAGGCGTTGTCGCCGCCGCCGACCGCCAGGTGGTTGGGCACGATGTCGAGGACGACGCCCAGGCATTCGGCCCGTAGCGCAGCGACCATGGCGCGAAAGCCGTCCTCCCCGCCCAGCGCCGGATTGATCGTGGAGGGGTCCACGACGTCGTAGCCGTGCATCGAACCGGCCCGCGCCGTGGCGATCGGCGAGGCGTAGACATGGCTCACGCCGAGCTTGGCCCAGAAAGGCGCCAGGCCGGAGGCGTCTGCGAAGGTGAAGCCGGCGTGGAACTGCACGCGATAGGTGGCGGACGGTTTCATCGGGGTCTCTGGGCGTTCAGGCGAGCCAGGCGGCGGCCGACGTCGGGCGCGCTCAGCAGCGCCTGGCTCGTCGTCGGCAGCCGCCGCCGCCAGTTGGGGTGGACGTCGACCACGCCGGGGAGGTTGGGTTGCTCCTCCAAGCCGAGCAGGTCTTCGATGGGGATGAGGGCGAGCTCGCACGGGGTCTGGCCGACCACGGCGAGCGCGGCGTCGACGACTGGATCGGGCGCTTCCGGCGCCGGCGTCACGCCGTCGGCGAGCCCGGCCTGGGACGCCATCTTCCAGAAAGCGGCGCGGTCTTCGCTACGCTGTTCGCGTTCGTCGTCGCGATCGCCGGGCGCGCCCAGATGCGCGCGCCAGTCGATGTCGCGCCCGCGCCACCAGCCGGCTGTCGGCGGCAAGTCGTGGGTGCTGGTCATGGCCACGGCGCGGCGGTCCCAACCCTGGGGCGGGGTGAAGGCGCCGGCCTCGTCGCGCTCGAAGGGCAGCACGCGCATGCCCAGCAGGCCATGCTCGTCGAGGTCGGCCCTAAGCCCGGGCGGCACCACGCCCAAATCCTCGCCAATGACCACCGCGCCGGCGCGATGCGACTCGAGCGCGATCAGCGGCAGCAGGTCTTCGATGGGATAGCGCAGATAGGCGCCCTGGTCGGCCGAGGCGCCGTCCGGGATCACCCACAGGCGGCCCAGCCCCAGAGCATGATCGATGCGGACGCCGCCGGCATGGCGCAAGGCCGCGCGAAGCGTTTCGAGGAAGGGCCGATAGTTGGCGGAGAGGAGGGCGTCGGGGGCGAAGCTGGTCAGGCCCCAACCCTGTCCCGCGGCCTGGAAGGCGTCGGGCGGCGCGCCCAGCGTCAGGCCGAGCATCAGTTCATTGGGTCGTCGCCAGGCATGCGAACCGCCGGGATCAAGACCGACCGCCAGGTCGGCAATGAGGCCGATGCCCATGCCCGCGCTCTTCGCCTCAGCCTGCGCCTGCTCCAGACCCAGGTCCGCCAGCCACTGCGCGAAAAGGAAGAAGCCGACCCGATCGCCCAGTCCCAACCGGCCGACGGCGGTCTCCGCAAGGGCGACGTCCCGATACTCCGTGGGCCAGCGACGCCACCCTCCCGCGCCGAAGATGTGGCCGAGGCGTTCGTCGAGCGCTTCGAAGATGGCGTGGCGGCGAAGCTCGGCGCCGCCGGCGGCGATGAAGTCTTCGAAGCGCCGATCACCGGCGAAGGCGTGATAGGCCGCGTTCAGTCGCGCCGCCTTGGCCCGCGCCGCATCAGACCAGGCGATCAGCTCGGGTCCGCCCGGCGGCAGGGGCGCGACGCCGAGTGCGGCCGGATCACCATAGAGGATGTTCAGGTGGTCGCGGCTCGATGGCGAATAGGGGCTGCATCGTTCTGGCGCGGCAGGAAACAGCGCGTTCGTCGGGCTGATCGCCAGGGCGTCGGCGCCGGCCTGGCCTGCAGCGCGGGCGAAGACGGCCAGGGACGCGAAGTCGCCGAATGCGCCATGGTCGCGTAATCCATAGATTTGGGCGGTCAGGCCCCAGGCGTCGCGGCCGAGCAGGTCGCGCGGCGTGACGCAGCGCGGGGGACAGACCGCCAGCGTCATCAGGCGGTCGTCCAGTTCCAGTGTGTGGTAGCCCGGCTGGGAGATGTTCAGCGTCAGTTCGTCGCCGTCGCGCATGGCGTCGAGCCGGCGTCCGTCTTCCAGCGTCACATGGGCGCGAGCGGCCCCAGTGAACGTGATCGGCGCATCGACGCCTACGATCAGCATGTCGGGGGAGGGGCGGTTTCGCAGGGCCGCCAGAGCCTCGCCGGGCGCGGCGACATCGTGGCCGAGGGCGGACAGCACCGCGCGGACAGTATCCAGCTCTACCCGGCGTTCGCGACCGTCGAAGTCGGTCCAGTCGACCAGGACGCCGACCGCGTCGGCCAGCGCCAGAAGTTCACTATCGCTCATGGTTCTTGCGCCAACCAGGCGGCGAAGGCGGCGGGCGGCAGCTGGCCATCGCTCGGAGCATCGCCCACGACCACCAGCGGAGGTCCCGGGGGCGCCGGCGACAGGGGCGCGGCTGCGTCGCCGAGATTGACGGCCAGGATGTAGGTCTTGTCCCCCAGCCGCCAGGCCGCCTGCACAGCCTTGGGGCCGATGGCGCTGGCCCCCAGGCTGATCGCGCTGTCGAGATGCGGCGCGAGGTTGTCGCGGCGCAGGCGCAGCAGATGGCTGATCAGCTCGCGCCAGCGCTCGGCGTCAGGACCGGCGAGCGGACGCGACGCCTCGAAGGTGGACGGCGCGTTGGGGTCGGGAATGGCCTCGCGCGATTGCGGGTCGGCGAAGGCCGGGAACTTGGCGAACTCCCGCCGCCGGCCCTCGCGCACGGCGTCGGCGAGGTCGTCGTGGAAGTCGGTGAAGAACAGGAAAGGCGTTTCCGATCCGCTGTCCTCGCCCATGAACAGCATCGGAATCTGCGGCGACATCAGCAGCAGACCCATGGCCGCCCGCAGGCGATCCTGCGAGACCAGCGTCGTCAGACGCTCTCCCAGCGCCCGGTTGCCGATCTGGTCGTGGTTCTGCAGGAAGTTGACGAAGGCGGTCGGCGGCAGATGCGCGCTCGCCCCGCCGCGGGGCTTGCCGTCGTGGTTGGGCGAGCCTTCTCCCTGGTAAATGAAGCCCTCGGCGAGGCATCGCGCCAGGCGCTCGGCCGGCCGGTCGGCGAAGTCCTGGTAGTAGCTGCTTGTTTCGTCGGTCAGCAGCACGTGCAGCACGTTGTGGAAGTCGTCGTTCCACTGAGCGTCGAAGCCGCGCGTCAGGCGCTCGGCGTCGTTGGCCTCGTTCTCCAGCACCAAGTGGATGTGGCGATCCGGGAAGCGGGCTCGAACCTCGGCGGCCAGTCGGTCCAGGAAATCGTTGTCGCCGATCGCATGCACGGCGTCGAAGCGCAGGCCGTCGAAGCGAAAGGTCTCCAGCCAATGGATGGCGTTGTCGATGAAGAACCGCGCCACCGGCTCGCGCCCGAAGGCGATCGCCGGCCCCCATGGCGTTTGGCGCGCCTCGTCGAAGAAGTCCTTGGCGTAGGCTGGCAGGTAGTTACCGTCCGGGCCGAAGTGGTTGTAGACGACGTCCAGCAGCACCATCATGCCCAGGCCGTGGGCGGTGTCTACCAGGGCCTTGAGATCGTCCGGCGATCCATAGGCGCCGGCGGGCGCATAGGGCAGCACGCCGTCGTAGCCCCAGTTGCGTGAGCCGGAGAAGGCGTTGATCGGCATCAGCTGCACGACGGTGACGCCCAGCGCCGACAGATCCTGCAGCCGTTCGCTTACGCCCACGAAACCGCCAAGCGCGCCGGCGTGGACTTCGCAGATCACGGCGTCCGACCAGGCTCGCCCGAACCAGCCGGGGTTTCGCCAGGCGTAGGCGTCAGGTCCGACCAGGAGGCTCCAGCCGTGCACGTCTTCGGCCTGGGCCCGGGCTGCGGGGTCGGGCACGACGAGATCATCGTCAATGCGGAAGCGGTATTTCACGCCCGGCGCGGCGTCCGCATCGTGCTCGAACCAGCCCTCGCCAGCCGGGGTCATGGCGAACGCGCCGGTTCCATCGAGCTCGACGGCTACTCGCTTTCGGCCCGGCGCCCAGAGCCGAAAGCGCACCTGCGCGTCGTTCAGCCAATATGGTCCATGACCTTGGGTCATTCAGGCGCTCCGACCCCGCGCAGGATGACGGCCGCGCCGCCCGGCAGTTCGAGTTTGTCGTCGACCGGGCCGGGCTCGGCATCGGGTTCGGCGCTGTCGATCAGCCGCTCGAAGGTCAGGCCTTCGGTCGGAAGCACGAAGGTCAAGGACTCGGCCGCGCCGTTCATGGCCAGGGCGATCAGCTCTAGCGGCCCGTCGGGCAGGCGGCGGGCGCGGCGCATCAGCAGGGCGCGACCCTCGGGATTACGCCAGTCGTCCTCCGACAGCCGCTGGCCGCGTTCGTCGAACCATTCGATGTCGAGGACGCCGGGCGCGATCTCGTCCTGGCCGTACAGGAAGGCGCCGGCGCGCAACAGGGGGTGGGCCTTGCGCAGGGCGATCAGCCGGGCGGTGAAGTCGATCAGCGCCTGGCCCGGGTCGCTGGCGGCCAGGCTCCAGTCGAACCAGCTGATCTCGTTATCCTGGCAATAGGCGTTGTTGTTGCCGTTCTGGGTGCGGCCGAACTCGTCGCCGCCCAGCAGCATGGGCGTGCCCAGCGATGCCATCAGCGTCGTCAGCATCGAGCGCCGCACCCGATCGCGGTGGTCCTGGATGGCCAGGTCGTCGGTGGGGCCTTCGGCGCCCCAGTTGCGGGAGTAGTTCTCGCTGTGGCCGTCCTGGCCGTTTTCGCCATTGGCCTCGTTGTGGCGGCCATCGTAGCTGACCACGTCGTTCAGCGTCATGCCGTCGTGGGCGGTCAGCATGTTGACGCTGGCCCAGGGACGGCGGGCGCGGCGGTCGAAGAGGTCGCCCGACCCCGACAGGCGGGCGGCGAGGTCGGGACGCTGGTCGGCGTCGCCCTTCCAGAAGCGGCGCGTGGTGTCGCGGAACTTGTCGTTCCACTCGGCGAAGCTGGGCGGGTGCTGGCCCAACTGGTAGCCGCCAGGACCGATGTCCCAGGGCTCGGAGATCAGCTTAAGGCGGCCCAGCACAGGATCTTGCCGCAGAACGTCGAAGAAGGCCGCGCCCGGCGAGAAGCCGGCGTCGCCCTCGCGACCCAGGGTGACGCCGAGGTCGAAGCGGAAGCCGTCGATCCGGAACGACTGGGCCCAGTAGCGCAGGGAGTCGGCGACCATCTGCACCACCCTGGCCGATGCCATGTTGAGGCTGTTGCCAGTGCCGGTGTCGTTGATGCAGTGGCGCGGGTTGTCGGCCAGCAGCCGGTAATAGGTGGCGTTGTCCAGGCCCCGCAAGGACAGGGTCGGCCCCAGTTCGCTACCCTCGGCGGTGTGGTTGTAGACCACGTCGAGGATGACCTCGATGCCGCTGGCGTGCAGGCGGCGCACGGCCAGGCGGAACTCGTCGTGGCTGCCGGTCGCCAGGTAGCGGGCCTCCGGCGCGAAGAAGGCCAGGGTGTTGTAGCCCCAGTAGTTCGACAGGCCGCGCTCCTGCAGGAAACGGTCCTGGGTAAAGGCGTGTACCGGCATCAACTCCAGCGCCGTAACGCCCAGGCGCTGCAGGTGGGCGATCACCTTGGGATGGGCGAGCGCCGCGAACGTGCCGCGCTCCGACGGCGTGACCTCTTCGAGCAGGGCTGTCAGGCCCTTGACGTGGGCCTCGTAGATCACCGTCTCTGACCACGGCGTGTTTGGCCGCCGGTCGCCGTCCCAGTCGAAGGCGTCGGCCGAGACGACCGCCTTTGGCATGGCCGGAGCGCTGTCGCGGCGGTCGAAGCTGAGGTCGCTCCGCGGTGAGCCGACGTGATAGCCGTGCAGGGCGTCGGTCCAGCGCAGCTGGCCGGCCAGCCTGCGGGCATAGGGGTCGAGCAGCAGCTTGTTGGGATTGAACCGGTGGCCCTGTTCGGGCGCGTAGGGTCCATAGGCGCGGAAGCCGTAGAGCTGGCCGGGGCGAGCGTCGGGAAGATAGCCGTGCCAGACCTCGTCTGTGCACTCGGGCAGGGGAAAGCGCGCTATCTCCTTGCGGCCGGACGGGTCGAACAGGCACAGGTCGATCCGCTCGGCGTTGGCGGAGAACACGGCGAAATTGACGCCGAGCCCATCGAAGGTCGCGCCCAGGGGGTAGGGAGCACCGGCTTCGAGGCGTTCAGGCAGTGGGGTCAAGCTTCAGGGTCCTTCATAGCGCAGGAAGATCGCGGCCAGCGGGGGCAGGGTCAGCTCGACCTGCTCGCCGTCGCCGACGGAAAAGCTCGTGACGCCGCCCTGGTTGCCAAGATCGCTTCCGCCGTAGATCGCGGCGTCGGAATTGAGGATCTCGGTCCAGCGGCCGGGCAGAGGAACGGGCACGCGCCGGCGCTCGTGCGGCGCGGGCGTCATGTTGACGGCCACGACCAGCGGCGTGCCGCCGTGAAACGAACGCCGCTCGAACAGGAAGACGCCGTCGCCTTCGTTGTTCTCGGCGATCCAGGAAAAGCCCCGGGGATCGGCGTCGGTGTGGTGCAGGGCGCCTTCGTCCCGGTAGATCCGGTTGAGATCGCCGACCAGACGCTGCAGGCCGCGGTGGTCGGCCTCTTCCAGCAGGGGCCAGTCCAGTTCGCGATCGTGGTTCCACTCGCGTAGCTGGCCAAGCTCGCCGCCCATGAACAGCAGCTTCTTGCCGGGATGAGCCCACATCAGCGCCAGCAGCGCCCGCAGATTGGCAAATTTGCGCCAGCGGTCTCCGGGCATCTTGGCCAGCAGCGCGCCCTTGCCGTGCACGACCTCGTCGTGGCTCAGCGGCAGGATGAACTTCTCGCTGAAGGCGTAGACCAGCCCGAAACCGATGTCGTCGCCGTGCCAGCCGCGATGCACCGGATCGCGGTGCATGTAGCGCAGGGTGTCGTTCATCCACCCCATGTTCCACTTGTAGGTGAAGCCGAGCCCGCCCTGGTCGACCGGTGCGGTGACGCCCGGCCATGAGGTCGATTCCTCGGCGATCGTGACGGCGGTGGGGAAGCGCTCGGCGATCGTTGCGTTCAGACGCTGCAGGAAGGCCACCGCCTCGAGATTCTCGCGACCGCCATGGATGTTGGGTTTCCACTGTCCAGGCGCGCGGCTGTAGTCGCGGTAGAGCATCGAGGCCACGGCGTCGACGCGCAGGCCGTCGATGTGAAATCGGTCCAGCCAATGCAGCGCCGAGGCGATCAGGAAGGCCTGCACCTCCTCGCGGCCGAGGTTGTAGATCAGGGTGTTCCAGTCCGGATGGAACCCCTCGGTGGGATCATCGTGCTCGTACAGCGCCGTGCCGTCGAAGCGTTCGAGACCGTGGGCGTCGTTGGGAAAGTGGGCCGGCACCCAGTCGAGGATGACGCCGAGCCCGGCCTGGTGGCAGCGGTCGACGAAGCGCGCCAGGGCCTCGGGCGAGCCGTATCGCGCCGAGGACGCGAACTGCGACAGCGGCTGGTAGCCCCAGGAGCCGCCGAAGGGATGCTCCATGATCGGCATCAGCTGCACGTGAGTGAAACCAAGGCCCGTGACGTAGGGGATCAGCTGCTCGGCCAGTTCGTCCCAGTCATGATGCTGGCGCTCGTCCCAGGGCCGCCGCCAGGACCCGGCGTGGACCTCGTAGATCGAGATCGGCGCGCCGGGGTGCTGGCGTTCGCCGCGCGCAGCCATCCAGGCATCGTCCCCCCAGGCGTGATCCAGCAGAGGGGCCACGATCGAGGCCGTGGCCGGCGGAGCTTCGGTCGCACGGGCCAGCGGGTCGGCCTTGCGGCGGATCACGCCGTCGGCGCCCTCCACCTCGAACGTGTAGCGTTCACCCGCGGCGAGGCCGGGAATGAAGATCTCCCAGACGCCTCGGTCATGGCGCAGCCGCATCGGATGACGCCGGCCATCCCAGTCGTTGAAGTCGCCGACAAGGCTGACGCTGCGGGCGTTCGGCGCCCAGACCGAAAAGGCTACGCCGTCTACCTCGTCCACCCTGCGTGGCGCCGCGCCCAGCCGTTCGGCAAGGCGAACTGGATCGCCGCCGCCGATCGCCGCCAAGTCCTGGTCGGAGAGAACCGGCCCGAAGCCGTAAACGTCCTCGATCTCCTGGGGACCGTCCGGCCAGATGATCCGCAGGCAGTAGGCCGAGCGGGCTTTCAATTCGCCCTCGAACAGGCCGGGAGAAACCTCCGTCAGGGTCGCCAGTCGGCGGCGGGTCTTGCGTGCAATGACCTCGACCGCCGCCGCACCCGGCTGATAGGCGCGCACCACCCCGCCATGCCGCCCCAGGAAGCCGAAAGGGTCGGCCGCCCAAGATCGCCCCGTCTCAACGCCCACCCGAATGCCTCCGCTATGCTGCGGGTGCACAACGGACGATCACGAAATCCGTGCCCGACAACATCAAAAAGAAAAGCACGGAACCCTTGGCCTCGCTTGCTGTTTCGCCGAACGTCTCATGGAGTTTCCTGGTCATGACCTTCGGGGCGCGTCGACGTCTTGTGTGCGGTAGCGAACATTTCTCGCAAGCCTTGAGCTTCGGCTTTTCCCGATGAGCGGCCCCGACGTTCTTTCCGTCACCGCCGAAATCTTTCCCCTCATCAAGACCGGCGGCCTGGCGGACGTGGCCGGCGCCCTGCCGCTGGCGCTGGCCAAGCAGGGTGTTCGGGTCACCAGCCTGGTTCCCGGCTACCCGGCGGTCATGGCCGCGCTGGAAGGCGCCGAGCGCATTCATCGCTTCAACAGCCTGATGGGCGGCCGGGCCAGCCTGCTACGCGCCAGGGCCGGAGCGCTCGACCTCCTGGTCATCGATGCGCCACACCTCTACGATCGGCCGGGCAATCCCTACCTGCAGCCGTCGGGCAAGGAGTGGGCCGACAACGGCGTACGCTTCGCAGCCTTGGCCAAGGTTGCGGCCGAGATCGGCATGGGCCTTTTGGCGGACTACCGTCCCGACGTCATCCAGGCGCATGACTGGCACGCGGGCCTCACGCCAGCCTATCTGCGCTACGCCCGCAAGGACGCCGGCCGCAGAGCGCCGCCGGTGGTGCTCTCGATCCACAACCTCGCCTTTCAGGGGCGTTTCCCGGCGCGTCTGCTGGCCAAGATCGGCTTGCCGCAAGAAGCCTTCGCGATCGACGGGGTCGAGTACTACGGGGACATCGGCTACCTGAAGGCGGGCATTCAGTTCGCCGACCAGGTCACCACCGTCTCGCCCAGCTACGCCGCCGAGATCACCACCGAGGAGGGCGGCATGGGCCTGGGCGGACTGCTGAAGTCGCGCGCAAGGCATCTGGTCGGCATTCTCAACGGGATCGACACGGAGGTGTGGAATCCCGCGACCGATCCCGACATCAAGGCCCAGTACACGGCCGAGAACGTGGAGCTTCGGGCGATCAACAAGCTGGCGGTCCAGTCGCACTTTGGCTTGCGACCCGACTCCGAGGCCCCGTTGTTCGGCATCCTCAGCCGCCTCACCGACCAGAAGGGCGTCGATCTTCTCTTGGACGCGCTGCCGGTTCTCTGTGCCGAAGGCGCGCAACTGGTGGTCTGCGGTCAGGGCGAGGCGCGGTACGAAGCCGCCTTTGCCGAGGCTGCCAGGACCTATCCGGGTCTCGTGGGACGCTTCGTCGGCTACCGCGAGGATCTCGCGCACCTGATCCAGGCCGGGGCCGATGCGATCCTTGCGCCGTCGCGCTTTGAACCCTGCGGTCTCACCCAGCTTTGCGCCATGCGTTACGGCGCTATCCCGGTGGTCTCGCGCACCGGCGGATTGTCGGACACCATCATCGACGCCAACTCCGCCGCCATCGCCCGCTCGGCCGCGACCGGCGTGCAGTTCGCTCCACCGACGCGGGACATGCTCGAGGACGCCATACGTCGCACCTGCGCCCTCTATCGCGATCCCATCGGCTGGCGGCGCGTACAGCTGAACGCCATGGCCTCCGACAGCTCCTGGCGGGTTTCGGCCGGCGAGTACGCGGCGATGTTCCGCCGCCTGCTGGTCGGTCGAGATGTGGTCATGCCCGCCAACGACGCCGCGCCCGAGGAACCGCGCAGCTTCGCCGGCTATGGCGAGGAGCCGGCGCGGCGGCCGTCGCGCCGACGCTCGCCCAGCCGGCCTCTGCCCACGCAGGAGATTCCGCGAGCGGCAGAGAGCGCATGATCGTCGCCGACCTGATCCGCCTGCTGAAAACCTGCGACCCCAACGCCATCGTGCTCATCCCGCGCGACGGCGGCCCGGGCGATGCGACGGAGCGGGTGGCGGAGGCAGCCTCGATCCCGGCCGAGCGCTTCGCCGGCGGTCCGGCCGCGACCCACGGCGCGCTGCGCCTGCTAGGTCTGCCGGCGACGGTCGGAGCGGAGATCACGGCCGACTGAAATCCGCGGCAGGGTATCAAAGGATACGCGGCGGGGCCGTGGCCGAGAGGCGTGCGTTAACTCGGCGCGCTCCAGGAGTTTTCCATGACCTCGCCCGACGGTACGTCCCGCGAACGGGCTTTCAAGGCCGAGCTGATAGAGGTCGTGCCGCGTCTTCGCGCCTTCGCCCGAAGCTTGGCGGGAGACGCTCATGCGGCCGACGACCTGGTGCAGGACACCCTGCTGAAAGCCTGGAACGCCCGCGAAAGCTATGTCGTGGGCACCAACATGAAGGCTTGGGCCTTCATGATCCTGCGCAACCAGTTCTATTCCGGGAAGCGCCGTTCCTGGCGACTGCTGGAACTGGATCAGGAGACCGCCGAGCGAACGCTTGTGGCCGCCGACGACGCCCACGCCGTTCTCGATCTCGACGATCTGCGGCGCGGTCTGGCGCTGCTTCCGGAGGAACAGCGCGAGGCTCTGATCTTGGTCGGCGCCGGCGGCCTTTCCTATGACGAGGCGGCCACGATCACCGGGGTCGTTGTGGGCACGGTGAAAAGTCGCGTGAGCCGCGCCCGCGCATCTCTGGCTCGTATTCTCGAAGAACAACGGCTGGAGCCGCGCTCCGCGCCGGTCGGCGCCGCCATGGCGTTGATCCTAGGCGAGGTCGACAGGATTCGTTCCCGCGCGGCCTGAAGTTCAGGCTTCGCGCAATCGGCGATGAATATCCGCCGCGGCGATGGCCGCTTCGGCGGTGGCGACCGTGATCTGATTGAGGCCCCGGACCACGTCGCCCGCGGCGTACAGCCCATCGATCGAGGTCTGCTGGTGACGATCGACGATCAGGTTGCCGCCGTCGTCGTGCGCCGCGCCCCAGCGCACCGCCAGCCTGCTTTGCATCTCGCAGCCGAGCGCCAGGTAGAGGCAGTCGAACGTGCGCTCCCGGCCGTCGACGCTCACCTGGACTGCCTCGTCAAAACGAATATCGGCTGGCGTTACCGACATGACCCCGACGTCGTCTGCCAACAGCCGCCCAACGTCTGGCAGGGCGTCGAGCGAGCCCTGGTGCAGCAGCGTCACGCTGTCCGAATAGGTCTTCAGGAACAGGGCTTCCCGCGCGCCGAGCGGGCCGTCGCCCAACACCGCTATCCGCTGGTCTATGGCCTCGTAGGCGTCGCAGATCGGGCAGATGCGCACGAGCGCCCGCCGGACGGCTTCGTCGATGCCGTCTATATCGGGCTTGCGGTCGACCACGCCTGTGGCCAGCAGCACGAACGGCGCCTTCACTGGCGTCGACGAGCCGTCGAGGGCGACCTCGAAGCACTCCTCGACCCGGGCCAGGCTGTCGGCGCGCGCCTCGATTGTCGTGGCGCCGTAAAGTTCGGCCTGCCGCCGCAGTCGGCTCAGTAGCGCCGGCCCACCGACGCCGTCGGGAAAACCTGGCGTGTTGTGGCTTTCGGGGATCCAGTTGGCGCGGGGCTCGCCGCCGTCGAGGACCAGCACCCTTCGACGGAAGCGACCCAGATAGGTGGCGGCGGTCAGGCCGGCCGGCCCCGCGCCGACCACGATGGCGTCATAGCGCATGGCTTGCCTCCACGGGTTGGGACGACCGCGGGCGTCCCAGAATGCGGGTCACCGCCAGGTCTGCGGTGACATTGCCCAGCGTGCGGAAGAGGTCGGGGATCGTCTCCACCGCCAGCAGCAGGGGCAGCGCCCCGAGCGGCGCTCCTAGCGCCAGGGCGACGGGACCGATGGTGGCGAAGAACGACACCTGTGCAGGCAGGCCGACGGCCGCCAGGCTGACCGCGGCCGCGACCAGAACGGCCACACACACGGTGGCGGGCGTCAGCGCCACGCCATGGGCCTTGGCCAGGTAGATCGCCACCGCGACATTTGCCGCTCCGCTCGCGGCCCGAAAGATCGCCACGGCCAGCGGCAGGACCACGCTCGACACCGAGACCGACGTCCTCATGGCGCTCGACGCATCGATCATCGCCGGCAGGCAGGCCAGCGACGACTGGGTGCCCAGCGCGATCGCCTGGACGGGACCGGCCCTCCTGGCGAAGGCGAACGGCGAAATCCTGCCCACGAGCGCGACAAGGATGTAGGCCGCGACCGTGACGGCCAGGCAGGCGAAGACCACCGTCAGCACGTAGTGCAAAAGGGCGCCGGCCGCGCCGCCGCCGGCCTGCGCGCCGACGCCAAAGCCCAGCGCCATGACGCCCAGTGGTCCCGCCAGCAGCACCCATCGGACGATCACCAGCATCGTCTCGACCAATCCCTCGAAAACCCTGGCGAGCGAGATGCGCAGATCCTCGCGGATCCGCGTCATGGCGAAGCCGAAGAACAGGGCGAAGACGACCAGCGGCGTCATGCTCGTCTCGGCGGCGGCCTTGACCGGATTGGCAGGGATCAGGCCCTCGAACCAGGCGCCTTGTTCGACGGGCGGGGACGGCGCCTGTGTGCTCCGCAAGGTCAGGCCGCCGTCGGGGATCGGCAGCCAGTCGAGCAGAGGCAGTGTCACCAGCGCCCCGATGGCGCAGGCGCCGATCAGCAGGGCGGAGAACCAGGCCATCGCGCGGGCGGTCGCGCCACCGGCCGAAGCACTGGACGCCGCCGAACCGATGGCGGTCACGAGCAAGCCGAACACGAGTGGAACGACGGTCATAGTCAGGGCGTCGAGCCACAGGCGTCCGATGGGCGTGGTCATGGCCAGCGCGGGCTCGCTCAAATGCGGCGCCTGTCCGCCCACGGCCATGCCCGCCGCCAGGCCGATCGCCAAGCCGATCAGGATACGGGTGGACGGGGTGTTCCAGCCGAGCGGGGGGCGAGGCGGTGCTGAGGCGTGGTTCATGGCGTCTCCCGAAGTCGCCATCGCAAACGCCACAGTCAGCCAATCGCTCCGCTAATGGTTCAGTGAAGCAGTTGGTTTGCGAACTATGCAACAAGGAAAATAGCGAGGAACCGCGGCGAGCGCGCTGGATTCATCGGGATCCAAGGCATGGTCGAGCGCAGTTAAATCAGTTCCTTGGGAAAACAAATGTTATCCGGAGGGCATGTTTCATCCGAAGACCACATAAATCGCCTTGAAGGCCCATTGTTCGGCATAGTAGAGCGGCAGAAAAGCCGCGAAGCGGACAGTGTGAGTGATGGTCGACAGGCAGCGAAAGCTGAGCGAGCGCGATAGCGCCGAACGCAATCGGCTTCTTATCGATTCCATCGTCGACTATGCGATCTACCTGGTCGATGCGGACGGAATGATCGCCACCTGGAACACCGGCGCGGCGCTGTTCAAGGGATATGCGGCCGAGGAGGCTATCGGTCGCCACTTCTCGATCTTCTATACTGAGGAGGACCGCGCGCGAGGAATGCCCGCTCGCGCGCTGGAGACGGCGCGCAGCGAGGGGCGCTTCGAGGCCGAGGGCTGGCGCGTGCGCAAGGATGGCTCGCGCTTCTGGACCCACGTCGTCATCGACCCAGTCTTCGAGCACGGCGAAGTCATAGGTTTCGCCAAGATCACGCGCGACGTCTCGGCCCGCAAGGCGGCGGACAAGGCGCTTTACGAAAGCGAGCAGCGCTTCCAGCGCCTGGTGCAGGGCGTCCGCGACTACGCCATCTACATGCTCGATCCCGTCGGCAACGTCACCAACTGGAACTCCGGCGCCGAGACCATCAAGGGCTACAAGGCTGGCGAGGTTCTCGGGCGCCATTTCTCGATGTTCTACACGCCCGAAGATCGCGCCGCTGGCGCGCCCAAGGCGGCGCTGGCCAGGGCGCTCGAGCACGGCAAGTTCGAGGGCGAGGCGATCCGCGTGCGCAAGGACGGACAGTCGTTCTGGGCCCATGTCCTGATCGATCCGATCCGCGACGAGGGCGGACGTTTGCTCGGCTTCGCCAAGGTGACGCGAGACATCACCGAAAAGCGCCGCGCTCAGGACGAGATCGAGCGCACTCGCGAGGCGCTGGCCCAGGCCCAGAAGATGGAGGCGATCGGCCGGCTGACGGGCGGAGTGGCGCACGATTTCAACAACCTTCTCACGGTCATCCGATCCTCGGCGGAGTTCCTGCAGCGCGCCGACCTCGCGCCGCGTTGGGGCAAGTACGTGGAGGCGATCGCTTCGGCCTCCGAACGAGCAGCCTTACTGACGAGCCAGTTGCTCGCCTTCGCGCGTCGCCAGCCCTTGCGGCCGGAGACGTTCAACGCGGTCGCTCGCTTGGAAGGCCTGGGACAGATCATCGCCGCTTCGGCGGGCTCGTCTGTCCAGGTCCGTCAGTCCTACGAAGCGCGCGAACTCTGGGTCAGCGCCGATCCTGGACAGTTCGACACCGCGATCATCAACATGGTGGTCAATGCGCGCGACGCGATGCCGGAGGGCGGCGGCATCACCATCCGCGCAGGACGCGCGGACGGGGTGCCGGCCGTTCGGGGGCACGCCGCAGCGCCTGGCGAGTTCGTGGCCATTTCGCTGGCCGACACCGGTACGGGGATGTCGATCGAGACCCTCGCCCAGATCTTCGAGCCCTTCTTCACCACCAAACCGATCAATCGTGGGACCGGCTTAGGTCTCAGCCAAGTCTATGGCTTCGCCAAGCAGTCACGAGGCGAAGTCGCGGTGGAAAGCCGGGAAGGGGAGGGATCGACCTTCACGCTCTTCCTCCCCAGGACCTCGGCCGGGCCTGTCGAGGCGGTTCGACCCGAGCCCGAGGAACTCGTCGAGCCGATGCGCATCCTTCTGGTCGAGGACAATATCGAGGTCGGCCAGTTCGCCACCGGCATGCTCGAGGAAATGGGGCATGCGGTGACGAGAGTCTGCGATGCCCAATCGGCCCTGTCCGCCCTGGAGGCGGCGACAGGCGCTTTCGACCTTGTGTTCACCGACGTGGTGATGCCAGGAACGAGCGGCGTCGATATGGCCCGCGAGGTCCGCGAGCGTTGGCCAAGCCTGGGCATCATACTGACCAGCGGCTACAGCCACGTCCTGGCGGACGGCGCGCACGGCTTTCCGCTTCTAAGCAAGCCATACACGCTCGACAGCCTGTTGCGGGCCTTGCGCAAGGCCCGCTGACATTCACGGGCTAATCCCGCCGGCGTGACGAGGCGACGGCCTGGATGACCTTGTCCATGGCCGCGGGCTTTTTCAGCCGTTTGACCTCCAGTAAGTCTGGTGGAAAGGCGATGTCGTCATAGCCGGTCAGGAACACGAACGGCACCCGCGCCGTCTTCAGGGCCCGGGCGACCTTCAGGCTGGGGCCTCTGCCCAGGTTGACGTCGAGCACGGCGCTGGTCGGCATCTCCTCGTCGATCGCGGCCAGGGCGGCTTCCTCCGCCGAGAAGGGGCCCAGCACCTGCGCACCGGCGTCCTGAAGCGCCTGGGCGGCCTCCGAGGCCAGGAGGAAGTCGTCTTCCAGCAGCAGGATGCGTTGGCCCGAAAGATCCGGCGGCGCCTCGTCGAGCGCTTCGTCGAAAACCGTACCCCGATCGGGAACGCCGGTTTCGAGCACGCTGGCGCGATGCATCAGCGGGAAGGCCAGCCGGCACGCCGCGCCGTCCTGGCCGATGAGCAGCTCGCTCTCGCCTTGAAGATCGTACGGCACGCGGCGCTCTATCAGTTCGCGACCAAAGCCCCGTCGCTCGGGTTCGTCGCCAGTCTTTGTGCTCGTGGCTTGCTCGCGCCAGAGGAATGAAAGCCAGCGGCGACCCTCCCTCGTCTCAACCGACCAGGACACCTCGATCCTGCCGTCGGGCACGGAAAGCGCGCCATGCTTGAGGGCATTGGTGGCCAGTTCGTGCACGGCCAGCGTCACAACCTCGGCGGCCTTGGGCGGCAAGGTGAGATCCGGCCCTTCGACCTGATAAAGGCTCTCGTCCGAGGCCTGCGCGGCCAATTCCTCGCGCACGATCGACGCCAGGTCGATGCCGGTATTGGCCGAGCGGGTCAGCAGCGCCTGGACCCGTGCAAGTATGGCCAGACGGCCGCGCCACGCGGCGGCGAATTCCTCGAGCGAGGCCGATCCGCGCAGCGTGCGGTCCGATATTGTGCGGATCATGGCCAGGGTGTTGCGCACGCGGTGCTGCACCTCGGCCAGCAGGATGGCCTGGCGTTCGGCCGAGCGCTTGGCCTCGGTTATGTTGGTGAACAGTACAGCGACCTTCCGCTCGGTCGGATCACCCACCCGGAAGGCATAGAGGTCGAAAATCCGGCCCTCCAAAGCGCCAGAGGGCTCCTGGAACCGCAGGCTCTCACCGGTTTGAGCGACGCGATCGTAGATCTCGATCCATCGCCGCTCGATCCCGGGCGCCAGTTGTTTGATGGTGCGGCCCGTGGCGTTGGTCAGGCCATTGTGCTTCTCGAAGGCTGGGTTGACCTCGATGAAGAGCCAGTCGTCGGCCACGCCGTCGGCGTCGTAGAGTATCTGGATGATGCAATAGCCCTCATCCATCGACGAGAAGAGCGTGCGGTAGCGCTCTTCCGAACGTCGCGTCTCCTGTTCGGCGCGGGCCCTCATCACCTCGGCCCAGGTCCGCTCCGCGACCTCGCCCATCAAGGCGATCTCCCGCTCGTCGAACCGATGCGCCGACTGGAAATGCACGAAGAGAACAGCGCGCAGTTCGCCGTCCTTCAACAGTGGCACGTTGACCGTGGCTCCTAGCGCCAGCGCCTCGTGCGCGGCCTTCTCGGCCTCTGTCAAACCAGGGTCGCCGGCGATGTCGTCGCGCACCACCGTCCTGCCGTCCCGAAACGCTGCGAGCAGTTCGGGGCCATAGTCGTCGTAGCGATAGCGACCCTCGATACCCGGCACGCCATCGACATAGTTTCGGACCACCGCGATCTCGCCGCCGCCCAGGTCCTCGGCATAGCCGACGCGGTTGGCCCCGAGACGCTGGCCAAGGGCCTGGGCGGCCACCAGTTGGATTTCGTTGGCGTCGCCCATTGGGCGCAGGGTGTCGGCGAGTTCCAGCAGGAAGCCCTGCCGTTCCCGATCGCTTTGCAGCGCCGCCTCGGCCGCGTGCCGGCGCGTGGTGTCGGTGGCGACGATCAGGAATCCGCCGACCGTGCCGTCGTCCAGGCGGATAGGGGTCCAGGTGGCGGTGAACCAGCTGGTCGGCGGCGCGCCCTCGACGACGTCGAGCTCGAACGGGGCGTCCTCCCAAAGCTGGGCTTCGCCGGCGAACACGCCCCGCAGGGCCGGACGCAGCGTGGGCTCAAGCTCGGGCCAGATGTCGCAAAGCGGCTTGCCAAGCGCCCAGGGATGCCGGTTGCCGAGGATCGTCCGATAGAGGTCGTTGTAGATGAGCCGCGCATCCGAGCCCCAGCAGACGCAGGCTGGCTGCGCCATCGACAACGCCATATCGACCGCGGCCCGCGCCACCGGCGGCCAGGCCGTGAAAGGGCCCAGCGGCGTGTCTTCCCAGCGAAGCTCCAAGGCCGCCGCCCTCATGCCGCCATCGGTTTGCGGCCGGCCATTCTTACTCGCGATCATGATCCTTCCCAGCCACTCGACGTACCAACGCGCGATGCGGGATTTGGACGTCGTCAGAAAGGGGCGACCTAAAGGATGGTGATGGAGGGCAGGTCGCCGGCGCCGTGGAACAGTCGCCCTCGAATATCAAAGGACGCTCCTGGCAACGTCCCTTCGCCGGTTGAATTTCGGCTCCGGACCCTCCAGCAGCAAGGACGACACATGCCCAAGGTGATCGGCAAGGACACCGGCGCGGCTTCGATCGCGGCCGAGTTCGCCACTGAACGCGGTCAAGCCGGCGAGCTTCACCAGATCGCGCCCGACGGCGGTGACGTGCTGACCACCCAGCAGGGCGTTCCTGTCGCCGACGACCAGAACACCCTGCGGGTCGGCGAGCGCGGTCCCGCCTTGCTGGAGGACTTTCACTTCCGGGAGAAGATGTTCCACTTCGACCACGAGCGCATTCCCGAGCGTGTGGTCCATGCCCGTGGCTACGGCGTGCACGGGACCTTTACCCTGACGGAGTCGCTCGAGGAATTCACCCGCGCCAAGGTGCTGACCGAGGTCGGCGAAAGCACGCCGATGTTCGTCCGTTTCTCGACCGTCGTCGGCAACAAGGGGTCGTTCGACGTCGCGCGCGACGTGCGCGGCTTCGCGGCGAAGTTCTACACCAAGGAGGGCAATTGGGACCTGGTGGCCAACAACATCCCGGTGTTCTTCATCCAGGATGCGATCAAGTTTCCAGACCTGGTCCATGCGGCCAAGCCGATCCCCGACCGCGAGTTTCCCCAAGCCCAGACCGCACACGACAATTTCTGGGACTTCATCACCCTGACGCCGGAGTCGATGCACATGATCATGTGGGTCATGTCCGACCGGGCTATCCCCCGCTCGTTCCGGTTCATGGAGGGTTTCGGCGTCCATAGCTTCCGGCTGATCAACGCCGACGGCAAAAGCACCTACGTCAAGTTCCACTTCAAGCCGCGCCTGGGGCTGCAGTCGCTGACGTGGAACGAGGTCCAGAAGATCAACGGCGCCGATCCCGATTTCCACAGGCGCGACCTTTGGGACGCCATCGATCTTGGCGCGCCGCCGATCTGGGACCTGGGGGTGCAGCTGTTCGATGACGACTTCGCCGATCAGTTCGAGTTCGACATTCTGGATCCGACCAAGATCATTCCCGAGGAACAGGTCCCGGTGCGGATCGTCGGCGAGTTCGTGCTCGACGGCCTGGTCGACAACTTCTTCGCCGAAACCGAGCAGGTCGCCTTCTGCACTCAGAACGTCGTTCCGGGCATCGGCTTCACCAACGACCCGCTGCTACAGGGGCGCAACTTTTCCTATCTCGACACGCAGCTGAAGCGCCTGGGCAGTCCCAACTTCACCCAATTGCCAATCAATGCGCCGCGCTGCCCGGTCAGCAACTTCCAGCAGGACGGCCACATGGCCGTGCGCAACGTGAAGGGGCGCGCCAACTACGAGCCCAACAGCTGGGGCGGGCCGCGCCAGAGCCCCACGCTGGGCTATCGGCATTTCGACGCCGCCGAGAACGGCCGCAAGGTTCAGGAACGACCCGGCTCGTTCTCCGATCACTACAGCCAGGCGCGGCAGTTCTTCATCAGCCAGACGCCTATCGAGCAGAAGCACATCGGCGATGCCCTGGTGTTCGAACTCGCCAAGTGCGAGCGGGTCGACATCCGCCAGCGCATGGTCGCCCACCTGCGCAACATCGACGAGGGCTTGGCGAAGGTGGTCGCCAATGGCCTTGGCCTGCCGGCGCTACCCGATCCGGCGCCGGCGGCTTCGCCGACGATGACGACCCTGGAGCCCTCCGATCCGCTGTCGATCGTCAAGCGCGCGCCGGGCAGCTTCGCGGGCCGCAAGCTCGGCATCCTGGTCACCGACGGCGCGCCGGTGGCGCTGGTCGAGGCCTTGACCGAGGCGGTGAAGGCGTTGCCGGCCGTCTACGAGATCATCACGCCCAAGGCCGCCGGCGCCGTGCTCGACGACGGCACGATCGCGCAGGCCAAGCATAAGATCGATGGCGGGCCTTCGGTTCTCTACGATGCGGTGGTGCTGGCGGTCTCGGCTGAAGGGGCGGCCCTGCTGGCGAGCGACAAGACCGCCAAGGACTTCGTCAACGACGCCTTCGCCCACTGCAAGTTCATCGGCTACACCGCTCAAGCCCTGCCGCTGCTCGCCAAGGCGGGCGTCGCGCCGGAAGATCATGATGAAGGCCTGATCCAGATCGACGGCGCAGACGACGTGGCGGCCTTCCTCGCCGCTTGCGGGCAACTGCGTTTGTGGAACCGCGAGCTGAAGGTCGATCTGGACGCCGCAGCCTTTCTAGAACACGGCGGCAACCCGCCGAGGGGCGCGTAAGTCGGGGGAGCTGAAGGTCAGGAAAGCCAATCGTCCAAGGCCAGGGCGCGCGAGGAGGCCGTGCGCGCGCCCATGCTGTTGCGCATGATCTCGAGGGCCCAGGCGTCCCGTTGCGGATCGTCGCTGGCCACGAGGTTCTCCGGAACCCAGAGGCCGTACTCACGCATGTGGGCGTCGGCGGCGGTGAACAGCACGCAGATGTCGGTGGCGACCCCGGTCAGGATCAGGCGCTGGATCCCCAGTTGCGGCAACAGCACCGGCAGGGTCGTGGCGTAGAAGCCGGAGAACCTCGGCTTGATGACGAAGAAGTCCTTCTCGCGGGGCTTCAGCTTTTCGACGATGTCGCGGGCCGGACTTTCCGCGCGAGCCGCGTGGGCGACGATTTCAGCGCGCTCCCCGCGCCACTGGCCGAAGTTGTCATTGACGTAGATGGTCGGAACTCCGGCCTCGTCGGCCTGAGCGCGAAGGCCAAGCAGGTCGTCGACGATGCTTCGGCAGGCCTTGCGAAGGGGCTCCGCCCCGGGGAAGGCAAGGTCGTTGATCAGGTCGATGATCAGGAGGCCAACCCCGCTGGGCGACTTGATCGATAGGCATGGATCGTCCGTGTGCATACCGGCGCAACGCACGAGGGCGCCGACGGCGCCGTCGAGCGTCCAATGACATGCAACGGCAGGCGGCCATCGGCGTTCGCGAGGCCAGAATTATGGCAGCGTTTTCAATCTATTACATTTGATGCTCGCCGAAACGGCGCTGCCCGCGCGCCGTTCTGCCTCCGACCGGGGGCGCCTGTTCCCCCTGCCGGCTTCACCGGAAGCCAGGGCCGCTGGCGCGGGCGCGCTGCTCTGCCGGCCGCTTCATCGATATCGACGGAGATTTCATGCCGACAGACACCGATGCGCCGATCACGCCGGCCAATCTGGTCAAGCAGCCCGGCGGCCAGACCTATGTTTCCCGGGCCATCACCATCGACCGCCCCCGGGAGGAACTCTACGCCTTCTGGCGCAACCCCAAGAACCTCCAGCGCCTGATGGACAACGTCGAACGCATCGACGTGATCGACGAGCGCCGCTCCCATTGGGTCGTCAAGGGGCCGGCGGGCGCCGACATCGAATGGGACAGCCTGATCGTCGAGGACCAGCCTGGGCGGCGCATCGCCTGGCAGGCCGACGAAGGCGCCCAGGTCGCCAACCGCGGCTGGGTCGAATTTCGCGACGGCCCGCCGGGGCGCGGGACCGAGGTCCACGCCCTGATCGAATACGACGCGCCCGGCGGAGTGCTCGGCCGGCTGATCGCCAAGCTCTTCCAGCGCGAACCCAACACCCAGACCCGCCGCGAACTGCGGCGCTTCAAGCAACTGATGGAGACCGGCGAGATCACGACCTCGGAAGGTCCACGCGGCGCCGGCCGTCACGAGAAAAAGGAGGCCTGATGCGCGCCCTGACCTGGCATGGAAAGCACGACGTCCGCGTCGAAACCGTCGACGATCCCAAGATCGTCAATCCGCGCGACCTGATCTTGAAGGTCACCGCCACCGCGATCTGCGGCTCGGACCTGCACATCTACGACAGCTTCATTCCCTCGATGATGGCCGGCGACGTACTCGGCCACGAGTTCATGGGCGAGGTGGTGGAGGTCGGGCCGGGGCTGCGTGGCGAGGGCGATAATGCGCCCCTGAGGGTCGGCGATCGAGTCGTCGTGCCGTTCAACATCGCCTGCGGCGCCTGCCGGCCCTGCAAGACCGGGCAGTTCTCGGGGTGCGACAACTCCAACCCCGCCGACAAGGGCGACATCAGCGAAGTCGCCTACGGCCACGCGGTTTCCGGGATCTTCGGCTATTCGCACATGACTGGCGGCTATGCCGGCGGCCAGGCCGAGTACGTGCGCGTGCCCTATGGCGACGTCGGGCCGGTCAAGGTGCCCGACGGCCTTACCGACGAGCAGGTGCTGTTCCTGTCGGACATCTTTCCGACCGGCTGGATGGCGGCCGAGAACTGCGGGATCGAGCCGGGGGACACCGTCGCGGTCTGGGGCTGCGGGCCGGTGGGCCAGTTCGCGATCCGCTCGGCGCTGCTGCAAGGCGCTGCGAAGGTCATTGCCATCGACCACCACGCCAATCGCCTGGCCCTGGCCAAGGCAGCCGGCGCCGAGGTGCTGAACTACCACGAAGTCAAGGTCCGCGAGGCGTTGATGGAGCTGACCGGCGGCAGGGGGCCAGACTCCTGCATCGACGCGGTCGGCATGGAGGCCCACGGCTTCTCGCCCGACAACATCGCCGACGCCGCCAAGGCCGCCGTGCGTCTGGCCACCGACCGCACCCATGCGCTCCGCGAGGTGATCATGGCCTGCCGCAAGGGCGGCCATGTCTCGGTGCCGGGCGTCTATGGCGGCATCACCGACAAGTTCCCCGTCGGCGCCTTTATGGAGAAGGGGCTGACCATGAAGACGGGCCAGACCCACACCCAGAAATACATGAAGCAACTGCTGGAGATGATCGAGGCTGGCCAGATCGACCCGACCTTCGTCATCAGCCATCGCCTGCCGCTGGAAGAGGCGGCCGAGGGTTACCGCCTGTTCAAGGAGAACCAGGACGAGGTCACTAAGGTGGTGCTGCGTCCATGAGCCTGGAGGAAAGACACATGAACGCCCCGCGTCCCCTCGCCGTGGTCACCGGCGCCTCCAGCGGCATCGGCTACGAGCTGGCCAAGCGCTGCGCCGATCATGGTTGCGACCTGATCATCGCCGCCGACACCTCCCTGACGGAGGCCGCCCAGGTTCTACGGGACCTTGGGGCCGACGTCGTGGCGGTCCGCGCTGACCTCTCGACCATCGACGGTGTCGACCAGCTCTATGCCGCCGTTTCCCAGGCCGGTCGGCCGGTCGACTATCTCCTGGCCAACGCCGGACATGGCCTCGGCCACGCCTTTCTCGACCAGGATTTCGCCCAGGCGCGTCATGTGATCGACACCAACATCACCGGCACGATCTATTTGCTGCACCTGATCGGCCGCGACATGCGCGGTCGCGAGCAGGGCAGGATCCTGCTTACCGGATCGATCGCCGGCCTGATGCCCGGCTCCTTCCAGGCTGTCTACAACGGCACCAAGGCCTTCATCGACAGCTTCTCCTTCGCCCTGCGCGATGAGCTGAAAGATAGCGGCGTCACCGTCACCTGCCTGATGCCCGGCCCGACCGACACGGCCTTCTTCGAGCGCGCCGGCATGACCGACACCCAGGTGGGGCAGGCGAAGAAGGACGATCCGGCCGATGTCGCCAGGACCGGCTTCGAGGCGATGATGCGCGGCGAGGGCGACGTCGTGCACGGCCTGAAGAACAAGGTGCAGGCCGCGGCGGCGGCTGTCACGCCCCAGTCGGCTCTGGCTAGACAGCATCGCAAGATGGCCGAGCCCGGTTCCGGAGATTGATGGCTCCGCGCCACGCTTGATGCTTCACGATCGCTATGGGGCGGCCTCTACCCGGCGTCGGTCTGCAGGACGCTGCGTCTGGCGATCAGCGGAAAGGCGATAGTGCAGCGCACGCCGCCCGGCGCGAAGGTCAGCGCGCCTTCGCCCATCAGTTCGTAAGGCACGCGCTGCTCGATCAGCACCGAGCCGAAGCCCGACCGTCGCGGCGCGGCGGCGGCGATCTTCACCCCGTGCTCGCACCAGTCGAAAGCCAGCCAATCGACCCCGTCTCTCGCCGCGACCGTCCAGCCGATTTCGAGGCGGCCGCTGGCATTGGACAGGGCGCCGTACTTGGTGGCGTTGGTGGCCAGTTCGTGGACGGCCAGGGTCATGACCTCTGCGGCCTTGGGCGGCAGCAGGATTTCCCGGCCGCCGATTGTGACCCGTTCCTCGTCGGCCACCTGCGCCAGTAGCTCGTCGCGCACCAGGCTTTCCAGGTCGACACCCGCGCCTGGACTGCGGGTCAGGAGCACCTGGGTGCGGGCCAGCGCCGACAGCCTGCCGTCGAGATGGGCCGAAAGGTCTTCGACGGTTTCGCTGGTCTCGGCCGTCCGGCTGACGATCGATCGGATCACGGCCAGGATATTGCGCACCCTGTGCTGAAGTTCAGCGACCATCAGGTTGCGGGCCTGGCCGGCTCGCACGCGCTCCGTGGTCTCGATCAGGATCAGGAAGGTGGCGACCACGCTTCCGTCCTCGTCGCGGACCGGGGAGCAGGACAGGGTGAAGCAGGCGTCCTCCACCGCGCCGTCGCGTCGGAAGGGCAGGGGATGATCCTCGAGCGTCACCGTCTCGCCACGCCAGGTGGCCTCGCGCGCGGGCGCCAGGGTGGCGCGGGCGGGTTCCAGCGATCCAAGGCCGGCATGGCCAAGATCGTCGCGTCCGTCCAGCAGGGCGGCGTACGCATCGTTGTAGAGGGTGGTGGCTTCGCTTCCGGCCCAGAGCACGGCGGGAAAGCCGCAGCCGAGCAACACATCGATCGCCGTTCTTCGGCTTTGCGGCCAAGTCTCCGATGCCCCAAGCGCCGTCTCGCGCCAATCGAAGGCGCGGATGCGGCCGGCCATGCCGGGTGAGGCCACTTCGCCGCTGGTATCCCCCATGAATTGCCTTCTTACGCTTCAATGTCGGATGTCCGACGTAGCTAGCTTCGGAGCCTGTGGCGATAACGCGAAGCTTGGAAGATCGCCACAATCGGAGCGAAAGTTTTCTCAGAACGCACCAATACGGGTCGACGGCGCGTTGAGCATATCAGATGATAAAGACCGGGATGGGGCTCGCTGCTAGCACGGAGCGAGCGATGAAGATTCGGATGGCACCCTCAAGGCCTGGAAAGGCCTGCGCGTCATGCTAGGCGTCCCCGCTCCGCGGACGAGCGAGAGGGCGTACCTCACCCGGCTGAGACGTCACGGCCACCTTCATGACGAAGACGTCGTCGCGCTCGAGGCGCAACTGGGCCGTATCGAATCCTATCCGGCGGGCAAGGACCTGGCTCTGGTTGGCGCGCCGCCGATGTTCGTGATGTCGGGCTGGGCCTGTCTTTCGCGAACGTTGCGGGATGGGCGTCGGCAGATCCTGGCCTTCCTCCTGCCCGGCGACGGCGTCGGATTCGACTTGCTCACAAGGTCTCAGCGCTCGATCGAAGCCATAGCCCTGACGCCCTTGAAGGTCCGCTACGCCCAAGCCGGTTTCACGGCCGGCGGCGATCGCCTGCCGCGCGCTTTCGCAGCCGCGGCGATGGTCCAGCAGGGGCGGATGATCGACCAGATGGTGCGTCTCGGCCGCCAGACGGCCTATGAGCGCATGGCCCACCTGTTGCTGGAACTGCATGGACGCCTGGCCGAGATCGGCGAGGTTCGCGGTGACAGCTTCCATCTGCCGGTCAAGCAGGAGGTCCTCGCCGACGCTCTGGGCTTGAGCTTGGTGCACGTCAACCGCACCCTGCAGCAGATGCGCAGGGACGGCCTGATCGACATGCGCGGCTCGCAGATGACCTTGTTGGACCGTCCGGCCATGGAACTGGCTTCTGACCAGAGTTCCTAGGAATTAACATAGGTTATTTGGCCCCTTCGGCGGTTCTCCTATGCCTGGCCCGAGTTGAGCGGGGCTATGCATGGCGGATTCTCTGGAAGGCTTGGCGGTCTTAATCGTCGAGGACGAGTTCTATCTCGCCGATGATCTGGCCTCCGCGCTTGGCGAGGCGGGCGCACGGGTTCTGGGGCCCTTCGGCCGGGTCGAGGACGCCCAACGCCTTATCGAGAGCGGCCAGGCGGTCGATATCGCCATCCTCGACATCGATCTGGTTGGAGACAGGGTCTTTCCCGTAGCGGACATGCTGCGGGAGCGCGGGACGCCGTTCCTGTTCGCCACCGGTTACGACCCCGACATCATTCCCAGCCGCCTTTCCGACGTGCCTCGCCTCGAAAAGCCGGTGACGACGGCGGCCGTTGTCCGGCTTCTGCTGGTCCTGCATCTGTCCCGATGACGGATACCGACCGCCGCCTGGGCGTTTGAGAAGAACCTCGCCGTCATGGAGGGCTCCCATGCCCGAAAGGACGTCTCCAGAAACGCCCGATCTTTCCGGCCGACGCGTCCTCGTCGTCGAGGACGACTTCTATCTGGCCGGCGACACCAGCCGCGCCCTGCGCGAGGCGGGAGCCGAGGTGGTCGGTCCCGTTCCGCGCCCCGGCCCTGCATTGGAGGTCTTGGCGCGCGAGGATCTCGACGCCGCGGTGGTCGACATCAATCTCGGCGAAGGCCCATCGTTCGCCCTGGCCGACGCGCTGAAGCGCGCGGGCGTGCCGTTCCTCTTCGTTACCGGATACGACGAAGCCCTGATCCCGCAGCGCCTCTCGAACGTCGCGATGATCCTCAAGCCTGCCGACAAAGCCGCGATCCTGGAAGGCGTCGCCGACCTCTGGCGGGTTCCCGCCATCAAATGACGCAGGGGCGAGCCCCGGTTCGCCTCGAACGTTGGTCCTCCTGAAACCGAGGAGGGACTTAACTCATGCGCGCGACGGCTCTTATCCTGGCGACCGCCTGCCTGTTGGCGGCCTGCAACAAGGCCCCCGACGAACAACGGGCCGAAGGGCAGAAGAATGAGCCCGCCAACATCGCCCAGGACGTCGCCGGCGCGGCGACCGGCGTCGCCACTGGTGCGACCGGCGCCGTGAACGCCGAGGCCTTCGCGCGCGACGCGGCGATCGGCGGGATGTACGAGATCGAGTCCTCCAAGCTCGCTCTTGAGAAAGCCGCCAATCCCGACGTGAAGGCGTCGGCGAAAATGATCATCGCTGACCACGAGGCCGCCGACGCCAAGCTCAAGGCCCTCGTGGCGGCCGGCAAGGCGCCCGGGCCGCTTCCCACCGCCTTGGATGAGCGCCGCAAGGGCATGCTCGACAATCTGCGCGGCGCCTCGGCCAAGGATTTCGACGACCGCTATCTCGACCAGCAGACCATGGCCCACCACGAGGCGCTGCTGGCCTTCAACGGCTACGCCAAGACTGGCGACAACGCAGACCTGAAGGCCTTCGCCGCCGAGACCGCACCGAAGCTGGAAAAGCATGCGCAGATGGTCACCAAGCTCGACCGCTCCACCAACGCCGACGACGAGACCGGCTCCGGCAGCGCCGCCAAGCCCAACGCGGTCGGAAAGGCCGCTGACGACATGCGCCACTAGGCATGCATGCGCCCGTCAGCCCGCCGACTGTGAAAGGGCCGTTGGGACGCGACCTTCCGGCCTATATTTCCAATGGTCTCATAGGCCTGCGTCTTCGCGAGACCATCGTGCAAAGCGGCATGGCGCTGGTTTCGGGCTTCGCCGGCGTCCATCCCGAACGCGGGATCGAAGGTATCGCCCAGGCGCCGTTTCCATTCGGCGTCGATCTTGCCGTCGACGGCGTCTGGGTCAGCGACGCGCCCCATGCCGTCGAGCCGGTCGACCAGGTCCACGACTTCGAGACGGGCGAACTCGTCACCCGCGCCATCCTCCGTCTCGGCGACAGGGTGCTGTCCTTGCGGACCGTCGCCTTCTGCAGTCGAACACAGCCGACGATCGTCGCACAGGAACTGGTCGTCGAGGCCGATGGGCCGTGCCGCCTGGAGTGGCGCAGCTTCGTCGACGTCAAGGGCCTCCGCGGTCGCCTTGCGGATCTTCGCCTGGATACGCCAGGTGAAGCCGAGACGGTCGGCGACGGCGTGCTGTGCTGGGAAGGAAACGGCGGCTCGGGCCGTTGCGGCGTCGCCTTCGCCTCCCGGGCGCCAGAGGGAAGCGATAGGAGCCAGGCCCTGTCGCATCCGCTGGCCCCGGCGGTTGTCACCCACGCCGTGCCGCTGGCGACCGGCAAACCCCGCCGACTGCTGCAGGTCGTCAGCCTCGTGCCCAGCGTGTTGCATCGGCAGCCCGACTACGAGGCGGTGCGGATGCTGGCCCGGGCGCTCGAAACCGGCTTCGATCGCCTGCGCGCGGACAACCGCGCCTGCTGGAAAGACCTGTGGCTTGGCCGCATCCGGCTGATCGGCGCCGAGCCGCGCTGGCAGGCGCTGGCCGACGCGGCCTTTTATTACCTGAACGCCTCGGTGCATGGCGCCTCGCCATGCTCGACCTCGATCTTCGGCTTGGCCAGCTGGCACGACTATCACTACTATTACGGCCACGTGATGTGGGACATCGACGCCTTCGCGATCGAGCCCCTGTCCCTCCTGCAGCCCCAGGCGGCTCGCGCGCTGCTCGACTTCCGTAGCCGGGGCCTCGTCGCCGCCCGCAACAACGCCAAGCTGATGGGGCGCGAGGGCCTGCAGTTTCCCTGGGAAGCCGCGCCGCTCACCTACGAGGAGGCTGCGCCCGGCGGCGGCTCGGGGGCCTGGCGCGAGGATCACGTCACGCTCCACGTCGCGCGCGCCTTCGCCCAATACGCCGCCGCGACCGGCGACGCCCGCTTCGCCGACGAGGAGGCCTGGCCCGTGCTGGCCGGCGTCGCCGACTGGATCGCCAGCCGCGTGACCTCTCGTGACGAGGGTTACGCCTTCCTGCACCATGGGGGTCCGGCCGAACGGGTCGAACCGGTCGACAACGACGCCCTGACGATCATGGCCGCCAAGGTGGTGCTGGGGCAGGCCCTGGCCGCCGCTCGCGTCAAGGGGCTCCATCCACGCGAAGCTTGGGGGCGCATCGCCGGTGGTTTGGCGCCGCCCATGCGCTCGGACGGCGCGATCGCCGCCCATGACGGCTTCGTGGTCACCGAGGAGAAAGGGGCCACGCCGTCGCCGCTGATGGGTCTTTATCCCTACGGCTATCCGGTAGACCCCGACACCGAGCGCAGGACCTTGGCCTTCTATCTTGGCCGCTGGGAAGATTATGTCGGCTCGCCGATGCTGTCCGCGCTCTATGGCGCCTGGGCCGCGATGGCGGGCGACCGTCGGCTGGCGCTGAAGCTGCTGGATGAGGGCTATGGCCGATACGTCGTCGGCCGCTTTCACCAGACCCTGGAGTATCGCCTCGACAAGATGCCGGACGGCGCCCCTGCCGGACCGTTCTTCGCCAACATCGCCGGTTTCCTTTCGAGCTTGCTGTTCGGGTTTACAGGCCTTCGGATCGGGTCCGGTGAACCGGAAAGCTGGTCCAGCCGTCCCGCGATCCTGCCTGCCGGCTGGCAAGCGATCGAAGTCGATCGCCTGTGGGTTCGGGGCAGGGCGATGCGCTTGCGAGCGCGGCACGGCGAGCCTGCGACTCTCGACGACGCATGAATCCGCACCCGTACTGAGGAGCTTTCGCGATGAAGCGCTACGCCTATGGCTGGCTGACCGCCGCATTCTTCCTGATCTCGATCGTCGGCCACTGGGCCTTCGGCTGGTACGCCTTTGTCGACGAGCAGCAGGCCCTGCACCAACCCGCGGCGCTGTCCGCCTATCTCGTGGAGATGGGCCGCGACACTTTCGAGAACTGGCAGTCGGAATTCCTGCAACTGATCTGGCAGGTCGTGGGCCTCGCCTATTTTCTCTATGTCGGCTCGCCCGCCTCCAAGGAAAACGACGACCGCACCGAGGCCAAGCTGGACGCCCTGATCCGTCTCCAGGCCGGCGAGAAGGCCGAGGCGATCCTGGCGGATATCGACCGGCGCTTCCTTCGCACCCATGGCCACCCGAAACCCCATGGCCATGGCGCGGAAAGGGTGGTCGCGGGCCGCGAATGAGGCGCCGCCGAGGGGCAGCGCCAGGTCAAGCGGAGGTTTTTTGAATGAGCAGCCGCGCATCCTGCGGCGCGGCGCTCTTGATGTCGTTGTCGAAGTAGCTGAACACCCCGATCCCGTCCTTCAGCCGCGCGTCGATCCACCTGGCCCAGTCGTCGAGGACGTTGGCCGTGTAGCGACCATGATATCGGCCGCCCGGACCATGGCCGCGTACATAGGCGAAGTCGGCGGTGACCTCCCAAGGCGACGGCGCGTCGTGGTGGTCGGAAATGCAAAAGGCCGCGCCGTGGTCGCGCAGGATGTCGAGGACGCCGGCGTCGTACCAGCTGTCGTGGCGAAACTCGACGGTGACCTTCTCGCCGCGCGGGATCCACGACAGAAAACGCTTCAGGCGCTCGTCGTCGCGGCGAAGCATCGGCGGCAGTTGCACGAGTGCGGGCCCTCGCTTGTCGCCCAGCGGCGCCATGCGGCCGAAGACGAGGTCGACGCTGTCCTGGCAGTCCTTGAGCTTCTTGTTGTGGGTGATGTAGCGCGACACCTTCCAGGCGAACAGGAAGGTGTCCGGAACCTGGTCAGCCCAACCGTTCACGGCTTTTTCCGACGGCAAGCGGTAGAAGCTGCCGTTGATCTCGGTCGTGTCGAAGACCGAGGCATAGTAGGCAAGCCGATCCTTCAGCCTGACGGTCTCCGGATAGAACGGGCCGCGCCAGTCGTCATAGGTCCAGCCCGAGCAGCCGATGCGAGCGGTGGCTTCCATCTTGTTATCCTGATCAGCGCAGCGCCGCAGCAGGGAGAAGGTTCCGTGCAGGCTGCGGCGCGGATGCGACTCTCGGGTTGCCGGCGGCGTAGACGGGAAATCCCTGGCTCGATTTTACAAACAACGTCCCGGTTCTTCGCGATCCAGTTCGCCAAGCTTCACAAGTTCTCGAAATAGGCGCAGCCGAGGCGCGATTGAGCTTACATTGCGGGGTCTGGTTCTAGGAGCGCTGAAGGCCAGCTTCTGGCGCTGTCTAGCTGGTGACACGAGCTCAGAACTGTTGCGAAGAGGGGATGCCGGCCCGTAAAGCAGGCAAGTGGTTGTCCAGTCAGCTGAGACGCTGCTGGACGCAACTGAGGTCGGATTCATGTCGCAAGCTGAACTCCCAAGCCGTGCAGCCTGATCTCAACGCCCTTTCGGTCTTCGCGCTTGTCGCCGAGGAGCGCAGCTTTCGCGCGGCGGCCGACCGCCTCGGCGTGACGCGCTCGGCGGTCAGCCAGACCATGAGCCGCTTGGAGGAAGCTCTGGGGATCGCTCTGGTTCGACGCACGACCCGTAGCGTCAGCCTGACCGAGGAAGGCGAGCGTCTCTACATGCAGGTCGCGCCTTCGCTCGCCGAAATGCGCGCGGCCGTAGAGGCGGCGGGCAACCTCGATGAGCGTCCGCGCGGACAATTGCGCCTGGCCGTTTCTTCGATCGCCGAGCGCTTTCTTTCGGGACCGTTCCTCGCCAATTTCGCCAGCGCCCATCCCGACGTGCAGCTGGACGTCAATGTGACCGACGAAGAGTTCGACATCGTCGCCGAGGGCTATGACGCCGGGGTACGGCTGGGCGAGGTGATCGAGCAGGACATGATCGCCATCGCCGTCGCCAGCGAAGAGCGCCAGCTTGCCGTCTGCGCCCCGGCCTATCGCGACCGCTTCGGCGCGCCTGCGCATCCTCGCGACCTGGCGGCGCACCGGTGTATCGGCTGGCGACCTACGCCGAAGTCGGCGCCCTACCGCTGGGAGTTCGCCGAAGGCGGCAAGGAGTTCAGCGTCTCGGTCGAGCCGGAGATCACCACCAACGACATGGCGTTGATGGTCAAGTTGGCGGTGGCCGGCGCCGGGATCAACTTCGGGATGGAGGAGTGCTTCCGCCCCTCTATCGAGCGGGGCGAGCTGGTTCCGCTTCTTGAGGACTTCTGCCCGCGCTTCGCCGGCTTCTATCTCTACTATCCCAACCGCCGGAACATCTCGCCCAAGCTTCGGGCGCTGGTTGAGCACATTCGACGCTGGAAGTGATGCTCGGGAAGCGCGGAAGAGCCGCCTTCCTCCGCCGCGGCCGTGCCGTCGGCGGGGAAAGCGGCCCGCTGAGCGAGCGGCGGCTCATGCAGCCGCCGCCTGGCGCTAGGAGACCTTCAGCAGGTGCTCGTAGCCCATCATCCCGAAGACCCGCGCGGTTTGCGCCTCGACCACGTCGTTGACCAGCGGGGCGCCGTAGTCCGAGTAGTCGACGACGGTGCGCATGGGCTTCTCGCCCTTAGGGATCGACAGCACCCGCGCGATCTCGTCGGCGACGCCCTGGACGGGCGCGTCGGCGCCGGCCAGGAGCGCGCGCAGGCCCGGCCCGATGTTGTCGAAGTCGTCCTTGAACCGCTCATAGCCCTCGACGACGTCCTGGTCGCCTGGATGGACGGCTGACTGGAAGTGGGCGGTTCCGTCAGGGAAGATGCCCGGCATGACGATCACCGTTTCGACGCCGAAGCGGTTGACCTCGTAGGCGGTGACCTCGGCCAGGGCGTCCAGCGCGTACTTCCCGGTGATGTAGGGTCCCACGAACGGCGTGACGATGCGGGTGATCGTACTGCCGACATAGAGCAGGACGCCGTCGCCCTGCTTGCGCAGCTGGGGCAGGGCGGCTCGGTTGAGCCTGTGGGCGCCGACGACATTGGTGTTGAGGCAGTCGGTCAGCTGCTCGGGCGTGAAGCCCTCGTAGACGCCGATGAACAGGTGGGCCGCATTGTGGATGACGATGTCCAGGCGGCCATGATCGGCGACGACCCGATCGACGGCGGCCTGGCAGGAGGCCTCGCTGTGGATGTCCAGGTCGACGACGCGGACATAGCCGCCATGGTCCTGGGCGTAGGTTTCGAGCGCCTCGCGGCGGGCCAGGCTCCGCCCATTGGGATCGCGAACGCCGGCATAGACCGCGTAGCCCTGGCGGATGAGGGTTTGGGCGGTGAGCAGGCCCATGCCCGTTCCTGCACCCGAGATGATCACCGTTTTCATCATATCTCTCCTTGATCGCGCTCCAGAAAAGAAGGGGATCGCCAGCGTGGAGGCGTGCGCCAGCGATCCCGGCAAGCAGGGGCTTGAGGCTCGGATTGGTTGGATGTTGATGAGGAGGCCGGGCGTTGGCCCGGCGAGGGGCGACTAGCGTTCGCGAAAGAAGATCATTCCGCCGTGGTGAAGCTCGTCTGGGGTGACGAACTCGCCATCGGCCGTGAACCCGGTGTCGTCCCAATAGGCGATATGGGTGGCGTCGACTTCGTACCGCCCACGATAGGCGCTCTTCCTGGCCCCGCGCGCTTCGTCGTAGCGTCCGTTGGCGAGCAGTTCCTGGCGGATGCGACCGTCAGCGGTGACCCACATGCCGACATAGGGGTGCTGTGCAGCTGTCTGCGGCGTCATGGCTGGGCTCCTTTCTGCCGAAGTTTCAGCGCCGGGCCTGCAGCGTCGAGGTCCCGAAAATCAGCTGCTGGGCCATCGGACGCCCGATGAAGCGGTCCGGGAAGATCGGCGTCGGCGCGCTCGCCGCATTCAGTCGGGCCAGCTGGCCGTCGTCGAGGGTCACGTCCAGGGCGCCGAAGTTGTCCTGCGCCTGCTCCAGCGTACGCGCGCCCATGATCGGCGAGACGACGGCGGGGTTGGCCAGGGTCCAGGCGATGGCCACCTGCGAGCGCGACACCCCAAGTTCCGCGGCGACCTCACCGACGACGTCGGCGATGTCGAGCGAACGCTGATTGAGGTGGCCGGTGGAGGCGATCACGCCCTTGCGGTCGGCCGCGACGTCGGAGCCGTTGTCGTCCGAGAGGTCCTCGCGACGGTACTTGCCCGTCAGGATGCCGCCGCCCAGCGGGGACCACGGCATGACGCCCAGGCCCAGTTCGCGCGCCATCGGCATCAGCTCGTGCTCGACGGTGCGTTCCACCAGGCTGTACTCGATCTGCAGGGCCACCAGCGGCGCCCAGCCACGCAGGTCGGCGATCGACTGGAGCTGCGCCACCCGCCAGGCTGGGGTGTTACAGATGCCGACGTAGAGGATCTTGCCGGCGCGAACGAGGTCGTCCAGGGCGCGCAGCACCTCCTCGGGACTGGTGGTGAAGTCCCAGGCGTGGAGGTACATCAGGTCGATCCGGTCGGTGTCGAGCTGGCGCAGGCTGGTCTCGACCGAGCGGACCAGGTTGTAGCGGTGGTTGCCCCCCGAATTGATGTTCGAAGGATCGCGCGCCATGGTGAACTTGGTGGCGACCACCATCCGCTCGCGCTTGTCCTTGATGAAGCCGCCCAGCATGCGTTCGGAGGCGCCGTCCGTGTAGTTGACAGCCGTGTCCACGAAGTTGCCCCCGCGATCGGCATAGGCGTCGAAGATCCGGCGGGCGTCGGTTTCGTCGGCGCCCCAGCCCCAGTCGGAGCCGAAGGTCATGGTTCCCAGCGCCAGCGGCGATACGCGAAGCCCGGAGCGGCCGAGCAGGCGGTAGTGATCGAGAGCGGTCTTGAGGGTCATCGCGATCTCCTTTCGGGAGGTTCAAGGTGGTTGGTTCTCGTGCCGCCGAAGCAGCTGCCTGAACCTAGCCACGCCTCATTGTCGCGATAAGTCGGCCATTAGTATCCAATGTGGTTAGTAATTCTAACCAGTGTCGGCTGGCGGGGGCGATCTGCAGGAGCTGTGGTGGGCCGGGGAGGGGAGTTCCTTCACCCCGCCTTGCTGACTTCCCGAACGATGTCGAGGAACGCCCGGAGCGCAGAGGGGACGCTGCGATGTCCTGGATAGTAGACGGCTGCGGCTTCGGTGGCCTGGAGCCACGGCGACAGCACTTCGCGCAGTTGCCCGGCGGCGAGCGCGGCAGCGGCCGCGGCCTCGACCACATACGCCACGCCGAGGCCACAGACGGCGGCGTCGACCATCAGCTCCTCGTCGTCGAGCACGACGGGCCCAGTCACATCGACCGAAAGCGCCTGGCCGTTTCGCTCGAAATCCCATCGATAGAGCCTGCCGCCGGGCAGCCGGTGGCCGATGCACTCGTGCATCTTGAGATCCTCGGGAGTCTTGGGCGAGCCCGCGCGATCCAGATAGGCGGGCGCCGCCACGCAGACAAACCGCATGGGGCGGGTCAACGGCACGGCGATCATGTCCCGAGGGATGGAGCCGACCAGTCGCACGCCGGCGTCGAAGCCGCCGGCCACGATATCGACCAGCTCGCCCTCGACGACGATGTCTACGCTCACTTCGGGGTGGCGGGCGGCCATCAGCGGGAGCACGTCCCTGACGATCAAGGCCGCGCCGACACGCGGCGCATTGATCCGCACCGCGCCGGTCACCTCGCCGCGAAAGCCGGCAACGCTTTCGAGAGCGTCGTCCAGCGCACCCAGCACCGGTTTCAGCCGGGCTAGCAGTTCCAGGCCGGCCTGGGTGGGCGCGACGCTGCGGGTCGTCCGGTTGAACAGGCGCACGCCCAGCCGCGTCTCCAGCGCGCGGATCGTATGGCTCAAGGTGGAGGGCGCCGTCGCAAGCTCATCGGCCGCTCGACGGAAGCTGCGATGGCTGGCGACGGCCACAAAGGCCGTCAGGTCGGTGATCGAAGGACGCGACATTGATGGTGATTTCACATCAAGCCATGCCGATTTCAAATTCTAATCGAACAGTCCGCGACGCCGCATCTAAGCCCCGTCGACGGACCTTCCGCCGTCGGCAGCAGAAAAGGAGCCACTCATGGCCGAGCGCGACGCGATCTTTCCTAATTCCAAGAACGCCCTCAACGACCTTCACCAATACTCGCCGGCGATCCGGTCAGGCGACCTTCTCTTCGTGTCCGGCCAGGTCGGCGCACGCGGCGACGGTTCGCCCGAACCGGACTTCGAGGCCCAAGTCCGGCTGGCGTTCGCAAACCTGAAGGCGACGCTGGCGGCGGCTGGATGCGGGCTGGACGACATCGTCGACGTGACCAGCTTTCATACCGATCCCGAGAGCCAGTTCGACACGGTCATGGCGGTCAAGAGCGAGATGTTCCCGCAGGCGCCTTATCCAAACTGGACGGCGCTCGGCGTGACCTGGCTCGCCGGCTTCGACTTCGAGATCAAGGTCATTGCGCGCATCCCTCGATAGGCTGCCCGACACGTGCGGGGCCGAGCCGAACATTGCCGGCTTGGCCCCTGACGCTTGCCGAAAGCGGATTGAAGGTTTGCTTGCTGGAGGAAGGCCAAGAACAGGAGGGCGGAGAACTGCTAACCGCCCAAGTCGAACAGGATCTTTCCTTTGCGACCGGAGCTCGCTTGGTGGGCCAGCGCATCCCGGAAGGCTTCCAGCGGATAGTGGGCCGCCACGACCGTAGTCGCCGCGCCGGCGCGGATTTTCACGAAAGTCTCCTCCATGGTCACATGAGGCGAGGCATTTTGTGTTCGGCATGGAAGCGTCCTTGATGGGCATGATCACGCCGCCTTGCGGCTGGCGGCGGCCGTGAGCGCGGCCGAGACAAAGAGGATCAAGGCGGCGACGGTGAAGGCGGCGGCATAGCCATTGGCGTCGACCAACAGGCCTCCGAGGCCGGCCCCTAGGGTGATGGCCAGTTGGATGACGGCGACCATCAAGCCGCCGCCGGCTTCGGCGTCCTCGGGCAGCGTCCTGCTGAGCCAGGTCCACCAAGCCGAGGATGACGGCGTGCTGATCAGACCCCAGAGACCAAGGAGTGCGGCGGTGACGATAGGCAGGGCGCCGAACCCGATCAGCGCCAGCGCCAGGACCGCCATTGCGGCTGGCGGCGCGATCAGGGCGATCCGTAGGCCTTTGCGCAGCAAGGGGCCGACAAGGACCGAGCCGACCAGGCCGGCAAGGCCTATGAGCAGGAGAAACAACGACAGAGCGCCGGGACCAACACGCGTCACGCCTTCCAGGAACGGGCGCAGATAGGTGAAGAGCGCAAAGCGTCCCGCGAACAGGGCGGCCACTGCGGCCATGCCGATGGCGACCCTCGGAGCGCTCAGGACCTGGAGAACGCCAGCCGACCGCACGGTCGAGGTCGCCGGCAGGGCGGGCAGGGTCAGGTATTGCAGGTTGAGGGCGCGAGGCACGTCGGCCTCGGGCACCAGGCGCATCACCGTAGCGGCGGACATCGACCAGAAACCGCCGACCACAACGCCGATGAGGGCGCGGCCGGCCATGAAGAAACCAGGTCCCGGAGCGAAGGCGACCATCAGGCCCGAGAGGATCATCAAGCCGGTAAGCCCGAGCAGTACCTGCCGGCGATCCAGATCGCGGATCAGCCGTGGGATCATCAGACTGGTGATCACGGCGAAGGCGCCGGAGATGGCGATGGCCTGGCCGGCCTGCCCCTCGGTGATGCGAAGGTCGGAGGCGATGGGCGTCAGCAGGCTGACGGGCAGGAACTCCGAGGCAATCAGGGCCGAGACACAGAGCGTCAGGGCGTAGACGGCGCCCCATGAACCTTGGCGGGCCTTCGCGATAGGGCTTTTTGCTGCGGCGTCGACGGACATGATTTCTCACGCTGATCGGGGGCGTGCCCGGGACAGTGAGATAGCGGCCATTGAGGGTGGGGATTAGAGGTCGATCGCACGATGGACCGATGAATTTTGCTCAACGATCGTGAGGAGGATCTAGAGGCCCAGCGGAGCCATCTCGCGCACCAGGTCGATGAACAGGCGAAGCGCCGCCGGCACTTGGCGGCGACTGGAATAGTAGATGTGGTAGCCGCCGCCGATCGGCGCCCAGTCGTCCAGGACGGTTTTGAGCCGCCCGCTTGCCAAGTGCTCGCGCACCATGGTGTCGGCCACGTACATCAGGCCCGCGCCCTCCAAGGCGGCGGCGACGCCAAGACGACCGTCGTCAACGGTCAGGCTGCCCGGGACGGCGATCGCCAGGTGTTCCTCGCTCCGTTCGAACTCCCAGCGATAGAGGCTTTCGTCGCCGATGCGGATGCGGATGCAGCGGTGAGCGACCAGATCGTCCGGGTGCTGCGGAGCGCCGAACCGTTTAAGGTAGGCGGCCGAGGCGATGACGATCCAGCGGATATCAGCCGACAGGCGCTGGGCGATCATGTCTTCCGGAACGGTGCCGCCGTAGCGGATGCCCGCGTCGTAGCCAGCCTCGATGACGTCGATCAGGCGATTGCTGACCGACACCTCCAGTTCGACGTCGGGGTAGCGCTCGACAAAGGTCGGCAGGACAGGGGCTACGAGGTGATCGGCGGCGTCATTGGGAACGTTCAGGCGAACGCGGCCCATCGGCGCGTCGCGGAAACGGTTGACGATATCCAAGGACTGGCCGATCTGCGCGAACGGCTCCTGGATAGCGGCGTGCAGCGCCTCGCCGGCCGCAGTCAGCGTCACGCTGCGGCTTGTACGGTTGAACAACCGCACGCCGAGCCGCTCCTCAAGGCCCCGCAGGGCATGGCTGAGGGCCGACGCGCTAAGGCCAAGCTCGAGACCGGCGCGGCGGAAGTTTCGATGCCGCGCGATCTCGAGGAAGTAGGACAGATCGGCGAAGTCGGATCGACGGAACTGCATCTGTTGGCTTGTCTGCCGCGGTGGGGACGGAAGTACCGACAACTAGCCTCAGTTTGGCCTCATCGCACGCCGTTTCGCGCGGACCGTTGAGCCGGCCTCAACGGGCGTGCCTGCCAACTCTCAGTTCATTGCGCCGTCAAGGACGGGCGGACGGATCCGCCCCAGCTTGCTGCGCAGCGTCTCCAGGCTGCCGGCCTTGGATGGACCCGGCGCACGGCCGACGCCTTGACGTCCGCAATATGAAGGTCGATCAGGTCGGCAAAATCTCGTATGCTTGGACGGCTTTCGACGTGGGCTTCCGCCCGATGTCGATCTCGCGCTCGATGCGCCGAGCCCACATCTCCGCATCTTTGCGTTGGATGAAGGTCTGGCTCGTATATTGGCCTCGACGCCGAATGACGACCCGCCACTTGCCGGAGGGAAGCTCTTGGATCGTTGCCGATGTATGTGCATCCCGTGTGCGGTGAGCGATCGTAGAGCGGCGAAAAGTGTCGTAGCAGGGCGTGCAAAGGGCGAACTTGCACAAGTTGCAAGATCTTGATCTTAGTAATGAAGCAATTTCAAGCACATAGATTTTCCGTTGCGCCCATGATGGACTGGAGTGATCGCCATTGTCGGTCGCTGCATCGGGTGCTGTCGTCGCGGGCGCTGCTCTATTCGGAGATGGTCACCACCGGCGCGGTGCTGCACGGCGATCGCGAGCGACTGCTTGCCTATGACGCTGGCCAGCATCCGGTGGCGCTGCAACTGGGGGGCTCGGAGCCTGCGGATCTCGCCGCGGCCGCGCGGATCGGCGAGGACTACGGCTATGACGAGATCAATCTGAACGTCGGGTGCCCGTCCGACCGCGTGCAGAGCGGGAAATTCGGCGCCTGCCTGATGCGCGAGCCCGATCTCGTCGCCGACTGCATGGCCGCCATGGCGGCCGCCGTGAAGGTTCCGGTCACGGTCAAGTGCCGCATCGGCGTCGATGACCAGGATCCGGAAGAGGCGCTGTTCACGCTCGTGGACAAGTGCGTCGCCGCCGGCGTGTCGACCTTCATCGTCCACGCCCGCAAGGCCTGGCTGCAGGGCCTGTCGCCCAAGGAGAACCGCGACGTCCCGCCGCTCGACTATCCGCTGGTCTATCGGCTCAAGCGCGAGCGTCCGGGCCTGACCATCTCGATCAACGGCGGCGTGCCCGGCGTCGACGCGGCGCTGGAGCACCTGCAGCACGTCGACGGCGTCATGCTGGGCCGCGCGGCCTATCACGAGGCCGGCCTGCTGGGCGCGGTCGATCGCCGGGTGTTCGGACTGGATGCGCCGGACGTCACGCCCTTCGAGGCCGTCGAGCGCTATCGCCCCTATATCGAGGCCAGCCTGGCGCAGGGATGGCGCCTGGCCGGGATCACCCGTCACATGCTGGGTCTGTTCCACGGCCTGCCGGGCGCCCGCGCCTGGCGTCGCATCCTCACCGTCGAGGGGGTGGGCGAGGGGGCCGGTATCGAGGTCGTCGACAAGGCTCTGGAAGCCGTCCGTCGCGCCGTCGAGGAGCGCGACACCCGTGGCGCCCAGAACACGGTCGAGACCGCCGCAGGCTGAGCCTTAGGAACTCTTGCGGCGTCTTGCGGGTTTGCCGCCCGAACAAGACTTCAAGGGACTTCCGAAAATGAAGATGCGGATTTTCGCGGCGACGGCGGGCGTGGCTCTTCTCGCGGCCGCCGGCGCCCACGCCCAGGACGGCGGCAATTTCGCGCTCGGCGCCAATGTCGGCACCCCGGGCCTCGGCGTCGAGGCCCAGTTTAGGCTGAACGACAGCCTGGTCGTGCGCGGCGGCGGCGACTGGCTCGACTTCGACCACGACGAGACCTATGGCGACGTCGCCTACAAGGGCAAGATCAAGTCCAAGACCGGCGGCGTCTTCCTCGACTGGCACCCAATGCAGGGCGGGTTTTTCGTCTCGGGCGGCAGCTATTTCGGCAAGCGCAAGCTGAACCTGGCCGGCACGCCGACCGGCGACACGCAGATCGGCGGCGTCACCTTCACCCCCGCCCAGATCGGCACCATCACCGGCGACGTCGAACTGTCGGACGCCCAGCCGTTCGTCGGCCTGGGCTGGGACAACACCTTCACCCGCGACGGCGCCTGGGGCTTCCGGGCCCTGGCCGGCGTGTCGTTCAGCGACAGCCCTAAGGTCGACCTCACCGCTTCGGGCGGCACGCTGTCGAACGACCCGACCTTCCAGCAGCGCCTGCGCGAGGAAGAGGCCGAGGTCCGCGACGACGCCAAGGACTTCAAGTACTTCCCGGTCGCCCAGGTCGGCGTGACCTACCGCTTCTAGGCCACCAGAGGCGCGCGGACGGCGCTCGCCGCCGCCTGTGCGTCGGCCGGCGCCAGCAGCACCTGCAGGCCGCGCTGGCCGCCGTTGATGTAGACCCGGTCCAGCGCGAAGGCCTCGTCCTCGATGGCGGTCGGGACCTTCTTCCTCTGACCGAAGGGGCTGACCCCGCCCACCTTGAAGCCGGTCAGGCGCTCGGCGTCGGCCGGCTTCATCATGGCCGCCGCCTTGCCGCCAAAGGCCGCCGCCAGCTTCTTCATGCTGACCTCGCGGTCGGACGGCACGATCACGCAGACCGGCTTGCCGTCGACCTGGGCCATCAGGGTCTTGAGCACCTTGCCAGGCTCGACGCCCAAGGCCTCGGCGGCCTGCAGACCCACGCGCTCGGCGCCCGGGTCATAGTCGTAGGTCGCCACCTCGAAGGCCACGCCGGCCTTGGAAAGCGCCAGGGTGGCGGGCGTGCTCTTGGACATGGAAGCTCCCTTCGACTGCGCGCCGGTTGATGGCGCAAAGCGAAGAACCGGTCTAGCAGTCGCTCGCAGTTTTCCGACGGACCGCCTCAAGATGACCCGCGCCGAGATCGAGCCCTTCCACGCCATCGGCATCAGTCGCCTGGCGCACCAACTGAAGGGAGAGGGGGCTTCGATCATCCACATGGAGTTCGGCCAGCCCTCGACCGGCGCGCCCGCGCCCGCCATCGCCCGCGCCCATCAGGTGCTCGACACCGACGGCATGGGCTACTGGGAAAGCCCGGCGCTGAAGGCCCGCATCGCCCGCCACTACCAGGAGGCCTATGGGGTCTCGATCGAGGCCGAGCGGGTGGTGCTGACCTGCGGCGCCTCTCCGGCATTGGTGCTGGCGCTGTCGAGCGCCTTCTCGCCCGGTGATCGCGTCGCCCTGGCTCGGCCGGGCTATGTCGCCTACCGCAACAGCCTGAAGGCGCTTCACCTGACGCCGGTCGAGATCGCCTGCGGTCCGAAGAGCCGCTACCAGCTCACCGCCCGGGCGCTGGCCGACCTCGACCCGGCGCCGGCTGGCGTCATCATCGCCAGTCCCGCCAATCCCACCGGCACGATCATTCCGCCGGAGGAACTGAAGGCCATAGCGGACGTCTGCCGCGAGCGCGGAATCCGCATCGTCTCCGACGAAATCTATCACGGCCTGTCCTATGTCGGGCCGACCCACTCGATGCTGGAGTTCGAGTCGTCTGCGCTGATCGTCAACAGCTTCTCAAAGTACTTCAGCATGGTCGGATGGCGCCTGGGCTGGCTGGTCGCGCCGGCCGATCTCGTTTCGCGCGCCCGGGCCTTCGTCGGCAACCTGTTCCTGACCGCCCCGTCGCTGAGCCAGCACGCCGGCCTGGCCGCCATGGACGCCCGCGACGAGCTTGAGGGCCATGTCGCCGTCTATCGCACCAACCGCCAGCTGCTGCTCGACGCCCTGCCGTCCTTGGGCCTCACCGCCATCGCTCCGCCCGACGGGGCCTTCTACATCTGGGCCGACATCGGCCACCTGACCGACGACAGCCTGGCCTTCTGCGAGCGCCTGCTGCGCGACACCGGCGTGGCCACCGCGCCAGGCCTCGACTTCGATCCGGTCGAGGGCCGCCACTTCATCCGCTTCAGTTTCGCGGTCTCTACGCAAGAGGTGCGCGAAGCCCTGGAGCGCATTCAACCGTGGTTTGCAGCTCAGGTGCGAAATTCCAGATAATGCGTTGACTATCCATTATGTGAGAATAAAGCTGCGCCCGTTCCGGTGTTGAAAGGGTGGCGACGGCTGCTCGCGCGGCGTCTCGACCGCCCCGGTACGGGAGGGCGCACCGCCATGGATCCTTTCAACCGCCGCGATTTCCTGCGCACCGCCGCCCTGGCCGGCGCGGTCGCCCCGATGGCGGCTCAAGCCGCCCAGGCCAAGGCTGCGTCCAAGGCGCCCGCCAATCTCGACGCCGAGGGCGTGCGCTGGCTGGACGGCGCGCCGCCTGCCGCCCACGAGGGCCAGACCTTCGGCCTGCCCTGGCCGCGCGGCGCCCAGAAGCCCAAGGCGACCTTCGCCATCGCCGGCGCTGACGGCCAGCCCGTGCCAGTCCAGACCTGGCCGCTGGCCTACTGGCCCGACGGTTCGCTGAAGTGGACCGGCCACGCCATTCCCGCCGACGCAGGCCGCGCCGAGACCCTCAAGGTGGTGGCCGGCAAGCCCGCTGCGCCGGCCGCGGCCGTCTCCGTCCGCGAGAGCGCCGACGCTGTCGAGATCATCAGCGGCGAGCAGTCCTGGACCATCCCGCGCAAGGGCGCCGACATCATCGCTCGCGCCACCGTCGCCGGCCGCGAGACCGTCCGCAACGTGCGCCTGGTGGCCCTGACCCAGGACAAGCCCGACTTCGACAGCGGCCCGGTCGCCGAGACCCGTTTCGAGGGTCGGATCGAGAGCCTCGTCGTCGAGCAGAAGGGGCCCGTCCGCGCGGTCGTGAAGCTGGAAGGCAAGCACCGGGGCGCCGGCCGCGAGTGGCTGCCCTTCACCCTGCGTCTCTACGTCTATGCCGGCGGCCGATCGCTGCGGATCATGCATAGCTTCGTCTTCGACGGCGACGAGAACCGCGACTTCATCCGGGGCCTGGGCCTCGTCGGCCAGGCGCCGATGACCGACCCGCTGTACGACCGCCACGTCCGCTTCGCCGGCGAGAACGACGGCGTCTGGGGCGAGGGGATCCGCCCGCTGACCGGCCTGCGCCGCGATCCGGGCAAGGCCTGGCGCGACGCCCAGGTCGCCGGCCAGAAGACCCCGGGGCTGGAGGGCATGGCCCCGACCGTCTCCAAGCGCCTGGACCTGATCCCGGCCTGGGGCGACTTCACGCTGAGCCAGCCCAACTCCGACGGCTTCTCGATCAAGAAGCGCACCAAGCCGGGCCACGGCTGGATCGACGCCATCACCAGCGGCCGGGCCACGGGGCTTGGCTATATCGGCGGGGCCAGCGGGGGCGTGGCCTTCGCCATGACCGACTTCTGGAAGCGTTGCCCGACGCGGCTCGATATCCGCAACGCCCATACGGACTTTGCCGAATTCACCGTCTGGCTGTGGTCGCCCGACGCCCCGGCCATGGACCTTCGTTTCTACCACGACGGCATGGGCATGAACGATCACCCGGCCGAGCGCGAAGGCCTGGAGATCACCTACGAGGACTACGAAAAGAACTGGGGCCGGCCGCTGGGCATCGCCCGCACCAACGAGATCACCCTCTGGGCTCTGCCCTCGACGCCCTCGCGCCCCGACTTCGCGGCCATGGCCGCCCGGCTGCGCGCAACGCCGCGCCTGGTGGCCACGCCGGCCCGCCTGAAGGCCGCCGGCGTGTTCGGCGACTGGAGCCTCGTGGATCGCTCCACCCCCACGCGCCGGGCGCTGGAAGACCAGAATGACGGCCTGCTCGAGTTCTACATGCTCGATGTGGAGCAGCACCGCTGGTACGGCTTCTGGAACCACGGCGACGTCATGCACACCTATGACAGCGACCGTCACGTCTGGCGCTACGACATCGGCGGTTTCGCCTGGGCCAATTCCGAGCTGTCGCCGGATCTTTGGCTGTGGCTGTCTTTCGTGCGCTCGGGCCGGGCCGACGTCTTCCGTCTGGCCGAGGCCATGACCCGGCATACCGGGGAGGTGGACGTTTGTCATATCGGCCCGTACCGGGGGCTGGGCACGCGGCACGGCGTGCAGCACTGGGCCGACAGCTCCAAGCAGCCGCGCGTCTCCAACGCCGCCTACCGCCGCTACTACTACTACCTGACCGCCGACGAGCGGGTGGGCGACCTGATGCACGCCCTGATCGACTCCGACGAGAGCCTGACCCGCGTCGATATCGGCCGCAAGCTGCCGGGCGCCCAGCCCTCGCGCCCGCCGGGCGTGGTCGACATGGGCTTCGGCACCAGCTGGAGCGCCTTCGCCGCCGCCTGGCTTACCGAGTGGGAACGTACGGGTGACAAGCACTGGCGCGACCGCATCGTGGCCGGCATGGACACCATCGCGGCCATGAAGCAGCAGTGGTTCGCTGGCGGCACGGACTTCGACCTCAAGACCGGCAAGTTCCTGGGCAAGGGCGAGACCGTCAGCGTCTCGCACCTCAACGCCGTGTTCGGCGCGGTCGAAGTGCATTCCGAGCTGTTCCAGCTAATCGACAATCCGCGCTATCGCGAGGCCTGGCTCGACTACTGCCAGTTCTACAACGCCTCGGACGCAGAGTTCCGGGCCAAGACCGGCGCGCCGGCCAAGGGGCGCAACCTCAAGGAAGGCCATTCGCGGCTGACCGCCTACGCCGCCTTCCACCGCAAGGATCCGGCCCTGGCCCAGCGGGCCTGGCGCGAATACTTCAGCGGCGATGCGGGCCTGGGCATCGGCACGATCGCCACCAAGCGCCGTGTCGATGGTCCCGCGGTCATCGAGCCGATGGAAGAGATCCCGCGCATCTCCACCAACGCCAGCTCGCAATGGGGCCTGGCCACCATCCAGAACCTGGCTCTGATTGGCGACGTCCTGGAAGAAGCCCGCGCCAACCTGCCGGCCGTCGGCAAGCGCGGCCAGGATTTGGGCAAGGACACGTTCTAGGACTGGTTTGCTCGGGTTAGCCGAGCTGCTCACCATCCGTAAAATCCCTGCGTTCGCGGGGGTTTTACGGAGTAAAAAACTACTCCGCCGCCTCCAGCATGGCCGGCGGTTCCTGCGCGCCGCCGCGCTGGACGGCCAACGGCAGGCGCACCTGGGCCATCAGGCCCTCGCCGGTGTTGGACAGGCGGATTTCGCCGCCGTGGGCGCGGACGGTGGTGCGCGAAGTGGCCAGGCCCAGGCCCACCCCCTGCTTGGTCGAGGTGCGGGCCGCGACGCTGCGATAGAAGGGGGTGAAGACACGGCCCAGCTCGTCCTCGCTCATGCCCGGACCCCGGTCGCGGATCTCGGTCACGGCCTCGTCGCCGTCGACATAGAGGCGCACCCGGGCGCTGTCACCGTACTTGACGGCGTTGTCCACGAGGTTGGTGAACACCCGCTGCAGGCCCAGCACGTCGATCTCGACCTGCGGCGCGGCGCCGGCCTCCAGCACCACGTCGCCGCCGGTGATCTCGGCGTCGTCGACCACGCATTCGACCAGCGAGCGCAGATCCACGTGCTGACGAGCCCCAGCCTCGGCGTTCTCGCGCATGAAGGCCAGCACCGAATTGATCATCGCCTCCATCTGGTCGATGTCCTGGCCGATCTCGCGGCGCAGGGCCGGCGAGGCGCGCTCCAGCCTGAAGCGCATGCGGGTCAGCGGGGTGCGCAGGTCGTGCGAGATGGCCCCGATCATCGCCGTGCGGTCGTTGATGAACCGGGTCAGGCGGGCCTGCATCTGGTTGAAAGCCCGCGCGGCGCGGCCGATTTCGGCCGGCCCGTTGGCGGCCAGCACCGGCGAGGACGGGTCGCGCCCTAGAGCTTCGGCGGCGTCGGCGAAGCCGGCCAGCGGGGCGACAAGACGGCGGGCGAACAGGTAGCCCACTGGTCCGACGATCGCGAACGATACCAGGAACCACAGCAGGACCCGGCGCTGCCAGCTGTTGGGGAAGCCCTCGGGCTTGGGCTGCAGGGTCACCCAGCGGCCGTCGGCGATGCGCAGGGCGGCCACGAAGTCGCCCTCGATATAGGGCGCGGGCGCCAGGCCGAATAGGCCGCGGGCCGTCGGCGCGGGCAGGGCGCGGCCCTGCGGTTGGGGCTTGGCCTCGGCGACGACGGCGGGCCGGAGCGCTTGCGGCGCGGCCAGGCTCGGCGCGGCGGTCACCGTCTCGACCAACGGGCGGACGCGAGGCGTCAGGGGCGGCGGCGTGGCCACGATGTGGGCCGCCATCGGCTCGGGCGAGGCCTGCGGCGGAGGCGCGGCCACGGGCTCGGATGGTTGGGAGACCGCCATGAAGGTCGAGGTGCGGAACGGGGCGGTGAACAGCGGGTCGGCCGAGAGGCGTTGCGCCAGGCGGGGCATCACGCGCGGCGGTCCGGCGATCGCCGAGCCGCCTGCGCCGAGGCCGGCGGGACGGCCGAAGCCGCCCTGTCCTGGGCCGCCTTGTGCGACCTGTCCGGGTCGGGCCTCGCCCGGGCGCATGGCCGGACGCGCGTCGCCGATCACGCCGCCGGGGCGATAGTCGGCGCGAGCCAGGCCCTGCTGCGGGATCCGTCCCTGGCGCCAGGCGCCGCCGGGCGTCGGCGCGCCGGAAAAGGATCCGGCCGGAAAGCCCTGGGCCCCCACGGCGCCCGGCGGGCGCATGCCGGGCATCGGCCGGGGCATGCCGCCGGGGCCGGCCATCGGCTGGGCCTGGGCGTAGGAGGTGAACAGCAGGGTGATGGGCGAGGGGCTGGCCTCGGCCCTCTGGCGCAGCGCCCCGCCGCCCGCGCCGGCGAACGGCGGCGGGGCGTAGAACAGCAGCCGCACGTCGTCGGGATCGGCGTTCAGCAGCCGCGCCAGGTCGGCGCTGGAGCGCTCGGAGGCGACCCAGCCGGCGCTGTTGAGGCTCGGCGGCTCGTTCTCGATCGTCCGGACCAGCGGGCGACTGGAGCCGGTGTCGATGGCTGCGCCCCTCAGGCCGGCGGCGATGTCGGCCAGGCTGTGCTGCTCGGGCGGCTTGGGCGGCAGCAGCAGGGTCAGGGCCAGGGTGGCCAGCTGGGCCACCACCAGGCTGCCGACCAGCAGGCAGACGATGCGCAGGGCGATAGGCGCGTCGGGGCGGCGCAGCTGGGCGATCAGGCGCTTCATTCGATCACCACCTTGGCGTCCAGCACGTAGCCGACGCCGCGATAGGTCTTGATCAGTTCCTGGTCGCACTGGGCCTCGATCTTGCGGCGCAGACGGCTGATGTGCAGGTCGACGCCCCGGCCGACGGTCTCGGCGGCCTCGCCGCGGATGACGGTCAGCAGGTCTTCGCGCGAGACCACCGAGCGGGCGTTGTCGAGAAGGAGCGAAAGGATGGCCAGTTCGCCTCGCGTCAGCAGCAGCAGCATGCCGCCCGGGGCGGTCAGCTGGCGGGCCGAGAGGTCCAGGCGAAAGCCAGCGAAGGCGTAGATGTTGCGCTTGGGATTGCGGCCTTGCGGCCCGGCGGCTGCGCGGCGGCGCATCAGGGCCTTGACCCGGGCCAGCAGTTCGCGCGGCGGGATCGGCTTGACCACATAGTCGTCGGCGCCCAGTTCGAGGCCCAGGATCCGGTCGACGGCCTCGCCCATGGCGCTCAGCATCAGGATCGCCGGGCCGTCGGGGCGGGCCAGCTGCCGGCACAGAGACAGGCCGTCCTCGCCGGGCAGGTTGACGTCCAGCACCACGACGTCGACGGCGTGGGCCTCCAGGATCTCGCGGGCGGCCTCGACGGCGCCGGCCTGGCGCACGGCGTAGCCCTGGGCGCCGAGATAGGCGGCCATCTCGCGGCGAAGGACGTCGTCGTCCTCCACCAGCAGGACGGTCGCGGTCTCGGTGATCGAGGCGTCGGGGGTCATGGGCTCCCGGTTATGACATGGCGAAAGCATCCGCGTCCCGGCCGCGGGCAGGGCGAGGGGGCGGCGGCGCGCGTCATGACGTCGCGGCGGCGCCTGCGGGGCGCCTGGGGGCGCGACTGGCGCGGGAGGCGGGCTCAAGGTTCCGCTCCATGGTTGCGGCGCGGACATGCCTCTTCAATTCGAACTGCCGGCGATGGTCGCCAAAAAGTACGGAATCGTTGCGGATCCTGGCCCATGAGCCAGCTTTGCAGGCGTAACGCGTCTGCAATTTGTCGCTATGTATCCGCCTTGTATCGTTCGGCGCGGCTGCAGATACGCAAGGCTCGGACGTGTTGGGAGTCGGCCGGCGGCCTGTCGGTCAACGCCCGCTGGCGACAGGACCCAGGAGCAACCGCAGTGCGCCGGCCCCTGGGTCCCGGATCGGCCTTCGGCCGTTCGGAAAGGCGCTAGTTCGCGATCTTCGGCAGCCCGTCCATGATCGCCGTCAGCGCCAGCACCGTCTGGCCTTCCATGGCGCTGTGGCCGGCGTCGGTCTTGACGTAGCTGGCCGGCGGCGCGCCGATCTCTTCCAGGGCCGCGACCAGGCGCGAGGCCTGCGACAGCGGGCAGACCTGGTCGAAGCGGCCGTGGACGATGTGCAGGTCCAGGCCCTTCAGCTTGTCGACGTTGCGCACGATGTAGTCTGGCTCCAGGAACAGGCCATTGGCGAAGAAGTGGGCCTCGATCTGGGCGAAGCACAGGGCGAAGTCGGCCTCGCCGAACTTACCCGCGTCGGCATTGTCGGGGATCATGTTCGAGATCGTGCCTTCCCAGACCGACCAGGCCACGGCCGCCTTCAGCTGGCGCTCACGCTCGGCCGCATCGGCCGGGACCATGTCGAAGATCTTCTTGTAGGCGCCCATGATGTCGCCCCGATCCTCGGGCGCGATCACCTCGACGAAAGCCTTCCACTCGTCGGGATAGGCGATGTAGGCGCCCGGTTCGGTCAGGGCGTAGGGCGTCTGGGTGAAGGCCGCCGCATTGCCCTGGTACATGTAGAGCAGGTCTTCGGTCGCGCCGAGGAAGATGCCGCGCAGGATCAGCGAGGCCACTTTGTCGGCGTGGCGGATGGCGTAGGTCAGCGCCAGGGTGCTGCCCCAGCTGCCGCCGAACACGTGCATGCGGCCGGTAATCCCCAGCGCGTCGCGCAGCCTGTTGATGTCGTCGACCAGGTGGTCGGTGGTGTTGTTGGTCAGGGCCGTCTGCGGGCCGGCCGAGGCGACCGTCGGCTCGCTCTTTCCGCAGCCGCGCTGGTCGAACAGGATCACGCGATAGCGCTTGGGATCGAAGAAGCGGGCCATCGGCGGGGCGCACGCGCCGCCGGGGCCGCCGTGCAGGAACATCACCGGCTCGCCGTCCGGATTGCCGTATTCTTCCCAATAGAGCTTATGGTCGGGCGCGGTGTCGACCTGCAGCAGGCCGCTCTTGTTGGCGATCGGCTGATCGTACTTCCATTCACCAGTGACCTTGCTGGTGGTCCGCAACCGCGAGAAATTCATAACTCGACCTTTCGTGAGGCTGTCCGCCCGTGTCGCTTAGATGCGCTCGTCAACGACGACCGCAAGTCAAATCGGCCGATCTCGACAGGATCGGGGCGGCCGCGTAACTCAGCCTTCCGCCGCGCCCGCAAGGAGGGATCATGGCCAATCCCGTCTCGCTGCTGGCGCCGGCCCTGATCCCGTCGTGGAACTTCTTCGACGTCATCGCCGCCTCGCCGCGCGTCGAATACGCCCTGGCCGACGCGCGCGACGCCGTCTTGGACGCCTGGACCGAATTTAGGCCGCGGCCCCAGCGGCTGTCGCCGGTCGCCATGCTGGCGCGGCTGTTCTGGAACGCCCGCTGGAACGAGAGCCTGTTCCTGGTCAGCTGCGCCGAGCGTCTCGTGGAGGAACCGACGGCTCACGGCGAGGACGAGATCTTCCGCCGCATCGCCGCCGACCTCGCCGGGCAGCCGGACGCCGCGCCGTGGCTGTCGTTCCGGCTACTGTTCATCGATCCCACGGGCGAGCGCGAGGTGCTCTACCAGGCCGCGCCGCGCCGGCTGGCGGACCTCGACCTCCGATGAGCTTCGATCATGCCCTTCGCCTGACCGAGGCTTTGCTGGCCCTCGCCCTGGTCCAGCAGAGCCTGGAGCACCTGCGCGCCTTCCGCCATGAACGGTTTCTGTTCGGCGTGCGCATCGTCCTGTGCCTGCTGGTTCTGGTCGGCGTCGCCTCGCCCTGGCCGCTGGTGGCCCTGGCGGGCCTGTCGCTGCTGATCCTCCAGCGCTTCCAGGGCCCCTACAACGGCGGCAGCGACCGGCTGGGCCTGCTGGCGCTGTGGTGCGTGACCCTGGCGCGGGTGCTGCCGGTCGAGCAATGGCGCGAGCTGGCCTTCGGCTATCTGGGCGTGCAGCTGATGCTGTCCTACTTCATCTCCGGCTGGGTGAAGATCGTGAACCCCGACTGGCGCAGGGGCGTGGCGCTGCGCCAGGTCTTCGCCTTCTCGGCCTATCCCGTCGCCGAGAGCCTGCGCGGCTGGGCAGGCCGGCCGCGATTGCTTGTAGCCATGTCGTGGGCGGTGATGCTGTTCGAGCTGGCCTTTCCGCTGACCATGATCTCGCAGCCGTCGCTGATCGTCGGTCTCGTCGTCGCGGCGACCTTCCATCTGGTCAACGCCTGCCTGTTCGGCCTCAACCGCTTCTTCTGGACCTGGCTGGCGGCCTATCCGGCCATCCTCTGGCTGCAACAGCGCCTGTTCTAGCCCCAGGCGGGGAAGGTAAGGCAGGTCGGTCGATTGACGGCCAGCTCCTGGCCGGTGGCGGTCAGGCGGCCCGATGCGCTGTTGCGCGCAAGAACCGTCACCGTATCCGAGCCTTGGTTGGCCACCAGCAGCCAGCGGCCTGACGGATCGAGGCCGAAGCTCCATGGCGTCTTGCCGCCGGTGGGGACGCGCTGGATCTCCCGCAGTCCGCCCCCGACCTTGTCGACCTCGTAGACGATGATGACGTCCTCCACGCGGATCGAGGCGTAGACGAAGCGACCGTCGGGGCTGACCGCCACCTCGGCGCCGTTGATCGGCGGCAGCCCGCCAGCACGCAGGGTCTGCAACAGCTCCAGCTGGCCGCCCCGCAGGCGATAGACGTGGATCTCGGGCGTGATCTCGCTGAGCAGATAGAGGTATCGGCCGGTCGGATGCAGCGCCATGTGGCGGGGTCCCGTTCCAGGCGGCAGCACGGCGGAGGCTTCGCTCGCCGGACCCAGCGTCTGGGCGGCCGCATCGTAGGGGTGGACGAATATCCGGTCCGCGCCCAGGTCGGCGACGAGGGCGTGACGTCCCGTCGGGTCGACCAGCACCGCGTGGGCGTGCGGCCCATGCTGCTGCGGCGAGGGCCCCGAGCCCGTATTGGCCTGCACCGAGACCGGCGGTTCCAGTCCGCCGTCGCCGCGGACGGGCAGGGCGGCGACATGGCCCGTGCCATAGTGCGCGACCAGCAGGCCGCCGGCTTCGCTGTCCAAAGACATGTGCGCCGGACCACCGCCGCCGGAGGCGACCGTCGAGATCACCGTCAGGGCGCCGGTCGCCGGATCGGCCTTCAGCGCATGGACCTTGCCCTGTTCGCCTTGGCCGTAGCCGGTCTCGCTCAGGGCGTAGAGCGCAGGCAAGGCGGGATGGGCGACCAGCCAGGTCGGGCGCAGCAGGGGCGCGACGACGCCGATCGCAGTCAGCTTGCCGGCGCTAAGGTCCAGTCGGGCGGCGAAGATCCCCTGGCCGTCCTTGTCGGCCTGGCCGCCGACATAGACCAGCCGCTCGCCCCGCGACGCCGCATGCGAGACCGGCGCGGCCATCAGGCCGAGCGCGCCGGCGGCGACCGTGCGGCGGGTGGGCGAACCGTGTCTGGAATCGGTCATCGGCGTCTCCTCGCACCGTGCTTGTCAGGCTTTCGGCGCCTCGTCGATAAGACCACTCGGGTTTCTGCTTCGAAGAAAATCGCGCCGGGTTTGACGGAAATCGGCGGGCCGTGCATCGCTCCCTCCAGAACAACTCGACCAGAGTGATTGGGGCGGAAACGGTGTCGGAGGGGCGTGCGCGCGTCGTGGCTTGGATCGGGCGGGAAATCCTGCCCCACGAAGCCGACCTGCGCGCCTGGCTGCGGCGGGCCTTCGCCACGGCCGGCGACGTCGACGACATCGTGCAGGAGACCTACTGCCGCCTGGCGGGGCTGGCCCATGTCGACCACATCGGCGAGCCTCGGGCCTATCTGTTCCAGGCCGCCCGCAGCGTGGCGCTGGAGCAACTGCGGCGAGCGCGGGTGGTGCGGATCGACACGGTGACGGAAATCGACGCGCTGAACGTCGAACTGGACGAGCCTTCGCCCGAGCGCATCGCCGGCGGCCGGCGCGAGCTGGAGCGGGTGCGGCGGCTGATCGCCGCCTTGCCCGACCGCTGCCGCCGGATCTTCGAGATGCGCAAGATCGAGGGATTGCCGCAACGCGAGATCGCCCGCCGCATGGGCGTGACCGAGAACGTGGTCGAGAACGAATCCGTGAGGGGGCTGCGCGCCATCCTCGCCGCCCTCGCCGAGGGTGAAACCGAACAACCCACGGCCGTCAGGAGGCCGAGTGCGCATGACCGAACGCGAAAGCGCCGCTGACATCGAGGCGGCCGCCGCCCGATGGGTGGTGCGCGCCGATCGCGGAGACCTGGATCCGGCCGAGCTGGAGGCCTGGCTGGCTGCCGATACGCGTCGGCAGGGCGCCTTCGTACGCGCCCAGGCCGCCTGGGGTCTGCTGGATCGTGGACGGGTGCTGGGCGCACAGGAGCCCAAGGACGCGCCGCGTCGCCGCATTGGGCGCCGGGGCCTGCTGGCCGGATTGGGCGCGGCGGCGGCGGCGTGCGTCGCCGTGGTCGTGTCGCCGCGCCTGCTGTCGGCGCGCTACGGCACTACGGTAGGCGAGATCCGCCGCGTGCCGCTGGCCGATGGTTCGCTCGCCGCCATCAACACCGACACGGCGCTGGAAGTGGCGATGAAGCCGCGCAAGCGCGAGGTGCGCCTCGATCGGGGCGAGGCCTGGTTCCAGGTCGCCAAGGACGTCGAGCGTCCGTTCGTGGTCGAGAGCGGTCCGGTGCGGGTGAGGGCGGTCGGCACCGCCTTCTCCGTGCGCCGCCGCGACGGCGGCTGCGAGGTGCTGGTAACCGAAGGCGTAGTCGAGGTCTGGTCGGAAGGCGCTGGCGAGGTCCCGCGACGCGTGACGGCCGGCGAACGTGTCTTCGCCTCCGACAGCGCTGGCGCGGCCCAGCCGGTGCCGGCGTCGCTGGAGATCAACCGCGAGCTGGCTTGGCGGGAGGGCCAGATCGTGCTCGATGGCGAGGCTTTCGGAGCGGCGGCGCAGGAGTTCAACCGCTACAACGCCCGCAAGATCGTCATCGCCGACCCGGCCCTGGCCGAGCAGAAGCTGGTCGGCTGGTTCCGCACCAACGAGCCCGAAAGCTTCGCCCGCGCCGCCGCCGCCAGCTTCGGCGCCCGCGTCACCGTGCGCGGCGACGCCATCCTCGTGCAGTCCGTCGCGCCTTTGGCGGAATAGGGATTTCGCCGCTCACGGAGGACGGCCTCCGAAAAAAATTCGCAGCGTTCTGACGGAAACCGGTTTCCGGCCCGTCGCTCAAGACAGGCGCTCCCAGAAGCGCCGTGCGAAACAAACAAATAGGGAGGGCGCGGAATGGGTTATCCGCGAGACGTCTACGGAAAATCGGCCCTGATGCTGGCGGCGGGCGCCGCCGCGGTGCTGGCCAGCAGCCAGGCTCAGGCCCAGACGCGCAAGTTCGACGTGCCGGCCCAGGCCGCGGCCACCGGCATTCCCCAGTTCGGCAAGCAGGCCGACCTCCAGATCCTGGCCCCGCAAGCGGCCGTCCAGGGCAAGCGGGTCAACGGCGTTCACGGGACCTACACCGTCGCCGAGGGCCTGTCGCGTCTGCTCGATGGCGCGAACCTGACCGTGGTTTCCAACGACGGCCGCACCGCGGTGCTGGGTCAGAAAGGCTCGGTGCAGCTGGCCTCGACCGCGCCCATCGCCATTCCGCAGCAGTCAGAGCCCGTCGGCGACACCATTGAGGAGCCGGCCGCCGTCGAGGAGGTGGTCGTCACCGGCTTCCGCGCCAGCCTGGGCAGCGCCCTGAACATCAAGAAACGGACCAGCGGCGTCGTCGACGTCATCAAGGCCGAGGACATCGCCGACTTTCCCGACGCCAACCTCGCCGAGTCCATCCAGCGCGTGCCGGGCGTGTCGATCGCCCGTGACGCCGGCGAGGGACGCCAGATCACCGTCCGGGGGCTGGGTCCCCAGTTCACCCGCGTGCGCATCAACGGCGTCGAGGGGCAGAGCACGGCCAGCGGCACCGACAGCTCGGGCGGCGCCAACCGCAACCGCGCATTCGACTTCAACGTCTTCGCCTCGGAGCTCTTCAACAGCATCACCGTGCGCAAGACCGCCTCGGCCTCGACCGAAGAGGGTTCGCTGGGCGCCACGGTCGACCTGCAGACGGGACGGCCCTTCGACTACAAGGGCGCGACCCTCGTGGTCTCGGCCCAGCAGGGCTACAACGACCTGTCGGAAAGCTGGGACCCGCGCTTTGCCCTGCTGGCTTCCAACACCTGGGCCGACGGCAAGCTCGGCGCCCTGGTCTCGGTGGCCTACACCGAGCGCAACCTGCTGGAAGAGGGGCACGGCTCGGGCGGCTGGCTGAACGGCACGGAGGTCGGCGGCTTCAGCCCGGCCTCGACCTTCAGCCAAGCCAGCTCGGCCAGCGTCTTCACCCCGCGCTTCCCCCGCTACGGCCGCCTGACCCACGACCAGAAGCGCCTGGGGATCACCAGTTCGCTACAGTTCCGGCCCGACGAGAAGACCTTGGTCACGGCCGACTTCCTCTATTCGGACTTCAAGGCCACCCGCACCGAGAACTGGCTGGAAGCTCTCTCGTTCGCCCGCAACGCCGCCCAGGGCGGCCGCCCCGAGATCATCGTCCGCGACGGCGTGGTGAACTCGAAGGGCGACATGGTCTATGGCCTGTTCGACGACGTCGACGTCGAGAGCGAGACGCGTTTCGACAAGCTCCGGACCAAGTACACGCAGGCCACCTTCACGGCCGAGCACCGCTTCACCGACCGTTTCAAGGTGACGGGCCTGGTCGGCTTCTCGAAGTCCGACTTCGACAACCCGATCCAGACGACGGTGATCCTCAACCGCGAGAACGCCGACGGCTTCTCCTATGACTACCGCAACAACGCCAAGCTGCCGGCGATGAACTTCGGCTTCGATGTCACCGACCCGCTGGCCTACAATTTCGGCGCGGCGCGTTCGGAAATCCGCTTGCGGCCGCAGGGCGTGACCAACACCATCCAGACCGCCCAGCTCGACGGCGACTATGAGCTCAACGACACCTTCCGCCTGAAGGCGGGCGTGAACCTGAAGAAGTACGAGTTCGACTCCTGGGCCCTGGCGCGTGTCAACGAGTCCGTCGTGCCGACCCTGCCGGCCGGCGTCACCCTGGCCAGCCTGACCAACCTGGTCAGCGGCTTTGGCAAGAACCTCGGCGGTTCGGGCTATCCCACCAGCTGGGCCGCGCCGGACCTGAACGCCTTCGCCAAGCTGTTCGACATCTACAGCGGCACGGGCCTGTTCGAGCTGTCGGGCGCCAGCAACTCGGCCGCGCGCGGCAACATCCGCAGCGTCGAGGAGAAGGACACCGCAGCCTACGTGCAGCTGGACTTCAACTCCGACCGCTTCGCCTGGCCGATCCGCGGCGACGTCGGCGTGCGCTACGTCAAGACCGAGCAGAGCTCGACCGGCTACCAGCTGGTCTCCGGCGCGGCCCAGCAGGCCACGGTCGATCGCGACTACGAGGACGTGCTGCCGGCCCTGAACCTCACCGCCGAGGTCACGCCCGACTTCCTGCTGCGCTTCGGCGCGGCCAAGGTCATGACCCGTCCGAACCTGGGCAGCCTGACGCCCGGCGGCAGCCTCAGCGTCGTGGGCGTGTTCAGCGTCAGTTCGGGCAATCCCTATCTCGACCCGATCCGGGCCACGACCTACGACCTGTCGGCCGAGTGGTACTTCGCCAAGGACGCCCTGCTGTCGGTCGGCCTGTTCTACAAGGACATCGACAGCTACATCCAGACGCAGCGGGTCTCGCAGACCTTCGCCGCCTCGGGCCTGCCGACCAGCCTGCTCGACGGCCTGGCCGGCGTGTCGGCCAGCGACACCTTCCTGTTCAGCAAGCCGGTCAATACCGAGGGCGGCCCGCTGAAAGGCATCGAGATCAGCTACCAGCAGCCGTTCAGCTTCCTGCCGGGCCCGCTGCGCCACACGGGAGCGATCTTCAACGTCACGATCGTCGACTCCAAGATCGACTACATCTCGTCACGCTCGGCCACGGGCTTCGTGCAGAACGACCTGGTGGGCCTGTCGAAGAACGCCTTCAACGCCACCCTCTACTACGAGGACAGCAAGTTCAGTGCCCGCGTCTCGGGCGCCTATCGCGACAAGTACCTGACCGCCGTGCCCAGCGGTACCTCGACCAACGACATCGACGGGGTGCGCGACACCTTCACCGTCGACGCCTCGGCTTCGTACCAGATCAACAAGCGCCTGAAGATCACCTTCGAGGGGCTGAATCTGACCGACGCGTTCAACGAGCAGTACACCGACAGCGTGCGCGACAGCATCTACGTCTATTCGCACACCGGCCGGCAGTACAATTTCGGCCTTAGGTACTCGTTCTAGGCCGCACCGAACCTTCCTCCTCCCAGGGGAATGTTGGGCGTCGGCCGTCCCTCCCGGCCGGCGCCCGCTCTTTTTCTTTCGAGGCTTCGATGACGATGGTTTCGCGACGGGCCGTGGCGGCCGGACTTCTGCTGCTTCCTGGCGTCGCCTCCGCCGCACCACGCTATGACGCCGTGCTTAAGCGCCCGGACGATCCGCGCCGGTTCTCGGCGCCGACCTACGACAAGCTGTCGGCGGCCGTTGCCGCGGCGCCGGCGAACGGGACGCAGCCCTTCCGCATCCTGGTGACCAAGGGCGCGTTCGACGAGCAGGTGGTCATCGACAAGCCGTTCATCCACCTCGTGGGCGAGAGCCGCACGGGCTCGATCATCACCCATCTGGCCGCCTCGGGCCTGACCGCGCCCGACGGCAAGCGCTGGGGCACCTTCCGCACGCCGACCGTGTTCGTCCGCGCGCCGGACTTCGCGGTTCGCAATCTCACGATCCGCAACGCCTTCGACGGTCTGGGGGAAATGACCAAGCCCGGCGGCCTGCATTCGCACGACGGCGGCGGTCCGCAGGCCGTCGCCCTGATGCTCGACAAGGGCAGCGACCGCGCGCGGTTCGCCCAGGTCGATATCCTCAGCTACCAGGACACCCTGTTTCCCGACGCTGGCCGCAGCCTGTTCGAGCGCTGCCTGATCACCGGCAGCTACGACTTCATTTTCGGGGCGGGCAGGGCGTTCTTCAGGGACTGCGAGATCCGCTCGCTGCCGCGACCGGTCGACCCGGTCGACGGCTATGTCGTCGCGCCCAGCACGCCGATCGACCAGCCGTTCGGCTTCGTCTTCAAGGATTGCCGCCTGACCAAGGCTGTGGGCACGGCGCGACACTCGGTCTATCTGGGCCGGCCCTGGCGCCCGTCCAGCCAGTTCCCGGATGGTCGCTATGGCGACCCCAGGTTCGTCGGAGCAAGCGCTTTCATCGACTGCTGGATGGACGACCACGTCGCCCCGGAGGGCTGGACGCAGATGTGGTACACTGACAAGGACGGCAATCCGCGCACCATGCTGCAGCCGGAGGACGCCCGCTTCTCGCAATACGGCTCCAAAGGCCCCGGCGCGGCCGCCTTCCGGCGCGGCCGCACGCTGAGCGCGACCGAGGCCAGGGCGATGGACGTCCGCGCGGTGCTAGCCGGCTGGTCCGTCTGAGGCTTCAGCGCGCGAACGGGAAGGGGGTCACCGACTTGCTGGCCTCTTCGACCAGCAGGGTGCGGTTGATCGGGGCGGCGGCGCGCTGTGGGCAGGCCGGCCGCTCGCAGATCCGGCACGAGGGGCCGATCTCCACCGCCAGCGGCGAGGCGATGTCGAGCCCGCGCGAGGCCGCCAGCTTGCTGGCGAACTTCAGTTCGCAGCCCAGGCCGATCACCAGTTCGTCCTCCAGCCCCGCCTGCAGACCCGAGGTCCGCCTCACGGTGCGCGACAGGGTGAAGTAGCGCTCGCCGTCGGGGGTCTCGATCACCTGGGTGACGATGCGCCCGGGAGTCTTGAAGCTGTCGTGGACGTTCCAGCGCGGGCAGGCCCCGCCGAAGCGCGAGAACGGGAAGGGGCCGGCCGCGAAGCGCTTGGAAATGTTCCCCGCCGCGTCCAGCCGCATCATGAAGAACGGGATGCCCCGCGCGCCAGGACGGCTCAGCGTCGTCAGGCGCTGGGCGGCCTGCTCGTAGCTGACGCCGAAGCGCGGCCGCACCCGCTCGATGTCGTAGCCGCTGGCCTCCATGGCCGCGTGGAACGGCTCGTAGGGCATCATGATCGCCGCGGCGAGGTAGTTGTCGAGGAACACCTTCAAGAGCTGGCGCGTCGCGCGGTCGGGCGCGGCGAAGCGGTCGGCCAGGCGGGTGAGCGCCTCGGGCGCTTCCATCAGGCCCAACTGGTAGCACATGGCGAAGATGCGGCTGGCCGGGGCCAGGGTCTCCGACACCATCAGCCGCTTGCGGTGGTGGTCATAGCGGCGCAGCGAGCCGGCCATGACCTCGGCCGGCATGACCCTGGTCTGGATGCCGTGGCGGGCGACCAGGCGCTCGCGCACGGCTGGCCCCAGGTCCTGTAGGTCGGCGTCCAGCGCCGCTACGATGGCTTCGGCCGCCGTCTCCAGCTCGGCGAAGTGGTTGCGTTGCGAGCCGACGAGATCGCGCACCCAGTCGGTCGGCGATGACGAGGCCGCCGGCGTGCCGTCGGGACGCTCGAAGGCGCCCAGGTCGATCATCCGGCCGCGGTCGAGATAGGCGCGATAGAGGCGTGCCATGGCCTCGGCCAGGCCCGGCGAAAGCTCGGCCACCTCAGCCGCCTCGTGGCGGCCGATGCCGAGGTCGGCGAACATCTTGTCGGCCAGCACCTCTTCCAGGCCCGCCCCGCCGCCCGGATCGTCGGCCGACAGGGTGCGCAGATCCAGGTCATAGGCCTCGGCCAGCCGCAGCAGCATCTGGGCCGTCACCGGCCGCTGGTTGCGCTCCAAGAGGTTCAGGTAGCTGGGCGAAACGCCCAACTCATCGGCCATGCGGCTTTGGGTGACGCCCAGGTCGCGGCGCAGGCGTTTGAGGCGGCCGCCCAGGAACAGCTTTTTGTCGGTTGTGACCATGCCTGTCACGTTGTCATGATTTTACAAAATACACAAAGTCGATTTGTGACAAATCGTCTTCAATAGGTTCGACCGCCTTGCCGCATCGGCGTTAGCTCCCTGTCACAGCTTACAGCCCGCCTCCCAACAAGCGGGCCCCGATGGGGAAGACGAACGACCATGCGCAAGACCTACGCCGAGCACCGCCAGGACCTTATCGCCCGCTATCCGCAAGGCGTGACGTCCGGCGGCGTCGCCATCGACGACATCATCCAGCTGAAGCTGCAGAACACCTTCAACACCCATCTGGACATCGCGCGCGAGATGGCCGTCGTCATGCGCGCCGACATGGCAGCCTATGACGCCGACTCCAGCAAGTTCACCCAGTCGCTGGGCTGCTGGTCCGGCTTCCACGCCCAGCAGATGATCAAGTCGGTCAAGCGCCTGCGCGGCACGACCAAAGGCGCCTATGTCTACCTGTCGGGCTGGATGGTCGCGGGTCTGCGCAACCGCTTCGGCCACCTGCCGGACCAGTCGATGCACGAGAAGACCTCGGTCGTCGACCTGATCGAAGAGATCTACGTCTCGCTGCGCCAGGCTGACGAAGTGGCGATCAACGACCTCTTCAAGGCGCTGAAGACCGCCCGCGACGCCGGCGACCAGGTCGCCGAGCAGGCCGCGATCAAGGCCATCGACACCTTCGAGACCCACGTCGTTCCGATCATCGCCGACATCGACGCCGGCTTCGGCAACGAGCACGCCACCTACCTGCTGGCCAAGGAGATGATCAAGGCCGGCGCCTGCTGCCTGCAGATCGAGAACCAGGTCAGCGACGCCAAGCAGTGCGGCCACCAGGACGGCAAGGTCACCGTGCCGCGCGAGGACTTCATTGAAAAGCTGCGCGCCTGCCGCCTGGCCTTCGAGGAGCTGGGCGTGGACGAGGGCGTCATCGTCGCCCGCACCGACAGCCTGGGCGCGGGCCTGACCCAGAAGGTTCCGGTCAGCCAGGGCGAGGGCGATCTGGCGGCCGAATACATCAAGTGGCTGAAGACGGAAGCCATCACGGCCGAGAACCCGCTGCGCGACGGCGAGATCGCGATCATGAAGGACGGCGCCTTCGTCAAGCCGGTGCGGATGGCCAACGGCCTGTTCGCCTTCCAGGACGGCACGGGCCGCGCCCGGGTCATCGAGGACTGCATCGCCAACCTGACCCAAGGCGGCGCCGACCTGCTGTGGATCGAGACCGATACGCCCAACGTGGACGAGATCGCCTCGATGGTGGCCGAGGTCCGCAAGGCGGTGCCGAACGCCAAGCTGACCTACAACAACTCGCCTTCGTTCAACTGGACCCTGAACCTGCGCAAGCAGGTCCGCGCCCAGTGGATCGCCGAGGGTAAGATCCACGAGGACTCCTATCCCGACGGCAACGTCCTGATGTCGGCCGAGTACGACGCCACCGATCTGGGCCGCGAGGCTGACGAGCGCCTGGCCCGCTTCCAGGTCGACATCTCGGCCCGCGCGGGGGTGTTCCACAACCTGATCACCCTGCCGACCTTCCACCTGACCGCCAAGAGCGTCGACGAGCTGTCGCGCGGCTACTTCGGCGACCAGCGGATGCAGGCCTACGTCAACTCGGTGCAGCGCGAGGAGATCCGCCGCGGGGTCTCGGCGGTGAAGCACCAGCACGAGGTCGGCTCCGACCTCGGCGACACCTTCAAGGAAATGGTCGGCGGCGAGCGGGCGCTTAAGGCCGGCGGCCACGCCAACACCATGAACCAGTTCGCCGCCGAATAGCCCGGCGTCCGAAACCGACAACCCACTGGCGAAAACCTACAGGAGAGAACGCCATGACCAACGTCACGCAATTCGCTCCGGCCGCGATGCCGGACTCGTCGGCCCAGGATCGCGCCGTGGACCGCCTCGCCGAGGCCTCGCACCGCCTCAACGAAGCCGTCCGCCGCGCCATCGAGGCGGGCTACTCGGTCGAGCTGGTGCGCACCTCGCGCCACCATGACGGCTCGGGCAACTGGGGCGACCAGATCGTCCCGACCGTCCGCGCCAACGAAGCGCCCAAGAGCGCGTAAGACGCTCGGGCGCCTGCGGGCGAGGGGAGGCGCCTGCTTCCTCCTCTCGCCCGCCACACTGCAATCGTCATCCCGGAGGGCGCGCAAGCCCCATCCGGGACCCAGGGGCCGCCGTACGGCGTCGAGGCTTCTTCGCGGTGGCCGGCGCGGTGCGCGCGGTCCCTGGGCTCCGGTTTTCCTTCGCCGGAAAGGGATGACGAAACTTGGGTGCGCAGGCCGCATCCGATACATCCTTCCAAGTCCGCGTCACCACACCACGGAACACGCCATGCCTCTCGACATCGCCGCCAACGTCCAGATTCTCGGCCCGATCGAGGGTCGTGCGGTAGAGATCCTCACGCCAGAGGCCGTGGCCTTCGTGGCCGACCTGCATCGCCGCTTCGACGGCCGCCGGCGCGAACTGCTGGCCGCCCGCCAGGCGCGCCAGGCCCGCTTCGACGCCGGCGAGCTGCCCGACTTCCTGGCCGAGACCTCGCACGTCCGCGCCGCCGACTGGCGTGTCGCCCCCATTCCCGCCGACCTGCTCGACCGCCGCGTCGAGATCACCGGGCCGGTCGATCGCAAGATGATCATCAACGCCCTGAACTGCGGGGCGAAGGTGTTCATGGCCGACTTCGAGGACGCCACGGCCCCCACCTGGGCCAATGTCATTGAAGGCCAGGTCAACCTGAAGGACCGCTGGAACGGCGTCTTGGACCACGTCGATCCGAAGTCCGGAAAGGCTTACGCGCTGGGAGCCAACCCGGCCGTCCTGAAGGTGCGGCCGCGTGGCTGGCACCTTCCCGAAAGCCACCTCGAAGTCGACGGCGCGCCTGTCGCCGGCGCGCTGTTCGACTTCGGCCTCTACGTCTTCCACAACGCCAAGGCCGCCCTGGCGCAGGGCTCGGGCCCGTACTTCTATCTGCCCAAGCTGGAGAGCCATCTGGAGGCGCGCCTCTGGAACGACGTCTTCGTCCGCGCCCAGGAGGCCCTGGGCCTGCCCGTCGGCACGTTCAAGGCCACGGTGCTGATCGAGACGATCCCCGCCGCCTTCGAGATGGATGAAATCCTGTTCGAGTTGAAGGACCACATCGTCGGCCTCAACTGCGGCCGCTGGGACTACATCTTCTCGTTCATCAAGCGCCTTGGCCGCCGGCCTGAGTTCCTGACCCCGGACCGCTCGGCCATGGTCATGGGCAAGGCCTTCCTCGGCGCCTATTCGCTGAAGCTGGTCCAGACCTGCCACCGTCGCGGCGCCTTCGCCATGGGCGGCATGGCCGCCCAGATCCCGGTCAAGGGCGACGAGGCCGCCAACCAGGCCGCCTTCGCCAAGGTTCGCGCCGACAAGGAGCGCGAGGCGGGCGCCGGCCACGACGGCACCTGGGTGGCCCACCCCGACCTGGTGCCGGTGGCCATGGAGGTCTTCGACCGCCTGATGCCGTCGCCCAACCAGCTCGACAAGACGCTGGAAGGCCTGGAGATCACGCAGAGCCAGATGCTGGAGCTGCACGACGGCGCCCGCACCGAGGCCGGCGCCCGCGAGGCCATCCGCGTCGGCGTGCGCTACACCCAGGCCTGGCTGGAGGGCCGGGGCGCGGTGCCGCTCTACAACCTGATGGAAGACGCGGCGACCGCCGAGATCTGCCGCACCCAGCTGTGGCAATGGGTGCGTCTCGGCGCCGAGCTCGAGGACGGTCGGGCGCTGACCTCGGAGCTGTTCGTCGGCCTGTTCACCCAGGAGATGGCCGACCTGCGCCGCGAATTCGGCTCGCCGCGCCTGGAAGAGGCGGCCCATCTCTTCACCCGGATGGTGCTGTCCGACACGCTCGAGGAATTCCTCACCCTGCCGGCCTACGAGCTGATCGGCTGACCTTGCTGATCGGCCGGTCCCGGCGCGGCGGCGCTCCCCCGGAGCGCCGCCGCGTTGCGTCGGGCCGCTGACACTTAAGGACCGAAAAGACCGGAGCCATGCAGGCGCCGGCGCGTTTGACGCTCGACCAGTAACGAAGGCGGGCGTCGTCATGACCAGCTTCTCCCTGCGTCGGGATCTCCTCACCCGACCCATCTTTCATTGGGCCCAAGGCGTGCTGCCGGCCCTGTCCCAGACCGAGCGCGACGCCATCGACGCAGGCGACGTCTGGTGGGACGCGGCGCTGTTCACCGGCGATCCCGACTGGAACGAACTGCTTTCGTTCCCCAAGCCCCAGCTGCGACCCGACGAGCAGGCCTTCATGGACGGCCCCGTCGAAAAGCTCTGCGCCATGGTCGACGAGTGGACCATGACCTGGGAGACGCGTGACCTGTCGCCCGAGGTCTGGACCTTCCTGAAGGAAAGCAAGTTCTTCGGGATGATCATTCCCAAGCAGTACGGCGGCCTGGGCTTTTCTGCCTTCGGTCATGCCGAGGTCGTGCGTCGCATCGCCACCCGCTCGGTGACCACGGCGGTGACCACCATGGTTCCCAACTCGCTCGGCCCGGGCGAGCTGATCATGCGCTTCGGCACGAAGGACCAGCAGGACCATTGGCTGCCACGCCTGGCCGACGGTCGCGAGGTCCCGGCCTTCGGCCTCACCAGTCCCGAGGCCGGCTCGGACGCCTCGGCCATGGTCGACGAGGGCGTGGTCTGCCGCGGAACCTGGGAAGGAAAGGAGGTCCTGGGCATCCGCCTCAACTGGCACAAGCGCTACATCACGCTGGGACCCGTCTGCACGGTGCTGGGCCTGGCCTTCAAGCTGCGCGACCCCGACCACCTGCTGGGCGAGCGCGAGGACATCGGCATCACCTGCGCGCTGGTGCCGACCACCACGCCGGGCGTCGAGATCGGCCGGCGCCACCTGCCGGCCTTCCAGACCTTCCAGAACGGTCCCAACTGGGGCACGGACGTCTTCATCCCCATGGACCTCGTCATCGGCGGCGTCGATCGGGTGGGGCAGGGGTGGAAGATGCTGATGACCGCCCTGGCGGCCGGTCGCGGCATATCGCTGCCGGCCCTGTCGGGCGCCGCGGCGGCCTTCAGCGCCCTGACCACCGGCAGCTACTCGCGCGTGCGCCAGCAGTTCGGCATCTCGATCGGCAAGTTCGAGGGCGTGCAGGAGCGCCTGGCCCGCATCGCCGGCAACGCCTACCTCGTCGATGGCGCGCGTCGCCTGACCTGCGCGGGTCTGGACCTTGGCAAACATCCGTCGGTTATCTCGGCCCTGCTGAAGTCCGGCGCCACCGAGCGAATGCGCACCGTCGTCAACGACGCCATGGACGTCCACGGCGGCAAGGCCATCATCGAAGGGCCGCGCAACTACATGGGCGCGCAATACCGGGCCATTCCCGTCGGCATCACGGTCGAAGGCGCCAATATCCTGACCCGCAGCCTGATGGTGTTCGGCCAGGGCGCGATCCGCGCGCATCCCTACATGCTCAGGGAGATCCTGGCGCTTGGCGACGCCAACGCCCAGCGCGGCCTGGAGCAGTTCGACGAGGTGTTCTGGAGCCACGTCGCCCACGCCCTGCGCAATGGCGTCCGCACCTTCGCGCGCAGCTGGAGCAATGGCGCTCTGTCGCCGGCCCCGGACGCCGGCCGGGCCACGCGCTTCTACCGCCAGGCGGGCCGCTACAGCGCCGGCTTCGCCCTGGCTTCGGACCTGGCCCTGCTGACCCTGGGCGGCGATCTCAAACGCAAAGAGATGTTGTCGGCCCGCCTGGGCGACATTCTCTCCGAGCTCTACTTCCTGTCTGGCGCGCTGAAGCGCTGGGAGGATGAGGGCCGCCAGGACGCCGACTTCCCGCTGCTGCAATGGTGCGCCGACACCGCCTTCGCCACCATCGAGCAGCGTTTCGACGAGGTGTTCGCCAACCTGCCCAACCGCCTGGCCGGATGGCTGCTGCGGTCGGCGATCTTGCCCTTCGGCGCCCGTCGCCGCGGCCCCTCCGACAGGGTCACCCAAGCCTGCGCAGAGCTGCTGCTGCACCCTTCGGAGACCCGCGATCGCCTGGTCGAGAACGTCTATGTCGGCGGCAAGGATCAGGCCGTCGGTCAGCTGATCGACGCCTTCGAGCGCGTGGTCGCCACCCAGCCGATCCATGATCGCCTCAAGGCCCAGAAGATCCGCGACTGGAAGTTCGCCGCCGAAAGGGGGCTGGTGACCGAAGCAGAGGTCGCTCAGTTGGAGGCCGCCGACAAGGCCGTGGCCGAGGTGATCGCCGTCGACGACTTCGCCCACGACGGTCTGGCCACGGAAGTCCGGGCCCAGGCCCGGACCGACGCGGTCAGCGACAAGCGCGCCAGGGCGCAGGGCGACGGCGAGATCCCCGAACGGCCCGGCCAGGGCGAGGCCCGCAGCTTCGAGGTCCGCGCGTGAGCCGGCCGGTCTATGTCGTCGACGGCGCCCGCACGCCGTTCCTCAAGGCGCGCAAGGGGCCGGGACCGTTCACCCCGGTCGACCTGGCCGTCCAGTGCGGGCGACCGCTGCTGCTGCGCCAGCCCTTCGCGCCCGACGCCTTCGACCAGGTGATCCTCGGCTGCGTCAACGTCATCGCCGACGAGCAGAACCCCGCCCGCGTCGCGGCGCTGCGCCTGGGCTGCGGCCCGGAGATGACGGCCTTCACCGTGGCCATCAACTGCGGCTCGGGCATGCAGTCGATCGACACCGCCTTTCGCTACATCCGCGAGGGATCGTCAGACCTGATCCTGGCCGGCGGCGCCGAAGCGCTCAGTCACGCGCCCCTGGTGCTCAGGCAGTCAGCCGTCGAGTGGCTGTCGGCCTTCCAGGGCGCTAAGTCGCCGCTCGACAAGGCCAAGGCGGCTGCGGCCTTCCGGCCCGACATGCTGCAGCCGGTCATCGGCCTGGAACGCGGCCTGACCGACCCGATCACCGACCTGGGCATGGGCCAGACCGCCGAGGTGCTGGCCCATTACTTCAACATCAGCCGCGAGGCGGCGGACGCCTACGCCGTCGAGAGCCACAAGCGGCTGGCCCGCGCCCAGGCCGAAGGCTGGCTGGCCGGCGAGGTCGAGCCCGCCTTCGCCCGCGACGGCACGGTCTACGACCATGACGACGGCGTGCGTCCCGACAGCAGCGTCGAGAAGCTGTCGACCCTGAAGCCCGCCTTCGAGCGGCCGTTCGGCAAGGTCACACCCGGCAATAGCTCGCAGATCACCGACGGCGCCTCGTGGGTGATCCTGGCCTCTGAAGAGGCGGTGAAGAAGCACGGCCTGACGCCGCGCGCCGTCATCCTCGACAGCGAATGGGCCGCTCTGGATCCGTCGATCATGGGCCTTGGACCGGTGCTGTCGTCCTCGGCCCTGCTCAAGCGCGCGGGCCTGTCGCTGGGCGAGGTCGATCTCTGGGAGCTGAACGAGGCCTTCGCCGCCCAGGTGCTGGCCTGCCTGGCGGCCTGGGAGGACGAAGCCTTCGGCCGCGAGATCCTGGGCCTTTCCGGAGCGGCCGGGACCATCGATCGCGAGCGTCTGAACGTCGATGGCGGGGCCGTCAGCCTGGGCCACCCGGTCGGGGCCAGCGGCAACCGCATCGTGCTGCACCTGATCACCGCCCTGGAGCGCCTGGACCTCAAGCGCGGGATCGCCACCGAGTGCATCGGCGGCGGCCAGGGCGGCGCCATGCTGATCGAACGGGTCTGAGGAGGGAAACGACCATGCAAGACCGTGTCCTGACCCTGCTCGAACCCCGCGACTTCGACCTTGGTCCCAAGCCGGCGGGCGACGGCCCCTACAAGCACTGGAAGCTGACCCGCGACGTCGACAACGTCGCCTGGGCGGTGGTCGACAAGGCCGGCGCTAGCGCCAATACGCTCGATGACGCCGTGCTGGTCGAGCTGGACCAGATCCTCGACCGGCTGGAGGCCGACCGGCCCGCCGGCCTGGTCATCCGGTCGGCCAAGGCCTCGGGCTTCATCGCCGGGGCCGACGTCAGCCAGTTTCGCGGCGCGACCGATGTGTCCGAGGTCGAGCAGCGCATGGCCCGCGCCCATGCCATCACCGACCGGCTGGAGGCGGTGACCTTCCCGACCGTGGCGGTGATCCACGGCTACGCCCTAGGCGGCGGGCTGGAAGTCGCCCTGGCTTGCCACAGCCGCATCGCCGTCGAGGGCGCAAAGTTCGGCTTTCCCGAGGTGCAGCTGGGCCTGCATCCCGGCCTTGGCGGCACGGCGCGGTTCACGCGCCTGATCGATCCGCTGCAGGCCATGCAGTTCATGCTGACGGGCAAGTCGATCCCCGCCCGCAAGGCCAAGGCGCTCGGCCTGATCGACGTCATCGTGCCCGAACGCCACGTCCGGGCGGCCGTCCGCGCGGCGGTCAAGGGCGAGCTGAAGCACGACCAGCCCAGCATTCTCGACCGCCTCAAGGACAGCGGTCCCGCCCGGCGTATCGCCGCCCGGCGCATGCGCGAGGAGGCCGCCAAGCAGGCCCCTGGCGAGCATTATCCGGCCCCCGGCGCGCTGATCGATCTGTGGGAGCGCCATGGCGGCGACTTCGAGGCCATGAAGGCCGCCGAGATCGGCTCGTTCGCCCGGCTGATGGTGTCGCAGACGGCCCAGAACCTGATCCGGGTGTTCTTCCTGCGGGAAAAGCTGAAGGGCCTGGCCGGCGGCAAGTCGGCGATCAAGCGGGTCCACGTCATCGGGGCCGGGGCCATGGGCGGCGACATCGCCGCCTGGTGCGCCTGGAGCGGCCTCACCGTCACCCTGACCGACGTCAAGGCCGAGCCGATCGGCGGAGCGATCAAGCGAGCCGCCGCCCTCTACGGCAAGATCGGCCGCGACGACCGCCTGAAGGTGCGCGACGCGCTTGACCGCCTGATCCCCGACCTGAAGGGGCAGGGCGCCCGGCTGGCCGACCTGGTCATTGAGGCCGCGCCCGAGAAGGTCGACCTCAAGAAGAGCCTCTACGCCAAGCTCGAAACGGTGATGAAGCCGGGCGCGATCCTGGCCACCAACACCTCGTCGATCCCGCTGGAGACCCTGCGCGAAGGGCTGCAGCGACCCGAGCGTCTGGTCGGACTGCACTTCTTCAATCCGGTTTCGCGCATGCAACTGGTCGAGGTGGTGCGCCACGACGGCTTGGACGCCGAGGTCGAGACCGCCGCCCGCGCCTTTACCGGCGCCATAGACCGCCTGCCGGCGCCGGCGAAAAGCGCGCCGGGCTTCATCGTCAACCGCGCCCTGACGCCGTACCTCGCCGAGGCCCTGGTCATGCTCGACGAGGGCGTCTCCAAGGAGACCATCGACAAGGCGGCCGAGGACTTCGGCATGCCGATGGGCCCGATCGAGCTGGCCGACCAGGTCGGGCTCGATATCTGCCTGGCCGTGGCCGACATGCTCAAGCGCGAGCTGGGCTGGGCCATTCCCGACACGCCGCAATGGCTGCGCGACAAGGTCGAACAGAAGAAGCTCGGCAAAAAGACAGGCGAGGGCCTCTATGTCTGGAAGGAGGGCGAGCCGGTGAAGGCCCACGACGCGCCCAAGCCCGATCCCGACATGGCCGACCGCCTGATCCTGCCGCTGGTCAACACCGCCGCGGCCCTGCTGGGCGAGGGCGTCTCGGAGGATCCCGACGTCGTCGATGCGGCGATGATCTTCGGCGCCGGCTTCGCGCCGTTCCGGGGCGGGCCGCTGCACTACGCCCGTCGGCGGGGCGTGTCCGAGGTCAAAGCGCGGCTGGAGGAACTGGCCGGCAAGTACGGCGAGCGCTTCAAGCCGGCGGCTGGATGGTCCAAGCTGGAAGGATGACGCCGCGCTTCACCGACCCGGACGCGCTGGCCGACGCGATCATCGAACGCGTCGGCCGCCGCATCGTGCTGGGCCTGCCGCTGGGCCTGGGCAAGGCCAACCACGTGGTCAACGCCCTGGTGGCGCGTGCGTTGAAGGATCCGTCGATCCATCTGCATGTCTTTACGGCCCTGACCCTGGAGCCGCCGCGCCCCAAATCCGACCTGGAGAAGCGGTTCCTGGGCCCGATCATCGAGCGCACGCTCGGCGGCTATCCGGCGCTGGCCTATGCCGAACTGCAGCGGCGCGACGCCCTGCCGTCCAACATCGAGGTCGATGAGTTCTTCTTCCAGGCCGGCACGCGGCTAAGCACGCCCAGCGCCCAGCGCAGCTACATCTCGGCCAACTACACCCACGCCGCCGGCTATCTGCGCGAGCGCGGCGTCAATGTCGTGGCCCAACTGGTCGCCCGGCGGGGCGATCGCCTTAGCCTGTCGTGCAACACCGACATAACGCTCGATCTCCTGGCGGCGCGAAGGGCGGGGCAGGACGACTTCATGCTGGTCGGCCAGGTCAATGACGAACTGCCGTTCATGCCGGGCGACGGCGACCTGCCGGCCGACGCCTTCAGTCACCTGCTCGACGGGCCGGACGTGCAGTTTCCGCTGTTCGCCCCGCCCAAGGAGCCGATCCCCGACGCCTCCTACGCCATCGGCTTCCACGCCGCTTCGCTGGTGCGCGACGGCGGCACGATCCAGATGGGCATCGGCGCCATCAGCGACGCGGTGGCGCAAGGGCTGATCGTGCGTCACCGGCGGCCTGACGTCTTCGTCGACACCGTCCGGCGCCTGTCGCCAGACCAAGCCGCGCCGGTCGCCTGCGGACCGTTCGAGATGGGGCTCTACGCGGCCACCGAGATGTTCGTCGACTGCCTGCTCGACCTCTGGCGGGCGGGCGTGCTCAAGCGTCAGGTCGACGGCGCGGTGCTGCATGGGGGCTTCTTCCTCGGCCCGCGCGCCTTCTATCGGGCCCTGCGCGAGATGCCCGAGGACGAGCGGGCGAAGTTCCAGATGCAGGCCATCTCCGGCATCAACGAGATCTATGGCGACGAGGCGGCCCGCCGCGCGGCTCGCGTCGACGCCCGCTTCGTCAACACCGCCATGATGGCGACCCTGCTGGGGGCCGCAGTCTCCGACGGCCTCGACGACGGCCGCGTGGTCAGCGGGGTGGGCGGCCAATATAACTTCGTCGCGCAGGCCTTCGCCCTGGAGGGGGCGCGCTCTATCATCACCCTGCCGGCGGTGCGCGGAAGCGGCCGCAAGGCGGCGTCGAACATCCTGTGGTCCTACGCGCACGGCACGATCCCGCGTCACCTGAAGGACGTGGTCGTCACCGAATACGGCGTCGCCGACCTGCGCGGCCGCACCGATCGAGACACCATCGTCCGTATGCTGAGCATTGCGGACTCCCGCTTCCAGCCCGAGCTTCTCGACGAAGCCAAGCGGGCGGGAAAGGTCGAGGCCGGCTATGTCATCCCGGAGGCGTTCCGCAACAACACGCCCGAGCGGATCGCCGAGGCGCTGAAGCCGGCCAGGGACGCGGGTCTTGCGCCGCTGCTGCCGTTCGGCTCGGATTTCGACGCCGTCGAGCAGGGCCTGCTGCCGGTGCTGGGGCGATTGAAGGCCGCCCAGGGCGATTCGCGGGCGCTGCTGGCCTATGTCTGGAAGGGGCTGGGCGCGCCGGCGCCCGGGGATGGCCTTCGCCGGCTGGGTCTCGAACAGCCCAGGACCTTGAACGAGCGGGTCCTGGCTCTGGCCGTGCGGGGCGCGGCGGCCGGCTGAGCGTCAGGCGAAGATCTTGATCACCGTGGCCAGGATTTCTTCCTTTGAGCGCACGCCCATCTTGCCGTGGATGTGCTTGATGTGGGTGCGCACAGTCAGCACCGAGACGCCCTTGATCTCTGCGATCCGATCCGCGCTATGCCCGGCGATGATCTCTGCCAGGATCCGGGCTTCCATGATGCTAAGGCCGAACAGGGCGCCCAGGCGGGGCAGGTGCGCGGGGGCGTCGAAGTCCTTGAGCACGATCACCAGGGCCAGCTGATCGCCGTCCTGCACCGCACGCATGCGCAGCAGGAAGCGCCGATCCCCGTCGTCGCTCTCGATGAACTGGCAGACCTCCTGGCCGCTAAGGGCCTCGGCCATGCGCTCCATCAGGAAATGGTGGGTGCGGCGATCCACGCCGCCGATCTTGCCGCCGCGATCGACCAGCGGGCTTGGGCCGGACAACAGGGCCGCCGCGGCCCGCGAGCGCCAGAGCACGGTCGCCGTCTGGTCGATGACGATGCGGGCGATCTGGTCCTCGTCGAGGCAGAAGCGCACTGCACTGGTGTCGAACATCGTCGCAGCCGCGTGAGAGCCGTCCATCTTTCCCTCCCTCGCCGACCTTTGGTCGACGCTGGACCCAGCTGCTTTGGCTAGGCCGACTTTGTATGCAGTTAAAGCCAACTAGGGATAATTTATCCACAACCTGGGATTACCAGGTGTTGCGTAGCGTCGGTTTGTCGCACGATTTTTGAGAATGCTTATCACTGAGGTCTAGGTATATATATTTGTATTACTAAGCGCACTGTAGGTGTCCGTATTTTATTCAAATTCTCCTGGCTGGTGAAACTGTACTAGCTACCCAAGGTGGGGGATTTCAGGTCCTCGGTTCTCTGCAATCGTTCATTAAGAACTTGTTAAGAGAAACGGGGTCTGGGACATGGCTGGCAAGCAACTGACGCTTCCTCGCGCCGTGCGCACCCAGCGCAAGCCGTCCTATAGGGACTGGATACTTGGCGGGAGCTTGCTGGCGGGAATGATCCTGGCCGCGAGCGTGACGGAAAGCCGGGCGCAGGTTACGGCCTACGCTGGCGGCTCGCCGTCCAATATCGTCCTGTCCATTCCCGTGACGGCTTCCGTGGGCGGCCGCTGCGGCTTCGCGCCGGGCGCCGCGCCGAGCGGGAGCAAGGACGTGGGCGAGGTCAACAACGCCTTCACGGCGGACTTTCCCTTTACTCTGCAATGCACGGTGCCTTTCCGGGCGGCGGTGATCTCGGCCAATGGCGGCCTGCTGGCTTCCGGCGTCACGCCGGCCACGGGCTACACCAACCTGGCGCCCTACCTGGTCGACCTGAACCTGGTCGGAGACAGCGGCGTCGGCACGGCCAGCGCTACCTGCGACACCGGCGACCTGAAGACCACCTCGGGCGCGACCTGCGGCTTCAAGGGGCCGGCCTCGGCCAGCCAGGGCCTGCGCCTGAACGGCTCTTCCTACGACGTCGGCGGCTCGTATGTGCGGGTCCATCGCGCCGCCTATGCCGGCGCGCAGATCCTGGCCGCCGCCAACACCTATTCGGACTCGCTCACGGTGACGCTCAGCGTCTCGCCGTGACCCGCCTTCCGGGCCCGCTCCCCCGGCGGATCCGGCGTCCTTCGAAGGGGGAGGGGGTGCATGCCCCGGAACAAGCAGAAGTCGGCCCCGCCGACACAAGACCTTGGGAGTGAAGAGATGAAGAAGACGATCCTTCTCGGCGCCGCCGCCCTGCTGGGCCTGGCGATCGCCCCGGCCGCCATGGCCCAGACGGTCACCGGCACGGTCAACGTCACCGGCAGCGTCGCGGCCAAGTGCGTCGTCATCACCGGCGGCAGCGGCGGCACGTTCTCGGGCTCGATCCCGCTGGGCGAACTGGCCCAGGCGGACGGCACGCTGTCGACCACCCTGGCGGGCTCGACCAACGCCAGCCCCGGCGGCTCCACCCAGTTCCGCGTGAACTGCAACAGCGCCGCTCCCAAGGTGACGCTGAGCTCGACCCGCCTATCCCTGACCCCCAGCGCCGCCGCACCGACCGGCTACACCGGCGACATCGACTACACCGCCGCGCTGGACGCCGCCCTGGCCAACAGCACGACCCAGACCGTCAGCTACGTGACCGCCGCCGCCCTGCCGGCCGCCACTGTGCAGAGCCTGTCGAGCAGCCTGGCCAACAGCGCCGGCAACCTGACGGTCAAGGCCTACGCCCTGAACACCGCCTCGGGCGCGCTGCTGATGGCCGGCAACTACCAAAGCACGATCTCGATCACCATCGAGCCCTCGTGAGCGGACGAGAAAGGGAGGAAGCGCCATGCGTAGCACCTTTCTCCTGACCGTCGCCGCGGCGAGCCTCGCGCTCGCCGCCGCTGCGGGCCAGGCGCAGGCCCAGAGCGTGACGGGCACGGTGCAGGTCAACGGCACGGTGGCCAATCGCTGCCTGTTCGTGACCGACAACGTGGTCCTGGACCTGGGCGAACTGTCGCTGCAGACCGGCGACGTCTCGGCCATCGGCCGGCTCGACGGACCCAAGCTGACCAGCCGCACGGCCACGCTGAACGGCTGGTGCAACGGGGTGTCGGCGACCATGGCCGTCGAGGCCCAGCCGATCTTCAACACCAGCTTCACCAGCACCGCCCCAACCGGGTTCGAACGGCGGATCGACTACACCGCCACCGCCACGGTCTCGCCCGCCAGCGGGTCGGTGTCGGCGTCCGACAGCACACTGGCCTCCGGCGCTGGCGCGGCCAGCACCACGGGCCTCTTCGCCAGCGACATCGTCGTCAGCTTCGCCGACGCGGCCACGCCGGCCGGCGGTCGGCTCGTCTCCGGGTCCTATTCGGGCTCGGTCGCCGTGACGCTGGCTCCGGCCACCTGAGGGGAGAAAGGTCGTCATGATCCTGCACCGAACCTGCCTTGTCGGACTCGCGGCGACCGCTCTTCTCGCCCCGCTGGCCGGGGCGACCGGCGCCTGGGCCCAGGATCCCGTCCAGGGAACCGTCGGGCTCGACGCCCAGGTCGCCCAGGTCTGCGTGCTGGGCGCGCCCAGCCCCGGCGCCCTGGCCCTGGGCCAGATTTCCGAGAGCTCGGGCGTCCGAGTGGGCCGGCTGGCGACCATCGCCAACCAGTCGATCCAGCTGCCCGGGACCTTCTGCAACTACGCCGGCGCGGCCCTGGCCATCTCGGCCTCGCCGCTGGCGGTGACCGGAACCACGACCCAGCCCGGCTTCGTCGGCTCGGTGGACTACACCTGCACGATCAGCGCCTGGGGCGCGACGTCGGCCACCGTCCGCACCAGCGCCGGCAATGCGTCGGGTGTCGGGTCGCCCTCGACCAGCAGCGCGCCGAAGGAGACCGACCTGACACTGGTGGTCTCGGACTTCGCCACGGCCACCGACAGCCAGCTGCAGCCGGGCGCGTACCTGGCGCTCGTCACCATCACGCTCGGGCCCGACGCGGGCCTGGCCGCTTCGGGGAGCTGAACCATGCGGCGCTCGCCTTTCCTCATCGCCCTGGCGCCGCTGGCCATCGCCGGCGCCGCCTCGGCCCAGACCTACGGACCGTCCGACAGCGTCGGGCCCATCCAGATCACCGCCACCGTGCCCGACAACATCTGCACGATCGGCGACCTCAGCGATGGCGACAACCTGTTCGACGTCGGGGTGATGATCGACACCACCACGGGCCTGCTGCTGCCCAGCCTGTCCGCGCCGCCCAAGGTGCTGACCGGGACGCAGTGCGGCGCGCCCAGCCAACTGACTATCGCCGCCACCCAGATGACGGCCCAGGCCTTCACGAACGCGGCGCCCACGGGCTTCTCGCGGGCCGTCGACTACACGGCCACGGCCTCGGGCTGGACGCCGGTGGACGCCAGCTATTCGACGGGCGCGGCCGCCAACGCCGGCGCGTCCCAGACCCGCGACAGCGGCGGCTCGGGCCAGATCACCATCAGCCTGTCGAACTTCGCCACGTCCGGCGGACCCAGCCTGCGGCCGGTCGCCGACGACACCTACCAGGGGGCGATCGTCGTCACCCTGGCGGCGGCCAGCTGAGCGGGGAGGGCGTCATGACCAGAACCAACCGCTTCAAGGCCGCCGTCCTCGCCGGCGCCTCGGCCGTCACCCTGCTGCTGCTGGGCCAGTTGGCCCGCGCCCAGGAAACCGACAACACCCGCGACTTCGTGGTGCGCGGCCAGGTGCCGAAGGTCTGCACCATCGCCGCGCCGACTATCGGCGCGGGCCAGGTGGTCAACTTCCTCAGCCTGACCGGCGGAACCCTGCAGGTCGACCAGCTGACCGATCCCGTCACCCTGTCGACCCGGGCAGCCTCGGCCCAGGTCAACTTCGCCGCGGTGTGCAACTACGCCCACCAGATCGTGCTCGAGAGCCAGAACAACGGCCTGTGGCGCTCGGAGCTGGGCCTGACCCCGGCGCCGACCGGCTTCAGCGACGCGGTGCCCTACACCGCGACCCTGGCCTGGGGGCCGGTCAACAACCGCTTCGAGGCCGACGCCAGCGCCCGCCGCATCCGCGACAGCGCCCAGCTCGTCGACCAGCCGGTCGTCGGCGACGTGACCCTGCGGCTGGATATCCAGCCGGGCGCCACGAACCTGCAGACCAACGCCCCGCTGGTGTCCGGCGTCTACCGCGACACCCTGCGCCTGACGGTGGAACCCCAATGAAGACCGTCCTTCTCATCGCCGCCGTGACGCTGGGCGTCACCGCCGCCGCCAGCGCCCAAACCCTACCGACGGGAGACGAGGCCTCGAGCGAACTGCAGTTGATCGGCCAGGCGCCCAGCGCCTGCGTGCTGTCGCCGCCGTCGGCGGCCGCCGGCGTCAACACCAGCTTCGCCGCCCAGGGCGGCCAGGCAGGGGTGGTGCGCTTCACCCAGTTCGTCGATCCCCAGACCGCCCAGCCGCGCGACGCCTCGATCAGCCTGGCCTTTCCGGTGGTTTGCAACTCGGCCCACCGCCTGGTGGTGCGCACCGATGGCGCGGGCATGAACCGGGTCGGCGGCGGCGCGACCGCTCCTGGCTTCCGCGACCGCCTCGACTTCCAACTGACGGCCGACTGGGCCGGCGCCAGCGCGTCGGGCGCCAGCACGGTCGCCACCCCGATCAACCTGGCCACCGCCAACGGCGCGGCCGGGCAGATGAACCTCGTCGTCGCCGTCACCGGCGGCGGGGCGCCGATGGTCGCCGGCGACTACGCCGGAACCCTCGTCGTCGAGCTCGAGGCCCAGAACTGACCCACGAACCGAACTGAATCCATGAGGAGCGGACACCGAATGACTCGTTCGAAAACCTTCCGAGGGCGCTTGCTGGGGGCGGCTTGCGCCGGTCTCCTGGCGCTCGCGGGACTGGCGGCGCAGGGGGCGCCGGGCCTGGGCGGGGGCGCCCTGGCCATGACCGTCCAGCCCGTCGTCATCGACCTGAAACCGACCGGTCGGGGCATGTCCCAGATCGTCACGGTGCAGAACACCTTCGCCAATCCGCTGCCGGTGGAGCTGCGCGCCGAGGAGCTGTCCTTCGACGAGAAGGGCGCCCGCCCCAGCGACATCCCCAGCAACGACCTGCTGATCTTTCCGCCCCAGGCGGTGATCCAGCCGGGCGAGACCCAGTCGTTCCGGATCCAGTGGGTCGGCGATCCGGCCCTGGCGCAGAGCAAGCACTACTACGTCACCGTCGCTCAGATGCCGGTGAAGCTGCCGGAGGGCCAGTCGGCCATCCAGATCCTCTACAACTTCCAAGTCCTGGCCAGCGTCGCGCCCTCGGGCGGCAAGCCGGTCCTGGCCCTGTCGAAGAGCGAGATCGGCGCGGACGCCGACGGCAAGCCCGTCCCGGTCGTCTACGTCGCCAACACGTCCAACACGCACGGATACCTGTCCCGCGGAAAGCTGAAGATCATCGAGAAGGACGCCTCGGGCAAGGCGGTCTTCACGCGGACCATTCCCGGTCCGGAGATCCAACAGACGATCGGCTTCGGCCTGATCGCCCCCGGCCAGACGCGGCGCATCGCCGTTCCCATCGAACTGCCCTTGACGGCGGCAGCAGGAGGCTCCCTTGAGGCCCAATTCTCGTCAGACGAAGGGCGCTAGGTCGCGCGCCTACCGTCGCTGGCTGATGGCGGGATGCCTGGCCGGCGCGGTCCCCTTCGCCGCCCCCTTGGCCGCCCTGGCCGAGCCCATCCCCTACGCCATGCTGGCCTCGACCCAGGAGCCGACCAGCGCGCCCTCGGCCGGCGCGGCCACCGCGGCCGACGCCCGCCGACAGTTGAACCCCACCGGTCGCGACGTGACCCTGACGGTCCCGCTGAAGGACGGCGAGTTCTATGTCGGCGACATGCCGCTGGCGATCTCGGCCGATGGACAGCTGTCGATGCCGTCCGACCGCCTGCTCAGCCTGGTCGCTCCGCTGCTCGACGCCCCGGCGGTCGGCGCCCTGCGCACGGCCCTGGCCGGGCGCGGCGTGGTATCGCCCGAGGTGGTCTCGTCCGCCGGCATGTCCATGACCTATGACCCTCGGGCGCTTGAGCTGCGGATGAACATTCCTCCGGAGCTGAAGGTGGTGCGCAGCCTGCAGGTCACGCCGATGGACCGCATGGGCCTTGGCTCCTACGTCGCGCCCGCCGGCTTCAGCGGCTATCTCAACATCCGCGGTTCGGTCGACTACGTCGAGCAGGGCTTCGATGAGGGCTTCGGCGACCCGACCTTCCTGCTCGACAGCGCCGTGCGCCTGAACGGCGTGGTGTTCGAGAACGAGGCCGTCTGGCAACCGGGCGGAACCGAGGACTTCCAGCGGCTGGGCACGCGCTTCGTCTATGACGACGTCAAGAACGTGCTGCGCTGGACCGCCGGCGACCTGCAGGCCGTCGGCCGCGGCTTCCAGTCCGCGCCCGACATGGCTGGCCTGTCGATCTATCGCTCCTACAGCGTGCTGCAGCCGCAGACGATCGCCCGCCCGCGTGGTCGTGAAAGCTTCACCTTGGCCCGGACCTCCGACGTCAGCGTGATCCTCAACAACCAGCTGACCCGGCGCATCCGCCTGGATCCTGGCCGCTACAACGTGCGCGACTTCCCGTTCGCGCAGGGCGCCAACGACGTGCGCCTGGTCATCGAGGACGACACCGGCCGTCGCGAGACGCTGCAGTTCAACGTCTTCTTCGACCGCGCGCAGCTCGATCCGGGGTTGTCGGAGTTCGGCCTGTTCGCCGGCGTGAAGGCGCCGCTGCTGCTCGACGGACCCGACTACACCGAGGAGTGGACGGTCAGCGGCTTCTACCGGCGCGGCATCAACGATCGGGTGACCCTGGGCGTCAACGGCCAGGCCGACGACACCACCGTCATGATGGGCGCCGAAGGCCTGTTCGGCACCAAGATCGGCACCCTCGGCGTCGACTTCGCGCTGTCGCACATCGACACCTACGGTTCCGGCTATGCGGCGATCGTCAGCTTCCAGCGGCTGTTCCAGTTCGCCGGCGGCCGCGCCGACGCCCTTAACCTGTCGTTCGAGACCCGCAGCCGCGAGTTCGGGCCTGTCGGGACCTTCTTTCCCGACAATCGCTACAACTACGAGATCGGGGTCGGCTATTCGCACGCCTTCAGCGACGCGATCTACGCCAGCATCGATGGCCGCTATTCCAGCGGCCGCGACGAGTTCCCCGACGCCAGCGCCTATCGCCTGGGCATGGGCTACCGCCTGACCTCGAACCTCGCGGTCACGGCCAACCTCATGTACGACGACGTGCCCGGGCGCCGCGAAACCTCGGCCCTGATCTCGCTGTCCTGGCAGTTCTCTAACAACTCCAGCCTGCGGGCCGAGTACGACGGTCGCGAGGATCGGGCGCGGATCGCCTATCAGACGATCCATGGCCAGGGCGTGGGCTCCTACAACGCCTTCGCCGAGGTTTCCCGCTCGCCCGACGACTCCGCCTTCAACGGCAGTCTCAACTACATCGCCAACCGGGCGGAGCTGGGCGTGTCGCACTTCCAGGCCTTCGATGGGCCGGACAATGGGCGCACCTCGCTGCGGGCGGGAACCTCGATCGGCTTCGCCGACGGCGCGGTGTCGGTCGGGCGGCCGGTCTATGACAGCTTCGCGATCATCAAGGGCCACAAGAGCCTGAAGGGCGCCGACGTCGTCGTGAACCCGACCCCGTTCGGCTACACCTCGAACACGGGCGAACTGGGCACGGCGCTGGAAACCAACCTGGCGGCCTATGCCGAGAGGACCATCACCGTCGACGCGCCCAACGCGCCGGCCGGCTATGACCTCGGCTCCGGTTCGTTCCGTCTCTTCCCGCCGTACCGCTCGGGCTATCGCCTGGAGGTCGGCTCGGATTACTCGATCACCGCCATCGGCCGCATGGTCGACGCCGAAGGCCAGCCGCTGGCGCTGGTCTCGGGCCGCGCGGTCGAGGTGACGCCCGGATCCAAGAGCGAGCCGATCACCATCTTCACCAACCGCGTCGGCCGGTTCGGCGCCTCGGGCCTGCGGCCCGGTCGCTGGCGGCTGGAAATGGGGACGACGCCCCCGACGGTCTACTACCTCGACGTGCCGCAAAGCGCCGAGGGCTTCGTCAAGACCGACGACCTCAAGCCCAGCGCGTCGGGAGGCTGACATGAAACGCCGATCGCATTCCCTGTTCATCGGACTGGCCGCCGGCGTCGGCGGGGTCATGCTGGCCGCGGGCGCGGCCCAGGCCCAGTGCGTGACCTTCGATCCTGTCGTCTTGTCGGGCACCTTCGACCCGTTCAACCCGACCGGCACGACGGTGCAGACTCTCGCCATCACCGCGCGGCGCCCGCCGGCGGTGGGCGGCAAGAAGACGCAGGAGGTGAACTTCATCTATCTGCGCCGGCCCGACACCCCGTCGAGCCTGACGATCGTCCAGACCTCGACCGGCGGCCAGATCCTGGAGAACCCGCCTGGGCACGTGCTCGACCCCAACAACGTCAATCCCAACGAGGTCGAGCTCAACTTCGGCGGCGTCGGCCAGCCCGACGTTCAGACGTTCATGGTGACGATCACCGTTCCTAGCGGCGCCGACCTGCCGGCCGGCACGACCGACCTCTTCCTGGACCAGAAGTACTACTGCAAGCGCACCGGCGGCGCGGCCGACGAGCAGGGGGTCATTCCCAACTCGCTCGACATCCGCATCAACGTGCTCAGCGCCCTGCAGGCCAGCTTCGTCGGGCCTGCGCTGGACTTCGGCGAGATCGGCGCGCTGACGACCGCCTCGCTGCCGTCGACGCCCAATTCGGTCAAGCAGCGCACCGGCAATGTGCGGGTGGCCAGCTCGGGCCCGTACTCCGTGGCCCTGACCTCGGCCAATCAGTTCCGGATGACCTATGCGGGCGGGAATCTCGCCACGGCCAACCAGCGGATTCCGTACCAGCTGGACTTCCTGGGGCAGAGCAAGACCACGGCCTCGCCGACCTTCAACACCGTCATCTGCGCCCGCGCCGGCCTGTCGGGCCAGTACCTGGCGGTGACGCCGACTCTGCTGGAAGGCGGGGCCGGCAAGGTTCCGTCGCCCAACTATCAGGACATCCTGACGGTGACCGTGACGCCCCTGGCCGTGCCGACGGCCACCACCCCTGTCGCCTGCATGTAACCTCGGCCCAGCCTGAAAAAGCCCCGCCGGCGCGAGCCGACGGGGCTTTCCTTTTGCCGGCCGCCCGGGGGGAAGGGCGGAGCAAAAACGGGATCAGAGCGCGGTGATGTTCACCGACAGGTCGCCAACCTGGCCGGCGTCGGCGCCGGGATCCAGGCGCAGGCTATGGCTCTGCGAGGCCGCGGTGCTCGAGCGGCTGATCAGGGTGACGCCGGTCGACGACAGCTGGATCTTCTGGCCGTCGACATAGACGGCCGCGTCGCTCAGGCCCTGGGCGTGCGTCAGGCGCACTTCATAGCCCGAGGCGCTGTTGCAGAACTCGGTCATCCGGCCGAGGTCGGTCGGCTCGGCGCTCGAGGCGGTGGTGGCGTCCAGGCTGACGCGGCAGATGACCGGCACGTGCCCTTCGAGACGAAGCTCGTAGCTGGCCGGCGCGGCGGAAGCGGTAGTGGCGGCCAGAGTGGTGAAGGCGGCGGCCAGGATCATCGGAAAGCGCATTGCAAACCCCAGAAGTGAGGATGATGGGAGGATCATCACGAGGGAGGGTTAAGCAGAGCGGCCTAAAGGACGGTAAACGATTTGCATAGTAAGAATGACAGCATGTCGCACTTAAATATAGGCTATGTCTCTTATTTAATATGATTTGAATAGTGTGTTTTTACTATGCGTGTTCACGGCTGCCGTGAGGCTAAGCCGTGGAGGGGATTTCTGGGTTGTGTTGGCAGGCTTCAGTCAGCGCGGGTGCGCGATCGACCGGCGCCGGGTCAGGACGAGGGGGTGCTGATGTCCTGACCCGGCGCTCGGCGGGCGGGGCGCGCCGCCGAGGATCGTCGATGGCGTTGCGGACAGCCTCGGCGAGCCGGTCATTCGTCGCGGCGGTGACAAAACGGGGGGATTTGCCCTCGCGACTTGTAAATATTAACATATACAGATCGTGCGGCAATAATTCGGCCTTACTAACTGTAAGAATAGATCGCTGAGTTTATCTCATTCGAGAATGTCGGCCGAAGAGATGACAGAGACCAGTTCGGCCTGGCGGTGCACGCCGACCTTGACCATGGCCGACGCCATCTGCACGCGCAGGGTGTTGATGCTGACCTTGCGCTCGGCGGCGATCTCGGCCGGCTCGCGGCCCTGGGCCACGCGGGCGACGATCTCGGCCTCGGCCGGCGAGAAGTTGAACATCATCCGAGCCCGCTCGGCGATGTGCGGCGAGGCGCGGCCGACCTCGCGGACGGTGACCAGGGCGCAGCGGAAGCCGCTGTCGTCGGTGCTGAAGGGTTCGATCAGCACCACCAGCGGCTTCTGGCTGCGCGAGCGGTGAACCAGCATGGCGCCCGAGCGGCCCTGGCGCACCGCCGCGGCGATGCGGTTGTGCAGGGCCTCTGACTCGAAGCCGTTCTCCGCCGTCAGCAGTCCGCCCTTTTCGGAGAGGCCGTCGCCGTGCGCGACATAGCTCCAGGCCAGGTCGTTGGCGGCGTAGACGCAGCCCTCGCTGTCGGCGACGATGACGCCGAAGTTCACCAGATTGAGGATTGCGTTGGCGACGTGCGACTCGAACACGCCGCGTTCGACCTCCGAATCCACCACCTCGATCATCTTTATCAGTCCCATGTGCGACGCCCCGTATGGCTCGCCGCCGGTTCAGGAAGAAAGATCAGGCCCGTGATCGCGACGAAACTCTCGATTGGAATGCTGTCGCAATTGAAAACCGTATTGATTTATTCTGCCCACCGTCGGCTGGTTTACTGATTGGATATTATTTCCGGCGGGCTCGCATACCCTCCATTGGGTAGTCCAAATGACTAAGTCGGAAAGGCAACGTTGTCAGATTTGCGGGAAAGGCGCGGTTTTCTCCTGTTGGGCGAAAAGTGCGCAAATACAGGGAAATGTCCTTTTCTTGCTTTCAAAGTTGTAAGTGGGTCAGGCGCTGGCTGATCGCCAGCAGTCCCGTGGTCGCGCCGACGTGCAGGGCGCCGGCCGCGATGGCCACGCCGTAGGGGATGCCCGCACGGGTGCGGATCCAGCCGCCGAACGCGCCGGCGTAGGGACGGGCCGCCAGGGCCACCAGGACCAGGGCGCCGCCGGCGATGGCGGTGGCCACCAGCAGCAGCAGCAGGTTCTCCATGCCCGCGAACAGCGCCGCCACGGCCAGCAGCTTGACGTCGCCGGCGCCGATCAGCCGCCGGGCGAACATCGGCATGCCGGCCAGCATCACCAGGCCGAAGGCGCAGAAGCTCGACAGCCAGTTGGGCGTCGACCAGGTCAGGAGCTGGGCGAACAGGAACAGCACCGCCAGGGCGGCGACGGTCCAGTTGGGGATCTTGCGGGTCCAGGCGTCCCAGCCGGCCGCGACGACGAAGAGCGCGGCGTAGGCGACCGATCCGGCAAGGCGAACGAAGTCGATTTCCATCGGATTAGTCTCCCGACCGCCCTAAGAGCCGCCGCCGGGCATGGGAACGACCTCGGCGGGCGGTCCTCCGGCCAGAGTCGTCTGCGGCTGGGCCAGGGCCTGCAACACGCCAGCGGGCGGCTCGCGCCCCTGCAGGCGGGCCGAATAGGCCATGTTGCTCAGGACGATCCGCGAGTGAGGATCGGCTTCCATCGCGCGGGCGTAATAGCGCTCGCTCAAGTCGAAGCGGCCCAGCTTGTCGTAGACCACGCCCTGGGCGTTGAGCACCCGCACGTCGCCGGGCGCGCGGGTCGCGGCCAGTTGCAGCAGCTCCAGCGCCAGCGCGTAGTCGCGAGCCTTGATCGCCTGCGCCGCGCGGCCATAGAGCCGGTCCACCGCGGCGGCGGGGGCGGGCGGGGGCAGGGCGGCCAGGGCGCGGATCTCGGTCTGCGCGGGCTTGGGGCCCATGAAGGCGCTGGCCAACTGCTTGAGTGTGGCGCAGCCCGACAGCGGGACGAGCAGGGCGCAGGCGACGGACACGATGAGGAGCTTGGGCATCTCTAATGCCTCTTCATGGCGGGCATGAGGTTGTGGACGACGTCGAGGCCGGCCGGCAGCAGCAGAGCGGTGATGATCACCGGCAGGATGCAGGCCACCAGCGGGATGGTCAGCAGCACGGGGATGCGCATGGCCTTCTCCTCGCCCTTCAGGAACCGCTTCTCGCGCAGTTCGCCGGAGTAGGAGCGCAGGGTCTGGGTGATGCTGGCCCCCAGGCTGTCGGTCTGGATCATCAGGGCGGCGAAGGCGCGCAGGGCGTCGACATTGACCCGGTCGGCCATGCGCCGCAGGGCGTCGGCGCGGCTGCGGCCGGCCCGCAGCTCCTGGGAGACCTGGCTGAATTCGCGCGAGATCTCCGGGTGCGAGGGTTTGATCTCCTGGCTGACGCGGATGAAGGCCGCGTCCACGCCCAGGCCCGCCTCGACGCAGACCACCATCAGGTCCAGCGCATCGGGGAACTGGTGCTCAAGGCGCTCGCGGCGGCCGGTGGCCTTCAGATCGACGAAGATCGCCGGGATCACCAAACCCAGGCCGCACAGCAGCAGGGCGCCGGCGATCAGCGGCAGGCCGACGACGGGCTTGGCCGACAGCTTCTGGGCCAGCAGCAGGATGGCCGGCAGGCCGATGGCGCTGACCACCCGCACGAGGAAATAGCCGGGCACGGCGGCCGGGCCCTCGAAGCCGGCCTCGGCCAGGGTGCGGGCCAAGCCGGTGCGCTTCTCAGGCGTGTCGGCGCGCGGCGCGCGGGCCTGCAGCCAGTTCAGGAAAGGCGTCTTGGGCTTGGAGTCCTTGAGCAGGCCGCCGGTCGGGCCGGTCGCCAGGGCCGCGCCGCCCGCCGCTCGCTCTCGCATGCGGCGCTTGAGGGCGGCGCCCGCGTCGACCTGGCGAAACACCAGCAGGGCCATGGCGCCTACCGCCAGGAAGACGGCGACCTGCAGTCCGACGGAAACGAAAAGGTCCATGGCGAGGCCTCAGTACTTGAAAGTGACGATCCGGCGGATCATCAGCTGGCCGATGAGGTAGAGGACCACAACGCCGCTCACGACGGGCCAGAACGCCGGGTCCGAGAACTTGGTGGTGTAGAATTCCGGACGGAACACGCTGACCACGCCCACGCAGAACAGCGGCAGCAGGCTGAGGATCAGGGCCGACATCCGCCCTTCGCTCGACAGGGCGCGGATGCGCTTGGCCAGCGAGGCGCGGCCGCGGATCACCGTGGCCAGGCCGGCCAGGATCTCGGCCAGGTTGCCGCCTGTCTCGCTCTGGATGGCGATGCTGACGGCGAAGAAGGCCACGTCGGGCGATCCGGTGCGCCGGGCCAGGTTCGACAGGGCGTCGCGGAACTCCACGCCATAAGTGGTCTCGTCCAGCACCAGGCCGAACTCGGTGCCGATCGGGTCGGGCATCTCCTGGGTGACCAGGCCCACCGCCGAGATCACCGGATGGCCGGCGCGCAGGGCGCGGATCATCACGTCCAGGGCCAGCGGCAGCTGTTCCTCCAGTTTCGCCAGGCGCGCGGCGTGGCGCCGGACGATCCATATCGCCGCCACCGCGCTGCTGACGGCGGTCGCGCCGACGGCGGTGACCAGCACCTGCGAGACCGGCGTCTCGACCGGCTGGCCGCGCAGGAACACCAGCGCCAGCAGCCACAGGCCGGCCGCGGCGGCGGCCACCACGCCCAGCACCTGCAACGGACCGGCGGTCAGTCCCGACTGGCGCAGGTAGAGCGTGGCGCGACCATGCAGAGCGCCGTAGGGGGTGCGGTCGATCCAGCTGCCGCGCGGATCGCGCACCAGCGACTCGTAGACCTTGTCCTGGCTCATGCCGGCGGCCATCAGGGTCAGGCGTCGATTGACCCTCTGGGTCTGTTCGCGGGCCGACAGCAGCAGGCCGAAGATGGTCTGGCCGGCCAGCACCGCGGCCACGAAGGCCAGCACCAGGGCCATGGGAAAGAGAAGTCCTTGCATGGCGTCACCCCGAGATCCGGCCGGGCGAAAAGAGATTGGAAGGCAGCTCGACCCCGCGGGCGTGCAGCACCTCCATGAAGCGCGGGCGCACGCCCGTGGCTTCGTAGTTGCCGGACACCTTGCCGTCGGTCGTCCGGCCGGCCCGGCGGAAGCGGAAGATCTCCTGCATGCAGATGACGTCCTCCTCCATGCCGGTGATTTCCGACACCGACACGATGCGGCGGTGGCCGTCCTCCATCCGCTCGGCCTGAACGACAACGTGGATGGCCGAGGAGATCTGGCCGCGCACCGAGCGGGCGGGAATGTCGAGGCCCGCCATGCCGACCATCTGCTCCACTCGCGAAAGGGCGTCGCGCGGCGTGTTGGCGTGGACGGTGGTCATCGAGCCGTCGTGGCCGGTGTTCATGGCCTGCAGCATGTCGAAGGCCTCGCCCGAGCGGACCTCGCCGACGATGATGCGGTCGGGCCGCATGCGCAGGGCGTTGCGGACCAGTTCGCGCTGCTGCACCTCGCCTTGGCCCTCGATATTGGCCGGGCGGGTCTCCAGGCGGCCGACATGCGGCTGCTGCAGCTGCAGTTCGGCGGAGTCCTCGATGGTGATGATCCGCTCGCGCTCGTCGATATAGGCCGACATGGCGTTGAGCAGGGTGGTCTTGCCAGAGCCCGTGCCGCCCGAGATCAGCACGTTGCGGCGGGCCTGGACGATGGCCTCGAGCACCATGGCCATCTCCTGGGTGATGCTGCCCAGCTCGACCAGGCGGCTCATGGCCAGCGGCACGCGCGAGAACTTGCGGATCGACACCAGGGGGCCGTCCACGGCCAGCGGCGGGATGATGGCGTTGACGCGGCTGCCGTCGGCCAGGCGCGCGTCGACCATCGGCTGGCTCTCGTCGATGCGCCGGCCCACGGCGGCGACGATCTTGTTGATGATCCGCACCAGGTGCCGGGTGTCCTGGAACCGCACGTTGGTGCGATGCAGGCGGCCCTGCCGTTCCACATAGACCATCTCGTGGGTGTTGATCAGGATATCGGTGACGGTGTCGTCCTTGAGCAGCGGCTCGAGCGGGCCAAGACCCAGGAGCTCGTCCAGGATCTCGTCGACCAGCTGGTCGGTCTGGGCGGGGGTCAGCAGGCGCTTTTCGTCGGCCAGCAGGCCGCTGACCGCGCCCCGGATCTCCTGGCGCAGCGTCTCGCGCGGGGTGCGGTCCAGCAGGCTGAGGTTCAGAAGGTCGATCAGCCGCTGATGCAGGCGCACCTTCAGGCCCAGGGCGTCGTCGATCGGCGCGGGCTGGGCGAAATCGGCCGCGACGGCCTGGCTTTCGATCCGGCGTGTTTCTTCGCTCCAGAGCATGATCTATCTCCCGACCTGGGCGAGGGCGACCGGCTGGGCCGGAACCAGGGAGTCGGCGAGACGCCCGATCGCCGCCTCGAGCTTGCTGCCCCGGCGCACCGCGCTCAGCGCCAGGCCCTGGTTGATCGCCTGGTGCATCAGCTTGCGATCCTCGGGGATCACCATGTCGAAGGGCCGGCCGATGGCCTGCTCGGCCGCCTTCAGCGACAGGCCGCTGGCGCTGTCGGGCTCGACCTGGTTGCAGACCAGCGTCACCGGTACGTCGTCCAGCCGCTGGGCGCTCAGCATGTGCAGCTGCCGGCGGGCCAGATGCACGTGCGGCACCGACAGGTGGGTGACCAGCATGATCCGCTGCGACTGGCGCAGCAGGCGGTTGGTCCAGGCGGTCCAGACGGTGGGCAGGTCGACCAGGGTGGTCTCGAAGTCGCGGCGCAGGGCGGCCATCAGGCCGTCGACCAGGGTCGGGCTCAGGGCCTCGACCGGCATCATCTCCTGCGGGGCGCCCAGTACGGACACGCCGCTGCGGTGGGTGGGCAGGGACGAGGCGAAGGGCATTTCCTCCACCGCGCCGCCGGCCGCCAGCACCTGGCCCACCGTCACGGCGTCGCCGACGTCGAGATAGAGGGCCGCGGCGCCCATCTGCACGTCCAGGTCCGCCAGGCAGACGCCAGCTGCGCCCGCGCGGCCGGCCAGCATCACCGCCGTCTGGACCGCCAGCGATGTGGCGCCGACCCCGCCGCCGGCCTTGAGCACGCTGATGATCTCGCCGCTGCGCTTGTGGGCCCGGCCGGTGTCGAGGCGGCAGAATATCCTTTCCAGGGCGATGGCCAGGGTGGTGTCGCTGACGGGGGCGGGAAGCACGTCGGCCGCGCCCTGGTGCAACAGGCGCCGCGTCGCTTCGATGTCGGCGCCGCGCATGGCCACCAGCACTTCGAACCGCCCGGCGCTGGCCGCGATCCGCGAGGTCATCCGCTCCAGCTCTGCCGGGTCGCCGGCGTCCACGCCGACGATCAACAGGTCGAAGGCGTGGGCGGCGCGCTCGGGCCAGGCGCAGTCCAGCAACCGGAAGGTCACGGCCGGGAACATCGCCGACAGCATCGCCACCGGCGGATCGGCGCCCAGGCCCGCGCCGCAGAGGCCCACGCGCCAGGCCGTCGGACGGCTGGGCTGGGGCGGCGGGGCGACGGTCTTGGGACGGCCGAAATGGAGCAGGCTCACGACAGGCTCTCTCCGCTGAGTGTCGACGTCATGGTCGGCAGGGTGAAAGGGGCGACGCCGAAGATCTGCAGCGCGGCGCTCTGGAAGGTCAGGTTGGACACGCTGACGCTGACCAGCGGCTCCATGTCGGGGGCGTACGGGTTGCCCACCTTGCCGATGCCGACATGGCGATAGGTGATGGTCACGTCCGCGGCGGTGATGTCGGGCTGGTAGGCCTGCATCTTGTTCAGCACGGCGGTGAAGGTGGTGTTGTCGAAGCCCGGCGAACCGCCGCTGCCCTGAGTCTGCGTGCAGGTCGTGTTCGAGCCGGTGCAGCTGAAGGCCATGTCGGGCACGGCGCCGCCGCCGGCGATGCCCTGGGCGATGCCGTCGTAGCCGGCCATGTAGGTCGAGACCATCGGGCTGACGACGGCCAGGCGCGCACCCTCGCGGGTGGCGGTCTTGGCGGTGTTGATGGTCCAGCCCAGCCGGCCCATGTCGATCACCGCCAGAAGCATGGCGATGAAGGCGAAGCACACCAGGCCGAACTCGGCGGCCGTGGAGGCGTCTTCGTCGCGGGCCAGGCGCCCGAGGAGGGGAGCAAGGCGGGTCATTCGGTCCACGCCTGCTGGGCGCTGACCGTGAACGAGGTCAGCGAGACGCCGGTCAGCGGACCAAAGGATTCGATGTAGGGCGGGGTCGCGCTGACCTGCACCCGGGGCACGCCGGTCATGCCGTCGTAGCGGCCCGAATAGGTCCCGCCGGCGTTGCTGACGCAGGTGACGGTGACCGTCACCGTGGCGTTGCTGGTCCAACTGGCGATCAACGGCGCGCCCGAGCCGTCCCTGGTGCCGGTGCGGGTCAGGTTTTGGACGTTGGTCACGTCGCCGGCGTTGGTCAGGCCCGCGCAGGTCATCGGCAGGCGGGCGGCGTAGCGGGCGGCGTCGCGCACCGACGAGACGGCGATGTGGTAGTTCCAGAAGAGCCTTCCCGCACCGACGAAGGCGAAGCACAGCAGCACCATGAACGGCAGCACCAGGGCGAACTCCACCGCCGCCGAGCCCTCGCGCCCGACAAGCAGCCGGTCCAGCAGGCGGTGGGAAGGGGAAGGGCGCTCAATCATAGAGGCGCACCGAGTAGAGCATGGTCTCTGCGCCCACCGCCGAGGTGTCGGTGGTGGCGCCGATGACCTCGCCATAGATCGAGTTGCTGACGGCCGGGCCGATCAGGAACAGGTCGACATAGGCGATGACGTTGACGGTCGAGCTGCCGTGCACGTTGTCGGCGTTGCAGTTGACGACGACGGCTGAGATCGTGCGGCGATCGGGCGAGACCTGGGCGCCGGTCTTGTTGCACTGGGGCGCGGCGTAGTCGTGCGAGCCGCTGGTGGCTGTCTGGCTGTCCGAGAAGGCGCCGGCCGGCTTGGCGATGGCGCTGCTCAGCATCGCCAGTTCCCACTTGTAGACCTGATAGCGCGTGGGGCTGGTGGCGCCGGCCACCGGGGCGGGGCCGTAGGCCAACCAGCCCGTGCCGGTCGCGCCCGCCGGAACCTGCGGCGTATAGGTCGTCGGATTGATGCCCGAGTGGTTGGTGGCGAAGTACTGGGCGACGTTCCAGACGCCGCTGCCGACCACGCTCGACTGGTTGCAATCGCGGGGGAAGCCCATGCCGGTGGCGACCGCGGCGCTGCTGGAGCAGCTGTTGCTCGGCACGGCGACGGTGGGCGTGCAGGCGTTGGCGCCGGCGTTGGTCTTGGCGCCGACCATGGTGTTCATCGCCGGCAGGTACAGCGGGTCGTTCTTCAGGCCGCTGGCCGACGACTTGTAGACGTCGAAGCGGACGTTGAAGTAGTCGTCGGCCGAGGCGATGTTGCCGGTCTGGGTCTGGGCCACCGACCCGAAGCACTCGGTCAGCGGGGGGCTGCGGCCCATGGCGTTCTTGACGTCGGCCGCGCCCGACCCCACCGACAGGAACCCGAAGTTCCCGGGCCCCCAGGCCCCGTTGCCGCCGGGCGGCGGGGTCAGGACGAAGTTCTTGCCGATGTAGCTGTCCCCGTCGAACACCAGGCTGGTGGCCTCGTTGGGATTGCAGATCATCAGCGGCGGCACCTTGCAGATCGCCGTGCCGTAGCCGGCCACCGCGCGGGCGGTGGCGTTGAAGCCGGCCGCGCCGGTCAGCGCCCCGAACACCAGGCCGCGCGAGCGCGGCGCCAGATTGATGCGGATGAACTTGGCCGCGGCGTCGGTGGTCGCTGTGACGTCGGGGTCGCGACTGGAGAGAAAGATGATGTCGCTGGCGGCGACGGCCACGTTGGCCTCGTAGGTGTCGCCCAGGGCCTGGCGGTTGCTGACCAGGCTGCCCATGGCCGCCGTCTGGGCGCGTCCCATCGCCCCGCTCGCGCCATCCAGCTGGCTGGCGCCGGCCAGGGCGGCGGCGTCGACGGCGTTCTCCAGTTCGGCCCGCAGGGCGAGCGCCCGGCTGACGTCGAAGGCAAGGCCCCCGATGGCGACCAGTCCGATCAGGGCCACTCCTGTTAGGGTGGCCACCGTGCCGGAACGATCCTGGATGAAGCGCTTGGCGAGGGAAGGAACGGGCGACATGGTCAGTTGGCCGGAGACTTGGCCGCTCCCTTGTTGTCGATGCTGGAGGTGCTGGCCTGGGCGGGCTGGATCACCTGGTTCTTGCCGTAGCGGGTCGCCGCCAGGGTGGCCCGGACGCCGTCGCCGCCGGGCTGCAGCACGCCTTCGTAGCGGGCTTCCGGATCGGCCTTCTGGGCGGCGAGGTTGCTGCGCAGGGCCACGCCGAAGTCCGGCGACAGGTCCTTGCGGGCATCGGTGCAGCCGGTGAGGGCGGCAAGGGACGCGGCGACGAGCAGGGGCCTATTGAAGGACATGGCCTTGAGGTCCATCGACCCCTCCCTTGGCTGGTTGGGTGCTCGACTGGGTCTTGCCCAGCAGGAACAGCTCGGTGTCGGACGGCGGGACGAAGTTGTCGGCCGGCGTCGCCTGCCGGGCCCGGGTCGGCCGCACCAGGTGCGGGGTGACCAGGATCACCAGTTCGGTCTGGTTGCGCTGGTAGCTGGTCGAACGGAATAGCGAGCCCAGGATCGGCAGGTCGCCCAGCATCGGGAACTGGCGGATCTGATCCTGGTAGTCGTCGCGGATCAGGCCTGCGATCGTGAAGGACTCGCCGTCGCGCAGCTCGACCGTGGTCTTGGCGCGGCGCACCTTGATGCCGGGGATCCGCAGGCCGTTGCTGACGAACGAGGCGTTGGGGTCGATGCTCGAGACCTCGGGGTTGACCACCAGGTTCACCATGCCGTCCTGCAGGACGGTGGGGGTGAAGGCCAGGCCGATGCCGAACTGCTTGAACTCGACCGTGATCGTCGTCTGGCCGCCGCTCTGGTTCTGGGCCACGGGAACGGGGAACTCGCCGCCGGCCAGGAAGTTGGCCGTGTCGCCCGACATGGCCGTCAGGTTCGGCTCGGCCAGGGTCTTGACCAGGCCCTTGGTCTCCAGCGCGTCGAACAGCACGTCCAGGTCGACGTCGCCGGCCCGCAGCGGAAACTTCAGCAGGCCGAAGGTGTCGGTCAGGGTGGTGGCCACCCCTGTGTCGCCGGTGCCGATGACGAAGTTGTGGTAGTTCGGCGAGGCCGGGTTGGCGGTGTTCATATTCAGCCGCAGGGCCTTGGCCGTGGCGCGCTCCATCTCGACGATGCGCACCGACAGCGTGACCTGCTGGCTGCCCTGCACCGACAGCATGTTGACCACCTGACCGGGTGCATAGCTCTCGGCCAGGGCCGCGGCGCGGCCGGCCACGGCGCCGCTGCTGGCGGTGCCGGTCAGCACGATCGATTGGTTGCCCGAGGCGACCTTCAGGTTCTCCTCGTTGGGCAGGGCGTCGCGCATCCGCTGGCGCAGGGTCTCGACGTCGGCGCCGACCACCACGTTGGCGGCCGCCACCAGCTTGCGGCCGGGGCCATAGGCGGTCAGCGTCGTGCCGCCCAGCTTCTTGCCGACCACATAGACCGACCGCGAGGTCAGGGGCAGCACGTCGGCGGTGTCGGGATTGCCGATCATGATGTCCGTGTACGGAGCGGGCAGCTCCAGCACCTGGGCCTTGCCGACGGCGACATTGACCTCGACCTTGCGGACGGCGACGTCCGACAGAGCGGCCGGGGGCTGGGCCAGCGCGGTGGTCGGAGCCGCCGCCAGCAGGGGCAGCAGTCCGGCCGCGGCGGCCAGCAGCGAGCGTTTCAGGGTCATTTGAGCGGGTCCTGCGCCGCGCGCCTCAGCGGCGCGCCGGCGGGAGGGAGGGGGAACGGTGCGGGCCATGGTCACAGCCCCACCCGATAGCCGGTCGTTTCGACGCCGCGGGTCACGCGGACTTCGGTCGAAGGCGGGGCCATGGAAGAAGAGGCGGACCGGGGCGCGGCCGGACGGCGGGGCGCGACGGCCCGGACGGGCGTCAGCGCGGGCGCGTTGACCTGGGTAGGTCCCATGCCTCGCGACAGGTCGGCCAGCGTCATGGTCCGGCGGCCCAGCGGGGCCTGGTCGGAGATCTGCCGCAGGGCCAGCGACACCGCGCCCACGGCCTGGGCCAGGGTGATGGCCTGGGCCTGGTCGGGCGTAACCTCGACGGTGATCGCCTTGACCACTACGGGCTTGTCGGCGCCCTGGTCGTCGGACTGATCGACGCCGACGACGCGGACGTTCTCGGCCAGCACCTGGGTCAGGCTGGTCTCGGGCTGGTTGTTGTCCTTGCTGCGGGTCAGCAGCACGTCCACCCGGTCGCCCGGCAGCACGAACCCGCCGACGCCGGCGACGTCGTTGGCCCGCAGCGACACCGCCCGCATGCCTTCGCCCAACGAGCTGGCGAGGTTGGAGCGGCCGCCCGAGCCCGACACGCGGTCGGCCAGGATCGGCTCGTTGGCGGCGATGTCCTTCAGCGCGATGCGCGCGCCGCCCGGGCCTGACGCGGCCTCCGGGATGGAGCGGAAGGCGCCGGCCGGCACGGCGTCGGTCGGATAGTGCGCGACCTTGAGCACGGTGGACTGGAGCTTGAAGCCCCTCGCCAGCGGCTGGGCGGCGACGACGACCGGCGTCGAGCCGGTGTCCTTGACCACCGGGGCGTCCACGCGCCCGGCGCTCATATAGACCCGTGCCGCGAGCACGGCGCCCAGGCCCAGCACAGCGGCCGCGCCCAGGGATATGACGGTTTTCGTCTGCATTGTTGCAACCCCCTCCCCACGTCAGCGGGGAGCCTGTCCTGGCTCACCGCCATGGGTCGGCGACGCGGCTTGCCGCCCCGCGCCGCCGACGACTTGGTTCAGCAGTTCGCGGCCGACGGATTGGCCACGCAGGTGGCGGCGTCCGTGATGGCCGTGCCGATGTTGGTGCCCAGCAGCACCGCCGCGACGGCGATCGCGCTGCCGATGATCGCCAGGATCAGGGCGTATTCGGCCGCGGCCGCACCGTCTTCTTCAAAGAACAGTTCGCGCAGAGTATTCATGGCGTATCCTCCTCTAAGTTTTCTCAACCGCGCTGCTTTAGGCGCGGACAAAGAAGAGGTTTCCCCCTTCGTCGGAGATTTAACGTCTTAATTCTTTGGTAAGTAAATACATCGGCCGCCTTAATATGAAATCGGTATGGCGGGCCGCGATGCATATGGAGGATGCACTATTTTTCAGTATTTAGGGCGCGCAGGTCGCGTGTTTGGCGAATATGCTTTTGGGTGCGTGCGCCTGTTTGCCGCCAATAGGTTGTCGATGCGAGTTCTTCGCTCGGCGACCGCGATCAAGATTTCGGCCGGAGGTTGCACTACTCAATTTGGGGTGCCTGTTTGACCGCCTCCAATGCTCCGCAAGACGCCTTTCCGAGCCCGCGCCGCGTCGCCCGGGCGGGTGTCTTCCATTTGAAATAATTGATATTTTTGCTCGGCGTAAGCAGCGTGGTGCGACAGGATGACGCCCCGGCCACGAACCGCTCCGGGGCGCGATGCGCCGTTTGTCACCGCAGTGTTCGTCAACCCCGGAGAGAAACTGCTGGTTTGTGAAACCAAATATCACCATTCAGTCACGGTTTGACGCCTGGGGGATCGGAACGTGGCGAAGAAGCAGACCATTTCCCGGCTGGCTCAGGCCGCCGCGCTCGTCGACCAGCTGATCCACGCCATCGACACCGAGGGCCTTTCCAGGCGAGAGGCCGCCGCGGCCGCCGCCCAGGTGCTGGGCCTGGTTCAATCCCTCTCCCTGCGCGGCGATCCCGACGCCTCTGCCCTCAAGGCCGCCCTCGGCCGCCTGGCCGAGCGCCTGGCCCTGGCCAAGGACGATCCGGCCGCGCCCGAGGCCCCCGCCGTCGAAACCTCCGTCGCCGGATCCCGCTTCGCCAAGCGGCTGAAGCGCCTGGCCATGATCGTCACCGCGGGCGCGGTGCTGACCGCGCCGATGGCCGCCGCCGCGCGCGAGACCGGCGCTGGCCTGGCCGGATCTCTGATGGGGTCGTCGGCGGTGTCGATCGCCCTGATGGGCGCGCTGCCGGTTTATAATGTCGGCGACATGATCGTGAACCCCGTGTCGGGCGCCAGCGAGAAGGTGGTCGAGAAGCTGACCACGGTCGCGGTGCGCACCGAGGCGGGCAACATCATCCTGCTGGCGACCACGGTCGGCGACACCTTCACAGATCCCCAGGACGGCAAGTCCTACGAGGTTACGGCGGTCACCAAGAACACCGACGACCGGGTGATCGGCGTCACCGTCAAGGAAGCCGTCTCGGGGGCGAACTCCAACTTGGTCGTCGTCACCAACAAGTCGACCGACATCGGCAATGTCACGACCCCGCCGGGAACGGGCGGCGCCGGCGCGGGCAGCTTCGCGTTCACGCCGGCCACCGGCGACGTCAAGACCTTCGCGGACGCCAAGTTCGGAGCCAATGGCGGCAACGGCCATGATGGCGGCGGGGTCAGCATCTGCATCCCGTTCATCGGCTGCGCGACCATCGCCTACAGCCCCAGCGCCGGCGGGGCGGGCCAAGCCGGCCCGGCCGTCAGCCACGACCTGACCGTGGCCAACAACGGCGACATCCAGGTCGTCTCCGACAACCTGCCCGGCGTAGTGGTGTCCAGCGTCGGCGGCAACGGCGGTTCGGGCGGCGACGCCTATGGCAACATCAAGGGCGCGGCGGGCGGCGCGGCGGGCGCGGGCGGCGCGGTCACCCTGAGCAGCGCGGTGACCATCGTCACCGACGGGGTCAATTCGCATGGCGTCTTCGCCCAGAGCCGCAGCGGCCAGGGCGGCCAGGGCGGCACGGGTTATATCGCCGGCAGCGGCGGCACGGGCGGCACGGCCGGCCAGGGCGGCTCGGTCGCCGTCACCAATACCGGCGCGATCTACACCGGCAAGGCCGGGGCGATCGGCATCCTGGCCCAGAGCCTGGGCGGCGCGGCCGGCGGCGGGGGCGACAGCTACGGCATCATCGGCGATGCGGGCAGCGGCTCTGTGGGCGGCAACGGCGGCGCGGTGCTGGTCCAGCAGGCGGGCCTGATCCAGACCAAGGGCAAGGACGCTCACGGCGTGCTGGCCCAGTCGATCGGCGGTTCGGGCGGCAACGCCGGCGACGCGGGCGGGATCGTCACCTTCGGCGACAGCGGCCAGGCCGGCGGCACGGGCGGTTCGGCGCAGATCACCGCCCAGTCCGGCTCGACCACGCTCACCGAAGGCGAGGGCGCCCATGCCCTGTTCGCCCAGTCGGTGGGCGGCGGCGGCGGCAACGGCGGCGTCTCCATCGGCCTCGTCGCCCTCGGTTCGGGCGGCGGCGCGGGCGGCGACGGCGGCACGGCCAAGGTCACTGTCGAGAGCGGTGCGACCGTGGCCACAAAGAACGCCGACGCCCACGCCATCTTTGCCCAGTCGGTCGGTGGCGGCGGCGGCAGCGCCGGCGTCAGCGGCGGCCTTGTGGCGCTGGGCGCCAAGGCCGACGCCGGCGGCGTCGGCGGCGCTGTCGAGGTTTCCAGCAGCGGCGTCGTCTCGACCGACGGCGTCGACTCGCGGGGCGTCTTCGCCCAGAGCGTGGGCGGCGGCGGCGGTGCGGCCTCCGGCACGGGCGGTCTGGTCTCGCTCGGCGGGGCCGGTGCGCTCGGCGGCATTGGCGGCTCGGTCACGGTCACGACGGGCGCCGGCGGTTCGGTGAAGACGACCAAGCAGGGCGCCGATGCGATCTTCGCCCAGAGCGTGGGCGGCGGCGGCGGATCGGGCGCCAGCTCCGGCGGCGTCGTGGCCCTGGGCGGCACGGCCGGCGGCGGCGGCGCGGGCGGCGCGGTGATCGTCACCAACGGCGGCGTGGTCGAGACGGCCGGCGACAAGGCGCGGGGGATCTTCGCCCAGTCGGTGGGCGGCGGCGGCGGTTCGGGCGGCGACGGCGGCGGCCTGGCCACCATCGGCGGCAAGGGCGGCGCGGCCAGCACCGGCGGCGCGGTGACGGTGGCCAATACCGGCGCGATCACCACCAAGGGCGATCTATCCAGCGCCATCCAGGCCCAGAGCGTGGGCGGCGGCGGCGGCGACGGCGGCAGCACCGGCGGCGTCTTCCTGACCATCGGCGGCGGCGGCAGCACCGGCGGCGGCTCGGGCCTCGTCACCGTCAAGCACGCGGGCGACATCTTCACCGGCGGCGACGACTCGCACGGCATATTCGCCCAGAGCGTCGGCGGCGGCGGCGGCAACGGGGGCTCCAGCGTCTCGGTCAGCGCCTTCGCGGGCGTGGCCATCGGCGGCGACGGCTCGCTGGGCGGCGAGGGCGGCATGGTCGATATCGACCTCAGCCAGAGCACCATCACCAACGGCGGCTCCACCAGCCTGGTCAATCCGCTGATCGTCACCGACGGCGAGCGCTCGCGCGGGATCTTCGCCCAGAGCGTGGGCGGCGGCGGCGGCAGCGGCGGCTTCGCGGCCCAGGTCTCGGCCGGCTACGGCGTCGGGGCCAGCGCCGCCGTGGGCGGTCGTGGCGGGGCCGGCGGCAAGGGCGGCGCGGTCGATATCGACGGCGACGTGCTGATCCTGACCAAGCGCGACTATTCCGAAGGCCTGTTCGCCCAGTCGGTGGGCGGCGGCGGCGGCTCGGGCGGCTTTGCGCTGTCGTTCGCCTTCGCGGGGGGCGAGACCGCCGCGGCGGCCTTCTCGGTGGCGCTCGGCGGCAAGGGCGGCGACGGCGGCGAAGGCGGCCTGGTCGATATCAAGTCGGGCGGCGCGATCCTCACCGAAGGCAAGTTCTCGACCGGCCTCGTCGCCCAGAGCGTGGGCGGCGGCGGCGGCAACGGCGGCTACACCGTCAGCTTCTCGGGCGCCGGCGCAGGCGTGGCCTCGGCCTCGGCGGCCGTGGGCGTCGGCGGCAGCGGCGGCAAGGGCGGCAAGGGCGGCGTGGTCGATGTCGACTTCGACGGCGCCATCACCACGGGCGACGATGACTCCATCGGCGCGCTGATCCAGTCGGTCGGCGGCGGCGGCGGCGGCGGCGGCTTCAACGTTTCGGGCGCGATCGCCGTGGCCGGCACGGCCGGCGTCGGCGCCTCGGCCGGGGTCGGCGGCAGCGGCGGCGACGGCGGTTTCGGCGACGCTGCCACGGGCCGGATCGGCGGCGACGTGACCACCGGCGGCAAGCGCTCGACGGCCGTGATCGTCCAGAGCGTGGGCGGCGGCGGCGGCTCCGGCGGCTTCAATGTCGCCGGATCGATTGGCGGCGCCGGTACGGCCGGCGTGGGCGTTTCGGTCGGGATCGGCGGAGCGGGCGGCGGCGGCGGCGACGCCGGGACCGCCGCCGGCACGGTCGAGGGCGACATTCACACCAAGGGCGACCAGTCCGGCGGCCTGCTGGTTCAGAGCGTGGGCGGCGGCGGCGGCTCGGGCGGCTTCAACGTCTCCGGCGCGATCGGCGTCGGCCAGACGGCGGGGGCGGGGATCTCGGTCGGCGTAGGGGGCGCGGGCGGGGGCGGCGGCGACGGCAAGCTGGTGATCGCCAGCATGACCGGCGACACCCTGACCGAAGGCGCGGACGCCGACGGCGTGGTGGCCCAGAGCATCGGCGGCGGCGGCGGGGCTGGCGGCTTCAACGTTTCCGGCTCGATCGGCGGCGCGGCCACGGCGGCCGGCGGCATCAGCGTCGGCGTGGGCGGCAGCGGCGGCGACGGCGGCAAGGGCGGCGAGGTTCGCCTGGACGTGGTCGGCACGACCGCCACCAAGGGCGCGCACAGCGACGCCATCATCGCCCAGAGTGTTGGCGGCGGCGGCGGAAGCGGCGGCTTCTCGGTCGCGGCGGGCATCGGCGTCTCGGCCAACGGCGCGGGCACGGTCAGCGTCGCCGTGGGCGGCAGCGGCGGCAAGGGCGGCGACGCCGACATTGTCACCCTCAAGGTCAATGACGGCGCGGTCGATCCGCTGGGCGACCTGATCGCGGCGGTGACCGAGGGCGACGGCGCGCGCGCCGTCGTCGCCCAGTCGGTGGGCGGCGGCGGCGGCGCCGGCGGCTTCACCATCGCGGGCGGCTTCTCTGCGGCCAAGAACGGCGCGGGCAACATCGGTGTCGGCGTGGGCGGCGGCGGCGGCGACGGCGGCGACGGCAAGGCCGTGACCGGCAAGATCACCGGCGACGTCGGGACAAAGGGCGCGGACGCCTCGGGCGTGCTCGTCCAGAGCGTGGGCGGCGGCGGCGGCAGCGGCGGCTTCAACGTCACAGGCGGCATCGCCGCGTCCAAGACCGTGGCCGGCAACATCCTGGTCGGGGTCGGCGGCCTTGGCGGCAAGGGCGGCGACGCGGGCAAGGTCGACGGCGGCGTCACCGGCGACATCGTCACCGTGGGCGATCGCGCCTTCGGGGCCAGCTACCAGAGCCTGGGCGGCGGCGGCGGCGCGGGCGCCTTCAACATCACCGGCGGGATCAGCCTGGCCGCCAGCGGCGGCGGGAGCGGCACGCTGGGCGTCGGGGTCGGCGGCTTCGGCGGCGACGGCGGCAAGGCCGGCGAGGTCGACGCCACGCTGACCGGCAATATCTCGACCAAGGGCGACGACGCCCACGGCGCCCTGCTGCAGAGCGTGGGCGGCGGCGGCGGCTCGGGCGGTTTCAACGTTACCGGCCTGGTCAACGCCTCGCAGGGCGCCAACGGCGCCATCGGCTTTGGCCTGGGCGGCTTCGGCGGCGGCGGCGGCGGCGCCGACATCGTCAAGGGCGTGCTGACCGGCAATGTCGCCACGGAAGGCGACGGCTCGTTCGGCGCCATGCTGCAAAGCCTGGGCGGCGGCGGCGGCAACGGCGGGATCAATGTCAGCGGCTCGGTGGCCCTGTCGGCCAGCAGCAACGCCGCGGTGGCCATCGGCCTGGGCGTCGGCGGCTTTGGCGGCGGCGGCGGCGACGCCAGGGACGTGACCGGAACCGTGACCGGCCGCTACCAGACCTCGGGAGACGAGGCCGACGGCGTGGTGGCCCAGTCGATCGGCGGCGGCGGCGGTTCGGGCGGTCTCAATGTCTCGGGCGCGGTGGCGGTCAGCGCCGGCACGGCCGGGACCGGCTCGGTCGGCATCGGCGGCTTTGGCGGCGCGGGGGGCGGTTCCGGCGCCGTGACCCTGACCCGCGTGGGCGACACCCTCACCGACGGGGCCAATTCGGACGGAATCATCGCCCAGAGCGTCGCCGGCGGCGGCGGTCAGGGGGGCATCAACGTCGCCGGCGGCCTGTCGGCGACCACCAAGGGCGGCGCCGGCAGCTTCGGCTTCGGCCTTGGCGGCTTCGGCGGCGACGGCGGCGACGCGGGCGACGTGAAGGCCAGCGTCACCGGCAATGTCTGGGCCCAGGGCCTGGAGTCCGACGTCACCACGCCGCAGCAGGTGGTCAAGATCCCGCTGCTCGGCTCGGAGTTCGAGTTCATCATCCCGGCCGACCGCACGCGCCTCAACGGCTCCAACGGCGTCGTCGTTCAGAGCGTGGGCGGCGGCGGCGGCTCGGGCGGTCTCAACGTCACCGGCCAGCTGTCGCTGACCAAGCCCGGCGGCTCCTCGTCCGCCCGCGCGATCTCGCTCGGCGTCGGCGGTTTCGGCGGCGCGGGCGGCGACGCCGGCAAGGTCGACCTGGCCATCGCCGGTCCCGCCGCCGACCACGTGCAGGTCACCGCCGTCGGCGACGACCGTTACGCGGCCGTGGCCCAGTCGATCGGCGGCGGCGGCGGCGCGGGCGGCATCAACGTCTCAGGCGGCCTCGCCATGGACGGCCAGCTGGTCGCGGGCGTCGGCGGCTTCGGCGGCGACGGCGGCCTCGGCAAGGACGTCAAGGCCGACGTCACCGCCAACCTGTTCGCGGCCGGCGATCGTTCGCGCGGCCTGATGGCCCAGTCGATCGGCGGCGGCGGCGGCGCTGGCGGCATCAACATCTCCGGCGGGATCAGCGCCGACACCTCGGGCGACGAGCCCTCGGTCGTCTTCGGCATCGGCGGCTTCGGCGGCGCGGGCAACATCAGCGGCGACGTCACGGTCTCCCAGGACGGCCAGGTCTGGGTCGAGGGCGTCGACGCCATTGGCGTGCTGGTGCAAAGCGTCGCCGGCGGCGGCGGCTCGGGCGGCCTCAATGTCGCGGCCGACGTCAACATGGGCAAGTCGACCTCGTCCTCGAACGGCTTCGCCATCGCCGTCGGGGTCGGCGGCAAGGGCGGGACGGGCGCCGACGCCGGCGACGTCTCCCTGAACAGCCTCGGCGACGTCATCATCAACGCCCGCCTGAAGGCCAATCCGATCGCGGGCGAGGACACGCTCGAGGCGGTCGATTTCACCGGCGGCGCCAAGGGCGTGCTCGTCCAGTCGATCGGCGGCGGCGGCGGGGTGGGCGGCGTCAGCGCCACCGGCGCCATCGCCCCGTCCGGCAATCCGGTCGCCCTGGGCGTCGGCGGCTCGGGCGGTTCGGGCGGCGACGCCGGCACGGTCACCGTCGTGCGCGGCTATGCCGACGACGGCTCGGTCGAGGCCCGCCTGATCCGCACGTTCGGCGACGACTCCAGCGGCCTGGTGGCCCAGAGCATCGGCGGCGGCGGCGGCTCGGCGGGGATGAACTTCACCATCGCCGCCACCGTGGCCAACAAGACCGATAACCCCGTCGCGGCCATCATCACCGTCGGCGGCGACGGCGCAGGCGCCGGTTCGGGCAAGAAGGTCGACGTCGCCCACGCCGGCAACATCGTCACCGACGGCGCCCATAGCGACGGCCTGATGGCCCAGAGCGTCGGCGGGGGCGGCGGCTCGGGCAATTTCAACATCGGCGCCGGCGTGCTGAAGGACGCCTCCGCCCTGAACATGGCCATCGGCGGCGCGACGGGCGCGGCCGGCGACGGTGGCGAGGTCACGGTCGACCATCTCGGGACCATCGTCACCAAGGGCGACAATTCGGTCGGCCTGCGCGCCCAGTCGATCGGCGGCGGCGGCGGCAACACCGGCCTCGACATGGCCATGGGCCCGCTGAACCGCAACGAGGTCAACATCACCATCGGCCGCATCGGCGGCTCGGGCGGCGTCGGCGGCAAGGTCGACGTGACCTCCAAGGGCGCCATCGACACGACGGGCGACGAGTCCTCGGCCATCTTCGCCCAGAGCGTGGGCGGCGGCGGCGGGGCCTCCAGCGCCACCACGGTGAGCATCACCGGCACGCGCGGCCAGGGCGAGAACGCCGAGTCCTTCGGCGGCGCGATCAGCGTCGGCCTGGATGGCGGGCTCGGGGCCAAGGGCGGAGACGTCAAGGTCGACGTGGAAGGCGCGCTCACGACACGCGGCGACGACGCCCGCGGGATCTTCGCCCAGAGCCTGGGCGGCGGCGGCGGCGTCGGCGGCGGCGCGTCCAACACCATCGTCCGCGCCTCGGCCGCGGCGGCCGTGGGCGTCGGCGGCAAGGGCGGCGTCGGCGCGATCTCGGGCAAGGTCGAGGTCGACAGCGACGCGACCATCGTCACCGAGGGCGCACGCTCCGACGGGATCCTGGCCCAGGCCATCGGCGGCGGCGGCGGTCTTGGCGGCATGACCCGCACGATCGCCTTCCAGGTCGGCGGCGCGCCCTCGGGCACGACCACCCGCACGGCTACGGTCAGCGTCGGCGGCGACGGCGGCTCCGGCGCGGTGGGCGGCGCGGTCGAGGTTGCAAGCAGCGGCGTCATCTACACCAAGGGCGACGACGCGTTTGGCGTCCGCGCCCAGTCGATCGGCGGCGGCGGCGGCATCGGCGGCGCGGTGCTTCAGGTTCGCGCCCAAGGCACGAACAGCAACGACTCCTTCGACCTCAACATCGGCGGCTCGGGCGGAACGGGCGGCGCCGGCGGCGCGGTCGAGGTGCTCAACACCGGCCTGATCGTCACCGAAGGTCGCGGCGCGGCAGGGATCTCGGCCAACAGCATCGGCGGCGGAGGCGGCGACGGCGGCATCGTCGTCGACGTGGTCGGCGGCTACACCGGCGCGGACAAGCAGAGCCACCGCTACGTGATGAACATCGGCGGTTCGGGCGGCGACGGCGGCACGGGCGGCGACGTCACCGTGACCAACCGCGCCCTGGCCGGCGTCAAGGACAGCGGCGCGATCTCGACGTCGGGCGAGCGGGCCTACGGCGTCTTCGCCCAGAGCCTGGGCGGGGGCGGCGGCAACGGCTCGACCATCCTGTCGCTGACGGCCCTGAAGAGCGGCGAGAACAGCGCCTCGATCGGCCTCAACATCGGCGGGATCGGCGGCTCGGGCAACGCCGGCGGCAAGGTCGTGGTCGACAACGCCGGCCTGATCCAGACCACCGGCGCGGACGCCTACGGCGTGCTGGCCCAGTCGATCGGCGGCGGCGGCGGCAACGGCGGCATGGTCATCGCCGCCAACCTGTTGATCGGCGCGCTCGGCAATGCCCCTCTGGTTTCGCTGGGCGGGCTCGGCGGCGACGGCGGAGACGGCGGCGAGGTCATCGTCACCAACAGCGGCCGCATCCTCACCACCGGCGCCCGCGCCCACGGCATCGTGGCCCAGAGCATCGGCGGCGGCGGCGGCGACGCCCAGATGGCCTTCAGCCTGACCGGCGAGGCCAAGAGCCTGATCCTCTCCAACGCCCTGGCTGCTACGGTCGGCGCCGTCGGCGGCGGTTCAGGCGGGCAGGGCGGGGCGGTCACCGTCAACCACTCCGGCGACATCACCGTGCTCGGCGACGGCGCCATGGCGATCAAGGCCGAGAGCATCAACGGCGGCGGCGGCACGCTCGGCCTCGACTTCTCGGGGATCATCGGCCTGCCGGGCCAGCCCTATCTCAAGCCCGACGGCTCCACCGGCCGTGTGGATCCGATGGTCGTCGCCAAGGCGGGCGCTGAGAACGTCTCCAGTGCGGCCGGCGGCCTCGTCACCGTCAAGACCACGGGCACGTTCGGCGCGGCGGGCAAGAACGGCGTGGCCTCGTTCGCCCAATCGATCGGCGGCGGCGGCGGCGCGATCGACCTCAATCTGCTGCTTTCTGGCCAGCTCGACGAGGTCAATGTCGATGCTCCGGTCGCCACCCAGGTCCAGCTGGGCCTCGGCGGCTCGGGCGGCCAGGACGTCGGCGGCGGGACCCTCGTCAGCGAACACGCCGGCCAGATCGTCACCACCGGCGTCAACACGGCCGGGGTGCTGGCCCAGTCGATCGGCGGCGGAGGCGGCCGCGCGAGCGGCGACATCGCCGTTCCGGCCGGCGCGCTGCTGGGTGCAACGACCCTCACCCTCGGCGGCCAGAACCAGACCGACGCGGCCGGCGGCGCGGTCACCCGCATCCAGGGCGGTGCGGTCACCACCACCGCGGCCAGCGCTTCGGGCGCGATCCTGCAGTCGATCGGCGGCGGCGGCGGTTCAGCCGGCGTCAACCTGACGGGCGCGGGCTCGACGGGCGCGACCGTGGTCGCGGCCCTGGGCGCGCAAGGCGGTTCGGGCCTCTCCGGCGGCGACGTCACGGGCGTCTTTACCGGCGGCGTCACCACCGTGGGCGACCATGCCCTGGGCCTGGTGGTCCAGTCGATCGGCGCAGGCGGCGGCGAGGTGCATGTCACCGGCTCGCCCAAGCTGACGGTCGCCCTGGGCGCTACGGGCGGCACGGCCGGCGACGGCGGCGACGTGACCCTGGCCAACACCGGCGCGGTCTATACGGCGGGCGCGGGCGCCCACGGCGTCTTCCTGCAGTCGGTCGGCGGCGGCGGCGGCGCGGCCTTCGGCGGCTCCTCGGCCTCGACCGTGGCGCTCAACGCCGGCGGCGTCGGCGACGGCGGCCATATCGACTTCCGCCAGGCCGGCGACATCGTCGCCACCGGCGCGGGCGCCTATGGCGTCGTCGCCCAGAGCCTCGGCGGCGGCGGGGGCTGGGTCGACGGCAAGTTCGCAGGCTCGGCGGGCGGGCAGGGGCAGGGCGGGGCGATCGACCTCGTGCTCTCCGGCCAGGTCTATGCCGGCGGCGCCGACTCCACCGCCGTACTGGCCCAGAGCCTGGGCGCGGACGGGGCGGGGAGCATCGCCGTGCGCACAACCGGTTCGGTGCGCGGCGGCTCGGGAACGGGCGCCGGCGCCCAGATCAGCGGCGGGGCGGCTAACGCCCTGGCCAACACCGGCCTGATCTCGGCCGTCTCGGGCAAGGCCATCGTGTCGGGCCAGGGCGACGAGCGGATCGACAACCGCGGCGTCGTCATCGGCGATATCGACCTGGGCGCGGGAATCAACGCCTTCGACAACCAGTCGGGCGGGGCCTTCATGGCCTTCAGGACCATCGACCTGCGCGATCCGGCCGGAACCGGTCCGCTGTCGACCCTGGGCGGCGGGATCTCCACCCTCGGCGTGTCGGCCCAGGCCGTTCCCAACGGCGCGGCGACCTTCACCAACAGCGGCGACTTCCTGATGGGGCTCTCGGCCTCGCGCGCGCCGATCGACCTGGCCGCCGGCGCTGCCTTCGCCAACCTCGACGCCCTCGGTGACGCCAAGACCAACGCCTATTACGGCGCGCGGGTGATCAACACGGTCGCTCTCGACGGCCACTTCGTGCAGACGGCGACCGGTCGTTCGGTCTTCGACGTCGCCTTCGGGCCCTACGCCTCCGACCGCGTCGACGCCACCGGCGACGTGGCCCTGGCCGGAACCGGCGACGTCACCCTGACCTGGCTCCAGGATTCAAAGCCCGTGACCCTGTTCACGGCCGGCGGCTCGGTCAGCGACAACGGCTTCAAGGTCACCGACACCCTGGCCATGGACTATCGCGTCCAGGCCAGCGGCGGCGCGGTTCAGCTGGCCTTCGACACCCGCTTCGACCAGGGCTTCCTCGCCCTGAACGAGCGAGCGCTGGGCCAGCACATGAACTCGGCGGTCAAGGTCGGCGACAGCGGCGGCATCGGCCGCCTGATGGCTCTGATCGGCAACCTGCAGGTCGGCCAGGAGGCTGCCTACAAGTCGATCTTCGCCAGCCTGAACCCCGAGCCGCACCTGGCCCCGCTGCGCAGCCAGCTGGCGACCGCCAACGGCTTCTCGCAGGCCATGTTCGGCTGCGCCAACCCGACCCTGCAGGTGGACGGCAAGTGCTCGTGGGCGACCATCGAGCGGGCCGTGGCCGACGGCGAGCGCGATCCCGACACCCTGGCCGTCAAGGCCGAGGGCGGCCGCCTGCGCGGCGGCTTCGAACAGACCCTGGACGACGGCTGGTCGTTCGCCACGGCGGTCGGCTACGAGCGTCTCGACCGGGTGATCGTCGACGGCGGCCGCTCGTGGTCGCAGGGCCAGGGCTTCAGCGCCGGCGCGGGCTTCAAGCATCGCTCTGGCGGGGCGGAGATGGCCTTCTCGCTGTCGGGCGGCTGGCAGTGGATGGAGACGGCGCGCCTTGTCGACCTCTTCACCATCGGCCGCGCCGAGTCCGATCCGGAAAGCGGCTACATCCGCGCCGACACCCGTTTTGCCTACGTCGTCGAGAACGGCCGCCTGTTCGTGCGTCCGGCGCTCAACATGTGGGGTACGGGCCTGCATCAGCGGCGCTTCGAGGAGCGCGGTCTCGACGGCATGGGCGCGCGGGGCCTCTCGCACACCCAGCTGATCTGGACGGCCAATCCCGAACTCACCCTGGGCTTCGTGATGAAGGAGACGGCGCGCAGCCAGGCGGCGGTGTCGTTCACCGTCGGCGGGCTGTTCAACTCGACCGACAGGATAGAGATGCCGTTCCAGCTGATGGGCGCCAACGCCTCGTCCGACGCGGCCGACATCCGCACCGCGCTCGACCGTTCGGGCTGGCGCGCGGGGGTCGACTTCCAGGTGATCGGCGACGACAAGGTCTCGGTGAAGTTCAACTACACCACCGAGTTCGGCGACCGGACCAGCAACCAGGCCGCCGGCCTGAACGTGCGGGTGCGGTTCTAGGGGCGACGGCTTTGGGAGGGCGCCGTTTCGGCACGGCTCCTCCCGAAGTTGTCCCCAAAGGTGCGACATCCGGGGCACAGTCGGGTTTAATTGACGCTGCGGCGCGCAACGCTCTGGCGGCGCAGCGGCTTGATCTCCATGTGGGGGCTCGAAGGACCCCCATGGACAACTTGCTTCAATCCGTCGCCGCTTTCGTCACCGAGCACCAGAGCTGGGCGGGCTTGATCCTTGGGGCCCTGACCTTCGCCGAATCTCTCGTGCTGATCGGCGCCTTCGTGCCGGCGACGGCACTGATGCTGCTGGCCGGCACCCTGATCGGCGGCGGCGTGCTCGATCCGTTCGAAGTGCTGCTGTGGTGCACCATCGGCGCCGTGCTGGGCGACGCGGTCTCCTACGCCCTGGGCCGGCGGCTGGGTCCGCGCGTCCTGCGCATCCCGGCCTTCCGCGATCACCGCCGCACCATCGCCCGCACCCGGCTGTTCAACCGCCGCTTCGGCGTCGCCTCGATCTTCATCGGCCGCTTCTTCGGTCCATTGCGCGCCTTCGTGCCGATCATGGCCGGCATCCTGCAGATGAAGTCCTGGACCTTCCAGACCGCCAACTTCCTGTCGGCCATCGTCTGGATCGCCAGTCTGCTGGCCCCCGGTTACCTGGCCGCCCGTAGCCTGTCGGGCGTCAGCCTGGAACTGGGCCTGGCCATCTCGGCCGGCGTGGCCCTGACCGTGCTCGGAGTGGTCGTCGCCTGGCGCTTCGCCGCCTCGCGTCGCAGCGTGGCCGCCGCCAAGGCCAAGGCCGCCTCGGCACAGGTCGAGAGCGGTGTCCAGGTCGTCGAGCTGAAGCCCAAGCGCGCCTGAGGCTAGGCGGCCGCGCCGGCCGTCAGCCAGCGACCGACCAGACGGCCGCCGCGATCGTGAATCCTGACCTCGGTGGGCGCCAGGGCGTCCTGCGCCAGCTTGCGCGCGCGCCGCTCGGCTTCCCCGCCGCCGGCGAAATGCAGGACCTCTCCGGTGTCGTGAATCCTCACGCACCAGCCGCCTTCGCACGGAACGACATCGACGACCCCTGGCATGTCGTACCCCTTCGATACGCTGAACTCGGGCTGCCAAACGCCGGTCTCGGGAAAGGGTTCACCGCAGCGTTCACCCTATTTGCGACGAAGTATTTCCAAGGGCTGGCGTTTTGTCTGAGCTTTCATAAAATGATATAAAGTACCAAAATATGGGATTCGCCTCGACGCGAATTCCAGGGAGAAAACTATGGCTCATTCCTTGACGCGCGGCGTCTCGCGCCTGGCCCTGGCGGCCGTTCTTGGCCTCTGCGCCCTGCCGGCCTTCGCGGCCGACCGCCTGACGACGCCGCTGGCCGACGGCTGGACCTTCTTCCAGGGCGACCCCGAGGGCGCCGAGACGGCGGCCTTCAACGACAGCGGCTGGACCAAGGTCTCTGTGCCGCACGACTGGGCCATCAGCGGGCCGTTCAACATCAAGGCCCGCGCCGGCGGGGCGGGCGGCTTCCTGCCCACCGGCATCGGCTGGTATCGCAAGACCCTCGACGTCAAGCCGCCCACGCCCGGTCGCCGAATCTATGTCGAGCTCGATGGCGTGATGGAGCGTAGCGGCGTCTGGATCAACGGCCATCACCTGGGGCATCGCCCCAGCGGCTATGTGGCCCTGCGCTATGACATCACCGACTTCATCAAGGCCGATGGGTCGAACGTCCTGGCCGTGCGGGCCGACACCGAGCACGCCCCGTCCTCGCGCTGGTACGCGGGCTCGGGCGTCTACGGCAAGGTCCGCCTGATCGAGAGCGCCGCCCAGCACGTCGAGCAGGGCGGGGCGTTCGTCAGCGTCACCAGGATCGCCGAGGGCAGGGCCACGGCCGATATCGCCGTCGACGTGGTCAATGACGCCAACCGCGCCGCCAAGGCCGGTATCGAGGTCGTGCTGCGCGATCCGGCCGGCAAGGAGGTCGCCCGCGGCGCCGTGCCCGCCGTCGCCATCGATCCGGCCCGCACCGAGACCCTGAAGCTCTCGCTCGACATCGCCGCGCCCAGGCGCTGGGACATCGAGACGCCTAACCTCTATCGCGCCGAGATCCGCGTGGTGGGCGAGGGCGGGCAGGGCCTCGACGCCGAGACCGTGCCCTTCGGCGTGCGCGAGGCGGCGTTCAAGGCCGACAGCGGCTTCTCGCTGAACGGCAGGAACATCAAGCTCAAGGGCGTGGCCCTGCACATGGACGGCGGCGCGGTCGGCGCGGCCGTGCCGATGGATGTCTGGCGCCAGCGCCTGGCGGCCCTGAAGGCCCAGGGCGTCAACGCCATCCGCACCGCCCACAACCCGCCGTCGCCCGGGTTCCTCGACCTCTGCGACCAGATGGGCTTCGTGGTCATGGACGAGCTGTTCGACCAGTGGAACGTCTCCAAGACCCCTGGCGACTACCACCTGTTCTTCAGCGACTGGCACAAGCGCGACGCCCGCGACATGGTCCGCCGCGACCGCAACCACCCCAGCATCGTCCTCTGGAGCGCCGGCAACGAGATCCATGACACGGCCTATCCGGTGCAGGCCAAGGCGGCCCTGACCAGCCTGCTGAACGTCATGCACGCCACTGATCCGACCCGGCCGGTGACCATGGGCCTGTTCCGTCCCAACGTGACCGGTGACTACCAGAACGGCTTCGCCGACATGCTCGACGTGGTGGGCCAGAACTATCGCGAGAACGAGCTGATCGCCGCCCACAAGCAGAATCCGGCCCGGATCATCGTCGGCACCGAGAACAGCAAGACCCGCACCTCCTGGGTCGCCGTGCGCGACTACCCGGCCTATTCGGGCATGTTCCTGTGGACCGGCATTGACTACCTCGGCGAGGCCGACCGCAGCGGCTGGCCCAACATCGACAACCCGGCCGGCATCGTCGATCGCACCGGCGCGCTGAAGATCGTCGGCATGCAGCGGGCCTCGTGGTGGTCGGAGAAGCCGGTGCTGCACGTGGTGCGCAACGCCATGCCCGCCGCCCCGCCGCCGTCCTCGGACGGCGCTGGCCCGGCGCCGGCCCTGCCGACCATGGTCGCCGTCGCCACCCCGCCGCCCAAGGTCGCCATCTTCGACGACTGGACCCCTTCGGACCTGGCGCCGCACGAGGAGACCATCGAGGTCTATTCCAACTGCGCCAGCGTCGACGTCGCCCTTAACGGCCGCTGGCTGGGCGCCAAGCCGCTGCCGGCCGACGCCTCGCCGCGCCAGTGGGCCGTCACCTTCGCGCCGGGCGAGGTCAAGGCCGCCTGCCGTGATCCGGGCGTCAAGCTGGAGGACGTGCTGCGCACCGCTGGCAAGCCCGCCCGCATCGAACTGGCCGCCGATGGAGACAAGGTGGGCAGGAGCTTCGACGACCTGGCCTTCGTTCGCGCCCGGGTGGTCGACGCCAAGGGCGTCGTGGTGCCGTCGGCGGCTGACGCCATCACCTTCCAGGTCTCGGGCGCGGGCGCCTTCGTGGCCGCCGACAACGCCGCTCCCACCGACCATACGGCCTTCGCCTCGTCGACTCGCAAGGCCTGGCAGGGCAAGGCCGTGGCGCTCGTGCGCGGGGCGGGCGAGGGGGCTTGGCTGACGGTCACCGCCACCGCGCCGGGGCTTGTCGCGGGCAAGGCGTCGCTGAAGGTGGTTAGCGAGCGCGCTCAGTGAACATGTTCTGCGACAAAGCGTCACTTTCGTACGGTTGGGGGTTGAAAACCCAGCTGGTAGCGCTAACTACAACCCCGTGAGGCGCGAGCGCCTCTGCCCTTCCTGGGCGTTTCCTCCCTAATGAACTAAGCCCGGCGGGTAACCGCCGGGCTTCTTTTTTGTCTATTTGTCCGTGGTGACCCGGAAGACCATCTTGTTCTGGTAGGTCTGGCCCGGGTCCAGCCGCACCGGCGCGAACTGCGGCTTGTTGGGCGCGTCGGGGAAGTGCTGCGGCTCCAGCGCGATGCCGTCGCCCTGGCGATAGATCTTGCCGCTCTTGCCGATCGTGGTGCCGTCGATGAAGTTGCCGGCATAGAACTGGATGCCCGGCTGCTCGGTCAGGATCTCCAGCACCCGCCCGCTCTTGGGGTCGGCCAGGCGCGCGCCGAGGCGAAGGGCGCCGCCCGACTTGCCCGTCAGCACGTAGTTGTGGTCGTAGCCGCGCCCGGCGACGATCTGCGGATCGCTTGCATCACGAATGCGATCGCCGACGGCGGTCGTCTTGCGGAAGTCGAACACGGTGCCAGCCACCGGCGTCGTCTCGCCGGTCGGGATCAGCTCGCCGTCCACGGGGCTGTAGCCGTCGGCCGGGATGGTCAGCACATTGCCCATGGCGCCTTCCGGGGCGCCTTCGCCGGCGACGTTGAACAGGGCGTGGTTGGTGATGTTGACGATGGTCGGCTTGTCGGTCGTCGCGCCGTAGGTGACGGTCAGCTGGTTCTGCTCGTCCAGGGCATAGGTCGCCGTGGCGGTCAGCGTGCCGGGATAGCCTTCCTCGCCGTCGGGGCTGACATGCTTGAAGGTCACCGAGGCCACCGGGCCGGCCTTGGCCTCGACCACAGTCCAGACCACCTTGTCGAAGCCCTTGACCCCGCCATGCAGCGCCGCGACGCCGTTGTTGTTGAGCGCCAGCTGGTAAGTCTTGCCGTCCAGCGTGAAGCGGCCCTTGCCGATGCGGTTGGCGAAGCGGCCCACCGAGCCGCCGAAATAGTTGGCGGCCTTCACGTATTCGGCCGCGTCCTTGTAGCCCAGAACGATGTCGGCCTTCTTGCCGGCGCGGTCGGGGGCGACCAGGGCCTGCAGCGTGGCCCCGTAGCTGATGACGGTGGCGCTGACGCCCTTGGCATTCGTCAGGGTTATGGCCTCGACCGCCTGGCCGTCGGGCGTCTGGCCGAACGACTTGCGGCTGATTTCGGCGCTCTGGGCGGCGAGCGGAGCGGCCGCGGCGGCGGCGAACAGGGCAAGGCTCGGCAGGGCGTGACGCCAGGTCTTCATCGGGTTTCCTCTCAGGCGGACCGTTCGCGCTCTCTGTCGGCGTTGACGGCCAATATGCCGCCATATACTCAGACAAAAAACCGCCACGCAACGCCAAGACGTCGCGAGGCTCGACACGGGAGACCCGGGAATGCCCGCACCGATCACCACGCCCTCAGGAGCCGGCGCGGCCAGCGTGGGCGACGCCTGCGCCCAGCGCTCGGCCCTTACCCTGCTGGCCAGCCTCTTCTTCATGTGGGGCTTCATCACGGTCATCAACAACACCCTGCTGCCGCACCTGCGCTCGGTGTTCGACCTCAGCTACACCCAGACGACGCTGATCGAGTCGGTGTGGTTCATCGCCTACTTCTTCGCCTCGATCCCGTCGGCCAAGCTGATCGAGGCGATCGGCTACAAGAAGTCGATGGTCACGGGCCTGCTGATCATGGCCGCCGGGGCGCTGCTGATGATCCCGGCCGCGCGCATTCCGTCCTACGGCGTGGTGCTGACGGCCCTGTTCATCATCGCCTCGGGCATCACCCTGCTGCAGGTCGCCGCCAACCCCTATGTGGCCGTGGTCGGCCCGCCGGAGACGGCGTCCTCGCGCCTGAACCTGGTGCAGGCCTTCAACTCGCTGGGCACCACCCTGGCCCCGCTGTTCGGCGGCTATCTGATCCTCAGCCGCAGCGCCTCGGGCAACGCCGAGGCCGGCCATGTCATGACCCAGGCCGAACGCCTGGCCGACGCCCAGTCGGTGCAGCTGCCCTACTTCATCGTCGCCGTGGTGCTGGTGCTGCTGGCCGTGGTGATCGGCCGCTACAAGCTGCCGGACCTGGGCGGTTCGAACCGCCGCGCCGCCGCGCAGGACCGCAAGAAGCATTCGCTGTGGAAGCACCGCAACCTGGTGCTCGGCATCCCGGCGATCTTCATCTACCTGATCGCCGAGATTGGCGTCTCCAACCTGTTCATCAACTTCGTGTCCGATCCCAAGATCGGCAACCTGACCCACGCCCAGGCCTCGAACTACCTGTTCCTGCTGTGGGGCGGCATGATGGTCGGCCGCTTCATCGGCAGCTTCTGGATGCGCAAGGTCGATCCGGGGAAGGTGCTGGCCATCTTCTCCAGCCTGGCCTTCGTGGTGATGGTCATCACCGTCTTCGCCAGCGGCCCGGCCGCCATGTGGAGCCTGATCGCCGTGGGCCTGTTCCACTCGATCATGTTCCCGACCATCTTCACCCTGGGCATCAAGGGCCTGGGCGCCCTGACCGAGGAGGGCTCGGGCCTGCTGGTCATGGCCATCGCCGGCGGCGCGCTGGTCGTGGTGCAGGGCGTGCTGGCCGACAAGTTCGGCCTGCAGATCTCGTTCCTGCTCACCGCCGTCTGCGAACTCTACGTGCTGTTCTACGCCCTGTGGGGCAGCAAGACGACGGTCGAGGAAGAGCCGGTGGCCCTGGAAGCCCAGTCGGCTCCGGCCGAGTGATCGGGGAGGGGAGCGGCTCGCCGCTCCCCGGCCCATTGCGCAAAAGAGAAGGCCTCGCACCGCAGGGTGCGAGGCCTTCTTGCTTCGTGGGGCCGAAGGACGAGACCACGCAGTGCGTTTCAGAGCGCCTTCACCACCACCGTGACCTCGGCGGGCGCGGCGTCCTGGGCCAGGGGGTTGCGCACCGGCAGGCCGAACGGGGCGGCCTCGATCTCGAACACGTCGCCGACCTGCGTCTGGAAGCCTTCCGAGAACGACAGGGTGGCCGTGCCGAAGAAGTGCACGTGCACGTCGCCCGGGCGGCGGAACAGCGCGTACTTGAAGTGATGGTGCTCCAGGTTGGCGATGGTGTGGGACATGTTGGCTTCACCCGACAGGAAGGGCTTTTCCCACACCGTCTCGCCGCCGCGCACGATCCGGCTGGCGCCGCGCACGTCGGCCGGCAGTTCGCCGCTCAGCAGTTCCGGGCCCAGCGCCGCCTGTCGCAGCTTCGAGTGGGCCAGCCACAGGTAGTTGCCGCGCTCGATCACGTGGTCGGAGAACTCGTTGGCCAGGCAGAAGCCCAGGCGGTGCGGCGTTCCGTCGGGGCCGATCAGGTAGACGCCGGCGATCTCGGGCTCTTCGCCGCCGTCCTTGGCGAACGAGGGCGAGGTCAGGGGCTGGCCGGGGCCGACCAGCTGGCCGCCGTCGCCCTTGTAGAACCACTCGGGCTGCACGCCTTCCTGGCCGTCGGCGGGCTTGCCGCCCTCGACGCCCATTAGGAACATCCGCATGGAGTCGGTGAGGTTCTCACCAGACTGGGCGGCCTTGTGCATCTTGTCGCGACCCTCGGCCGAGCCCAGGTGCGTCAGGCCGGTGCCGGTCAGGATCAGGTGGGCCGGGTCGACGTGGTCGATCGGGGCCAGCACCCGGCCCTCGGCCAGGGCGGCGGCGACGTCGACGGTTTCGCCCAGCGGCTGGGCGGCGTCGGCCAGGCTGACGCCCTTGTCGATGGCCAGTTGGCCCAGGGCGTAGAGGGTGTCGGCGGACCCGACCTTGCGGGCGGCGCCCGTCTCGTCCACCGCCGCCAGGGCGCGGGCGCCGTCGGGCGTCTTCAGCTGCACGAACCGCAGGGGCATCGGGTCGATCCTCTCGTCTATAATTAGTCAGACAAATAGCGATCGGTGCGAGCCTGTCAAACCCGGATCGCAGGGGTTCGCGCCGTCGTCGGGGCCTGGCGGGGATCTGTCGCCTGAACCCTGTGATCGCGCCTATCACCTGATTTATCATACTTTTAAGCGCGGCCGGCGCGGCGTCCGCCAGCGCGCTGACTGGTGAATTTCCTTGTCGTCAGACAATTAGTCTCGCTAGAGTCGCTCCGTGACCGGCGGCGACGCCGTTCGGTGATTTGCGGAGGCGGTGTGGTCAAGGGCAAGGGAACGGGCGCGGACGGCGAGTTCGAGCGCGAGGAAGGCTTTTCCGGCCGCATCCATGGCTCGATCGCGCGCACGCTCGGCATCGCCATCGTCTCGGGCCAGTACGCCCCGGGCGACGTGCTCAACAACGAGATCGACGCCAGCGAGCAGCTGAACGTCTCGCGCAGCGCCTACCGCGAGGCCATCCGCATCCTGGCCGCCAAGGGACTGGTCGAAAGCCGTCCCAAGGCCGGCACCCGCGTCAGCCCGCGCTCGCGCTGGAGCCTGCTGGACCCCGAGGTCCTGGCCTGGTTCTTCGAGGCCGAGCCCAGCGAAGAGTTCCTGACCAGCCTGCACGAGCTGCGGATGATCGTCGAACCCGCCGCCGCGGCTCTCGCCGCCGAACGCCGCAACGACGAGCAGCTGGAGCGCATGCGCAACGCGCTGATCCAGATGCAGCAGCACACCCTGTCGACCGAGGCCGGCCGCGCCGCCGACCGCGACTTCCACGACACCGTGCTGGAAGCCACCGACAACGAGCCCCTGCGCACCCTGTCCAGCAGCATCGGGGCTGCCGTGCGCTGGACCACGATCTTCAAGCAGCGCGACCGCGAACTGGCCCGCGACCCGATCCCAGACCACTGGAAAGTCTTCGACGCCATCGCCGCCAGCCGCCCAGACCAGGCCCGCCAGGCCATGGAACGGCTCGTGGGTCTGGCCCAGGACGACACCCGCGCGGCGATCGCCCGGCGGACGGGCGCGGCGTAGGGCGTTTCCGCATTAGGAACCTCCCCCTGTGGGGGAGGCGGCCGAAGGCCGGTGGGGGGAAGTTCTCAGGTGCCGCAGGGCTGGCCGATCCCGCACCACTCCCCCCACCGATCGCTCCGCGATCGCCTCCCCCACAGGGGGAGGTTCCCAGTTACGGGGATAGAGCAGCGTGCATCCTCTGCGTTCAGCGGATGAACCCCAACGATCTCAACTGCTTGCAACTTTCTCGCGCTCATCAATCAGACGCGCTCAAACCCGCTGCATAATCAAAGCTGTCCCGTCGCAGGGAGAGGGCGCAAGGATCCGGCCCGAAGCGGCGACGTGGATGCGATCGAGCGGGGCTTAAGGAGCGGCGTGAGCCGGGCCTGAAGGCTTAAATGAGGATGGGGGACGTAAACCCATCCATCGGAAGGCTGCCGTTCATGGCCTTCCGCCCGTCCAAGGGTTCGCGCCGCCATGCACGCCTGGCCGCCAAGAAACGGGGCGCACTGCATGGGGAAGGGGCACAGGGCGGAAGAGGCCCGCGCGCCCCGGCCTGAGGACAAACGATCGCGCGGGGCGTTCTGCTTCGTCGAAACGGTACTTAGAACAAACACATCCGGGCGAGGCCCGGACGCCCCGCGCTCTCTCCATCAGCTCAGCGGCAAGCCGCGTGAGGCGCGAGCCCGTACCCAAAGATCCTCCCCCCGAAGGGGGAGGTGGCCCGAAGGGCCGGAGGGGGAAGTCCCAGATTGGGTCAGCACATCCCCAACGCCAGCAATCCCTTCCCCCTCAGTCGCTCCGCGACAGCTCCCCCTTCAGGGGGAGCATCTGGCGAACCAAGCCGTCGTGACAACCCTCACACCCCAATCATCCGACAAACCAACCGCCCACAACCCCGCCCTATATCGTTGTATTGCTGGCCGCCGACCGTCGATGCGCCTCGATTGACGCTCCTCTCGCGCGAGTATACTCAGACAAATAACAAGGGGCCTCTGTCGCGTCGTGCGCGGCAGGACGCGCGCCTGTCCGAGCCGGCGTCGCGCGCACGGCGAGCAGAGGGAGAAACGACGTGAATTCCAAGATGCTTAGGCACGCCCTGATGGGCGGTGTCGCCGCGGCCCTGCTGATGGCCGGCGGGGCCCTCGCCCAGACCAAGGTCAGCGGGACCCTGCGCGCGGACCAGCCCGGCGCCGTCATCCAGCCGGAAGTCTACGGCCAGTTCGCCGAACACCTGGGCCGGGGCATCTACGAAGGCGTCTGGGTCGGCGAGGACAGCAAGATCCCCAACATCAAGGGCTACCGCAAGGATGTGGTCGACGCGCTCAAGGCGCTGAAGGTGCCGGTCGTGCGCTGGCCGGGCGGCTGCTTCGCAGACGACTATCACTGGCGCGAGGGCATCGGCCCGCGCGACAAGCGTCCCGTCAAGGTCAACGTCATGTGGGGCGGCGTCGAGGAGCCCAACACCTTCGGCACCCACGAGTTCATGGACTTTGCCGAACTGATCGGCACCAAGACCTATGTGGCCGGCAATGTCGGCACCGGCACACCGCAGGAAATGTCGGAGTGGGTCGAGTACCTGACCTCGCCGACCAATTCCTCGATCGCCAACATGCGCCGCGCCAACGGGCGCGACAAACCCTGGAAGGTCGACTACTTCGGCGTCGGCAACGAGAACTGGGGTTGCGGCGGCCAGATGACGGCCGAGCACTACACCAACCTCTATCGCAACTTCGCCGAGTTCGTCCGCGCCCCGCGCGGCAACCGCCCGGTGAAGGTCGCCGCCGGTCCCAACGCCGAGGACTACAACTGGACCGAGGTCCTGATGAAAGGCGCGGCCAAGAACATGAACGCGCTCAGCCTGCACTACTACGTTATCCCGACCGGCAACTGGACCAAGAAGGGTTCGGCCACCGTGTTCGACGAGCAGGGCTGGGGCGACACCATGGTCCAGGCGCTGAAGATGGAAGAACTGGTCACCAGGCACAGCGCGGTGATGGACAAGTACGACCCCGAGAAGAAGGTCGGCCTCTATGTCGACGAATGGGGCGTCTGGTACGACGTCGAGCCGGGCACCGAGCCGGGCTTCCTCTACCAGCAGAACACCATGCGCGACGCCGTGGTGGCCGCCGCGACGCTGAACATCTTCCACAAGCACGCCGACCGGGTGCGCCTGGCCGCCATCGCCCAGATGGTCAACGTGCTGCAGGCCATGATCCTGACCGACAAGGAAAAGATGGTCCTGACGCCTACCTACTGGGTGTTCGACCTCTACAAGCCCTTCCAGGGCGCGACCTTCCTGCCGGTCGAGATCGACACCCCGCAGTACGTGATCGGCAAGTCGTCGGTTCCGGCCGTGACCGCCTCGGCGGGCAAGGGAACGGACGGCGCGGTGCACGTGGCGCTGGTCAATCTCGACCCCAACAAGTCGGCGACGGTCAGCGTCAAGCTCGCCGGCTCGACCGCCAAGACCGCCAAGGGCCGTGTGCTCACGGGGCCCGAAATGGCCTCGCGCAACACTTTCGAGACGCCGCATGCGGTCAAGCCGGCCGAGTTCAAGGGCGCGACCATCAAGGGCGACACCCTCACGGCCACCCTGCCGGCCAAGTCGGTGGTGGTGCTCGACCTCAGCTAGAGGTCGGGCGGACCGCCGAAACGATGAAGAGCGCCGGCGAAAGCCGGCGCTCTTTTTACGTGACACCTTCAAAGCTCGTCATCCTGGGATCGGCCTCAAGCCGTTTGGGATGACGATCGGAGCTTACGGAAGGGTCGTTGGACCTCGCGGCTCGACCGGCTGGGGCGGAGCCGCCGGCGCCGCCGGAGCCGGAACCACCGGAGCCGGCGCTGTCGGATCGACAGGGCCCTCGCCCTCGACCGGCGGGGCTTCGGGCGGCAGCGGCAGGCCGTCGGGGCCCAGGATCGGTTCGGCCAGGCTGGCGTCCTCGGCGGCGCTGAGCGCGTCGTCCTCGACCGGCTTGGGCGCGCCGCCGGTGGCGGCCAGGGCGAAGGTCTTCCAGATCTTGGCCGGCAGGCCGCCGCCGACGACGCCGTTCATGGCGCTGTTGTCGTCGTTGCCCACCCAGACGCCGATCACCAGGTCGCCGACATAGCCGACGAAGATCGCGTCGCGATAACCCTGCGTCGTGCCGGTCTTGCCGAAGGCGCCGGGGATGGCGGCTTCGACGCCGGTGCCGCGATGCACGGCCGAGCGCAGCAGGTCGCGCATGCCGGCCAGCTCGGCCTTCGACAGGGCGCGGGCCTTCTTCGGGGCCTTGAAGTCGGCCAGGCCATGCGGCGTCACCGGGGTCTCGCCGGCGGCGATGGCCGCATAGGCGCCGGTCAGTTGCACCAGGCTCATCGGGCCGGTGCCCAGCGCCAGGGTCAGGTCGTCGGGGATCGGCTCGGTGACGCCCAGGTCGCGGGCGGTGTCGACGATCGCCTTGCGGCCGACCTGCTGGGCCAGTCGGACGGCCGCCACGTTGGACGAGCCGGCGAAGGCGGTGATCAGCGGCACTTCACGGCCGGCGTACTTGCCCTCGTGGTTCTTCGGGCTCCAGCCGCGCACGTCGACCGGCGCGTCCAGGATCGGCGAGGTCGGGGTCATGCCCTGGCGGATCGCCGCGAGATAGACGAACAGCTTGAAGGCGCTGCCGGGCTGGCGGCCGGCGTCGGCGCGGTTGAACTGGCTTTGCTTGTAGTCGCGGCCGCCGACCATGGCCACGACGCTGCCGTCGGTGCGCATGGCCACAAGCGCGCCTTGCGTGACATTCAGCACCTTGCCGTCGCGGGCGATGGCGTCGTTGAGGATCTTCTCGGCCTTGGCCTGCAGCTTGGCGTCCAGCGTCGTCTTGACGATGGTCTCGCCGTAGCGGGCGTCATAGGCGGCGCGGGCCTGCGGGAAGACCCAGTCGGCGAAGTACGAGCCGGTCGGCAGCTTGTCGCGCGGCGGGATCGGATGCATGTCGCGCTTGGCCCGGTCGGCCTGGGCTTGGGTGATCACCTGCGTCTCGACCATGGCGCCCAGCACGACGTCCATGCGCTCGCGGGCGCCTTCGAAGTTCTCGGTAGGGGCCAGGCGCGAGGGGGCCTTGACCATGCCGGCCAGCATGGCCGCCTGGCCGACGGATAGCTTCTCGGGCGTGGTGTCGAAATAGTGCCGGGCGGCGGCGCGCAGACCAAAGGCGCCTTCGCCAAAATAGACCGCCGACAGATAGCGCGACAGGATCTCTTCTTTCGAGAGCCGGGCTTCCAGCCACAGCGCGATCAGCGCCTCCTGGGCCTTGCGACGAAGATTGCGGTCGCTGCTGAGGAAGGCGTTCTTGGCCAGTTGCTGGGTGATGGTCGAGCCGCCTTCGGAGACGCCGCCGGCCTTGGCGTTGGCGCCCAGGGCCCGCGCGATGGCCTTCGGGTCGACGCCCATGTGCGAATAGAAGCGCCGGTCCTCGATGGCGATGAAGGCGCCCGGCACATAGGCCGGTAGCTTGGAGGCCTCGATCGGAGCTTCCTTGTAGGAACCGCGGCGGGCGATCGGCGAGCCGTCCGAGGCCAGCAGCACCATGGTCGGATTGTTGGCCGGCTCCAGCGCCCGGCCCAGCGGCAGCGACCACAGGAGCCACGTCACGACCGCCACGATGGCCAGCACCAAGACGCCGGCGCCGATCTGCCAGGGACGCTGCTTCCAGATCGGAACCCGCCTGGGCTTCACGGGCTCTTCGGGCGTGGTGATCGCCGGCGTTTCCGGCGCGGTCTCGGCTGGGGGCTTCGGGGCCTTGTCTTCGGCGTCGTCGGGACCGGTTTGCGGAGCGGCGGGATCGGACATGCGCGATTGGGACTCGAAAAGGACGCCGAGGCGAGCGAGGCGCGTCAATACCACAGGCGAGGCGACCGCCCAGCCCACAAGCTCTATTTGGGGAAACGCCGGTTCAGGCCGGAACGCTCCGCCGCTTCTCCAGCAGCAGCAGCGTCAGGGCCGCCAGGAAGCCGAAGCCCAACAGCAGGGCCGACAACTGGTGGGCCTTGTCCCATTCCAGGCTTTCGACCAGGCGATAGATCTCGATCGACAGCACCTGGGTCTCGCCCGGAATGCCGCCGCCCAGCATCATCACCACGCCGAACTCGCCGATGGTGTGGGCGAAGGCCAGGAGGGCGGCGACCGCATAGCCGGGGAGGGCCAGAGGCAGGGCGACGCGGGCGAAGATGTCGGCCTTGCCCGCGCCCAGCGTCGCGGCGACTTCCAGCGGCTCGTCGCCGATGGCGAGGAAGGCGTTGCGCAGCGGCTGCACGGCGAAGGGTAGGGAATAGACCAGCGAGCCGATGACCAGCCCCTCGAAGGTGAAGGCCAGGGTGCGGATTCCCAGCGGACGCAGAAGGGCCATCAGCGGACTCTCGGGACCCAGAGCGATCAGCAGATAGAATCCGAGCACGGTCGGCGGCAGAACGATAGGCAACGCCACCAGCGCTCCCACCGCCGGCTTCAGGGCCGAGCGCCCGCGCGCCAGCCACCAGGCCAGGGGCGTGGCCAGCAGCAGCAGCAGGACGGTCGTGACCGTCGCCAGCTTCAGGGTCAGCCAGACGACCTCGACCATGGGCGTCAGCGCACCTCGTAGCCGTAGCGGCGGATGATCGCCTTGGCCTCGCGGCCTTTCAGGAAGGCCAGGAAAGCCTTGGCCGCCTCGCTGTTCGATCCGGTCTTCAGCAGCACGGCCTGCTGGTCAATCGGCGTGTGATTGCTCTTGGGCACCACCCAGCGCGAGCCGCCCTTGTCGTCGACCACCTGCGACAGGGCCACGAAGCCGAGCTCGGCCGCGCCGGTCTGGACGTACTGATAGGCCTGGGTGATCGACGAACCGGTGACGATCCGGGGCTTGAGGCCGTCATAGAGTTTCAACCTGGTCAGGGTCTCGACCGCCGCCAGGCCGTAGGGCGCGGCCTTGGGGTCGGCGATGGACAGCTTCCGGAACCTGCCGCTGGCCAGCACCGCGCCCTGGCCGTCGACCAGGCCGGGCGTCTTGCTCCACAGAACCAGGCGTCCGGTGGCGTAGGTGAAGCGCGAGTTGGGCACGGCCAGGCCTTCGCTTTCCGCCTTCTGCGGCCGCTCAACGTCGGCGGACAGGAAGACCTCGTACGGCGCGCCATTGGCGATCTGGGCGTAGAACTGGCCCGACGAACCGAAGCTGAGCGTGGCCTTGTGGCCGGTGGCCTTCTCGAACCGGGCGGCGATGGCCTTGGCCGGCTCGGTGAAGTTGGCGGCCACCGCCACCTTGGTCTCGCCCGCGAAAGCCGCGCCGGCCGCCAGCGACAGGGCCGCGGTCAGGACGGCGGCGAACAGAGGGCGGCGGGCGAGGATCATCGGCGGCTCGGATCAGGCGGATATGTATAGCGAGTACATAACGAGCTTTGAGGCGGTGTCAGGCTGTTTTTTCAGCGCTTGGCGGGCCACAAGCGATCCGAACGGAGTCGGAGGACATCGATGAGCGGAGCCGGTGATCTCAGCGCCAGCCTGATCCTGCGACGCGGCGCCCTGGCTCGCGTCGGACTGGAGCGCGTGGCCCTCATTGAGGCCGTGGCCGAGCTCGGCTCCATCAGCGCCGCCGCCAAGCGCCTGGACCTGTCCTACAAAGGCGCCTGGGACGCGGTGCAGGCGTTGAACAACCTCTTCGACGCCCCGCTGATCGCTGCCGGCGCTGGCGGCCGGTCGGGCGGCGGGGCCCAGGTCACGCCGCGCGGCTACGCCGTGGTGCGCGCCTTCCGCGACATGGAGCGCGAGGTCGGCGCCGCCCTGGCGAGGCTCGAGGCCGGGCTGGCGTCCGAGGTCGGCGAGGACCTGTTCTGGAGCCTTGGCTTGCGCACCAGCGCCCGCAACGCTCTGCGCGGAACCGTGGTGGCCCTTGGCCCGTCCGGCGTGACCGTCGAGGTGCGGCTGGCGCTCGGCGACGGGCTCTCGATCGTGTCGGTGATCACCCGTCGCAGCGCCGAGGAGTTGGGCTTGGCCGTCGGCCGCCCGGCGGTGGCGCTGATCAAGTCGAGCTTCGTGCGGCTGACGCTCGACGCGCCGGCCGGCGCCGCCGACAACGTCCTGGCGGGGCAGGTTCTCGACCGTGAGGACGGCGAGGCCGCCAGCGAGGTCGTGGTCGCCCTGGCCGAGGGCAAGACCCTGGTCGCTACGGTCCCGAGCGTCCTGGCCGCTGGCCTGGCGCCGGGGGCCAGAGTCCACGCCGTCATAGCTCCGTCCGACGTCATTCTGGCCGTGGACTAGCTGGGCGCCGCCCTTGGTCGCAGAGGCGCAGTCGCTGGCCTGCTTTAGCAATATGCAGCGGCGCCCGCGGATTGAGCGGAACTCTGTTCGAGCGTGACCATGGCCGCAAAACGCTCCCCCGTGGCGTCGAGGCTCCTTAGGGCGTTGGACATGCGCGTTCTCGTCATCGATCCTGACCCGGCCCGGGCCGCCCTGGTGGCGGAAGGGCTCGAGGGCGTGCATCCGCTGGAGGTGCGCCGTTCCGAGCGCTTCGACGAGCGCGAGGCGGCGCAGTTCGCGCCCGACGTCGTGGTCATCGCCGCCGAGAGCCCTGATCGCGACACGCTGGAAAGCCTGCGCGAGGCCAGCCAGTCCAATCCACGTCCCGTCGTGATGTTCGTCGACCGCTCCGAGCCCGGCCTTGCTGAGCAGGCGGTCCGCGCCGGCGTCGCCGCCTATGTTGTCGATGGCCTGGCGCCCGCCCGCGTGCGGCCGATCCTCGACGTGGCCATGAGCCGTTTCGCCCTGACCCAGCAGCTTCGCGGCGATCTGGCCAAGGTGAAGGCCGACCTGGAGTCGCGGAAGACGGTCGAGCGCGCCAAGGGCCTTCTGATGAAGGAGCGCGGCCTCGACGAGGACGGCGCCTATCGCCTGCTGCGCAAGCTTGCGATGGACCGGGGCAAGCCGATCGGGGCGGTGGCCGCCGATCTGCTGGCCTTCGCGGGGGTGCTGAAGGGAGACGCGTCGTGAGCGGCCTGGCCGATCTGAAGCTGGGCTTCATTCCTCTGACCGACTGCGCGCCGCTGGTGGTGGCCAAGGCGCTGGGCTTCTTCGCAGAGGAAGGCCTCGACGTCTCGCTGAACCGCGAGGCCTCCTGGGCCACCATCCGCGACAAGGTCGCCGTGGGCGCCCTCGACGGCGCCCACATGCTGGCGCCGATGGCCCTGGCCGCCGCGGCCGGGGCTTCAGGCGGGCTGACGCTGGACGTCGGCCCGTCGCTGATCGCGCCCATGGCCCTGAACCGCAACGGCAGCGCCATCACGGTTTCCAGGTCGCTGGCCGACACGATGCGCGCCGCCGATCCGCAGGCCATGGCCGGGCCGCCTGTCTCGGCGCGAGCCCTGGCCAAGGTGATCGCCGAAAGGGCGGGGCAGGGTGCGCCGCCCCTGACCTTCGCCGTCGTCTTCCCTTATTCGATGCACAACTACGAGCTTCGCTACTGGCTGGCGCAGGCGGGTGTCGATCCCGACAAGGACGTGCGCCTGGTGGTCACGCCGCCGCCGCGCATGGTCGAGCAGATGCGTGCGGGCGAGATCGACGGCTTCTGTGTCGGCGCGCCGTGGAATGCCGTGGCCGAGCGCGAGGGGCTGGGCGAGATCGTCATCACGGCCTCGGCCTTCTGGCCGGGCGGGCCCGACAAGGTGTTCGGCGTCACCGAGGCCTGGGCCCACCACTATCCCGATGAACTGCGCGCCGCCTTGCGGGCGCTGATCCGCGCCTCCGCCTGGTCCGACGACCCGGCCAACCGTGACGAGCTTGTCGTTCTGCTTGCCCGTCCCGAGCATGTGGGCGTCTCGCCGAAGGTGCTGGAGCGCGCCCTGGCCGACGAGATCGTCTTCCACCGCGATGGCGCCGGCGTGCCGCGGCGCGAACACGCCCTTTGGTTCCTGTCGCAGATGGTCCGTTGGGGCCAGGTCGCTGCCGACACGGATATCCACGCGGTCGCCGATGCGGTCTATCGCCCGGACATGTTCCGCGCCGCGGCCCTGTCGGCCGGGCCGCTGCTCGATCCTGCCCAGGCCTTCGCCGATGGCCCAGGAGAGCTCGCGCCGCTGTTCGAGGGGCCAGCCTTCGATTCCACCCGCGCGGGTCCTTACGCCACGGCGTTTTCGATCGGCCGCGCCCGCGTCTGACGGGCTTCGGGTCGAGCCGCCTCTTCGCATCTGCACAATTCGAAGGCGTCGCCGGCGCCTTTTTGCTGAGCAATCACGCTGCGCATGCGTTGTTCGGGCCGCGTCGCCGACAGCGCGTGACATCCGTCCCCGGACCGATGTTCAGTGAGTTCAAGCCTTCGGACAACGGCGTCCGTGGCTGCCAGAGACGACCGCTCGGATGCGGTCACCCGACGAGGCGACGACGCCTCGCTCTCGCAGACACGCAACACTCCGAGGCGCATCATGATTTCTCGTGACTTCCTCAAGGCTGGCCATGCGCCGACTCTGTTCGCCGCGTTCCTCTATTTCGACCTTTCGTTCATGGTCTGGGTGATCCTGGGTCCGCTGGGCGTCGCCATCGCGAAAGATTTCGGGCTCGACCCCGCCCAGAAGGGCCTGATGGTCGCCATTCCGGTGCTCGCCGGCGCGCTGCTGCGCCTCGTCAACGGCATCCTGGTCGACCGCATCGGTCCAAAGAAGACCGGCATGATCGGCCAGCTGATCGTGCTCGCTGGCCTGGCCGTGGCCTGGAGCCTCGGCATTCACAATTACCATCAGGTCCTGGCCCTGGGCGTGGTGCTCGGCGTGGCCGGCGCTTCGTTCGCGGTGGCCTTGCCGCTGGCCTCGCGCTGGTATCCGCAGGAGCATCAGGGCCTGGCCCTGGGCATCGCGGGGGCCGGTAATTCGGGCACCGCCCTGGCGGCCCTGTTCGCGCCCATGCTGGCCAAGACCTTCGGCTGGCAGAACGTGATCGGCCTGGCCGCCATTCCGCTGGCGCTCGCCTTCGTCGTCTACATGCTGCTGGCCAAGGACGCCCCCGAGCAGCCCGCGCCCAAGAAGCTGGCCGAGTATCTCGACGTGCTGAAGGTGCCGGACGCGTGGTGGCTGATGCTGCTGTACGCCGTCACCTTCGGCGGTTTCGTTGGCCTGGCCTCGTCGCTGACCATCTACTTCAACGCCGAGTATGGCCTGGATCCTGTGACGGCCGGCTTCTTCACCGCCGCCTGTGTCTTCGCCGGTTCGTTCATCCGCCCGGTCGGCGGGGCGCTGGCCGACCGCCACGGCGGGGTGCGCACTCTCAGCGTCGTCTACGCCCTGGCGGCCCTGGGTCTTGCGGTCGCCAGCTTCAAGCTGCCGACGGCCTGGTTCGCCCTGGCGGCCCTGATGTTCTCGATGCTGGCGCTGGGCGCGGGCAACGGCGCGGTGTTCCAGCTGGCCCCGCAGCGCTTCCGCAAGGAGATCGGCGTCATGACCGGCCTGATCGGCATGACCGGCGGCATCGGCGGCTTCTACCTGGCCTCGACCCTTGGTTTGGCCAAGAAGATGACCGGCGACTACCAGATCGGCTTCCTCGGCTTCGCGGCGCTGGCGTTGTTCGCCCTCCTGGCCCTGCACGGCCTCAAGGCCCGCTGGCGCGCCGTCTGGCCGACCCTGCACGGCGACGCCGCCCCGGTCCGCGTCTGATCCCTCTCACCGCAACGAGCTAGAACCATGACCAAGGAAAAGCTGGTCGTCATCGGCAACGGCATGGCCGGTTGCCGGGCGGTCGAGGAAGTCCTCAAGCGCGATCCCGAGCGCTACGAGATCGCCATCTTCGGCGCCGAGCCGCGGGTCAACTACAACCGCATCATGCTGTCGCCGGTGCTGGCGGGCGAGAAGACCTTCGACGACATCGTCATCAACGACGAGGCCTGGTACCGTGACAATGGCATCACCCTTCACGCCGGGCGCTGGGTCACGGGGGTCGATCTCGAAGGCCGCAAGGTGATCGCCGAGGGCGGGCTTGAAGTCGCCTACGACAAGCTGGTCCTGGCCACCGGCTCGGATCCTTTCCGCCTGCCGCTGCCGGGCGCCGACCTGAAAGGCGTGGTCACCTTCCGCGACCTCGACGACGTCGACGCCATGATCGCCGCCTCGGCCAAGCCCGGCGCCCGCGCCGTGGTCATTGGCGGCGGCCTCTTGGGCCTCGAAGCCGCCTACGGCCTGGCCCGTCGCGGCATGGGCGCCACCGTCGTCCACCTGATGGACGTCTTGATGGAGCGCCAGCTCGATGAGAGCGCCGGCTATCTGCTGCGCGAGGCCCTGCTGGAACGCGGCGTCGAGACCGTGCTCGGCGCCCACTCCGAAGCCATCGTCGGCGAGGACGGCCAGGTCACCGGCCTGAAGCTGAAGGACGGTCGCACCCTGCCTTGCGACATCCTGGTGATGGCGGTCGGCATCCGGCCCAACGCGACCCTGGCCAAGGCCAGCGGCCTGCAGGTCAATCGGGGGATCATCGTCGACGACGCCATGCGCACCTCCGATCCGGCGGTGTTCTCGGTCGGCGAGTGCGTCGAGCACCGCGGCGCCTGCTACGGCCTGGTGGCGCCCATCTGGGACATGTGCCGCGCCCTGGCCGAAGAGCTGACCGACGGGGAGGGGGCCTATCAGGGCTCGGTCCTCTCGACCCGCCTGAAGGTCTCCGGCGTCGACGTGTTCTCGGCCGGCAAGTTCGCCGGGGGCGAGGGCTGCGAGGACATCGTGTTCCGCGACGCCGCCCGCGGCGTCTACAAGCGCGTGGTCATCGAAGGCGGCAAGGTGGCCGGCGCGGTGCTGTTCGGCGATGCCGCCGACGGCGGCTGGTACTTCGACCTGATGAAGGCCGGGACCGACGTCGCCGAGATCCGCGACACCATCATCTTCGGCCAGGCGATCACGGAGGGGCTGTCCGGCCTGGACCCTAGCGCGGCCGTTGCGGCCATGCCCGACACGCAGGAAATCTGCGGCTGCAACGGCGTCTGCAAGGGTGCGATCACCTCGGCGATCACCGCTCAGGGCCTGACCACGCTGGACGACGTGCGCGCCGTCACCAAGGCCTCGGCCTCCTGCGGCTCGTGCACGCCGCTGGTCGAGCAGGTCATCCGCGCCACCCTGGGCGACGGCTTCAAGGCCCAGACCGGTCCCAAGCCGATGTGCAGGTGTACGCACCACCCGCACGGCGTGGTGCGCGAGGCGATCCTGGCCCAAGACCTGAAGTCCATGCCCGCGGTCATGCAGGCCATGGAATGGACCACGCCCGACGGTTGCGCCTCGTGCCGTCCGGCCCTGAACTATTACCTGCTGTGCGCCTGGCCCGGCGAGTACAAGGACGACAGCCAGTCGCGCTTCATCAACGAGCGGGTCCACGCCAACATCCAGAAGGACGGCACCTACAGCGTCGTTCCGCGGATGTGGGGCGGCATGACCACCCCTGACGAGCTGCGGGCCATCGCCGACGTCGCCGACAAGTACGCCATCCCGTCGGTGAAGGTCACCGGCGGCCAGCGCATCGATCTTCTGGGCGTCAAGAAAGACGACCTGCCGGCGGTGTGGGCCGACCTCAACGCCGCGGGCATGGTCAGCGGCCACGCCTACGCCAAGGGTCTGCGCACGGTGAAGACCTGCGTCGGCAGCGACTGGTGCCGGTTCGGCACCCAGGACTCCACGGGGCTCGGCATCAAGCTCGAGAAGTTCATGTGGGGCTCCTGGGCGCCGGCCAAGGTCAAGCTGGCTGTCTCGGGTTGCCCCCGCAACTGCGCGGAATCGACCTGTAAGGACATTGGCGTGATCTGCGTCGACAGCGGCTACGAGATTCATGTCGGCGGCGCTGCCGGCCTGCACATCCAGGGCACGCAGCTGCTGACCAAGGTCGCCACTGAGGAAGAGGCGATCCAGCTGATCTCGGCGGTCATGCAGATGTACCGCGAGGGCGGCTGGTACCTGGAGCGGATCTACAAGTGGATGGCCCGCATCGGTCTGGAAACCATCCACGCCGCTACAGTCGAGGATCTCGACAACCGCGCGGCGCTGTTTGCTCGTTTCGTGAAGTCGCAAGAGACCGCCCAGGTCGACCCGTGGGCCGAGCGCGCCACGGGCGGCGTGGAGGCCGGTGAGTTCAAGCCTATGGCGACGCTTCCGATGAGGATGGCTGCGGAATGACGATCCAGACTTTCGACATCGATCCGGCCTGGCACGACGTCGGCGCGTTCACCGACATCCCCGAGCGGGGATCGCGGCGCGTGGCGACCGCTCAGGGCGACGTGGCGGTGTTCCGCACCAGCGACGGCCAGGTCTTCGCCCTGGTCGACCGCTGTCCGCACAAGCATGGTCCGCTAAGCCAAGGCATCGTCCATGGCCACGGCGTGACCTGCCCGCTGCACAGCTGGGTCATCGACCTGAAGACCGGCCATCCCACCGGAGCCGACGCCGGCAAGGGCTGCACGCCGGTGGTTCCGGTGCGGGTGCAGGACGGCCGCGTCCTGCTGGCCCAGCCGGTGATGGCGGACTGACCCCATGGCCGACGGCTCCGGCGTCATCACGACGGTCAGGACCACCTGCCCCTACTGCGGTGTGGGCTGCGGCGTCGCCGGCGCGGCGGGACCCGGCCGGGCCCTGGCCGTGTCGGGCGACCGCCAGCATCCGGCCAATCTGGGGCGACTGTGCTCCAAGGGTTCCGCCCTCGGGGCGACTGTCGGCCTGGGCGGGCGTCTGCTTGAGCCGTCCATCAACGGCCGGACGGCAAGCTGGGGCGAGGCCACGGCGCTGGTCGCCAAGCGCTTCCGCGACACCATCGCCCGCCACGGCCGCGACAGCGTCGCCTTCTACGTCTCGGGCCAACTGCTGACCGAGGACTATTACGTCGCCAACAAGCTGATGAAGGGCTTCATCGGCTCGGGCAACATCGACACCAACAGCCGCCTCTGCATGGCCTCGGCCGTGGCCGCCCACAAGCAGGCCTTCGGCGCCGACCTGGTGCCCGGCTGCTACGAGGATCTCGACGAGGCCAACCTCGTGGTCTTCGCCGGCCACAACGCCGCCTGGACCCACCCGATCCTGTTCCGTCGTCTGGAGGCGGCCAAGGCTCGTGGCCAGAAGCACGTGGTCATCGACCCGCGCCGCACCGACACCGCCGAGGGCGCGGACCTGCATCTGGCCATCGCCCCGCAGAGCGACGTGCGCCTGTGGAACGGCCTGCTGGCCGAGATGGACCGTCGCGGCCGGCTCGACCTCGATTACGTCGCCGAGCACGTGAACGGGATCGAGGCAGTGCGCGAGGCCTTGGCGGACGCCGACCAGTCGCCTGCCGCCGTCGCCGCCGACTGCGGGATCGCGCTGGAAGACCTGCTGGCCTTCTATGACCTGTTCGCCGCCAACCCGAAGACGGTCAGCCTGTTCTCGATGGGCTCCAACCAGTCGGCACAGGGCGTGGCCAAGGGCCTGGCGATCCTCAACGTCCATCTGGCCGCGGGTCGCATCGGCAAGCCCGGGGCTTGCCCGTTCTCGATCACCGGCCAGCCCAACGCCATGGGCGGACGCGAGACCGGCGGCATGGCCAACACCCTGGCGGGCCACATGGACTTCGCCTCTGAGGATCGCGACCGCGTGGCCCGGTTCTGGGGCGCGCCGCACACGGCCCGCGCGCCGGGCCTGAAGGCCGTCGAGATGTTCGAGGCGGTGCGCTCTGGCAAGATCAAGGCGATCTGGGTGATGGCCACCAACCCCGCCGTCAGCCTGCCCGACGCCGGCGCGGTGCGCGAGGCGCTGGAGAAGTGCCCCTTCGTCGTGGTCTCCGACTGTGTCGAGACGGACACCACGGCCTACGCCCACGTGAAGCTGCCGGCCCTGGCCTGGGCCGAGAAGGACGGCACGGTCACCAATTCCGAACGCCGGATCTCGCGCCAGCGCGCGCTGTTCCCGGCCCCCGGACAGGCCCGCGCCGACTGGCGGATCATGGCCGACGTGGCTCAAGGCATGGGTTTCGACGGCTTTAGCTGGCCCTCCCAGGCCTCGATCTTCCGCGAGTGGGCCCGCCTGACCGCCTACGAGAACCAGGGCGCGCGCCTGCTCGACCTCTCTGGCCTTGCGGCCATGACCCCCGACGACTACGCCGCTCTCACCCCGATCCAGTGGCCGGTCCGCACCGGCGGCGGGGGCACGCCGCGCCTCTTCGTCGACGGCCGCTTCCAGACCCCGGACGGCCGGGCCCGCATGGTCCCGGTTCGCCCCAAGGGTCCGGCCGACGCGGTCAGCGACGCCTTCCCGATGTCGCTCAACACCGGCCGCATCCGCGACCAGTGGCACACCATGACCCGCACGGGCCTGGCCCCCGACCTGTGCCGCCACGCGCCAGAGCCCTTCGTCGAGATCCACCCGCGCGACGCCGAGGCCGCCGGGATCAAGGACGGCGCCCTGACTCGCGTCTCCACCGCGCGCGGGGAGGCTGTGGCCCTGGCCAAGGTCACCGACCGCCAGCGGCTGGGCGGGCTGTTCATGCCGATGCACTGGACAGACGCCTTCGCCCCGTCGGGCAAGTCGAACCATCTGATCGCGCCGAACCTGGATCCGACCTCAGGCCAGCCGGAGTTCAAGCACACCCCAGCTCGGGCGCGGCCTTATCGCGAGACCTGGAAGGGCTTCTTCCTGACCCGCGAGATCGTCGCTGCGCCGACCAATCTGGATCTCGTCTGGCGGCGCATTCCGCAGGACGCCGCCCAACTGCACGAGTTCGCGGGCAGGGGCGACGCCGCCGAGCGCGAGACCTTGCGCAAACGCCTGACCAAAGGCTTGGCCGGCGAGACCACGGTGTTCGAGGACGTCGGCGCCGGCTCACGTCGCGAGGCCTGGATCGAGGACGGCAGGCTGGTCGCGGTGCTGTTCCAGACCGCCGCCGGCCGCCTGCCGCCGCGCGACTGGCTGGCCGACCTGTTTGCGCTCGATGCGCTGACCGCCGAGGCTCGCTCGGCCCTGCTGATCGGTCGTCCGCCCGGCGCGCAGGTCGACAAGGGACCGATGGTCTGCGCCTGCCTGAAGGTGGGCGCAAAGGCGGTCGACGCCGCCATCGCCGCCGGGGCCGCCACCGCCGATGCGGTCGGTGCGGCTACGGGCGCCGGAACCAACTGCGGCTCGTGCCGTCCGGAGATCGCCCGGATGATCGCGGCCGCTTCGCTCAAGGCCAAGGAGACCGCCGATGTCGCATGACGCTGCTGCTCTGGGAGACGTCCTGCTGGTCGGCGCCGGTCCTGGCCCGGTCGACCTGATGACCCTGCGCGCCGCCCGCGCGGTCGAGAGCGCCCAGGCGCTGCTCTATGACGCCCTGGTTTCGGACGAGGCGATCGCCCTGGCCCCGGCCGGCTGCGTGCGCATCCTCACCGGCAAGCGCTCTGGCCGTCCCAGCATGAAGCAGGAGGCGATCAACCGCCTGATGCTGCGTCTGGCTCGCCGCGGCCTGCGGGTGGTGCGGCTGAAGGGCGGCGATCCCTCGGTGTTCGGCCGGGTGGGCGAAGAGGCCGAGTTTCTCCGGGCGCATGGCGTGTGCGTCGAGGTGGTGCCCGGCGTCACCGCCGCCAGCGCCGCCGCCGCCCAGTTCAACTTTCCGCTCACTCATCGTGGCGAGGCCCGGCGGGTGATCTTCACCACGGCCCGCGTTGGCAGCGGCGACGTCATCGAGGACTGGGCCGCCGCGTCGGATCCGGAAGCCACGGTCGCCGTCTACATGGGCGGAGAGGCGGCTGCCGAGCTTGGTCGTCGCCTGATCGCCGCCGGTCGCGAGCCGAGCACGCCGGCCCTGGTGGTGGAGCGGGCCGGCGATCCGGCCGCCGCCTTGCGCACTGGCCGCCTCGACGACCTGCCGCGCCTGCTGGCGGGCGGAACCGGCGGACCGGTCCTGATCGTCATCGGCGCGGTGGCTCGCCGCGCCCAGGACCTGCGCTGGACGCCGGAACTGTCGGAGATCGAGGCCGCCGCCCGACGGGCTTGAGGCTTCAGGCCGTCGCCATCGCCGTCGCGCCGTCTTCCTCCCCACGCACCCGAAGCTGCGGCCCGGCCGGCCGGCCATAGGCCTCGCGCAGCAGGCGCGAGGGCGAAAGCTCGCACGGCGCCGTCAGAAGGCCACGCCGGCGCAAGGCCAGGCCCCAACGGGCGCTGCCGGTAAGCACCGAGGCGGCCGGGGCGATGATCAGGCCGATGGCGGCCGGCAGGATCCAGACGCCCAGCGTCGGCCCGGCCAGGGCGGCGCAGGCCAGCAGCACGCAGCCTGCGACGATCTCGGGCGCATGGCGCTTTAGGGCTTCGCGCCACAGCGTTCCCTCGGCCTCGCGGCGCTGAGCCGCCCAGCCGGAGTCGCGGCCCGCCAGGATGTCGACCAGGCAGCGGGCGTGGCCGAACAGGATAGCCGGCGCCGTCAGGGTCGAGTGCAGGGTCTCCACCGCCACCGAGACCAGCAGCGGCCCGACGCCGCCGAAGCCCTCGGCCTTGCCCTCCTTGCAGGTCAGGATTACGGCCAGCAGCTTGGGCGCGAACAGGAAGCCCAGCGAGACGGCAAAGGCCGCCGCCGCACCCTCGACCAGGAAGAGTTCGGCCCGCGCGCCGCCCAGAACGGGGAAGGCGGCCAGCATGGCGCTGAGCACGACCAGCAGCAGCCACACCGGGGCCAGCGCATAGGCCAGGGCCCCGCGCAGCAGGTGCAGGCGGCTGACCGGGTGCAGGCCCTTCACGCCCAGGATGCCCAGATGCTGCAGGTTGCCCTGGCTCCAGCGGCGGTCGCGCACCAGCATGTCCGAGAGGGTGGGCGGGGCTTCCTCGTGCACGTCCTCCAGCGACGGCGCCATGCGCACGGCCCAGCCGCCGCGCCGCATCAGGGCGGCCTCGACGAAGTCGTGGCTGAGGATCGCGCCGCCGAACGGCGCCTTGCCCGGCAGGTGCGGCAGGCCGCAGCACTCGGCGAAGGCCTTGGTGCGGATCATGGCGTTGTGGCCGAAATAGTTGGCCTCGGCGCCGCTCCACCAGGCCAGGGCCCAGGTGGCCAGGGGGCCGTAGACCCAGCTGGCGAACTGCTCGGCGCGGCCGAACAGCGTGGTGCGGCCAACGATCGTGGTGCCCGCCTGCAGCACGCCCAGAGCAGCGTCGGTTTCCATCGCCCCGGCCATGCGGCGCAGCGACTTGGCGCTGATCAGGCTGTCGGCGTCCAGCACCGCCATGCATTCGTAGGCCCCGCCGAAGCGGCGCACCCATTCGGCCAGGTTGCCGGTCTTGCGGTCGGTGTTCTGCTCGCGGCGGCGGTAGTAGAGACGGGTAGGCGAGGGGCCCGAGCGCGCGGCGATCACGGCAAGGCGCTCGGCCTCGGCGATGTCGGGATCGCGTGTGTCGCTCAGCACGAAGACGTCGAAGGTCGACGACAGGCGCTCGCGATCGAGATCGGCGCGCATGGCCTCGATCCGCGCGAATACGGCGGCGACGTCCTCGTTGTAGATGGGCGCCAGCAGGGCGACCTTCTTGCGCAGGTGCGGCGGCGGATCGTCCAGCCGTCGCTCCCAGGTGTAGGGGTTCAGCGCGAGCTGGAAGCCGCCCAGGGCCGCGGCGCAGGAAAAGCCGGTCCACGCCAGCAGCACGGCCACGAGCAGGGCGTCGATCCATTCGAGCAGGGTGACGCCGCCGGCCGTGAAGGCGTCCAGCATCGTGGTCAGGCCGAAGGCGAAGGCCAGGATCGTGAAGGCGCCCAGGCCCAGCCGCCGGCGCTGGCGAGAACGGGCCAGGCGACGCCAGCCGACGTCCGGCGCCGACAGCTCGCGAACGGGCATGTCCAGCGCGGATTCGGCGGGAAGCCAGGCCGCCGGCGGCGCCTTATCGGAAGCGTTGCAAGGCGGAAGCCGGTCGGCGAGGCGTATGTCCATCAAGGGTCCTTTCGCGCGAAGAACCCTCACGGCGACGATCAGTTGCGATGCGAAGGAAATATAACCATGGTCAAGTTTGCAGGACCGTGGCCGCGCGTATGTACTGCTGAATAACTTCGCATATTCAGCCGTTTGGGCATAATCTGGCCCCGCTTGCGGCGAGGGTGTGGCGCCATGTTGCGGTGCGGAAACAGTCGGGTCCGCGAGCCGCAACCCCCGCCTGGTCGCAACGTCGGCGATCAGGCCGCCGCCAGGGCCCTGAAACCGCGCTCCAGGTCGCCGATCAGGTCGATCGGATCCTCCAGCCCGATGTGCAGGCGCAGCAGGGGACCTTCGAAGTTGACCGGTGTGCTGCGGCTCTTCAGCTGCGGATCGCAGTGGATCGCCAGGCTCTCGAAGCCGCCCCATGAGAAGCCGAGGCCGAACAGGGTGAGCGCGTCGAGGAAGGCGTGCACCGAGCGCTGGGTCGTGGGTTTCAGGACTACGCCGAACAGGCCGCAGGCGCCGGAGAAGTCGCGCTTCCAGATCGCGTGGCCGGGGTCGTCGGGCAGGGCGGGGTGCAGCACGCGGGCGACCTCGGGCCGCTGCTCCAGCCAGCGGGCCACCGCCAGGCCGTTGGCCTCGTGGCGCGGCATCCGGGTGGCGAGGGTCCGCAGGCCGCGCAGCATGGTGTAGGCGTCGTCGGGCGAGACCGACCAGCCCACGTCCCACATGGCGTTGCCCAGCTCGTCGCCGATCACCGGGTCCATGGTGGTGGCGCTGCCCATGAAGCAGTCCGAATGGCCGCCGACATATTTGGTCAGGGCCTGGACGCTGATGGTCACGCCGTGCGCCAGCGGCTTGAACAGCAGGCCCGCGCCCCAGGTGTTGTCGATCAGGGTGAGGATGCCGCGCGCCTTGGCGGCCGCGGCGATGGCCGGCACGTCCTGCATCTCGAAGGTCAGCGAGCCCGGCGCTTCAAGCAGGATCAGCCGGGTGTTGGGCTGGGCGAGGGCCAGCAGGGCGTCGGCGTCGAGGGCGGGGTCGTAGTAGCGGGTGGTGACGCCGAAGCGGGTGAGGAAGCGGTCGCAGAAGCGGCGCGTGGGCTTGTAGGCGCTGTCGACCACCAGCACGTCGTCGCCGGCCTTGAGCACCGCCATCATCGCCCCGGTGATCGCCGCCAGGCCCGAGGGATAGAGCGTGACGTCCGGCGAGCCTTCCAGCTCGGCCAGGGCCGCCTGCAGCGCGGCCGGCGAGGACAGGCCGGTGATGCCGTAGGTCAGCTGGCTGTCGTCGTACAGCGAGGCGGCGCTGGGCATCAGCACGGTCGAGCCGCGCTGGATCGGCGGATTGACGGTTCGCGCCAGCGACGGGGCCTGCAGGCCCGAGCGGATCAGGCGGGTCTTTTCGTCCATGGCGGCGGGGACTCGTGCGTACGGATGGAACCTGTCGTTTAAGGGCGGCGGCGCTCCCGGTTCAAGGACTGGATCAACGTCATGGCGAGCGGGGCGGGGAATCTGCCATTCAGGGCGGCGCGCGTCGGCGGGGGCCGGCGTCTTCGGGGAATTCACATGCGACTTCGATCCATGCTCGCGGCGGTCTTGTGCCTGGCCCAGGCGCCGCTGCTCGCCGCCGGCGGCGCCCATGCGGCCGAGGATCCGCCGCCGACCCCGCCGCCAGTCGAGGTGGAGGCGCTGGCTGGCTGCTGGAAAGGCCAGGGAACAGTGATGGGCAAGCCGGTGACGATCGCCCTGAAGGCTGCGCCGATCGTCGGGGGCGCGATGATGCTGGTCCAGGCCGACAGCGCCGCCAAGGCCGATCCGACCGACGCCTATGCCGCCCACCTGCTGCTGGGCGGGCGCAAGACCAAGGCGGGCGAACCCGCCGCCATCGTGGGCCTCTGGGCCGACAGCTTCGGCGGCGACGGCGCCTCGCAGGGAGCGGGCAAGGTGACGGCGGACGGCTTCGAGGTGACCTATCCGTATGGCGAGACCGCTTTCGTCAATCGCTGGGTCCGGTCCGGGGAGCATCTGGGCTGGTCCATCGTCATGCGCGGCGCGGGCGGCAAGGAGCAGGGCTTCGCGAGTTATGAGCTGGACCGGGTCGGCTGCCCGTAGAGGGGGCGTCAGGATGCTCCCTCTGAAGGGGGAGCTGTTGCGGAGCGATCGAGGGGGCTGACCTTATCAGGGACTTCCCCCTCCGGCCCTTCGGGCCACCTCCCCCTTCGGGGGGAGGATCTTTGGGTACAGGCTCGCGCTCTCATGCGGCTTGCCGCTGAGTGGATGGAGAGGGCGCGGGGCGTCCGGGCCTCGCCCGGATGTGTTTGTTCTAAGTACCGTTTCGACGAAGCAGAACGCCCCGCGCGATCGTTTGTCCTCAGGCCGGGGCGCGCAGGCCTCTTCCGCCTTTGACCCCTTCCCCATGCAGTGCGCCCCGTTTGTTGGCGGCCAGGCGTGCATGGCGGCGCGGACCCTTGGACGGGCGGAAGGCTAAGTCGGCAGCCTCCCGATGGATGGGTTTACGTCCCCCATCCTCATTTAAGCCTGGCCCGGCCCTGCTCACGCAGCTCCGGCGGCCCCGCTCGATCGCGTCCACGTCGCCGCTTCGGGCCGGATCCTTGCGCCCTCTCCCTGCGACGGGACCCAATGATTATGCGGCGGGATTCAGCGCGTCTGATCCAGGCGTTTGAGAAAGTTGCAAGTGGCTGGATTGGTTCAGGTCTTTGCGCCGAACGCCGGGGATCCACGCTGCTCTATCCCCGTCTGACCCACCTTCCGTAAAATCCCCGCGAAAGCGGGGACCCAGGTGTTTTCTGAAACGCGCGGCGCTCGACGATAAAAAGCCTAGGTCCCCGCTTTCGCGGGGATTTTGCGGGTGGGGTGTGGTCTTGCTCCGAGAGGGCTGCCAGCCCTGCCCAAGCTGGGGACGGTAATCCTTAGCGCCGACGCTGCCCCCTCCGGCCCTTCGGGCTGCCTCCCCCTTCAGGGGAGGATCTTGGGAGGCGCCTTCTTCGTCCTTCGGATCTTGTCGCCGCTACTCCGCCGCCGCCGCACCGCGCATGCCGCCCATTATCCGCTGCGCCTGCTCGATCAAGGACCGTCGGCGCTCGGCGGCCTGGGCGTGCTGGCGTTCGACCTCGGCGAGGTCGGCGGCGCAGTGGGGGCAGTCGGTCTCGTGGGGCCAGACGTACTGGTCGCAGGAGCGGCAGACCTTCAGCCGGGGCGGAAGGGCGCCGCCGACGGCGGTGCGCTGGCGGTGGGCGATGTGCACGCGGGCCGGATCGCGGACGGGCAGGGGAACGGCCTGGGCGCCGGGTATGGCTTCGCGGACCAGGGCGAACTCACCGATGGCGAAGCTGTCGGGCGGGGCGTCCTTGACCTTGGTTACTCGCTCGCGCCAGCCGTGGCGGGCGAGGTCGAGGACCCGGTGGTGGCAGTAGGGGTTGTTGCCGCGCTTGCCCAGCAGCGACTCCGAGGTCCAGGTGCAGCCGGCCCGGCAGACGTCGGCGTAATAGCAGGTGCGGCAGTAGTCGTAGAGCTCCTCGACGTCGCGCACGCGGCCGAAGGCGATCTTTTCGCTGTAGCGCCAGATGTCGGCGAGGCTCATCTCGCGGACGTTGCCGGCGGCGTAGAGCGAGGTGGCCAGGGACGGGCAGCCCTTGATCGTGCCGTCGGCCTCGATGCCGATGCCGCCCTGGCCGGCCGCGCAGCCGTTCCAATGGTCGGCCTCGTCGCCCAGGCCCCGCCACATACGCTCGTAGGGGCCGAAATAGCCGACATTGTTGCCGACGATCATCAGGAGCCCCCGCTCCAGCCCCTCGCGATAGAGCCTGGCCAGGAGCGGCATGACGTCGAGCAGCTGGTAGGGCTGCAGCAGGAGGTCGGGATTGTCGACGGCGTTGCCCATGGCCACGGTCAGCTGGATCTGCCAGTGGGTGGCGCCGGCCTCGATGATCCGCTCCATCAGCTCGGGCAGGTGAGCGGCGGTCTCGGCCCCGATCTGCGTGTTGACCGAGACGGCCAGGCCCCGGGCCTTGGCGCGCCTCAGGGCGCTGATCGCCTGGTCGTAGGAGCCTGGCACGCCGCGCACCCGGTCGTGCAGGTCGGGCAGGCCGTCGATCGACACGCCGATGCCCTGCAAGCCGGCATCGGCCGCCTCGTCCAGGCGCTTGTCGGTGAGATTGCGGGCGCCGGTCTGGACGGCGGTGCGGATGCCGTGCGAGCGGCTGCGGCGGATCAGCTCGATCCAGTCGCGGCGCAGATAGGCCTCGCCGCCGATCAAGGTCAGCTCGCGCGTGCCCAGGGCGGCCAGGTGGTCGATCAGTTCCAGCGCCTCGGCCGGGTTCAGCTCGTCGGGACGCGGCCGGCCGGCGCGCGAACCGCAGTGCTGGCACTTGAGATTGCAGGCGAGGGTGACCTCCCAGACCACGTGGACGGGGGTCAGCTGCTCATAGTCCTCGTCCGTGCGGAAGCGGACGGACTTGCCTTCCGGGCTGGTCCGAACGGCGGGCGGCAAGGTGTCGGTCATGCGCGCTTTTCCCCCGAACGCGATGGGCTGGCCCCGAAACGCGATGGGCGGCGGCGTCGCCGAAGAGGCGCCGCCGCCCGCGCCTGACTAGCTCTTGCGGCCTTCGAGCTTGGCGATCTCGAGCTTGAGCAGCGGCAGCAGGGTGGCCACATCGCCGTACTCGGCCAAGTGGGCCTCGGCCGCGGCCTCGGCTTCCTTCAGGCGCGAGAGGTCGCCCGAGGCGATGGCGTCGGTTACGGCGACGCCGTAGGGCTTGATGTTCATGCGGATCAGGCCTCGGCTTTGGCGATTTCGAGCTTCAGGGCGGTCAGCAGCGTGGCCACGTCGCCGTACTGCTGCAGGTGGGCCTCGGCCTCGGCGGCCAGCTTCTTCAGCTGTTCGAGATCGCCGGAGGCGACGGCGTCGGTAATGGTGACGGCGTAGAGCGGTCGGAACGACGACATGGCGTTTTCTCCCCACGGGCGCGCCGGCGGCTCCGCCGGTCGCGCGGTTGCGTGCTCGGCGCGGGCTGCGCGCCGATGGTCGTTAAGCTGACGGGCACTGGCGGGGAGAGGCGCGCGGCGTGGCCGCGATCCAAGGCGGTGCGGGACCGACCCCCAACACGTCGAGGGTCGGCCACGGAATGCGCCTTGTCAATCCAGGATTGTATATCCTGAGCGTGTAATCTTTGGGTGTTTTTACACAGCCGGCCCGGTCGCGACCGGGGCGTCGTCGCGCCCGCCCCATTCGGTCCACGAGCCGTCGTAGACGGCGGCCCTCGGCTTGCCCAGGCGATTCAGTGCCAGCGACACGACCGAGGCGGTGATGCCCGACCCGCAGGTGGTGGCGATCGGCTTGTCGATGTCGACGCCGGCGTCGGCGAAGACGGTCTTCAGCTGGTCGGCGGGCAGCATGGCGCCATCGGGACCCAGCAGGGCCGACAGCGGGATGTTGCGCGAGCCGGGAATGTGGCCGCTGGCCAGGCCCGCGCGGGGCTCGGGAACCTCGCCGTTGAAGCGCGGAGCCGCGCGGGCGTCGATCACCTGCTCGCGGCCGGTCTCCAGGTTCTTCTTCATCTGGTCGAAGGAGCGGACGAGGTCGGCCTGCAGGCGCGGGGTGAAGTGGCGCTCCTGCGGGACGGCGGGACCGTCCTCAAGCGGGCGGCCCTCGGCGATCCACTTGGGCAGGCCGCCGTCCAGCACCACGACGTCCTCGTGGCCCATCACGCGGAAGTTCCACCACACGCGGGCGGCCGGCAGGATGCTGGTGCTGTCGTAGACGACGATGCGCGAGCCGTCGCCGAGGCCCAGCTTGCGCACCCGCGAAGCGAACTTCACGCCGCTGGCCAGCATGTGGGGCAGGGGCGAGGTCTCGTCGGAGATCTCGTCTATGTCGAAGAACACCGCGCCGGGGATGTGGCCGGCCTCGAACTCGACCTTCGGATCGCGCGGCGTGCCGGGCATGAACCACGAGGCGTCGACGATGCGCACGTCCGGGGCGTCGAGATGGTCGGCCAGCCAGGCGGTCGAGACGAGCGGATCGGCGTGGGTCATGGCTGGCCTTTCGGATTTAGGCGCCCTGATCGGGCGGCGGCAACTTCACGTGCGTCGCAGCCCCGCGCAAGCGCGCCTTTACAGCCAGGGCGGGGTCGGCAGGCCCTTCTCGGCCAGGAAGGCGGGGTTGAAGAGCTTGCTCTGGTAGCGCGAGCCGTGGTCGCAGAGGATGGTCACGATGGTGTGGCCGGGGCCAAGGTCGCGGGCCAGGCGCACGGCGCCGGCGACATTGATGCCCGTCGAGCCGCCCAGGCACAGGCCCTCGTGCTGCACCAGATCGAAGATCTGCTGCATCATCTCCTCGTCGGAGACGCGGTAGGGGTGGTCGATGGCCAGGCCTTCGAGATTGGCGGTGATCCGGCCCTGGCCGATGCCCTCGCTGATCGAATTGCCCTCGGCCTTCAGCTCGCCGGCGGCGTACCAGTTGTAGAGCGAGGCGCCGCCCGGGTCGGCCAGGCCGATCTTCACCTCCGGCTTGCGCTCGCGCAGGGCCTGGGCCACGCCCGCCAGGGTGCCGCCCGAGCCGACCGCGCAGATGAAGCCGTCGACCTTGCCGCCGGTCTGCTCCCAGATCTCCGGGCCGGTCGTGTCGTAGTGGGCCTGGCGGTTGGCGACGTTGTCGAACTGGTTGGCCCAGATCGCGCCGTTGGGCTCGGTCCTGGCCAGTTCCTCGGCCAGGCGGCCGGAGTAGCGGACGTAGTTGTCGGGGTTGGAGTAGGGGGCGGCGTCGACCTCGACCAGCTCGGCGCCGAGCAGGCGGATGGCGTCCTTCTTCTCCTGGCTCTGGGTGCGCGGGATGACGATGGTGGTCTTGTAGCCCAGCGCCGAGGCGACCATGGCTAGGCCGATGCCGGTGTTGCCGGCCGTGCCCTCGACCACGCGGCCGCCCGGACGCAGAAGGCCCTTGGCTTCCGCGTCGCGGATGATGCTGAGCGCGGCGCGGTCCTTCACCGACTGGCCGGGGTTCATGAACTCGGCCTTGCCCAGGATCTCGCAGCCGGTGGCCTCGCTGGCCCGGTTGAGGCGGATCAGCGGCGTATTGCCGATGGCGTCGAGAACGTTGGCGGTGACGGGCATGGTCGAAAATCTGCGGCTTCGCGCGAAGAGGCGCCGTTGGAGGCAACGGTAGATCGCGATGCGGCCGCCCGGATCAATCCAGTTTTCCTGAAAGCGGCGGCTTTCGGGCCAGGTTCAGTGGGCCGTGGGTTCGGTCTGGATGACGTTGAGCAGGGCAAGACCCCCAGCCGCCGCCGTCGCCGCGCACCAGGCGCCGCAGAGGCCGTCTATGCCCACCAGGCTGTTCTCGACCGCGTCGGCCATGATGCCCTCGGCGACCAGGGAGGACGGCTCGCCCAGCAGCTGGTTGTCGTGCAGTTCGCGGCACCAGGCGCCGACCGCCTCGACGGGGGTCTCGGCGTCGAACTGCGAGAGGTAGGTGCCGCCGTGATAGTCGAGGACCAGGGTGAAGAGCGACACTGGCAATGCTCCTCTAGCTCTTGGCCAGGCCAAGCTGGACGACGTTGGTCCGCTCCGTGCGGAAACCGGCCTCGCAATAGCTGAGATAGAAGCGCCACAGCCGGCGGAAGCGCTCGTCGAAGCCCAGCGGCCGGATCTGGTCCCAGGCCGCCTCGAAGCGCCTGGCCCATTCGGCCAGGGTGTCGGCGTAGTCCTGGCCAAAGCGCCGCACGCCGTCCCAGGAAAGGCCGGCCTTGTCGGTCTCCTGGCGCAGGCGGGTCTCGCTGGGCAGCATGCCGCCCGGGAAGATGTAGCGCTGGATGAAGTCGGTGTGCCGGCGGTAGCGGTCGAACAGGTCGTCCTTGATGGTGATGATCTGCAGGCCGGCGCGGCCGCCCGGCGTCAGCACGTCGTGGATCTTGCCGAAATAGGTCGGCCAGTATTCCTCGCCGACGGCCTCGAACATCTCGATCGAGGCCACGCCGTCGAACTGGCCCCGCACGTCGCGATAGTCGATCAGCCTGATGTCGGCCTTTTCGGCCAGGCCCTGGTCGAACAGGCGCTTCCTGGCGAAGTCGTGCTGGGCGGGCGAGATGGTGATGCCGGTGACCTTGGCTCCGACCTCCCTGGCGGCGTACTCGGCGAAGCCGCCCCAGCCGCAGCCGATCTCCAGCACGTGCTTGCCGGGCGCAAGGCCGATGGACTGGGCCAGGGCCTCGTACTTGCGGGTTTGGGCCGCGTCGAGCGAGGCGGAGGCGTCCTTGTCGTAGAGGGCCGACGAATAGGTCATCGTCCGGTCCAGCCACTGGGAATAGAAGGCGTTGCCCAGGTCGTAATGGGCGTGGATGTTGCGCTTGGAGCCGCTGCGGTCGTTGCGGTTCATCCAGTGGAAGATGACGTTGATCAGGTGCATGACGGGATTACCCCGCACCAGCGCCGCCAGCTTGTCGAAGTTCAGCGCGAAGGCGGTCAGCACCGCCGACAGGTCGGGCGTGTCCCACTCGCCGGCCATGTAGCCCTCGGCGAAGCCGATGTCGCCCGAGGCGAAGGCGCGGCGGATGAAGCGATAGTCGCGGATGCGGACCACGGCGTCGGGGCCCGGCGTCTTGCCGTCGATGCGCAGCGGCTTGCCCGAAGGCAGGACGAAGGTGAGGGATCCGATCGCCCAGTTCTCGACGGCGATATGCAGCGCCGTGCGGAAGGCCGGCGGCGCGGCGCGGAGATCTTCGTCACGCCACGAGGCGGGCAAGGTGTCGGTCATCAGCGCTCCCAATCCCTTGAATGGGACAAGTAAGACCCCCGAAAGCCGAACTGTAAATGGGGCCGCTGGGCAACGTTCACCAGGGGATCATTCGTCGCCGGGCTCTCCCCTGAGCTGGCGATAGGCCTCCAGCGCCGCGGCCCTGGCGCGGGGATGGTCGACGACCGGTTTGCCGTAAACGGCCCTGGCGCCGGCGCTCAGGCGTTCGGGCGCGGCCCACGGCTGGTGGATCACGTCGGCCGGCAGGTTGGCAAGCTCGGGGATCCACTGCTTGACGTAAGTCCCCTTGGGATCGAACTTTTCGCCCTGGCCAATCGGGTTGAAGATCCGGAAGTAGGGCGAGGCGTCGGCGCCGCTGCCGGCCACCCACTGCCAGTTGCCGACATTGTTGGCCAGGTCGGCGTCGACCAGGGTGTCCCAGAACCAGGCCTCGCCCTCGCGCCAGTCGACCAGCAGGTGCTTGATCAGAAACGAGGCGGTGATCATCCGTACGCGGTTGTGCATGAAGCCGGTGGCCCACAGCTCGCGCATGCCCGCATCGACCAGCGGATAGCCAGTGCGGCCTTCCGTCCAGGCTTCGAAGCCGCGCGGGTTCTTCGACCACGGAAAGGCGTCGAATTCGGGTCGGAAGTTCTTCTTCGGAAGCTCCGGCCAGTGGAAAAGGATCGAGTGGTTGAACTCGCGCCAGCCCACCTCCGACAGGAACTTCTCGATCTCGCCGTGCGGGGCGTCGCCGGCCTCGGCGGCGTTGCGGGCGGCGGTCCAGACCTGGCGCGGGCCGATCTCGCCGAAATGCAGGTGGGGCGACAGGCGCGAGGTCGCCTCCAGGCCGGGGACGTCGCGGCCTTCGCCATAGCCGTCGACCGGGCCCGAGAGGAAGTCGTCCAGCCGCGCCAGGGCGCCGGCCTCGCCGGGCGTCCAGATGGAAAAGCCCTTCGACCAGTCGGGCTTCCTAGGATGCAGGCCCCAGCCGTCCAGGGCGTCGCTGTGGGGCCAGTGCTTGGGGGCTTCCAGCCGCTTGGGCGCGGCCTCGACCTCGACGTGGGTCAGGTGCGCGCGGGCCGCCCGCCAGTAGGGGGTGAAGACCTTGTAGGGCTGCCTGGAGCCGTTCTGTACGGTCCAGGGCTCGTTCAGCAGGCCGGCGATGCAGCTTTCCACCACTACGCCGTCGGCCTTCAGCGCCGTCTTGATCTCGGCGTCGCGGGCGATGGCGGCCGGTTCGTACAGGCGGTTCCAGGCGACGCCGGCGGCGCCCGCGTGGACGATCACGTCCTTTAGCACCTCCTGGGCCGGGCCACGCCGCAGGATGAGCTTAGAGCCGATGCTCTTGAAGCTCTCGGACAGCGCCCGCAGCGACTTGTCGAGCCACCACAGCGAAGCCGCGCCCATAGGCCGCACGCCGCTTGTCTCGTCGAGTATATAGAGCGGGATCACCGGCCGACCCGTGCCGGCGGCGGCCTTCAGGGCCGGATTGTCGGCCAAGCGCAGGTCGTTGCGCAGCCACACGATAACGGGTCCGGGGACGCCTGGATCGATCCGCACTTGCACCTTTCGGCCGTTGGGGCCACCTGTGGGGCCAATTCGGCGCCACCTTGTTCGCCACTCTCTAACTCGGAAGTCCCGCCTTGAGTCAGCCCGTCGCTCCCAACGCCGTCGTCGAAGTGAAGACGGAGACCGGCAAGGCCGTCCGCATCGGCAACGCCGAACGCCTGACCTTCATCGCTGGTCCCTGCCAGATGGAGAGCCGCCAGCACGCGCTGGAAACGGCCCACGCCCTCAAGGAGATCGGCGAGCGCCTGGGCGTCGGCCTGATCTACAAGACCAGCTACGACAAGGCCAACCGCACCTCGGCCACGGCGGCGCGCGGCATCGGCCTCTATGACAGCCTGCCGATCTTCCAGGAGATCCGCGAGGTCACCGGCCTGCCGACCCTGACCGACGTGCACGAGATCAGCCACTGCGATCCGGTGGCCGAGGCTGTCGACGTGATCCAGATCCCGGCCTTCCTGTGCCGCCAGACCGACCTGCTGCTGGCCGCCGCCAAGACCGGCCGGGCGATCAACATCAAGAAGGGCCAGTTCCTGGCCCCGTGGGACATGAAGAACGTCATCGCCAAGGTCACCGACGCGGGCAATCCCAACGTCATGGCCTGCGAGCGCGGCGCCTCGTTCGGCTACAACACGCTCGTCTCGGACATGCGCTCGTTGCCGATCATGAAGGAGATCGGCTGCCCGGTGGTGTTCGACGCCACCCACAGCGTGCAGCAGCCGGGCGGGCAGGGCACGTCGTCGGGCGGCCAGCGCGAGTTCGTGCCGGTGCTGGCCCGCGCCGCCGTGTCGATCGGCGTGGCCATGGTGTTCATGGAAACCCACCCCGACCCCGACCACGCCCCGTCGGACGGCCCCAACATGGTGCCGCTGAGCCAGTTCGAAGGCCTCGTGGCCGAGCTGCTGGAATTCGACGCCCTGGCCAAGCGCAAGCTGGCGGCTTGATCCTGGTCAACCTCTCCCATGGGGAGAGGAAGGGGCCCACCGCGTAGCGGTGGGAGGGTGAGGGGGTAAACCCTCACCGCTTAAACCCCTCATCCTCCCACGCCTGCGGCGCGGGCCCCTCCTTCTCCCTCTGGGAGAAGAGTGGTGGGGTTGCCCCTTGTATGGCGTGTGCCATAACCCGCCCATGTCCAGACGCATCGTTCTCGTCACCGGCGGCGCCGGGTTCATCGGCTCCAACATCGTCGCCAGACTGTGCGAGGATCCGGCGCTCGACGTCGTCGTCTGCGACTGGCTGGGCCAGGCGGCCGAGGGCAAGTGGCGCAATATCGCCAAGCACCCGATCGCCGACTTCGTCGCCCCCGAGCAGCTATTCGACTGGCTGGCTGTGCGCGGCGACGAGGTCGAGCTGGTCATCCATATGGGCGCCATCTCGTCGACGACCGAAGCCGACGCCGACCTGATCGTGCAGTCCAACTTCGTGCTGTCGCGCGACCTCTGGCGCTGGTGCGCCAGGAACCAGACGCGCCTGATCTACGCCTCGTCGGCCGCCACCTATGGCGACGGCACGCAGGGCTTCGACGGCAAGGACGACATCGACACCCTGATGGGCCTGCGCCCGCTGAACGCCTACGGCTGGTCCAAGGCGCTGTTCGACGTGTTCGCCGTGCGCGAGGCCGCCCGCGGCCACGCCCCGCCGCAGTGGGTCGGCCTGAAGTTCTTCAACGTCTACGGCCCCAACGAGGACCACAAGGGCGGCATGAAGTCGGTGGTCTGCCAGATCTGGCCGAAGATCCAGGCGGGCGAGGGCGTGCGGCTCTTCAAGTCGCATCACCCGGACTACGAGGACGGCGGCCAGCTGCGCGACTTCGTCTACGTGCGCGACGTGGCCGACGTGATCGCCTGGCTGGCCAAGAGCCCGCACGTCAACGGCGTCTACAACCTTGGCTCGGGCAAGGCCCGCTCGTTCAAGGACCTGGCCGAGGCGACCTTCGCCGCGATCGCCCGCGAGCCCGAGATCACCTATTTCGACATGCCCGAAGTGCTGCAGGGCAAGTACCAGTACTTCACCGAAGCCGACATGAGCCGCCTGCGCGCGGCCGGCTACAACGCGCCGATGACCTCGCTGGAGGACGGCGTGGCCGACTATGTGGCAGGCTTCCTGAACACGGACGATCCCTACCGCTGACGAGGCCCGCCATGCCCGCCGATCCCGCCGTCGTCGATACCGATTGCTGCATCGTCGGCGGTGGTCCGGCGGGGATGATGGCCGGGCTTCTGCTGGCCAGGGCGGGGGTGAGGGTCGTGGTGCTTGAGAAGCATGGCGACTTCCTGAGGGACTTCCGGGGCGACACCGTCCATCCTTCGACGATGCAGGCCATGGCCGACCTTGGCCTGCTGGATGACTTTCTGAAGCTGCCGCATACCGAGGTCCGCGCGCTGTCGGGCCAGGTCGGCGACGAGGTCGTCCACCTGGCCGACTTCAACGGCCTGAAGACCGCCGCGCCCTTCATCGCCCTGATGCCGCAGTGGGACTTCCTCGACTTCCTGGCAGACGCCGCGCGGCGCTATCCGACCTTCGACCTGCGCATGAACGCTCGCGCCGAAGGCGTGATCGAGCGCGACGGCCGGGTGGCCGGCGTCCGCGCCGCGACCCCCGACGGGCAGATGGAGGTCCGGGCGCGGCTGGTGATCGCCGCCGATGGCCGCCGCTCGCTGCTGCGCGACGCCGCCGGCCTGCCGGTCGAGGATCTCGGCGCGCCGATAGACGTGCTGTGGATGCGCCTGTCACGCAGGCCGGCCGACGATCCGGAGGCGCCGCTGGGGCGGGCGAGCGCCGGGCGGATGTTCGTGACCATCCCGCGCGAGGGATACTACCAATGCGGCTACGTCGCCGCGAAGGGCGGCTTCGAGGTCATCAAGGCCGCCGGCATCGAGGCCTTCCGTCGCGACGTCGCCCAGGCCGCGCCTATGCTCGCCGACCGGGTGGGCGAGCTTGCGAGCTTTGACGACGTCCACCTGCTGACCGTCGCCGTCGACCGGCTGACGCGGTGGTCGAAGCCCGGCCTGCTGTGCATCGGCGACGCCGCCCACGCCATGTCGCCGGTCGGCGGGGTGGGGATCAACCTCGCCGTCCAGGACGCCGTCGCGGCCGCCAACATCCTGCATGACGCCTTCGCCCTGGACGACGCGGCTCTCGACGAGCGGGCCCTGGCCGTGCAGCGCCGTCGCCTGCCGCCGACGAAGGCCATGCAGTCGCTGCAGGTGCTGATCCAGAACCGTCTGATCGGCGCCGCGCTCAGCGGCCGGCCCCTGAAGGCGCCTGCGGTGATGAAGCTCTTCGAGCGCTTTCCACGCCTTCGCCGGATCCCCGCCCGCGTGCTGGGCCTCGGCTTCCGCCTGGAGCGCGTAACCTCGCCCGACGCCTTCTCCGGTTGACCAAGGGGCACGCTTGCGGACCCTTGCCGCGCGCGTAACCTGAACCTCGATAAGTCGCCGGATAAGGCGTCGGTCAGGGAGTGGAACATGGTCGGCATCGCCGCCTGGGGCGCCTATGCGCCGCGTCTTCGCCTCAGCCGCAAGGCCGTCGTCGCCGCCAACGCCTGGATCGCGCCGGGCCTGGCCGGCAAGGCCAGGGGCGAGCGGTCCATGGCCAACTGGGACGAGGACGCCCTGACCATGGCCGTCGAGGCCGCCCGCGACGCCCTGGGGCCGGACGACGAGGGCAGGGCGGCCGTGAACGCGGCGATCTTCGCCTCGACGACCGCACCCTTCGCCGATCGCCAGAACGCCGGCGTCCTGGCCGCCGCCCTGACGCTGGAGCCCTCGATCGCCTCGGCCGACGTCACCGGTTCGCAGCGCTGCGGCCTGACGGCGCTCGGCCAGGCGCTCGACGCCGCCGCTTCGGGCAAGCGCGTGCTGGTCGCCGCCGGCGAGCATCGCCGGGCCCGCGCGGCCTCGCCCCAGGAACTGGATTTCGGCGACGCCGCCGTCGCCTTCGTCATGGCGCCCGATGGCGCCGCCGCCGAGTTCCTGGGCCGGGGCACGGTCACCGACGATTTCGTCGACCACTTCCGGGGCGCCGACGCGCAGTTCGACTATGCCTGGGAGGAGCGCTGGATCCGCGACGAGGGCATCGTCAAGCTGGTTCCGCCGGCCATCCGGGCGGCGCTTGAGGCGGCGAGGCTCGACGCCGCCCAGGTCGACCACTTCTGCTTTCCGTCGGTGTTCGCCGGCATGGGCGCGACCTTGGCCAAGGTTCTGGGCATCCGTCCCGAGGCGGTGCGCGACACGCTCGGCGCTCAACTTGGCGAAGCAGGCGCGGCCCATGGCCCGCTGCTGCTGGCCCATGCGCTGGAGGAAGCCTCGCCCGGACAGATCGTGCTGGTCGCTCAGTTCGGCCAGGGCGCCGAGGCCTTGCTTTTCCGCGTGGGCGATACCGCCGTCCGCCCGGCGCGCGGCGTCACCGGCTCGCTGGCCGATCGGCAGGAAGAGACCAACTACCTGAAGTTCCTTGTCTTCAACGACCTCGTCGAATGGGACCGGGGCATGCGGGCCGAGAAGGACAACAAGACCGCCCTGACCACCCTCTATCGCAACCGCGACCAGATCCTGGGGCTGGTCGGCGGCCGCTGCCGCGAGACCGGCGTCGTCCAGTTTCCGCGCACCCGCATCTCCGTGGCCCCCAACAATCCGGCCGTCGACACCCAGGAGCCCTACCGCTTCGCCGAGCGGGCGGCCCACGTGCTGACCTACTCGGCCGACTACCTGACCTTCTCGATGAGCCCGCCCAACCACTACGGCATGATCGTCTTCGAGGGCGGCGGGCGGATCATGCTCGACATTACCGATGTGGCCCCGGGCGAGGTCGAGACCGGCCTGCCGGTGAAGATGGTCTTCCGCATCAAGGACCGCGACGAGAAGCGCGGCTTCGTCCGCTATTTCTGGAAGGCTGCGCCCGACCGGTCGGCTATGGCGGCCGTCACGGCCCAGGCGGCGGAGTAGGGCGGTGTCAGATCGCCCGCGCGACGTCGGTGGCGGCGAAGTCCTCGCCCTTGAACAGCAGAGGCAGGCCGCGCGCCTTGGCCAGGGCGTAGGCGAAGCAGTCGCCGAAGTTCAGGCCGTGGCGGCCGGCGCCGTATTCGGCGAAGGCCCGTTGCGCGAGCGCCAGTTGCGGCTCGTCGAAGGGCTCCAGTCCGATCTCGAATTCGGTGACGAAGCGCTCGATGTTCTCGACCTCGGCCGGGCCTTTGCGGCGCAGGCAGACGATCTGAAGTTCAAGGCGGGTCGCGGTCGACATCACAAGCGCATCCGCGTCGGCCACCATTCTCATGAACAGGTCCGCCTCGGGCTCGCCCCAGAGGATGGCCAGCACCGCGGACGTGTCGAGGACGATCACTTCGGCAGGCCGTCTTCGTCGTACAGCAGCTCTTCGGGCGTTCGAGGATCGAGGACGGGAAGCGCGGCCGAACGCGCCTGCAGCTCGGCTATAAAGGCCAGCTTTTCCTCGCGCGTCTTGGGCCGTCGCCTGGGCGGCATGCGATCGAGTTCGGCGCGCACCGCCTGGGCGAAGACGTCGTGCAGGCTCAGACCCTTACGATCCGCCAGTTCCTGCGCCATGCGCAGCGTTTCCTCGTCGTGGATCACCATGCCCATGGCCTCGACGTTACACCCGATCAATACGCCCGAGAAGGCGAGCTGAAGGAGACCCCGATGGCCAGCGGCATCCGCGACAAGGTCGCCATTCTCGGCATGGGCTGCAGCAAGTTCGGCGAGCGCTGGGACGCTGGGCCCGACGACCTGATGGTCGAGGCCTATGTCGAGGCGATGAGCGACGCGGGCATCGAGGCCAGCCAGCTCGATGCGGCCTGGTTCTCGACCCACATCGACGAAATCGGCACGGGCAAGGGCGGCACGCCGCTGTCGATCGCCCTGCGCCTGCCCAACATCGCCGTCACCCGGGTGGAGAACTTCTGCGCCTCGGGCTCGGAGGCCTTCCGGGGCGCGGTCTACGCGGTGGCCGCCGGCGCGGCCGACATCGCCCTGGCCGTCGGCGTCGAGAAGCTGAAGGACACCGGCTATGGCGGCCTGCCGTTCGGCGCGCCCGGCACGCTGGCGCCGCAGGTCATGCCCAACGGCTCGGCGCCCGGCAACTTCGCCCAGCTGGCCAGCGCCTACCGCGCCAAGCACGGGGTCTCCAAGGAGGACCTCAAGCGCGCCATCGCCCACGTCTCGGTCAAGAGCCACGCCAACGGCGCCAAGAACCCCAAGGCGCACCTGAGGAAGCCCATCACCGAGGAGCAGGCGCTGAAGGCCCCGATCATCGCCGAGCCGCTGGGGCTGTTCGACTGCTGCGGGGTGTCGGACGGCGCGGCCGCCGCAATCGTCACCACGCCCGAGATCGCCCGGGCGCTGGGCAAGCATGACCTGGTCACGGTCAAGGCGCTGCAGCTGTCGGTCTCCAACGGCTACGAGAGCCAGTACAACGGCTGGGACGGCAGTCACTTCCACACCGCCCGCATCGCGGCGGGCAAGGCCTACAAGGAGGCCGGCATCGAGCGCCCGCGCGAGCAGGTCTCGATGATGGAGGTGCACGACTGCTTCTCGGTGACGGAGCTGGTCACCATGGAGGACCTGTTCATCTCGGCCGAGGGGCGGGGCTGGCGCGACGTGCTGGACGGCTTCTACGACGCGGACGGCGCGCTGCCGTGCCAGATCGACGGCGGGCTGAAGTGCTTTGGCCATCCGATCGGCGCCTCGGGCCTGCGCATGCTCTATGAGATGTACCTGCAGCTGCAGGGACGGGCGGGCGAGCGGCAATTGCGCGACCCGGTGCTGGGCATGACCCACAATCTCGGAGGGGCCCCGGCCAGCAATGTCTGCTCGGTGGCCATCATCGGGCGGGAAGGGGCGTAGTGCGACGCCCCGACCTGGTGTAGTCGAGACACATGTCGGGACGCTTCAAGGGCTTCAAGCGCTGGATCTTCGCAGGATGCGTCCTCGTGCTGGGGATCGTCCTGACGGCGGCGTTCTACTGGCGCTACGATATCCTGCGCACGACGCTGGACCCCAAGGTCCCGTTCCAGACCTACGACCCGCCGCCGGCCCCCAACTATGCCGATCCGGCCGCCTGGGCGCTGCTGCCGCGCGGGGCCACGGGCATGGACCGGGCCGCCGACGTGTTCTTCGTCCATCCGACCACCTTCGACGGCGGCCGCGACTGGAACGCGCCCTACGACCAACCCAAGGCCGGCCGCTATCTGAACCGCGTGGTGCTGCCCAACTACGCCGCGCCGTTCTCGCGCGTGGGGCGGATCTTCGCGCCCCATTATCGCCAGGCCAGCCTCTACACCTTCCTGACCCTTCGCGACGACGCCCGCGAGGCGCGCCGCTTCGCCTATGGCGACGTGCGCGAGGCCTTCCGCGCCTGGCGCGACCACTACGATCAGGGCCGGCCGCTGGTGCTGGTCGGGGTGGAGCAGGGCGGCAGCCTGCTGGCCCGCCTGATCGCCGAGGAGATTGCGCCCAATCCCGCGCTCAAGGACCGCCTGGCCGGGGTCTACCTGATCGAGACCGCGGTGCCCGCCGACGAGTATGGCCCGGCCGCGCCCGTGCCTGCCTGCGTCCGCCGCGACGAGGCCGGCTGCGTGGTGGCCTGGGCCTCCCTGACCGACGGCGACTTCCAGAAGGCCCAGGAGTGGCTGGGCCGCTCGCTGACCTGGATGGGCGGCGACCAGCTGGAAAACCTCAACGGCCGCAAGCCGCTGTGCGTCAATCCCGTGCTCGGCGCACAGACCGACGAGCGCGCTCAGGCCAGGCTCAATCTCGGCGCTGTCAACGCCACCGGCCTGGAATGGGGCGCCCGTCCGGCCTTCCTCAAGCGCCAGGTCTGGGCCCAGTGCGAGAACGGCCTGCTGCACACCGGCCGGCCCAAGTCGGCCTCGCTGCGCGACACCGGCTCCTGGACCGATCGCCGCAAGGTCGACGGCTACAACCTGTTCTGGGCGGATATCGAGGCGGATGCGGCGGCCAGGGTGGCGGCGCTGGCCAAGCGGGCGCCGCCGGTGATCACGACGCCGAAGGCGTAGGGGTCGACACCGGAAGTCCTGGCCCCGAGCGGGAGCACCTTGGGGCCGGAGGCGATCTCGCAGCGGAGGCGTCACGCACGATCCTGCCGCTAGCCCTCCAGCCAAGCCGCCGATCCTGCCCCTTGCGTCAACCGCCCAGCTTGCTTTCCTGCAGCTTCGCCACCAATGCGCGACTTGTCGCCGCTGGGAGGCGAGCATGCTTGAACCAAGTCGCAAAAGGTCCACATAAATAACGACCATCCGCCCAGTCCCGGGCGGACGGACTGTACGACTCAGGCGCATCGTCTGAAGTGACGGCAGTCCGCATGGCGAGGCGCGGGGTTTGCGCGCCGGCCGGGAGTGAAAATATGTCTGAGATCCGTACGCTTCCTGTGTTGCCCCTGCGGGATATCGTTGTGTTCCCGCACATGGTGGTTCCGCTGTTCGTGGGCCGCGACAAGTCCGTGCGCGCCCTCGAGGAAGTAATGCGCGGGGACAAGCAGATCCTGCTCGTCACCCAGAAGAACAGCGCCGACGACGATCCGGCCCCGGCCGACATCTATGACGTCGGCGTGATGGCCACCGTTCTGCAGCTGCTGAAACTGCCTGACGGCACCGTCAAGGTGCTGGTCGAGGGCAAGGGCCGCGCCGCGGTCGTGCGCTTCACCGACCAGGAAGCCTATTACGAGGCCCAGGTCGGCGAGGTCAGCGAGGACCAGGGCGCGGGCCCCGAGGCCGAGGCGCTGTCGCGCGCGGTCGTCGAGCAGTTCGAGAACTACGTCAAACTCAACAAGAAGGTGCCGCCCGAGGCCCTGGCCGCGATCCCGCAGATCGCCGAGCCGGGCAAGCTGGCCGACAGCATCGCCGCTCACCTGTCGGTGAAGATCGGCGACAAGCAGCACCTGCTGGAAATCTTCGACGTCACCAAGCGCCTGGAGAAGATCTTCGCCCTCATGGAAGGCGAGATCTCGGTGCTGCAGGTCGAGAAGAAGATCCGCTCGCGCGTGAAGCGCCAGATGGAGAAGACCCAGCGCGAATACTATCTGAACGAGCAGATGAAGGCGATCCAGCGCGAGCTGGGCGACCCGGATGACTCGCGCGACGAACTGATCGAGCTCGAGAAGCGCATCAAGAAGACCAAGCTTTCGAAGGAAGCCCGGGCAAAGGCCGAGGGCGAGCTGAAGAAGCTGCGCAACATGAGCCCGATGTCGGCCGAGAGCACGGTGGTCCGCAACTATCTGGACTGGCTGCTGTCGATCCCGTGGGGCAAGGCCAAGAGCAAGAAGATCGACCTGGCCGAGAGCGAGGACATTCTCGACGCCGACCACTACGGCCTGGAAAAGGTCAAGGAGCGGATCCTGGAATACCTGGCCGTGCAGGCCCGGACCAATTCGTTGAAAGGCCCGATCCTGTGCCTCGTCGGCCCTCCGGGCGTCGGCAAGACCTCGCTGGGCAAGTCCATCGCCAAGGCGACGGGTCGCGAATTCGTGCGCATGAGCCTCGGCGGCGTGCGTGACGAGGCCGAGATCCGCGGTCACCGCCGCACCTATATCGGCTCGATGCCCGGCAAGGTCATCCAGTCGATGAAGAAGGCCAAGACCACCAACGCCTTCGTCCTGCTCGACGAGATCGACAAGATGGGCAGCGACTACCGCGGCGATCCCGCCTCGGCCCTGCTCGAAGTGCTCGATCCGTCGCAGAACTCGACCTTCGGCGATCACTACCTGGAGGTCGACTACGACCTGTCGCAGGTGATGTTCGTCACCACGGCCAACAGCCTGAACATGCCCCAGCCGCTGCTGGACCGCATGGAGATCATCCGCATCCCCGGCTACACCGAGGACGAGAAGCTGGAGATCGCCAAGCGTCACGTCCTGCCCAAGCTGGCCAAGGATCACGGGCTGAAGGACAGCGAGTTCGTTGTGCCGGACGCGGCCATCCGCGACCTGATCCGCTACTACACCCGGGAAGCCGGCGTGCGGTCGCTGGAGCGGGAACTGGGCAACCTGGCCCGCAAGACGGTGCGTGACCTGGCTCGCGAGAAGCTGACTAGCATCACCATCGACGACGCGCGCCTGGCCAAGTACGCCGGCGTCAAGAAGTACCGCTACGGCGAGACCGACGAAGTCGACCAGGTCGGCATCGTCACCGGTCTGGCCTGGACGGAGTTCGGCGGCGACATCCTGACCATCGAAGCCGTGAAGATGCCGGGCAAGGGCCGCATGACGGTCACCGGCAACCTCAAGGAGGTGATGAAGGAGTCGATCTCGGCGGCCAACAGCTACGTCCGCTCGCGGGCGACGTCGTTCGGCATCAAGCCGCCGATCTTCGAGAAGACCGACGTCCACGTGCACGTGCCGGACGGCGCCACGCCCAAGGACGGTCCGTCGGCCGGCATCGCCATGGCTCTGGCCATGGTCTCGGTGCTGACCGGCATCCCGATCCGCAAGGATATCGCCATGACCGGCGAGATCACCCTGCGTGGCCGGGTCACCGCCATCGGGGGTCTGAAGGAGAAGCTGCTGGCGGCCCTTCGTTCGGGCGTCAAAACTGTGCTGATCCCGCAGGAAAACGAGAAGGATCTCGTCGACGTGCCGGAAAGCGTGAAGTCGGGCCTGGAGATCATTCCGGTCTCCACGGTCGACGAAGTGCTGAAGCACGCGCTGGTCGGACCGCTGACTCCGGTCGAGTGGAGCGAATCGGAAGAGCCCCTTTCGGGCCCCGCCAAGGCCGACGACGCCGGGGACGACGCCGTTCTTACGCACTAACAGTAACTTATTGTTGATAAGTAGGGCGGCGCGGGATCTTTCCGCGCCGCCTTCGTTTGACGGGGCTTGCGAAGCCCGCATACTTCCACGCGAGCGAAGCGGCGTAAGCTGTTGCAGCGCCGCCGCTTATTGGCTGGGAGACAAAAATGACCACGAAAGCCGAACTCGTCACGGCGATCGCCGAAAAGGCGGGCATCAACAAGAACCAGGCGAAGGACGCCCTGGAAGCTTTCATCGACACCGTGACCACTTCGCTGAAGTCGGGCTCGGACGTGCGTCTGGTGGGCTTCGGCACCTTCAAGGCCGTGACCCGGGCCGCCGGCACCGCGCGCAACCCGCGCACCGGCGAGACCGTCGAGCGTCCGGCCTCGAAGACCGCCCGCTTCCAGGTCGGTGAAGGCCTGAAGACCACCCTGAACGGCTGATCCCGTTTCGGTTTCTAAGGGGCGGGGCGTTGGATGACGGCCCGCCCTTTTCTATGCGCGCTTCCCATGCGGCCCGACTGCGGCTAGAAGGCGCGACCCTGCGAAGGGGCGGTTAGCTCAGCGGTAGAGCGTCTCGTTTACACCGAGAGGGTCGGGGGTTCGATCCCCTCACCGCCCACCAGGATCCTTAAAGGCCAATGCTGACACCAGGCTGTCAGCGGACCTTCGGCAGTCTCCCCAGCATTGGACGCCAAAGGGAGATCGCCATGTCCGTCAAGGGAAGCTGCCATTGCGGCGCCACCCAGTTCCAGGTCGAGACCGCGCCGACCGAGCTGACCAGTTGCAACTGCTCGTTCTGCTCCAAGCGCGGCGCGCTGGTCGCCTACTACACGCCGGAGACCTTCAGGCTGCTGACCGCGCGCGACCGGGTTTCGACCTATCAGTGGGGCGGTTACATGGGCTCGCACCATCACTGCGCCATCTGCGGCTGCGGGACCTACAGCGAGTTCCCCGACTTCAGCACCGGCGTGGCCGACTACGACAACCCGCGTGTCAGCATCAATGTGCGGCTGCTGAACGACTTCGACCTGTCGCCGCTGCCGGTGACCTATCTGAACGGCCGCGACGATTGGTGAGCGGCTAAACCAGCGTCTCCAGCGCCTGGGCGGCGTGGCGCTCCTCGGCGTCGCGGGAGATCCCGTCGCCCAGGGCCTTGGCCGCTTGGCGGTAGGTCGGATCGTCGAGCAGGCGGGTCAGCGCCTCGGCGATGCGGTCGGGAGAGGCGTCGGGCGCCAGGGTGATGGCCGCGCCGCGGTGGGCGGCGCGCATGGCGTTGTCGTTCTGGTCGCGGCCCATCGGCAGGCACAGCAGCGGAACCCCGGCCATCAGCGGCCGCAACACCGAGCCGTGGCCGGCGTGGGTGACGATGGCGGCGGCGTCTTTCAACACCTCGCCGTGAGGGGCGCTGCGCACGATCTTCACGTGGGCCGGCGCCTCGAACTGCGCCGGATCCAGCGTTGGACCGGTGGTCACCAGCGCGCGAACGGGCAGGCTGGACAGGGCTGCGATGACGTTGCGCAGCGTCGCCTCCTGCGCCTGGTAGAGGCTGGAGAACGACACCAGCACCAGCGGCGCGTCGCCCTGCGGCAGCGGCGCGGGCTCCACCCAGGCCGGATCGGCCAGGTATGGGCCGACATGGGAGAACGGAGCAGGCAGGGGATCGGGCGCGAAGTCGAAGGCCGGGCTGGTCGCCAGCAGGATGGCGTCGGCGGCGTCGAACTGGGCGAAGAGATCGTCCAGCGCCGGCAGGCCATGCTCGGCGCGGGCGGCGTTCAGCGCCGGCAGGCCTGATTGGAACAGGCCCCGGGCCATTTGGGCGACCATGGCGTGCATGGCCCGCTCCTGATCGTCGGCCGCCGGGGCCATGCCGGCCCCGAACGGCGGCGCGCCGGGCAGGTTGGGCAGCGACCAGATATTGGCCGAAAGCAGGGCGAGCTTCGTTCCCCGCGTCTGGGCGGCGACCATCACGCCCAGCAGCAGTTCCTGGGTCACGACCACGTCGGCCGGGAAATCGTCCAGGGCGTCGAGCGTGTCGCGGGCATAGGCGCCGGCGGGGCCGGTCATCACCCGTTCGAGCAGACGCTCTATGACGGCCATCGGATTGTCGGCCTCGAAGTCGCGCAGACGATCGTCGTCGCGGGTCTTGCCGGTCTGGAACGGCGCGGTCGTCCAGGGACGGAACGGAACGCCCAGGGCCTGGGCGTCGGCGGCGTTGGCCGGATCGCTGATCGCCAGCACCTCGTGGCCGCGCGCGATCATGTCGGCGGCGACCATCAGCAGCGGCTGCACATGACCGCCGCCTTCCCAGGTAGTGAACAGAAAACGCGCCATGTCGGATACCCCCGTTGGCTCCTCCTACGACGCGGGAGCCGATCAATCCAGGGAACCGAAATATGGTTTTTGCGCCGGTGCGCGACGCGACGTAGGGTGGCGTCACGCGGCTGGACAACGGTCCAGCTTCGGAGGAACCTCCCGCCGCCCGAGCACCTTATGGCTTGGCGGCCGCGTAAGACGGCTCCCTCTGCAGTAGCGAGGTACGGCGTGATCGATTTGCTGCCCTCTTCTCCGCCGAGCCCCGACGCCGGCGCGCCGCAGGACCAGATTCGATCAAAACCAGGCCGGCCGGCCCGTCTCGTCGATACGACGATGCTGTATGCGCCGCGCAGCGGCGGGGTGCGGCGCTATCTGAACGCCAAGCGCGCCTGGCTGGCCGAAAATCGGCCCGGCGTGCGCCACACCCTGGTGGTGCCAGGGCCGCGCGATGCTCATGACGGCCACGGACGGGTGTCGATCTACGCCGCGCCGCTGCCGTTCGGCGACGGCTATCGCTGGCCGATCGGCAAGACCAGCTGGATGGAGCGGCTGATCCGCCAGCGTCCCGACGTCATCGAAGCCGGCGATCCCTATACGCCGGGCCTGGCCGCGCTGAAGGCGGGCGACGCTCTGGGCGTGCCGGTCGTCGGATTCTGCCATACCGATCTGGGGGCCCTGGCGGCGCTGCACATCGGTGAATGGGCGGAAAAGCCGGTCCAGAAGCGCTGGGCGGCGATCTACCGCCAGTTCGACCAGGCCGTGGCCCCCAGCCATTTCATCGCCGGTCGCCTGGTTGAAGCGGGAGTTCGCGACGCCATCGGCCTGCCGCTGGGTGTCGACGTAGACACCTTTCATCCCGCGCGTGGGGATCGCGCGGCCCTGCGCAAGCGCCTGGGACTGACAGATCGCCACCGGATCCTCGTCTTCGCCGGCCGTCCGGCGCGGGAAAAGAAGCTCGACGTGCTGGTCGACGCGGTCGAGCGGCTGGGCGAGCCCTACGTGCTGCTGCTGATCGGGGCCGGCGCTGGCGCGCGGGCCAGCGATCAGGTGATCGCCATGGACTATCAGCGCGATCCCGAAGCCCTGGCCGCGATCCTGGCCGGCTGCGACGCCTTCGTTCACGCCAATGACAACGAGCCTTTCGGCCTGATCGTGCTGGAAGCCATGGCCTGCGGCCTGCCGGTGGTCGGGGTGGCGGCCGGCGGCGTGGCCGAAAGCGTCGACGAGGAGGTTGGGGTGCTGGCCTCGGCTTCGGAAGGCGGCGTGTTCGCCGAAGCGATCGAGGCGCTGTTCGCCCGCGACATGGCCGCCCTGGGCCGCGCCGCGCGGCTGCGGGCCGAAACCCGCCACGGGTGGACGCCGGTGTTCCAGCGCCTGACCGAAATCTATGCCCGCCTCAGCGGAGCGCGGGCCTTTCTCGGCGAAGCGGCCGTCGCGGCCGCCTCGCACTAGAGAATAAAGAGAACCTCAGGCGGCGCGGCGAAGTTCGTCGCGCAGGCCTGCAAGAATCTCATAGCTGCGCAGGCGCGCGGCGTGGTCATGAATCTGCGAGGCGGCCATCACCTCGTCGGCGCCGGTGGCCTCGATCACCGCGCGCAGCTTGTCGGCCACGGTCGCGGGCGAGCCGATCGCCGAATAGCGGAAGGTGTTGTTCACGCCGGCCAGCTCGGCGGGCGAGGCGATGGCGGTGATGTCGTCGACCGGCGGCGGCAGCAGGCCGGGGTTGCCACGGCGCAGGGCCAGAAACTGCTGCTGGGTTGAGGTGTGCAGGCGCTGGGCCTCCTCGTCGGTGTCGGCGGCGCAGACCCCGATGCAGATCATGAAGTAGGGCTTGTCGAGCTGGGCCGACGGGCGGAAGCCGCGGCGATAGACCTCGACGGCCTGCATCAGCTGTTCCGGCGCGAAGTGGGCGGCGAAGGCGTAGGGCAGGCCCAGGGCCGCGGCCAGCTGGGCGCCGTAGGTGCTGGAGCCCAGCAGCCACAGCGGCACGTCCTGGCCTTCGCCCGGAACCGCGCGCACGGCTTGGTCGGGCGTGGCCGGTTGGAACCAGTGCTGAAGCTCGACGACGTCCTCGGCGAAGCGGTCGACCGAGCCCGCATAGCGGCGCAAGGCGCGGATCGTGGCCTGGTCCGTACCCGGCGCGCGGCCAAGGCCAAGGTCGATTCTGCCCGGATGCAGCGCCGCCAGCGTACCGAAAGCCTCGGCGATCATCAGCGGCGCGTGGTTGGGCAGCATGATTCCGCCAGACCCGACTCGAATCTTCGAGGTTCCGGCGGCCACGTGACCAATAACCACGGTTGTGGCGGCGCTGGCGATACCGGGCATGTTGTGGTGCTCGGCCAGCCAATATCTGTGGAAACCTAGCGACTCGGCGTGGCGAGCGAGGTCCAAAGTATTGGCGAGCGCCTGACTGACCGTTGTTCCTTGAGGAACCGGCGACAGATCGAGGACGGAAAACGGAAGATCGGCGGACTGGGTCATGTCCGCTACATGGGATGCGACCGGTCGGTAACAACCGTTGGCCGACACAATTTGTCGCAGTGGCCGCGAGGACCGCGCGCTCAAGCGGCACGAAGCGACGCCTAAGCGGGCAGACTTGAAAAAGGGGGGAGGGGAGAAATGGCGCGAATGACGGGGCTCGAACCCGCGACCTCCGGCGTGACAGGCCGGCGCTCTAACCAACTGAGCTACATCCGCGTCGCGTAAGGCCGTTAAACCCTACGAAGCGCTCGCTTTTAACTCGGATCGCTACCTTCGAGAAGAAGGTGGCGCGAATGACGGGGCTCGAACCCGCGACCTCCGGCGTGACAGGCCGGCGCTCTAACCAACTGAGCTACATCCGCATTTGCTGTCCGCCGAGGCGGAAGTGCGACCCGCCGTAGCGGCGAGGGGCGTCTGATATGTCGGGCCGAGACTCGTGTCAACGGCCATGTCGCAGAACCTGTGGATGGCTTGCAGTTGCGATCGTTTCTCAATGTGGCCCGGGCGTTTGAAGCGGGGGAAACACTGGGCTACAACGCGGCCGATTCAAGCCAAGGGCTGTCATGAACGCCTTCCTTCTCCAGTACCTGCCGATCGTGATCTTCCTCGGGATCGCGGCTGTTATCGGCATCGTCTTCATGTTGGCTGCCGCCGTGCTCGCGCCCAAGGCGCCGGACCCGGAAAAGCTGTCCGCATATGAATGCGGCTTCAACGCCTTCGACGATGCGCGCATGAAGTTCGACGTCCGGTTCTACCTGGTGTCGATCCTCTTCATCATCTTCGACCTCGAAGTGGCGTTCCTGTTCCCGTGGGCCGTCACGCTGCTGAAGTTGCCGCACGACGTCGCCGCCTACGCCTTCTGGTCCATGATGGCGTTCCTTGGTGTTCTGACCGTCGGCTTTATCTACGAATGGAAGAAGGGCGCCCTCGAATGGGAGTGATCGTTCCCGCCAACAGCTCGCCCGTCGTTCCGGCCGGCGCCGCTGGCCGCTCGACCGTGCAGGGCTATGACCCCAAGCTGCACGACGCCTTCTTCGACGGCGTATCGCAGCAGCTGGCCGACAAGGGCTTCATCACGGCCGCCGCCGACGACCTCATCACCTGGGCCCGCACGGGCTCGCTGATGTGGATGACGTTCGGCCTGGCCTGCTGCGCCGTCGAGATGATGCACTCGGCCATGCCGCGCTACGACCTGGAGCGCTACGGCTTCGCCCCGCGCGCCAGCCCGCGCCAGTCGGACGTGATGATCGTCGCCGGTACGCTGACCAACAAGATGGCTCCGGCTCTGCGCAAGGTCTACGACCAGATGCCCGAGCCCCGCTACGTCATCTCGATGGGCAGCTGCGCCAACGGCGGCGGCTACTACTATTACAGCTACAGCGTCGTTCGCGGCTGCGACCGCGTCGTGCCGATCGACATCTACGTGCCGGGCTGCCCGCCTACGGCCGAAGCGCTCGTCTACGGCGTGCTGCAGCTCCAGAAGAAGATCCGTCGCACGGGGACCATCGAGCGATGAGCCAAGACCTCGAAGCCCTCGGCCAGGCGATCGTCGCCAACTCGGCCGGCGCGATCGCCTCGTACAACGTGGCGTTCGGCGAGCTGAACCTGCTGGGTTCGGCCAACCGCGTGGTCGAGCTGCTGACCTACCTGCGCGATCACCCCGACTACCGCTTCCACCAGCTGGTGGACCTGACGGCGGTCGACTATCCGGAACGCGCCGCGCGTTTCGACGTGGTCTACCACCTGCTGTCGATGGTGAAGAACGTCCGCGTCCGCGTGAAGGTGCAGACCGACGAAGACACCCCGGTGCCGAGCGCTACGCCCGTGTTCCCGGTCGCCGATTGGTTCGAGCGCGAAGTGTTCGACATGTACGGCGTGTTCTTCGAAGGCCACCCGGACCTGCGCCGCATCCTGACGGACTACGGCTTCCACGGTCACCCGCTGCGGAAAGACTTCCCGATGACGGGCTATGTCGAGGTCCGCTACGACGACGAGCTCAAGCGCGTCGTCTACGAACCCGTGAAGATCACCGAGTACCGCGCATTCGACTTCCTCTCTCCGTGGGAGGGCGCCAAGTACGCCCTGCCGGGCGACGAGAAGGCGGAGAAGGCTTAAGTCATGACTGGCACGAACGCTCCCGCCGCGGCGACCGACTTCTTCCGCGACGAACCGACCGTTCCGGCGATCCCGGAAACCCCGGTCCGCAAGTTCAACATCAACTTCGGCCCCCAGCACCCGGCCGCGCACGGCGTGCTGCGCCTGGTGCTGGAGCTCGACGGTGAAATCGTCGAGCGCGTCGATCCGCACATCGGCCTGCTGCACCGCGGCACCGAGAAGCTGATGGAAGCGCGCACCTATCTGCAGAACATTCCGTACTTCGACCGCCTCGACTACGTGGCGCCGATGAACCAGGAGCATGCGTTCTGCCTGGCGATCGAGAAGCTGCTGGGCGTTGAAGTGCCCAAGCGCGGCCAGATCGTGCGCGTGCTGTTCTGCGAGATCGGCCGGATCCTTAACCACCTGCTGAACGTGACGACCCAGGCCATGGACGTCGGCGCCCTGACGCCGCCGCTCTGGGGCTTCGAGGAGCGCGAGAAGCTGATGGTGTTCTACGAGCGCGCCTGCGGCGCTCGCCTGCACGCCAACTACTTCCGTCCGGGCGGCGTCCACCAGGACTTGACCCCGAGCCTGATCGACGACATCGAGACCTGGGCGAAGGCTTTCCCCAAGATCTGCGACGACATCGAAGGCCTGATCACCGACAACCGCATCTTCAAGCAGCGCAACGTCGATATCGGCGTCGTGAGCAAGGAAGACGCCTGGGCCTGGGGCTTCTCGGGCGTGATGGTGCGCGGTTCGGGCATCGCCTGGGACCTGCGCCGCAACCAGCCGTACGAGAACTACAACGAGTTCGAGTTCGACATCCCGCTGGGCAAGAACGGCGACTGCTACGACCGTTATCTCTGCCGCATGCAGGAGATGCGCGAGAGCACCAAGATCATCCTGCAGGCCGTGGCCATGCTGCGCGCCACGCCGGGTCCGGTGCTGAGCGAGGACAACAAGGTCAGCCCGCCCCGTCGCGCCGAGATGAAGCGCTCGATGGAAGCCCTGATCCACCACTTCAAGCTCTATACCGAGGGCTTCAAGACGCCGGAAGGCGAGGTCTACGCGGCCGTCGAAGCCCCCAAGGGCGAGTTCGGCGTCTACGTCGTCAGCAACGGCACCAACAAGCCGTACCGCTGCAAGATCAAGGCTCCGGGCTTCTCGCACCTGGCCGCCATGGACTGGATGAACCGCGGCCACCAGTTGGCCGACGTTTCGGCCATCCTGGGCTCGCTCGACATCGTGTTCGGCGAGGTCGACCGATGAGCCTGGAAACCATCGCCCAGGCCCAGCTGGACGCCTACAACGCCCAGGATCTGGACGCCCACTGCGCCCACTTCGCCGACGACGTGGTCGTTGCCGGCCTGAACGGCGAGGTGGCGCGCACGGGCATCGAGGCCTACCGCGCCTTCTACGCCAAGACCTTCGCCGAGTTCCCCAAGAACCACGCGAAGCTGCTGAACCGCATCGTGGTCGGCTCGAACGTGATCGATCACGAGCACGTCGACCGCGGCAACGGCGACGCGCCTTTCCAGGTCGCCGCCATCTACACCTTCAAGGGCGACAAGATCGTCCGCGTGGATTTCGCCCGATGAGCGTCCGTCGTCTCGCCAAGGAACAGCCCGCCAGCTTCGCCTTCTCGGCCGAAAGCCAGGCCAAGGCCGACTGGTGGAAAGCCAAGTACCCCGCCGCCCGCAAGCAGTCGGCGGTGATCCCGATGCTGTGGCTGGCCCAGAAGCAGGAAGGCTGGGTGCAGGAGCCCGCGATCCAGGAGATCGCGCGCCAGCTCGAGATGCCGGTCATCCGCGTTCTCGAAGTGGCCACCTTCTACGTGATGTTCCAGCTGGCCCCGGTGGGTAAGACCGCCTTCGTCCAGCTGTGCGGCACCACGCCCTGCCAGCTGCGCGGCGCGCTCGACCTGCGCTCGGTGCTGGAGAAGAAGATCGGCCCGGCCCACTCGGTCTCGGCCGACGGCAAGTTCAGCTGGGAAGAGGTCGAGTGCCTCGGCGCCTGCTGCAACGCCCCGATGGCGGCCATCAACGACTACTACTACGAAGACCTGACGCCGGAGAGCCTGGCCCAGATCCTCGACGACTTCGCCGCGGGCAAGGCCCCGCAGCCGGGCAGCTACGAGGGCCGCAAGTCCTCGGAGCCGAAGGACAAGATCCAGACCTTGACCGATCCGAAGCTGTACGACGGCTCGGCGGCCAAGAAGATCAAGATCCCGAACCTGCCCGAGAAGCCGAAGAAGACCAAGGCGGAGCCCGCCGCCTGATGACCGACGTGGCCGTCCAACAGAAGAAGCGCTTCACGACGATGATCGCCATCGACGTCGTGTGCTTCCTGCTGGCCGGCGCGGCGATCGTCGGGCACGTGGCTTTCCACGTCTCCTGGCTGCTGCCGGTGTTCGTCCTGGCGATCGTCGCCGGGCTGGGCGCCCAGATCTGGTTCGTGCTCGGCTGGCTGAATGCCACCAAGCCTGAAACGCCGGAAGCGGGGAGGGCGCCATGAGCGACGACCTCGCCGACAAGCGGCGGGCCTACGTGGCCACGATCCGAAGCCTGTACCGCAAGGAACGGGCCTTCGGTTTCCTGGCCAGCCTGGCGGGCGTGCTGCTGCTGATCTGGGGCCGGGAGGTCCCCGGCGCGCCAGCCTGGGCTACGCCCACAGGTCTTTTGGTGATCGGCGCCGGTTGGCTGCTTTTCGCCTATGTCATCGTCCGGCGGACGCGCTATGTCCGCACCCATCCATTCGATCCGCAAAGCTAGAGTCATGGTCGGTATCCTCGAAGACAAGGATCGCATCTTCACCAACCTTTACGGGCTCCAGGACTGGGGTCTGGAAGGTGCGAAGGCGCGCGGTTGCTGGAACGGCACCAAGGATATTCTGGACGCCGGGCGCGACTGGATCATCGAGAACATGAAGAACTCCGGTCTGCGAGGCCGTGGGGGCGCTGGTTTCTCGACCGGTCTGAAGTGGTCCTTCATGCCCAAGGAAGTGAAGGAAGGTCGTCCGCACTATCTCGTCGTCAACGCCGACGAGTCCGAGCCGGGCACCTGCAAGGACCGGGAGATCATGCGGCATGACCCGCATCTCCTGATCGAGGGCTGCCTGATCGCCTCGCGCGCCATGCTGGCCCACGCCTGCTACATCTACATCCGCGGCGAATACGTCTTCGAGCGCGAGCGCCTGGAAGCGGCGATCAAGCAAGCCTACGAGGCCAAGCTAGTCGGCAAGGATAACATCCACGGCTGGGACTTCGACATCTACGTCCACCACGGCGCCGGCGCCTATATCTGCGGCGAAGAGACGGCCCTGCTGGAAAGCCTGGAAGGCAAGAAAGGCCAGCCGCGCCTAAAGCCTCCGTTCCCGGCCGGCGCTGGCCTCTATGGCATGCCGACCACGGTCAACAACGTCGAGAGCATCGCCGTCGCCGGTACGATCCTGCGCCGCGGCGCGGCCTGGTTCGCCGGTTTCGGCCGTCCCAACAACGCCGGCACCAAGCTGTTCTGCGTCTCGGGCCACGTGAACCTGCCCTGCAACGTCGAAGAAGCCATGAGCATCCCCTTCCGTCAGCTGATGGAAGATCACTGCGGCGGCATCCGCGGCGGCTGGGGTAATCTCAAGGCCGTCATCCCCGGCGGTTCGTCGGTTCCGATGATCCCGGCCGAGCAGTGCGAAGACCTGCCGATGGACTTCGACGCCCTGCGTAACCTGAAGTCGGGCCTGGGCACCGCCGCCGTCATCGTCATGGACAAGTCCACCGACCTGGTCCGCGCCATCGCCCGCCTGTCGTACTTCTACAAGCACGAGAGCTGCGGTCAGTGCACGCCGTGCCGCGAAGGCACCGGCTGGATGTGGCGCGTCATGGAGCGCATGGCCACCGGCGAAGCCGATCCGAAGGAAATCGACACCCTTTTGGACGTCACGACCCAGGTCGAGGGTCACACCATCTGCGCCCTGGGCGACGCGGCCGCCTGGCCGATCCAGGGTCTGTTCCGCCACTTCCGCCACGAGGTTGAAGAGCGGATCGCTTCCTATCGTAGCGGTCGCCTGCACGTGCAGGGCGCCAAGCTGATCGCGGCGGAGTAACGAGAATGGCAATCGCCAAGGTCAACGGCGTCGAGGTCGAGTTCGAACCCGGCATGACGGTTCTGCAGGTTGCGGAACTGGCTGGGGAAGAGATCCCGCGCTTCTGCTATCACGAACGTCTGAGCATCGCCGGCAACTGCCGCATGTGCCTGGTCGAGGTTAAGCCCGGCCCGCCGAAGCCGCAGGCTTCGTGCGCCCTGCCGGCCGCCGAGGGCCAGGAGATCTTCACCAAGACTCCGATGGTCAAGAAGGCCCGCGAAGGGGTGATGGAGTTCCTGCTCATCAACCACCCGCTGGACTGCCCGATCTGCGACCAGGGCGGCGAGTGCGACCTGCAGGACCAGGCCGTCGGCTACGGCCGCGACGACAGCCGCTACGACGAGAACAAGCGCGCGGTCGAAGAGAAGGCCATGGGCCCGCTCATCAAGACCGTGATGACGCGCTGCATCCAGTGCACCCGCTGCGTCCGCTTCATCACCGAAGTCGCCGGCTCGCCGGAAATCGGCCTGATCTCGCGCGGTGAAGACGTCGAGATCACGACCTACCTGGGCGCCGCGGTGACCTCGGAACTGTCGGCCAACGTCATCGACCTGTGCCCGGTCGGCGCCCTGACCTCCAAGCCGTACGCCTTCGAAGCCCGCCCGTGGGAACTGAAGAAGACCGAAAGCATCGACGTGATGGACGCGCTCGGCTCGTCGATCCGCGTCGACGGCCGCGCCAACGCCGTGCTGCGCGTGCTGCCGCGCATCAACGAGGAGGTCAACGAAGAGTGGATCTCCGACAAGACGCGCTACGCCGTCGACGGCCTGCAGCGCCAGCGCCTCGACCGTCCGTACGTCCGCGTCGACGGCAAGCTGAAGCCGGCCACCTGGGCTGAAGCCTTCGCCGCCGTCTCCGCCAAGATCAAGGCGACCGCGCCCGAGCGCATCGGCGTCATCGCCGGCGACCTGCAGGACGCCGAAAGCCTGAAGGCGACCAAGGACCTCTTCACCGCTCTCGGCGTGAAGAACCTCGACGCCCGCCAGGACGGCGCGGCCCTGGGCCAGGGCCCGCGCGAGAGCTGGCTGTTCAACTCGACCATCGCCGGCATCGAAGACGCCGACGTCGTCCTGTTCGTCGGCAGCAACCCGCGCCTCGAGGCCCCGGTCCTCAACGCCCGCTTCCGCAAGCAGTGGCTGGCCGGCAAGACCCGCTTCGGCGTCATCGGCGAGCAGGTCGACCTGACCTTCGGCTACGACTACCTCGGCGCGGGCGCCAAGACCCTGTCGGGCCTGGCCAAGGCCAAGAACGACTTCGTCGCCGCCTTCGAGGCCGCCGAGCGTCCCGCGATCATCATCGGCCAGGGCGCCCTGGCCCGCGCCGACGGCGCGGCGGTCCTCAAGGCCGCCGCCGGCCTCGCCAAGACCTTCAACGTGGTCCGCGAAGGCTGGAACGGCTGGAACGTGCTGCACACCGCCGCCGCCCGCGTGGCTGGCCTCGACCTGGGCTTCGTGCCTGCCGAGGGCGGTCTGTCGACCGGCGACATGCTGAAGCCGGGCGCGCTGGACGTGCTGTTCCTGCTGGGCGCCGACGAGTGCGAAAGCGCCGCTTCGGACGCCTTCAAGATCTATCTCGGCACCCACGGCGACGCCGGCGCCCACAAGGCCGACGTCATCCTGCCTGGCGCCGCCTACACCGAAAAGAACGGCCTGTACGTGAACACCGAGGGCCGGGTGCAGATGGGCAAGCGGGCCGTGTTCCCGAAGGGCGAGGCCAAGGAAGACTGGTCGATCCTGCGGGCGCTGTCGGAAACCCTGGGCCACAAGCTGCCTTATGACAGCCTGGACCAGCTGCGCGCCAAGCTGTTCGCGGATCACCCCACCTTCGGCCAGATCGACTTCGCCCCGGGCTCGGTTCCCACCGTGTTCGACCTCGCCGCCGTCGGCGGGGAAGGGGAGGCGACCGACGCTCCGTTCGAGAGCCCGGTGAAGGCCTTCCACCTGACCAATCCCATCGCGCGCGCCAGCGTGACCATGGCCGAGTGCGCGGCCAACGTCTCGGCCGCCTCCAAGATCGCCGCGGAGTAAGCCGTGAACGAGATCAATCCGCTTCTCTGGTTCGGCCTCACGCTCGGCGGCATCCTGCTGGTCGTGATCTGGGTCCTGCTGAGCCTGGCCTTCCTGCTGCTGGCCGACCGCAAGATCTGGGCCGGCGTCCAGATGCGCAAGGGCCCCAACGTCGTCGGTCCTTTCGGCCTGCTTCAGTCGTTCGCCGACTTCGGCAAGTTCGTGCTGAAGGAAATCGTCATCCCGGCCGGCGCCGACAAGGCCATCTTCCTGCTGGCCCCGCTGATCAGCCTGATCCTGGGCTTCATCGGCTGGGCCGTGGTGCCGTTCGCGCCGGGCTGGGTCGTCTCCAACCTGAACGTCGGCATCCTCTACCTGCTGGCGATGAGCTCGCTGGGCGTCTACGGCATCATCATGGGCGGCTGGGCTTCGAACTCGAAGTACCCGTTCCTGGGCGCGCTGCGTTCGGCGGCGCAGATGGTGTCGTACGAAGTGTCGATCGGCCTGATCATCATCACGGTGATCCTGCTGGCCGGTTCGATGAACCTGTCGACCATCGTCGAGCATCAGTCCGGCTGGATCTGGAACTGGAACGTCTTCGGCGGCGGCCTCAAGAACATCGTCCTGCTGCCGGTCATGGTGATCGCCATGGGCATGTTCTACATCTCGGCCCTGGCCGAGACGAACCGCCCGCCGTTCGACCTTCCGGAAGCTGAATCCGAACTCGTGGCCGGCTACCAGGTCGAGTACTCCTCGACCCCGTACCTGCTGTTCATGGTCGCCGAATATTCGAACATCGTCCTGATGTGCGCCATGATCAACGTGCTGTTCTTCGGCGGCTGGAACCCCGGCTTCCCGACGGACTTCATGGCCACCTGGCCGACTTTCGCGGCCAACCTGCTGCTGGCCTTGGTGTTCTACGCCAAGATCTGCTTCTGGTTCTTCATGTTCGCCATGGCCAAGGCCATCGTGCCCCGCTACCGCTACGACCAACTGATGCGCCTGGGCTGGAAGGTCTTCCTGCCGATGTCGCTGGTGCTGGTCGTGCTGGTGGCCGGCTGGCGCGTCTTCTCGCCGGTGGCGGGATGAGGCGTCCGCTCGCCCTGGCCCTGACCGGGCTGGTCCTGACGACGGCGGGCGCCTGCGCGTCCGTCGCCGAGGACCGCTCCTATTCGCTGGGGCGAGGGATCGTGAACTACGACGAGCTGCGTCGGGCCGGCGACAAGTGCCAGGCCGAAGGCGGATCGTTGCAAGCCAAGATGGACGGGGGAGATCCCGCCCAGCTTTCGAACTACACCTGCGTCATTCCGAAGGTTAAGCGGCCATGATGAGTCGTATCACCCAAGCCGTCAAAGGCGTCGCCCTGCTGGACTTCGCGGGCGCCTTCGGCCTGGCCATGAAGTATCTGGTCGCGCCGAAGAAGACCGTGATCTATCCCAACGAGCGCGGCCCGCAGTCGCCGCGCTTCCGGGGCGAGCACGCCCTGCGCCGCTACCCCAACGGGGAAGAGCGCTGCATCGCGTGCAAGCTGTGCGAGGCCATCTGCCCGGCCCAGGCCATCACCATCGAAGCCGAACCGCGCGAGGACGGCAGCCGCCGCACGACCCGGTACGACATCGACATGGTCAAGTGCATCTACTGCGGCCTGTGCCAGGAGGCCTGCCCGGTGGACGCCATCGTCGAAGGCCCGAACATCGAGTTCGCGGTCGAGACGCGTGAAGAGCTCTACTACGACAAGGAAAAGCTGCTCGACAACGGTGACCGTTGGGAGCGGCTGATCGCGAAGAATCTGGAGTTGGACGCTCCGTACCGCTAAACGGTCGGCGCGAATCCGAGTTGGCGGCGTGCGCTTCGCACGTCGCTGTTATTTGAACTTATCAGGGGAGCACCTGGGCCAATGGCCTTGCAGGCGATAGCTTTCTACTTGCTGGCGTTCGTGACCATTGCGGCGGGTCTTCTCGTCGTCTCGGCCAAGAACCCCGTGCACTCGGTGCTCTTCCTGATCACCGCCTTCTTCTCGGCCGCAGGCCTCTTCGTCCTCCTGGGCGCGGAGTTCCTCGCGATGCTGCTGATCGTCGTCTATGTGGGCGCGGTCGCGGTGCTGTTCCTCTTCGTCGTCATGATGCTCGACATCGACTTCGAAGCGCTTCGGGACGGCTTCGCCCAGTACCTGCCGATCGGCGGTCTGGTCGGCGGCATCCTGACGATCGAGATGATCATGGTCGCCGTCAGCGTGGCCACCAACGGCGCGGCCGCCAAGAACGCCGCTCCGCTGGCGTCGCCGGGCGGTGTCAGCAACACCGAGGCCATCGGCCGGGTGCTCTACACCGACTACATCTTCTTCTTCCAGGCTGCGGGTCTGGTGCTGCTGGTCGCGATGATCGGCGCCATCGTCCTGACCCTGCGTCACAAGCCGGGCGTCAAGCGCCAGGATATCGGCAAGCAGGTCGCCCGTACGCCCAAGACCGGAATGGAACTCGTGCAGATCAAGCCGGGCGAGGGGATCAGCGAATGATCGGCCTTCCGCATTACCTCATCGTCGCCGCCATCCTCTTCACGATCGGCGTCTTCGGGATCTTCGTGAACCGCAAGAACATCATCGTCATCCTGATGTCGATCGAGCTCATTCTGCTGGCGGTGAACATCAACCTGGTCGCCTTCTCGGCCTACCTGCACAACGTTGTGGGCCAGATCTTCGCGATGTTCGTGCTGACCGTGGCGGCCGCAGAGGCCGCCGTCGGCCTCGCCATCCTGGTGACCTTCTTCCGGAACCGCGGCGACATCGCGGTCGACGACGCCAGCATGATGAAGGGCTGACCCAGTGCAATCGCTCGTCACCATTCTCGTCTTCGCCCCGCTGGTGGGCGCGATCATCGCCGGCCTGTTCGGCCGGCGGATCGGCAACGTCGCGTCGCAAGCCGTCACCACGGGCCTGCTGATCCTGGCCTGCGCCCTGTCGTGGGTCACCTTCAGCCAGTGGACCTGGGGCCACATGGAGGCCTTCACGGTCTCGCTGCTGCCCTTCATCCACGTGGGCGACTTCATCGCCAACTGGTCGATCCGCATCGACGCCCTGTCGGCGACCATGCTGATCGTGGTCACGACCGTCTCGGCGCTCGTCCACATCTACTCCTGGGGCTACATGGCCGAGGACGACAGCAAGCCGCGCTTCTTCGCGTACCTGTCGCTCTTCACCTTCGCCATGCTGTCGCTGGTCACCGCCGCCGACTTCATGCAGCTGTTCTTCGGCTGGGAAGGCGTGGGCCTGGCCTCGTACCTGCTGATCGGCTTCTGGTTCAAGAAGCCGTCGGCCAGCGCGGCCGCCATCAAGGCCTTCGTCGTCAACCGCGTCGGCGACTTCGGCTTCGCGCTCGGCATCATGACCGTCTACTGGGCGTTCGGCACGATCAACTTCGCCGAACTGTTCCCGATGATCCAGGCGGGCGCCGCCCGCAGCTGGCAGTTCGCCGGCCATAGCTGGCCTCTGGTCGACATCGCCTGCTTCCTGCTGTTCATCGGCGCCATGGGCAAGTCGGCGCAGTTCTTCCTGCACACCTGGCTTCCGGACGCCATGGAAGGCCCGACCCCCGTGTCGGCGCTGATCCACGCGGCCACCATGGTGACCGCCGGCGTCTACATGCTGTGCCTGCTGTCGCCGATGTTCGAATACGCCCCCGTGGCCAAGAACATCGTCACGGTGATCGGCGCCGTCACGGCTCTCTTCGCCGCGACGGTCGGCCTGACCCAGAACGACATCAAGCGCGTCATCGCCTACTCGACCTGTTCGCAGCTGGGCTACATGTTCTTCGCCGCCGGCGTGGGCGCCTACCAGGCGGCCATGTTCCACCTGTTCACGCACGCCTTCTTCAAGGCGCTGCTGTTCCTGGGCGCCGGTTCGGTGATCCACGGCATGCACCACGAGCAGGACATGCGCCGCTACGGCGCCCTGGCCAAGCTGCTGCCGGTGACCTTTATCGCCATGACGATCGGCACGATCGCCATCACGGGCCTCGGCTTCCCGCCGCTGCACCTGGGCTTCGCCGGCTTCTACTCGAAGGACACCATCATCGAGGCGGCCTTCGCCGCGGGCGGCCACAACCAGATCGCCATGTTCGCGTGGGTCATCGGCGTGCTCGTCGCCGGCCTGACCTCGTTCTACTCGTGGCGCCTGGCGTTCTTCACCTTCAACGGCAAGGCCCGCTGGGGTCATGACGACCACGGCCACGACGATCACGCGCACGCCGCCCATGGTCATGACGACCACGCCCACGGCGCGCACGACGATCATGGCCATGACGACCATGGCCATGGCCACGATCACAAGCCGCACGAGAGCCCGTGGGTGATGCTGTTCCCGCTGGTCGTGCTGTCGATCGGCGCGGTCGCCGCCGGCTTCGTCTTCACCGGCTACTTCGTGGGTCACCACGAGGCCGAGTTCTGGCGCGGCGCGATCTACAACGCCCCGACCAACCACGTGCTGCACGACGCGCACAACGTTGCGACCTGGGTGAAGTGGAGCCCGCTGATCGCCTCGCTCATCGGCCTGGCCATCGCCGTCTACGTCTACCTGATCAAGGGCAACGAGCGGCTGGGCCTCAAGCTCGCCGAGCGCAAGGGCCCGCTGTACGTGTTCTTCTACAACAAGTGGTTCTTCGACGAGCTGTACGACGCCACCTTCGTGCGCGCCGCCCGGTTCCTCGGCGACCTGTTCTGGAAGGGCGGGGACCAGAAGATCATCGATCGCCTGGGTCCCGACGGCGTCAGCGCCGTCTCCTACGCCGTCGGCCGCAAGACGGGCAAAGCCCAGACCGGCTACGTCTACCACTACGCTTTCGTCATGCTGCTCGGCGTCGCCGGCCTGCTGACGTTCGCCCTTTACGCATTCCGTTGAGGACGGATCGATGACCGGCCTGCTCAGCCTTACGACCTTCGCTCCGCTCGTCGGCGTGGCCCTGATCCTGGCGGCTCGCGCCGCCAAGGGGCCGGGCGCCGCCACCGACACCCTGTCCAAGTGGATCGCCCTGGCGACCACCCTGGTCACCTTCGCCCTGGCGCTGGTGGTGACCCTGCAGTTCGACCCGAAGAACCCGGGCTTCCAGTTCGTGGAAGACGTCGCCTGGTTCGCGGGCCTGCACTATCGCATGGGCATCGACGGCATCTCGGTGCTGCTGGTCCTGCTCACCGCCTTCCTGCTGCCGATCTGTATCGTGGCCAGCTGGAAGTCGGTCGAGAAGCGCGTCGTCGAATACCTGATCGCCTTCCTGGTCCTCGAGACCCTGGTGGTCGGCGTGTTCTGCGCGCTGGACCTGGTGCTGTTCTACCTCTTCTTCGAAGGGGGCCTGGTGCCGATGTTCCTGATCATCGGCATCTGGGGCGGCAAGCGCCGGATCTACGCGGCCTACAAGTTCTTCCTCTACACGCTGCTCGGCTCGGTGCTGATGCTGGCGGCCATCCTGGCCATGATCTCGATCGCCGGCACCTCGTCGATCCCCGAGCTCATGACCTACAAGTTCGCCCCGTGGCTCCAGACCTGGCTGTGGCTGGCCTTCTTCGCCTCGTTCGCGGTGAAGATGCCGATGTGGCCGGTGCACACCTGGCTGCCCGACGCCCACGTTGAAGCCCCGACGGCGGGTTCGGTCATCCTGGCCGGCATCCTGCTGAAGATGGGCGGCTACGGCTTCATGCGCTTCAGCATCCCGATGTTCCCGAACGCCTCGGAGATGTTCCAGCCGCTGGTGTTCGCCATGTCGGGCATCGCCATCGTCTACACCTCGCTGGTCGCCTTCCGTCAGACCGACATCAAGAAGCTGATCGCCTACTCGTCGGTCGCCCACATGGGCTTCGTGACCATGGGCATCTTCTCGGGCAACGCCGCCGGCGAGCAGGGCGCCCTGTTCCAGATGATCAGCCACGGCGTGATCTCGGGCGCGCTCTTCCTCTGCGTCGGCGTGGTCTACGACCGCATGCACACTCGCGAGATCGCCTTCTACGGCGGCCTGACCAACCGCATGCCGCACTACGCCTTCGTGTTCCTGCTGTTCACGATGGGTAACGTCGGCCTGCCGGGCACCTCCGGCTTCGTCGGTGAAATCCTGACGATGACCGGCGTCTACCAGGCCTCGACCTGGACGGCGATCGTGTCGGCCACCGGCGTGATCCTGTCGGCGATGTACGCCCTGACGCTGTACCGCCGCGTCATGTACGGCGAGATCGTCAATCCGGAACTGAAGACGATCACCGACCTCGACGCGCGCGAGATCCTGCTCTTCGTGCCGCTGATCATCATGACCCTGGTGCTCGGCATCTATCCCAATCTTGTGTTCAACCTGACCGCGTCGTCCGTCGACGGGCTCGTCGGCGCCTGGCGCGCCGCCGTGGGCGGGTGAGGGACCCCATGACGTTCTCCGCCAACATCTCCCTCGTCCTGCCCGAGCTGGTCCTCGGGGTCTCGGCCCTGCTGCTGCTGGTCTGGGGCGCCTTCTCCAAGAAGACCACGCCGGTCTTCACGGGCGCTTCGGTCCTGGCGCTGCTGGCCGCCGCCGTCCTGGCGGCGATCGGTCCGCACGGCCACGCCTTCAACGGCGTCTACTCGGCCGACGCCGCCGCCAGCTACGCCAAGGTCGCGATCTTCCTGTTCAGCGCCCTGGCCATCGTGCTCGGCGATCGCTGGCTGGCCGCCCGCGGCGACCAGAAGTTCGAGTTCCCGGTCCTGGTCGTACTGTCGGCCGTCGGCATGGGCGTCACCGCCTCGGCCGGCGACCTGATCAGCCTCTATATCGGCGTCGAGCTGCAATCGCTGGCCCTGTACGTCCTGGCGGCCTTCCGCCGCGACGACGCCAAGGCCTCGGAAGCGGGCCTGAAGTACTTCGTGCTGGGCGCGCTGTCGTCGGGCATCCTGCTGTACGGCGCCTCGCTGATCTACGGCTTCGCCGGTTCGACCCGCTTCGCCGACATCGCCGTCGCCTCGCACGGCGCTCATGGCCTTGGCCTGCTGTTCGGCCTGATCTTCGTGATCTGCGGCCTGGCGTTCAAGGTTTCGGCCGCGCCGTTCCACATGTGGACGCCGGACGTCTACGAAGGCGCCCCGACCCCGGTCGTCGGCTTCTTCGCCGCCGCGCCGAAGCTGGCCGCCATGATGATGTTCGCCCGCGTGCTGGGCGACGCCTTCCCCGACGCCGTGTCGCAATGGCGCCAGGTGCTGATCATCGCGGCCCTGCTGTCGGTGTTCGTCGGCGCCTTCGCGGGTCTGGCCCAGACCAACCTCAAGCGCCTGTGGGCCTATTCCTCGATCGCCAACGTCGGCTACGCCCTGCTGGGCGTCGCCACCGGCGGCGAGGTCGGCATCCACTCGATGCTGGTGTTCATGGTGCTCTACATGGTGGACGTCACCGGCTTCTTCGCCTGCCTGCAGGCGCTGAACCGCGACGGCAAGCCGATGGAGACCATCGAGGACATGGCCGGCCTGGTGAAGCAGCGTCCGGGCGTGGCCCTGGCCCTTACAGCGTTCTCGCTGTCGGCGCTCGGCCTGCCGCCGTTCTCGGGCTTCTGGGCCAAGTTCTACGTCTTCAAGGCCGCCATGGGCGCGGGCGACGTGCCGCTGCAGTGGGCCGCCGTGCTCGGCCTCGTGGGCAGCGTCGTGGCCGCCTTCTATTACCTGCGCCTGATCAAGGCGATGTGGTTCGATGCGCCGGCCGGCGCGGTGGACAAGCCGCAACCGACCGCTCGCGCGATCGGCTTCGCCGCGGCGCTGTTCTCGTTCCCGGTCGTCCTGGTCGCGCTGATCTGGCTCGACCCCGCCGCCAAGCTCGCGGCGGCGGCTTTCGGCCACCTGTGACGTGACGGGCGGCCCCCCGTTCGACAACGGGGCGGGCAAGGGGCCGCCCGTCGTCGTTCTCGACGAGATCGACTCGACCAACGCCGAGGTCCGCCGTCGCGCAGAAGCGGGGCGGACCGACGCCGTCTGGATCGTCGGCCTGCGGCAGACCGCGGGCCGGGGGCGCCGGGGCCGCGCCTGGGAAACCGGCGACGGCAACCTGGCCGCCACCCTTCTGCTCACCCTCGACAAGCCGCCGGCCGAGGCCGCCCAGGTCTCGTTCGTCGCCGCCCTTGCGGTGGCCGACCTGCTGGCGACCTATGTGCCCGAGCGTCTGGTCAGCCTGAAATGGCCCAACGACCCGATGGTCGGCGGCCTGAAGATCAGCGGCATCCTCATCGAGTCCGGCAAGTCGCCGGACGGCGGCCTGTGGCTGGCCGTGGGGATCGGCGTCAACTTGGCCCGCAAGCCCATCGACAGCGAGCGCCCGACCACGGCGCTGCCGACCTGGCGCGCCGAACCGCCGCCGTCGCCGGAGGAGGCGATCAAGGTGCTGGCCGCTTCGTTCGACCGCTGGCTCGACGTCTGGATGCGCCTGGGCTTTCCCGCCATCGCCGACGCCTGGACCGCCAAGGCCCACGGCATGGGCGAACCCTGCGTCGCCCGGCTCGGCAATGAGACGGTGGAGGGCATAGCCGAGGGCCTGGACAGCGATGGGGCCTTGCGCCTGCGCCTGGCTGACGGCCAACTGCGCCGGATCACCGCCGGCGACGTCTTCTTCGGAGCTTCCTGATGCTGCTGGCCATCGAACAGGGCAACACCAACACCATGTTCGCCATCCACGACGGCCAGTCGTGGATCGCCCAGTGGCGGGCCGCCACCGAGAGCACCCGCACCGCCGACGAGTACGTGGTGTGGCTGTCGCAACTGATGTCGATGCAGGGCCTGGGCTTCCGCTCGCTGGACGCCTGCATCATCTCCAGCGTCGTGCCCCAGTCGCTGTTCAACCTGCGCAACCTGTCGCGCCGCTACCTGAACGTCGAGCCGCTGGTGATCGGCGAGAACGCCAGGCTGGGCGTCGATATCCGCATCGACAAGCCGTCCGAGGCCGGCGCCGACCGCCTGGTCAACGCCGTGGGCGCCAGCATGCTCTACAAGGGGCCGCTGATCGTCATCGACAGCGGCACGGCCACGACCTTCGATATCGTGGCCGCTGACGGCGCCTTCGAGGGCGGCATCATCGCTCCCGGCATCAACCTCTCCATGCAGGCGCTGCACGAAGCGGCCGCCAAGCTGCCCCGCATCGCCATCCAGCGTCCCGGCAAGATCGTGGGCACCGACACGGTCGGCGCCATGCAGTCGGGCGTGTTCTGGGGCTATATCTCGCTCATCGAAGGCCTCGTCTCGCGCATCAAGGAAGAGCGCGGCGAGGCCCTGACCGTGGTCGCCACCGGCGGCGTCGCCTCGCTGTTCGAGGGCGCCACCGACAGCATCGACCACTTCGACCCTGATCTGACCATCCGTGGTCTCCTCGAAATTCACCGCCGCAATACCCACCTAGAGATCGAATGAAAAAGCAAACCAACGACGAGCTCGTCTTCCTGCCGCTGGGCGGGTCGAACGAGATCGGCATGAACTTCAACCTGTACGGCTACGGCCCCGCCGACGACCGCAAGTGGATCGTCGTCGACCTGGGCGTCACTTTCGGCGACCAGACGACGCCGGGCGTCGAGATCATCCTGCCCGACCCCGAGTACATCGTTCCCTATGCCGACGACATTCTCGGCATCGTCCTGACCCACGCGCACGAAGACCACTTGGGCGCCGTCGCCTGGCTGTGGCCGCAGCTGAAGGCGCCGGTCTACGCCACGCCCTTCACCGCCTTCCTGCTGCGCGAGAAGCTGCGCGACGCCAACCTGCTGGACGAGGTCGAGATCATCGAGGTGCCGCTGAGCGGCAGCTTCGACCTGGGACCGTTCCACCTGGAAATGGTCACCCTGACCCACTCGATCCCCGAGCCGAACGGCCTGGCGATCAAGACCCCGCTGGGCACCATCCTGCACACCGGCGACTGGAAGATCGATCCCGATCCGCAGCTCGGCGCAGCCACCGACGTCGAGGCCCTGCGCCGCCTGGGCGACGAAGGCGTGCTGGCCATGGTCTGCGACAGCACCAACGTCTTCGTCGAGGGCGAGTCCGGCTCGGAAGCCGACGTTCGCGTCGAGCTGAACAAGCTGATCGGCAGCCTGACGGGCAAGATCGCCGTGGCCTGCTTCGCCTCGAACGTGGCGCGCATGGACACCGTGATCCGCGCCGCCCAGGCCGCCGGCCGCAAGGTCTGCCTGGCTGGCCGCTCGATGCACCGCATGGCCGCCGCCGCTCGGTCGGTCGGGCTGCTCGACGGCCTCGACCCCTTCGTCACCGACGACCAGGCCAAGCACATGCCCGAGAATGAGATCCTGTATCTCTGCACCGGCAGCCAGGGCGAGGCGAGGGCGGCTCTCGCCCGCATCGCCGAGGGCAACCACCCGCACGTCAAGCTGTCGTCGGGCGACCACGTGGTGTTCAGCTCGCGCGTGATCCCGGGCAACGAGATCCCGATCCGCAACCTGCAGAACAAGCTGGCCGACCGCGGCGTGCGCCTGCACACCGAGCGCGACACCCCCGGCATCCACGTCAGCGGCCACCCGTGCCGCGACGAGCTCAAGCAGATGTACCAGTGGGCCCGCCCGCAGATCGCCGTGCCGACCCATGGCGAGCGCCGTCACCTGCTCGAGCACGCCGCCTTCGCCAAGGACCTGCAGGTCCCGCACGCCGTCAGCCCGCGTAACGGCGACATGGTGCGCCTGGCGCCCGGCCATCCGGAGATCATCGACGAGGTGCCGGCCGGTCGCCTCTATGTCGACGGCGGCGTCGTGACGCCCGAGAACGGCGAGGCCCTGCGCGAGCGTCGCCACGCGGCGTTCAACGGCGTGCTGGCCGTATCGATCGTGCTGGACGGCCGCAACAAGATCGTCTCGGGCCCGCAGGTCCGCGGCCTTGGTTTGGCCGGCGACGAAGAATACCCCCTCGACGAGGCGCTCGACGACCTGGCGGAAGAGGCCGAGGAGGCCTTCAAGCGCCTGTCGGGCGACGACCGCGAGATCGACGAGACGATCGAGAACGCCATCTCGCGCGCGGTCAAGAAAGCCGCCTTCCGCATCTGGGAACGCAAGCCGGTCGTCGAGACGACCGTGCTGCGTCTCTGACGCCCGCATGAGCATCGACGATCTGGCCCCGACCGAGCCCCCGGAAACGCCTTCGCGGCGAGAGGGGATCTTCGGCCAGGGACCAGCCGTCATCTGGTTCGAGGCCTGGCCGGTCCTGGTGATCCTGGGCCTGATCTGGATCGTCTTCGCCGCCCAACTGGCCAGCGCGCCTCTGGGGCTGGAGGAGCGGATGCTCAGCTACGGCGCCTTCCACCCCGGCAATTTCCGGGACGGACTGTGGTGGACGCCGCTGACCTCGATGTTCCTGCACGCCGGCTGGCTGCACGTGGTCATGAACTCTGCCGCCCTGGTCGCCCTGGGGCCGGGCCTCGCCCAGCGCCTGGGGCGAGACGCCTTGGGCGGCCTGCTGTTCGCCGGGCTCTATATTGGCTGCGGTCTGGCCGGCGTGGCGCTGGCCGGGCTGTTGATGCCCGACGCCTGGCTGCTGGGCGCCTCGGGCGCGATCTGCGGCCTGTGGGGCGCGAGCGCGCGGCTGGTCGGGCCGGGCAGGGAAGAGCTGCATCCGATCTTCTCCAAGGCCGTCGGCCGTTCGGCCCTGTCGTTCCTGGTGATGAACCTGATCGTCGTTGTCGCCGCCGGCGCCTACGGCCTGGCCAGCCAGCAGGGGCTGATCCTGGTCTCATGGCAGGCGCACCTGGGCGGTTTCGTGCTAGGCCTGCTGCTGGTCGGCTTGCTGCCGGTGCGCTTCCACTGGCTGAAGGGCCTTCGCGGCGCTTGACTGCCGCGGCCGGAGGCGCGGTTAGTTGGGCTCCAACTCCGCACGAACCGGGACAGGAACCATGATCGGCAGGCTCAACCACATCGGCGTCGCCACGCCCTCCATCGACGAGTCGGTGAAGATGTATCGCGAGCTGCTGGGCGCCACCTCGGTCACCGAGAAGTGGGCCATGCCCGAGCAGGGCGTCTGGGTCTGCTTCGTCAATCTGCCCAACAGCCAGATCGAGCTGATCGAGCCCTATGGCGAGGCCTCGCCGATCCACGCCTTCCTGGCCAAGAACCCCAAGGGCGGCCAGCACCATGTGTGTTTCGAGGTCGAGAACATCCATGAGGCGCGTGACGCGCTGGTCGCCAAGGGCGCGACCGTGCTAGGCGAGCCCAGGATCGGCGCCCACGGAACGCTGATCATCTTCGTTCACCCCAAGGACATGGGCGGCATGCTCGTGGAATTGATGGAAAGCCCCAAGGACGCGCATCACTGATGGGCCCGATCACCAGCGTCGCGATCTTCCTGACCATCTGGTGGACGGTGCTGTTCGCCGTGCTGCCCCTGGGCGCGCGCAGTTACCACGAGATGGGAATCGAGCCGCCGCCCGGCGCGGATCCCGGCGCGCCGGTGAACCCCAACCTCAAGCGCAAGTTCCTCACCACCACCTGGGTGGCGGCGCTGCTGTTTGCGATTCTCTGGCTGGTGGTGAAGTTCCAGCTGGTCAGCCTGCCGGAGCTGCCCTCGACCTACTGAAAACTTTTGCAGCCGGGGTGTCGGCGCCCAAGCCTTGTGCGACCCGCGATCTCCTACCCGTCAAACGCCCATGTCTTGGGCGAAACGCGCGGAGCTTGAACGTCAGCCGCAATCGCATGCCCCAACAGCCGTTCGACGGTCGTAGATTGTCATGACGAGGCCGGGTTCGGCCTTGCTCTGTGGCGTCTTCCCCGACGATGAACTTGAACGGCCGCGCGATTGAACCGCGCGGCCTTCTTTTCGTTTAGCCTGGCCCGAAGGCGTCGGGCCAGGCGAGGGCGGCTTCGGCGCCCAACTCTTTCGACAGTTAGGCGCCCTCGACACTCAAAACGTCATCTTTTCGCCGCGCGCGTTGCCAAGCTGAACGGCGAGCGGCTATCTCAACGCCTCGAATACTCCCGGAGACGTCTCGTCCATGCGCCTGTCGCGCTACTTCCTGCCCGTCCTGAAAGAAGCTCCCTCCGACGCCCAGATCGCTTCGCACCAGCTGATGCTGCGCGCGGGCATGATCCGCCAGGAGGCCGCCGGCATCTATGCGTGGCTGCCACTGGGCCTGCGGGTGCTGAACAAGATCGAGCAGATCGTCCGCGAGGAGATGGATCGCGCCGGCGCGATCGAGCTGTTGATGCCGACCTTGCAGCTTGCCGACCTCTGGCGCGAGTCGGGCCGCTACGACGCCTACGGACCGGAGATGCTGCGCATAACCGATCGTCACGAGCGCGAGCTGCTGTACGGGCCCACCAACGAGGAGATGGTCACCGAGATCTTCCGCGCCTCGGTGCGGAGCTACAAGGACCTGCCCAAGAACCTCTACCATGTGCAGTGGAAGTTCCGCGACGAGCGCCGCCCGCGCTTCGGCGTGATGCGCGGCCGCGAGTTCCTGATGAAGGACGCCTACAGCTTCGACCTCGACGCCGAGGGCGCGCGCAAGTCGTACAACCGCATGTTCGTGGCCTATCTGAACCTCTACGCCCGCATGGGCCTGAAGGCCGTGCCGATGCGCGCCGACACCGGCCCGATCGGCGGCGACCTGTCCCACGAGTTCATCGTGCTGGCCGAGACGGGCGAGAGCGCCGTCTTCTGCCACAAGGACCTGGTCGAGATGGATCCGCCGGGCGCCGATGTCGACTGGTACGGCGACCTGCAGCCGCTGGTGGACCAGCGCACGGCCCTCTACGCCGCCACCGAGGAAATGCACGACGAAGCCGCCTTCGACGCGATCCCCGAGGGCGACCGCCTGTCGGCCCGCGGCATCGAGGTCGGCCACATCTTCTCGTTCGGCACGAAGTATTCCGAGCCGATGAAGGCCAACGTCATGGGCCCCGACGGCAAGGAAGTTGCGGTCCAGATGGGCAGCTATGGCGTCGGCGTTTCGCGCCTGCTGGGCGCGATCATCGAGGCCAGCCACGACGAGGGCGGCATCATCTGGCCCGAAAGCGTCGCGCCGTTCCACGTCGGCATCGTCAACATGCGCCAGGGCGACGCCGCCTGCGACGGCGCCTGCGAGGCCGCCTACAAGGCCCTGCAGGCCGCCGGTGTCGACGTGCTGTACGACGACACCGATGCTCGTGGGGGCGCCAAGTTCGCCACCATGGACCTGATCGGCTTGCCCTGGCAGCTGATCGTCGGCCCCAAGGGCGTGGCCGAAGGCGTGGTCGAGCTGAAGAACCGCAAGACCGGCGAGCGGGTCTCCGAACCGCTCGACGCGGTTATCGCCCGCCTGACCGGCAAGGCCGCCGCCTGATGGCGATCGGCGCGGGACCCTTCGGGATCTGGGAACGGACGGTCGCCTGGCGTTACCTGCGCACCAAGCGCAAGAACGGCGGCGTCGCCTTGATCTCGGTGATCTCGTTCAGCGCGGTGATGCTGGCGGTGTTCGCCCTCATCACCGTGATGAGCGTCATGAACGGCTTCCGCGCCGAGCTTCTCGGCCGGCTGCTCGGCTTCAACGGCCACATCTATGCCCAGGGGCCGCTGGTCAACGGCCCTGATCGCGAGGGCGTGATCGCCCGCATCAAGGCCAGTCCTGGCGTGGTGCAGGCCGCCCCCCTGGTCGAGGCCCAGGCCATGGTCATCGGTCCCAACCAGGTGACCGGCGCCATCGTCCGCGGGGTCAATCCCGCTGACCTGCGCGGCATGAAGCTGATCTCCGGCAACATCAAGCAGGGCTCGCTCAACGGCTTCGGCGAGGGCGAGTACGGCGGCGAGATGGTGCTGATCGGCGACCGCATGGCCCGCAATCTGGGCCTTTCGGTGGGCGACCCGATCACCCTGATCTCGCCCTCGGGCCCAGCCACGGCCTTCGGGACCTCGACGCGCGAGAAGGACTACGTGGTCGGCGGCGTGTTCAGCGTCGGCATGAGCCAGTTCGACGAGAGCTACGTGATGATGCCGCTGGCCCAGGCGCAGCTCTTTTTCGGCCGCGACACGGCCATCGACTATGTCGAGGTCAAGCTGACCGATCCAGACAACGCCAAGCAGGCCAAGGCCGCCATCGAGCAGGCCGTCGGCCCCGGCGCCTTCATCACCGACTGGATGGACAAGAACAGCAGCTACTTCAACGCGCTGCAGGTCGAGCGCAAGGTCATGCGCCTGATCCTGTTCTTCATCGTGGCCATCGCCACCCTGAACATCATTTCCGGACTGGTCATGCTGGTGAAGAACAAGGGGCGCGACATCGCCATCCTGCGCACCATGGGCGCCAGCCAGTCGTCGATCCTGCGCATCTTCATCATGGCCGGCGCCTCGATCGGCCTGGCCGGCACCCTGATGGGCCTGCTGCTGGGCGTTCTGTTCTGCGCCAACATCACGGCCATCCAGAACTTCGTCGAATGGGCGACAGGCACGGCGGTGTTCAGCGCCGACATCTATTTCCTGGCCCACATCCCGGCCAAGATCGACTGGGTCGAGGTGGCCGGCGTGGTTTCGATCTCCACCCTGATGAGCGTGCTGGCGACCTTGCCGCCGGCGCTGCGGGCCTCGCGCCTCGATCCCGTTGAGGCCCTTCGCTATGAGTAGCCCCGTCCTGTCGCTGCGCGGCGTCGAGCGCACCTACGTTACCGAGGCGGGCAAGCTGACCGTGCTGCGCGGCGCCGATCTCGACGTCTATCCGGGCGAGGTCGTGGGCCTAATCGGGCCGTCGGGCTCTGGCAAGTCGTCGCTGCTGCACGCGGCGGGCCTGCTGGAGCGCCCTGACGCGGGCATCATCGCCGTCGACGGCAAGGACTGCTCCAAGCTTTCCGAGCGCCAGCGCACCAAGGTGCGGCTGTCGACCGTGGGTTTCGTCTACCAGTTCCACCACCTGCTGCCGGAATTCACCGCGGCCGAGAACGTGGAGCTGCCGCAGATGATCGCAGGTCGCCGCCGGGCCGAAGCCCGCGAGCGCGCGGTCGGCCTGTTGGGGCAACTGGGTCTTGCGGCTCGCGTCGACCACCAGCCGGGTCAGATGTCGGGCGGCGAGCAGCAGCGCGTGGCCATCGCCCGGGCGCTCGCCAATTCACCCAAGCTGCTGCTGGCCGACGAGCCGACCGGCAACCTGGATCCGGCGACCTCGGCCGCCACCTTCCAGGCGCTCTACGACCTGGCGCGCGGCCAGGGCGTCGCCGCCCTGATCGCCACCCACAACATGGAACTGGCCCGCTACATGGACCGGGTCTTCGCCCTGCGCGACGGCCACCTGGAGCCACAGACGTTCTAGGCTTCCTGTTCCGGCGAGGTTGGCGCTTCAAGGCAAGCTGTCAGTCAACAGTCGCCTCCCTCGCCCTTGTGGCGAGGGTCCATGCCGGCGACCGCAATGTCTACCCGCTCTAGAGCAGCGCCTGCCGCATCGCCGCGAAGAACCCCGCCTGGTCGATCTTCTTGATCACCCGGGCGTTGGGCTCGCGGCGCTTCAGGGCCGGGTCGGCGATCTCGATGTCCGGCAGGATCGAGTGAGAGACGCTGAGATAGCCGCGCGTCAGCTCGCCCATCGTCTCCACGTCGATCACGCAGCGCTCGGCTTCCAGCACTAGGGCCTCGTCGAGCATGGCCGCGCAGGTCAGGGCGTCGGGGTGCAGGCTGCCGTCCAGGCCTTCGGTGTCGCGGGCGAAGGCCAGCGAGGCCTCGTTGACCTTGGTGAAGAATTTGGCGCGCGGCGTGCCCAGCGCGTTCAGCTCGCCCAACTGCGCCGTGGTCAGCAGGCCGTCGCGCAGGGTCTCGGTCCAGGTCACCACGTGCAGGTCGAAGCCGGCGTTGACGACGATCTTGGCCGCCTCGGGATCGACATAGAAATTGTACTCGGCCGCCGGGGTGACGTTGCCGACGCCGTTGTCGGTTCCGCCCATCACCCACAGGGCCTTGGCGGCTTGGGCGATCCTCGGCTCGCGCAGCACGGCCAGGGCGATGTTGGTCAGCGGGGCCTGGGCCAGCAGGGTGAGCTCGCCGGGCGCTTCCATCACCCGCCGCACGATCTCGTCGGCCGCGTGGCCGGGGGAGGGGCGCTGGGCGGTCTTCGGGAACGCGGCATCGCTCATGCCGTCCTCGCCGAACACGTAGGCGGCGTCGAGCGGCGCGCGGTTGAAGGGCTTTCCCGCGCCCAAATAGACCGGCACGCCGACCGCCTCGCAGGCCTCCAGCGTCACCAGGGCGTTCTCGGCGTGCTGTTCGAAGCCGACATTGCCGTGGCTGATGGTGATGGCTTCGACGGTCACGCCGGGGCGGCGCAGGGCGAGCATCAGGGAGAAGACGTCGTCTCCGGCGGTGTCGGTGTCGATGATCAGGCGCATGGCGGGGCTTCTGCCGCGTTCCGCCGCCGAAGGCCAGAGCCGCCCGGTTGATCCGCGACCATAGGCCCCGCGTGACAAAAACGCTCGCAATTCGCCTGTGGACTATTGTGGTGAGAACGAAAGGGGAATATAGAACAAAAGGGCAACTGGCCAACGAGCTGTGGAGGGATGTTATGGTCCGGATCGCGCGTGAGTCTTTGGCGCTTGTATCTGTCGCCGGGTTCGTCTGGATGATGTGTTCGGTCGCCCAGTTGGTGGCTTGAGTCGGAAAGCTGCGAGGTCGAGGTCATGTCGGGTGTTGAAGGCCAGGGTTTCGTCCACCTTCGCGTCCGGTCGGCCTATTCGCTGCTGGAGGGGGCCATCAAGGCCGACAAGATTCCGGGCATGGCCGCGGCCGCCGGCATGCCCGCCGCGGGAATCACCGACCGGGCCAACCTGTTCGGGGCCTTGGAATTCTCCGTCTATTCGAAGGACAACGGCATCCAGCCGATCATCGGCTGCGCCCTGCCGGTGAAGGGCATTGGCGCCAAGCCGGCCGAGCGCTGGGCGCGCGAGCCGACGATCACCCTGCTGGTGCAGAACGAGCGGGGCTACCTGAACCTCTCGGAGCTGTCGTCGCTGGCCTATCTGGAAAGCGGCGAACTGGCCGAGCCGGTCGTGCCGTGGGCCAAGGTGGTCGAGTACTCGGAAGGGCTGATCCTGCTGTCGGGCGGAACCGACGGCCCGGTCGACAGCCTGTTCGCGGCCGGCAAGACGGCCGAGGGCAATGCGGCCCTCGCCGAGATGCAGAAGGTGTTCGGCGACCGCTTCTATGTCGAGCTGCAACGCCATGGTCTGCCGCAGCAGGCGGCGGCCGAGCCGGGTCTCGTCGACTGGGCCTACGACCACGACGCGCCGCTGGTGGCCACCAACGACTGCTATTACGCCAAGCCCAATCTCTATGACGCCCATGATGCGCTGCTGTGCATCGCCGACGGCTCGTTCGTGGGCCAGGACGAACGCCGCCGGGTGACGCCCGAGCACTGGTTCAAGCCGGCCGAGGACATGCGCAAGCTGTTCGCCGACCTGCCGGAAGCCTGCGACAACACGCTCGACATCGCTCGCCGCTGCGCCTTCATGGTCAAGAAGCGCGACCCGATCCTGCCCAGCTTCCCCACCGGCGACGGCCGCAACGAGGCCGAGGAACTGGCCCACCAGGCGCGCGAGGGGCTGCGCATGCGCCTCGAGGGCCTGACCCTGGCGGTGGAAGAGCACGTCTACTGGGAGCGGCTCGATTTCGAGCTGGGCATCATCGTCAAGATGGGCTTCCCCGGTTACTTCCTCATCGTTTCCGACTTCATCAAGTGGGGCAAGGACCACGGCATCCCGGTCGGTCCGGGGCGGGGGTCGGGCGCCGGTTCTCTGGTCGCCTGGGTGCTGACCATCACCGACCTCGACCCGCTTCGCTTTGGCCTGCTGTTCGAACGCTTCCTCAATCCCGAGCGGGTTTCGATGCCCGACTTCGACGTCGACTTCTGCCAGGAGCGACGCGAAGAGGTGATCGCCTACGTGCAGGACAAGTACGGCCGCGACCGCGTCGCCCAGATCATCACCTTCGGCAGCCTGCAGGCTCGCGCCGTGCTGCGCGACGTGGGCCGGGTGATGCAGCTGCCGCTGGGTCTGGTCGACCGTCTCTGCAAGATGGTGCCCAACAACCCGGCCGCGCCGGTGACCCTGGCCCAGGCCATCGACATCGAGCCGCGCCTGAAGCAGGCCAAGGACGAGGACGCCAACGTCTCCAACTGCCTGGACGTGGCCCTGCAGCTGGAAGGCCTGTTCCGCAACGCCTCGACCCACGCAGCCGGCGTGGTGATCGGCGACCGGCCGCTGACCCAGCTGACGCCGCTTTACAAGGATCCGCGTTCGGATTTTCCGGCCACCCAGTTCAACATGAAGTGGGTCGAGAGCGCGGGCCTGGTGAAGTTCGACTTCCTGGGCCTGAAGACCCTGACCGTGCTCGATCGCGCGGTGAAGCACCTGCGCAAGCGCGGCATGGAGGTCGATCTGGGCCGCCTGCCGTTCGACGACGCCAAGAGCTACGAACTGCTCGCCTCGGGCCAGACGGTCGGCGTGTTCCAGCTGGAAAGCCAGGGCATGCGCGACACCCTGCGCAAGATGCGCTGCGGCTCGATCGAGGAGATCACCGCGCTGATCTCGCTCTATCGTCCGGGCCCGATGGACAACATCGACACCTTCGTCGACTGCAAGTTTGGCCGCAAACCCGTCGACACTCTGCATCCGTCGCTGGAGAACGTGCTGCGCGAGACCTACGGGGTCATCGTGTACCAGGAGCAGGTGATGCAGATCGCCCAGATCCTGGCCGGCTACAGCCTGGGCGAGGCCGACCTGCTGCGTCGCGCCATGGGCAAGAAGAAGAAGGAGGAGATGGATCTCCAGAAGATCCGTTTCGTCTCCGGCGCCAAGGAAAAGGGCGTGCCCGAGGAGCAGTCGGGTTCGATCTTCGAACTGGTGGCCAAGTTCGCCGGCTACGGCTTCAACAAGAGCCACGCGGCCGCCTATGCCCTGATCGCGTACCAGACGGCCTGGCTGAAGGCCAACACGCCGGTCGAGTTCCTCGCCGCGTCGATGAGCCTGGATATCTCCAACACCGACAAGCTGGCGGTCTTCCATCAGGACGCCCGCCGCTTCGACATCACGGTGCGGGCGCCGGACGTGAACCGCTCGGGCGCGGACTTTGAAGTCGAGAACGGCGAAGTGCTCTACGCGCTTGGCGCCGTCCGAAACGTCGGCCTTGAAGCCATGAAGCACCTGGTCGCCGTGCGGGACGAGGGCGGGCCGTTCCGCGACATCTTCGATTTCGTCGAGCGGGTGGATCCCAAGCAGGTCAACAAGCGCGCTATCGAAAACCTGGCGCGGGCAGGGGCCTTCGACTCCTTCAACAAGAACCGCGCCCAGCTGTTCGCCAACGCCGACGTGCTGATCGCTCACGGCCAGAGCGTTGCGGCCGACCGCCAGGGCGGCCAGCATGCCCTGTTCGGCGGCGACGCGGCGGCCAGCCGCCCGCGCCTCAAGAAGGTCGAGCCCTGGACCCAGGTCGACCTGCTCGACGAGGAACTGTCGGCGATCGGCTTCTATCTGACCGGTCACCCGCTGGAGGACATGGTCGGCATGCTGCGCCGCCGGCGCACCGTGATGCTGACCGAGGCCATGGCCCAGGCCGAGGCCGGCGCCGAGGCCCTGCGCATGTGCGGCATCGTCCGCCGCCGGCAGGAACGGGCCTCCCAGAGCGGTGAGCGCTTCGCCTTCGTGTCGCTGTCGGACCCGTCAGGCGAATACGAGGTGCTGTTCCCGCCGGAATCCCTGCGCAAGTGCCGCGACGTGCTGGAGCCGGGCAAGGGCGTGGTCATCAAGGTCCGCTCCAAGGCCCGCGACGGCGAGGTGCGGTTCTTCGGCGACGACGCCGAGCCGATCGAGAAGGCCATCGAGAACGTTGTGGCCGGCCTGAGGGTGCACCTGTCGCCCGCCGCCACCGAGATTGAGGCCCTCAAGCGCCGCATCGAGCCTGCCATGACCCAGAAGGGCGGCGAGATCAGTTTCGTGGCGGCCCTGGGCGGGGGGCGTGAGATCGAGCTGAAGCTGCCGGGCCGCTACACGCTGGACGCCTCGCTGCGCGGCGCGCTGAAGACTGCCCCGGGCGTGGCGCTGCTGGAGGATATCTAGGGTCGATCCCGCTGGCGCTGTCGCTGGCGCTGGTGGTGGTTTCATCCCCCGTCGAAGGGGGCGGACGGACCTGAACTGTGAGAAGTCTCGACTGGGGTCTTGGGCGTCGTCCTGATGAGTTTGGTCCCTATTTTTTGTCGGGACCGCGGGGCGGGTCTGGGGTGCGAGGATAGGCTGGGCGCGGCCCGATCGGGTTCGAGAGGTTTGGCGCTGCGCTGGCCCGACTGAACGCTGCTTGCAGCGGCTTCAGGCTGGCGACGGATCGTCTCCGGGCCGCTCGTGCGCTGGCGTTGTCGGCCTCGGGATGGCCTTGGCTGGCGGGACGGCGGATCGATAGACTGTGAGGGCGCGGGATCCTGAATCCGGCGCGACAGGGAGGAAGCGATGACACAGCATACCGGCGGCTGCCAGTGCGGCAGGGTCCGCTTCGAGGTCGAGGCGGACCTGTCCCAGATCATCAGCTGCAACTGTTCGCGCTGCGCCAAGCTGGGCTCGGTGCTGGCCTTTGCGCCGATCGAGCAGTTCCGCCTGCTGTCGGGCGAGGAGGCCCTGAGCGAGTACCGGTTCAACACCGGCAAGATCCAGCACCTGTTCTGCGGCGACTGCGGCATTGAATCCTTCGCCCGCGGCGAGGCGCCGAGCGGCGCGGAGATGGCCGCCATCAACGTCCGCTGCGTCGATGGTGTAGACGTCTTCGCCCTGGAGCCGCAGCAGGTGGACGGCAAGTCGTTCTGAGGGCGATCGCCCTGGCGCTCTAGTCGCGCGCCTGGGTGGCGTGAGCGGATCGGGAAAGTGGCCGGCCCGGCGGAGCGGAGGGATGATCGACAGTCGGCCGCTCCAGGCAGGACCTTGGGGCGGCGCCTACGGCGTCGGGCGTGTCCTGGCCGTGTGGCCCCGCGCCAGCGACACGAGGGCGCGACGTCCGGCGTCGGTCGGGCGCGAGAGATCTTGTATCAGATATCAGTTTCGGTGCGCGGCTTGCGTGAGGCGCTGGCCATTGTTCGATCGCTTCGTCGCCTGTCCGGCAATGGCTGCGAGGCGCTGTCGAACGAGTGGGGACGAGCGGCCCGGCCGGCGGCGAAGGCGTGCGCTGGTCCGTGAATGTCCGGAAAGAACGCCCCTCCAGACCGGCGGGCTTCGGGAAAGGCTTGCATTCTAGCCGTTTCACGACTATCTGCGCGCCATTCCACACGTGGACGTTCGGCAGCGCCGGGGAGACATCCCGACGTCGCCGTTCCGGTCCCGCCTCCAGAATGGTCTGGAGCGGGGGTGTCCACGGAGGTTCAACCGGAAAAAGGATTAAGGCCCGATGGCTCTTCCCGAATTCTCCATGCGTCAGCTCCTGGAAGCCGGCGCCCACTTCGGCCACCAGACCCACCGCTGGAACCCGAAGATGGACCGCTACATCTTCGGTTCGCGCTCGAACATCCACATCATCGACCTGTCGCAGACCATCCCGCTGCTGCACCAGGCCCTGGTGAAGGTCCGTGAAGTCGCCGCCGCCGGCGGCCGCGTGCTGTTCGTCGGCACCAAGCGCCAGGCTTCGGATCCGGTCGCCACGGCCGCCAAGCGCTGCGCCCAGTACTACGTGAATCACCGCTGGCTCGGCGGCACCCTGACCAACTGGCGCACCGTCTCGGGCTCGATCGCTCGCCTGCGCGAGCTGGAAGGCATCATGAGCGGCGAAGGCGCCGGCCGTTCCAAGAAGGAACTGCTGCAGCTGACCCGCGAGCGCGACAAGCTGGAACTGTCGCTGGGCGGCATCAAGGACATGGGCGGCATCCCCGACATCATGTTCGTGATCGACACCAACAAGGAAGCGATCGCGATCCTGGAAGCCCGCAAGCTGAACATCCCGGTCGTCGCCATCCTCGACACCAACTGCGATCCGGACGGCATCACCTATCCGATCCCGGGTAACGACGACGCCGCCCGCGCCCTGCAGCTGTACTGCGACCTGATCGCCGACGCCGTCCTCGACGGCCTGGCCGCCGGTCAAGCCGCCTCGGGCGTCGACCTGGGCGCCTCGGTCGCTCCGATCGAGCCGGCCCTGGCCCGCGAACTGACCCCGGAAGCCGCTCCTGAAGCAGCCGCCGAAGAAGTCGCTGCTCCGGCCGCCGACTGATTTCTCTTCGGCCGCCGGCTCTCCTGGCGAGGGCGGGCGGCCGTCGCGCTACCGACACGCGACCGGGCTATCAAGCCCGGTCGCTAAACGTTTGAATCTGGAGATATTCCATGGCTGAGATCACGGCTGCGCTGGTCAAGGAACTGCGCGAGAAGTCCGGCGTCGGCATGATGGACTGCAAGAAGGCCCTGGCCGAAAACAACGGCGACATCGAGGCTTCCATCGACTGGCTGCGCGCCAAGGGCCTGTCCAAGGCCGCCAAGAAGGCCGACCGCGCCGCCGCCGAAGGCCTGGTGGCCATCGCCGTGTCGGAAAACGGCGCGGGTGAAACCGCCACCGCCGTCGAAGTGAACGCCGAAACCGACTTCGTGTCGCGCAACGACCTGTTCCAGGTCGCGGCCCGTCAGATCGCCGGCGCCGCCCTGGGCACCGACGGTTCGATCGACGCCATCACCAGCGCCAAGCTGGCTGGCGGCGAGACCGTTCAGGACCACCTGACCAACCTGATCGCCACGATCGGCGAGAACATGATGGTCCGTCGCGCCGCCAAGCACACCGTCGAGAACGGCGTCGTCGCCTCGTACGTCCACAACGCCACCGCTCCGGACCTCGGCCGCATCGGCGTGCTGGTCGCCCTGGAGTCGACTGCTGGCGACAAGGCCGCCCTGCGCGAGCTGGGCCGCAAGATCGCCATGCACGTCGCCGCGACCGCCCCGCTTTCGCTGTCGCCGGAAGATCTGGACCCGGCCGCCATCGAGCGTGAGAAGGCCGTGTTCACCGAGCAGGCTCTGGAGTCGGGCAAGCCGGAGTCGGTCATCGAGAAGATGATCGAAGGCCGCATCCGCAAGTTCCTGGAAGAAGTCGTGCTGCTGAAGCAAGCCTTCGTCATGAACCCGGACCAGACCGTCGAGCAGCTGGTGGCCGAAGCCGGCAAGACCCTCGGCGCGCCGATCACCGTGAAGGGCTTCACCCGTCTCGCCCTCGGCGAAGGCGTGGAAAAGAAGCAGGACGACTTCGCCGCCGAAGTCGCCTCGATGACCGGTCAGGCCTAAGGCCGACCATGACAATGGAGACGGCGGGCCTCGGGTTCGCCGTTTTCACGGTCGATAAATCAAGGGCGCGGCGCGCATCGAGCGCGCGCCGCGCCCTTTTTTTGTGCTTGAACAGGCGCGCGCTCGCCTGGCGCAAAACCGATCCCACTTTTGTGTAACGCGCACTATGGTGCGTGCCGACGACTCAGGAAGAGCCCGGTCCATGTCTGATCCCATCCCCGCCAAGCCGTACCGTCGTCTTCTGCTCAAGGTTTCCGGCGAAGTGCTGATGGGCGACACGCCCTACGGGATCGACACCAACACCGTCCAATCGGTCGCCCTGGACATCGCCGAGATCGTCAAGTCGGGCGTCGAGCTGTGCCTGGTCATCGGCGGCGGCAACATCTTCCGCGGCATGGCCGGCGCCGCCAAGGGCATGGAGCGCTCCAGCGCCGACTACATGGGCATGCTGGCGACCGTGATGAACGCCCTGGCCATGCAGGACGCTCTCGAGCGCATCGGCGTCGAGACCCGCGTGCAGTCGGCCATTCCGATGGCCACCGTCTGCGAGCCCTACATCCGCCGGCGCGCCCAGCGCCACCTTGAGAAGGGCCGCGTGGTGATCTTCGCCGCCGGCACCGGCAACCCGTTCTTCACCACCGACACCGCTGCCGCCCTGCGCGCCGCCGAGATGCAGTGCGACGCGCTGTTCAAGGGCACCAGCGTCGACGGCGTCTACACCGCCGATCCCAAGAAGGATCCCAACGCCCAGCGCTACGACCGCCTGAGCTACATGGACGTGCTGGCCAAGGACCTGCGCGTCATGGACGCCTCGGCCGTGGCGCTGATGCGCGACAGCAACATCCCGATCGTGGTGTTCTCGATCAAGGGGCGGGGTAACCTGCTCAGCGTGCTGCGTGGCGAAGGCACGCACACCGTCGTCGCGAACGCCTGATTTCACTTAAAGCGAAGAGAGCCCAAGCCATGGCCGCCGCCGAAAAGCCCGTCCTTTCCCGCTACAAAGACCGCATGGACAAGGCCGTGCTCGCCCTGAAGGACGAGTTCGGCTCCCTGCGCACCGGCCGCGCCTCGGCCAGCCTGCTCGACCAGGTGATGGTCGAGGCCTACGGCTCCACCACGCCGCTGAACGCGGTGGCCTCGGTCAGCGTGCCCGAGCCGCGCCAGATCAACGTCAGCGTCTGGGATCGCGGCGTCGTCGTTTCGGTCGAGAAGGCCATCCGCGCCTCGGGCCTGGGCCTGAACCCGGTGGTCGAGGGCCAGAACCTGCGTATCCCGATCCCGCCGCTGACCGAGGAGCGCCGCAAGGACCTCTCGAAGATCGCCGGCAAGTACGCCGAGCAGCAGAAGATCGCCGTGCGCAACATTCGTCGCGACGCCAACGACGACCTGAAGAAGGCCGAGAAGGACAGCGTCATCAACGAAGACGATCGCAAGAAGATGGAAACCGAGGTCCAGAAGCTGACCGACGAGGCCGTCAAGCGCATCGACGAGGCCTTGAAAATCAAGGAACAAGAGATCATGCAGGTCTGATTGTCCTCTCTGGTGGGCTTCTGGGGGATGAGAAGGGAAGGCTAAGAGCGCATGTCGCCGAAGACCGGCCTGCAGACCAAGACCGCGCGCCCCGGGGGCGAGGCCGGCGCGGGACTGCATGCGGCCATCATCATGGACGGCAACGGCCGGTGGGCGAAGCGT
>NZ_QDKQ01000072.1 GCF_003116815.1 Caulobacter endophyticus
GCCGTCTATTGATCAAAAAGCATACGGCCGGCGCCGCGGTGAGGCGGGCCGGCCGTTGGCGATAGGCGATCGGGGTTTGGACTAGAAGGTGAAGTCCGACGGGGTCAGGGCGCTGGCCAGGGTGTTCTCGAAGATGATGGCGTCGCCGGCCAGGGTGGTCACCACGGCGCTGTCGCCGACCTGGGTGATGTGCAGATCGGCGAAGGTCAGGCCGGTCGCGGTCAGGTCGAGCTTGTCGACGCCACCCTCGTAGTCGGTGATGGTGTCCTTGCCCCAGCCCTTGTCGAACACGAACTTGTCCCAGCCGCCCAGGCCGCCGGAAAGACGATCGTCACCGGCGCCGCCGTTGATGATGTCGTTGCCGCCGTGACCGGCGATGGAGTCATTGCCCGCCCCGCCCAGCAGGGTGTCGGAGCCGCCCATGCCCAGCAGGATGTCGGCGCCGGCCCCGCCGCTCAGCGTATTGGCGCCATTGTCGCCCGACAGCCGATCGGCGAAGGCCGAACCGAGCAGGTTCTCGATGCTGCTGAACGTGTCGCCCACGGCCCAACCGCTATTGGCCACCGGCTTGAGCAGGTCGACGGTCACGCCGGCGCTGGCCGAGGCGTAGGAAGCCGTGTCGCGACCGGCGCCGCCCACGAAGCCATCGTTGCCCGCGGTGGCGCCCAGCAGATCGTCGCCAGCGCCGCCGACGACGCCGCCTGCGGCCGACGGCGTGCTGGAGGGCGAGGTGTCGGCCACGGCCGGTTCCTTGACCGCCGTCAGATCGGTGGTGCTGGCGCCAGAGCCCGCGACCGTCGCGCCGCTGGTCGTCGATGATGGGGTCGAAGCGGTCGGGGTGGACGCAGCCGGGGTCGAAGCGGTCGAAGCGGTCGCGAAGGTGAAGTCCGCGGCCGTGATTTGCGACGCGTTGATGCCGGTGAAGGTGATGCTGTCGCCGGCCGCGGTCGAGACCACCGTGTTCGCACCCGACTGCGCGATCTTCAGATCGCTAAACTGCAGGCCGGTCGCGGTCAGGTCGAGCCTGTCGACGCCATCCTCGTAGTCGGTGATGGTGTCCTTGCCCCAGCCCTTGTCGAACACGAACTTGTCCCAGCCGCCCAGGCCGCCGGAAAGGCGATCGTCACCGGCGCCGCCGTTGATGATGTCGTTGCCGCCGTGACCGGAGATCGCGTCGTTGCCCGCCCCGCCCAGCAGGGTGTCGGAACCGCCCATGCCCAGCAGGGTGTCGGCCCCGGCTCCGCCGCTCAGCGTATTGGCGCCGTTGTCGCCCGCCAGGCTGTCGGCGAAGGCCGACCCGAGCAGATCCTCGATCCCGCTGAAGGTGTCGCCGGCTGCTTCCCCGGTGTTGGCCGTCGGCTTGAGCAAGTCGACCTTCACGCCGGTCAGGGCCGCGGCGTAGGAGGCCGTATCGCGGCCCGCGCCGCCGATCAGCACGTCTGCGCCCGCGCCGCCATCGAGCGTGTCGTCGCCGGCGCCGCCATCGAGGGTGTCGGCTCCCGCCAACCCCACCAGCTTGTCGGCTCCACCTGAACCCTTCAGGACGTCCGCGCCCGCCGTGCCCGTCTTGTCCCCGCTCGCCACCGGCG
>NZ_QDKQ01000073.1 GCF_003116815.1 Caulobacter endophyticus
GGCCCCGGCCGACACCTCCAGGCTGGTGCTCTCGCCCATGCCCGGCCTCGTCGTCTCCATGGACGTCGCCGTCGGCCAGACGGTGCGCGAGGGCGAGGTGGTCTGCGTGCTGGAAGCCATGAAGATGCAGAACATCCTGCGCGCCGAGCGCGACGCTGTCATCAAGACCGTCAACGCCAGCCCCGGCGACCCCGTCGCCGCCGACCAGGTGCTCGTGGAGTTCCAGTGACGTCTGTGTTTAGGTCACCCTCGAAATCAATCGGGGGATGATTCCATGGATCTGAAGCACAAACTGTTCGGCTTTTCCGGCCGGATGCGCCGGCTCGACTATTGGCTGCTGAGCATCGGGGCCAATATCAGCATCGGCATCGTCGACGCGGTCCAGACCTTGGCGTTCAACGGCGGCGACTTGGCCGCCCTGCAGTCCGACGGCAACATGGTCAGCAGCGCCATTTCCGTGGCGCTGAACATCCTGAACCTCTGGATCAGCGTCGCGATCATGGTCAAACGCTGCCACGACCGCGACAAGCGCGGCTGGTGGGCGGCGTTCTTCCTGCTGGTGCCGATCGTCGGCTGGATCTGGGGCTTCATCGAACTGGGCTTCCTGGACGGCACCCAGGGCCGTAACCGCTTCGGCGCCTCGCCCAAGGGCATTGGCGGCAGCGACGAGGAAGACCTGGCCAAGGTCTTCGCCTGAGCAGGATCGGCGGCGCGGCGAGGTTTTCACCCGAGGGTGTGACCGCGCCGCGACTTCCGCTGACGCTCGCCTGCGCCTAGGTTCCGCACCAAGAGAGTCGCGGAGTCCTGGCGAGCATGAACGGTCGGATCGATTGGGCGGAGCTGTTCCTGTCCTCCACGGGCAGGCTGGCGCGCGCGCCGTTCCTGATCGCCTCGGCCGTGCTGATCGGCGTGGCCGTGCTCTACGAGGCCATCGCCGGCGACGTGCTGCGGCTGCTGACGGGCTGGCTGGTCTATTTGGCCCTGTTCTACAGCGGCGCCTGCGTGCTTTCCAAACGCCTGCACGATCGCGGCCGCTCCGGCTGGTGGGCGGCCCTGGTGCTGGTGGCCCTGGTCGCCGTCTGGCCGACCCCGCAGCACTTCCTCGACTTCGTGTTCGCCCTGGTCATCGTCTGGGCGATCGTCGAACTGGGCGTCATGGGCGGCGAGCAGGGGGCCAACCGCTATGGCCAGCCGCCCCTCAAGGCTCCCGCGATCTAGTCGCCCAGCACCGGCGGGACCGCGTCCTCGACCGCACCGAACACCTTCCGGAAGCTGGTCTTCAGGGCCTCGTCGGCCTCGTCCAGCGTCACCGGCAGGCCAAGGTCCACCAGGCTGGTGACCCCGTGCTCCACCTGGCCGCAGGGCACGATGCCCGAGAAGTGCGACAGGTCCGGCTCGACGTTCAGGCTGATCCCGTGGAAGCTGACCCAGCGGCGCAGCTTGACGCCGATGGCGGCGATCTTGTCCTCGCGCGACCAGCCCGCGCCCTTGCGCTCGACCCAGACGCCCACGCGCCCCTCGCGCATCTCGCCGGTGACGTTGAAGGCGCTGAGGGCGTCGATGATCCACGCCTCCAGGGCCGCGACGAAGGCGCGCACGTCGCGTCCGCGCCTCGTCAGGTCGAGCATCACATAGGCCACCCGCTGGCCGGGGCCGTGATAGGTGAACTGGCCGCCGCGGGCGCTCTCGAACACCGGGAAGCGTTCAGGCTCCAGCAGGTCCGACGTCTTGGCCGAGACGCCAGCGGTGTAGAGCGGCGGATGCTCCAGAAGCCAGATCAGCTCGCCTGCCGTTCCGTCGGCGATGGCGGCGGCGCGGGCCTCCATGGCGGCAACGGCTGCCGGGTAGGGGACGTAGCCGGTCGAAACCGCCCACCCCGCCGGCGCGCCGTCGGGACGCGAAAGATCCGGAAGGCCTTTGTCTTCAAGGTTTAACGGGCGATCAAGCATGCGGCCTTAGTCTTGCATGAGCCGGGGCGCGGGAATGCCCGCCATCGGCAATTTCAGTTCCAGGGGCCTTACTTCGTGAGCCAGGTCAACGCCGTCAATGTCGAGATCTCCGTTCTGCTCGGACGGTCGATCCTGCCGATGCAGCAGCTGCTGCGCATGGGCCGCGGCGCGGTGATCCCGCTGGACGCCAAGACCAACGACGAGGTCTGGATCCTGGCCAACAACCACCCGATCGCCCGCGGCGAGATCCAGATCAACGACGATCGCATCGCCATCCAGGTGACCGGCCCGGCCGACGTCTACGACTACATGGCCGGCGGCGCGTAGCGATCTGTGGACGAGGTTCGGAATTTCCGAACTCTCCTCTTCCCAAAGCCGATTCAGTTTGCTACCTGCCGCGCCTCACCACGAGCGGTCGTGGCGGAATTGGTAGACGCGCAGCGTTGAGGTCGCTGTGGGGCAACCCGTGGAAGTTCGAGTCTTCTCGACCGCACCAGGTGAACTTGCGTAGAGCGCGGCAGGCTTCGGTTTCCGAATCGCCTTCCGCGCTCTAACCATTTTTCGGCCAAGGTTTGGGAGCAACCGCCCGCCAAGCTTCGGCTTTCAATCATTCGGATCACGCGCGCGCAGCTTAAGTCTCGCCTGAAGTTCAGGAGGTCCCCATGACCCGGGAAACAGCCGACCTGAGCGAAGACGCGCGCCACGCCCTGTCCATTCCCGAGCCCGAGGTCGTCGAGGATCTCGAGGATCTGGCGCTCGGCGACGACTACGCCCTCAATCCCGACTATGTGGAGATGGTGGTCGACGCGGCCGATCGCGGCGACACCGCGCGCCTGTCCGAGCTGGTCGGGGCGCTGGATCCGGCCGACGTCGCCGACCTGATGGGCTTCCTGTCGGCCGCCTATCGCGAGGAGGTGATCCCGGTCCTCGATCCCCAGGCCCTGGGCGAGATCATCGCCGAGCTGGACGACAAGCTGCGCGAGGAAGTGCTGGAGGCGACCCCGTCGGTCACCCTGGCCCGCGCGCTGGAGGAGCTGGACACCGACGACGCCGCCGACGTCATCGACGACCTGGACGACACCAAGCGCTTCCAGGTGCTGGCGGCCATGGGCGAGACCGACCGGGCGGCCATCGAGACCACCCTGTCCTACGAGGACGAGACCGCCGGCCGCCTGATGCAGCGCGAATTCCTGGCCGCGCCGCAGTTCTGGACCGTGGGCCACACGATCGAGCACGTGCGCCAGTCGGGCGACAGCCTGCCGGAGCTGTTCTTCGACGTCTATGTGGTCGACCCGTCCTACACGCCCGTCGGCGCCCTGCCGATCAGCCTGCTGCTGACCAGCAAGCTGGAGACCCCCCTGGCCGAGATCATGGAGCCGGTGACCGAGATCACCGTCGACATGGATCAGGAGGAGGTGGCCTACATCTTCGACAAGTACCACCTGATCAGCGCCCCGGTCGTCGAGGCCGGCGGGCGGCTGGTGGGCCAGATCACCGTCGACGACATCGTCGGCGTCATCCGCGAGGAGGCGCAGGAAGACATCCTCGCCCTGGCCAACGTGTCCGACGTCGGCCGTGACGCCAGCGTCATCGACATCGTCCGCTCGCGCCTTCCGTGGCTGCTGCTGAACCTTTTGACGGCGACGATTTCGGTTTCCGGCATCGCGCTCTTCCAGGCCGAGATCTCCAAGCTGGTGGCCCTGGCCGTGCTGATGCCCATCGTCTCGTCTCTGGGCGGCAACGCCGGCACCCAGACGCTGGCGGTGGCCGTGCGGGCGCTGTCGAGCAAGGAGCTGACCGCGGCCAACGCCACCCGCATCGTCACCCGCGAGCTGCTGGTCGGCGTCATGAACGGCCTGACCCTGGCCATCGTCATGGGGGCGGCGGTCTATGTGTTCTACGACAATCCCAAGCTTTCCCTGACCGTGGCCCTGGCCCTGGTGGTCAACATTTTCACGGCCGCCGTCGGCGGCATCCTGGCGCCGCTGGCCCTGGAGAAGATGGGCCGGGACCCGGCCGTGTCGTCGTCGATCTTCGTGACCTTCCTGACCGACTTCGCCGGCTTCTTCTCGGTGCTGCTGATCGCCGCGCTGCTGTTCAACTGACAGCGGCCCCGCCGTTCATTTTTCTTACCCGATCGTTGAGAAACGGCGCCGGTCTTGCGCGGGACCGGGCGAGGGCATCCGCCCGTGTTTCAAATTGGGTCGTTTCTCGCGATGAAGCCGCGTCATCAGGTCTCCCGCGCCGCCGTCGATCTCATCAAGAGGTTCGAGGGCTATCGCCAGAAAGCCGCCCAGCTGCCCGACGGCCGCTGGACGATCGGCTACGGGCACACCCTGACCGCCCGGGGGGGCGCGACCGTCTCGGAACAGGACGCCGAAGCCCTGCTGCTCTACGACCTGATCACCGTGGCCCACGCGGTGAACGAGCACACCTACGCCCCGCTGAACCAGAACCAGTTCGACGCCCTGACGTGCTTTGCGTTCAACATCGGGACCGAGAACTTCATGCGCTCGGGCGTGCTGCGCCGGATCAACGAGGGCTCGCTGCTGCAGGCCGCCTGCGCCATGGAGATGTGGCGCAAGGCCGATTTCGAGGGCGAGCGGATCGTCATCGACGCCCTGGTGCGCCGCCGCGCCGCCGAGAAGACCCTGTTCCTGACCCCGCCCGACGGCCAGTGGGTTCCTGCGCCCAGCCCGGTGCTGCGGCCCAAGGTCGACTACGACGCCAGCTGCGCCGTCCCGAAACAGACCCCCGCCGCCGTCTCGGCCCGCCTGGAGGGCGACAGGGCGATCGCCGAGCGCGAGGAAGGCCCCGCCCCCCTGACCCCGGCCATCCCGGAAGAGGACGCTCCCAGCGCCAGCCAGCAGGCCGCCGCGGCCGTCAGCGCCCGCCTGGAAGCCATACTGGCCGACGAGCCGGTCCGTTCGGCGCCCCAGCCGCCGCCCGCGCCGGACCTGGCCATGCCCGAGCCGCCCGTTACGCCCGTCGCCGCCGCCGAGCCCGCGCCGGTGCTGCACGCGCCCGAGCCCGCGCCGACGCTTGAGCCCTTCCGCCTGACCCCTGAAGAGCCGGCTCCGGCCCAGGCCCCGCTGTTCGTGCCCGATCCGCCGGCCGCGGCCCCAGTCCAGACTCCAGTCCAGGCCCCGGTCGAGCCGACCCTGTTCGAGACGGCCCGCGAACCGACCCGCTCGCCCTTCAACCTCGGCGGCTTCTCGACCAGCGGCGCCGAGGTCGACATCCAGACCCTGGACGTGCCGCTGAACCCGCCCGAGCAGCCGGCCTTCGGCGGCGGCAGCCTGCTGGTCAGCCTGGGCCTGCTGGGCCTTGCCCTGTTCGGCGGCGGGGTGCTGTGGAACCTGTCGGTGGCGTCGGACCCCGGCCTCAACGCCGTGCGCATGTTCGGCTGGGGCGCCAGCGTCATCGGCGTGATCTGCTTTGCGGTCTCGGCCTATCTGCTGCTGCGCAAGCTGGGCGGCCCCGACCTCGACGAGGCCTGATCGTCGAACATCGTGCCTGAAAGGCCGGGGAAGCCCCGGATCGCCGGCCAAAAGAGCATGAACGCCCGCCGGTCTCGTTGATCGGCGGGCGTTTGTGCTATGCATCCGGGCATGACGCTGCAAACTGCACCCTCGATGGACTTCGCGCTCGGCGAGACGGCCGACGCGATTCGTGAAACCACGGCCCGCTTCGCCGCCGACAAGATCGCGCCCCTGGCGGCCCGGATCGACGAGACCAACGCCTTCCCGCGTGAGCTGTGGGTCCCGATGGGCGACCTGGGCCTGCACGGGATCACCGTGGAAGAGGAGTTCGGCGGCCTGGGCCTGGGCTATCTCGAGCACGTGGTGGCCATGGAGGAGATCTCCCGCGCCTCGGCCTCGGTGGGCCTGTCCTACGGCGCCCACTCCAACCTCTGCGTCAACCAGATCCGCCGCTGGGCCACGCCTGAGCAGAAGCAGCGCTACCTGCCGAAACTGATCAGCGGCGAGCATGTCGGCTCGCTGGCGATGAGCGAGGCCGGCGCCGGTTCGGACGTCGTCTCGATGAAGCTGCGCGCCGAGCAGGTCGGTGACCGCTACGTGCTGAACGGGACCAAGTTCTGGATCACCAATGCTCCCCACGCCGATACGCTGGTGGTCTATGCGAAGACCGGCGGAGGCAGCCGGGGGATCACCGCCTTCATCGTCGAGAGAGGCATGAAGGGCTTCAGCGTCTCCAGGAAGCTCGATAAGATGGGCATGCGCGGCAGCGACACCGCCGAGCTGGTGTTCGAGGACTGCGAGGTCCCCGAGGAGAACGTCATGGGGCCGGTGGGCGGCGGTGTCGGGGTGCTGATGAGCGGCCTCGACTACGAACGCGCCGTGCTCTCGGCCGGGCCGCTGGGCATCATGCAGGCCTGCCTCGACTACGTGCTGCCCTATGTGCGCGACCGCAAGCAGTTCGGCCAGGCGATCGGCTCGTTTCAGCTGATGCAGGGCAAGGTCGCCGACATGTACGTGGCCCTCAACTCGGCCCGGGCCTATGTCTACGCGGTCGCTAGAGCTTGCGACGCCGGCAAGACCACCCGCTTCGACGCCGCCGGCGCGATCCTGATGGCCAGCGAGAACGCCGTGAAGGTGTCGCTGGAAGCCATCCAGGCCCTGGGCGGCGCTGGCTACACCAAGGAATGGCCGGTCGAGCGTCTGCTGCGCGACGCCAAGCTCTACGACATCGGCGCGGGGACCAACGAAATCCGCCGCTATCTCATCGGCCGCGAGCTGATCGGGGCTTAGCGGCGAGATCCTCCCCTGAAGGGGGAGGTGGCCCGGAGGGCCGGAGGGGGAGGGGGAGGGGACCGCTGAGGTCGGGCCGCCCTCCGTCCAACCAATAAACCCCGCCTCCCTCGCCCTTGTGGCGAGGGTCCATGCCGGCCGCTGCTCAGACGGTGCAGACCTCGAAAGGTCTGAGCAGGCCGAACGATGAATCCTCGCCACAAGGGCGAGGAAGGCGATCAAAAGGAACCTCCCCCTGTGGGGGAGGCGGCCGAAGGCCGGTGGGGGGAAGTTCTCAGCTTTCGAGGTCGTGGAAAGTCATCACCAACACCCCCCACCGATCGCTACGCGATTGCCTCCCCCATAGGAGGAGGTTCCCGGTTATGGGGATAGAGCAGCGTGTATCCCCGGTGGATCGCGAAAACTCCTGAACCCGATCAACGCCCTACAACTTTCTCATCCAATTCCATCAGACGCGCTCAGCCCTGGGTCATAATCAAAGCCGTCCCCGCCATGGGGAGGGCTCTTGGTACCGGCCCAAGCGTGGCGAGGACCGCATCGAGCGGGGCCGCAAGGCGCGTATCGGGAAGGCGGGAGAGGGT
>NZ_QDKQ01000074.1 GCF_003116815.1 Caulobacter endophyticus
GATCCGGCGGCGTTCGAGTTCTTCGAGAATGTGCTGCAAGGAAGACTCCAGCCCGATGTGCGAACGTCGCAAAGAGCGTTTTTTGCGTGGTGTCGGCCGTTCTTCTCAAGGGAATTGAGGTTTTGGCGAGAGCTTGCGAAATTGCATTTTGTGAAATAGCAAAGTTGCGAAATGGGAGAGAAGCTGTTCATCGGGCCGCGCCTGCGGCTGCTGCGCCAGTCCAGGGGCTGGAAGCTGGAGGCCTGCGCCGCCCAGCTGGGCCTGTCGGCCAGCTACCTGTCGCAGATCGAGGCCAACCAGCGGCCGGTCACCGCCCGGGTGCTGATCGACGTCATGCGGGTGTTCGAGGTGGACGCCGCCTCGCTGGACGCCGCCGACGACCAGCGGCTGATCGCCGATCTGCGCGAGGCGACGGCGGACGCGCCCGTCGGCGGACCAATGGGGAGCGATCCGCCAGCCCTGTCGGAGATCAAGGCGGCGGTGGCCAACACGCCCAATCTCGCCAAGGCGTACCTCGATCTGCACCGCGCCTATCGCCGCCTCGACGAGCGGCTGAAGGCGACCGAGGAGGCGGTCTCGCTGGACGAGCGCGGGGCGGCCAGCGCGCTGTTGCCCTATGAAGAGGTCCGCGACTTCTTCCACTACAAGAACAACTACATCCATAGCCTCGACGTCGCCGCGGAGACCCTTGCGACCGAGATCGGCGGGGGCGGCGAGCGGGCGCTGGAGGCGTATCTGGCCGATCGCCTGGGCGTGCGGGTGGTGCGCGGCGACGAGCCCGACCTGCTGCGCCACTGGGACGCCGCCAGCCGGACGGTGACCATCGGCGCGGCCCATCCGGAGGCGACGCGCAGCTTCCAACTGGCCTATCAGATCGCCGCGCTCACCTTGCCCGACATCGTCGAGGCCGAGCTGTCGGCGGCGGGCTTTCGCAGCGACAGCGCCGCCAAGGTCTGCCGTACAGGTCTGCTGAACTACGCCGCCGGCGCGCTCGTCTTGCCCTACGAGCGGTTCCGCGAGGCGGCGCGGGCGGCGCGGCACGATATCGAGCGCCTGGCGCTCTCGTTCCAGACCAGCCTGGAGCAGGTGTTCCATCGCCTGTCGACACTGCAGCGGCCGGGCGCGCGGGGCGTGCCTTTCTACTTCGTGCGACTGGACCGGGCCGGCAACATCACCAAGCGCCACAGCGCCACGCGCCTGCAGTTCGCCCGCTTTGGCGGGGCCTGCCCGCTGTGGAACGTCCACGACGCCTTTGCGCGGCCCGACGCCTGGCTGGTGCAACTGGCGCAGATGCCCGACGCCGTCCGCTATGTCTGCATCGCCCGCGGGGTGGTGAAGCCTTCGGGCGCCTATCGCCAGGCCGAGCGGCGCTACGCCCTGGGCCTGGGCTGCGAGGCGGCTTACGCCGACCAGCTGGTCTATGCTGACGGACTGGACCTTGCGGGGCCGTCGGCGCCGATCGGGGTCAGCTGCCGGATCTGCGAGCGGGACGACTGCTCCCAGCGCGCCTTCCCGCCGGTGGACCGGGCCTTCGAGGTGTTCGAGGACGACCGCCGCTGGGTGCCCTTCTCGCTTAGGCCCTGAAACGAAGAAGGGGGCGCTCGCGGCGCCCCCTTCGGGAAGTTCGTCGAAGCCGATCAGGCCTCGATGTCGACGTCCTTGGTTTCCTTCAGGAACAGCATGCCGATGATCGCCGTCACGGCGGCCACCACGATCGGATACCAGAGGCCGTAGTAGATGTTGCCCGTGGCCGCGACCATGGCGAAGGCCGTGGTCGGCAGGAAGCCGCCGAACCAGCCGTTGCCGATATGGTAGGGCAGGCTCATCGAGGTGTAGCGGATGTTGGTGGGGAACAGCTCGACCAGCATGGCCGCCACCGGGCCGTAGACCATGGTCACGTAGATCACCAGCAGGGTCAGGACGAAGATCACCAGCGGCTTGTTGATCTTGGCCGGGTCGGCCTTCTCGGGATAGCCGGCGGTCTTCAGGGCTTCGCCGAGCTTGGCCTCCCAGGCCTTCTTCTCGACGGCGAACTGTTCCTTCGACAGGGTCTCGCCACGGAACGAGGGCAGGGTGGTCTCGCCGATGCGGACCTCGGCCACCTCGCCGGCGGCGACCGGCTGGTTCTCGTAGCTGACGCCGGCCTTGGCCAGGTACGACTTGGCAAGATCGCAGGAGGTGTTGAACACCGTCTTGCCGACGGGGTCGAACTGGAACGAGCAGTCGGCCGGATCGGCGATCACCGTGACCGGGGCCGAGGCCGTGGCGGCGGCCAGTTGCGGGTTGGCCGCGGCGGTGAGGGTTTTGAACAGCGGGAAGTAGGTGAGGGCGGCCAGCGCACAGCCCAGCATGATGATCGGCTTGCGGCCGATCTTGTCCGACAGCCAGCCGCAGACCACGAAGAACGGCGTGCCGATCAGCAGGGCGATGGCCACGAGGGTGTTGGCCGTGGCGCCGTCGACCTTGAGCATCTTCTCGATGAAGAACAGGGCGTAGAACTGACCGGTGTACCAGACCACGGCCTGGCCGGCGGTCAGGCCCACCAGGGCCAGGATGACGATCTTCAGGTTGCCCCAGCGGGCGAAGCTGTCCTTCAGGGGCTGCTTGGAGCCCTTGCCTTCGTCGACCATCTTCTGGAACGACGGGCTTTCGGAAAGTTGCAGGCGGATCCACAGCGACACGCCGAGCAGGGCGATCGAGATCAGGAACGGAATGCGCCAGCCGAAAGCCTGGAAGGCGTCCTCGCCGACGGTCGAGCGGGTGGCCAGGATCACCACCAGGCTCAGGAACAGGCCGAAGGTCGCGGTGATCTGGATGAAGCTGGTGTAGAAGCCGCGCCGTCCGTGCGGTGCGTGCTCGGCGACATAGGTCGCCGCGCCGCCGTACTCGCCGCCCAGCGCCAGGCCCTGGATCAGGCGCATCAGGACGAGCGCTATGGGCGCGGCGACGCCGATCTGCTCGTAGCTGGGCAGCAGGCCGACGACGAAGGTCGACAGGCCCATCAGCAGCATGGTGACGAGGAAGGTGTTCTTGCGGCCCCAGAGGTCGCCCAGGCGCCCGAACACCAATGCCCCGAACGGCCGCACCGCGAATCCTGCGGCGAAGGCCAGCAGGGCGAAGATGTAGCCCGTGGTCTCGTTCACGCCCGAGAAGAAGTGGTGGGTGATGTAGGTGGCCAGGGAGCCGTACAGGTAGAAGTCGTACCACTCGAAGACCGTGCCCACCGACGCCGCGCCGATGACCAATGCGTCCTTGCGCTGAACGGTCTCTCCGTTCTTGGCGCCTGACGTCGCTACGGCGTCAGCCATACTCGTATCCTCCTCGAAAAGCGTCGCCGCTTCGCGCGGCTGATCGTTGCGGGGATGATGGCAGGCGCCTCGCGGCTTCCGTAAAGGGGAACTTTCGTGGAACGTGGGGCTGCGAACGACGATTTTCGGGGATTGGCCGGGTCGGTGCTGCCACCGGTGGCATGACGAACCCGCCAGGAGGTCAGGCCAGGGCGTAGATCCAGGCCTCGAACGGACCAGCCCCGGTTTCGACCGTGACGCTTACCCTGCGGTAGCCGGCGCCCTCGAAGGCGTCCAGACGCGGCCAGTGCGTTTCCAAGGCTTCGCTTTCCAGCACCTGCACCGCGATCGCTTCGTCTTGCGAGACGTCGTCATCTGGAGGCCTCCGTCAGCCAGGCGCGCAGCAGGGCGGTGGTTTCCTCGGGGCGCTCCATGGCCGGCAGGTGGCCGCAGTCTTCGAAGACGTGCAGCCGCGAGCCGGGGATGGCGGCATGGATCGCCTGAGACTCGGCCGGCGGGGTCAGTTGGTCGCTGTCGCCGACCGCCACCAGGGTCGGGATCGTGATCGACGGCAGCAGCGGGAAGGAGTCCGGCCGGCCGAGGATGGCGCGCTGCTGGCGCAGGAAGGCCGGGCCGCCGACGCGCGCGGCCATGGCCTTGACCTCGGCGCCCAGCGGCTCGTCCAGGCGCGAGACGTGGAGGAGTTGGGGCAGCATGCGCTGGGTGACCCCCAGGAAGCGGCCGACTTCCAGCGCTGCCATGGCGCGGCGGCGGCTCTCGGCGCGGGCGGGCGTGTCGGGGGCGGCGCTGGTGGCCAGCAGGGCCAGGCGCTCCACGCGGTGCGGCGCCTGGCGCAGGATCTCGAAGGCGACGTAGCCGCCCATGGACAGGCCGGCCAGGGCGAAGGTCGGCGGCGCGGCCGCGAGCACGCGCTGGGCCATGGCCGTGACGCTGTCGTCCAAGGTCAGGTCGGCGATGATCGGCTCGGCGATATCGGCGAGGCCGTCGGCCTGGTCGCGCCACAGGCGGGCGTCGCATAGCAGGCCGGGCAGGAAGACAAGGGCTTGGCGGTCGGTCATGACGGGTCTTCCGAGGGAATGCGCAGGGCCAGGACGACGCCGGCCAGGGCGAGCATGGCGGTGAAGCCGGCGACGGCGGGCCAGGCCCCATGGCGCCAGAACCAGCCGCCGACCGCGCCGGCCAGGCTGGAGCCGGCATAGTAGAACAGCAGGTACAACGCCGCCGACTGGCCCTTGGCCGGACCGGCCAGCCGCCCGACCCAGCCGCTGGCCACCGCGTGGGCGATGAAGAAGCCGGTGGTCACAAGGGCGATGCCGGCGATGACGCTGACGAGGCTGGTCGGCAGGGTCAGGGCGATCCCAGCTAGCATGACGGCGAGGCCGGTCAGCAGCAGTCGGCGGCGGCCGTCGCGCTCGGCCAGGCGTCCGGCGGTCGAGGATGACCATACCCCGAAGGCGTAGACCAGGAAGATCAGGCCGACCTGGGTCTGGCTAAGATGATAGGGCGCGCCTTCCAGCCGGAATTCGACGTAGTTGAACAAGGCCACGAACACGCCGGTCAGGCAGAAGCCGAGGGTAAACAGCGCCAGCAGGCCGGGCCGCCGCCAGGCCTCGTTCCAGGTACGCAGGCGGTCGGACAGCCGCTCGGGCGCGGGCGCACGGACATGGCGGGGCTTGGGCAGCAGGGCGAAGAAGGCTAGGGCGGCCACCAGGTCGATGACCCCGATGGCGGCCATGGCCATGCGCCAGTCGAAGCTCGCCAGCAGCAGGCCCATGCCGACCCGCCCGGCCATGCCGCCAAAGGCGGTGCCGGCGACGTAGAGGCCCATTGCCGCGGCCAGGTCAGAGGCTTGCGTCTCCTCGGCCAGATAGGTCATGGCCACGGCGGGCACGCCGCCCAGCAGCAGGCCCTCGGCGGCGCGGGCGAGGAGCAGCAGCGGCCAGGTCGGGGCCAGGGCGGCCGCCATGTTGCAGGCCGCCGCCAGCACCATCGAGCCGAACATCAGGGTCTTGAGGTTCAACCGCTGGGCCGCGCCCCCGGCCAAGAGGATGGCGACGGCGAGCGTCGCGGTGCTCAGCGAGAGGGCCAGGGCGCTATGGGCGGGCGACAGCTCGAAGGTGTGCGCGAAGGTCGGCAGCAGCGGCTGCACGCAGTAGAGCAGGCTGAAGGTCGAGAAGCCGCCGAGGAACAGGGCCAGCGACATCCGGCGCAGGCGGCCGGCGTCCCGGGCGGGAGAAGCGGCGAGGATGGCGGCGGCGGTCATGGGGTTGATCTAGAACTCCGCCCTCCGACAGTCCAATATATGGCGATCGGATTTTCGATAGCTTTTGGAGATGACGTGGAACTGCGTCACATCCGCTACTTCCTGGCCGTGGCCGAGGAGGGGCATTTCACGCGGGCCGCCGCCCGGATCGGCATCGGCCAGCCGCCGCTGAGCCAGCAGATCAAGGATCTGGAGGCCGAGCTCGGCGTGACCCTGTTCAGGCGGCTGCCGACCGGGGCGCAATTGACCGAGGCGGGCAGGGCGTTCCAAGCCGCTGTCCGCAATATGCCAGACCAGGCCAAGCTGGCGGCCCTGCAGGCCCAGAAGGCGGCGCGAGGCGAGAGCGGCTCGCTGCGTCTGGGCTTCACCGGCTCGGCTGTGCTGAACCGCGCGGTCCAGGCCTCGGTGCGGGCCTATCGCCGACGCTATCCGGACGTGGAGCTGTCGCTGACCGAGACCAACAGCACCCATCTGGCGGCCGAGGTCGCCGAGGGGGCGCTGGACGCGGCCTTCCTCCGCCCGGGAGCGGTCGAGCTGGAGGGCCTGCGGATCCACGACCTGGACGGCGAGGAGATGGTCGCGGTGCTGCCGGTCTCGCATCCGGCGGCGGCCGGCGAGGCGGTGGACCTGCACGACCTGCGGGCCGAGGCGTTCATCCTGACGCCGCGGGGCCTGGGACCCACGGTCTATGACGCGGCCGTCGAGGCCTGTCGCCGCAGCGGCTTCGAACCGACCTTAGGCCAGCCGGCGCCGCAGATGCTGTCGCTGGTGGCGCTGGTCGCGGCCGAGCTGGGAGTGTCGATCGTGCCGGTGTCGATGGCCCGGCTGGCGCTGGACGGGGTGGTCTTCCGCCCCATCGCCGGGAGAACGCCGATCGCGCAACTCAGCCTAGTGACTGGGAAAACGCCGTCACCCGCCCTGCAAAACTTTGTCAGGATCGCGCTCGGTTCCGAGGGTTGATTTGTAATATCAATACGAAGATATTCCGCGCCGAAATCCCGGCCGGGCCTTCATCGTGGCCGGGGAACACAGAACGGGAGCATTCGCCATGTCGGGACATCTTCGGAAGCTGGGCTTGGGTCTAATCGCCGGCCTGATGGCCTCCACCGCCGCGGTCGCTGCTGAACCGAAGACCTATCTCGGCGTCGACATCTCCTACGCCAACGAGATGGACGATTGCGGCGCGGTCTACCGCTCGGGCGACAAGACCGTCGAGCAGTACCAGTTCTTCAAGGACGCCGGCTCGAACATCGCCCGCATCCGTCTGTGGAACGACCCGCAGTGGACGAACTATTCGAACATCGCCGACGTCACCAAGAGCATCAAGCGCGCCAAGGCCGCCGGTCTGCAGGTGCTGCTCGACTTCCACTATTCGGACGACTGGGCCGACGGTGAGAAGCAGCTGGCTCCCAAGGCCTGGGAAAAGCTGTCGACGCCGGAACAGGCCAAGGCCCTCTACGCCTTCACCTACGACACCCTGACCAAGCTGGACGCCCAGGGCCTGATGCCCGACCTGGTGCAGGTGGGCAACGAGACCAACGGCGAGATCGTCTCGAGCCTGGCCAAGGCCAAGGACCCGATCAACTGGGAGCGCAACGCGCTGCTGTTCAACGCCGGCATCAAGGCCGTGCGTGACGCCGGCGCCAAGGGCTCGAAGAACCCGCGGGTGATGCTGCACATCGCCCAGCCCGACACGGTCGAGGACTGGTTCGCGGCCGCGGCCAAGGCCGGCGTCACCGACTACGACATGATCGGCATCAGCTACTACAGCAAGTGGTCCAAGCGCTCGATGGCCCAACTGGGCGAGTCCATCAACCGCCTGCGCCACACCTATGCGGCCGACGTGGTGGTGGTCGAGACGTCCTATCCCTTCACCACCGAGGGCGCCGACAGCTCGCCCAATCTGCTGGGCGAGGATTCCCTGATCCCCGGCTATCCGGCCACTCAGGAAGGCCAGAAGAAGTACCTGATCGACCTGACCCAGCTGGTCTTCGCCAGCGGCGGCACGGGCGTCTTCTACTGGGAGCCGTCCTGGGTCTCGACCAAGTGCAAGACGCGCTGGGGCACGGGCTCGAACTGGGAGAACTCGACCCTGTTCGACTTCAGGGGGCAGCCGGTCCAGGGGATCAAGTGGCTGTCCTCGACCTACGTCATGCCCGTCGAGACGACCTTCAAGGTGACGGCGGGCGACAAGCCGGCGGCCTTCATCGACGGCGACTTCCTGGGCGGGGTGGGTCCGCGCCCGATGGTTCGCGAAGGCGCCGATTTCGTCTATCGCACGCGCCTGATGCCGGGCGCCTCGGTGACCGTCGCCACCGCTCCGACGGCGGAAGCGGTGGAGGCGGCTTCGGCTGTTACCGCGACCATCTCGACCAAGCCCAGCGCCGTGCGGTTGCCCGCCCAGCCCTGACGGCTTGTCAGATGTGATTGATATGATAAATAGCACTGGCGCGCCGGTCCGCAGAGCCGGCGCGTCAGCGTCCGTCAGAGACGTGGTTTCCTTCGGCGCGGACCGTCGCGCCCCACTGATCCGGCCGTTGGACGCCGGTCCTCTCCGCAAAACCAGAAGACAGCCACGCCCGCAGAAGGCGTCGCGTCCTAATTGGGGGAACTAGATGACCCGACAATCCATGCTGCTCGCCGCCGCCAGCGGTCTGAGCCTGCTCGCCGTTTCGTCCGCCGCCTGGGCGCAGGACGCGGCTCCCGCTTCCGACACCCAGGTCGAGGAAGTCGTCGTCACCGGCGTGCGCAAGAGCCTGCGCGACGCTCTGGGCGTCAAGCAAGGCTCCGACAAGGTGGTCGAGGCGATCTCGGCCAAGGACATCGGCCAACTGCCCGACGTGACGATCGCCGAGTCGATCGCCCGCCTTCCCGGCGTGAACGCCACCCGCGACCGCGGCAACGACAGCCAGGCGGTGGTCCGCGGCCTGGGCGCCCGCCTTGTGCTGGGCACCATCAACAACCGTGAAGTCGCCTCGTCCGAGCCCGACCGCAACGTCCGCTGGGAAGTCTATCCCTCGGAAGTCGTTCAGGGCGTGCAGGTCTACAAGTCGCAGTCGGCCGACCTGATCGCCGGCGGCGTCGCGGCCACCATCAACATCCAGACGATCGACCCGCTGGACTACCGCGGCCCGTCGGTCGTGCTGCGCGCCGGCCCCGTCTATTATGACGGCGGCAAGGACATTCCGAACTACGGCCAGACCGGCTACCGCGCCAGCGGCTCGTTCGTGCACAAGTTCAACGACGACCTTGCCATGGTGCTGGGTCTGACCTCGCAGAAGCAGAAGAACGGCTACGTGTCGTTCCAAGGCTGGGGCTGGAACGATTCCAACATCCGCACTCCCGTCGGCGCCAGCGACTCCAGCGGCGACCTGAACAACGACGGCGTGGCCGACGCCACTCCGTGGGGCCTGCAACTGGAGGTCAAGAAGCTCGAGCAGAAGCGTGACGGCGTCTCTACTGGCCTGCAGTGGAAGCCGACCGACAGCTTCGAGCTGAAGTTCGACGCCCTCTACTCGAACATCAAGATCCGCGAAGACCAGGATCAGGCCGTCTACGCCCGCAACCGCGGCAACTGGGGCAACGGCAACCAGTGGGACTACACCCAGGCTCCTGGCGCCTCCTATATCCTGGTCAACAACGCCGTGGTCGCCGCGACCCTGCCAGGCGCGAGCCTGACCTCGATCCTGGCGCGCTACACCGAGGACAAGACCCTGTTCGCCACCGGCCTGAACGGCAAGTGGAACAAGGACCAGTGGACCATCGTCGGCGACCTCTCGTACTCGAAGGCCGAGCGCGAGAACAACTGGCGCGCCGTCCGCATGGACGCCTCGCCGGTCACGCCGTTCGTGCTGAGCTATGACGTTCGCGCCGGCCGCAAGCCGACCGTGACCACGAACCAAGACACCCTGTCGATGGCTCAGACCTCGTGGAACGGCAAGGCCAGCGACAACGGCGGCCAGAACGACGGTCTGGAGCATCTGAACGACGAACTCGTCGCCGGCGCGCTGGACTTCACCCGCGACCTGCAGGGCACGTTCAAGAGCCTGCAATTCGGCTTCCGCGTGTCGGACCGCACCAAGGACCACAGCCAGGGCCAGTGGTTCGTCTGCGCCAACCCGGGCAACCTGAGCAACATCTACGACCCGTCGGTGCAGGACCAGTGGGGCAACTGCCAGCAGTCCAAGGTCGTGCCGACCAACCTGCTCAGCTCGTACACGGTCGGGGGCTTCAACGTTCCGGGCGTCATCACCGGCGATCTGGACGCCGTCGCGCGCTCGCTCTACGGCGACAACGCCTTCAACTACGCCAACGCCCGCGACAACCTGGCCCAGCGCTGGAAGGTCAACGAGAAGGTCGGCGAGGCCTACGCCAAGCTGAACTTCGCCACCGACAGCTTCGCCGGTTCGTGGCTGACGGGTAACGTCGGCGTGCGCGTGGTCACGACCAAGACCAGCAGCGACGGCTATCGTCAGGACGCCGGCGCCGACACGTTCACCGCCGTGACGGTCGACAACGACTACACCGACGTCCTGCCCTCGGCGAACGCCAAGTTCGACTTCGGCGACGGCAAGGTGGTGCGCCTGGGCCTGTCGCAGGTCGTGGCCCGTCCGCCGCTGGACGAACTGCGCGCCAGCAAGACCCTGACCACCTGGGCGCCGTACACCGGCGCGGGCGGCAACCCGGACCTGAAGCCGTTCAAGGCCGTCCAGTTCGACCTGTCGGGCGAGTGGTACTTCCGTCCTGAAGCCCTGGTGGCCCTGGCCTACTACTACAAGGACGTCGACACCTACATCGGCTGGACCCAGACGCCCGAGACCTACAACGGCACGACCTATGCCGTTGCGACCCCGGTCAACGGCGGCGGCGGTTACATCCAGGGCGTCGAGGCGACCTTCCAGACGCCGTTCTTCTTCCTCCCCTCGGGCCTGGACAAGTTCGGCATCTACTCGAACTACGCCTATGTCGACTCCGACCTGAACGAGATGACGCCGTCGACCAAGCCGCTGTCCCTGACGGGCCTTGCCAAGCACACCGCGACGGTCGACCTCTGGTACTCCAACGGTCCGATCGAAGCCCGCCTGGGCTACAAGTACCATAGCCCGATGACCGTGATTTACGGTTGGAACGGTTCGGAACTGCAGACCCTGGGCACCGAGAAGACCCTGGACTTCAGCACCTCCTACCAGGTCAACGAGATGGTGCAGGTTCGTTTCCAGGCCAACAACCTGACCAACCGCGCCATGCGCACCTATCGCGATGGCGACGAGAACCGTCTGGGCCGCTACGACATCTATGGTCGTCGCTTCCTGATGGACGTCACGGTCAAGTTCTAAGTCCGTCCATCCTTCCCCTCGCCTCGGCGAGGGGACTTCATTCCAGGACGTCATTCCTCCCCGACGATCCTTTGCTAGGGGAGGGAGCCTCGCCGCTTCCTCCCCTTTCTTTTGCTTACGAGAGGTCCCCGATGGTCGAGTTCAGCCGCCGGCAAGCCCTGGCCGCCACCGCAGGCGTCGCCGCCTTCGCCGCCGCGTCTTCCACCAACGCCGCCAAGCCCGCCGCCGCGCCCGCCCGGAAGGCGGCGCCGGTCGTCGTCGATCTTGGCCCGCGCGAACGCACCAGCCTGGACTTCGACTGGAAGTTCCACCTGGGCCACGCCCAGGATCCGGCCCGCGACTTCGGCTACGGCGCCAACCAGCGCACCTATGCCAAGGCCGGCGCCGATGCGCCGAACTGGTGGGTGGCCGCCGCCGCCCAGAAGGACTTCGACGACAGCGCCTGGACCCCGGTGACCGTGCCCCACGACTGGGCCGTGACCCTGCCGTTCGAGAACAACCCCGACTACAAGCCCAGCGGCAAGCCCGATGACGAGGACCTGCGCGCCGCCCACGGCTACAAGGCCATCGGCCGCGAGTTCCCGCAGAACAGCATCGGCTGGTACCGCAAGAAGTTCACCCTGCCGGCGGTCGAGACCGGCACGCGCTTGTCGATCGAGTTCGACGGCGTCATGCGCGACGCCGTGGTGATGGTGAACGGCTACGTCCTCGAGAGCGAGGAAAGCGGTTACGCCAGCTTCCGCGTCGACATCACCGACGTCGCCAATATCGGCGGCGAGAACCTGATCACCGTGCGCGTCGACGCCAGCCTGGGCGAAGGCTGGTTCTACGAGGGCGCGGGCATCTATCGCCACGTCTGGCTGGTGAAGACCGCCCCGGTGCACGTGCCCCAGTGGGGCGTGTTCGTGAAGGCCAAGGTCGACGGCACGCTGGAGATCGAGACCGACCTGATCAACGAAGGCGACCAGGCCGTCGAGTTCAGCCTGGTCCACACCGTGCTCGACGGCGCCGGAAAGCCGGCTCTGGCCGTGGCGCCCGCCGCCGGCCGCCTGCCGGGCTGGCAGCGCCAGTCGCTGTCGCAGACCGTGACCCTGGCCAATCCGGTGCTGTGGTCGCTGGAGAACCCGCACCTCTATACCCTGCTCACCGAGGTGAAGCTGGGCGGCGCGGTGGTCGACCGCTACGCCACGACCTTCGGCGTGCGCTCGGTGCGGTTCGACCCGAAGGAAGGCCTGTTCCTCAACGACAAGCACGTCAAGCTGCAGGGGACCTGCAACCACCAGGACCACGCCGGCGTCGGCGCTGGCATCCCCGACACCCTGCAGGTCTGGCGGATCGAGCAGCTGCAGTCGATGGGCTGCAACGCCTATCGCGCCTCGCACAACCCGGCCACGCCCGAGCTGATGGACGCCTGCGATCGCCTGGGCATGCTGTTCATCGCCGAGACCCGCCGCATGTCCAGCGATCCGACCTCGCTGGACGAGATGGAACGGCTGATCCGCCGCGACCGTAACCACCCCTGCATCATCCTATGGTCGATCGGCAACGAAGAGCCGCAGCAGGGAACGGCGCGCGGCCGCAAGGTGGCCAAGACCATGAAGCGTCTGGTCAACCGCCTGGATCCGACCCGCGGCGTCACCGCCGCCATGGACACGGGCTTCGGCGAGGGCATCACCAGCGAGCTGGACGTCATCGGCTTCAACTACCGCCACGAGAAGATGGACGACTTCCACGCCCGCTTCCCGAACCTGCCGATCATCGGCAGCGAGAGCGGCAGCACGGTCACCACGCGCGGCGAATACCTGCGCAGCGACGCCAAGAGCTACGTCCCGGCCTACGACACCGACCACCCCTGGTGGGCGACCACGGCCGAGAAGTGGTGGAGCCACGCGGCCGACCGTCCGTGGATGGCCGGCGGCTTCATCTGGACCGGCTTCGACTATCGCGGCGAGCCGACGCCCTTCAACCGCTGGCCCAGCATCAGCTCGCACTTCGGCGCGCTCGACACCTGCGGCTTCCCGAAGGACAACTATTATTACTACCGCGCCTGGTGGAAGAAGGAGCCGCTGCTGCACCTGTTCCCTCACTGGAACTGGGAGGGCCAGGAAGGCAAGCCCGTTCCGGTCTGGGTTCACAGCAACTGCGACAAGGTCGAGCTCTTCTTGAACGGCAAGAGCCAAGGCGTGCGCGAGGTGAAGGCCAACCACCACGTCGAATGGTCGGTGCCCTACGCCCCGGGCGTGATCGAGGCCCACGGCTACAAGAACGGCAAGGTGATCCTGCGCCAGCGCCGCGAGACCGCCGGTCCCGCCGCCGCCGTGCGCCTGACCACCGACCGCTCGGCGCTGGCCGCCGACGGCCAGGACGTCGGCATCCTCAAGGTCGAGGTCGTGGACGCCAAGGGCCGCGTCGTGCCCAAGGCCGAAGATCTGGTCACCTTCGCGGTGGCGGGCCCCGGCGAGGTGATCGGCGTCGGCAACGGCAACCCGACCAGTCACGAAAGCGACGTCGCCAGCCAGCGCAAGGTCTTCAACGGCCTGGCGCAGGTAATCGTCCGCACCAGGCGCGGTCAGGCCGGTGAGGTCCGGGTCCTGGCCTCTGCTCCGGGCCTCAAGTCGGCCTCGCTGGCGCTGAAGGCCGGCTAAGGGCTCCGCGCAAGATCCTTGCGCGAGGCCTGCAATTAGGGGTGGACGCTGGCCGCGAGCGCGGCAGTATCCACCCCTTCTTTCGAAAGCTTCGCCAGGATCGTCCATGCGCCGCCCCAAAAAATTGCTGCTCGTTTCGCTGCTGGCCCTGGCGGCGGCGAGCCCGATGGCCAGCGCCGCCGCCGTTCGCGAGGCGCCCCAGGCGCTGTTCACCGGCCGTGACCTGTTCGGCCTGGAAGTCGCTTCCGATCCGCAGATCCGTCCCGACGGCGACCTGATCGCCTATGTCCGGGCCTCCAACGACATCATGGTCGACCGCGCCGTGCGCTCGATCTGGCTGGTCGATACGAAGACCGGCGCCCAGACGCCGCTGGTGGCGGGGCAAGGCTCGGCCATGTCGCCGCGCTGGTCGCCCGATGGCCAGCGCCTGGCCTATGTGCTGGTGACGCCCGACGCCGGCGCGCAGCTCTACGTGCAGTGGGTCGCCACGGGACGCACCGCGCGCCTGGCGACCCTGGTCGAGGCGCCCAGCGACCTGACCTGGTCGCCCGACGGCAAGACCATCGCCTTCACCATGCTGACCGCCGACGACGGCGCCAAGCTGGGCTCGGCCCCCGAGGGCAAGCCGGAGAACGCCAAGTGGGCCCCGCCGCTGACCGTCGAGACCCGCGTCACCTTCCGGGGCGACGGCGAGGGCACGCTGAAGGCGGGTTTCTCGAAAATCTACACTGTCTCGGCCGAGGGCGGGGCGCCGCGCCAGCTGACCTTCGGCAAGTTCGACGACCGTGGTCCGCTGTCCTTCACCAAGGACGGCCGCTACCTGCTGTTCTCGGCCAACCGCGCCGAGGGCTGGGAGCGCAACCCGGCCGAGGCCGAGATCTGGCGCCTGACCCTCGCCGACGGTTCGCTGAAGGCCCTGACCACCCGCGTCGGCCCCGACGCCAATCCGGTGGTGTCGCCCGACGGCCGGCAGGTGGCCTATGTCGGTTATGACGACGCCCGCCGCCGGGGCTACGAGAACACCCGCCTCTACGTGATGGACATCGACGGCGGGAACAGCCGCGTCCTGACCGGCGATCTGGACCGCTCGATCGACAACCCGGTCTGGTCGGCTGACGGTCGCAGCCTGTACGTCTCCTATGACGAGAACGGCTCGGTCCGCGTCGCCCGCGCGGACCTGTCGGGCAAGATCGAGACGGTGGTCACCGGCCTGACCGGCGCGGGCCTGGACCGCCCTTACAGCGGCGGCGCGTTCAGCGTCGCGCGCGACGGGACCGTGGCCTTCACCCAAGGCTCGACCAGCCGTCCCTCCGACGTCGCGATCGCCCGCAAGGGCGGCGAGGCCAGGCGGCTGACCGCGCTCAACGCCGACCTGCTGGGCGCCAAGACCCTGGGCAAGGTCGAGGCCCTCCCAGTCAAGTCGTCGTTCGACGGCAAGGACATCGGCGCCTGGATCGTCACCCCGCCCAATTTCGACCCGGCCAGAAAGTATCCGCTGATCCTCGAGATCCACGGCGGCCCGTTCTCGGCCTATGGTCCCAGCTTCTCGACCGACAACCAGCTCTATGCGGCGGCCGGCTACGTGGTGGTCTACGCCAACCCGCGCGGCTCGACGTCTTACGGCGAGGCCTTCGCCAACGAGATCGACCGCAACTATCCCAGCCACGACTACGATGACCTGATGAGCGCGGTGGACGCGGCCATCGCCAAGGGCTTCGTCGACACCGACCGCCTCTACGTCACCGGCGGTTCGGGCGGCGGCGCCCTGACGGCCTGGATCGTCGGCAAGACCAACCGCTTCGCCGCGGCGGCCACCCAGAAGCCGGTGATCAACTGGTCGAGCCAGGTCCTGACCACCGACGCCTACAGCTTCATGGCCTCCTACTGGTTCGGCAAGATGCCGTGGGAGGACCCGCAGGGCTACTGGGCGCGCTCGCCGCTGTCGCTGGTCGGCAACGTCAAGACGCCGACGCTCGTCGTGGTCGGAGACCAGGACCTGCGCACGCCGGTGGCCGAGTCCGAGCAGTACTACCAGGCCCTGCAGCTGCGCGGCGTGCCCACGGCCCTGGTCAAGGTTCCGGGCGCCAGCCACGGCGGCCTGGCCGTTCGGCCCTCGCAATCGGCGGCCAAGGCCTCGGCCATCCTGGCCTGGTTCGAGAAGTTCCAATCGCCGCCGAAATAGAAGAACCTCCCCCTGTGGGGGAGGCGGCCGAAGGCCGGTGGGGGGCCGTTTTCAGCTGCCGCTGTGTCAGCCGATCGCGCACCAACTCCCCCCACCGATCGCTGCGCGATCACCTCCCCCACAGGGGGAGGTTTCTGAGAAATCAAAGAAAAGGCGGCGGGTCCTTTCGAACCCGCCGCCCGGTCTTCGCTTGCAGCCTTAGGCCTTAGAACTTGGCCTTCACCGCCACGTAGAAGCGGCGACCGAGCACGTCGTAGGTCGACGGATCGGTGTTGGCCTGCACGTAAGAGGTGAAGTACGGCGGCTGCTTGTCGGTCAGGTTGGTGACGCCGCCCCGGATCGAGTAGGTATCGCTGATCTGCCAGCTGCCGTTCAGGTCGAGGTAGTCGACGGCGCCGATCTTCTCGGAGGCGTCGGCGGCGTCGACCATGTCGCCGATGTGGCGCCAGCGCACGCCCAGGTCCACCGGACCAAGCACCCAGCTGGCCGAGGCCGCGAACTTCCACTCGGGGTGGGAGACGGCGACCGAGCTGATCGAGGTGTTGCCGATGGTGCCCTTCAGTTCCTGGAACTCTTCGCCGGCCAGGCTCTGGACCTTGAAGCTGTCGAGGTAGTTGCCCACCAGGTTGAACTTCAGCGAACCGTACTTGTCGTCGAGGCCGACCGCGCCCAGGCCGAAGGCCCAGTCCGCCTGGAAGTCGACGCCCGTGGTCTTGTAGCGGGCCAGGTTCAGGTTGGTCAGGGTGAGAGTGTCGATCTCGCCCGTCGAGCTGTTGCGCGAGAACAGGCTGCAATAGTAGGCGCTGTTGGCGTCGCCATTGTAGCACTTGTCCAGCACGGTCGAGGCGTCGATGGTGCCGATCGCGTCCTTGATGTCGATCGAGTAGTAGTCGACCGACAGCGACAGGCGCTCGAACAGCGGGTTTTCGAAGCGCGGGGTCCAGACGAAGCCGACGTTGTAGGTGTTGGCCGTCTCTTCCTTAAGGTCCGGGTTGCCGCCGGTGAGGGCGTTCACCTGGCTGTTGGTGTAGGTGTAGCTGTCGATGATCGCCGACGGCACGCCTTGCGCCAGGCATTGCGTGCGCACGGCGGCGGCGTTGGCGCCGGTCGTCCGGTAGCTGCTGTTGTAGGCGCAGGGGTCTTCGCTGATCGACGGATAGTCCTGGTTCTGCGGCGAGTAGAGTTCGCCGATCGACGGGGCGCGGACGGCGCGCTGGTAGCCGCCGCGGATGCGGAAGCCGTCGACCACCTCCCAGTCGCCGTCGACCTTGTAGGCGCCGACGGTGCCGATGGTCTCGTAGTCCGACATGCGGTAGCCGGCGTCGAGGTTCAGCGACTTGACGAACGGCAGGTCCTTGAGGACCGGCACCAGGATTTCGCCGTACAGTTCGTAAACGTCGCTCGAGGCGTTGATGGCGTCGGAAGCGTTGAAGCCGACGACGTCGCCGGTCGAGAGCAGGCTGTCAGGCACGTACTGGAAGCTGTCGAACTTGTAGTCCGCGCCCCAGGCGCCGCGCACTTCACCGGCCGGCAGGTTGAAAAGGCCGCCCTGGAAGTTCAGCTCGACCATGCGCTGTTCGGCGGCGGTCCAGTTCTTGGTCGTGCGCGAGATATACGAGCGGCACGAGTCCGAAAGGGCGTTGTTGCCAAAGGGATCGTAACCGCCGTCGCAGATGCTGGCGCCGCCGTCGGCCGCGTCCAGCAGGGTCTGCACCGCCGAGTGGCTGACGTTGCCCGACTGGGTCTCGTTCTGCTCCGAGCGGCCGAACGAGGCGTAGAGGTCGTAGGTCCAGTCCTTGAAGCCGGTCGCGCCGCGCACGCCGCCGGCCAGCTGGAAGACGTTGAAGGTCGTTTCCGACAGACGGGCGCCGACGTCGGTGAAGCGCTTACGCAGCAGGAAGTCGGCGGTCGGGTCCGCGCGGCTCGCCAGGATGCTCGACAGGTCTTCGGGGATGAAGGGGTTGGTCACCGGCACGCTGAAGCCTGTCGAGGTCGCGGCGGGCGCCGGCGCCAGGATGGTGCGCGAGTCGTAGTGGGTGAAGTTGAACGAGCCGTAGACCTCGGCGTGCTCGTTGATCTCGTACTCGGTGGCCGCATAGGCCGAGTAGCGGGTCAGGGGCAGCTGCAGCAGGTTCAGGGCGCCGGTGTTGTAGGTGCCGTTGACCGGGATCGTCGAGTAGTCGATCGCGTCCGAGCCGGTGTAGTTGACGCCGTTGTAGAACAGCGTGCCGTCGTTGTTGAAGCCGAGGTTCGACGAGGCGCTGACCGTGCCGTTGGCGTAGCCGTACTTGGAGAACACGGCGTCGATGGCCGCTTGGGTCGGCAGGTTCGTGCCGGTGGCGTCATAGCGGCCGTACGGGGTGGTCGACGAGGCGCCCGAGATTTTCGCGAAATCGCGGGCGGCGTTGTAGACCTCGCCGCGCTGCGAATAGCTGACCGAGAACACGGCGTGGCCCTTGTCCTCGGCGTACTTGCCGCCGGCGGTCAGGCTGAGCGAGCTTTCCTTGCCGTCGCCCTGCTCGGTGACGCCGTACTGGGCGTCCATCTGCAGGCCGGTGAAGTTCCTGTTGAGCTTGAAGTTGACCACGCCCGACAGGGCGTCCGAGCCGTAGGTCGCCGAAGCGCCGCCCGAGATCACCTCGATGTTCTGGATCAGGGCCGAGGGGATGATGTTGACGTCGACCGTGCCGTCCGAGTTGGACGGAACCACGCGATGGCCGTCGATCAGCACCATGGTGCGCTGGGTCCCCAGACCGCGCAGGTCGATGTTGGCCTGGCCGCCGTTCGACGGGTTGTTCGAGGTCGACGACACCGCCGGCACGAACTGCGGCATCTGGTTGAGCAGGGTGTCGACCGTGACCGAACCGGTCTTCTCGATCGCTTCCTGGCCCATCGTGACGATCGGGCTGTTGGAGACGTAGTCGCGGCGCGCGATGCGCGAGCCGGTGACAACCACTTCCTCCACGGCGGCCGCGTCGTCGGTCGTCTGGGCCTGCGCCAGCACCGGCGCGGCCGTCAGGGCGATGACGAGCGCGGAGGCGCTCAGCAGATAGGTATTTCTAGCCATTCATAGTCCCCAGTATTCGCCAAGGCTTCGCAGCCAAGGCCATTGAGGCGGAATAAAATTTCGCCGTGGGGCAGGGATGGGCGGGGTTTGTTTCGTGATTGTGAGGTGAAAGTTCTGTAACGTTCCGATGAATTACAAGAGCGGCGGAATGCGAGTTGCGTCAAACCGTATGCCGGCGACTTTCAGTGAAATCGGATATCGGCAGGAAATCTGGCGCGCTGCTTTTGAAGCAAATCGCCGTTTTGTGTTGACCTTGTCGCAAACTGACCGCGTGGCCGGGGGGACACACCCCGTGTTCGTCTTTCGCCATGGCGGCGGCGGCGCCCAAACTGTAGTCTTCCGGCCATGTCCGATGCTTCCGCCCGCCTCCGATCCGCCCTGGAATGGCGCGCGCCGGGGCGCGCTGCGCCGACCGACCGCTGGACCCCCCAGGAAACAGCCGTCGGTCTGTCGTTCGATGGTCGTCCCCACACCGTGCTGATGGCTACGCCGGCCCAGGTCGAGGACCTGGCGCGGGGCTTCACCATCACCGAGGGCGTCGCCCGCGCCGATGAGATCGTCTCGGTCGAGGCGCGTACCGAGGATCTGGGCATCCTGGTCGACGTGCGCCTTTCCGAAGGCGTGGTCCGCCGCAAGGCCCGTCCGCGCAATCTCGAAGGCCGCTCCAGCTGCGGGCTGTGCGGCGTGCAGCGTCTGGCCGACGCCGTGCGGCCCCTGCCGCCGGCCGTCGAGGGCGTGCGCGTCGGCCACGCGGCGGTGCCGGCCGCGCTGGCCAATCTCGAAGCCGCCCAGGCCCTGGGCCGCAGCACCCGCGCCACCCACGCGGCGGCCTTCTGCGACGCGGACGGCCGGGTATTGCTGCTGACCGAGGACGTCGGCCGCCACAACGCACTCGACAAGTTGGCCGGGGCCATGGCCCGCGAGCGTCGCGACGCCGGCGACGGCTTCGTGCTGGTGACCAGTCGCTGCTCGTTCGAGATGGTCGAGAAGGCCGTGCGCATGGGCGCCGGCATGATAGTCGCCGTCTCAGCCCCTACCGACCTGGCCGTGCGGAGGGCCGAGGAAGCGGGCCTGACCCTGGTGGCCCTGGCCCGGGCCGACGGCCACATGGTGTTTTCCCGTCCCGACCGCCTGGTCGAGGCGGCGCTGGAGGTAGCGTAATGGCCGATGACGGCAAGATCCCGGGCGTAAAGCCCTACGATGCGCCCGCCGGCGGCTGGGGCGCTCTGAAGGCCGTGGCCGGCGCCCTGGCCGACCAGGAGACCATCGTCGAGGGCGGCAAGACCCTGATGCGGGCCAACCAGCCCGAGGGCTTCGACTGCCCCGGCTGCGCCTGGCCCGATCCCAAGCACACCTCCTCGTTCGAGTTCTGCGAGAACGGGGCCAAGGCGGTTGCCTGGGAGGCGACGGCCAAGCGCGCCAGCCCCGAGGTGTTCGCCGCCCACACCCTCAGCGAGATGCTGACCTGGAGCGACCACGCCATCGAGGACCTGGGCCGCCTGACCCACCCCATGGCCTATGACGCCGCCAGCGATCGCTACCTGCCCATAGAATGGAGCGAGGCCTTCGCCCGCACGGGCGCGGCGATCCAGGCGCTGGAAAGCCCGCACCAGGCCGAGTTCTACGCCTCGGGTCGGGCCAGCAACGAAGCGGCGTTCCTGTTCCAGCTGCTGGGCCGCAAGGTCGGCACCAACAACTTCCCCGACTGCTCGAACATGTGCCACGAGCCGACCAGCGTCGGCCTGCCGGACTCGATCGGCATGGGCAAGGGATCGGTCAGCCTGGAGGACTTCGACTACGCCGACCTGATCCTGTGCTTCGGCCACAACCCCGGCACCAACCATCCCCGAATGATGGCGACCCTGCGTGAAGCCTCGCGCCGGGGGGCGACGATCATGGCCTTCAATCCGCTGGTCGAGCGGGCGCTGGAGCGGTTCGCCTCGCCCCAGGACCCGGTCGAGATGGCGACGCTGTCTTCGACCCCGATCGCCTCGCGCTACTATCAGGTCAAGGTCGGCGGCGACGCGGCCGTGGTGCAAGGCCTGATGAAGGCGGTGCTAGCCTTCGACCGCGCCGCGCGCGGCGCCGACGAGCCGGCCGTCCTCGACGACGACTTCATCGCCGAGCATACGGCGGGTTTCGACACCCTGGCGGCGCACCTGGACGCCCTGTCCTGGGACGAGATCGTCGGCGTCGGCGGACTGTCGCGCGCCGAGATCGAGGAGGCCGCGGCCATCTACGCCCGGTCCAGCGCCACGATCCTCTGCTACGGCATGGGCCTGACCCAACACCGCAATTCGTCCAGCACCGTGCAGCAGCTGGTGAACCTGCTGCTGCTGCGCGGAAACATCGGCCGGGCGGGGGCGGGAATCTGTCCGCTGCGGGGCCACTCCAACGTCCAGGGCGACCGTACGGTCGGCATCTGGGAGAAGCCCTCGGCGGCGCTGCTCGACTCCCTGGCCAAGGTGTTCGGCTTCGAACCGCCGCGCGACCACGGCCACACGGTGGTGGAGGCCATCGAGGCCATGGAAGCGGGGCAGACCAAGGTGTTCGTCGGCCTGGGCGGCAACTTCGCCGTCGCCGCGCCCGATCCGGTCCGCACTCACGCGGCCATGCGCAGGGTCGACTTCGTCGCCCACATCGCCACCAAGCCCAACCGCACCCATCTGCTGGTCGGACGCGAGGCGCTGCTGCTGCCGTGCCTGGGCCGCACCGAGATAGACCTGCAGGGCGGGGTGCGCCAGTCGGTGACGGTCGAGGACTCGATGTCGATGGTCCACGCCTCGCGCGGCCTCAATGCGCCCGCCTCCGAGCACCTGATGTCCGAGCCGGCCATCGTCGCCGGCATCGCCCGGGCGGCGCTGGGCTCGGCGGATAGCGTCGACTGGGAAGGACTGACGGCCGACTATGACCGCATTCGCGACCTGATCGAACAGGTCTTTCCGACCCAGTTCGCCGACTACAACACCCGCATTCGCCAGCCGGGCGGCTTCCGCCTGCCGGTCCCGCCGGCCGAGCGCAAGTGGACCACGCCGTCGGGCAAGGCCAACTTCCTGTCGCATACGGGCCTGGACGATCCGCGCCGCGGCGACGCCTCGGTGATGCTGCTGACCACCCTGCGCAGCCACGATCAGTACAACACCACCATCTATGGCGAGAACGACCGCTATCGCGGCGTGTTCGGCCGCCGCGACGTGGTGTTCGTCAATCCCGAAGACCTGGCCGCGCTGGGCGTCGAGGAGGGGCAGCGCATCGATCTGGCGGCGGCATTCGATGAAACCGGCGCGCGAGTCGTGCGCGGGTTCACCGCCGTCGCGCGAAAAATTCCGCGTGGGTGCGTGGCCGCATACTATCCGGAAACCAATGCTCTAGTAGCACTGGAGGATCACGACCGGCGTAGTGGTACGCCGGCCTACAAGTCGGCGCCGGTGCGGTTAACCCTGCACGGGGCCTGACTGAGGGCCGCTGATCCACGCCCGGCGGTGTCCGCAAGGACGGGGAGCAGGGTGCTGGAACAGGGACTTCAGGCGCGGGTCGTTGAGGCCGCCGAGCTGAACGCCGCCGAGCGCGCGCGCTGGAACGCCTTGCGCGCCGCCGAGCCGGTGCTGGGCGGTCCGTACTTCGATCTCCGCTATATCGAGGCCGCCGCCGCCTGCGCGCCGGGCTCACGAATCGCCGTGCTGGAGCGCGGCGGCCGCATCGTCGGCTTCCTGCCGTTCCAGCGTCGCGGCTCGTCGATCCAGCCGCTGGGCGCGCCGATGAGCGATTTCCACGGCCTGATCGCCGAGCCCGAGGTCTGCCTGCCGGCCGTCCTGGCCCTGCTGGGCGCCGAGCGCATGCGGGTCAGCGGCCTGGTTTCGCCCCAGCCGCTTGCCGAACTTTCCGTGCGCTACGCCATGGCGGCCGACCTGACCGGCGGCTTCGAGGCCTATCAGGCCACCCGGAGCTCGGCTTTCCTGAAGGACAAGCGTCGTCGCGCCCGCGCCCTGGAGCGTGACCACGGCGAAATGGTCTTCACCTTCGAGCGTCCGGCCCTGGATCTGCTGGCCTGGCTTGTGGCCCAGAAGCGCGCCCAGATCCGCCGTACGCACCAGCACGACATCTTCGCCTGCGGCTGGACCATCGAGCTGCTGAACCGCCTGGCGGAATCCGACGCCGAGGATTTCGGCCTGCGTCTGGCCGTGCTGCGCGCCGGCGGAACGATCGTGGCGGCCGAGCTGGGCCTGACCGCCGGCGATCGCCATCACCTGTGGTTCCCGATCTACGACCCGGCCTTCGCACGCTATTCGCCTGGCGCGCTGATGACGCTGGAAACCCTGCGCGCGGCCGCCGAGCGCGGGATCGCCCGCGTCGACTTCGGACCCAGCGAGGAAGCCTACAAGGAAGACTTCGCCGTGCCGATGGAGCCGGTGCTGGAGGGCACGGTGGCCATGCGGCCGTCGCTGATGACCCACCTGCGCGGCGCGCCCGGCGCCGACCGTATCGACGAGGTCGGCAAGCGCCTGGCCCGCCGTTTGGACCGCATCGCCGCCTGCGAGCCCGGCCTTATGGGTCAGGTCAAGGGCGGCGCCAGTTTCGTCACCGGCCTGGGCCGGCGCCATCCGGCCGTCGGAGCCGGGATCGGCGTCGGCATCGGCCTTGGCTTGAGTCTCGGCCTGTTGGCCGACTGAGGGAGGACTACGCATGACCCGTCTCGTCGCGCCCTGGTCGGACGACCAGATCAAGGGCTTCCGCAAGAGCCCGATCACCTTCCGCCACAACCTGGCCGAATCCGGACTGTTCGACGACGACGCCCTGGCGCGCCTGCTCGACGCCTATCCGGCCGAACTCTACGACATCAACCTGTTCGACTTCGACGCCGACGGGCAGGCCACCATGCGCACGGGCGCTCGGGGCCGCCTGCCGGGCCGCGAGGTGCTGGAAGGTGTCAAGGAAGGCCGCATCTGGGTGCAGCTGCGCCGGGCCGAGGCCTGGTATCCGGCGCTGACCCCGCTGATGAAGCAGGCCTTCGACGAGATCGGCGGACAGGCGAGGGGCTTTTCACCTGTCCAGCTGAACGGCCAGCTGATCATGTCGGCCCCCGGCGCCAAGGTGCCGTTCCACGCCGACGCCCCGGGCGTGATCCTGTTCCACCTGCGGGGCCGCAAGCGGATCTGGATCTATCCGGTGGACGAGGCGCACATGCCCCAGCAGGGCATGGAGAACATCATGCTCAAGCAGCAGACCGAAGACCTGCCGTATCGCCGCGACATGGATGCGGCCGCGGCGGTGTTCGACCTGGAGCCCGGCATGGCGGCCAGCTGGCCGCTGCACGCGCCGCACCGGATCGAGAACCTGGGCACCTTCAACGTTTCGCTGTCGGTGGACTACCAGACCTGGGGCTCGCGCCTGACCAACGGCGCGCACTTCGCCAACGGCGTGCTGCGCCGCTGGGGCCTGCCGGTCGCGGCCATGGACAAGACGCCGATGACCGCGCGCGCGGCCCTGTGGGCGGCTTCGCTCGGCCTCAAGCGGATGCGGCTGGTCGAGGATCGGATCAAGGACTTCGAGCGCAGCTTCGAGATCGGCGACACCCAGAAGGCGGCCTGACCGGGTTCGTGACAACAGCGTCATGACCTCGAATTAAGTCGTGTGGTGCGGCTCGTCCGACTAGCGTTCCCTCAACGCAACGCCATCCGAGGGGACTAAAAAGATGCGCGCACTCATCAGCCTGGCCGCCAGCGCGGCCGCTCTGGGCCTGGCCGGCGCGGCCGCCGCCGAGCCGTCCGTGAAGATCAAGGACGCCGTCGCTCGCGTCACCATCATTCCCGAAGCCCGCAGCGACGTGAAGGTCGAGTTCCTGACCACCAACGGCCGCCTGCCGCTGGAGGTCCGCAAGGTCGGCGGCCAGACGATCATCGACGGCGACCTGCGCCTCAAGCGCATCCAGAGCTGCAACGGCCGGGGCGAGGGCGCCTCTGTAAAGGTGCGTGACCTGGGCGAGGTGCGCTGGCAGGACATTCCGCAGATCGCCATCCGCGTGCCGATGAACGTCTCGGTGGGCGCCTCGGGCGCGGTCTATGGCAGCGTCGGTCGCAGCGACAGCGTGGAGCTGGCTAACGCAGGCTGCGGCGACTGGACGGTGGCCAACACCAGGGGCAAGCTGGAGATCAGCCTGGCCGGTTCGGGCGACACCAAGGCCGGCAACGCCGCCAAGGCCGAGATCAACCTGGCCGGGGCCGGCGACATCAGCCTGCAGGAAGTGTCGGACCTGGAAGTGTCGATCGCCGGTTCGGGCGACGTACGGGCCGCCGCCCTGCGCGGGGGCGACATAGACGTCAGCATCGCCGGCTCGGGCGGGGTCAAGGTCGCCGGCGGCCGCGCTCGCGACATAGACGTCAGCATCATGGGTTCGGGCGGAGTGAACTTCGGCGGCGAGGCCGACCGGGTGTCGCTGTCGGTGGCCGGCTCGGGCGATATCCGCGTCGCCAAGGTCAACGGCCCGGTCAAGAAGTCGGCCGTGGGCTCGGGCAACATCTACATCGGCCAGTGAGCCGCTAGGCCCTGGGAGTGCGGCCGCGGTTCGGCGCACACAGGTACATATATAAAGAGAACGCCCCCGGAGCTTTCGCTTCGGGGGCGTCTTGCTTTTCGTCGGGACCCGCCAGGGTAGGAGGGGGAGGGCGGGTCCCTTGAAAGGCTGCCTGCGGCCTTCCGGTGGGCGCCGGAAGGCCAGGGCTGCGGTTCTTAGCGAACCAGGAAGCCGAACAGGTCGCTGCCGGTGGCCAGGTCGGCGCCAGCGGCGTTGCGGGCCTTCAGGCTGCCACCGAAGGTGTAGCGCAGGCCAACCTTCACGGCGTCCGACTTCAGGTCGGCCAGGTCGTCGGCTTCGCTGTGGGTGTACTTGGCGAAGGTCGACCAGCCGGTGTTGGCGAACTTGTATTCGCCGCCGACGTTGATGTCCCAGATGTCGGCGTCGACGAGACCGTCAACGTTCGACCAGCCGAGGCCAGCGTCCAGACGGAAGTCGTCCGAGACGAAGTAGTTGGCGCCGGCGCGGACGGTCCACAGGTCGGCGTCCAGGTCGTTCGACTGACCGTAGGCGGCCAGACCCGTCAGGGTCACGTTGCCCAGGTACTTCTGGGCTTCGCCGCCGACGGCCCACAGGGTGTCGTTCGACGGACGGGCCAGGGCGGTGAAGCCGCCGATGCGCAGGCCGTTGCCGACGACGGTCGTGGCGTGCACGGCGCCGGTGGCGACGGTGCGTTGCGAGACGTCGCTGTCGGCGATCGAGACGTCGGCGGCGCCGGTGATCGTCCACGAACCGGTCGGGATGGCGACCGAGCCGTCGATGACGACCGAGGTGCCGTCGGCGTCGCCGACGTTGGTGTCGAGGTTGGTGTAGTCAACGGCGGCGCCGACCGAACCGATGTTCTGGGCGAAGGCGGGAGCCGAGACGGCGAAGGCCAGCACGGCGGCGGCGGCGAACAGTTGGGTCTTCATAGTGGGTAATCCCCTTACTCATGTGGTCTCGACGACGGGCGGTCGTTTTGGGGAGGGCCTCCCTTTCGTCGAGCGGGGCGGATCTATGAAGGTTCGATGACGGCCGCAAGGCTCTGCCGGAGCGTTAGAGGCTGCATGGTGCGCAAATACTACACTTGCAGGAACGAATTCGGTGTCTATACGCGCGGGTCGCGCACAAAGATTGTGTCGAACTAGCGTCTTGCGGTGAACATTGCTCTTTGAAGACGTGTTTCGGCCACATCTGTTAAGGGCTGCTTGCCGGCCGGCGCGGGGCGTTAAGCGCCGTTAAGGATGCCTCAACGAAACCCCGCCCGAACCGCTTGACGAAACCGATTCAGATACGTAAAAGCGCCCTTCTGTTGGACCGGCTGTGAGCTCTAGGGCTCAAACGCGGTTCGCAAGCGACCCGTAACCAGGCGTCCTTCTCATCCAGAGGAGGGTTCTCCTCGGAGGACGGCGTGGTTGCGGATCACCGGCCCTCGCAGGCGACTGCGTGGGCCAATTTGTTTTGCGGACGCTGCGTTCGGAGTTCTCGAAAGAGGAGTCCGGGTTGGTCTTTGAAATGGTTCGAGACGCGGGCGCAGCCCACTAGGAAACCGAGCGATATGGATCGTCAGAACATCCGCATCCGGCTCAAGGCCTTCGATCACCGCGTGTTGGATCATTCCACGCGCGAGATCGTGAACACGGCCAAGCGCACGGGTGCGACGGTGCGGGGCCCCATCCCCCTGCCCACGCTTATCGAAAAATTCACCGTCAACCGTTCGCCGCACGTCGACAAGAAGTCGCGCGAGCAGTTCGAGATCCGTACGCACAAGCGCGTCCTCGACATCGTTGACCCGACTCCGCAGACCGTGGACGCGCTGATGAAGCTCGACCTCTCGGCCGGCGTTGACGTCGAAATCAAGCTGTAAGGAGGGCCGAACTGATGACTCTCCCCGCTAACCGCACCGGCCTGATCGCCAAGAAGCTCGGCATGACCCGCTTCTTCGACGAAGCTGGCCAGCACGTGCCGGTCACCGTCCTGTCGCTCGACGGTTGCCAGGTCGTGGCTCAGCGCACTGTCGAGAAGGACGGTTACACCGCCCTGCAGCTCGGCGCCGGCGCCAAGAAGCCCAAGAACACCTCGAAGGCCGAGCGCGGCCACTTCGGCAAGAACTCGGTCGAGCCCAAGCGGGTCGTCGCCGAATTCCGCGTCGATGAAGCTGCTCTGATCGAAGTGGGCGCGGAATTCACCGCCGACCACTACGTCGCCGGCCAGAAGGTCGACATCCAGGGCGTCACCGTCGGTAAGGGTTTTGCCGGCGCCATGAAGCGCTGGAACTTCGGTGGTCTCCGCGCCACCCACGGTGTCTCGGTCTCGCACCGTTCGCACGGTTCGACCGGTAACCGCCAGGATCCGGGCCGTACGTTCCCGGGCAAGAAGATGGCTGGTCACCTCGGTCAGGAAACCGTCACCACCCTCAACGTCACCGTCTGGAAGGTGGACGTCGAGCGCGGCCTGATCCTGGTCAAGGGCGCTGTCCCGGGCCACGAAGGCAGCTACGTGAAGATCCGCGACGCCGTGAAGAAGGCCGCTCCGGCCGATCTGCCGCGTCCGGGCGCTTTCCGTAAGGCTGGCGAGGCTGCTCCGGCTGCTGAAACCCCCGCTGAAGAGGCCCCCGCGGCGACGACCGAAGAGGGCGAAGGCTAATGAAACTCGACGTCATCAAACTTGACGGCGCCAAGGCCGGTTCCGTGGATCTCGACGACGCCATCTTCGGCATCGAAGACATTCGCGGCGACATCCTGCAGCGTGTCGTCACCTGGCAGCTGGCCAAGCGCCGCTCGGGCAACCACAAGATTCAGGTTCGTAACGAGGTCTCTCGTACGAGCAAGAAGATGTACAAGCAAAAGGGCACCGGCGGCGCTCGTCACGGCTCGCGTCGTGCGGCTCAGTTCGTCGGCGGCGCCAAGGCTCACGGCCCGGTCGTCCGCAGCCACGCCTTCGATCTTCCCAAGAAGATCCGGGCCATGGCTCTGCGTCACGCCCTGTCGTCGAAGGCCAAGGCCGGCTCGCTGGTCGTGCTCGACAGCGCCATTCTGACCGAAGCGAAGACGGCCGCCCTGCGCGCCAACTTCGACAAGATCGGTCTGAAGAACGCCCTGGTCATCGCCGGTCCGGAAGTGGACGCGAACTTCAAGCTCGCCGCCCGCAACATTCCGAACGTGGACGTGCTGCCGAACGCCGGCCTGAACGTCTACGACGTGCTGCGTCGTCACACCCTGGTCCTGACCAAGGACGCGGTGGAAGCGATCTCGGCCCGTTTCGCTGAGAAGGAAGCCGCGTAATGGCCGCTACCGCCCGCCACTACGACACGATCCTGTCGCCGGTGATCACCGAAAAGACGACCCTGCTCAGCGAGCAGAACAAGGTTGTCTTCAAGGTGGCCGCCGATGCGTCGAAGGACGAAATCGCCGCCGCAGTCGAAGAGCTGTTCAAGGTCAAGGTCACCAAGGTCAACACCCTGGTCGCCAAGGGCAAGACCAAGCGCTTCCGTGGCATCGTCGGTCGCCGCACCGACGTCAAGAAAGCGATCGTGACCCTGGCCGAAGGCCAGTCGATCGACATCACGACGGGGCTCTAAGACATGGCCTTGAAGCACTTTAACCCGACCAGCCCCGGCCAGCGCGGCCTGGTGCTGATCGATCGCAGCGAGCTCCACAAGGGTCGCCCGGAAAAGAAGCTCGTTGAGGGCCTCTCGAAGTCGGGCGGTCGTGGCGGCAACGGCCGTATCGCCGTTCGCTTCCGCGGCGGCGGCGCCAAGCGCCTCTACCGTCTGGTGGATTTCAAGCGTCGTAAGCAAGGCACGGCCACGGTCGTTCGTCTCGAGTACGATCCGAACCGCACCGCGTTCATCGCCCTGATCAAGTATCAGGACGGCGAGCTGGCCTACATCCTGGCCCCGCAACGCCTCAAGGCCGGCGACGAAGTCATCACCGCCGAGAAGGTCGACGTGAAGCCGGGCAACGCCTCGCCGCTGCGTACGCTGCCGATCGGTACGATCATCCACAACGTCGAGCTGAAGCCCGCCAAGGGCGGTCAGATCGCCCGTTCGGCTGGCGCCTACGCCCAGCTGGTCGGTCGTGACGCCGGCTACGCCCAGATCCGCCTGAACTCGGGCGAGCTGCGCATGGTCCTCGACACCTGCATGGCCACCGTCGGCGCGGTTTCGAACCCCGACCACATGAACGAAAACCTCGGCAAGGCCGGTCGTGTTCGTCACATGGGTCGTCGCCCGCACGTCCGCGGCGTCGCCATGAACCCGGTCGACCACCCCCACGGTGGTGGTGAAGGCCGCACCTCGGGCGGTCGCCACCCGGTGACCCCGGCTGGTAAGCCGACCAAGGGCGCCAAGACCCGCGTCAACAAGGCCACGGACAAGTTCATCATCCGTTCGCGCCACAAAGCGAAGAAGGGCCGCTAAGCCATGACCCGCTCCGTCTGGAAAGGCCCGTTTGTCGACGGGTACCTCCTGAAGAAGGCCGACGCCGCTCTGTCGTCGGGCCGCAAGGACGTCATCAAGACCTGGTCGCGTCGTTCGACGATCATGCCGCAATTCGTCGGCCTGACCTTCGGCGTCCACAACGGCCAGAAGCACGTCCCGGTCTCCGTGTCGGAAGACATGGTCGGCATGAAGTTCGGCGAGTTCGCTCCCACGCGTAACTTCCCGGGCCACGCCGCCGACAAGAAGGCCAAGAGGAAGTAATCATGGCCAAGCAAAAGCAAGCTCGCCGCCTTGAAGGCGTTGAGGCGATGGCCAAGGTGCGCACCCTGCGCACCAGCGCCCGCAAGCTGAACCTGGTCGCTCAGTCCATCCGTGGCCTGAACGTCCAGCGCGCTCTGAACGAGCTCGAATTCAGCCACAAGCGCATCGCCCAAGACGTCCGCAAGGCGCTGTACTCGGCGATCTCCAACGCCGAGAACAACCACAACCTCGACATCGACTCCCTGGTCGTGTCCGAGGCCTATGTGGGCAAGAACCTGGTGATGAAGCGCTTCTCGCCCCGCGCCCGCGGTCGTGCGACGCGCGTGGAAAAGCCGTTCTCCGAGATCACGATCGTGGTCCGCGAACTGGGTGAGGCCGCCTAATGGGTCAGAAAGTCAATCCGGTCGGGCTGCGGCTCGGCGTCAACCGCACCTGGGACAGCCGCTGGTTCTCCGACGGCGACCAGTACGGCAAGATGCTGCACCAGGACCTCGCGATCCGCGCCGCCCTGAAGAAGCGCCTGTATCAAGCCGGCGTTTCGCGCATCATCATCGAGCGCCCCCACAAGAAGTGCCGCATCACGATCTATGCCGCCCGTCCGGGCGTCATCATCGGCAAGAAGGGCGCTGACATCGAGAAGCTCCGCAAGGACCTCTCGGTGATGACCGAAGGCGAAGTCCACCTGAACATCGTCGAGATCCGCAAGCCGGAAACCGACGCTCAGCTGGTCGCCGAGTCCATCGCTCAGCAACTCGAGCGCCGGATCGCCTTCCGTCGCGCGATGAAGCGTTCGATCCAGTCGGCCGTGCGTCTCGGCGCCAAGGGCGTCCGGATCAACGTCTCGGGCCGCCTCGGCGGCGCCGAAATCGCCCGCATGGAATGGTACCGCGAAGGTCGCGTGCCGCTGCACACGCTGCGCGCCGACATCGACTACGGTTTCGCGGAAGCCAAGACCACCTACGGCATCATCGGCGTGAAGACCTGGATCTTCAAAGGCGAAGTGCTGGAGCATGACCCGATGGCGCTGGACAAGCGTCTCGCTTCCGAATCCGGCCCGGCCGGTGAAGGCGGTGGACGTGAGCGCGGCGATCGCCCGGACCGCGGCGACCGCGGCCGCCGCAATCGGGACTAAGGATAGAGCGCTATGCTGTCACCGAAGAAAACCAAGTTCCGCAAGCAGTTCAAGGGCCGCATCCACGGCGCCTCGAAGGGCGGCACCCTGCTGAACTTCGGCTCCTACGGCCTCAAGGCCGTTGAGCCGGAGCGCATCACGGCTCGCCAGATCGAAGCTGCTCGTCGCGCCATCACCCGCCAGATGAAGCGTCAAGGCCGCGTCTGGATCCGCATCTTCCCCGACGTGCCGGTCACCGGCAAGCCGGCCGAAGTCCGGATGGGTAAGGGCAAGGGCGCCGTCGACTACTGGGCCGCTCGCGTGGCCCCCGGCCGCATCATGTTCGAAATCGACGGCGTGCCGGACGATGTCGCGCGTGAAGCGCTGCGCCTCGGCGCGGCCAAGCTGCCGATCCGCACTCGTGTGGTCACCCGCCTCGACGCGGGCGTGGCCGTGGAGGCTTGAGGCTCATGAAGATCGCCGACATCCGGGGCATGACCCCCGATCAACTCGCCGACACCCTGCTGACCCTGAAGAAGGAGCAGTTCAACCTGCGCTTCCAGGCCGCCACGGGTCAGGTCGAGAAGACCCACCGCGTGAACGAAATCCGCAAGGATATCGCGCGGATCAAGACCGTGCTGCGCGCCAAGGCCGCGGCGTAAGGAGAACGATATGCCCAAGCGTATCCTCGAAGGGGTCGTCGTCTCCGATAAGGGTGACAAGACCGTGGTGGTGAAGGTGGAACGTACCATCGTTCACCCCCTTCTGAAGAAGATCGTGCGCCGCTCTAAGAAGTACCACGCGCACGACGAAGCCAATGTGTACAAGACGGGCGAAACCATTCGCATCGTCGAGTGCGCTCCGAAGTCCAAGCTGAAGACCTGGGAAGCACTTCCCAAGGCTTCGGCCTAAGTCTGGAAGGTCTAAACCATGATCCAGATGCAAACTAACCTGGACGTCGCCGACAACTCTGGCGCTCGCCGGGTCATGTGCATCAAGGTGTTGGGCGGCGCTGGCCGTCGCTACGCCAGCGTTGGCGACGTCATCGTCGTCTCCGTCAAGGAAGCCATCCCGCGCGGTCGCGTGAAGAAGGGCGACGTTCTGCGCGCCGTCGTGGTTCGCGTGAACCAGGGCCTGAAGCGCAAAGACGGTTCGATGATCCGCTTCGACAAGAACGCGGCCGTCATCGTCAACAAGCAGAGCGAGCCGGTCGGCACGCGGATCTTCGGCCCGGTTCCCCGCGAACTGCGCGCCAAGAACCACATGAAGATCATCTCCCTCGCGCCGGAGGTGCTGTAATGGCTGCTAAGATCAAGAAGGGCGACCGCGTCGTCGTTCTCGCCGGCAAGGACAAGGGCAAGCAAGGCGCTGTGACCCAAGTCCTGCCGAAGGAAAACCGGGTTGTCGTGGAGGGCGTGAACATGGTCGCCCGCCACACCAAGCCGACCCAGGCCGACCCCCAGGGCGGCATCAAGCACAAGGAAGCCGCGCTGCACGTCTCGAACGTCGCCGTCGTGGATTCCAACGGCAAGCCCACCCGCGTCGGCTTCAAGATCGAAGGCGACAAGAAGGTGCGCGTCGCCAAGACGACCGGCGAGGTGATCAATGGCTGATCAAGCTTACGAGCCCCGGCTGAAGACCGTCTATCGCGAGCGCATCCGCGCCGCGATGAAGGAGCAGTTCGGCTACACCAACGAGATGCAGATCCCCAAGCTGGACAAGATCGTCCTGAACATGGGTATCGGCGAAGCCGTGGCCGACTCCAAGAAGGCCCAGCTGGCTCTGAAGGAACTGGAAGCGATCGCCGGCCAAAAGCCCGTCGCGACCCGCGCCCGCAAGTCCATCGCCGGCTTCAAGCTGCGCGAAGGCATGGTGGTCGGCGCGAAGGTCACCCTTCGCAAGGACCGGATGTTTGAATTCCTCGACCGCCTGGTCACGATCGCGCTGCCGCGCGTGAAGGACTTCCGTGGTCTGAACGGCAAGAGCTTCGACGGCCGTGGCAACTACGCCATGGGCCTGAAGGAGCACCTGGTGTTCCCGGAAATCAACTATGACCAGATCGAGCAGATCTGGGGCATGGACATCATCGTCTGCACCACTGCGAAGTCCGACCAGGAAGCCAAGGCTCTCCTGAAGGAATTCCAGTTCCCGTTCGTCAACTAAGAGAGCGGGAAGGGAAAGAAACCATGGCCAAGAAAAGCGCCGTCAACCGCAACGAAGCCGTCAAGGCTCTCGTCAAGCAATACGCCGAAAAGCGCGCCGCGCTGAAGGCGATCGCCAACGACGAGACCCTGCCGCTCGAGGAACGCTTCGAGGCTCGCCTCAAGCTGGCGAAACTGCCCCGCAGCAGCTCGCCCATCCGCATTCGCAACCGCTGCGAAGTCACGGGCCGTCCGCGCGCCTACTACCGCAAGCTTAAGATGAGCCGTCTGGCCCTCCGCGAACTCGGTTCGCAAGGCCTGATCCCCGGCCTCGTCAAGTCGAGCTGGTGAGGACGATCAGATGTCGATGAACGACCCCCTGAGCGACATGATCGCTCGCATCAAGAACGCCGCCCTGCGCAAGCGCAACAAGGTCTCGACGCCGGCTTCCAAGCTGCGCGCCCGCGTCCTCGACGTGCTGGCCGACGAGGGCTACATCCGCGGCTACTCGCTGGTCGAGAAGCCCGGTGCGTTCCCCGAATTCGAGATCGAGCTCAAGTACTTCGACGGTGAGCCCGTGATCGCCGAGATCAGCCGCGTGTCCAAGCCTGGCCGTCGCGTCTATTCGTCGATCAAGGACCTCAAGCCGATCAAGAACGGCCTGGGCATCTCGATCCTTTCGACGCCGAAGGGCGTCATGTCGGACACCGCTGCACGCGACGCTAACGTCGGCGGCGAAGTCCTCTGCCGCGTCTACTAGGCGCGGGAGGGAAAGAGCATGTCACGTATCGGTAAGAAAGCCGTCGCAATCCCCTCGGGCGTGCAAGTCACGCTCGCGGGTCAGACGGTCACGGTGAAGGGCCCGAAGGGTCAGCTGTCGTGGACGATCGCCGACGAAGTCGAAGTCAAGCAAGAGGGCGCTGAGCTCCTGCTGACTCCGCGCGTCGACACCAAGCGCGCCAAGGGCATGTGGGGTCTGTCCCGCACTCTGGTGGCCAACATGGTGCACGGCGTCACCGCCGGCTTCGAGGAAAGCCTCGAGCTGGTCGGCGTCGGTTACCGCGCCGCCATGAAGGGCACCGCCCTGAGCCTCCAACTCGGTTTCAGCCACGACGTGGACGTTGAGGCTCCGGCCGGCGTCACCTTCGCTGTGCCGAAGCAAACCGAAATCAAGATCGCCGGCATCGACAAGCAGGCGGTCGGCGAGATTGCCGCGAAGATCCGCCGCATCCGTCCGCCTGAGCCCTACAAGGGCAAGGGCGTGCGCTATGCCGGCGAGAAGGTTCGTCGCAAGGAAGGCAAGAAGAAGTAAGCCATGGCGCTCTCTCCTCGTGAATCGGCGGCCAAGCGCGCTCAGCGCAACCGGACCCGCCTCAAGTCGCTGGCCAACGGCCGTCCGCGCCTGTCGGTCTTCCGCTCGTCCAAGAACATCTACGCCCAGATCATCGATGATGAACGCGGCGTGACCCTGGCGTCGGCTTCCACTCTGGAAGCCGAAGGCAAGGGCGCGGATAAGGACGCTGCGGCCGCCGTCGGCAAGCTCGTCGCCGAGCGCGCGATCGAAAAAGGCGTCAAGGACGTCGTCTTCGATCGTGGCGGCTACATCTTCCACGGACGGGTGAAAGCCCTGGCCGACGCCGCGCGCGAAGCCGGCCTGAACTTCTAAGGGAAACACAATGGCTCGTGGTGACCAACAGCGCGGTGAAGGCGGTCAACGCCGTGACCGTCGCGACCGCAACGCCCCCGAAGAGCGGGTCGACAGCGACATCGTCGAAAAGCTCGTCCACATCAACCGCGTCGCCGCCACCGTTAAGGGCGGCCGTCGCTTCAGCTTCGCTGCTCTGATGGTCGTTGGCGACCAAAAGGGCCGCGTCGGCTTCGGTCATGGCAAGGCGCGTGAAGTGCCGGAAGCCATCCGCAAGGCGACCGAAGAAGCCAAGAAGACCATGATCCGCGTCCCGCTCCGCGAGTCGCGCACCCTGCACCACGACGGCGCTGGCCGTTGGGGCGCTGGCAAGGTCATGATGCGCGCTGCCCCTCCCGGCACGGGCGTCATCGCCGGTGGTCCGATGCGCGCGGTTCTCGAAACCCTGGGCGTCCAGGACGTCGTGGCCAAGTCGACGGGTTCCTCGAACCCGTACAACATGGTTCGCGCCACGTTCGAAGCCCTGAAGGTCCAGTCGTCGCCCCGCCAGATCGCCGCCAAGCGCGGCAAGAAGGTTGGCGACATCCTCGGCCGTCGCGCCGACGGCGCTTCGTCGCCGGAAGCCATCGAGGGCTAAGTCATGGCTGAAGCTAAGCAAGTCACGGTCCGCCAAACCGGCAGCCCGATCCGTCGCGAAAAGGACCAGCGCGCCACGCTCGCCGGTCTGGGTCTCAACAAGCTGGGCCGCGTGTCCACGCTGGAAGACACCCCGTCGGTCCGCGGCATGATCCGCAAGGTCGCGCACCTGCTGGAAATCGTCGAGTAAGTCTGTTACACGACGACCCAAGATCGCCACCCCGGTGAAAGCCGGGGTGGCTTTCGTTTGAAGTTTCTATCGTTTCCAAAGCCGAGTCTGGCCGCCGGCCAGGCGCAGATCTCCAAGGAGAGGCACATATGACCAAGCTGAACGAACTGGCTCCGGCTCCCGGCTCCACCAAGGGCCGCATGCGCGTCGGTCGCGGCCCGGGTTCGGGCAAGGGCAAGACCGCCGGTCGCGGTGTGAAGGGCCAGAAGGCGCGCTCGGGCGTCGCCATCAACGGCTTCGAAGGCGGTCAGATGCCGCTGCACATGCGCATGCCGAAGCGCGGCTTCAACAACCCCTTCCGCCTGCAGTTCGCCGAAGTGAACCTGTGGCGCCTGGAGCAGGCCGTCGAAGCCGGCAAGCTGAAGGCCGGCGCTGACGTCAGCGTCGCCGACCTGGTCGCCGCCGGCGTCATCCGTCGCGAGCTCGACGGCGTGAAGTTGCTGGGCAAGGGCGAAATCAAGTCGGCCCTGAAGCTGACCGTCTACTCGGCCACCGAAGCCGCCATCAAGGCCGTCGAGGCCGCTGGTGGTTCGGTCACCGTGACCAAGAAGGCCAAGGCTGAAGCCGAAGCCTAAGACCACAGTGTCATCCCGAGCCGCCCTGGATTTCTGATCCAGGCCGGCGCGGGAGCCGGGCAGGGTAGGGGCCTTTGCGCACCAGCTCGCCATAAAGCCCCATCGGGATGACGTTCTTTCGAGGCTCGCCGTGACATCACGGCGAGCCTCACCTATGTGTGGCTCCGCACTGGGGCCTAAGCCACGAGCGTCGGCGATTCCGTCGATCTCCGGCCAGGCCCCGTACAATACTTGGAGCGCGCTCCGCCTCGTCGCCTTCGACGATCCGGCCGCGCTCTCGTCGTGGGGAATTGAATGGCCTCGGCCGCCGAACAGCTCGCAGCCAACATGAACTTCGGGTCCTTCCAGAAGGCCTCCGAACTTCACAAGCGCATCTGGTTTACGCTCATCGCCCTGGTGGTGTTCCGCCTCGGCACCTACGTGCCGATTCCGGGCATCAACCCGGAAGCCTTCGCCAGCGCCTTCGCCGGCCAGTCGAAGGGCATCCTGGGCATGTTCAACATGTTCTCGGGCGGGGCCGTCGAGCGCATGGCGATCTTCTCGCTGAACGTGATGCCCTACATCAGCGCCTCGATCATCGTGCAGCTGATGGGTTCGGTGTATCCGCCGTGGGAAAAGCTGAAGAAGGAAGGCGGCGAAGCCGGCCGCAAGACCCTCAACCAGTACACCCGCTACCTGGCCGTCATCCTGGCCCTGGTGCAGTCGTTCTCGATCGCCGTCGGCCTGCAGACGCAGCCGAACCTGGTCTATTCGGAACTGCCCGGCTGGTTCTTCGTCCTGTCGACCGTCGTCTCGCTGACCGGCGGCACCCTGTTCCTGATGTGGCTGGGCGAGCAGATCACCAGCCGCGGCGTGGGCAACGGCGTGTCCCTGATCATCTTCGCCGGCATCGTAGCGGCGCTGCCGCGCGGTCTTGGCCAACTGTTCGTGACCGCCCAGAACACCGGCAACTACTTCCCGCTGATGGTGATCTTCGTGCTGGCCGTGGCGGTGATCTTCGCCATCGTGTTCATGGAGCGCTCGCAGCGCCGCCTGCTGGTGCACTATCCCAAGCGCCAGCAAGGCAACCGCATGGTCGGCGGCGACAGCTCGTTCCTGCCGCTGAAGATCAACACCGCGGGCGTCATCCCGCCGATCTTCGCTTCGTCGCTGCTCCTGCTGCCGACGACCGCCATGCAGTTCCTGAACCCGGCCAACCTGCCCAACTGGGCCCAGTGGCTGCCGCCCGTGGTCGGCGCCATGCAGCACGGCCAGCCGCTGTTCATGGCCTGCTACGCCGGCCTGATCATCTTCTTCTCGTTCTTCTACACCTCGGTGGTGTTCAATCCGGACGAGACGGCCGAGAACCTGCGCAAGTACGGCGGCTTCCTGCCGGGCATCCGTCCGGGCAAGCGCACGGCCGAGTATCTCGACTACGTGCTGACCCGCCTGACCGTGATCGGCGCGGCGTACATCACCGCCGTCTGTCTGTTCCCGGAAATCCTGATGGGCGCTCTTGGCAACAAGAACTTCGCCCTGGGCGGCACCTCGATCCTGATCGTGGTGACCGTGACCATGGACACCGTGGCTCAGATCCAGTCCCACCTGCTGGCGCACCAGTACGAGGGCCTGATCAAGAAGTCGAAGTTGCGCGGCGGCCGCGGCGGCCGCTGACGCAAGCGTGAAACCACCCGGAAGCCGGATTGTCACAATCCGGCTTCCGTTTTCTTTGAACGCATTCTAGGTCTGCCCTCGGTGAGGGGCGTCAGACCCTGGGAAACGCGTGAAGGGGCTTTTATGAACTTGATCCTGTTTGGCCCTCCCGGGGCTGGCAAGGGCACCCAGGCCAAGCGGCTGGTCGAGCAACGCGGCATGGTCCAGTTGTCGACTGGAGACATGCTGCGCGCCGCCATCGCCTCGGGCTCCGAGCTCGGCCAGAAGGTGAAGGGCGTGCTGGATCGCGGCGACCTGGTCACCGACGAAATCGTCATCGCGCTGATCGAGGAGCGCCTGCCCGAGGCCGAGGCCGCCGGCGGCGCCATCTTCGACGGCTTCCCGCGTACGGTCGCCCAGGCCCAGGCGCTGGACGTCATGCTGGCCAAGCGTGGCCAGAAGATCGACTCCGTCGTGCGACTCGAAGTAGACGAGCCGGCCTTGATCGAGCGGATCACCAAGCGATACGCGGAGCAGGGGCGGTCGGACGACAACCCCGAGACCTTCGTGAACCGTCTGGCCCGCTACAACGCCGACACCGCGCCGCTGCTTCCGTACTATCGTGAGCAGGGCAAGCTGGTGGAAGTGGACGGCATGGGGGCGGTGGAAGCCGTCGCCGCTTCGATCGACGCGACCCTGACGGTCGTGGCGTAGGTTTTAATGGAATCCGTTCCCAGAACGGATTCCGCCATTGACGGATGCGCAACGATCCCTATAACGGGGCGCTTCCGCGAAAGGGCGCGATCTGTGCGCGTCGGTCTGGGTCTTCGGATCGGGCCGGGCACGCCGTTCGCGTCTTTGGTGCGTGACTAGGAGAACATTAGACGTGGCCCGTATCGCAGGCGTCAACATCCCGACGAACAAGCGCGTTGTCATCGCGCTTCAGTACATTCACGGCATCGGCCCGAAGTCCGCGCGTGACATCGTCACGACCGTGGGTATCGAGGACGCCCGTCGCGTCAATCAACTGACCGACGCGGAAGTGCTTCAGATCCGTGAAACGATCGACCGTGATTTCACCGTGGAAGGCGACCTGCGTCGCGAAAACTCGATGAACATCAAGCGTCTGATGGACCTGGCCTGCTACCGCGGCCTGCGTCACCGCAAGGGCCTGCCGGTCCGCGGCCAGCGCACCCACACGAACGCTCGTACCCGCAAGGGTCCGGCCAAGCCGATCGCCGGCAAGAAGAAGTAAGGTAGCCTGACCGATGGCCAAGGAACCGGGTCGCGTTAAAAAGCGCGAACGCAAGAACATCACCTCGGGCGTGGCGCATGTGAACGCCTCGTTCAACAACACCATGATCACCATCACCGACGCGCAGGGGAACACCATCTCCTGGTCGAGCGCCGGCATGATGGGCTTCAAGGGCTCGCGCAAGTCGACCCCGTACGCCGCTCAGATGGCCGCCGAAGATGCGGGCAAGAAGGCTGCGGAACACGGCGTGAAGACCCTGGAAGTCAACGTTTCGGGTCCGGGTTCGGGTCGTGAATCGGCTCTGCGCGCTCTGCAGGCGGTCGGCATGACCATCACGACGATCCGCGACGTCACGCCGATCCCGCACAACGGCTGCCGTCCGCCCAAGCGCCGTCGCGTCTAGTATTTTTTAGATCCAATTCTCCTTCGCCGGCTGCGTCAAACGCGGCCGGCGAGTCGCGTTCAAGGGACACCACGTGATCGAAAGAAACTGGAACGAGCTGATCCGTCCTGAGAAGCCGCAGATCGAAACCGGCGCCGACGCGACCCGCAAGGCTCGCATCGTCGCTGAACCGCTCGAGCGTGGTTTCGGTGTGACGCTCGGCAACGCCCTGCGTCGCGTTCTCCTCTCGTCGCTGCAAGGCGCCGCCGTCACCGCCATCCAGATCGATGGCGTGGTGCACGAATTCTCTTCGCTTGAAGGCGTTCGTGAAGACGTTGTCGACATCGTTCTGAACATCAAGCAACTCGCCGTGCGCATGCACGCCGAGGGGCCCAAGCGCATGACCCTGCGCGCCTCGGGCGCCGGTCCGGTCACCGCTGGCCAGATCGAAACCCCGGCCGACATCGAGATCCTCAACCCCGACCACGTGCTCTGCACGCTGGACGAGGGCGGCTCGGTGCGCATGGAATTCACGGTCAACACCGGCAAGGGCTATGTCCCGGCCGACCAGAACCGTCCGGAAGACGCGCCGATCGGCCTGATCGCCGTCGACGCCCTGTACTCGCCGGTCAAGCGCGTGGCCTACAAGGTCGAGCCGACCCGCGAAGGCCAGCGTCTGGACCGTGACAAGCTGACCCTGGAAGTCGAGACCAACGGCGCCGTCACCCCGGTGGACGCCGTGGCCTACGCCGCTCGCATCCTGCAAGACCAGCTGCAGATCTTCATCACCTTCGAAGAGCCCAAGGCCAAGGCCGCGGACGAAACGAAGCCCGAGCTGCCGTTCAACCCGGCCCTGCTCAAGAAGGTCGACGAGCTGGAACTGTCGGTCCGTTCGGCCAACTGCCTGAAGAACGACAACATCGTCTATATCGGCGACCTGATCCAGAAGACCGAAGCCGAGATGCTCCGCACCCCGAACTTCGGTCGCAAGTCGCTGAACGAGATCAAGGAAGTTCTCGCCGGCATGGGTCTGCACCTCGGCATGGACGTGCCGAACTGGCCGCCGGAAAACATCGAAGATCTGGCCAAGAAGTTCGACGACCAGATCTAAGACGACTATCGCGCTGAATCCGGGCCGTCTTTCGATCCTCCGGGACCGGAAGGCGGCCTGGGCCTTTTGAAGCCGCTACGCGGTGGAAGGCCCCGGCGCTCCGTTCTGACCCGGCCGGGATGCGAGCTGGGACTGGTGACAACAGGCGCTTCTTTCGCGCCGCTCGGGCCAAGAGCCCAGGAGATACAAAATGCGTCACGGTTACGCCCACCGCAAACTCGGCCGCACCTCGGCTCACCGCACCGCCATGTTCGCCAACATGTCGGCCTCGCTGATCAAGCACGAGCAGATCGTCACCACCCTGCCGAAGGCCAAGGAACTGCGTCCGATCGTCGAAAAGCTGGTCACCCTGGCCAAGCGCGGCGACCTGCACGCTCGTCGTCAGGCCATCAGCTCGGTCCGCGACGTCGAACAGGTCGGCAAGCTCTTCGCCGTCCTCGGCCCGCGCTACAAGGATCGTCAGGGCGGCTACATCCGCGTCCTGAAGGCCGGTTTCCGCTACGGCGACAACGCCCCGATGGCCGTGATCGAGTTCGTCGATCGCGACGTCTCGGAAAAGGGCAAGGACTCGGGTCCGGTCTACGCCAACGAAGCCGAAGACTGATCTTCAGCTTAGGCTGAAACGAAAAGGCCCCGGAGCGATCCGGGGCCTTTTTGCTGTCTGGGATGGACCGTGCGTCCTTCGAGGCCCTCAGCGGCTGACGATGATGCCGTCGAATTCGGGCAGAGCCAGCTTCAGCTTTTCGCGCGCGAAGGCGCTGGCCGTCAGCGGGCCGTGCACCTTGCCCGCGCTGTCGGGCTGGGCCTCCACGTAGTAGAAGCGCGGCGTCTCGTCCGGGGCGTCATGGCGGGTGATGACGACGTAGCGCTCGTCGCCGCCGTACTGGTCGATGCGCGGACCCAGCACCGTCTCGCAGGTCAGCGCGTCACGCTCCCAGCACAGGCGCAGGGCCTCGCCACGGGCGTCCGACGCCAAGCGATAGCGGCCGGCGACGATCTCATAGGTTCCCTGGAAATCGAGCCAGCCGACGCCGCCGGCGCCCTGCACGTAGCGCACGTCGCGCTCGACCCACTTGCCCTGCAGCCGCACCTTCTCGTGGCACAGCGCGACCTCGGGGATCGAGGTCATGCGGCAGGCGGCCGGCTTGCGCTCGGTCGGAAGCGGCGCGGGTAGGGGAGGCGGCAGCCTGCGGGCCTCGGCCAGGGCCGCCTCGCGGGCGATGGCCGCCTTCTCGATCGTCGTCTGCTCGGCGGGCGACAGCACGAAATCGGCCTGGGCGGCCGCAGCGCTGGTCGCCACGGCCAGAGCGACCGCCGTCCAGCAGGGCCGGGCGGCGGGTCCTGAGAGAACCGACGCCGTCATTCGCGGGTCAGATCCTGGCGTTGGAAGAGAGCCAGAGCCGCCGCCGACAAGCCGACGAGCCAGGCCAGCAGGAAGGCGAGGGCCAGGCCCCAGGGCGCCGGTGTGTCGACGACGCTGCGCGGGGTCAGGATCACGGTCTTCAGCAGGTCGCCCGAGAAGGCGGGAATGGCCAGGGCCTTCAGGCTGGGCTCGTGCAACTGGCTGGCCACGATCGACTGGAGGGCGGCCAGGACCAGACCGACGATCAGCGCGCCCATGGTCGAGCGGGTGGTCACACCCACCACGGCCGACAAGGCGACTAGGATCATCAACTGCAGCCAGCTCACCGCGAAGGTTCCGAGCAGGTCGGTCGCCGCCGAGCCGCGATAGGTCACCAGCGGCGCCCCGCTGGTCAGCGCGCTGAACAGGCCGCCCAGAGCGGCGGCCAGGGCGTAGAGCACCAGGCTCACCGCCACCGCTCCGGCGACCGTGGCCAGCTTGGCCAGCAGCAGGTTGACCCGGCCGTTGCGCGGGGTCAGCAGGCGCCAGGTCTCCCAGCGGTAGTCGCCGGCCAGCACGGCCGTCGACAGGATCAGCACGAACAGCCCAACGACTGGCGAAGCGCCGCCGGCCAGGGCCTTGACCATGCGCCCGACCAGGTCGACCGGGATCGGCGGCATGCCCTTCATCATTCCGCGGGCGAAGAGCTCGCCACCGACGCCCATGACGAGGCCGGCGATGGGCGAGAACAGCACGCCCCAGAACAGCGTGCCGCGGTCCTTGAGCAGGCGGAACCGCTCGGCGGAGATGGCGTCAGCGAGCACTGGCCGGCTCCTTGGCTTGCAGGATGTCGAGATAGGCGCTTTCCAGGTCGGCCTCGCGCCAGCGGGCCTCGTGGATGTCGACGCCGGCATTGACCAGGGCGCGGATCAGGGCAGGGGCCTCGTGGCGTTCGATCTGGGCGAGGACGGCGTCGGGGCCGTCTAGCGCGCCCTGGTCGCCCAGCAGTTCCAGCACCTGGGCCACGGGGCTGGCGACGAGACGCAGGGCGGGCTTGCGTCCGGCCAGGGTCTCCACCTGGCCTTCCGCCACCAGCTTGCCCTTGGCCAGGATCGCCACCCGGTCGCAGACGCGCCGCACCTCGTCCAGCTGGTGGCTGGCCAGGATGATGGTCGCGCCTTCCTCGGCGGCGAGGCGACGGATCAGCTCGCGGATCTCCTGGATGCCGGCCGGGTCCATGCCGCTGGTGGGCTCGTCCAGGATCGCCAGGGTGGGGCGGGTGAAGAACACCGCCGCCAGGCCCAGGCGCTGCTTCATGCCCACCGAGTAAGTCGAGGTCTTGCGGTCGGCCGCGCCCGACAGGCCCACGCGGTCCAGCCAGAGGTCGATGTCGACGTCGCGGGCGCCGCTCTGCAGGGCCAGCATCTTCAGGGTGTCGCGGGCGGTCAGGTAGGGCGGATAGCGCGGCGTCTCGATCATCGCGCCCACCTGGCGCAGCGACGAGGCGTGGCCGGCCGGCGACCCCGACAGCCGGGCGACGCCCGAGGTCGGCCGCACCAGGCCCATGGCGATGCGGAACAGCGTGCTCTTGCCCGCGCCGTTGGGGCCCAGCACGCCGAATACGCCGCCCGCGGGGATCTTGAGGGTCAGGTCGTCCAGCGCCCTGACGGCGCCGTAGGTCTTGGTCAGCCCTTCGGCCTCGAGCGCGAAACTCATGCGGCGCTAGCCTGGCGCGGCGACATCGAACGACTCCCTTATGAACTTGCCGCGACTATGGGCGATGGAACGCAGGTCGGCCAAGTTGTTTGGCGACTGCAATACGAATTGTCGCCGAGCTGTCCTATAGGGGCGGGACTCTCTGCTTCTGGGCCCGGCCATGACCGTTCTTCCCCGCTTCGCCGCCTTTCTGGCGATCGCCGTCCTCTCGGGTTGCGCGACCGCGCCGCGACCCGTCTCCGAAGTCGCGCCCGCGCAGGCTTCCAGGACCAAGGCGCCGCTGACCATCCTGGTCTCGATCGACGGCTTCCGCGCCGATTACCTGGACCGCGGCGACACCCCGACCATGAAGGCCCTGGCCGACGACGGCGTACGCGCGGCCATGCGCCCGTCGTTTCCGTCGCTGACCTTCCCCAACCACTACACCCTGGTCACCGGCAAGCGCCCCGATCACAACGGCATCGTCGGCAACACGATGGAGGATCCGCAGATCCCCGGCGTGACCTTCACCCTGGGCAATCGCGACGCCGTGACCGACAGCCGCTGGTGGGAGATGGCCAAGCCGATCTGGGTCAGCGCCGAGCAGCAGGGCGTCAAGACCGGCACGATGTTCTGGCCGGGCTCGGAAGCCGAGATCGACGGCGTGCGCCCGACCAGGTGGGCCGTGTTCGACCAGAAGAAGCCTTCGAACGACCGCGTAGACACCCTGCTGTCGTGGATCGACGACAGCAAGGACGCCCCGCTGGGCCTGGCGACCCTGTATTTCGACATCGTCGACAGCGCCGGCCACCGCTACGGCCCGGACTCGGCCGAGGTGCGCAAGGCCGCCGCCGACGTTGACGCCGCCATCGCCCGACTGGTCGAAGGCCTGAAGGCGCGCGGCCTCTATGAGACCACCAACATCGTCATCGTCGCCGATCACGGCATGGCCCCGCTGCCGGGCAAGCAGCGCGTGGTGCTGGACGAGGCGGTCGATGTCGGCAAGCTGCGCTATGTGGGCCTCGGCGCCATCGCCGGCATCTATCCCAACAAGGGCGAGGAGGCCGCCGTCACCGCCGCCCTGACCAAGCCGCAGGCCCACATGACCTGCTGGGAGAAGGCCAGGATCCCGGCCCGTCTGCATTACGGCTCCAACCGCCGCATCGCCCCGATCGTCTGCTCGGCTCAGACCGGCTGGTACATCACCACCGCCGAGTCCCAGGCCAAGCGCACCAGCCCCGAGCGCGACGGCGGCGCCCACGGCTTCGACAACGCCGATCCCCTGATGCAGGCGGTGTTCGTCGCCCATGGCCCGTCATTCCTATCGGGCAAGACCCTGCCGGTGTTCGACAATGTTGACGTCTATCCGCTGCTGGCCAAGATCACCGGCGTGCGTCCCGAGAAGGTCGACGGCCAGCTGGCCCCGGTGGCCGGCGCTCTGCGCTGATCGCCTAGGACGGTTCGAAAGAAGAGGGCGGGGCTTCGGCTCCGCCCTTTTTGCTTGCTCATATATTTGCGTTATGCGTTAAATATTGTGTCCTGACGCAATAGGAGGCGCTTATGGCCCGCTTGACTTCGGCCCTCTGCTACAAGGATCCCAAGGCCGCCCTGAAATGGCTGGAGGCCGCGTTCGGCTTCGAGCTGGTGCTGCTGATCGAGGACGGCGAGGGCAATCTGGCCCACTCGCAGATGGCGCTGGGCGAGGCCCACGTGATGGTCGGCAACGAATGGAGCGCAGACCACGCCAGCCCCGCCTCGCTGGGCGGCAAGAACACCCAGACGGTGCACATCCATATCGACGAGGACGTCGACGCCCATTGCGAGCGCGCCCGCGCCGCCGGGGCCGAGATCCTGGCGGAGCCGGACACCCAGTTCTACGGCGACCGCACCTATCGCTGCCGCGACCTGGAGGGCCACATCTGGACGGTGGGCCAGACGGTCAAGGCCGTCACCCGCGAAGAGGCGGAGGCCGCCACGGGGCTGAAGATCCAGGGCTGGGCGTGAGCCCCGACGACTTCCGCCGGCTGGCCCTGGCCCTGCCGGGCGTGGTCGAGGGCGCGCACATGGGCGCGAGCGATTTCCGCGTCGGGCGGATTTTCGCCACCCTGGGCTATCCCGACGCCCGCTTCGGCATGGTGCAGCTGACCCGCGACCTGCAGGAGGTGCTGGTGGCCGCCGAGCCGGCCGCCTTCGTTCCGGTCAAGGGCGGCTGGGGCCTGAAGGGGGCGACCAACGTCGTGCTCGACGCCGTCGATGAACCAACTCTCAAGAGCGCCCTGGAGCAGGCCTGGCGGCTGAAGGCCGGCAAGCGCCTTCTCGCCGAACTGGACGCCCGGACATGAGCCTCGACCGCACCCTGGCGGCCCTGGCCGAGCCGCATCGTCGGCGGACGGTCGAGCTGCTGGCGGATGGTCCGCGCCGGGCCGGCGAGCTGGCCGAGGCGCTTGGCCTGTCGCCGCCGGCCATGAGCCGCCACCTGCGGGCGCTTCGGGAGGCGCGGCTGGTCGAGGAGAGCCACCCGCCGTTCGACGCCCGGGTGCGGGTCTACGCCCTGCGGCCGCAGCCGATGGCCGAGCTGAAGGCCTGGGCCGCCGCCGCAGAGACGCTGTGGAGCGACCAGTTGCTGGCGCTGAAGGTCCATGTCGAGGCGGAGGGCGAATGAGCGCCCGGATCCTCGTGGCCCTGCGCATCAAGGCGCCGCCCACGCGGGTGTTCGACGCCTTCGTCGGCGAGATCGGCGCCTGGTGGCGGCCCGATCCTTTGTTCTCGTTCACGCCGCGCTCGCCGGGCGTACTGGCCTTCGAGGGGGAAGGGGAGGGCGCGCGTCTGGTCGAGCGCCTGGCTTCGGGCAAGACGTTCGAGATCGGCCGGGTGCGCGCCTGGGCCCGCGGCGAGCGGCTGGTGTTCGGCTGGCGCCAGGCGGCGTTCGCGCCCGATATGGACACCGAGGTCGAGGTTACCTTCGAAGCCGTCGGCGGGGAGACGCGGGTCACCGTCCAGCATCGCGGCTGGGAGACCGTGCCCGCCGAGCACGTGGCGCGGCACGGCTTCCCGGATCAGCTGTTCCTGCTGCGCCACGGTCAGTGGTGGACGGGGCTGCTGGAGGGATTGGCCCAGCACTTGGGCTGACAGGCCATGCGTTCTTCGAGGCCCGAGGCGCGGGCGTCTCAGGACGAGGACGCCAGCGCAAGAAGTTCCTCATCCTGAGGTGTGAGCCGAAGGCGAGCCTCGAAGGACGCAACGCCCTTGCCGACTATCCGACTGGCGGTCAAACATCCCGCTCCCCGGGAGGTCCCATGTCCGAACCCATCGCCCATCCGGCCCGCAAGGCGGCGCTGGGCTTCATCTTCGTCACCGCCCTGATGGACGTTCTGTCGCTCGGCCTGATGATCCCCGTGCTGCCCAGCCTGGTGAAGGAGATGGCCGGCGGCCACACCGACGACGCCGCCCAATGGACCGCCGCCTTCGGCATGGTGTGGGGGACGATGCAGTTCTTCTGCTCGCCGATCCTGGGCATGATGTCCGACCGCTTCGGACGGCGGCCGGTGATCCTGATCTCGATCTTCGGCCTCGGGATCGACTACATCTTCATGGCCCTGGCCCCGACCCTGTGGTGGCTGTTCGTCGGCCGCATCATCCACGGGGCCACGGCCGCCAGCTTCTCGGCGGCGGGCGCCTACATCGCCGACGTCACGCCCGAGAAGGGCAGGGCCAAGGCCTTCGGCCTGATCGGCGCGGCCTGGAGCGTCGGCTTCATCGCCGGCCCGGCGCTGGGCGGCCTGCTGGGCAAGATCGACCTGCACCTGCCGTTCTGGGTGGCCGCGGCCATGGCCCTGCTGAACTGGCTGTACGGCCTGCTGGTGCTGCCGGAATCCCTGCCGCCCGAGAAGCGCATCACCCGCTTCGACTGGAAGAAGGCCAATCCGGTCGGCTCGCTGAAGCTTCTGGGCTCGCACCCCGACCTGCCGCGCCTGGGCGTCGTCAGCTTCCTGATGCAGCTGGCCCACAACGCCTATCCCAGCGTCTTTGTGCTCTACACCGGCTATCGCTACGGCTGGGACACCGCCCAGATCGGCCTTCTGATGATGCTGTCGGGCGTGCTGGGCGTGATCGTCCAGGCTCTGCTGATCGGGCCGATCGTCGACCGGCTGAAGGAGCGCGGGGCGGTGATCGTCGGCCTCGTCTGCTTCGTCGTGTCGTTCGCGGTCTTCGCCTTCGCGCCCAACGGCTGGATCTTCGCCTCGGGCCTCGCCGTCAGCGCCTTCGCCGCCCTGATCCAGCCCGGCCTGATGGGCATGATGACCAGGCGCGTGGGTCCCAGCGAGCAGGGCCAGTTGCAGGGCGCCAACTCGGCGATCATGGGGCTGACGGCGATCATCGGCCCGGCGCTCTACGGCCTGTCGCTGGCCTTCGCCGTACGCCACGAGCAGACCCTGCAACTGCCGGGGCTGCCGCTGGTCATCGCCGGCCTGCTGGCCCTGGGCGGCCTGATGGTGATCCTCAGCACCCGCCGCGCCCGTCCGGCGGCGGTCGCGGAACCGGGCCTTGATCCCGCGCGCTGAACGCCTTGATTGCGCCCGAAAACTTCGCTGTTTAAGGGGCGAGAGCGCGTGCCTGGCTCTCGCAGGCCGGGCGCGCCGCAAGATCTGACGGAGCCATCGACTTGTCCAAGCCCGCCCTTCGCGTCCTGCTTCCGACCCTGGCCCTCCTGGCCGCCTGCTCGGATCCGGCCTCGCGCAGCCAGGCCCAGTCCATCCCGGAACTCGCCCAGCCCACCCGCAAGGCGCCCACCGATCCGGGCTCCATGAAGTCGTCCTTCGCCCCGGTGGTGAAGAAGACGGCCCCGGCCATCGTCAACGTCGCCAGCCGCCGCGTGGTGCAGCGCCAGCAGTCGCGCGACCCGTTCTGGGACTTCTTCATGGGCGGCGCCGGCGGCACGCCCCGCGCCCAGGTGCAGGGTTCGCTGGGTTCGGGCGCCATCGTCCGCGCCGACGGGGTGATCATCACCAATCACCACAATATCGAGAACATGAGCGACATCACCGTGCAGCTCGCCGACCGGCGCGAGTTCCCGGCCACGGTGCTGCTCGACGATCCGCGCTCGGATCTGGCGGTCCTGAAGATCGACACCAAGGGCGAGCGCCTGCCGACCATCGCCATCGACGACCAGGAGCAGCTGGAGGTCGGCGACCTGGTTCTGGCCATGGGCAATCCGTTCGGCGTCGGCCAGACCGTCACCAACGGCATCGTCTCGGCCCTGGCCCGCACCGATGTGGGCGCGGCCGAGTTCGGCAGCTACATCCAGACCGACGCGGCCATCAACCCAGGCAATTCCGGCGGCCCGCTGGTCGACATGGACGGCGACCTGATCGGGGTGAACACCTTCATCATCTCGCGCTCGGGCTCGTCCAGCGGCGTCGGCTTCGCCATCCCGGCGGCCGTGGTCAAGCAGGTGGTGTCGACGGCCTTGGGCGGCGCCCACAGCGTCGTGCGGCCCTGGCTGGGCGTGCGCGGCCAGCCAGTCACCGGCGACCTGGCCAGAAGCCTGGGCATGACCACGCCGCGCGGCGTGCTGGTGTCCGACGTCTATCCCGGCGCCTCGGCCGACAAGGGCGGCATCCGCGAAGGCGACGTCATCCTGTCGATCGACGGCCAGGCGGTGAACGACGAGGGCGGCGGCGCCTTCGCCATCGGCACCCACAAGGTCGGCGACCGCGTGCCGGTGCAGATCCGCCGCGGCGACCGCGAGCAGACCCTGACCGTCCGCGCCGAGGCCGCGCCGGAGGTCCCCGCCAAGGACGAGCGCACGATCAGCGGCCGCAACCCCTTCGATGGCGCGACGGTCATGAACCTTTCGCCCGCCTCGGCCCAGGAGATCGGCGCTGACGCCTTCGCGGGCAAGGGCGTGCTGGTCACCAAGGTCGGCCAGGGCTTCGCACTGAATGCGAACCTTCGCCCAGGCGACTTCGTGCGTGAGGTCAACGGCAAGACCATCAACACAACCGCCGATCTCGCCGCCGCAACACGTAGCGACGCAGCGACCTGGACGGTCGTCATCGAGCGCAACGGCCAGCGCATCTCGGCTCGCTTCCGGACCTGACGCCTCGACCCTCTCCCTTCGGGGAGAGGGTTTCCGCTGACCGCGGAACCCCTTAAATCTCCTCCCATGTCCGATCTCTTCCAAGCCGCCGGCATGGCGCCTCACGCGCCCGCGCCGCTGGCCGACCGCCTGCGTCCGCAAAGTCTCGACGAGGTCGTGGGCCAGGAGCATCTGCTCGGTCCCGACGGCCCCATCGGCCGGATGGCGGCCGCCCATCGCCTGGCCTCGATGATCCTGTGGGGGCCGCCCGGCACCGGCAAGACCACCATCGCCCGCCTGCTGGCCAAGGCGGGGGGCTACGAGTTCATGCAGATCTCGGCCGTCTTTTCCGGCGTCGCCGACCTGAAGAAGGCCTTCGAGCAGGCCCGCATGCGCCGCCAGTCCGGCCAGAGCACCCTGCTGTTCGTCGACGAAATCCACCGCTTCAACCGGGCCCAGCAGGACGGCTTCCTGCCGTTCGTGGAGGAGGGGATCGTCACACTCGTCGGCGCCACCACCGAGAACCCGTCGTTCGAACTCAACGGCGCGCTCCTGTCGCGCTGCCAGGTGTTCGTGCTCAAGCGCCTGGACGAGACCTCGCTCGAGGCCCTGCTGGCCAAGGCCGAGGGGACCGAGAACCGCAAGCTGCCGGTCGACGCCGAGGCCCGCCAGATGTTGATCGCCATGGCCGACGGCGATGGCCGCTACCTGCTGACCCTGACCGAGACCCTGCTGTCGATCGGCACGGACACGCCGCTCAATCCGACCCAGCTTGGCCAACTGCTCCAGAAGCGCCGCCCGGCCTACGACAAGGATCGCGAGGAGCACTACAATCTCATCTCGGCCCTGCATAAGTCGGTGCGCGGATCCGACCCCGATGCGGCCCTCTACTGGCTGGCGCGGATGCTGGAGGGCGGGGAAGACCCGCTGTTCATCGCCCGCCGCCTGGTGCGCATGGCCAGCGAGGATATCGGCGCGGCCGATCCGCTTTCCTTGCTGCTGACCACGGCCGCCAAGGACGCCTACGACTTCCTGGGCAGCCCGGAAGGCGAGCTGGCCCTGGCCCAGGCCGTGGTGCACATGGCCAGCGCGCCCAAGTCCAACGCCGTCTACACCGCCTACAAGGCCGCCCGCCGCGCCGCAAAGGAGACCGGCAGCCTGATGCCGCCCTCCCACATCCTCAACGCGCCGACCAAGCTGATGAAGACCCTCGGCTATGGCGACGGCTACGCCTATGACCACGACGTCGAGGGCGGGGTCTCGGGCCAGAACTACTTCCCCGACGGCATGGCCCGCCCGAAGTTCTACGAGCCCAAGCACATCGGCGCCGAGGCCAAGGTCAAGGAACGCCTGGACCACTGGAGCCAGCTGCGCAGGGGCGGTAAGTGACGGCGATGTCCAAGCCGCCCCGCCGTCCCCCCGCCCAGCCCAAGCCCAAGGCCTCCGACACCCCGATCGAGCTGACGCCCGACGAGATCGGCTTTACGCGCTCGCTGGTGATCCATGAGGACGACAGCGTCTTCGTTCTGAACAAGCCCGCGGGCCTGTCCAGCCAGGGCGGCCGGATCAGGGCCCACACGCTGGACGACCTGCTCTGGGCCCTGGCCCGCCGGGATCGTCCGCGTCCGCGCCTGATCCATCGCCTCGACCGCGACACCTCGGGCGTGATCCTCACCGCGCGCACCAAGCCGGCGGCGACCTTCCTGGGCAAGGCCCTGATGGGCAAGCGCTTTCGCAAGACCTACCTGGCCATCGTCGCCCCCGGCGCGCCCGAGCCGCGCGGCGGCCAGATCGACAAGGCGCTGCGCCGCGAATCGATCGGCCGCGAGGCCTACATGCGCGTCTGCGAGGACGACCATCCCGACGCCGAGACCGCTCGCAGCCGCTATCGCACCCTGGCCGCCAACGCCCAGGCCGCGCTGGTGGAGCTTTCCCCCGACACAGGCCGCATGCACCAGCTGCGCGTCCACATGGCCTCGATCGGCCGTCCGATCGCCGGCGACAGCCGCTATGGCGGGGCGCTGATGCTGGCCGGCGCCCCCGTGCCGCGGTTGATGCTGCATGCGGCCCGGCTTGTGTTCCCGCACCCCGAGGGCGGGGAGCGGCGCATTGAGGCCCCGCTGCCCGACGACTTCAGGGCCGTGCTGGAAAAGCTGGACTTGGCGCTTCCGGAACGCTGAACTCGGCCGGGCCGTTTGAGAGGCAAGGGAGAAACGCCATGAAAACTCCGCTCGCTCTTGTCGCCAGCGCTCTCGTCCTCGGGGCCTGCGCCACCGCTCAGCCCACCGTCTACCGTCCTCAGGCCAGCGCCACAGACGTCGGTTTCACCCAGTACAGGCTGGAGGACGGTCGATACCGCGTGACCTTCCGGGGCGGTTCCGGCGCGCCGGTGGGGCAGGTGACCGATTACGCCCTGCTGCGCGCTGCAGAACTGGCCCTGGCCGACGGCTATTCCTGGTTCAGGGTCGCCGACCGCGTCACCCAGTCGACCGGCGGCGGGGGCGGCCCCACCTTTTCGGTCGGCGGCGGTTCGGGCAGCTACGGCCGTCGCTCGGCCGTGGGCCTTGGCGTGGGCACGAGCTTCAACCTCGGCCCCAAGCCTGCGCTCAGCACCACGCTGGAAGTCGTGTTCGGCAAGGGACCGCGCCCGCCGGGCGAGGCCTATGACGCCCAGAGCGTCGTCAACACCATCGGCAAGGGCATGGGCCGCATCTGAGACCGCGGGCCGGTCTCAGCGGGCCTGCTAGGCCGCGTTGCGCGCGGCGTAGGGATGGGTGGCCCGCAGCGAGGCATGGCTGAGGCCGGCGGTCTCGGCGGCGGCGAAGTAGCCTTCCGCCGGCAGGCCCTGCAGGCTGACCATCGGCGCCAGGCCGCGCGCCTCGCGGCCGAAGGCCATGATGTCCATGGCGATCTTCTCGGCCGGGCCGCCCAGGTCGCAGGCGTCCAGCGTCAGGCCGGCCAGGCGGGCGTCGCGCAGGTGCTTGAAGGCTTCCTTGTCGGGCGGCACGCGGGCGATGACGCCGCGGGTCAGGGCCTTCAGCAGCCCCACGACTTCCAGCAGGCGGCCGGCGGGCGTACCGCGGGTGACGTCCACCAGTTCGATCATCACGCCGCCGCGCAGCAGGGCCAGCGACAGGCCCGAGGTCCCGGTCAGCAGGTCACGGCCGCGCTGGGTGCCCAGGGTGCGGAACGAGGCTGGCAGGATCAGGTCGGGCTTTTCGTTGCCTTGGGCCGCCTTGGCGAAAGCCGCGCCGTAGCGCAGCGTGGCCTCGTCGATGAAGGCGATGTCCTTGTCGGCCAGCTTGGTGATCGCCCGGCCGCTGATCGAGCGGCCCGTGCCCAGGTGGGTGACGATTGGTTCGACGCGGATCGCCGTGGTGACGTTGCGGCGCAGGCCGATCACGTGCTCCAGCGCGAAGTCGACGCGCAGGGCCGCGCCGCCGCTGGTCGTGAAGGCCACCGGAGTGCGGCGCATCTCGTCGCTGACGTCGATCTCGGTGCGGAAAGGCGAGCGTTCGGAGTCGCGGCGGGCGCGGGCGGCCAGCACGACGGCCGGGTCGATCGGACGGCAGACGACGCCGCCGGCCTCGATGCCGATCACCGAGCGCACCCCGATGTCGCGCAGTTCAGCCGCGCCCAGCAGGTGGCTCAGCACGTCCTCGAGGATGCGGACGCTGGCGGCCTGGGCCGACAGGCCCTGGTCGTTGTGCGTGGCGATCAGGAAGTCGTCCTCGCTGACCCGGCCGCGCAGGTCGGCCCGGTCCAGATGTTCGTTCAGCTTGCGCTCGACATAGGTCCAGACGTCGGTGCGCTTCTGGTCCCACCAGTCGCCGGCCCATCGGCGTACGGCCTTGATGCTGATGACGTTCACCGCGCCGCGGCCGACCAGGTCGGACCCGGCCAGGCGGTTCAGCATCGCCGGCGGCAGCGCCAGGCGTTCGGTGATGTCGTCCTTGGGGGGCAGGGAGGCGGGCATCTGACCGTGGGATTCGCGAGTGGAGCCCAGAGGTTGCACTCACTGCCGTTAATCCGCCGTGCAGGAAAAGGGTTGAGCGTACGTTTACCCTGTCGCAAAGCCTTGCCGCATAAGGGCCTTTTTGGTTTCGAGGCGTTAATCCTCGGCGACGCTCTTCACCGCGAAACTGATCGGGATCACGCAGCCCTTGGCCCCCTCCGCCGAGGGGGCGGGACGGGCCCTGCGCAGCATGGTCGCCGCGGCCGCGCCGAAGGCGTCGACTGGCTGGGCGGCCAGGATCTGGACCGCCTCGACCCGGCCCTCCGGCAGGACGTCGAAGCGCAGGCTGGCCCAGCCTTCCACCCGCTCGCGCGCCAGCGAGGGCGGATAGGCGGTCTCGGTCGACAGGTTCAGGGTCTCCCGGGCGGCGACGCAGGCATTGTTGCTGGCGGGGGGCTCGGTCTTCACCGAGCGCGCGGGCAGGGCCGACGATGAGGTCGGACGCCCCGCCGATGCGCGCAGGGGCGCGCCAGAGGCCTTGGGGCGGGCGGCGAAGGTGACGTAGCAGCCGTTGACCGGCCGCCCCGGATGGAAGCGGGAGTCGGCCACGGACGCGGCGGCTAGGTCGGCCAGCACCGGATCGCCGCCCTGGGCGCCGACACGCACGTTGCGCACCAGGCCCTCGGCGTCGATGTCGTACAGCACGCCCGCCCACGGGGCGGCGAAGTCGCGATCGTTGAACGAGCGCAGGTCGGGATAGCTGATCTGGGCGGGCAGGCGGCGCGGAGCCTTGCCGCAGTCGCCGCGCGCCGAGAGCTCGCGCCGTGCCGAGGAGGGCGCGTCGCGCCGGCGCCGGGCCACGACCTCCAGCAGGGTCGCCGTCGAGGCCTGGGTCAGCGGAGCGTAGCTGCGCGACACCTCGATCCGGCAGCCGCCGACCGGCGGGCCGGCCATGAACCGCCAGCGGGCGAAGGCGGCCACCATGTCCGGCGAGGTCATGCTGTCGTCGGCCGGCTTGATGTTGATCGGAACCCCGTCAGCGTCGATGGAGAAGCTCAGGACGGCTGTCGGGCGGTCGTTGGGCGTCGGCGCGTCGGGCGGCGAGCCCCGCAGCGCCAGGCCGACATTGTGCTCCGGCGGGAACTGCGCGCCCTTGACGACGCCGACATTGCGGGTCGCGCAGCGCGCCACGGTCGGGGAGGGGCCGTAGGAGGCGATACGGGAGACGAACTCGCGCTGCGCCTCGCGCACCGGCGGAATGGGGACGGGCGGCGGCAGGGGCGGAGCGAAGGCCTGCGCGGGCGCGGCGCCGAGTGCGGCGCAGAGCGCCAGGGGCGTGACGGGTACGAGGCGCATGCTCTATCTCCGCGAGTATTGCGCGCCGACCTATGCAGCCGCCATGGCCAAGTCAAGCTGGCCTTGCGTTCTCACCTTGGCGATCATGGCCGCTCGGCGCATAAGGGGCCCATGACCAAGGTGCTTCTCGTCGCCGTGGGCGGCGCCGCCGGCTCCGTCGCCCGCTATCTCGTGGGCGTGGCCGCGCTGCGCTGGATCGGTCCCGGCTGGCCCTGGGGCACGCTGACCGTCAACATCGTCGGCGGCTTCCTGATGGGAGCCGTCACCGGCTGGCTGGCTTTCCGCTCGGCGGGCCAGCAGGAGACCTTCCGCGTGCTGCTGGCCACCGGCGCGCTCGGGGGCTTCACCACTTTTTCGGCCTTCTCGCTGGAGACCGCGCTCATGATCGAGAAGCGCGCCTACGGCTCGGCCTTCACCTATACCGCCGTCAGCGTCGTGTTCGCCGTGACGGCCCTTTTCGCGGGCCTCTTCCTGGCTCGCAGGATGTTCGCCGCATGAAAGAAGTTCGCACCCTGTACGTCGACGGGGGCGAGGACGGGGTCCGCCTCGACCGCTGGTTCAAGCGCCGCTGGCCGCACCTGAACCACGTCCAGCTCAACAAGCTGTTCCGCTCGGGCCAGGTCCGGGTCGACGGCTCGCGCGCCAAGGCCGACACCAAGCTGGCCGCCGGCAGCCAGATCCGCGTGCCGCCGCTGCCCGACGCGCCCGATCCGGCCGACAAGGGCAAGCTGTCGGCGCGCGACATCGCCTACGCCCGCTCGCTGGTGCTTTACGAGGACGAGGACGTCCTGGCCCTCAACAAGCCGGCCGGCCTGGCCGTGCAGGGCGGCACCAAGACCACCAAGCACATCGACAAGCTGCTCAGCGCCTGGGGCGAGGGCGTCGACCGTCCGCGTCTGGTCCACCGCCTCGACCGCGACACCTCCGGCGTGCTGCTGCTGGGCAAGAGCCCGGCCGCCGCGGCCAAGCTGTCGGGCGCCTTCGCCAGGCGCAAGGCGCAGAAGACCTACTGGGCCATCGTCGTGGGCAATCCGCACCCGACCGAGGGCGTCATCGAGCTGCACCTGGCCAAGCGCGGCGTCAACGACCGCGAGATCGTCGTGCCCGCCGATCCCAAGGACAAGGACGCCTCGCCGGCCGAGACCGAATTCGTCACCATCAGCCGCGCGGGTCCGCGCGCGTCGTTCATGGCCCTGCGTCCGCACACCGGCCGCACCCACCAGCTGCGCGCCCACATGAAGGCCATCGGCCATCCGATCCTGGGCGATCCCAAGTATGGCGACGAGAAGTCCGCGCCGCTCTCGGAAGGGCTGAAGCTGCAGCTGCACGCCCGCTCGATCCTGCTGCCGCACCCCAGCGCCGGCATGCTGCACATCGAAGCGCCGATCAGCCCCGAGATGCAGGCCGGCTTCGCCAAGTTCGGCTTTTCCGAGGACGAGGCCGAGCAGAACCCGTTCGCCCGGCGCCAGACCAAGCGGCGATGAACCAAGGCCTGGTCCAGCAAGCCTGGGACCTGCTCGGCCGCGGCCATGCCGAGCAGGCGGTCGCCCTGACGGCGGCCGGCGCGGCGCGGCCGACGGCCATGCCGGGCCTGCTGATCGTGCACGCCGCCGCCCTCAAGGGCCTGGGCCGCCACGCCGAAGCCCTGCCGTTCAACGAGCGGGCCGCGCGCGGCGCCCCGCAGGACAGGCTGGCCTGGTACAATCTGGCCGCCACCAACGGCGACCTGGGTCGGCAGCCGCAGGCCGAGGCCGCTGTCCGCAAGGCCATGAGCCTGGGCCTCGACGCGCCGGAAGCCTGGCTGGTCCTGGCTCGCGCCGTGCAGTTCCAGCACCGCTATGACGAGGCAGAGGCGATCTTCCAGGGCGCGATCGCCCGCCGTCCGGCCTTCGTCGACGCCCATCGCGATCTGGCCCAGCTGCGCTGGATGCGCACCGCCGATCTCGACCACGCTCTTGCGCCGCTGAAGGCGGCCCCGGCCGGGCAGTCGGATCCACGCCTGCTGCACGTCCAGGCTCTGGTCGAGGAGTTCGCCGGTCAGCTGCCCCGGGCGCTCGACACCCTGCGCGCGGGCCTGCGCCGTCATCCCGGCGACCTGCACCTGCTGGTCACCGCCGCCCACGCCGCCGCCGAGCTGGGCGAGGTTGGCGAGGCCCTGGCCCATGCCCAGGCCGCCGCGCGGCTGGCGCCGGGCGCGGCCCCGGTGCTCAAGAGCCTGGCCGAGTCCCTGCTGGCCGTCGGCGACGCGACCGCCGCTTCGTCCGTGGCGGCCTCTGTGCTGCAGGCCTTCCCCTACGACCAGCATGCGCTGTCGCTACAGGCCCTTGCCTGGCGGATCCTCGGCGATCCGCGCTACGGCGCGCTCTACGACTACGCCAGCTTCGTGCGGCCCTACACTTTGCCCACGCCGGACGGTTGGAGCGACCTGGAAAGCTTCCTGGCCGACCTGCGCGAGCGCCTGGGGCGACTGCACGACCTGGAGACCCATCCGCTGCAGCAGTCGCTGCGCGGCGGCGCCCAGGTGCAGTCGCTGCACACTTCGCCCGAACCGATCTTCCAGGCCTTCTTCGCCAGCGCCCGGGTCGCCGTCGAGCGCTACGCCGCCGAGATCGGCGAGGGGACCGATCCCTTGCGCATCCGAAGCACCGGCAAGGCGGTGGTTCAGGGCGGCTGGTCGGTCAGCCTCAAGCCCAACGGCTTCCATACCGACCACGTCCACCCGCAAGGTTGGGTGTCGTCGGCCTTCTACATCGACCTGCCTCCCGGCGTGGACGATCCGGACAGGCGCGAAGGCTGGATCAAGTTCGGCCAGCCCGGCTGCGCCACCTCGCCGAAACTGGAAGCCGAGCACGCCGTGAAGCCCGCGCCGGGCACGTTGGTGCTGTTCCCGTCCTACATGTGGCACGGCACCGTGCCGTTCACGGGCGACAAGCGCCGCCTGACCATGGCCTTCGACGCCGTTCCGGGGTGAAGAGAACCCGACCTATTTTTCCGCCCAATCCCCGCTTTCGCGGGGATTTCACGGGTGTCTAGTTCGGAAGAGGTTCCTCAAACCAGCCCCGTCACCGCCTTCGCCCCGGCGCTGTCCACGAACACCTTCTTCTCCACGTCCGCGCGATCCACGCCCAGGTGGTCGATCAGTACGCCCTTGAACAGGCCGCGCATGTCCAGCGTGGGGGCCACGTCGCGGTTCTCGAACAGGGCGGCTTCCGACAGGGTGGGCCAGTCGCCGACGATGCCGCCGCGCTTGAGGCTTCCGCCCAGCAGCAGGGCGGTCGAGCCGGTGCCGTGGTCGGTGCCGCCAGTGCCGTTGACCCGGGCGGTGCGGCCAAACTCGGTGACCGCGACCACCACGGTGTTCTTCCACTCGGGGCCCAGCCCCTCGTGCAGGCCGTCGAGCACGGCGTCCAGATAGGTCAGCCGCGTGGCGATCTGGCCGACCTGGCCGGCGTGGGTGTCGAAGCCGTCCAGCGACAGGGCGGCGATCTGCGGGCCGTCGGCCTGGCGCATGAAGCCGGCCAGGGTCGAGCCCAGCTTGCGGGCGGCCTCGCGTCCCTGGCGGTTGTTGGCGGGACGGCCGCCCGGCTGGCTCATGGCCGGAGTCGCCGCTGCCATCATGCCGTTCTCGGCGGCCGGCGCGGGCGCTGGGGCCAGGGCCGTCATCGCCGCCTGGGCCATGGCCTCGGTCTCCAGCCCGCGCGCGAAGGCAGGCCCCAGCAGCGGGTCGCCCTTGTAGAGGTCCTGCAGCAGGGTGGGCAGTCGCGCGGCCTCGTCGACGCCCTTGCCAGGCGACCAGCTGGCCGCCTGCACCTTGCCGCGCAGGATCAGCGGCGCGGTGGTCCCGACGGACAGGGCCTCGGTCCTGGCTGGACCCATGACCTCCAACGTGCGGTTCAGCCAGCCGCTGTCGGCGCCGTAGACCTTGGCCTCGCCGGTCTCCAGCACGTCCTGGGCCTCGAAGTGCGAGCGGGCGCGGTCGGGCGTGGCGATGGCCGGGGCGATCCGCGCCTGGCCCTGCCTGGCCAGGGCGTGGACGGTGGTCAGTGACGGGTGCAGGGCGAAGGTGTCGTCCAGCTTCAGCGCCTCTTCCGGCTTGACGGCGATCGCGCCGCGCAGGGCGGCATAGCCGGGATCGCCGATCGGCGGGGCGACCGACAGGCCGTCCATGCCGCCGCGGCAGACCACGACGACCAGCTTTTTGGCGCCGTCGGCGGCGCGGGCCTGGTGGCCGACGAAGCTGACGGCCACGCCCAGGCTGGCGGCGGCGGCGATGAACGAGCGGCGGGAGGGGGCGGGGGAGCGGTCGGTCATCGGCGTTGGAACTCCGGACTCATCACCAGCAGGGCGAAGGCTTCACGACGGGTCTCGGCGCGGGCGACGGCGCGGCCGGTGGGCTCGGAGAGGCGCGCGCCCAGCGCCGAGCGGGCCAGGGCGTCGGGATCGCGGGTGTGGGCCACGGCGGCGGCGAAGCCTTGCGCCCACTGCATGCGCTTGACCAGGCCGTCGGGCGAGGCCCAGGCGCCCGCCTCGTCGGGCCAGCCCTTGGGCGAGGGCGGGTAGAACGGCCGCTGCCCCAGGCTGGTCAGGATCGGGTTCAGTCGCTCGAAGGCCGCCGGCCGCCCACCGATCGCACGCCAGGTCGAGACGACGAACTCGTACGGCGTCTTGATCTTGGCCGGGATCGGGTCCCAGGCCTCGGGCGCGTCGATCAGGGCCTTGGCCACCTCGTCCAGCCGGCCGCCCGTGTCGATCCAGCGCGTCTCCAGCCGCTTGACCAGGGCCGGCGGCGGATCGTCGGCGACGAAGTGGCGGGCGATCTTGCCACAGACGTGGCGGGCGGTGCGCGGATCGGCGGCCAGGGCCTTCAGCACCGAAAGCCCCTGGTCCTCGCCGCTCTGCGCATAAGCCTTGCCCAGGATCGTACGGGCGCCCGGCTCGTGAGTGTTGGCGCGGAACACGAAGGCGCCGATGTCCGGATCCTGGGCGCGGCCGATGCTGAAGCCGGTCAGGGCGCGGGCGAACTCGGTGACGTCGGCCTGGCTGTAGCCGGCGTCGACGCCGACGGTGTGCAGTTCCAGGATCTCGCGCGCCAGGTTCTCGTTCAGCCCGGTCCGCCGGCCCTTGCGCGACTGGTAGCGGGCGGCCGGGCTGCCCGGACCCACCGATTGGGCCTGGTCCAGATAGGTCAGCATCGCCGCGTGGGTGCTGGCCGCCAGCAGCATGTCCTCGAAGCGGCCGAAGGCGTGCGGGCGGATGGCCTCGCGCTCGAAAGGCCCGATGACGATCGAGGCCGCCTGCTTGGTCTGCGAGACGGTGAAGTGGTTGGCGAAGAACAGCGCCCAGCGCTCGCGAAAGCCCGCGTCGGTGTCGGTCGCCAGTTGGGCGCGCGTCAGGAAGTCGTTCGTGGTCTTCTGCCGGATGTAGCGCTGGACCTCTTTCTGGGCCTCGGACTTGGCGTTGGCGCCGGGCGCATCGACCAGCGGGATGGGCTTCATGTCGGCGCCCGCGACCATGCGCGCATCCTGGCGGGCGGCGCGGCGCTCCTGCCTCAGGTCGGCGAAGGCGGCATGGCGCACGGGCGCGCTTTCGCCGTCGTCCTGGGGCAGGTCGGCGCCTTCGCGGCGGATCTGGCCTTCGAGGAAGCCGCGCGGGTCGCTGCGCGCCGCTTCGATCTCGCCCGGTCGCGCGCCCAGGCCGAAGCGGGTGGCGGCGATGGCGGCCATCATGTCCTTGGACGGCAGGCTCAAGCCGGGCTCTCCCTTGCGATATGGCGTCCGATCGACCATTCAACGCACGTGGCGCGCAAGTCCGTCGCCAGCCTCCCGCGAAAATGAGCCGTTCCCGTGTCCGACAAGCCTGACCTGATCGAAAAGCCGCGCCGCTTCTACAAGGCCGCGACCGCCGGCGAGGCCAAGGACGGCCTCTATCCGGTGCTGCTGGACGGCCGCACGCCCAAGTCGCCGCAGAAGAAGCCGCTGGCCCTGCCGACCCTGGCCCTGGCCCAGGTCGTCGCCGACGAGTGGGAGGCCCAGGAGAAGGTCATCGACTCCACGGCCATGCCCGCCACGCGCCTGGCCTTCACCGCCATCGACCGGATCGCCGAAACCCGCGCCGAGGTCGCCCGCGAGGTCGCCGCCTATGCGGGCTCGGACCTGCTGTGCTACCGCGCCGATGGCCCCACGCCCCTGATCGAGCGCCAGGCCCGCGAGTGGGGCGCGATGCTGGACTGGGCCAAGGCCGAGCATGGCGTGGCGCTGGAGCCGATCACCGGGATCATCCACGCCCCGCAGCCGCCGGCGACCCTCGCCACGGTCGAGGCCCTGGCCCTGACGCTCGACGATTTCAGCCTGGCGGGCGTGGCCTACGCCGCCGGCCTGTTCGGCTCTACGGTGCTGGCGCTGGCCCTGCGCACGGGCCGCATCACCGGCCAGAAGGCGCTGGACCTGTCGCGCCTGGACGAGATCTTCCAGGCCGAGCATTGGGGCGACGACCACGAAGCCGTCGCCCGCGCCGCCAACCTGGCCGTCGAGGCGGCCGTGCTGGAGCGGTGGTTCGCCGCTCTCCGCCGGTAGGGTGGTCCGGTGAGAAGCGCGCTGGTCTACGTCCTGGCCGCGATATGCGAGATCGGCGGATGCTTCGCCTTCTGGGCCTGGCTGCGGCAGGGGCGGTCGGCGCTGTGGACCATCCCCGGCGTCCTGGCACTGGTCGCCTTCGCCTGGCTGCTGACCCGCGTCGAGGCGCAGGCCGCGGGCCGGGCCTTCGCGGCCTATGGCGGCATCTACATCCTGTCGTCCATCGTCTGGATGCGGACGGTCGAGCAGGTGCGCCCCGACCGTTGGGACCTGATCGGTATGGCCGTGTGCCTGCTGGGTGCGGCGATCATCCTGTTTGGCCCTCGTACGGCCTGACCCCGAAGCCTTGCCAGCCCCGTCGGGGCTCTTTACGCCTTGTGGCTCCAGTCCCCGCGTGGAGCCGAAGACCTTGCAACACATCCTGGAAGAGCTGGAGCGTCGTCGAGAG
>NZ_QDKQ01000075.1 GCF_003116815.1 Caulobacter endophyticus
TTGGGTGCGGGGACAGGATTTGAACCTGTGACCTTCAGGTTATGAGCCTGACGAGCTACCGGGCTGCTCCACCCCGCGGCAGGGGTATTGATCGTGGGTAGGGTTCTGGACTGTTTATTTGCGTGATGCATCCTTTTAGCGGACCTGGCGGCGACCTACTCTCCCGCGCCTTGAGACGAAGTACCATTGGCCCAGGGGGACTTAACGACCGAGTTCGGAATGGGATCGGGTGGGGAACCCCCGGCAAAGCCACCAGGTCAGCAAAAAGGATGCTGCTTGCTCTCGATTTTTGAGGGCAAGGCAAAGAAGAAGACATCAGTGTCAGGGCAAGTTTTGTAGAGCTTGCATGGGTTTGACTGAAGAACGATCAAGCCTATCGAGCTATTAGTACCGGTAAGCTCCATGCGTCGCCGCACTTCCACACCCGGCCTATCAACGTGGTGGTCTTCCACGGCTCTCAGCGAGACCTTGTTTTGAGGTTAGTTTCCCGCTTAGATGCTTTCAGCGGTTATCTATTCCACACTTAGCTACCCTGCTGCACAGCTGGCGCCATGACAGGTCCACCAGAGGTGTGTCCATCCCGGTCCTCTCGTACTAGGGACAGATCCTCTCAAGTCTCGTACACCCACGGCAGATAGGGACCAAACTGTCTCACGACGTTCTGAACCCAGCTCACGTACCACTTTAATCGGCGAACAGCCGAACCCTTGGGACCTGCTCCAGCCCCAGGATGTGATGAGCCGACATCGAGGTGCCAAACTTTGCCGTCGATATGGACTCTTGGGCAAAATCAGCCTGTTATCCCTAGAGTACCTTTTATTCGTTGAGCGATGGCCCTTCCACGCAGGACCACCGGATCACTATGGCCGACTTTCGTCTCTGCTCGACTTGTCAGTCTCGCAGTCAGGCGGGCTTATGCCATTGCACTCGACGACCGATTTCCGACCGGTCTGAGCCCACCATCGCGCGCCTCCGTTACACTTTGGGAGGCGACCGCCCCAGTCAAACTGCCCGCCACGCCATGTCCCGGACCCGGATAACGGGCCGCGGTTAGACGTCAGCAACAATAAGGGTGGTATTTCAAGGATGGCTCCGCCGGAACTGGCGCCCCGGTTTCATAGCCTCCCACCTATCCTACACATGTTGCTGCTAACGCCAAGGCGAAGCTGCAGTAAAGGTTCATAGGGTCTTTCCGTCTGACCGCGGGAACCCCGCATCTTCACGGGGAATTCAATTTCGCTGAGCCTGTGCTGGAGACAGTGGGGAAGTCGTTACGCCATTCGTGCAGGTCGGAACTTACCCGACAAGGAATTTCGCTACCTTAGGACCGTTATAGTTACGGCCGCCGTTTACCTGGGCTTCAATTCAGAGCTTGCACCCCTCCTTTTAACCTTCAGGCACCGGGCAGGCGTCAGACCCTATACGTCGCCTTGCGGCTTCGCAGAGCCCTGTGTTTTTGATAAACAGTCGCTACCCCCTGGCTTGTGCCACTCTTTTCTGGTTGCCCAAAGAAGAGTCACGCTTATCCCGAAGTTACGCGTGCAATTTGCCGAGTTCCTTCAGCACAGTTCTCTCAAGCGCCTTGGTATACTCTACCTGCCCACCTGTGTCGGTTTCGGGTACGGTCTCCGTTGGAGTTATTTCCAGGGACCTGTTCACTGCCGGAACCAATCCAATAAGGACCGACAATTTACCAGATCCGTCACTTCCAACTGGTTCAGGAATATTTACCTGATTCCCATCGATTACGCCTTTCGGCCTCACCTTAGGGGCCGACTAACCCTGCGCAGATTAGCTTTACGCAGGAACCCTTGGGCTTTCGGCGAGAGGGTCTCTCACCCTCTTTATCGCTACTCATGTCAGCATTCTCACTTCCGATACCTCCAACAAGGCTCACGCCTCATCTTCACAGGCTTACGGAACGCTCCGCTACCGCTTGCTCAAAGAGCAAACCCATACCTTCGGCGACTGGCTTTAGCCCCGTTACATTTTCCGCGCAGGTTCGCTTGACCAGTGAGCTGTTACGCTTTCTTTAAATGATGGCTGCTTCTAAGCCAACATCCTGGTTGTCAAAGCAAACCCACATCGTTTCCCACTTAGCCAGTACTTGGGGGCCTTAGATGATGGTTAGGGTTGTTTCCCTTTTCACGACGGACGTTAGCACCCGCCGTGTGTCTCCCAGATATCTCTCTCGGGTATTCGGAGTTTGATTAGAATTGGTACAGCTCGCGCCGCCCGCATCCATTCAGTGCTCTACCCCCCGAGGAGTCCGTCTGAGGCACTACCTAAATAGTTTTCGCGGAGAACCAGCTATGTCCAGGTTTGATTGGCCTTTCACCCCTATCCACAAGTCATCCGAGAATTTTTCAACATTCACCGGTTCGGTCCTCCAGTTGGTGTTACCCAACCTTCAACCTGCTCATGGATAGATCACCTGGTTTCGGGTCGTCATGCGACGTACTTATTCGCCCTATTCAGACTCGCTTTCGCTGCGCCTACACCTAACGGCTTAAGCTTGCACGGCACATGAAGTCGCTGACCCATTATACAAAAGGTACGCCGTCACCACGCGCGGTGGCTCCGACTGCTTGTAGGCTTCCGATTTCAGGATCTGTTTCACTCCCCTTGTCGGGGTGCTTTTCACCTTTCCCTCACGGTACTTGTTCGCTATCGGTCATTGAGGAGTACTTAGGCTTGGAGGGTGGTCCCCCCATGTTCAGACAGGATTTCACGTGTCCCGCCCTACTCGAGTCTGTCGCTATTTGACGCTTACGGGGCTATCACCCACTATGGCGGACCTTCCCAGATCCTTCAGCTTTATGTCACGACAGCACTGGCCTGGTCCCGGTTCGCTCGCCACTACTACGGGAGTCTCGGTTGATGTCCTTTCCTCCGGGTACTGAGATGTTTCAGTTCCCCGGGTTTGCTTAATGACCCTATGTATTCAGATCATTATACCTCTTCCGACCATCCAATCCTGGCCTTGCCGAAGCAAAGCTAAGTTGGGTGACCGTAAAGGTGGGTTTCCCCATTCGGAGATAGCCGGATCAAAGGGTGCTCGCGCCTCCCCGGCTCTTATCGCAGCGTGCCACGTCCTTCATCGCCTCTCAATGCCAAGGCATCCGTCAGAAGCCCTTATGCGCTTGATCGTTCTCAGCAAAACCCATGCGCTTACCGTCTAGGGACGGCTCGCATGCGCTTTACAATTTGTCAGACAATGATGTCTTCTTAAGTCCAACCTGAAGCGGCTGAACCCTACCTTCACGATGTCACTTCGCAGACCAGCCTGAGCTGGTTGCAAACTTGATATCCTCGATCGCGATATTCCCAATCCTACCAGCTAGCCTCGCTCAAGCAGCGAAGCGGTAGCGAGGATTGCGAGGAATGGTGGAGCCAGACGGATTCGAACCGACGACATCCTGCTTGCAAAGCAGGCGCTCTACCAACTGAGCTATGGCCCCTCACACTCGGTGAGTTGCTTGCCCAGGAGAGCTGGTCGGTTGCGGTCCGTTTGAGTGGAAAGAGTGGTAGGCCCGATAAGACTTGAACTTATGACCTCACGCTTATCAAGCGTGCGCTCTAACCAACTGAGCTACGGGCCCATAGGCCGCTCAGATCAGATCAAGAGATCTGCTCCAGGGCTCGCGATCGTGCTTCGAACCTGATCGGCTCGAAACAAGTGGAAAGAGAAACGGAGACGGCGGCGATCCGCTCATTTGTGTGCGTCTAGCGCACTAATTGGAGCCTCAATAAGCTCGTGAGAGCTTGGAGAAGCATCCTTAGAAAGGAGGTGATCCAGCCGCAGGTTCCCCTACGGCTACCTTGTTACGACTTCACCCCAGTCGCTGACCCTACCGTGGTCGCCTGCCTCCTTGCGGTTAGCGCAGCGCCTTCGGGTAAAGCCAACTCCCATGGTGTGACGGGCGGTGTGTACAAGGCCCGGGAACGTATTCACCGCGGCATGCTGATCCGCGATTACTAGCGATTCCAACTTCATGCTCTCGAGTTGCAGAGAACAATCCGAACTGAGACGACTTTTAGGGATTGGCTCCCCCTCGCGGGATTGCAGCCCTCTGTAGTCGCCATTGTAGCACGTGTGTAGCCCACCTTGTAAGGGCCATGAGGACTTGACGTCATCCCCGCCTTCCTCCGGATTAACTCCGGCAGTCCTGTTAGAGTGCCCAACTGAATGGTGGCAACTAACAGCGAGGGTTGCGCTCGTTGCGGGACTTAACCCAACATCTCACGACACGAGCTGACGACAGCCATGCAGCACCTGTGTCCCAGTCCCCGAAGGGAAAGCCAGATCTCTCTGGTGGTCCGGGCATGTCAAAAGGTGGTAAGGTTCTGCGCGTTGCTTCGAATTAAACCACATGCTCCACCGCTTGTGCGGGCCCCCGTCAATTCCTTTGAGTTTTAATCTTGCGACCGTACTCCCCAGGCGGAGTGCTTAATGCGTTAGCTGCGTCACCGACAGGCATGCCTGCCGACAACTAGCACTCATCGTTTACAGCGTGGACTACCAGGGTATCTAATCCTGTTTGCTCCCCACGCTTTCGAGCCTCAGCGTCAGTAACGGACCAGTATGTCGCCTTCGCCACTGGTGTTCTTCCGAATATCTACGAATTTCACCTCTACACTCGGAGTTCCACATACCTCTTCCGTACTCAAGACTGCCAGTATCAAAGGCAATTCCAAGGTTGAGCCCTGGGCTTTCACCTCTGACTAAACAGTCCGCCTACGCTCCCTTTACGCCCAGTAATTCCGAGCAACGCTAGCCCCCTTCGTATTACCGCGGCTGCTGGCACGAAGTTAGCCGGGGCTTCTTCTCCGGGTACCGTCATTATCGTCCCCGGTGAAAGAATTTTACAATCCTAAGACCTTCATCATTCACGCGGCATGGCTGCGTCAGGCTTTCGCCCATTGCGCAAGATTCCCCACTGCTGCCTCCCGTAGGAGTTTGGGCCGTGTCTCAGTCCCAATGTGGCTGATCATCCTCTCAGACCAGCTACTGATCGTCGCCTTGGTGAGCCTTTACCTCACCAACTAGCTAATCAGACGCGGGCCGCTCCAATGGCGATAAATCTTTCCCCCGAAGGGCACATCCGGTATTAGCTCAAGTTTCCCTGAGTTGTTCCGAACCAAAGGGCACGTTCCCACGTGTTACTCACCCGTCCGCCACTAATCCCGAAGGATCCGTTCGACTTGCATGTGTTAGGCCTGCCGCCAGCGTTCGCTCTGAGCCAGGATCAAACTCTCAGGTTGAGTTGACATTGACTCCAGCTATTTGATCGAGGGGAAAACCCCGATCGCGTATCTGGTTTGCATAGTTTCTTGACGAGTTCCCATCACACAATGACCAAGCCATAAAGCTCGATCACCGTATAAATGGTGTCTTCAAGAGACCGCATTCGTCAGCGTCTAAGGTTACCTCGAAGGGTAACCGCCAGAGCGCCGCCGCCTGCGTTTCTCTTTCCAAATCAACAATGTCAAAGACCAGAGCCGAAGCCCCGAGCCGCCTCCGTAACC
>NZ_QDKQ01000076.1 GCF_003116815.1 Caulobacter endophyticus
GGCGGGGGCGGCGGCGCGGCCGGCTGGGCCGAGGCGGCGACGACGCCGGCCGCGAGGGCCGCGCCGGCGGCGAGGGTGAGAGACTTCAGGACGAGGCGCATGGCGATCTCCATCGAGAGGGGCGGAAACGAACTGCGGCCTAGGTTGAAGGCGGTTGTGGCGCGAAAATGTCTGAAGATGTGAACAATGTTACACGAGTGAAGCCTTGCCATGAACGACGATACGAAGCGCTTGCAGATCAAGTGCTTGCGGCCGCACCTCCGGTGGCGCGCTCAGGTCGTCTTTCGAAAATTTCATCTCCGCCCGAGGCTTGCTGACAGCCCCTGACACATCCTTGGGGCATATCGGCGTCGCGCCGCCTCTCGCCAGGCGGCCGCGGATACGTCATGAGGCCTCCATGAAACGCGTCGCCTTCCTCGCCCTGATCCTCGCCGGCACGCTCTGGGGCCTGGGCTTCCCGCTGGGCAAGCTGATCCTGCGCGAGACCGACGCGGCCCACATGGTGCTGCTGCGCTTCATCGTCGCCGCCGTGGTCGCCGCGCCCTTCGCCCTGCGAACCAAGGAGGCCCGCGCGCTCTTCAAGTCGCCGGTGATGCTGGCCTCGGGCGCGCTCTATGGCGTGGCCTTCATGGTGCAGTTCGAGGGCCTGGCCCATGTCAGCGTCACCCTGGCCGCCCTGCTGGTCGGCGCCATGCCGGCCCTGATCGCCGTCTGCGCCAAGGTCATGGGCGAGAAGGTCAGCCGCGCTTCGTGGCTGGGCGTCGGCGCGGCCACGCTCGGCGCGGCGCTGATCGCGGGCAAGCCCGACGGCGCCGGCTCGCTGCTGGGCGTCGTCCTGTCGCTGGGCTCGCTGCTGATCTTCCTGGCCTGGCTGGTGGTGCTGAAACGCGCGCCCAAGCCGCCGACGCCGATGGCCATCCCCGCCGTAACCGTGATCGTCGCCGCCTTCACCGTGCTGCCGATCGCTCTCTTCATGCACGGTCCGCCGAAGCTCGACCTGTCGCCGATCGCATGGACCAGCGTGCTGGGCCTGGGCGTGCTGTCGACCCTGCTGGCCACCGCCGCCTGGCAGTACGGCTCGTCTCGCGTGGGCAGCGCCAGCGCCGGCGTGTTCATTAACATCGAGCCCCTGATGGGCGCCTCGATCGGCGTCCTGCTGTTCGGCGACCACCTGACCCTGGCCCTGGCCATCGGCGGCCTGATGATCATCGCCGGCAGCTTCGTGGTTGTGCTGGGCGAAAAGCATGCCGAGCCGGGCAGCCTGCAGGCGGAACCCGCCCCCGCGCCCTAACGCGGCTCGGATCCCAGCCGCCAAAGATAGAGCTGCCGCGCCGGCGTGCCGACGCGCAACCCCTCCAGTTCCTCGCGTTCGGCCTTGGTCAGCTTGAAGCGGCTATAGCCGCGCTGCGCCAGGCAGGTCTCGACCGCCCCGGTCGCCTGCCGCCGCACCTCGCGCCAGTTGCGGTTCATGTGCAGCTTCTGCTGGTCGGCATAGGCGTATATGGCGTCGAGCCCGCCCGCCGGATCCACGGCCATGTCCATCTCGAACACCACGTCGACCAGCGGCAGCTTCACCGGGGCGGCGGTCTCGACATAGTGCAGGCACTCGGCCGCGTCGGTGCGGTACTTCAGGTAGCTGATCCCCGGCTTGCCCCAGCTTTCCTTGCGGGTCGGGGCGCCCTGCGCCGCGCCGGCCAGGGCGGCGAGCAGCAGGGTCGACAGCGCGGCGGCCTTGATCGTCATCGGCAAAGCCCTCGGCCGGTTGATCGCTCGGATACCCATGTTACCGTGACCAGCAACGAAGAAAAGGGCGCCCCGCGCCCGACATGGGAGGCCGCCGGTGACCCTCGCCGACCTGATGCTCGCCGCGGGACTGTCGCTGGCCGTCCAGGCCGCCCCGCCGCCGCCCGCCCAGACCCCGCCCGCTGCCGCCGTAGACGGCGTCGTCGTCACCCCCGGCGAGAAGGCCAAGGCCATGCCGCGCTGGGCCCAGAAGGTGCGGGGCGACGGCTGGCCGTTCTTCGCCGCCGGCGAGGACGGGGCGGTGCTGATGTTCGCCAAGACCGCCAGGGGCAACGACGGCCTGAAGCCTCTGGGCCAGGTCTGGGTGCGCCACGAATTTCGCCAGCCGCGCACCGAACCAGAGGCGCCGGACGCGCCGCCCTTCCTGTCCGAAAAGCTGCTGGTCGAGGTCGACTGCGCGGTGGGTCGCTTCCGCAACGCCGCGGCCTTCCGCTATCCGGCCAACAACCTGGAAGGCGCCGAAGACGCCTATCGCTTCGAGCAGGACTGGCAGGCCCCGGCCGCCGGGACGCTGGACGCCACGGTGGTCGAGGCCGCCTGCATGACGCCCTAGCCGGCCTTCTGGCCGGCGATCCAGGCGTCGACCTGGGCCTCCAGCACGTCGAGCGGCACGGAGCCGTTCTTCAGCACCGCGTCGTGGAAGCCCCGCAGGTCGAACTTCGGCCCCAGCGCCGTCTCGGCCCGGGTGCGCAGCTCGCGGATCTTCAGTTCGCCCAGCTTGTAGGCCAGGGCCTGGCCGGGCCAGGTGATGTAGCGGTCGACCTCGGCCTCGATGTTGGTCCGCGTCAGGGCGGTGTTGTCGAGCATGAAGGCGATGGCCTGGTCACGGGTCCAGCCCTTCGAATGCACGCCCGTGTCGACCACCAGCCGGCAGGCGCGCCACATCTCGTAGGACAGGCGGCCCATGTCCTTCTCAGGCGTGTCGTAGAGACCCATCTCTATGCCCAGGCGCTCCGAATAGAGCCCCCAGCCCTCGACATAGCCGGTGAAGAAGGCCGCGTTCTTGCGGAACTCCGGCAGGTCCAGCTCCTGCTGCAGGGCGATCTGGTGATGGTGGCCCGGCACCGCCTCGTGCACCGTCAGGGCCGGCATCTCGTAGAGCGGCCGCTGGTCCAGATGCGTGGTGTTGACGAAATAGACCCCGGGAGACCCCGTGCTCGCAAAGCCCGCGTTGTAGTAGGCCGTGGTGTTGCCCTCGGCGATCTCGGCCGGGATCTCGCGCACGGTGTAGGGCAGGCGGGGCAGGGTTGCGAACAGCTTGGGCATCCAGCCGTCGATGGTCTTGGCCAGAAAGGTCGCCTCGCGCATCAGCTCGGCCGGCGTCCTGGCGTAGTACTTCGGATCGGTGCGCAGCTTCTCGATGAAGGCCTTACGATCGGGGGCGAGACCGCTCTTGCGGGCGACCTCGTCCATCTCCGCGCGGATGCGCGCCACTTCCGACAGGCCCAGCTGGTGGATCTCGTCCGGGGTCCTGGCGGTCGTGGTCATCACCCGCACCTGATAGGCGTACCAGGCTTGGCCCTGCGGCAGGGCGGCGGCCGCCACGTCCTTGCGGCACCTGGGCGCGTAGTCCTTCTCGTAGAAGTCCGACAGCGCCTGGTAGGCGGGATTGATCTTGCCGTTGATCGTCGCCTTGGCGCGGGCCTGCATGGCGGCCCAGTCGGCCTCGGCGATGGTCGAGGGCTTCTTGACCTTGAACGGCTTGTAGAAGGCCGAGGCCTCGGGATCCTTGGCGATGGTGGCGGTGATCGTCGCACCGAACGCCTTCATCGGCGCGCAGGGCTGGACGTAGCCCTTGCTCAGGCCATCGCGCACCGTGGCGATCGAGGCGGCGTTGTAGGCGGGATAGAGATCGAGCCGTGTCAGGTAGCTGTCGTAGTCGGCCTTGGTGAAGAACGGCAGCATGTCGGGCAGGGCGGCGAAATACTGGTGCCAGCTGCCGATGCTGGAGAACAGCATGGTGCGCTGGCCAAAGCTGTTGCCCTCGACTTGCTCGCTCAGCATCCGGTGCAGGATCGCCTTGTTGACCCGGTCGGGCTGAGACAGGCCGGCGTCGGGAATGGCGTCCAGGCGCTTGAGAAACGCGGCGGCCTCGGCGGCGCGGCGGTCGGCGAAGGCCAGCGACGGATCGTCCAGCTGGTCGTCATAGGTCCGTACGCCCAGCAGGGTCGCCTGCACCGGCGCGCCCTTCAGCCACCACGCCCAGTGCTCGTCGACCAGGGTCTTCAGCGCCGGCGAAGCGATCCCGGTCGAGGCCGAAGCCGAAGTCGCAGCCGTCGGGACCTTGGCCAGGGCCGGGCCCGCCAGCGTTCCGGCCAGCACGGCGGCCACGCAGGCAGCCCCCATCCACCGCTCGAGCATGTTTCCCCTCCCTGGATCATCGACAGCCCGGCAGCAGACAGCCATGCGTTGGGGACCTGGCGCAAGCCGCGCCCCCGTTTCGCCATCCGCCGACGCGCACTATGTCTGGCCGCAAGCAGGAGGAGGATCCATGGCCGCTTCGAGACCCGCACCCGTCGCGGCTATCGCCGCCCTTGCGGTCGCCTTCGCCGTCCCGGCAGCGGCCCAGACGCCCACGGTCGAGCTGCAGCCGACCGATCCCGGCAGCGCCGTCGTCGAGGAACTGCTGGTCGTCGCCCGTCCGCCGGGTCCGGCCCTGTGGCTGGTCGAGAAGAACGGCGCCAAGCTCTACGTGCTGGGTTCGGCCCCGCCCCTGCCGCACCAGCTGAAGTGGGACAGCCCGCGCCTCAACCGCGCCCTGGACCAGGCCAGTCTGGTGCTCGTTCCGCCGGAAGCCTCGGTCGGGCCGATGCAGATCACCAAGTTCTTCCTCACCGGAGGCGGCGGGGTGCGCCAGGGTTTCGGCAAGAAGCTGGAAGAGCGCCTGCCGCCCGACCTCAAGGACCGCTTCGTCAAGGCCCGCACCCAGGCCCGCCGGACCGCCGTGCCCTACAAGGACTGGAAACCCGCCGTGGCGGGCTTCATCGTGCTGTCCGACTTCCGTCAGGCCGCCGGCCTGTCCGAGGCCAAGCCGGTCAGCACCATCGAGCGCATGGCCAAGGCCAAGGGCGTGAAGGTCAAGGCGATGAGCCAGTATCGGCTGGGTCCGGTGCTCAGCGTGGCCGGCAAGCTGTCTGACGAGGCCAATCTCGCCTGCCTGCGCGACGCCCTGGACGAGGTCGACTACGAGGCCAACCGCTCGCGCACCATCGGCACGGACTGGGCCAATGGCGACATCGCCGCCGTCCGCGCCCGCTACTCTTCCAGCGCCGCCCAGCGCTGCCTGCTGCGCGCGCCAGGCGGGGCGGGCCTGCTCAACGATCAGATCGGCCAGTCGGCCAGGGCGCTGTCGGAGGCGCTCGAGCGCCCCGGCGTCACCATCGCCGTCGTCGACCTGGCCTTCCTGCTGCCCAGCAACGGCGTTCTGGACCGGCTGAAGGCCCAGGGCGCGACGGTGACGTCGCCCAGCTAGGAACTGCTTCCCCTTCCGATGCCTCCCTCGCCCTTGTGGCGAGGGTCCATGCCGGCGGCAGCCCAGACCTGAGTGATCTTGAGCGGCCGAACCATGGGTCCCGGGCACAAGACCCGGGAAGCATGGATAGGCGTGGGAAGGGGTCGGAAGAGAACGCCCCTACCGCCCGATGAACCGCCGCACGACGATCAGGCCGCCGCGGTACTCGTCCTGCTGGCCGTAGCGCTCGATCAGCGGGCTGTCGGCGGCCTCGCCCAGGATACGCTCGTAGTTGGCGAAGGTGCCGATGGCGTACTTGTCTCCGATCGGGGTCATCATCAGGAAGGCCACGCCCACCTGGTTCAGCCCGCCCTTGGGGTCGTATTCGTTCAGGCTCGGCACGGCCGCCACGTCCCTGGCGGTGACGCCGTAGAAGGTGCGGTTGGTGTTCTTGTCGCCGCCGCGAGCATAGACCATCGACTGCAGCAGGCCTACGGGCGTCACGTCCTGGCGCGACACCGAGCCCCAGAAGTCCCAACCGTCGGAAACCCCGGTGACGTCGCGACCGACGCGGCCGCCGACGACGAAGTCCTTCCAGGTGCGCTTGTAGGCGTAGAGCGCCAGGTCCGCGCCGGTGTCGGGGCTCTGGATGCCGCTGTCGGTGTCGTCGGGACCGCCCCAGCGCGGGCGCAGCTGGGCGCCGACGTGCAGGGTCTCGTCGTTGATGACGTTATAGCCCAGGCCGTCCAGGCCGTTGGCGTAGATCTTTCCCTTCCAGTGGGCGCTGCCCCAGAAGGTGAAGTTGGTCTTGTGCGGATCCTTGCCGCCAGGGCTGAAGCCGTAGACGGGACCGCCGCCCACATCGACCTCCCAGGTCGAGGGGGCTTCAATGTCCTTGTAAGGCAGGGCCTGGGCGAGAGCGGCGGCAGGCAGGGCGAAAGCGGCCGTCGCCAGCAAAGCGAGGAGAGGCTTGGTCGACATGGAGTCCTTGCGATCAGACCAGAGAAACGGGACCCCAATCCCTGACCGCATCCCGTCGAACGCGTTCGATGAAGCCCTTAATCCTCCGAACGCGGAAAGGCAAAGGGCTTCGTGCCGGCGCCCGCTCCTCGGCAAGCGGGCGCCGGCCGACTCGAAATCCTTGCATTTTCCACAGGGCTCCCGCATAAGCGCGCACTTCCGGCGCTTTATCAGCAGCGCCTCCACCGTCACGACCCCGCCCCGGTAGCCCGGGACACCATGCGGACGAGGACGGCGAGGACCCCCGTCGACGTGATCGTCCACGGGGGCTGATCGCGTTTGGAACCGTGTTTTTGACCCAGGGTTCGGCATGTTCGACGGCCTTACAGAGCGACTTTCCGGCGTCTTCGACCGCCTCGGCGGTCGCGGCGTGCTGTCCGAAAAGGACATCGACGAGGCCCTGCGCGAAGTCCGCGTCGCCCTGCTGGAAGCCGACGTCGCCCTGCCGGTCGTCAAGGACTTCATCTCCAAGGCCAAGGACAAGGCCGCTGGCGAGTCCGTCATCCGCTCGGTCAAGCCGGCCGACCAGGTGGTCAAGATCGTCTATGACGGCCTGGTCGAGATGCTGGGCGGCGACGTCGCCACCGGCCTGAACCTGGCCCTGAACCCGCCCACCATCATCCTGATGGCCGGCCTGCAGGGCTCGGGCAAGACCACCACCACCGGCAAGCTGGCCCTGCGCCTGTCCAAGACCGAGCGCAAGAAGGTGCTGGTCGCCTCGCTTGACACCCGCCGCCCGGCGGCCATGGAGCAGCTGGCGACCCTCGCCAAGCAGGTCGGCGTCGAGAGCCTGCCGATCGTCGCCGGCCAGAGCGCCCCCGACATCGCCCGCCGCGCCCTGACCGCCGCCAAGCTGAGCGGCTACGACGTCCTGATCCTCGACACCGCCGGCCGCACCACGCTGGACGAGGCGATGATGAGCGAAGCGGCGGAAATCGCCCGCATCGCCAATCCGTCCGAGACCATCCTGGTCGCCGATAGCCTGACCGGCCAGGACGCCGTCCGTACGGCCAAGGCCTTCCACGAGCGCCTGCCGCTGACCGGCCTGATCCTGACCCGCGCCGACGGCGACGGCCGCGGCGGCGCGGCCCTGTCGATGCGCCACGTCACCGGCCTGCCGATCAAGTTCCTCGGCGCCGGGGAAAAGATCGACCAGCTCGACGTCTTCGACGCCCGCCGCGTCGCCGGCCGGATCCTGGGCCAGGGCGACGTCGTGGCCCTGGTCGAGAAGGCCGCCGCCGACCTCGACGCGGCCGAAGCCGAACGCATGGCCCGCAAGCTGGCCAAGGGCAAGTTCGACCTCGACGATCTGTCGGCCCAGCTGAACCAGATGCAGAAGATGGGCGGCATGGAAGGCATCATGGGCCTCCTGCCGGGCGTCCAGAAGGTCAAGAAGCAGATCGCCGAAAGCGGCATCGACGACAGCATCTTCCGCCGCCAGCAGGCGATCATCAGTTCGATGACCAAGGAAGAGCGCAAGAAGCCCGACATCCTGGCCGCCTCGCGCAAGCGCCGCATCGCCGCCGGTTCGGGCGTCGACGTGGCCGAGGTCAATCGCCTGCTCAAGCAGCACCGCCAGATGGCCGACATGTTCAAGTCGATGAGCAAGGACGGCGGCAAGGGCCTGGCTCGCATGGCCGGCATGCTCGGCGGCGGCGACATGGCTCGTCTGAAATCCCTCGGCGGCGGCAAGATGCCCGCCGTCGATCCCAACGCGACGGAAGGCCAAGGCCTTTCGGGGCTGCCCGGTCTGCCGGGCCTCGGGGGCGGGGCCAACCCGCTCTCCGGCCTGGGCGGCCTGCCGCCCGGCTTCAATCCGTTCAAGAAAAAATAGCTTTAGATCCAAGGACTAACGACAATGCTGAAGATCCGTCTCGCCCGTGGCGGCGCCAAGAAGCGTCCGTACTACTCGATCGTCATCGCCGACAGCCACTCGCCGCGCGATGGCCGCTTCATCGAGAAGGTCGGCACCTACAACCCGCTCCTGAAGAAGGATGACCCGGCGCGCGTCACCCTGAAGCTGGAATCGATCCAGGAGTGGCTCAAGAAGGGCGCCCAGCCGAGCGACCGCGTCGCCCGCTTCCTGGCCGCCCAAGGCGTCGGCGCCTGGACCGCCGGCAACAACCCCCAGAAGGCCGAGCCGGGCAAGAAGGCCAAGGAACGCACCGCCGAGCGCGCCCAGCGCGAAGAGGAACGCGCCGCCGCCGAAGCCCAGGCCAAGGAAGACGCCAAGGCCGCCGCTGAAGCCGCCGCCGCGGCTGCCGCCGAAGCCGCCGCTGCTCCGGCTGCTGAAGAAGCTCCGGCCGAAGCCCCCGCCGAAGAAGCCTCGGAAGGCTAATCCCTTCCGGAACTGTGCGTGGTCCTCGTCCGGCGTTCATCCCCGGGGCCGACCTTTGGTCGGCCCCGGGGAACAAGCCCAGGATGAGGACCATGTCGCAGGCCGAAGCAGTAGAAACCCTCACCCTGAGCCTGTCGAAGGGCGAGGGTTTCGCTTCGCCAACGACCCCGGCTTGGTCCGGAAAGCCTCCCGTCGATGCCGATCTCTTCCGATGACCCGATGATCCTGGTCGGCCGCGTGGCCGGCGGCTTCGGCGTGCGCGGCGAGGTGCGGATCTCGACCTATACCGAGGAGCCGATGGCCCTGAAGGGCTTCAAGCGGCTTCTGCGCCAGGACGGTTCGACCGGCCTGTCGATCTCGCAGGCAAGAGCCGTCAAGGACGGCCTGATCTGCCGCTGCGCCGAGATCGCCACCAAGGAAGCCGCCGACGCCCTGCGCGGCCTCAAGCTTTACGTCCCCCGCTCGGCCCTGCCCGAGCCCGACGAGGACGAATTCTACCTCACCGACCTGATCGGCATGGCCGTGCGCCACATCGCCACCGGCGAGGACCTGGGCAAGATCAAGAGCGTCCAGGACTTCGGCGCCGGCGACCTGCTCGAGATCACCCCCCCGCTCGGCGGCCAGACCTGGTACCTGCCCTTCACCCGCGCCGCCGCGCCGGAAGTGAAACTGGCCGAACGCCTGGTGCTCGCGGACCCGCCGAACCTGGTCGGCGAGCCCGAGGGGCCGCAGTCCGACGAGGACTGACCCAAAGATGCTCCCCCGCGGGGGGAGCTGTCGCGGAGCGACTGAGGGGGGCCGTTTTCAGCTTCCGCAACGCTCACCAGTAAGAACTAACTCCTCCCCCCTCCGTCGGCTTTGCCGACACCTCCCCCTTCAGGGGGAGGATCTCAGGCGCTCAACCGCAGCAGCGCCGAGCCATGCGGCGGCAAGGTCCGCTCCACCCGGCCGCCGCCCCGTCCCAGTGTCTCGCCGATCCACAGGTCCCGCGCCGATACGCCGTCCGCGAGGCCAAGCTCCCGCAGGGCGATCCCGACCGTCTTCGGCTTTCCCGTCGTGTTGAACAGCGCCAGATAGCGATCACCGGACTTGCCCTCCGGCCGCGCCGACCAGATCCGCGTCCCGTCCTCGACGAAGTGCGGCTGGTTGCCGGTGCTGGCCTGGTTGACGGCCAGCACCGCACGATTGGTCAGCAGGGCGAGGGTCGGCTCGTCCAGATGGCGCAGGTCGCCGCCCATGATCAGCGGCGAGCGGGCGATCGACCACAGGGTCATCAGGGTCTGCTGCTCGTCGGGGGTGAACCTGCTGTCGCGCTTGCCCAGGGCCAGACGGCCCAGCGGCAGCATGTCGGCGTCGGGCCAGGCGCCCGGGGCGCGGAAGGCGTTCCAGTTCTCCAGCCGCGTGAACTGGGCCTCCAGCATCGACCACTCGTCCCAGAAGTCGTCGGAGATCCGCCACATCTGGGCGAACCTGCGCACATGCCCGGCGCGCGGCACGGGCGTCTCGCCCGGCGACAGGCTGAGGATCATCTGCCGGCCACTGGCCTGGATCGCCCTGTGCGCCGCCTCGATCTCGGCGGCGTGGGCGTCGTAGGGGCGGCTCATGTCGTCCATCTTCACGAAGTCGACGCCCCATTGGGCGAACAGGCGAAAGACGCTGTCGTAATAGGCCTGGGCGCCGGGCTTGCGCATGTCGACGCCGTACATGTCGGGGTTCCAGGAGCAGATGCTCGAAGTGTCGGCGACGTCGGCGGCGCGGACGCTGGTCCCCAGCACAGGCAGGTTCGCCTTCACCGCCGCGCGCGGAACGCCCCGCATCAGGTGCACCCCGAACTTCAGGCCCAGGGCGTGCACCTGGTCGGCCAGCGGCTTGAAGCCCTTGTCGCCGACGCTGGATGGAAAGCGGTTGGGCGCGGGGACGAGGCGGCCATGGCCGTCCATCGCCGGCAGGGGATTGCGATTGTAGTCGTAGCTGGCCGCTTCCGGCTCGTACCACTGGATGTCGACCGTGAAGACGTCGTAGCCGAACGGCAGAAGTTTCGCGGCCATGATCCTGGCCGTCTCCAGCGCCTGGGCCTCGTTGATGGTGGTGGCGAAGCTGTTCCAGCTGTTCCAGCCCATCGGCGGACGCGGGGCCAGCGGCGCCTTGCCGGCCGCGGGCGCGGCCGCGACGCCCGAGACCGCGGCCAGGCCGCCGCCCAGTCCCGCCAGCAGCATCCCGCGCCGATCCATCGAGGGTCCCGTCATCGCCTGCCTCCCGCCCCGTCGGCGTTCGCGCCGATCCTCCTGGGCGGCGCTATTTGTCAGACAAATTGGACGCTCGACAAGTCACGGACGGCGAAGGCTTTGAGCCAGGCCGGCAAGGCGTCTAGGTTGTCGGCATGATCCGTCTATTCACCGCGATCGCCGTCCCCCCGCAGATCGGCGCGCCGCTGCAAGCCCGACAATCCGGCATCGAAGGCGCCCACTGGCGGCCGCTGGACGCCTTCCACGTCACCCTGCGCTTCATCGGCGACGTGCAGGAAACGGTCGCCGCCGATCTCGACGAGGCGCTGGCCGAAATCGAGGCGCCCGCCTTCGATCTGGAACTCAAGGGCGCGGGCCATTTCGGCGAGGGCGCCGATATCCACGCCGTCTGGGCCGGGGTCGAGGACCAACCGCTGCTGCGCCGCCTGCAGAAGGCCAACGAAAGCGCCGCCCGCAAGGCCGAGCTGAAGCCGGAGACCCGCACCTACCTGCCGCACGTCACCCTGGCCTATCTGAAGCGCCCGACCGCGCCCGAGGTCGGCGCCTGGATCCAGCGCCACAACCTGCTGCACTCGCCGCCGTTCCACGTCGACCGCTTCGGCCTCTATTCCAGCTGGCGGACCAAGGAGGGTTCGGTCTACCGGCTGGAGCGGGAGTACCTGCTGAAGGGCGTCTAACCACCGCCGGATCGTCCAAGCCGCGACCACGCACTTGCGGTTTGCTCTCGTCGCGCGCCTGATCGCGGCGACGCTCGGGAGTTCACGCATGACCCTCTACGTCCTCGCCCTGCTGATCGGCGTGACCGCCGGCCTGCGCGCCATGACCGCCCCCGCCGCCGTCGCCTGGGGCGCGCATCTGGGCTGGATCCCCCTGGCCGGAACGCCGCTGGCCTGGCTCGGCGGCAATCTCGCCACCTGGATCTTCACCGCCCTGGCGGCGGTCGAACTGGTCACCGACAAGTTGCCCTTCACCCCCAGCCGCAAGGTTCCGCCGCAGTTCGGCGCTCGGATCGTCGCCAGCGGCTTCTCCGGCGCGGCCATCGGCATGGCCGGCGGTTCGTGGATCGTCGGCGCCGTGCTGGGCGTCGTCGGGGCGGTGATCGGCGCCCTTGGCGGAGCCGAGCTGCGCGCTCGCCTGGCCAGCGCCTTCAAGCGCGACACGCCCGCGGCTCTTATCGAAGACGTGATCGCTCTGGGCGGCGCCTATCTGATCGTCTCGATGGTTTCGTGAGCATGACCTTCGACGCCATCATCATCGGGGCCGGCCAGGCCGGGCCTTCCCTCGCCGGACGCCTCACTGACGCCGGCTGGAAGGTGGCCCTGGTCGAGCGCAAGCTGTTCGGCGGCACCTGCGTCAACACCGGCTGCATGCCGACCAAGACCCTGGTGGCCAGCGCCTATGCCGCCCACCTGGCCCGCCGCGCCGCCGACTACGGCGTCGTGCTGCAGGGCCCCGTCGACGTTGACATGAAGGCGGTCAAGGAGCGCCAGCAGACCGTGGTCCGCAACGCCCGCGGCAACGTGGAGAAGTGGCTCAAGGGCATGGATGGCCTGACCGTTCTCGAAGGCCACGCCCGCCTGACCTCGCCGACCACCGTCGAGGTCGACGGCCAGGTGCTGGAGGCGCCGAAGATCTTCCTCAATGTCGGCGGCCGCGCCAACGTCCCGGACATGCCCGGGATCGGGGACATCCCGTATCTCACCAATGTCGGCATGATGCAGCTGGACACCCTGCCCGAGCACCTGGTCATCGTCGGCGGCAGCTATATCGGGCTGGAATTCGCCCAGATGTACCGGCGCTTCGGCGCCCAGGTGACCGTGGTCGAGATGGGTCCTCGCCTGATCGGCCGCGAAGACCCCGAGGTTTCCGACGCCGTGCGCAAGATCCTGGAAGCCGAGGGGATCGCGGTTCGCCTCAACGCCGAGTGCATCAGCTTCTCGCCCTGCAAGACGGAAGGGGGCGACGAGGGCGTCTGCGTCCACGTCTCCTGCACCGAGGGCGAACCGGCCGTGAAGGCCTCGCACACCCTGCTGGCCGTGGGCCGCAAGCCCAACACCGACGACCTGGGCCTGGAAGCCGCCGGCGTGGCGCTCGACAAGCGCGGCTACGTCACGGTCGACGACAGCCTGCGCACCAACGTCCCGTCGATCTGGGCCATGGGCGACTGCAACGGGCGGGGGGCCTTCACCCACACCGCCTACAACGATTTCGAGATCATCGCCGCCAACCTGCTCGATGACGACCCGAGGAAAGTCACCGACCGCCTGACGGCCTACGCCCTCTACACCGACCCGCCGCTCGGCCGGGTGGGCATGACCGAGACCGAGGTCCGCAGCCAAGGCCGTCCGGCCCTGGTCGGGACCCGCCCGATGACCCGCGTCGGCCGCGCCATCGAGAAGGGCGAGACGAGGGGCTTCATGAAGGTGCTGGTCGACGCCGAGAGCAAGGAGATCCTCGGCGCCGCGATCCTGGGAACCTCGGGTGACGAGGCGATCCACGGCATACTGGACATCATGTACGCCAAGGCGCCCTACACCGTTCTGCAGCGCACCGTGCCGATCCATCCCACGGTGTCGGAGCTGATCCCCACGGTGCTGGGCGAGCTCAAGCCGCTGGACTAGGACCGGCCCTCACTTCAGCCCGGCCCTTTCGTCCGCCAACCGTTTCTCCAGTCGAGCGGCGTAGCGGTCGGCATAGGCGCGGCAGGCGCCAGGGTCGACGAAGGGGTTGGGCTTCTCCCCGCGCCGGACCCGCGACAGCCGCTCGTCGCCGCCCGACTGATCGGGGTGGGCGCTGATCAGCACGTCGCATTTCAGGCCCCGCATGGTCGCGAAGCTTCGGCGGAAACCGGCGACCAGGCTGGCGTTCTTCGGATCGGAGAACCGGTAGCCGTCAGACGACACCGGATTGAGGCTGGAGCCGAACACCACGGCCTTGCAGTCGCGTCGCTCGCACGAGGTCCAGGTCCAGCTCATGCTGCCGGCCGTGTGGCCCGGCGTGGCGCGGGCGGTCACCGCCACGTCGCCCAGCCGGATCACCTCGCCGTCCTTGACCGCCCGCAGCCTGCTAATCGCCGGGAAGGGGACCAGGTCGGCCAGCTGGGGATCATCGCCGCCCGGCCGTCCACGCCGCAGCGCCTCGGCCGCCGGGACGCTGGCGACCACCGTCGCGCCGCTGGCGCGGGCCAGGGCGGCCAAGCCCCCGGCGTGATCGTAGTGCGGTTCGGTGCTGAGGATCAGCTTGATGTCCGAGACCTCGAAGCCCAGCGCCTTGATGTTGGCCTCGATGGCCGGCACGGCCTGGGGCAGGGCGGCGTCGATCAGGATCAGGCCCCGGCTGGTCTTGATGAGACCGACGCTGAGCCCGCCAAAGCCCACAATGTAGCTATTGCCGTAGACCTTGACCGGCGCCTCTGGCTTGAGCCAGCGCGCGGCGTAGTCCGGCTCGATCGGAGCCAGCAGCGGGTCGTGCGCCACGGCCGCTCCCGCTACAAGCAGCATGCTCGCGGCCATGCCCAGACCTGCGATCCGCTTCATCTTCATGCCGCTCTCCCCATTGGTTGGCGCGGCGAACCTGCCGGGCTGGAACGGCGGCGACAAAGCATCATATCTGGACGGAGCCATGAGCCTGGTTCATGGCTTGGGCATGGATCGCGCCCAGCTTCCGCTCAATGCCCTGCGCGCCTTCGAGGCCGCCGCCCGGCACCTGAACTTCACCCGCGCCGCCGCCGAGCTGTGTGTCAGCCAGGGCGCGGTCAGCCATCAGGTCGCCCAGCTGGAGGCCCGCCTGGGCGTCTGCCTGTTTCGCCGCCTGCCGCGCGGCCTGGCCCTGACCGACGAGGGACAGGCCCTGGTTCCGGTGCTGGTCGAGGCCTTCGACCGGATCGGCGCCACGCTCGATCGCTACAGCGACGGGCGCCTGCGCGAGGTGCTGACCCTGGGCGTGGTCGGCTCGTTCGCCGCCGGCTGGTTGCTGCCGCGCCTGGACGCCTTCCGCCACACCTGCCCGCAGGTCGACCTGCGAATGATGACCAACAACAACCGCGTAGACCTGGCCGGGGAGGGTCTGGACCTGGCCATCCGCTTCGGCGACGGGGCCTGGCATGGCGTCCATGCCGAGCCGATCCTGACCGCCCCGCTGACAGCCCTTTGCGCCCCCGCCATCGCCGAGCGCCTGGCCAGCCCCGCCGACCTCGCCCGCGAGACCCTGCTGCGCTCCTATCGGGCTGACGAGTGGCCGCGCTGGTTCGCCGCCGCCGGGGCCGAGCCGCCGCCGCTGCGCGGGCCGATGTTCGACAACTCGGTGCTCATGGTCGCCGCCGCCGTCGCCGGCCAGGGCGTGGCGCTGGCCCCCGCCGCCCTGTTCGGGCCCGATCTGTCGGCCGAACGCCTGGTGCGCCCCTTCGCCGCCGAGGTGGTCACCGGCCGCTACTGGCTGACCCGCTTGCATTCGCGCCCCGACGGCGCGGCCATGGCCGCCTTCCGCGCCTGGCTGCACGGCGCCTTGGCATGAACGTCATCGCCAGGCCGCATGCTGCCGCGTCGTTCAAGCCGCCAGCGGCAGCACCACGCTGAACGCCGAGCCTTCGCCCGGCCGGCTGTCGACGCCCAGCCGGCCGCCGTGGGCCTCGACAATGGCCTTGCTGATCGCCAATCCCAGACCGTTGCCGTGGGCGACCGCCGCCTCGCCCTGCCAGTTGCGCTCGAACACCCGGGCGGCCTGCTCGGGGCTCATGCCCCAGCCGGTGTCGCGCACCTCGACCACCACCGCCTCGCCCTCGATGCGGCTGGACAGCGACACCGTTCCACCCGGTTCGGTGAACTTGATGGCGTTCGACAGCAGGTTGGCCACCACCTGGCCGATGCGGCCGCCGTCGGCGTCGAGCACCGGCTCGGCCGGATCGGGCGCATAGGCGAAGTGCAGGCCCTTGCGGGCGGCCGACAGGGCGAACTGGTCGGCGATGTCGGCCAGCAGGCGGCGCAGGTCGACCGTCTCCCTGGCCAGCACCAGGCCCCCGGCCTCGATCTTGGAATGGTCGAGGATGTTGCGGATCAGCCGCCGCATGGTCTCGGTGGCCAGCAGAATGGCCTCGACGCCCGACCGCACCTTGGGCAGCCCGTCCACGCCCGGCTGGGCCAGCAGGTTCTCGCTGGCGAACAGGATGGTGGTGATCGGATTGTTGAGGTCGTGGGCCACCACCTCGACCGCCTCCTTGCGGGCCAGGGAGATCGCCTTCTCGCGCTCGGCCAGGCGCGCCGTGATCTGGTCGTAGCTCCGCTTCTGCTCGATCAGCCGCAGCAGCAGCCTGCCAAGAAACGCGCAGAACACGAAGGCGCAGATCGAGGCCAGGGTCAGCACGCCGAACACCCCTCGAACCACGTTGTGGTTACGCGCCCGCTCGGCCTGGTAGCGCGCCGCGGCCCGATCGGTGAACTGGTCGATGGCCGCGTCTATGCTGCTGGTCAGGGGACCGGCGTTCTTCTGGAAATAGGCGTTGGCGCCGCTCATCGTGCCGCCGTCGAGACGCTGGGCGACGCCGGCCCGCTGCAGCACCAGCAACCGCCGCTGCAGGGCCGCCACCGCGTCCAGCGCCACGCGCGTCTCGTCGTCGCGGGCCAGGGCCCTGAGGTCGCCGACGATGGCGTCGAACCGACGGTTCGACCGCTCCAGCTCGACCAGCAGGTTCTTCTCGCCGTTGATGACGATCACCGGCACCAGCGAATTCTGCCGCATCTTCTCGCTGCGCAGGTCGTGGGCCAGGATCACGGTGCGGGTGTAGTGGGCCTCCAGCCGGTCCTGGGCGGTCGAGAAACGGGCCAGGAAGAACAGCGACGCGGCCAGCAGCGGCAGGAAGGCCAGGGCGATCAGCCCCACCAGCACCAGCAGCCTGCGTTCGTAACCGACCATGGGGAACCTTCCGGCGGCCCCTAGACCGCCGCGTGGTCCTTCAGCACACCCAGCGTGACGATGGCCAGGGTCTCCTCGTGGGTGGCCTCCAGGATCACCTGCGGGGCCATGCCGGCGTCCAGCGCCTCGCGCCAGCGACCCGCGCACAGGCACCAGCGATCGCCGGGCTTCAGCCCCCGGAAGGCGAACTCCGGGCGTGGCGTCGACAGGTCGTTGCCGGTGGCCTTGGAGAAGGCCAGGAACTCCTCGGTCATCACCGCACAGACGGTGTGCAGGCCCAGATCGTGCGGCCCGGTCTCGCAGCAGCCGTTGCGGTAGAAGCCCGTCACCGGATCCAGCGAGCAGGGGACCAGCTCTTCGCCCAGCACGTTGCGGGCCGTCTCGTCGTAGCGCGTGGGGGCCGGTTGCGTGGTCATGGCGGCAGCTTAACCCCGTTTGCGCCTTTCCCGCCATGGCTTCGCCTGTCGCGATATCTCCGCTTCCCGGCCCTCGCGGCAGGTGCTTTACACTCGCGGCGTCCCTGCCAGGATGATCCCGCCATGACCGACCTCGCCCGGCCGCGCCGCAGCGCCCTCTACATGCCCGCCTCCAACGCCAAGGCCGTGGAGAAGGCCCGAACGCTCGACGCCGACGTGATCATCCTCGACCTGGAGGACGCGGTGGCGCCGGAGATGAAGATCGCCGCCCGCGAGGCCGCCGTTACGGCGGTGAAGGCCGGCGGCTTTGGCCCTCGCGAGATCGTCATCCGCACCAATGGCCTCGACACCCCCTGGGGCGCCGACGACCTGAAGGCCGCCGCCGAGGCCGGTCCCGACGCGGTGCTGGTCCCGAAGGTCAACGACGCCGCCGACGTCCACGCCTATGACGCGGCCCTGCACGCCGCCCCCATCCACACCCGGCTGTGGACGATGATCGAGACCGCCAGGGCCGCCTTTCACCTGTGGGAGATCGGCGAGGCGGCCAGGACGACCCGACTTTCGGCCTGGGTGATGGGCGTCAACGACCTGGCCAAGGAGATGCGGGCGCGGCAAACCCCGGACCGGGAGGCCTTCCTGCCGATCCTGTCGCTGGCGGTCGCCGCCGCCCGCGGCCATGGCTTGGCGATCCTCGACGGGGTGCACAACGACATCGAGGACCTCCTGGCCCTGGAAGCCGTCTGCGGCCAGGCCGTGGACTTCGGCTTCGACGGCAAGACCCTGATCCATCCCAAGCATCTGGAAATCTGCAATCGGGTGTTCTCGCCCTCGGACGACGAGATCGCCTGGGGCCGGGCGGTGATCGCCGCATTCGCCGCGCCCGAGAACGCCGGCAAGGGCGCGCTGCGCGTCGAGGGCAAGATGGCCGAACGACTGCACCTTGTTCAGGCCGAGCGGCTGGTCGCCGTTTCCGAGGCCATCGCCGCGAAGACGGCGGGCTGATAAGGACCCCCATGCGTCGTCTTCCCGCCGTCCTTCTGTCCGCCTTGCTGTCGTTTCCGGCCGCCGCCATCGCCCAGGCTCCGGCTTCTGAGGTGGTAGCGACCAATCCTTCCGCGCCGGTCCAGCCCGCGCCCCAGCCGAATCCCGACGCGCCGATTCCGCTGGTGGCCGCGCCGTCGGCGGCAGGCCCGTCGACGATCACCACCCCGCCCGCTCCCCCGGTCACGACCGATCCCCTAGCCGACCTGATCGCCGCCAGCGGGCCGCAGACCACCGACGAGGAGGACGAGGCCCCGGCCGCGCCTGCCCCGCGTCACAAGCCGACCGTCCTGCCGATCCCGGCTCCCGAACCCTCGGCCACAGCCACGGCGGGCGGCGCGATGAGCGTCGAACAGGCCTACGAGCTGCGCGTGAAGGGCTCGATCGCCGCCGCGCAAGGGCTGCAGGGACCGCTCGACGGGGGCTGGGTGCTGCGCGGCGCCGACGGCGCGGCCCTCTATTCGCTGCAGATCGCCGACCCGGCCGGCGGCTACGGCCCGGTCGAGGGCGCCTGGCGCGACCTGCGCCGCACCGGCGCGGTCGGCTCCACCGGCCTGATCGACAGCATCGAGCGCACCTATGACGGCGGCGCGGCCGTGCGGTTCATGACCCGCCCCGGCGCCGGCTCGACCCTGGCGTTGAGCGCCGGTCCTGACGGCGCCTGGAGCGGCCGCCTGACCGAGGACGGCGCGGCCCCGACCCCCGTGTCCGTCGAGCGCACCGGCGCCCCGGTCCTTCCGGCCGGCTACGCCGTCGCCACGCGCGGCCCGGTGATCTGGCCGCCCCGCGTCGCCCCCGCCGCGACCCGCACGGCCCCGGCCGCTCCCGCCCGCGCCGCGCCATGCCCGACCCGCGGCAAGACCGGCAAGGCCTTGAAAGCCGCCAAGGCAAAGTGCGCTGCGGCCGCGAGGAAGGGCGGCGGCAAAGGCAAGGCCACCGCCCGTTCGGGCAAGGCCGGCAAGGGCAAGGCGGTCAAGCCGGGCAGCCGCAAGAAGACCGCCTCGGCCGGGGCGCGGAAGAAGCGACGTTAAATCTGAAGTTGAATCTACATGTGATACAGCACAGCTTCGCCGTTCCGAATGGGGGCGAATTCATGTATCGCGTTTCTGAATTCAAAGACTATTTTCTCAATACGGTCGGCGGCAAACGCAACAGCTACAACACCTACAATTCCTACCTGTCGCGTATCGATGTAGCGATTGGCGGTCTTGACGAAGCCATTGCCCGTGATGGCCTGGACGCGGTCATAAATTGGGGCCAGACCACGGCGGCCGGGCCGTTCCTGACCTATCCCAGCCACGCTCGATCGGTTCTGAAGCGGTATCTCCAGTTCGCCGTCGAGGTTCGCACGCCGCCGGACGAGACGCAGACAGAGCTCGACGACCCGATCGCCGAGGCGGAGATGGCCGAAGGGGTCGTCTTCAAACTGGAGCGTGAGATGCAGGCCGCAGTCCGCAAGCAGCTCAACGCGCTTGAGCAGGGCCTGGTCGAGGCTGACGGCGGCCAGGAAATCACCGTCGCCACCGGGCGCATCGATATCCTGGCCAAGGATCGAGACGGCAAGCTTGTCGTGATCGAACTCAAGGCCGGCGCGTGTCCGCCGGGCGCTCTCGAGCAGACCCTGGGCTATGCCGAAGCCCTGAGCGAGGAGCGCGGCGAACCCGTCAGGGCCTATCTGATCGCCGCGGAGTTCTCGGATCGTATCCGGGCGGCGGCAAAGCGCGTCACCGGGCTTCAACTGCGGTCATACGAATTCTCGCTACGGTTCGCAGCGCTTCCCTAGCGGCCAGCCCCCTCTGCCCGCGACGACGCCAGGCGCCTTCGGGAAAGTCACGCTCGCCGATCTTGTCGCCGCAGCCACTGGCGCAGCACGGCCACGGTTTCTTCCGGGCGATCGGTGAAGGTGGCGTGACCGGCGCCGGGCACCACCGCCAGTTCCGAACCCCTGGCGCGGCGCGAAAAGCCGATGGCGGTGGCCGGCCGGGACTCGTCGTACTGGCCGACCATGAACAGGGTGCGCGGCCCGTCCAGCCGGTCGAGCAGCGGCTCTCCGTCATAGGCTTTCAGCGTGCCGGTGGCCGAAAACTCGGTTGCGCCCCACATGGTCTTGTAGAGCACCGGGTTGAAACCCCGATCGCCGGCCGGCCGATAGGCGCGGTGGGCCGGCGAGGGCGGCTCGCGGGTCAGGAAGGCCGCATAGAAGGCGTTCGTCGCCGCATCGCAGGCCGCCGAAAGCGCCTTGTCGGACGGCGACGGCGCGGACGCCTCGCAGCGGATCAGTTGATCCTGCACCGCCGGCGGCAGGTCGCCACGCAGCAGGTTGGCGTCGGCGATCCAGCTGCGGGTCGAAACCAGCGGGCTGGCCAGCATCAGGCTGGCCAGGGCCGGCGAGCGCCGCGCCCCATACTCCAGGGCGACCGTACCGCCCCAGCTGTGGCCCAGAACGTGCCAGCGCGGGATCTTCAGCCCCTCGCGCACGGCCTCCAGTTCGTCGACGAAGCGGCCGACGGTCCAGTTGGCCGGATTCATCGGATGATCGGACAGGCCGCTGTCGAGCTGGTCGTAGAGGATCACCGCCCGCTCGTCCGACAAGGCCAGGGCGTCGAGGAACCCCGAATGCGTTCCGCCCGGCCCGCCATGAACCATGACGATCGGCGGCGGTCCCACGCCGGCGACAGCGGCGTCGAGATCGCCGTTGACCCGCGCATACACCCTGCCGCCCGGAACCGGCAGCCGCACCTCGCGGTCGGGCTCGGGAAAACTAGCCGGCCTGAACGTCGCCGGCCCGGCCTGGACCGCGCGGCCCGCCCCGGAGGCCAAGGCCGTCGCCCCGGCGGCGGCGAACAGGCCCAGCATTCGTCGTCGATCGATCAACCGCATCGCCCCGACCTTCTTCCCTCCACGACCTTCGCAACCCTTGCAGACCCGCGCCGTGTCAGGCGTCCGGATGCGCCGGAGCCCCGCTCCAGCCGCATCCGGCCATCCGACCGCCGGCACGATCGAACCTTCGCCCTCAGTCGCGGGTCGGAACCGCGACTGTGACACGGCGCACGCGAGCCCGCGACGCCGCCTCCGCCCGGTCAGTGCGCCTTGGGGTGAGCGAGATCCTGATCGTCCTCGCGGGTCCGCACCAGACCCCCTTCGACGGGCGAACTGGGCGTCGCCAACTCGTCGCGTATCGCCTCAAGCAACACGTCGACCACCTCGACCGGATCGCGGCGGTAGTAGTCCGACAGGCCGCGTCCCAGATGGCGCAGCAGGTCGGCCAGCATCATGCCCCAGGCGCGGGCCTCGTCGATCGGAGTCTCGTCATAGGCCCCGATGCGCAGGGCGCAGTGCAGCCCATGCTCGGCCACCCAGATCCGCGCCAGCTCCATGGCCGCCGGATCGCGCTCGGCCGCGTCCGGGATCGGCTGTTCCTTCATGCCCTCGCCCCCCAAGTTCCCCAGCCAGACCGCCGTCGGTTCAGGCCCCCGTCAGTCGGCGCCGGCCTGCCCACGCCGCTCCGACGCGGCCGAGCGGCGGCTCTGTCCGTCCTTCTGGCGGCGCCAGTAATCGGCGCCGTCGTCGGGCTTGAACATGGTGCGCGGGGCGCCGGCCCGGGTGACCACCGCGAAGACGTTTCCGGCCGGGTCGTAGATCAGGGTGTCGCCGTTCGACCGCGTCAGGGTCTGGACTCCGGCCGGCGGCCTGGCGACGAAGGCGTGGGTCTTGCGCACATAGTCGTCGACGTCGCGGGCCCCGAACGCCTCGCCGAACCGTTCGAAGCCGCGCTGGGCGTTCTCCTCGGCGCTGCGGGTGCGGTTGGCGGCCCACATCGGCCGGCCGGCGATCAGCCGCACCGGGGCATCGCGCGGATCGGCCGCCTGCCGCGCCGCCGCCGAGGCTTCCGCCACCTCGGCTGCCGCCGGCGCCCCGCCTCCTCTGCTGCTGGTTCCCTCGGCCGAGGCGACCTCGCCGCCCTTTGGCGCCTTCACTGCCGAGCCGCCGCCGTCGCAACCCGCCAGCAACAAGGCCGGCAGGGCCAGAATTCCGAAACGCCACGCTCCCGTCATGATCGCTATATCCCGCTATTTACCACTTTAACGATTAGTGAACGAAAAAAGAACGAGAGTCGAGTCCCAGCGTTAAGCTTTGACGGCTTCAACGCGCGCGCCGATTGCCTGTCGGCGCAAGGCGCTCTATGCGCGGAGGGGAACGGGCGGACGAAAGGCCTTCAAGGTGAGCGACATCCCGGGCGGCAAGCGCGTGCTCCTGATCGTCGGCGGCGGCGTCGCGGCCTACAAGGCTCTGGAGCTGACCCGCCTGCTGCGCAAGGCCGGCATCGGCGTCCGGCCGATCCTGACCAAGGCCGGCGCGGAGTTCGTCACCCCGCTGTCGCTGGCGGCGCTCTCCGAGGACAAGGTCTATGACGACCTGTTCTCGCTGACCGACGAGGCCGAGATGGGCCACATCCAGCTGTCGCGCTCGGCCGACCTGGTGGTGGTCGCTCCCGCCACCGCCGACCTGATCGCCAAGGCGGCGAACGGCCTGGCCGGAGACCTGGCCTCGACCACCCTCTTGGCCACCGACAAGCCGGTGCTGATGGCCCCGGCCATGAACGTGCGCATGTGGCTGCACCCGGCCGTGCAGCGCAACGTCGCGACCCTGAAGGCGGACGGCGTGACCTTCGTCGGTCCTGACGAGGGGGCCATGGCCTGCGGCGAGTTCGGCCCCGGGCGCCTGGCCGAACCGCCCGAGATCTCCGAAGCCATCGTGAAGATGCTGCGGGGTCCCGCCGCGCAGCCCCTGGCCGGCAAGCACGCCCTGGTCACCGCCGGCCCGACGTTCGAAGCCATCGACCCCGTGCGCGGCGTCACCAACCGCTCCAGCGGCCGCCAGGGCTACGCGATAGCCGAGGCGCTGGCCCGCCTGGGGGCGCGCGTCACCCTGGTCAGCGGCCCCGTGGCCCTGCCCACCCCGCCGGGCGTCACCCGTGTCGACGTCGAGAGCGCCCGCCAGATGCTGGCCGCTTGCGAGGCCGCCTTGCCGGCCGATGTCGGGGTGTTCGTGGCCGCCGTCGCCGACTGGCGGGTGGACGAGGTGTTCGGCTCCAAGCTGAAGAAGGACAAGGGCGGCCCGCCGGCCCTGACCTTCGTCGAGAACCCCGACATCCTGGCGACCCTGGCCGCCACCGGTCCGGATCGCCCGAAGCTCGTGGTCGGCTTCGCGGCCGAGACCGACGACGTCGAGGCCCATGCTCGCGCCAAGCTGGCGCGCAAGGGCTGCGACTGGATCATCGCCAACGATGTTACCGAGCCGGGCGTCATGGGCGGAACTGAGAACGCGGTCCTGCTGATCGCCAAGGACCACACAGAACGCTGGGAGCGCGCGTCCAAGGACGCCGTCGCCCAGGCCATCGCCCAACGCATCGCGGAAGCCCTATGACCACCACGCCCCATATCCCCGTCGTCCAGCTCGCCCACGCCCACGGCCTGCCGCTGCCCGCCTATGAGACCGTCGGCGCCGCCGGCATGGACCTGCGCGCCGCCGTCGAGGAAGATGCGCCCCTGACCCTGAAGCCGGGCGCCCGCTTCATGGTGCCGACCGGCCTGGCCTTCGCCGTGCCGCAGGGTTTCGAGGCCCAGGTGCGGCCGCGTTCGGGCCTGGCGGCCAAGGCGGGGATCACCTGCCTGAACTCGCCCGGCACCATCGACAGCGACTATCGCGGCGAAGTGAAGGTGATCCTGGCCAATCTGAGCGAAGAGGACTTCGTCATCCGTCGCGGCGACCGCATCGCCCAGCTGGTGATCGCGCCGGTCGTGCAGGCGGCCTGGAATCTGGTTGCGGCCTTGGACGACACCGACCGCGGCGCCGGCGGCTTCGGCTCGACCGGCGGCCGGTAAGGGTCTTGCCGCCCCGTTCTTCCCGCCGCCATGGCGGGAAGGATGGGGCGGACCTTAGCGCGCGCCCAGACCCACGAGCAGATAGCCGCCGAAGCCGGCCGTAAAGGCCGCGGCGGCCAGCCACAGCATGGGACGGATCAGGGGCAGCGGACGAGGGGCTTCCATCGGGGCGTCCTTGCTCGGCCGAAAGCTCGGCCATGCTTGCAATACGCGCGGCCCCGCCCCCCGGTTGCGGCCATGCGCGGTTCTTTATCCCACGATTCCCGCCTGGCGCGTATAGATCGAAAATTCCCCAGTATGGCGACTTCGATCCAAATGCGCCGACAAGTAATCAGCATACGGATCAATATTCGTAGACTCGCTCTACTGAGTCCACCTCTGCGGCGAGATGACGCACGATCGCGCTATTTCTTTCCTGAACAGCGATTTCGCACGCCGAAACAATCGAGGATGACGCTCAAACGACGCCATCCGTGTTCATGAATAAATTCCATTAATTCTATCGAGCGAAAATCTTCCCAATTCTATCCTGGGAAGTTCTCTAGATGCTCAGCAACCTCAAGGTGGCGCATAAGCTGGTGGTCGCCTTCGCCGTCCTGGTGGCGGCCGTGGCCGGCGCCGGCGTCCTGGCCTGGAACGGCCTGTCGTCGATCCAGCGCGTCACCGCCCTGAACGCCGAGAGCTACGCCTACCGGGCCACGGTCGAGAAGGCCGCGGCCGAACTGGTCGAGCAGCAGAACGCCGCCCGCGGCTTCGTGGCCAGCCTCGATCCGTCCTTCATCCAGAAGTACGAGGACTTCCAGGCCAAGTACGACGAGGCGCACCAGACCCTGGGCGCTGGCGCCGAGCAGGAGGACCAGAAGGCCCGTCTGGCCCAGCTCGACCGGGCCGTGGGCGTGTTCCGCACCGAGACCCGCGCCCAGATCGCCGCCGCCCAGGATCCGGGCCAGCTGGAGGCCGCGCGCGTCGGCATCGGCAAGAGCGGTCGCCTGACCAATGTGCGCAAGGCGCTGAAGGCTATCGACGACGCCGAGAGCGCCGAGCTGGCCGACCGCATCAAGGCCCAGGACAGGGCCTTCACCGCCGCGGGCCTTGCCCTGGCCTTGGGCGGCGCGGCCGCCGTGGCCATCGCCGTGCTGATGGGCTGGCTGCTGGCGCGCAGCATCGCCGCCCCGGTCGACGCCATGACCACCGCCATGCGCCGTCTGGCCGGCGGCGACAACGCCGTGGCCGTGCCGGCCCTGGGCCGCCGCGACGAGATCGGGGCGATGGCGCAGGCCGTGCTGACCTTCAAGGACGCCGCCATCGAGAAGCTGCGGGTCGAAGGCGAGGCCGCCGAGCATCGCCGTCAGGCCGAGGTCGAGCGCGGCGCCAACGAGGCCGAGCGCGCCGCCGGGGCCCGCGAGCAGGCCGCCGTCGTGGCCCAGGTCGGCCAGGCGCTGGAGCAGCTGGCGGCCGGCGACCTGACCGCGCGCCTCGACCAGGCCTTCCCGCCCGCCTATCGCAAGCTGCAGAGCGACTTCAACGCCGCCATGGGCCAGCTGCAGGAGACCATGACGACGATCAGCGGCGCGGTCGGCGGCATCCGCGCCGGCTCGGGCGAGATCAGCCACGCGGCCGACGACCTGTCGCGCAGAACCGAACAACAGGCCGCCAGCCTGGAAGAAACCGCCGCCGCCCTGGATGAGATCACCGCCACCGTCCGCCGCGCCGCCGAGGGCGCGGGCCACGCCCGCAAGTCGGTCGACGCCGCCCGCAAGGACGCCGAGGCCGGCGGCGAGGTGGTCCAGCGCGCCGTCGCGGCGATGACGCAGATCGAGGCCAGCTCGCGCGAGATCGGCAACATCATCGGCGTCATCGACGAGATCGCCTTCCAGACCAACCTCCTGGCCCTGAACGCGGGCGTGGAAGCGGCGCGGGCCGGCGACGCGGGCAAGGGCTTCGCGGTCGTGGCGTCGGAGGTGCGGGCGCTGGCCCAGCGCTCGGCCGAGGCGGCCAAGGAGATCAAGGGCCTGATCGGCGCGTCGGGCCAGCAGGTCGACGCGGGCGTGGCCCTGGTCGGCCAGACCGGCGAGGCCCTGCGCCGCATCACCGCCGGCGTGCAGGACATCAATCGCACCGTCGCCGAGATCGCCGCCGGCGCCCAGGAACAGGCCACGGGTCTGGCCCAGGTGAACGTTGCGGTGAACCAGATGGACCAGGCCACCCAGCAGAACGCCGCCATGGTCGAGCAGTCGACCGCCGCCAGCCACTCGTTGTCCAACGAGGCGGCCGAGCTGGCGCGACTGATCAGCCGGTTCAAGGTCGGGACCGGCGTCGCGCAGGCCAGGGCGCGGGCGGCCTAGAGACCCTCTCCCTGAAGGGAGAGGTGTCCGCGAAGCGGACGGAGAGGGAAGTATCCACAAGGTCGGCCGGCGATCGCGGAGGCTGAAAACGCCCCCCTCCGGCGTTTCGCGCCACCTCCCCCAGAGGGGGAGGATCTAGAAAACAAAAACGCCCCGCCCGGGTGACCGGGCGGGGCGCTGTCGTTTCAGCTCAGATCAGAAAACCTGATCAGGCGCCCGGAGGCACCGGGAAGCCGCGGTCGCGCATCAGGGCGCCGATCTTCACGTCCCGGCCGCGGAAGGCGCGGAACTGCTCGGCCGGGTCGACCGAGTTGCCGCGCGACATGATGGTCTTGATCAGCCGCTGGCCGGTGGGCCTGTCGTAGAAGCCGCCCGGGGCCTCCTGGAAGGCCTCGGCGACGTCGGCGGTCAGGGTGTCGGCCCACAGGTAGCTGTAGTAGCCGGCCGAGTAGCCGTCGCCCGAGAACACGTGACCGAACTGCGGCGTGCGGTGCCGCATAACGATCTCCTTGGGCATCTTCAGCTTGGCCAGTTCGTCACGCTCGAAAGCGTCCGGATCGATATCGACGCCGCCCGCCAGGTGCAGCTTCATGTCGATCAGGGCGCTGGCGAGATACTCGGTGGTGTCGAAGCCCTGGTTGAAGGTCGAGGCCTTCTTGATCTTGTCGACCAGGGCCTGCGGGATCGGCTCACCCGTCTTGTAGTGGACGCAGAACTTGTTCAGCACTTCGGGCGTCGACAGCCAGTGCTCGTTCAGCTGGCTGGGGAACTCGACATAGTCGCGGGCGACGTTGGTGCCCGAGACCGTCGGATAGGTGACGTCGCTGTTGAGGCCATGGATGGCGTGGCCGAACTCGTGGAACAGGGTGTTGGCGTCGTCCCACGAGATCAGCACCGGCTCGCCGGGCTTGCCCTCGATGAAGTTGGAGTTGTTGGAGACGATCGTCGAGATCGGCTTCTTGAAGCGCTCCTGGTTGCGGTAGGCGTTCATCCAGGCGCCCGAGCGCTTGCCCTGACGGGCGTAGGGGTCGAAGTACCACAGGCCCACATGCTTGCCGTCGCGCAGCACTTCGTAGACGGTCATGGTCGGGTGATAGACGGGCAGGCCGTCGACCTTCTTGAACTCGAAGCCGTAGACCTGGCCGGCGGCCCAGAACATGCCTTCGCGCAGCTTTTCCAGCTGCATGTACGGCTTCACCTCGTTCATATCGAGGTCGTACTTCGCCTTGCGGACCTTCTCGGCGTAGTAGCGGTAGTCCCAGGGCTCGATCTTGAAGCCGCCCTTCTCTGCGTCGACGATGGACTGCATGTCGGCCACGTCCTTGGCGACCTGCTCGATGGCGGGCGTCCAGACGGCTTCCATCAGGGCCATGGCCTTGTCGGGCGTCTTGGCCATGGCGTTCTCGAGGCGCCAGTGGGCGTGGGTCTCGAAGCCCAGCAGCTTGGCGCGCTCGGCCCGCAGCTTCAGGATCTTGGCGATCAGGGCGTTGTTGTCGGTCGCGCCGCCGTTGTCGCCGCGGTTGACGAAGGCCCGCCAGACCTTCTCGCGGGTGGCGCGCACCGGCGAGTTGGTCAGGTAGGGGTCCACGCTGGAGCGGGTGTTGACGATGATGTTCTTGCCCGGGAGCTTGCGCTGCTCGGCGCTGGAGGCCGTCGCGGCCTTGATGGCGTCGGGCAGGCCGACCAGGTCGGCCGGGGTCAGCTCGATATAGGTCTCTTCGTCGGCCAGCAGGTTCTGGCTGAACTTCGTGAACAGGCCCGACAGCTCGGTGTTGATCGCCGCCACGCGGGCCTTGGCGGCCGGGGCCAGCTTGGCGCCCGAGCGCACGAAGTTGGTGTAGTAGATCCAGACGAGGCGCTGCTGCTCAGGGGTCAGCTTGGCCTTCTCGGGACTGTTGTAGACCGCCTCGATGCGGGCGAAGAGCGCGGCATTCTGGGTGATCTTGTCGCCGATCTCCGAGAACTTGGCGTCGATCGCCGGCTCGATGGCCTGGTACTCGGGCGAGCTCATGTTCGAGCCCCAGATGCCATAGTAGCAGGCGACGTCGGCCAGGGTGCGGCCGGTGTCTTCCAGCGCCGCAATGGTGTTGGCGAAGGTCGGCGCGGCCTTGTTGGCGGCGATGGCGTCGACCTCGGAGAGGTTCCGGGCGATGGCCGTATCGACGGCCGCCGTCAGGTCGGAGACCTTCATCTTGTCGAAGGCGGGAACGCCGCCGTACGGACCGGTCCAGGGAGCGAGCAAGGGGTTGGTCTCCGCGGCGAAGGAAAGGCCGGGCGCGGCGGCGCTCGCGGCGGCGGCCGCGGCGGTCGAAAGAAGGAAGGTGCGACGTTGCACGGAAGGCTCTCCGTTGAGTGTGGCCGGACCCTAGGCCAAGGTCGCGGCCTCGTCACATGACAGGACCGTAACCTTTTCGCGAACCACGCCCGGCGCATGGACGGAACCGCCGACCGGGTCTAATGCTCGCCGCATGACCATCGGCGTCTTCGACTCCGGCGTGGGGGGGCTGAGCGTCCACCGCGCCCTCGTGCAGCGTCTGCCCCAGGCGGACTTCGTCTATCTGGCCGACCAGGCCAACGCCCCCTATGGCGGCCGTCCCGGCGAGGAGATCGTCGACCTGACGCGGGCCGGCTGCGAGCGGCTGTTCGAGGCCGGCGCCAGCCTGGTCGTGCTGGCCTGCAACACCGCCAGCGCCATCGCTCTTCGCCGCCTGCAGCAGACCTGGCTGCCGGGCTATCGCAAGACGCTGGGCCGGCCGGTCAACATCCTGGGCATCATCGTGCCGACCATCGAAGCGGCCACGGGCCTGCCCTGGGAGCATGAGGCCGAGCGCCGCGGCGACAAGGTCGAGCAGTTGGACGTGCTGGGCGTGTTCTCGACGCAGGGCACGACCAATTCGCGCGTCTATGAGATCGAGATCGACAAGCGCAAGCAGGACCTGGCGGTGTTCTCGCAGGCGTGCCCGGACCTGGTGCCGATGATCGAGGCCGACGCCGGCGTGGTCGAACTGGCCAAGGCCGTCGAGGGCTACGTCCAGGCGCTGAAGACCCGCATCGGCCGCTATCCCGACCGCGCGGTGCTGGGCTGCACCCACTACGAGATCATCGCCGACATCTTCCGCGCCGCCCTGCCGGCCGGCACCCCCGTGATCCACCAGCCGCAGTCCACCGCCGACTCCCTGGAGCGCTACCTGGAGCGCCATCCCGAGTACGACCCGGGGACCGGCGGAAGCCGCGTCTTCCTGACCACCGGCCAACCCGGCCCGCAGAACGGCCTCGTCCAGAGCTTCTGGGGCGGCCCGCTGGTGTTCGAGAAGGCGTAGGGCGCCAGCGCGAGGGCTTGCCTACCGACCCACGGCGGCGCTTCATCGCGGAACACCGATCCCGGAGACGCGCCATGAAGCTCGCCGCCCCCGTTCTCGTCCTCCTGACCCTGATGTCCGCCGGCGTCGCCCGCGCCGAGGTGGTCGACGCCCAGCCGAATGGTTTCGCGACCAAGCGCTCGGTGGTGATCGCCAAGCCCGCCGCCGAGGTCTGGGCGGCCCTGGTGCAGCCGGCCAGGTGGTGGAGCAGCGACCACACCTGGTCGGGCTCGGCCGCCAACCTGTCGCTGGGCGCGGCCTCGGGGGCCTGCTTCTGCGAGAAGATGCCCAACGGCGGCTCGGTGCTGCACATGACCACCGTCAACGCCCAGCCTGGCAAGCAGCTGACCCTGTTCGGCGGTCTGGGCCCCCTGCAGCTGTCGGGCGCGAGCGGCCACATGATCTGGGCCCTGGCCGAGGCCGACGGCAAGACCACCCTGACCTGGAGCTACGACGCCGGCGGCTACATGAACGGCGGCCTCGACAAGATCGCCTCGATCGTCGACCGGGTGCTCGCCCAGCAGCAGGACCGCCTGAAGGCCTATGTGGAGACCGGCAAGGCCGGGTAGGGCCTCAGCGCGCCGCCGGTTCGACCACGACCCAGCCCTCGGCCTGGGGTCGGCCGGGCGGAGCCTGGCTCGACCGCTCGAAGGTCCGCGCCCGAGGCGTCCATTCGCCTGGTGCGATCCGCAGGGCCGTCTCATAGACGCATCGGAAGCGGCCGCCTTCGGCCGGATGACAGCGAAGGTCGCGCACCCCGATGCGGGCGGCGCGGGCCATGCCGGCGCTATCGCCGACCCCCACGGCCTGGATGTCCTCGATGGCGGCTATACCGGTCTCGATGCGCGCGACAGCCCGAACGTTGGGCGGCGCGTCGGCGGGAGACGCCACCGAAACGCAGCCGCCCACACACAGCACCGTCAGCAGAAGCAGCCGCCGCATGGTCATACTCCCGTTCCCGCCGGCAGCTTAGCCGGCGCGCGAGACTTGGCCAGCCTCAGTGCAGGCCGCGCAGCAGGTCGATGCGGCGCATGGCCTTGCCCGGCAGCTGCGACATGCGGCCCAGCGGCAGGGCCTCGGCGACCTGGCGCACGCCCCACGCGGCCGAGCGCACGAAGGTGGCCGGCGAAGGCGCGCCGTAGAAGCCGAACACCACGGTCTGGCGGGCGTTGGAGAGCTCGCGCTTGAAGCGGTAGTCCCCGGTGCCCAGGTCCAGCCGGTGGTAGGACCCGGCGTTCATGCCCTTCAGAATGTCCTGAAACAGCAGCAGGCCGGGCGAATAGCGGTCGAACTTGGCGTTGTGGGCGATCAGCCAGCCGTGGATCGTGTGCTTGCCGCGCAGGTGCAGGTGCACGGCCGCCAGCTCATCGCCCAGATGCAGGGTGTAAAGCCCGCCGCCGAAATCGCCGTCGCGGCGCTCGAACAGGTCGGTGACCAGCTTGGTGACCCAGTCGGTCTTGAAGAGGTCGGTCTGGCCGGTGGCCAAGAGCTGCTCGCGCTTCCAGGCGATCAGCTGGTCGAAGTCGGCGCGGCTGTCCGACATCGGGGTGTAGCGACAGGGTCCGACCTCGCGCTCGGCCTTGCGGCGCTTCTTGTCGATATCCTTGAGCACGCCCACCCCGGCGGTCTTGCGATCGGCCGCATAGGCCTCGTAACCGGCCGAGACGTCGACGATCCACGAGTCCGCCTGGCCCCGACCGTGCCGGGCCAGCGTCTCGTCGTCGGCCAGCATGTGGCAGAAATCCAGGCGCTGGGCCTTCAGGGCCGCCAGCAGGTGGCGCGGATCGACGGCCACGTCGGACGCCGACACCAGGGCCTGATAGTCGCACATCGGCGCCCCGGCGGGCATGGCCACGCCGGCCTTGATGCGCGCGGGCAGGAAAGCCAGGGCCTGGCCGTCGTCGCCGCGGATCACGGCGACCTTCACGCGGTCGCCCTTCTCGCCCTGGGCGATGGCGACGGCCTTGGCCCATTCGGGCGACAGGAAAGGAGAATCCAGGCGCGGCTGCAAAGTCTGCAGGTCGGTCCAGCGCGCGCTGTCCTCCGGCGTAAGCTGCAGGGCCTCGACGACGTCGATCTTCACGGGCGCCCCCCGAGCGCTGATCACGGACCTCCAGAAAGGCCGTCCGTGATCATGACGCTCAGAGATTGCAGTCCGGTTTACGGACCTTGCGCGATCAGTCCATCAGTTTGCGGGTCAGATACGTGTACTCGAGCGACACCCGGCGGGCGGTCTCGGCGAGGTTGGCGCTGGCGGCATGACCGCCGTCGACGTTCTCGTAGTAAAGCACCGGATAACCCAGGGCCTCGAGCCGGGCCGCGGCCTTGCGGGCATGGGCCGGGTGCACCCGGTCGTCCTTGGTCGAGGTCTCGATGAACACCTCGGGATATTTCTGACCGGCCTTGAGGTTCTGGTAGGGCGAGTATTTCTCGATCACCGCCAGGTCGGACGGGATCTGCGGATCGCCGTATTCGCCCATCCACGACGAGCCCGCGCCGATCTGGCTGTAGCGGACCATGTCGAACAGCGGCACCTGGATGACGATGGCGTTGTAGAGCTCCGGACGCTGGGTCAGGGCCACGCCCATCAGCAGGCCGCCGTTCGACCCGCCCATGATCCCCAGGCGCCGGGGCGAGGTGATCTTGCGGGCGATCAGGTCCTCGGACACCGCGAAGAAGTCGTCATAGACCCGCTGGCGGTTGGCCTTCAGGCCCTGCTCGTGCCAGCCGGGACCAAACTCGCCGCCGCCGCGGATGTTGGCCACCACATAGGCGCCGCCGCGCTCCAGCCACAGCTTGCCCATGGTGGGCGAATAGCCCGGCGTCATCGACGCCTGGAAGCCGCCGTAGGCGTAGAGCAGGGTCGGGGTCGAGCCGTCGTACTTGGTGTTCTTGGGGCGGACCAGGAAGTAGGGGATCCTGGTTCCGTCCTTCGAGGTCGCCTCGAACTGCTCGACCACATGGGTCGAGGCGTCGAACTTGGCCGGGGCGGCCTTGACCTGGTCGAGCTTGCCGGTGGCCGCGTCGGCCAGCCAGTAGGTCGTGGGGGTCAGGTAGCCGGTCACGCTGACGAAGATGCGGTCGTCCTTGTCCGAGGCCGAACCCAGGCTGACCGTCGAGTTGGCCGGCAGGTCGAGCTTGGCGCGGGTCCAGGCGCCGTCCTTGACGTCATAGGCGTAGGCCGCGCCCTTGACGTTCTCGAACAGGGCCACGACCAGCCGGTCGCGGGTGGCGCTGACGCCCTGGACGGACTCCCGGGCCGTGGGCCGCAGGATCAGCGCGGCCGTCGCCTTGGCCGGATCGGCCTTCAGCGACGCCAGATCGAAGGCGGCCAGGTCGCCGGTCTTCAGGTTTTGCTCGGCCCAGTCCTGCTCGACGCTGAACACAAGCTGGCCCTTGACCAGGGCCTGGATCGACGACTTCAGCGGGAAAGGCAGCTTCACCGTCGTTTCGCCGGTCACCAGGTGGGTCTCGGCGTTGAAGGTGTCGAGCGGGCGCAGCACGAAAACCGCCCGCACCACGCCGTCATGGTCGCGCAGGGCGTAAGGGCTGACGCCATAGCCGCCGTCGTCCTTGGCGCCGCGATAGACCTCCCTGGCGGCCGACAGGGGCTGACCGCGTTTGACCAGTTTGACCACGTAGGGATAGCCGGACGTCGTCACCTCGCCAGGCGTCCAGTCGGTGGCGACGATCAGGGTGTCCTTGTCGATCCAGTCGAACCGATGCTTGCCCTCGGGAAGCTCGAAACCGCCGGCGACGAACGCTTTGGTCTTGGTGTCGTACTCGCGCACGACCACGGCGTCCTTGCCGCCGTTCGACAGCGAGACCAGGCAATACCGGCTTTCCGGCGCCAGGCAGTCGGCGCCCTTCCAGACCCAGTTCTTGCCTTCCGCCTTGGCCAGGGCGTCAAGGTCGAGGATCGTCGACCAGGCCGGCTGGGCGGTGCGGTAGCTGGCCAGGGTCGTGGTGCGCCAGACGCCGCGCACGTGATCGGCGTCCTGCCAGTAGTTCCGCAGGTCGTCCTCGGCCACGAACGACACGCCGGGGATCCGGTCCTTGGCGTTGACGATGGTCAGGGCGGCGTCGTGCAGGCCGGCGTAGCGGCCGTCGCCCTGCAGCACCGGCAGGGTGCGGTCGTTCTGGGCCTTGGCCCAGTCAAGCGCGCGCTGGCCCTCGATCTCCTCCATCCAGATGTAGGGATCGTCCTTGCCGAGTTCGGCCAGCGGGGTGCGGGCGGCGGCGGGCGCGGTGTCGGGGGCGGCGTGGGCGGAAACGGTCATGAGGCTCGTGGCGGCGAGGAGGGCCAGGGTGAACTTGCGCATCTAGTGGTCCATCAGCTGGCGCGACAGGTAGGTGTAGTGCAGCGCCCAGCGCTTGGCGTTGGCCGCCGGGTCGGCGCCGTTGGCGTGACCGCCGTCGGTGTTCTCGTAGTACATGTAGGGCTGGCCCAGATCGGCCAGCCGGGCTGAGAACTTGCGGGCGTGACCGGGGTGCACCCGGTCGTCCTTGGTCGAGGTGGTGATGTAGGCCAGCGGGTATTTCACCCCGGCCTTCAGGTTCTGATACGGGCTGTACGTCGAAATCCAGGCGCGTTCGGCCGGGATGGCCGGGTCGCCGTATTCGCCGATCCACGAGGCCCCGGCCGGCAGCTGGGTGTAGCGGATCATGTCGAGCAGCGGGCTTTCCACCACCACGGCGTTCCAGAGGTCGGGCCGCTGGGTCAAAGCAACGCCCATCAAGAGGCCGCCGTTCGACCGGCCATACGCGCCCAGGTGGCGCGGGCTGGTGACCTTGGTCGAGATCAGGTTCTCGGCCACGGCGAAGTAGTCGTCATAGGCCCGCTGGCGGTTGGCCTTCAGCGCCGCCTCGTGCCAGGCCGGACCGAACTCGCCGCCGCCCCGGATATTGGCCACGGCGTAGGAACCGCCGCGCTCCAGCCACAGCTTTCCGATCAACGGGTCGTAGACCGGCAGCTTGGAGATCTGGAAGCCGCCGTAGGCGTGCAGCAGGGTCGGGGCCGAACCGTCCGGCTTGGCGCCCTTCTGGCTGACCAGGAAATAGGGGATCCTGGTCCCGTCCTTGGAGGTCGCTTCCTTCTGCTCCACCTGCAGTTTGGAGGCGTCGAAGCGGGCCGGCAGGGTCTTGACCGTCTCGGCGCCGGCCTTGGTCGCGTCGGCCAGCTTCAGCTGGGTCGGGGTGATGAAGCCCTCGACCGTGTAGAACACCTGGTCGCCCGCATCGGCCGTGGCGACGATCGAGACGGCGGCGTTGTCCAGGCCGGGCAGGCCCTGGCCGCGCCAGCCGAACTCGCCATGGTCGCTGAAGCTGCGGATGCCGCCCTTGACGTTGTCATAGATCACCGCGACCACGCGGTTGTCGGTCACCGCCACCTGGTCGATCGACTGGCGCGCGCCGGGCGCGAAGATCGTGCAGGGGTCGCAGTCGTTGCTGATGACGATGTCGCCGGTGGAGGACGGCGGCTTGGGCAGCAGGGCCTTGGGGCTGACCGAGACCAGCGAGCCGGCCGGGAAGTTGCGGCCCAGCGACGGCATCGGCTCGTAGTTCCAGGCCTCCTCGACCGTCAGGATCAGGTCGCCGCCGACCATGCCGCGGATCGACGAGCGCTCGGGGATCGGCAGCAGAGTCGCCTTGCCCGCGTCGTCGAGCAGGAAGGTCTTGGTGTGGAAGAAGTCGGTGGCGCGCTCGATCAGCACCACGCGGTTACCCTTGGCGTCGCGCAGCACGTGCGGACGGGCGCTGACGTCGGCCTTCTCGCCGCGGAAAACCTCGACGGCCTGCTCCAGGGCCTGGCCGCGCTTGAGGGTCTTGACCACCATGCCGTAGCCGCTGTCGGTGGTCGTGCCCGCGCCCCAGTCGCGGGTCAGGATCAGGGTGTCGGCGTCCAGCCAGTCGATGGTCTGCTTGCTCTCGGGCAAAAAGAAACCGCCCTTGACGAAGGTCTTGGTCGTCAGATCGAACTCGCGCACCTCAACGGCGTCCTTGCCGCCGTTCGACAGGTTGATCAGGCACCGGTCATGGGTCTTGGGACGGCAGTCAGCGCCCTTCCAGATCCAGTTCTTGCCTTCCGCCTTGGCGAGAGCGTCGAGGTCGATCACCGTCTCCCACTTGGGGTCGGCCGAGCGATAGCTTTCCAGGCTGGTGCGCCGCCAGACGCCGCGCACGTGGTCGGCGTCCTGCCAGAAGTTGAACACGCTGGTCCCGACGAAGCTTGGGGCCGCGATGCGGTCCTTGGCGGCCAGCACCTTCAGGGCCGCGTCGTGCAGGCCCTGGTAGCGCGCGTCGCCGGTCAGGGCGGGCAAGGTCTTGGCGTTCTCGGCCTTGACCCAGTCCAGCGACGAGGGCGTCTCGACGCCTTCCAGCGCCAGGTGAGGATCGGCGGGCTCCTGGGCGCGGGCGGGGCCGGCGGCGAGGAGGGCGAGGGCCAGGGCGGCGGGCGAAACGGAACGGAGCGTCAGCATGGCGGGGGACGTTAATGCCATTCCCGCCGCTGACTAGGCCATTTTTGACCTCGGCGGAGTCACGGTCTCACTTTCCGTAAAATCGCTTTCGCGGGGATTTTGCGGGTTATGGGTTTCAGACCCCGTCGTCGGGAATGCACAGCAGCTTGCCGCAGGCCTTGCAGTGCACCGAGTCGGGATCGTGCTTGCGCAGGCCGCAGTCGGGGCAGGGGAAGGTGACCTTGTGCGGCCGCAGGATCGACTGGATCAGGCCGATGAACAGCGACACCCCGCCGATCATAACCGCCATCGACAGCAGCTTGCCCCACACCCCCGGCAGGGTGACGTCGCCATAGCCTGTGGTCGTCAGGCTGGTGACGGTGAAGTAGAGCGCGTCCACATAGCCGGCGATGCCCTCGTGCCGCCCCGCGAAGCTGGAATAGACGAAGCCCGTCACCACGAAGACGAAGGTCAGCAGCGACGAGGCCGCCCGGGTGATGTCCTCGATGCGGGTGTCGTCGTAGCGCCGGGCCACGGTGCGCCAGAAGAACTCGCTGTGCACCAGGGTCCACAACCGCAGCACCCGCAGGAAGCCGAAATTGAACAGCCAAGCGGGGAACATCAGCGTGGCCAGCACGAAGAGGTCGATCCAGGTGATCGGCTTCTTCAGCCAGCTTTTCATGTCGCCATGGGCGATGGCGCGGGCGATGAGGTCGGCGGCCAGGAACGTCGCGACCCCATAGTCGATCAGGTAGAACGTCACCCCATGGTGATGCATCAGCGGCGCGGCCACGAAGAAGCCGATGATGATCAGGTCGATCAGGATCACCGCGTAGCGGAACCGCACCGCCGTCGGCGAAGCGCCGTGATAGAGGGCCCGCAGCCGGGCGCGCAGACGCAGCTCCTCAGCCATTGTCGGCGACCAGCCGCAGCGGCGCGCGCCTGGCTTCCTCCAGCGCTGGCGGCGGGCCGCCGACCAGGGTCAGGGCCGTCTCGTAGCCGCCGCCGAAATCGACGCGGGTCATGGTGTCGAGCTGGCGCGCGGTCGGCTCGCGCTCCCAGACGGCGCCGGGATGTCCTGCATCCAGACCACCCCGCCCTCGATGCTGATGATCGCGCCGATGTAGCAGACGTCCGGCCTGGCGGCTTCGGCATGGACCGTGACGACCGGAAACAGGCGGCCGGCCGTCGCCAGTATGTCGCCGATGCTGTTGAGCGCCACCGCCGGCGTCTCGGGAAAGGCGTCGCCGCGCTTCTCGAGGGCCGCCTCGACGAACTCGGGATAGGGCGCGGGCTCCAGGTTCTTGACGTCGGCCAGGCGATAACAGCCGAAGCCGTTGTAGCGGATGTGGTCGCTGACCTCGCAGAGCATCAGGAAGGCCGGCCCGACACCGACCACATAACCTCTGACCCAGCCGTCCTCGAAGCGCCGGTGGAAGCGCATGAGCCGGCGCTCCTGCATGGCGCTCGTCAGTTGTTCGCGAATATCCGTAGCCGTCATCTCACTGCGTCGTCCCGCTGCGGTGCATTCTGCGTCGCTTTCGACTATATAGCCCGGCCATGAGCCGCACCTTCCTGAAGATGAACGGGCTCGGCAACGACTTCGTCGTCATCGAGACCCTCACCCAGCCCTTCGACCCGTCCGCCGAGGAGATCCGCGCGATCGCCAAACGCGGCCAGGGCGGGATCGGCTGCGACCAGGTCGTGGCCATCGATCCGCCGAAGTCGGAAGGCGCCTCGGCCTATGTGCGTTTCTGGAACGCCGACGGCGAGGAAGCCGGCGCCTGCGGCAACGGCACGCGCTGCGTGGCCTGGCTGCTGATGCAGTCGGGCGGCAAGGACCATGTGGCCTTCGACACCAGCGCCGGACGCCTGTCGGGCGTCATGGCCGGCGACAAGCGCGTCACCGTCGACATGGGTCCGCCGCGCCTGGACTGGAACCAGATCCCGCTGTCCGAAGAGATGGACACCGCCCGCGTCGAGCTGCAGGTCGGCCCGATCGACGCCCCGTGGGTGCATACCCCGGTCTGCGTCTCGATGGGCAATCCCCACGTGGTGTTCTTCGTCGACGCCCCGGTGACCGACGAATTCGCGCAGAAGACCGGCAGCCTCGTGGAGCACCACCCGCTGTTCCCGGAAGGCGTCAATGTCGGCTTCGCCCACGTCGTCTCGCGCGATCACATCAAGCTGAAGGTCTGGGAACGGGGCGCGGGCCTCACCGCCGCCTGCGGCACCGGCGCCTGCGCCGCCCAGGTCGCCGCCGTGCGCCGGGGCCTGACCGATCGGGTCGCCACCGTCGAGTTCGAGAGCGGCCCGCTGGTCATCGAGTGGCGCGAGGCCGACGGCCACGTGATCATGACCGGCCCCGTGGCCCTGGAGTTCACCGGCAAGCTGCCCGAGACCGTGTCGGCATGAGCGAGCTGCACCCTGCCCTGACGCCCGGCAAGACCGCTGTCGTCACCGGCGCGGCCGACGGCATCGGCCTGGCCGCCGCCAAGGCCTTCGCCGATCTTGGCCTCAACGTGGTCATGGCCGACGTCACCGGCCGAAAGCTTAAAGCAGAAGCCGAGGCCATCGGCGCCCTGGCCGTGCCCACCGACGTGGCCGACCGCGCCGCCGTCGAGGCCTTGCGCGACGCCGCTATCGAACGCTTCGGCGCCGTCGATGTCCTGATGAACAACGCCGGCGTGGGCGGCGGCGGCGACGCCTTCTCGGGCGACGACGCCTGGAAGCGGATCCTCGACGTCAACCTGTGGGGCGTGATCAACGGCGTCCAGGTGTTCGGCGAGGAGATGGCCGAAAGCGGCCGTCCCGGCCTGATCATCAACACCGGCTCCAAGCAGGGCATCACCCAGCCGCCGGGCGACACGGCCTACAACGTCTCCAAATCAGCGGTGAAGGCGCTCACCGAGGGCCTCGCCCACACCCTGCGCGAGATCGTCGACTGCCAGGTGACCGCCCACCTGCTGATCCCGGGCTACACCTTCACCGGCATGACCAAGCGCGGCCCGGGCGGCAAGCCCGACGCGGCCTGGACGCCCGAGCAGGTCGTCCATTTCATGCTGGCCCGCATCGCCGCCGGCGACTTCTACATCCTGTGCCCGGACAACGACGTGCCGCGCGCACTGGACGAAAAGCGCATGGCCTGGACCATGGGCGACGTCATCGAGAACCGCCCGGCACTGTCGCGCTGGCACGACGACTGGAAGGACGCCTTCGCGGCGTTCATCAGGTCATGACCGTCTACACCGTCATCAAGGCCACCCCCGCCCCCAAGCCGGAAGTCGGCGAGGAGGGCGGTCCGGCCGTTACCATGCCCGGCGCCAACGGCGTGGACGTCGTCACCTTCGGCTGCCGCCTGAACGCCTACGAGAGCGAGGCCATGCGCGCCCGCGCCGCCGCGGATGGTCTTTCGGACGCCGTGGTCTTCAACACCTGCGCGGTGACCAACGAGGCCGTGCGCCAGGCCCGACAGGCGATCCGCAAGGCCCGCCGCGAGCGCCCGGACGCGCGGATCATCGTCACCGGCTGCGCCGCCCAGATCGACCCGGCGGCCTTCGCCGCCATGCCGGAAGTCGACCTCGTGCTCGGCAACGCCGAGAAGGCCGCCCCCGGCGCCCTGGTCGAGACCACGGCCCGCGTGCGGGTCAACGACATCATGTCGGTCAAGGAGACCGCCGGTCACCTGATCGACGGCCTGAAGGACCGCGCCCGGGCCTATGTCGAGGTGCAGAACGGCTGCGATCACCGCTGCACCTTCTGCATCATCCCCTATGGCCGCGGAAACTCGCGCTCGGCCCCGGCCGGCGAAGTTGTCGAGCAGGTGCGCAAGCTGGCGGCGGAGGGTTATCGCGAGGTCGTGCTGACCGGCGTCGACGTCACCTCCTGGGGCGCCGACCTGCCGGGCGAGCCGACCCTGGGCCAGCTGGTGGGCCGCATCCTGCGCATGGTCCCCGACCTGCCCCGCCTGCGCCTGTCGTCGATCGACGCCGCCGAGATCGATCCGGATCTCCTGAAGCTGTTCGCCGAAGAGCCGCGTCTGATGCCGTACCTGCACCTTTCCTTGCAGGCTGGCGACGACCTGATCCTCAAGCGCATGAAGCGCCGGCACAATCGCACCGACGCGCTGAACCTGGTGGCCAGCGTACGGGCCGTGCGCCCGGACGTGGCCTTCGGCGCCGACCTGATCGCAGGCTTCCCGACCGAGAGCGAGGAAGCCTTCGAAAACACCGTCCGCCTCGTCGAGGAGGCGGGCCTGGCCTTCCTGCACGTCTTCCCCTACAGCGCCCGCCCCGGGACGCCGGCCGCGCGGATGCCGCCGGTCAAGGGTCCGGTGATCAAGGATCGCGCCCGCCGCCTGCGCGAGGCCGGCCAGCGCGGCCTGGAGCGCCACCTGCAATCGCAGGTCGGCCGCGTGCTGCCGGGCCTGGTCGAGCGCGACGGCCTGGCCCGGGCCGAGGACTTCACCGAGATCGCCTTCACCGGCGAGGCGCCGGCCGGCGAGATCGTGGCCTTCCGGGTCACCGGCCATGACGGCGCCCGCGTGATCGCCGAGCGAGCGGCTTGAGGCGCGTCCTCGCGGCCATCCTCGCGGCCATCCTCGCGGGTCTGCTCGCGGCGCCGATGGCCGCGCGGGCCGACGACGACGCGTCGGTGACCTTCAGCGTCATGACCTACAACGTCGCGGGCCTGCCGTGGCCGGTGAAGAAGGGTCGCGGCAAGGCCCTCCGGCAGATCGGCGACGAGCTGGCCAGGATGCGCGCCGCCGGAACCGAGCCCGACGTCGTGCTGATCCAGGAGGGTTTCCGCAAGGAGATCGGCGAGCTGATCGACCGCTCGGGCTACCCCTATGTGGCGCGCGGACCCAAGCGCAAGCAGCGTGACGCCAGCCTTTGGGCCAAGGACGAGAAGCCCGACTATCGCCGCGTGGCCTATCGCTGGAAGGGCGAGGGGCTGGGCAAGTGGGGGTCAAGCGGCCTGTGGGTGCTGAGCAACCACCCGATCGAGAACGTGACCTCCCATGCCTATCGCTACTGCGCGGGCCTGGACTGCCTGGCCAACAAGGGCGTCATGCTGGTCAGCCTGAACGTGCCGGGCCTGCCGACCCCGGTCGAGGTGGCCGACACCCACCTCAATTCCAAGGGCGCCTCGCGCGTGCCCCGGTCTCGCAACCGCATGGCCCACCATCTGCAGGCCGACGAGTTCAAGCGCTTCATGGCCGCCGACCGTACGCCCGGCGCGCCGCTGATCGTCGGCGGCGACTTCAACGTCATGCACGCGCCCGATCGCTTCGACTACGTGATGGCCGACTATCCGTTCGAGGTGGTCAGCCGCTGGTGCCACAACCTGCCGGGCGCCTGCGACACCCAGATCTCCTACGACGGCGACGCGCCCTGGCTCGACACCCAGGACCTGATCGGCTTTCTCGACGGCGACAAGGTGGACGTCACGCCCACGCGGGTGGAGGCCACCTTCGACGGCGCCAGGGAGCCGGTGCTGTCGGACCACGATGGCTATCACGTGACCTTCCAGCTGACGCCGAAGACCTAGCGGCTATCGCCGGCCGCCGCGGCCATTGCCGCCCTCGACCCCGCCGCGTGCGCGCAGCAGGTCGCCCAGGGAGGCGCCGTCGATGGTGCAGCGGGCCACCACGCGGTCGTAGGAGTGCTTGATCGCCCGGCATTGCAGGTACTGCCGCCAGACTACGTCCTCGAGCATGGTCTTGGCGGCCCGGCCGCCGGCCGAATGCAGCTCGGGCGCGTAGAAGTCGGAGATCCGCACCTCGATCCAGGTGGCGGGATTGCCGCTCTTGCCCACGCACAGGCTGTCGCCGTCGCCGACATAGCGCACCGGACCATCGAAGCGCGCGCCGGGCGCGGGCAGGGCGCCTTCGCACGGATCTGCCAGGGCGAGGGCGGGCGCGGCCAGGAACGCCGTCGCCAGGATCAGTCGCCATCCTTTCATCGAACCCTCCGACTTGCGCGGGAGGAATCGGTACGCTCTATCGAAGCGGTTGTATTTTCTCACGATTTACTAACTCGAACGCATTACTGGGTCGGTTGGACACTGCGTTGGGCCTTGCTGTCACGCGGGATCTCGCCTCTTTTGCCGCCCTGCTTTTGGAGGGGATCATGGGCTTGAGCGGCGGCTGCCAGTGCGGCGCGGTGCGGTTCCGGGCGGAGGGCCAGCCTGGGCGGGCCTCCATCTGCCATTGCCGCATGTGCCAGAAGGCGTTCGGCGGCCCGTTCGGGGCGTTGGTGACCGTGAACCAAGCCGACCTGACCTGGACACGGGGCGAGCGCGCGACCTTCCAGAGCTCCGACGCGATCCGCCGCGGCTTCTGCGCCGCCTGCGGCACGCCGCTGACCTATGAGTGGAGCCAGGAGAAGATCGACCTGGCGGTCTTCGCCTTCGACGATCCGTCGGCGGTGGAGCCCATCGTGCAGTTGGCGATCGAAACCCGGCCAGCCTGGATGGAGCGCCTGGCCGACATGCCGGTGCGCCCGCCGATGGGCGGATCGGCGAGCCCCGTCGACAGCCGGCAGCATCCTGATCGGGATACGTGAACGCAAACTCCTCCCTGGCTTCGCGAGGGAGAGCTACTGGCTCTTCTCTTCCCCGCCCATGAACCCCGGCAGGCTCCAGCCCAGCTTGATGGCGCCGGCGCGCAGGCAGAAGGCCGCCGTGAAGCCCGCGATCCCGGCCGGCCAGAACGGCACGCGCCACCACTGCAGGATGGCGAACACGGCCGCGCCAAGGAGGGCGGCGGTGATGTAGATCTCGCGGCGCAGCAGCAGGTTCGGCTCCTCCGCCAGCACGTCGCGCACCACCCCGCCGAAGGCCGTGGTGAGCACGCCCATGATCACCGAAGTGAAGGGATGCACGCCCAGGCTCAGGGCCTTGGCCGTGCCGACCACGGCGTAGGCGGCCATGCCCAGGGCGTCGAGCCACAGCAGGGCCCGGAACCGCCAGCCCCGCTGGCCCAGCAGCCAGATCACCAGGGCCGCGGCCAGGCAGGCCAGGATATAGCCCGGCCGCTGGATCCAGAACACAGGCGCGCCGATCAGCAGGTCGCGCAGCGTGCCGCCGCCCACGCCGGTGATCGCGGCGAAGAAACCGAAGGTGATGATGTCGTGCTTTCGCCGCGCGGCCGCCAGCGCGCCGGTCGCGCCGAACACGGCGGCGGCGGCGTAGTCGAGCCAGAAAAGGGCGGCGGCCAAGGGATCCATGTTCTCTAAACGCCATGGTCGGAGCCCAAGCGCAACCGTTCCACCGTCGCCGCGCTAACCTCGAATCGTGAATCTCTTCTTCACTTTTCCCGCCGGGTCGCTACAGGAGCGCGGATGAGCGAAAAGCCCTCGCAGAAACAAGGCTGGTTCCAGCGTCTCACGGCCGGCCTCACCCGGTCGTCGCAGGCGATGACCGAGCAGGTGACCGGCGCCTTCACCAAGAAGCCGCTGGACCAGGAACAGCTGGACGCGCTGGAGGAGATGCTGATCGAGGCGGACCTGGGTCCGCAGATCGCCGCCCGCATCACCGACGCCTTCGGCAAGGCCCGCTTCGGCAAGGCCTCCAGCGACCGCGAGGTCAAGGAAGCCCTGGCCGAGCTGATCACCGCCGAGCTGGCCGACCGCGAAGGCCGCTTCGATCCGCTCGACGGTCCGCGCCCCTATGTCGTGCTGTTCATCGGCGTCAACGGCTCGGGCAAGACCACCACCCTGGGCAAGATCGCCGCCGACCTGACCGAGAAAGGCGCCCGCGTCCTGATCGCCGCCGGCGACACCTTCCGCGCCGCCGCCGTCGAGCAGCTGAAGGTGTGGGCCGACCGGGCCGGCGCCGACTTCATGTCCAAGCCCACCGGCAGCGACGCCGCCGCCCTTGCCTTCGAGGCCGTCGAGCGGGCCAAGGCCGAGGGCTACGACGTCGTCCTGATCGACACCGCCGGCCGCCTGCAGAACAAGCAGGGCCTGATGGACGAGCTCCTGAAGGTCATCCGCGTGGTCAAGAAGGTCGATCCCGACTACCCGCACGAGACCCTGCTGGTGCTCGACGCCACGGTCGGCCGCAACGCCCTTGCCCAGGAAAAGGTGTTCGGCAACAGCGTCGGCGTTTCGGGCATCGTCATGACCAAGCTGGACGGCACCGCCCGCGGCGGCGTGCTGATCCCCGTCGCCCGCGCCTCCGACAGTCCGATCAAGCTGATCGGCGTCGGCGAGGGCGTCGACGACCTGCAGCCGTTCGACGCGCGCGCCTTCTCGCGTTCGCTGGTCGGCCTGGAGGACTGATCCCGTGACGCAGCCCACCTCCGAAGCCAAGAAGAAGTCCGCCTGGGTGCGCACCGCCGTCGACTACGGCGCGCCGATCGCCTTCGCCGTCACCTATTTCGTCACCAAGAACTTCCAGACCGCCACCTGGGTGCTGGTCGCCGCCTCGGCCCTGGCCCTGGCCGTCGGCTACGCCGTCGAACGGCGGGTGGCCCTGCTGCCGCTGTTCTCGGGCGTCATGGCCCTGGTGTTCGGGGTGCTGGGCCTCGTTTTCCACAGCGACGTGTTCGTGAAGATCAAGGTCACCGTCGTGAACGGCGCCCTGGCGGCCTTCATGGTCGGCGGCGTGTTCCTGGGCCGCGCGCCGCTGAAGGCGCTGATGGGCGAGGCGCTGCACATGTCGGACGCCGCCTGGCGGACCCTGACCCTGCGCTATGGCGGCTATTTCGCCCTGGCGGCCATCGCCAACGAAGTGGTGCGCCTGACCCAGGACACCCCCACCTGGGTGAAGTTCCGCATCGCCCTGCTGCCGCTGGCGATCGTCTTCTCACTGACCCAGACGCCCTTCATCATGAAGCACATGGCCAAGCCGGACGACCAGAAGACCCCCGAGCCGCCCGACGCCGGCTTCTGATCCGCCTGCGACGCCCCTCAGTCGCTTCGCGACAGCTCCCCAAAGGGAAGCATCTACCGACCACGGACCATCTGTCGTCAAACCGACGCGTTGGCGTGCTAGCTGGACGTCCGTCAGCGGAAATGGGGCGGACGACATGGCCAAGCACAAGAGTGACAAGGGCGCAACGCGCGAGGTCGGGGTGCTGGACCGCTCGCCCAGCCACCTGCTGCACCGGGTGCTGCAGACCGCCCTCGACATCTATGTGGAAGAGACCGGCGCCGGCGGAATCACCCAGCGCCAGTTCGCGGTTCTGGCCGCCGTGGCCCAGCATGAGGGCGTCACCCAGACGGGCCTGGTGAAGGCCACCGGCATCGACCGCTCGACCCTGGCCGACATGGTCGCCCGGATGATCGCCAAGGGCCACCTGGAACGTCAGCGTTCGGAACAGGACGCCCGCGCCAACTCCGTGCGCCTTACCGAGGCCGGCCGCCTGATCCTGGAAGAGAGCCTGCCGCGCGTGGCCGCCGCCGACGCCCGCATCCTGTCGCTGCTGAAGGCCAGCAAGCGCGACGGCTTCCTCGACCTGCTGGCCGAGATGGCCGCTGTCGACCTGACCGCGCCCCGTCCCGAGCCGAAGGTCAAGAAGCCCAAGGCCGAAAAGGCCGACAAGCCGAAAAAGGAAAAGAAGGCCAAGAAGGACAAGGACGCCAAGAAGGCGGCCTGATCCCGGCTTTCATCCCGCCCCTTGCGCGAAACCTCCGCTGTCCGGCGGCGTTCCTCTCAGCCCCAACCTGAACGGCCCTTCATCGCAGCGCCGGAAAACGGCCCTTCCATGGCCTTTCCCGCGACGCGCGCACAGGGCAAAGGTGGAGGTGAAGGAGTTCGCATGACGCAGACCACTACGAACCGTCGCACCCTGATCGCCGCCGGCGGCGCGGGCCTGATGGCCGCCGCCTTCGGCATGCCGGCGCTGGCCCAGGAGCTGTCGGACGAGGACAAGGCGCTGATCGCCAGGGCCACGGCCTATATCCAGGGCCTGACCAACGCCAAGGGCCGCTTCGTCCAGACCGATCCGCGCGGCGTGACCACCCAGGGCACCCTGTGGCTGCAGCGTCCGGGCAAGGCCCGCTTCGAGTACGATGGCCCCAACGGCCTGCTGGTCGTCAGCAACGGCAACAACGTCAACATCTTCGACAGTCGCCTGAAGACCTTCGAAAGCTATCCGCTGAGCCGCACGCCCCTGGCCTTGCTGCTGGCGCGCGAAGTGCGCCTGGATCGCGGCGTGAAGATCACCAGCGTGCGCAAGCTGGCCGACGGCTTCACGATCGTCGCCCAGGACGCGCGCCGCCAGACCCTGGGCCGGCTGGAAATGAACTTCAGCAGCGAACCCGAGCTGATCGGCTGGACCATCAGTGACGTGAAGGGCGGCCAGACCCGCGTGCGGCTGTCGGGCCTGGAGAAGGTTGGAGCCATCGATCCCAAGCTGTTCGTGCTGACCGATCCGCGCCGCCGCACCGGCAAGCCGGCCACCGGCTGACACCGTGCGAGCCGGTCGGTTTGTGACATTCTCACAACATGCAATAGATAAGCTGTTTTTCACTTGACTAAAAGTTTCTGCGTGGCACTTTTATCACGCATGGCGATGAGCGCCCGACCCGCTCTTCGCAAACCGTGCCGGATCTATCCCCTCCCGGCGGCGGCATGAGAGACCTGACTTTCGCCCGGACGCCTCGCGTGTCCGGGCGTTTTTCTTTGTGGTCGGCGTGCGGTGCAGGTAGGGGAGCGGCATGCGCCTCCGTATCGCCACCTGGAACGTCAATTCCGTCCGCCTTCGCGCCGAACAGGCCGCTCGTTTCGTCGACGAGCAGGCCCCCGATGTCCTGTGCATGCAGGAGATCAAGTGTCAGGACGGCGAGTTCCCGCGCGAGGCCTTCGAGGCCATGGGCCTCCCGCACATCAAGATCGCCGGTCAGAAGGGCTGGCACGGCGTGGCCATCGCCTCGCGCCTGCCGATCGAGGACACGCCCACCCTGATGAACTGCCGCGAGGGCCATGCCCGCTGCGTGGCCGTGAAGGTGGCCGGCGTCGAGATCCAGAACTTCTACATCCCGGCGGGCGGCGATCTGCCCGATCGCGTCGCCAACCCGAAGTTCGACCACAAGCTTGATTTCTACGAGACCCTGACCGCCGCCCTGAAGAAGCGCGATCCCAAGGCGCCGCTGATCGTCACCGGCGACCTGAACATCGCGCCAGGCGAGAACGACGTCTGGAGCCATCGCCAGATGCTGAAGGTGGTCAGCCACACCCCGGCCGAGCTGGAAGCCTTCGACGCCATGATCAAGTCGATGGACCTGCTGGACCTGCCGCGACTGGCCACGCCCGAGCCGGAAAAGCTGTTTTCCTGGTGGAGCTACCGCGCCGCCGACTTCCGCAAGTCCAACCGCGGCCTCCGGTTGGACCACATCCTGGCCAGCCCGGGCCTGCGCGAGGCGGCGATCGTCGATGGCAAAGTCTCGTCCCAGGTGCACGACACGGTGCGCGAATGGGAACGTCCCAGCGACCACGCCCCAGTGACGGCGGATCTGAAGATCTAAAGGCGAGACCGCCCCTTTTCCACCTTCTCCCCGGCTACTCCGCCGGCGGCGAAGCCAGTTCCGGCAGGTCGAACTTCAGCCAGACGGCCTTGTCCTTGAGGGTCGATTTCACCCAGTCGGCGTGCACGGCGCGTTCGGCCTCGGTCGAGCGGAAGGGCAGGGGACGCGGACGGGCGCCGTAGCCGCCGGCGCGGGCGGCGCTGGTGGCCGTGGCCGCCACGGCATGGGTCAGTTCGAGCGCGCGCTCCTTGCCGCCCTGCAGTTCGAGATAGACCTCGGCCAGCAGGTGGGAGTCGATCAGCGCCCCGTGCTTGTCGCGGCTGTCGAGGCTGATCTTGAACCGCTTGCAGAGCGCGTCGAGCGAGTTGTACATGCCCGGGAAGCGCTTCTTGGCCATGGCCAGGGTGTCGACCCAGCGCTCTTCCGGCAGCGGCGGGCGGCCGCACTTCTCCAGCTCGAAATTGACGAAGCTGCGGTCGAACGAGGCGTTGTGGGCGACGACGACGCTGTCGCCGACGAAGTCCAGGAACTTGTCGGCGATCTCGTGGAACTTCGGCTTGCCGGCCAGGAAGGCGGCCGAGAGGCCGTGCACCTTCTCGGCCTCGGCCGGCATGTCGCGCAGCGGGTCGCAATATTCGTGGAACGAGCGGCCGGTGGGCATGTAGTCCACGACCTCGATGCAGCCGATTTCGACCAGGCGGTCGCCCGTCTTCGGATCGAAGCCGGTGGTTTCGGTGTCGAGGATGATTTCCCGGGCCATGACCTTTCAATGGGCCGGTTCGACTCCGGCATCAAGCTTGGGCGGAGGTTCTCAACAGGGTCAGGATGTCGCGCACCTGGTCGCGGGCGGCGTCCAGCCCCCGGCCCGTATCCACCACGAAGTCGGCGCGGGCGCGCTTTTCGGCGTCGGGCAGCTGGCGGGCCAGGATCGCTTCGAACTTTTCGGCCGTCATGCCGGGGCGGGCCAGCACTCGCTCGCGCTGGACGTCTGCGGGTGCGCTGACCACCACCACCTTGTGGACGTTCTTCTGGCCGCCGGTCTCGAAGAGCAACGGCACGTCGAGCACGACGATATCGTGGCCATCCCTTTCGGCCTTCTCGAAGAAGCCGATCCGATGGGCGCCGACCAACGGGTGAACGATGGCCTCGAGCTTTTCCAGCGCCTCCGGATCACCAACCACCTGGGCGCTGAGCCGCGCGCGGTCGATCGCGCCATCCACCACGACCCCGGGGAAGGCCGCCTCGACCGGCGCCACGGCCGCTCCGCCCACCGCATAGAGCGCGTGCACGGCGGCGTCGGAATCGTAGACGGGCGCGCCTTCGGCTTCGAACATCTTGGCCGTGGTCGACTTGCCCATGCCGATGGAGCCGGTGAGGCCGAGAATGATCACTTGGAGCCTTCCCCCAGATGCGCCAGGGCGACGGCGCGAACGTCGACGTCCGTCGGCGGCGCCTGGCCGAAGAAGGCCTCGAACGACGGCGCGGCCTGCAGCAGCAGCATTTCCAGGCCGTCCACCGTGGGCCGGCCGGCGGCCTCGGCGCGGGCCAGGAACTCGGTGCGCAGCGGCTTGTAGACCATGTCCATGACCACGCAGCCTTCCGGCGTCAGCGTCAGGTCGGCCGGCGGGCCGTCGCCGCCGCCCAGGCCGAGCGAGGTTGCGTTGATCACCAGGCCGGCATCGGCCAGCAGGGCGGGAAGCTCGTCCTCGCCGGCGGCGGTCACCTTCTCCCCAAGGGCGCTGGCGATGGCCTGGGCCTTGGCGACCGTGCGGTTGACGATGCGCACCATCGGCGCGCCGGCCAGCAGCAGGGCCGCCGCCGCGCCCCGCGCCGCGCCGCCAGCGCCGAGGATCACCACCGGCGCGGCCGAAACGTCGAAGGCCGGCGCCTGGGCGGCGATCGCGCCCAGAAGGCCCGGACCATCGGTGTTGTCGGCGAAGATCGTGCCGTCTTCGCGGAAACGCAGAAGATTGGCCGCCCCGGCCAGCCGCGCCAGGTCGCTGGCCTCGTCGGCGCAGGCCAGCGCTCTCTCCTTGAAGGGGATGGTGACGTTGAGGCCCCGGATCACGCCGCCCCGAAAGCCGTTCACGAAGGCCTCGAACCGCTCTTCGGCCGGGCCCATCGGCACATAGGCGCCGTCGATCCCGGCGGCGGCCAGCCAGGCGTTATGCAGCAGCGGGCTCATCGAATGGACGATCGGCTGTCCACAGACGCCGGCCACCAGGGCCTGGCCGGTAATCTTGAAACTCATGCCTGGAGGGCTCCGTGCAGGCGCAGGAAGTCGAGCAGGCCGGTCATCGGCAGCCCGAGGATGGTGAAGTAGTCGCCGTCTATACGGTCGAACATCTGCAGGCCTTCACCCTCCAGCATGTAGCAGCCGACAGACGACAGGATCTGTTCGCCGTTGCGCTCCAGATAGCCGTCGAGCCAGGCCTCGCTGAACGGCCGCACCGACAGCTTGGCGGTCTCGACGATCCGCCAGATCGGCTGGCCGTCGCGAGCCACCACGACGCCCGAATGCAGCTTGTGGATTTCTCCACGCAACTCCAGCAGGCGAGCCCGTGCGGCTTCCAGGGTGTCGACCTTGTCGAACAGCCGGCCCTTCAGCTCCAGGGTCTGGTCTGAGCCGATCACGAGGCCGGGGCGCCTGTGGGAAACCTTGACCGCCTTCATCTCGGCCAGGGCGTCGGCCACGTCGCGCGGCGTGACCTCTTCGGCCAGCAGGCCGGCCTTGGCGGCTTCTTCGTCCACACCCGAGGCCACGGCCTCGAACGGCACGCCGGCGTTCCTGAGGATGGTCTGGCGGGTCCAGCTGGTGGACGCCAGGACGATGGGGAGGGCGGAGGCGCTCATCCGAGCACCTCGACCTGGCCCCGGCCGCCCGACAGCAGGTTGATGATCGCCGCGGCGGTCTCTTCCACAGAGCGGCGGGTGACGTCGATGATCGGCCAGCCGTTCTTCTCGAACAGGCGGCGGGCGGCGATGATCTCGGCCCGCACGCTGTCGGTGTCGATATAATCGCTCTCTCTATTCTCCTTGAGAGACAGCAGTCGGTTGCGGCGGATCTGGATCAGCCGCTCGGGCGTGGTCATCAGGCCCACGATCAGGGTGTTCTTCAGCTCGAACAGCTGCTCGGGCGGCGCACGGCCCGGCACCAGCGGCACATTGGCGGCGCGCACCCCGCGGTGGGCCAGATAGATGCAGGTGGGCGTCTTGGACGTGCGCGACACGCCCACCAGGATCACATCGGCCTGGGTCAGGTCCTGGCCGCCCTGGCCGTCATCGTGGGCGATGGCGTAGTCGAGGGCTTCGATGCGGTCGAAATAGTCGTTGTTGAGCGCGTGCTGCGCGCCCACGCGCGTGGAGATCTTGGCCCCCAGGTAGCGCGACATGGCGCTGACCACGGGGTCGAGGGCCGCGATGCACGGCATGTCGAGCTTGCGGCAGCCTTCTTCCAGCGCCGAGCGGAGGTTGGGGTCGATGATGGTGTGCATGACCACCCCCGGCGCCCCGGCGATCTCCTCCAGCGCCCGATCCAGCTGCCGGATGGAACGCACCAGCGCATAGATGTGTTCGATAGGCAGGATATCGGTGAACCGTGCACAGACCGCCCGCGCCATGGCGTTCAAGGTCTCGCCCGTGGAGTCCGAAACCAGGTGGATATGGAAGTAGGTCGCGAACCGCGCGGTGTGGCGATCGGCCTCAGGCGACGCACTGTCCTGTGGATCATCCGTTAAGGGTTGCTTTACCACTCTGGGAGCCTTCTGGGGACAAGCGGGCGCCAAATGCGCCCCAGCGCGACGCTGCGCCGCGCCCCTGTGATAAACGGCCTCATTGACGCCGGACAATCCCCAGCTTGAACCTGCCTACCGGGACCTGTGCCCGAGCGTTGTCCCGCGCTTGTGGAAAGTCCTAATGGATGGTTAATTTACCATTCACCATCGTCTGGGTTTCGTAAGGAATCCGATGGGTTGGAAGCTTGTCCACGAAGTTCACAGGGTATGACCCCCATGTGCACCAAGCTGGGGCATACCGAGTAGGGCCTGTTGGAGTTGTCCACCGGGGCGGACTTATCCCCGTGTTGCACTTGCCCTCCCCCTTCTTCCTCTCTCTCTAAGATTCTTATTTTTAAGAAGAATAAGGGGTACGGGATCGCACGGACTTGAGTGGAACGGCTTGCCGGGATTTAACCGCCGGTATGACGAGCTCTCCGATCCCGAAGTTTCTCTCCGTGCTGGCCGGTGAAACCGCCGAGCGTCCCCCGGTCTGGTTCATGCGCCAGGCGGGCCGGTATCTCCCCGAGTATCGCGCCGTGCGCGCGACGGCCCCGGACTTCATAAGCTTCTGCCTGAATCCAGAGAAAGCCGCCGAGGTCACCCTGCAGCCGCTGCGCCGCTTTCCGTACGACGCGGCCATCGTCTTCGCCGATATTTTGCTGATCCCCGGCGCGCTGGGCCAGAAGGTGTGGTTCGAGGCCGGCGAAGGCCCCAAGCTCGGCGAACTGCCCGACCTCGAGGCCATGGCCGACAGGACGCAGCAGGCCGGCGAGGCCCTGAAAGCCGTCGGTGAGACGCTCTCGCGCGTTCGCGCAGATATCGATCCTTCGAAGGCGCTGATCGGTTTCGCCGGCGCGCCGTGGACGGTGGCGACCTACATGATCGAAGGCGGATCCAGCGATCGCTCGGGCGCGCGGACCTTCGCCTATCAGAACGCCGACAAGCTGGACCGGCTGATCCAGATCCTCGTCGACGCCACGGTCGATTATCTGGCCATGCAGGCCGCTTCCGGCGCCCAGGCGCTGAAGCTGTTCGAGAGCTGGGCCGAGGGCCTCTCCGAGCCGCTGTTCGAGCGCCTGGTGACCAAGCCCCACATCGCCATCGTCGAGGGCCTGCGGGCGCGGGGCGTGACCGTGCCGCTCATCGGCTTCCCCCGCGGGGCCGGAACGCTCGTCGAGGCCTACGCGCAGGCCGTGCCTGTGGACGGCGTGGCGCTCGACACCTCGGCCTCGGCGAAGCTGGGCCAGGCGATCCAGAAGACCAAGACCATCCAGGGCGCCCTTGATCCGCTGCTGCTGCGGGCCGGCGGCGCGGCATTGGACGAACGGGTGGAGCAGATGCTTCAGCAGTGGGGGCAGGGCCCCTATATCTTCAACCTGGGTCACGGCATCCTGCCCGACACGCCGATCGCTCACGTCGAGCAGGTGCTGAAGCGGGTGACCGGCCTGTGAACCAAGCCAACAGCGGGCGAAAGATCGCCGTCGTCCTGTTCAATCTCGGCGGACCCGACGGCCAGGCGGCCGTGCGGCCGTTCCTGTTCAACCTGTTTCGAGATCCGGCGATCATCCAAGCGCCGTTCTTCGTTCGCTATCCGGTCGCGGCGCTGATCTCGACCACCCGGGCCAAGTCGGCGCGCGCCAACTACGCCCTGATGGGCGGCGGCTCGCCGCTGCTGCCGGAAACCGACAGGCAGGCGCGAGCGCTCGAGGCGGTTCTGGCCCAGCGCCTGCCGGGCGACACGGTCAAGGCCTTCGTGGCCATGCGCTACTGGGATCCGCTGACCGGCGAGACGGCGAGGGCGGTGAAGGCCTGGAAGCCCGACGAGGTCGTGCTGCTGCCGCTCTATCCGCAGTATTCGACGACCACGACCGCTTCGTCTCTGAAGGCGTGGAGACGCGCCTATCGCAAGGGTCCGGGCCGCACGACGACGCTGTGCTGCTATCCGACCGCCGATGGTTTCGTGCAGGCGCACGCGGATCTGATCCGCGCCGAGTACGTCAAGGCCGGCTCGCCGAGACCCGCGCGGATCCTGTTTTCGGCCCATGGTCTGCCGGAAAAGGTGATCACCGCCGGCGACCCCTATCAGCGCCAGGTCGAGGCCACGGCCGCCGCGGTCGTCGAAAGGCTCGGCGATATCCTGGGCGAGGGCGTCGACTGGAAGATCAGCTACCAGAGCCGGGTCGGCCCGCTGAAGTGGATCGGCCCGTCCACCGACGACGAGGTCAAGGCGGCCGCGCAGGCGGGCCTGGCCCTGGTGGTCACGCCGATCGCCTTCGTGTCCGAACACATCGAGACGCTGGTCGAGCTGGACGTCGAGTATCGCGAACTGGCCTACGAGCACGGCGGGTCGATCTATGCCCGCGTGCCGGCCCTTGGCGTCGCCCCCGCGTTCATCGATTGTTTGGGGACTCTCGTGACTGAGGCCCTCTCTTCGGAAGCGCCGCAGGTCTGCGGCAGCGACCGATCCTGTCCCAAAACCGCCTCTGGAGCCCGCGCGTGACCGACTTCCTGGTCGAGCATTTCAACCTGATCCGCGGCCTGCACATCCTGGCCGTGATCGCCTGGATGGCGGGGATGCTCTACCTGCCGCGGCTCTACGTCTATCACACGGGCGCCACGCTGGGCTCGGAGATGGACGCGACCTTCAAGGTCATGGAGCGGCGGCTGCTGCGCGGGATCATCAATCCGGCGATGATCGCCGCCCTGATCTTCGGCCTGGGCCTGATCATGGCCGACGGAGTCATCCGCGGTTGGGATTTCCTGCTCAAGCCCTGGATGCTGGCCAAGCTGGCCGGCGTGTTCTTCCTGTTCGGCTGGCACGGCTTCCTGTCGAAGGCCCGCAAACAGTTCGAGGCCGGCCAGAACACCCGCTCGGAAAAATTCTGGCGCGCCACCAACGAGCTGCCCTTCGTGGCGGCCATCGTCATCGTGCTGTCGGTGACGACCAAGTACCTGAACTAACGGGGAGGGGACGAAACGTCCCGCGTTCTCCCCGCCTTATCCCCCGCTGCACGATAGAGCCCCACAGGACCCCATCGGTAGCGCTTGACCCCGGGGCCGCCTTGTGGTTCCCGTCTTGGTCAGACGTTGCGGTCATACCGTGGCGTTCCCGCCTTTCACGGATCGCGCCCGTCCTGGAGCGCCCCATGATCCGTTCCCCTGATCGATCCGCGCCGTCGTCATGGCGCGACCCCATCGCCGCCTTCGCCTGAAGCCGGCTGAATTTCTATCCAAGCCCGGATCGTATCCGGGCGACCGCGAGTCTATGCATGACTGAAGAAACCGATCCGCAAGCCCCGCTCGACCTGGACGCCCCCGTGGACACCGTTGGGGAAGCCACGGAAGAGGCCGCCATCGAGATCGTGACGGAAACCGCTGAGGTCGCCATCGAGGGCGACGCCGGCGACGAAGACGACAACTCCGAGATCACGGCGGCCATCGCCGCCATGGGCCTGACGCGCATGTCGCTGCAGGAACTGAAGGAAAAGTCCCCGGCCGACCTGCTGGCGTTCGCCGAGACCTTCGAGGTCGAGAACGCCAACTCCATGCGCAAGCAGGACATGATGTTCGCCATCCTGAAGACCCTCGCCGAGGAAGGCGTGGAGATCTTCGGTTCGGGCACCATGGAAGTGCTGCAGGACGGCTTCGGCTTCCTGCGCTCGCCGGAAGCCAACTACCTGCCGGGTCCGGACGACATCTACGTGTCGCCCTCGCAGATCCGCAAGTTTGGCCTGCGCACCGGCGACAGCGTCGAGGGCGCGATCCGCTCGCCGCGCGAGGGCGAGCGTTATTTCGCCCTGACCAGTGTCTCGAAGATCAACTTCGAAAGCCCCGACAACGTGCGCCACAAGGTGCACTTCGACAACCTGACGCCGCTCTATCCTGAAGAGCGCCTGAACATGGAACTGCCCGACCCGACCATCAAGGACCGCTCGGGCCGCGTCATCGACATCGTAGCCCCGCTCGGCAAAGGCCAGCGCTGCCTGATCGTCGCCCCGCCGCGCGTGGGTAAGACGGTGATGCTGCAGAACATCGCCAAGTCGATCGAGACCAACCACCCCGAGTGCTATCTGATCGTCCTGCTGATCGACGAGCGCCCGGAAGAAGTCACCGACATGCAGCGCACGGTGAAGGGCGAGGTCATCGCCTCGACCTTCGACGAGCCGGCCACTCGCCACGTGCAGGTCGCCGAAATGGTCATCGAAAAGGCCAAGCGCCTGGTCGAGCACAAGCGCGACGTCGTCATCCTGCTGGACTCGGTCACGCGTCTGGGCCGCGCCTACAACACCACCGTCCCGTCGTCGGGCAAGGTGCTGACCGGCGGTGTCGACGCCAACGCCCTGCAGCGCCCCAAGCGCTTCTTCGGCGCCGCGCGTAACGTGGAAGAAGGCGGCTCGCTGTCGATCATCGCCACGGCCCTGATCGACACCGGAAGCCGCATGGACGAAGTCATCTTCGAAGAGTTCAAGGGCACCGGTAACTCGGAAATCGTCCTCGACCGCAAGGTGGCCGACAAGCGCATCTTCCCGGCCATCGACGTGCTCAAGTCGGGCACCCGCAAGGAAGAGCTCATCACCCCGCGCGACCAGCTGCAGAAGACCTACGTGCTGCGCCGCATCCTCAACCCGATGGGCGCGTCGGACGCCATCGAGTTCCTGCTCGACAAGCTGCGCCAGTCGAAGACGAACGGCGATTTCTTCCAGAGCATGAATACTTAAGCTTGGTGTTTCACGTGAAACACGAGAAAGGCCCCGGAGCGATCCGGGGCCTTTTTTGTTGGTCGGCGGTGATCAGATCCTCCCCCTTGGGGGAGGTGGCCCGGAGGGCCGGAGGGGGACTTCCACCGTCGGCGTCGCCCCCTCAGTCGCTCCGCGACAGCTCCCCCAGGGGAGCATTTAGGGCACCAGCACCGTCGCCCCGGTCGTCTTCCGCCCCTCCAGCGCCTCATGCGCCGCCCGAGCCTCCGCCAGCGGGAAGCGCTGGCCGATCTCGATCTTCACCGCGCCCGAGGCCAGGACCTCGAACAGGGCCGCAGCGCTCTCGTCGAGCTCGTCCGTCGTGACGATGTAGTCGAACAGGCGAGGGCGGGTGATGAAGGCCGACTTGGCGCCCAGCTCCAGCGGCGCGAAGGGCGGGACGGGGCCTGAGGCGTTGCCATAGGTGACCAGCACGCCGCGACGCCCCAGGCTCTTGAGGCTGCCCTGGAAGGTGTCCTTGCCGACGCCGTCAAAGACGACCGGCACGCCGGCCCCGCCGGTGATCTCGTCCACCCGGGCAGCGACGTCCTCGCGATCATAGAGGATCACGTGATCGGCGCCGAGGTCGCGAACGATCTGCGCCTTGGCTTCCGAACCGACCGTGGCGATGACGCTGGCGCCCAGGGCCTTGATCCATTGGACCAGGATCTGGCCGACCCCGCCGGCGGCCGCGTGGACCAGCACCGTCTGGCCGGCTTGTACCGGGAAGCAGCGGCGGACCAGGAACTCGGCCGTCATGCCCTTGAGCAGCGCGGCGGCGGCGACCTCCAGCTCGACTCGCTCTGGCGCCTTCACCGCCCGATCGGCCGGAACCACCGAGGCCTGCGCATAGGCGCCCATCGTGCCGTTGTAGGCGACGCGGTCGCCGACGGCGAAGCGGGTGACCCCCTCGCCGACGGCCTCCACGTGACCGGCGGCTTCCAGGCCCAGCACCTGCGGGTACTTCACCGGATAGAGGCCTGAACGGTGATAGGTGTCGATGAAGTTCAGGCCGACGGCCGCATGGCGGATGAGAATCTGGCCGGGGCCGGGGGAGGGAAGGTCGCGCTCTACGACCTCCAGCACTTCCGGCCCGCCCGCGGCCTTGGCTTCGACGGCCAGCATCAAGCGAGGGCCTTCTTGAAGAAGGCCAGGCTGCGGCCGTTGGCGAGGGACGCATCGGCGGCGTCATAGTGCTCGCCGCCTTCGCGGGCGAAGGCGTGGTCCCGGCCGGCATAGGTATGAAGGGTGATCTGCGGATGATCCTTCAGCGCCGCGAAGATCACCTGCTGGGCTTCCTTGGGCACGAACTGGTCTTCCTCGGCCACGTGCAGCAGCAGGGGCTTCTCCAGCTTCTCGGCCTCGCCGACGTGCTTCTCCAGGCCGACGCCGTAATAGGAGACCGCCGCGTCGGCGTCGGTGCGGGTGGCCGTCAGGAAGGCCAGCAGGCCGCCCAGGCAGTAGCCGACCGCGCCGACCTTGCCCGACGAAAGCGGACGGATGGCGTCGATCGTGGCGTCGATATCGGCCACGCCGGCGTCCACGTCGAAGGCATTGAACAGTTCGAAGGCCTTCTTCCACTCGGCTTCCGACTTGTCGGTGATGTCGATGCCGGGCTCGATCCGCCAGAAGAGGTCGGGGCAGACGGCCAGGAAGCCTTCGCCGGCGAGCTTGTCGCAGATGTCGCGCATCACCTGGTTGACGCCGAAGATCTCCTGGATGACGACGACGGCCGGCGGATTGTCTCCCGTGGCGGGACGCGCCACATAGGCCGAGAAGTCGCCATCGGGCGTGTTGATCGTGAGGGTCTCGCTCATGGGGCTCTCCACATACAATAAGCCGTCGATGGGACTTTCGACCGAAGCGCTCTAACCTGCCCCGAGCAGTGCGCGGCGTCACAATCTCGTGGCCTGCCGCCAGGGAACTTTTTCGATGAAGATGACGATCGAGATCGACTGCACCCCGGTCGAGGCGCGGGCCTTCCTGGGCCTGCCCGACGTAAGCGGATTGAACGACCATCTCGTGAAAGAGATGCAGGCGCGCATGGACGCCAACATGGCGATGCTCGCGCCCGAGGAACTGATGAAGAACTGGATGGCGTTCGGGGCCGGCGCCCAGGACAGCTTCCGCAAGCTGATGACGGCTGCGGCCGGAGCGGCGGTCGGCAAGCGCGACTGATCTGATGGCCGATACGATCTATGCGCCGGCCACGGCGGCCGGTCGCGCCGCCGTGGCGGTGATCCGCGTCTCGGGTCCGGCCAGCGGCGAGGCGGTGCGGGCCCTCACGGGAAACCTGCCCAAGACGCGCCAGGCCGTGCTTCGCACCCTGCGCCATGACGGCGTCGCGCTTGACGACGCGCTGGTGCTCTGGTTCCGGGGGCCGGCCAGCTACACCGGCGAGGACGCGGCCGAGTTTCACGTGCACGGGGGCAGGGCGGTCGTGGAGGCCCTGCTCGGCGCCCTGTCGGCCCTCGGCCTGCGCCTGGCCGAACCGGGCGAGTTCACTCGCCGGGCCTTCCAGCACGGCAAGCTCGACCTGGCTCAGGCCGAGGCCGTGGGCGACCTGATCGACGCCGAGACCGAAGGCCAGCGCAAGCAGGCGCTGGGACAACTGGGCGGCGCCTTGGGCCGTCGCTACGACGCTTGGCGCGATCTGCTGGTCCAGTCGCTGGCCATGCTGGAGGCCGCCGTCGACTTCCCCGACGAGGAACTGCCTGAGGACGTGGCTGCGCGGGCCCGCCCTGGCCTGGAGACGCTGAAGACCGAGATCGACGCCGCGCTGGCCGACGTTGCCCGTGGTCGCCGGGTGCGCGATGGCTTCCGCATCGCCCTGGTCGGCGCGCCCAATGCCGGCAAGAGCACCTTGCTCAATGCGCTGGCCGAGCGTGACGCCGCCATCGTCACCGCCACGCCGGGCACCACGCGTGACGTGATCGAGGTCCCGCTGGTGCTTGGCGGCTACAAGGCGCTGCTGGCCGATACGGCTGGAATCCGCGAAACGGTGGACGATATCGAGGCTGAGGGCGTGCGCCGGGCGCGGGTCTGGGCGCAGGAGGCGGACCTGCGTCTCTGGGTCGTCGATGCTGGCGAGTTTCACGTGAAACATTCCGAACATCACGAAATCGTCCGCCCCGGCGACTGGTTGGTGATCAACAAGATCGACCTGGTAGAGCCGGCTGCCGTTGCGGCCATACGCGCGCAGACGGCGTTGCTTGGATTGCACGTGGTGGCGCTGTCGGCGCGGGAACAGGGGGCCGGGCCTATTCGCGCCGCTCTGACCGATCACGTGGTCGACGCCCTTTCTGGCGCAGAGTTTCCGGCAGCCACCCGCATCCGCCACGCCGAACGTCTTGGGGAGGCGAGGGCATTCCTTCAGCGCGCCTTAGCCGAAACAAGCGACGTGGAACTGGCTGCAGAGGATGTTCGCCTGGCTTCCCGTGCCCTTTCGCGGATTACAGGCCGCATCGATCCGGAGGACGTGCTTGATCGTGTCTTTTCAAGCTTCTGCATAGGGAAGTGAATGTTTCACGTGGAACAGGGTCTTGAACCGTCCACAGCCTGACCACAGATACGCGCACCGCGTTTCACGTGAAACGCACCGAACTCGACTCGCCCACAGGGCGGCTTGAAGCTATAAGTCAGGAACGCCCCCGCAGCGCCGGGGGCGTTCCGCATTGAGGCGCGTTTCTCCTTGTCCAGCTCTTCGCCCCAGTCCTGGGACGTCATTGTCATCGGCGGCGGTCATGCCGGTTGTGAAGCCGCGGCGGCCTCCGCACGCACCGGTGCGCGCACCCTGCTGCTGACCCATAAACGTGAAACCGTCGGCGAGATGTCGTGCAACCCGGCCATCGGCGGCCTGGGCAAGGGCCACCTGGTGCGCGAGATCGACGCCCTGGACGGCCTCATGGGTCGCATGGCCGACAAGGCCGGCATCCAGTTCCGGATGCTGAACCGCTCCAAGGGCCCGGCCGTCCGCGGCCCGCGTTCGCAGATCGACCGCAAGCTCTATCGGCAGGCCATGCAGGCCGAGCTGTTCGCCTATCCCAATCTCGATGTGATTGCCGCCGCCGCCGAAGACCTGGTCGTCGAGGATGGCCACGTGGCCGGCGCGCTGGACGGGGAGGGGAGGGTTTATCGCGCCCCCAAGGTCGTGCTGACCACCGGCACCTTCCTCAAGGGCGTCATCCACCAGGGCGAGACCCGGATCCCGGCCGGCCGCGTCGGCGATCAGCCGTCCATCGGCCTGTCGGATCGTCTCTACGGCCTGGGCTTCGATATGGGCCGCCTGAAGACCGGCACGCCCGCCCGTCTGGACGGCAAGACCATCGCCTGGGATCGCCTCGACATGCAGGCGGCCGACGAAGAGCCCGTGCCCTTCTCGTTCCTCAACGACAGGATCGACGTGCCGCAGATCCGTTGCGGCATCACCTTCACGACCGAGGAAACCCACAGGATCATCGCCGATCGCCTGGGCGAATCCGCCGTCTATGGCGGCCGCGCCACGGGGATCGGCCCGCGCTACTGTCCGTCGATCGAGGACAAGGTCGTCCGCTTCGCCGACAAGACCAGCCATCAGGTGTTCCTGGAGCCTGAAGGCCTGGACGACGACACGGTCTATCCGAACGGCGTCTCGACCTCGGTCTCGGCCGAAACCCAGCTCCTGTTCCTGCGCACCATCCCCGGCCTCGAGGCCGTGGAAGTGATCCGCTACGGCTATGCGATCGAGTACGACTACGTCGATCCGCGCGAGCTCTACGCCACGCTGGAGGCCAAGCGCCTGCCAGGCCTCTATCTGGCCGGCCAGATCAACGGCACCACGGGCTATGAAGAGGCCGGCGCCCAGGGCCTGGTCGCCGGCATGAACGCGGCGCTCTCCGCCTTGGGTAAGGAGCCGGCCGTCTTCGCGCGCGACGAGGCCTATATCGGCGTGATGATCGACGATCTCGTCACCCGTGGCGTGACCGAGCCCTATCGCATGTTCACCAGCCGGGCCGAGTTCCGCCTCACCCTGCGCGCCGACAACGCCGACCAGCGCCTGACCGAACGCGGCGTGCAGCTGGGCGTCGTGGGCGAGGTTCGCGCCGGCGCCTGGGCCGCCAAGAAGGCCGAGCTGGACGCCGTCCGCGCCCGCGCCCGCACCCTGAACATGACCCCGGCCGAGGCCGTCAAGGCCGGCTTCAAGGTCAATGCCGACGGCCAGCGTCGCGACGTCCTGGCCATGCTGGCCTATCCTGACGTTGGCCTGGACGACCTCGTCCGCGTGTGGCCCGAGATCGCCGATTGGAGCCCGATGGCCCGCGAGCAGATCGAGATCGAGGCGGCCTATGCCGGCTATCTCGATCGCCAGCGCGCCGACGCGGAATCCCTTCGCAAGGACGAGGACCTGCGCCTGCCGGCCGACCTCGACTATCGCGACATCGGCAGCCTGTCCAACGAGGTGCGCGAGAAGCTGATCCGGGTGAAGCCCCTGACGCTGGGCCAGGCGGCCCGCATCGAAGGCGTCACCCCCGGCGCCCTGACGGCCCTGCTGGCCCACGTGCGACGGGGCCGGGCCGCCTGATGGCTCAAGCCGCTCCTGAACTCGTCATCGAAACGCTCGACCCGGTCGACGCCGCAGCCTTCCAGAGGCTGACGGGGGCGACCGACGCGCAGGTCGCCGACCTGGCGCGCTACAAGGACCTGCTGGCCGAGTGGAACGAGGTGATGAACCTCGTCGGCCCGGCCTCGATGGCGGCCTACTGGAACCGCCATGCCTGGGACAGCGCCCAGCTGCTCACCTTCGCGCCGCAGGCCAAGGTCTGGGCCGATCTGGGAGCCGGTGCGGGCCTGCCGGGCGTGGTGCTGGCCATCCTGCTTAAGGGCGTGCCGGGGGCCAAGGTCCACCTCGTCGAGAGCATGGCCAAGCGCTGCCGCTTTCTCGACGCCGTCTGCCGCGAGCTCGATCTGCCGGTCGAGATCCACAACGCCCGCGCCGAGAGCCTGGACCTGAAGGTCCAGGTGGTCACCGCCCGGGCCTGTGCGCCGATGCCGCGCCTGCTGGAATACTCGCAACGCTATTTCAAGCGCGGCGCGGTCGCCTGGTTCCTGAAGGGCCAGGAGGTCGCCGCCGAGATCGCCGAAGCCGAGAAGACCTGGAAGTTCGAGTCGGACGTGCGGAGCTCCAAGAGCGATCCGCGCGGCCATGTCGTGCAAATCAAGGGGCTGAGCCGTGTCCGCAAAGTCTGAGCTGAGAGTCCTGGCCGTCGCCAACCAGAAGGGCGGGGTGGGCAAGACCACCACGGCCATCAACCTGGGCACCGCCCTGGCCGCCTGTGGCGAGCGCGTGCTGCTGATCGACGCCGATCCGCAGGGCAACTGCTCCACGGGCCTGGGCATCGGTCGCCTGCAGCGCAAGAAGACGCTGTACGACGTGCTGATGGGCGAGGCCCCGGTGGTCGAGGCCGCCGTCCAGACCTCGCTGCCGGGCCTGGACGTGATCCCGGCCGACGCCGACCTGTCGGGGGTCGAGCTGGAACTCGGCCAGGTTGCCCGCCGTTCCTACCGCCTGCGCGACGCCCTGGAGCCGCTGCGCGCCAACGGCCCCTATACCTATGTGCTGATCGACTGCCCGCCGTCGCTGAACGTGCTGACGGTCAACGCCATGACCGCCGCCGACGCCGTGTTCGTGCCGCTGCAGTGCGAGTTCTTCGCCCTGGAAGGTCTGACCCAGTTGATCCGCACCATCGAGCGGGTGCGCGGCAGCCTGAATCCGCGGCTGGAAATCCAGGGCGTGGTGCTGACCATGTACGATCGCCGTAACAGCCTTTCGGAGCAGGTAGCCCGGGACGTGCGCGAGCACTTCGGCGACAAGGTGTACGACGCGGTCATACCGCGGAACGTCCGGGTCTCGGAGGCGCCGTCCTTCGGCAAGCCGGTGCTGCTTTATGATCTCAAGTGCGCCGGCAGCCAGGCCTACCTGCGGCTGGCCCGTGAGGTGATCAGCCGCGAGCGGGATCGACAGGCTCAGGCGGCCTGATCCACAGGCCTACCCATTTGAGCCTCGACCTGAGGATACGGGTCGAAGTGACTATTGAAGTTGAAGTTTCGAGGAGACGGTCGTGGTCGGTGAAGCGGGGATGTCGGAGGGCCGTCGGGGTCTGGGTCGCGGCCTGTCGGCGCTGCTGGGCGAGGTCGAGGCCGCGCCGGCTCAGGCGCCGGGCGACAATACCGGCGGCTCGCGCGAGGCGCCGATCGAGCTTCTGAAGCGTAATCCCGATCAGCCTCGCCGGACCTTCCGCGAGGAAGACCTGGTAGAACTTTCCAACTCGATCGCCGAGAAGGGCATCCTGCAGCCGATCCTGGTTCGGCCGGCGCCGGGGGCTCCGGGCGAGTACCAGATCGTCGCCGGCGAGCGTCGCTGGCGCGCCGCCCAGCGCGCCGGCCTCAAGACCGTACCGATCATCGTTCGCGAGCTCGACGACCTGGCCGTGCTTGAGATCGGCATCATCGAGAACGTCCAGCGTTCGGACCTCAACATCCTTGAAGAGGCGCTGAGCTACCGCGTGCTGATGGACAAGTTCGGCCGCACCCAGGACGCCATCGCCCAGACCATCGGCAAGAGCCGCAGCCACGTGGCCAACACCCTGCGCTTGCTTGCCCTGCCCGAAGCGGTGCAGCAGCACCTGGTCACCGGCGCCCTGACGGCAGGCCACGCCCGCGCCATCGCCACGGCCGCTGATCCGGGCGCTCTGGCCCAGCAGATCATCGACGGCGGTTTATCGGTGCGCGAGACCGAGACCCTGGCCCGCGTCGCCCAGACCGGCGATGCGACCCCCCGCGCCAAGAACGGCGGCTCGGCGCCCCCGCGTGCGCCGCGCGCCAAGGACACCGACACCCAGGCCCTGGAGGCCGACCTGTCGTCGGTGCTCGGCCTCGACGTCGAGATCGACCATCGCGGCGGCGCCGGCTCGCTGGTTGTCCGCTACGCGACGCTCGAGCAGCTGGACGACCTCTGCAACCGCCTGACCCGGGGCGTTTGAGGAGTCTTCTGTCGCGCGCGGAACAGGGCGCGGCCGTACTCCGGTTCGCGCCGTTCGCGACAGGCGAGGGCAGGGAGGGCGAGAATTTCGCCCAAGTCATTGCACTGCAAGGCGAAATCGCCGTCGTCGGCGTCAGATCGAAAGCGCCGACGACGGTAATTTTCCACAAGGCGATCGAGAGACGGTCGCTGAAGTATTTGACCCGAAAATCGAATCGCTATCCGCCGCTGCCGCCTCAGCGGGCGACGCTGGCGCGCGCGCGTTTCAGGCCCGGACGGGTGCTCGGGGCGCCCGCCTCGTTCTGCTCCAGCGCCGCCAGCAGGTCGGCCTTCAGCGCCGAGACCTTGCGCCCTTCGGCCAGCTTCCCACCCTCGGCCGTCTGCACGTAGAAGGCGTCGACCGCCCGCTCGCCATAGCCGTCGATGTGGGCCGACTGGATGGACAGGCCGTTGTCGGCCAGGGTGCGGGCCAGGGCCTGCAGCAGGCCGGGGCGGTCGCGGCCCGAGGCCTCGACCACCGTGGCCTCGTGCGAGGCCTCGTTGTCGACGACCACGGTGGGGGCGATGGCGAAGGCGGCCGTGCGGGCCAGCTCCGCGCCCCGCCGGGCCTCGACATTGACGCCCTCGCCGCGGCCGGCGGCCTCCAGGGCGTCGGCCAGGCGGCGCAGGGCGCGGGGGTTCTCGCAGCCGAGCGCGGCGCCGGTGACGTCCTGCACGTAGAAGACGTCGAGCGCCTGGCCCTGGCGGGAGGTGAAGACCCGTGCGCCGACGACATTGCCGCCCAGCGATGAGATGGCCAGGGCCAGGTCGGCGAACAGGCCGCGACGGTCCTTGGCGGCGACGACGATCTCGGCGGCGTTGGCGCCGGGATTGACCCGCCCCTCGGCGGCCGCGCCGCCCTGGATCGCGGCCCGGCGGGCCAGCGCCGCGTGATCGAGCAGGTCCTGCGGACCGAAGGCGCCGAAATAGGCGTCCTCCATCGCCGCGGCCCAGCCCTTGGCGGCGGGGTCGGCGGCGATCAGGGCCTCGCGTGCGGTGGCTGCCGCGGCCTCCTGGTGGCGCTGAACGTTGGCGGTGGCGTCGCTGCCCCGTCCGCCCCGGAAAACGGCCTCGGTGGCGTTGTAGAGCTCGCGCAGCAGCTGGCCCTTCCAGCCGTTCCACACCCCCGGCCCAACGGCCCGGATATCGGCCACGGTGATGACCAGCAGCAGGCGCAGGCGCTCGGGGTTCTCGACGATGCGGGCGAAGGCGGCCACGGTGCCGGGGTCCGACACGTCGCGCTTCTGGGCGAAGTCGCTCATCACCAGATGGTTCTCGACCAGCCAGGCGACCAGTTCGACCTTGGAGCGCTCGACGCCAAGGCGCTCGCAGGCGCTGCGCGCCGAGCGAGCCCCGGCCTTCTCCTGGCCGCCTACGCCGCCCTTGCCGGTGTCGTGCAGCAGCATGGCCAGGAACAGGGCCTCGCGGTCCTCGATCAGCGGCATGATCGACACGGCCAGCGGATGGTCTTCCGAAAGGCGTCCGGCGGCCATGTCGCCGATCAGGCCGACGGCCCGCAGGGTGTGCTCGTCCACCGTGTACGAGTGGTACATGTTGAACTGCATCTGGGCGACGACGCGGCCGAACTCCGGGATGAAGCGGCCCAGAACGCCGGCGTCGTTCATCAGGGTCAGGGTGCGATAGCTGCGCTTGCCGCGCGCCAGCAGGTCGAGAAAGGCCTGGGTGGCCTGCGGGTCACGGCGCACCTTCGAGGTGATCAGGCCCAGGCGTCGGGTCACGGCCGTGAAGGCGTCGGGATGCAGATCAAGGTCGCGCTCGTCGGCGATCTTGAACAGCCGGATCAGGTTGACCGGGTCGTGTTCGAAGATCTCGGGCGCGTCGATGTTCAGGCGGCCGCCATCCTCGTAGAAGCCGGGGGCGTCCAGGGCCTTGCGCTTGGGCTTGGCGCCCGGAAGGAAGCGCGAGATGCCCTTGGGCTCATTCTTGAAGTGCTCGGCCTCCAGCTTGGCCGAGAAAGCCCGCGTCAGGGCGCCCACTTCCTTGGCGATCAGGAAGTAGCGGCGCATGAAGCGCTCGACCGCCGGCGCGTCGCCCCGGTCGCCATAGCCCATGCGGCGGGCGATCTCGGGCTGCAGGTCGAAGGTCAGCCGCTCTTCGGGACGACCGGTGGTGAAGTGCAGGTGGGCCCGCACGGCGTGCAGGAAGTCGAAGGCGCGGATGAAGGCCTTGGTCTCGCGGCCGGAGAACACCTCCATCTTGAAGACGTCCTCCGGGGCGTCGACCGGGTGCAGGTACTCGGCGATCCACACCAGGGTGTGCAGGTCGCGCAGGCCGCCCTTGCCCTCCTTGACGTTGGGCTCGACCATGTAGCGGCTGGCGCCGGCGCGGGCCTGGCGGTCGTCGCGCTCCTTGAGCTTGGCGGCCACGAACTGCTGGCCGGTGCCCTTCATCACCTCGTCGCGGAACCGCTTCTTGAGGTCGGCGGCCAGGCGCTCGTCGCCGGTCAGCCGCCGGGCCTCCAGGATCGAGGTGCGGATCGTGAAGTCTTCCTTCGACAGGCGCACGCACTCCTCAATGGTGCGCGAGGCGTGGCCGACCTTGAACCCTAAGTCCCACAGCGCATAGAGCATGTACTCGATCACGCTCTCGACGTGCGGCGTCTGCTTGTAGGGCCGCAGGAACAGCAGATCGATGTCGCTGAACGGGGCCAGGGTGGCGCGGCCGTAGCCGCCCACGGCCATCAAGGCCAGGCGCTCGCCCTCGGTGGGGTTGCGGGCCCGGAAGACGTGGACGGTCGTGAAGTCGTAGAGGGCGGTGATGACTTCGTCGGTGACGCCGCTGAGCAGGCGGGCGGTCTCGACGCCGCCGGCCCCGTTCTCCAGCCGCTCCTTGGCGATCATCCGGCCGCGAAACAGCGCCTGCTTGAGTATGTCGATCGCCCGGGCGCGCTGGGCGGCCTCGTCGCCGATGGCGTCCAGGGCGGCGGCCGACAGGCGGGCCCGCAAGGCGTGGCCGTCGACGACGTGTTCCAGGGGCGTAGGGCGAAGGCGGCGGGGCATGGCGGTTATATGGGTGTCCGAGACGGGCGGCCAAAGCGACCGCCGGAACCGGCCGCCGCCATGCTCCTATGATTGATCCTAGGTCTTGAGCAGACCCTTAAGCCGATAAAGTGCTTCCAGGGCCTCGCGGGGGCTCATGCCGTCCACGTCCAGCTCCTTCAGCGCGCCATCCACGGCGCTGGGCGCCGAAACGACAGGCGCCGCCGCAACGGGAGCCGAGGCTGCGAACAGCGGCAGGTCGTCGAGCTTGGCGGGTGATTCGGTCTTGCTCTCCAGGCGGTCCAGCACCTCCTTGGCCCGGGCCACGACCTGGGGCGGCACGCCGGCCAGCTTGGCCACCTGCACGCCGTAGGAGCGGTCGGCCGGGCCGTCGGCGGCCTCGTGCAGGAAGACGAGGTCGCCATTCCATTCCTTGGCCCGAAGGCTGAGGTTGGAGACGTGCGCCATCCGCTCCTCCAGCGTCGCCAGCTCGTGATAGTGCGTGGCGAAGAGGGCGCGGCAGCGGTTGGTGTCGTGCAGCGACTCCGCGCAGGCCCAGGCGATGGCCAGGCCGTCATAGGTGGCGGTGCCGCGGCCGATCTCGTCGAGGATGACCAGGCTGCGAGGCGTGGCCTGGGTCAGGATGGCGGCCGTCTCGACCATCTCCATCATGAAGGTCGACCGGCCGCGCGCCAGGTCGTCGCCGGCGCCGACGCGGCTGAACAGGCGGTCGACCACGCCCAGCCGGAAGTTCTTGGCTGGCACGTAGCAGCCGGCCTGGGCGAGGATGGCCAGAAGGGCGTTCTGGCGCAGGAAGGTCGACTTACCGGCCATGTTCGGGCCGGTGACGATCGACAGGCGCGCGGCCACCTCGCCGGCGGCGTCGAGGCGGCAGTCGTTGGGGGTGTAGGGATCGCCGGCGCGGCGCACGGCGGCCTCGACCACCGGGTGGCGGGCGGCCCTGGCCTCGAAGGCCAGAGACTTGTCGACGATCGGGCGCACGGCGCCGGCGTCCTCGGCCCACTCGGCCAGGCTGGAGGCCACGTCCAGGCGGGCCAGGGCCTCGGCGGCGGCCTGGATCGGCTCGGCCAGGGCGCAGGCCTCGGCGCGCCAGTCCTCATAGGCGGCCACTTCCATGGCCAGGGCCCGCTCGGCCGCCTGGGCGATGCGTGCGTCCAGGTCGGCCAGCTCCACGGTGGTGAAGCGAACCTGGTTCGCGAGCGTCTGGCGGTGGATAAAGGTGGCGTTCAGCGGCGGCTGGAACAGCGGGTCGGCCTTGCCGGCGGTGGCCTCGACGAAATAGCCAAGCACGCCGTTGTGGCGGATCTTCAGCGAGATGCCGGCTTCCTGGATCAGGCGCTGTTCCAGGGCGGCCACGACCCGGCGGCTGTCGTCGCGCAGGGCGCGGGCCTGGTCGAGTTCGGGGCGGATGCCGGGAGCCACGAAGCCGCCGTCCCGGGCCAGGGCCGGCAGGTCGGGACCAAGGCCCGCCTCCAGGGTGTTCAGGAGCTGCGAGACGCCCTGGTGCAGCGACGGCGTCAGGGCCGCCAGCGCGCCTTCCAGCTCGACCGGCGGCGGCGACAGCGGGTCGCCCGAGCCGCCGACCATGCCGGCCAGCTTCTCGCCGGTCTTCAGGCCGTCGCGCAGGCACGCCAGGTCGCGCGGACCGCCTCGGCCCAGCGCCAGGCGGGCCAGCGCCCGGGCCATGTCGCCCGAGCCCTTCAGCTGCTCGCGCAGGCGCTCACGAAGGCCGCGGTGCTCGACGAACCACTCGACCGCGTCCAGGCGCTGGTCGATGGCGGCCGGGTCCAGCAGCGGGCGGGCCAGCCGCGAGGCCAGCATCCGTGCGCCGCCCGGGGTGACGGTGCGGTCGATGGCCGCCAGCAGCGAGCCGTTGCGGTCGCCGTTCTGGGTGCGGTCGATCTCCAGGCTCGAGCGGGTGGCCGGGTCGATCGACATGACGTCGGCCTCGGCCGCCCGGCGCGGCGCGCGCAGGGCCGGCAGCTTGCCGGCCTGGGTCATTTCCAGGTGGGCGGCGATCAGGCCCAGCGCGCCGATTTCCGCCGCCGCCAGGCCGCCGAAGCCGTCCAGGGTGTCGACGCCGTAGAGGCGCTTGACTCGGGTCTCCGAGGCCTGCGGCTCGGAGAGGGCCGAGGGCATCGGCTGGATCAGGCCGCCGCAGATCTTCAGGGTCTGGGCCAGATGGTCGTCGGCCAGCAGGCGGTCGGCGACGAGGGTCTCGGACGGCGATAGGGCCGCCAGCAGGGGCCCCACGCCCTCCTTGCCGGTCGAGAAGCACTCGACCTCGCCGGTGGACAGCTCCACGGCCGCCACGGCCGCCTGGCCCGCGCGAATGGCCACCGCCGCCAGCCGGTTGGCGCCCCGGGCGTCCAGCAGGCCGTCCTCGGTGAGCGTACCCGGCGTGACGACGCGCACGATGTCGCGGCGGACCACCGACTTGGAGCCGCGCTTCTTGGCCTCGGCCGGGTCTTCCATCTGCTCGCAGACGGCGACCTTGAAGCCCATGCGGATCAGCTTCGACAGATAGGCCTCGGCCGCGTGGTGCGGCACGCCGGCCATCGGGATCGGCTGGCCGTTATGGTTGCCCCGGAAGGTCTGCGAGATGCCCAGCGCCGCGGCCGCGCGGATCGCGTCGTCGAAGAACAGCTCGTAGAAATCGCCCATCCGGAAGAACAGCAGCGCATCGGGCTGCCGGGTCTTCATCTCGAAGAACTGCTGCATCACCGGCGTGGCGCCGGTGGCGTCGAAGGCCTGGACGGGCGGAGAAACGGGGGCGTTCATCCGACCGGAAACTACAGAGCGTCGGGGTTTTCGTTAAGGGGTGCGACCGGGGTTTTTCGGCGCTCGACGCGCTTTCGGCAGGGCCTTGTCGGCTTCCTTCAGCGCTGCGAGTTCGCGATCGGCGTCCGCACGTCGGGCGGCCCTGCGCTGATCGTCGAAAAGCTTGTACTGCGCCTTCGGGAGACTTCAGGCGCCCGGCGTCGACGACGAAGCCCTTGATGGCGAAGCGCACGAGCACGCCCGTCGCCCATTTCCGGAACAGCGTCGCCTGGGCCGAGCTGACCCGATAGCCGACCGAAATCACCATATCGAGGCTGTAGAGCGTGCCTGGGCGCCCGGCGCCAATTACTTGCATTTTTTGCAAGTTATCCGCCTCGGCGAGCTCTCCTTCTTCGAGGATGTTGCTGACGTGGCGGTAGATGACGGAGGGATCACGCCCGAACAGCTGCGCCATCTGCGCCTGAGTCATCCAGAGCGCGTCGCCGTCATGGCGCAACTCGATGCGCACGCCGCTGTTGGCGGCATAGATCAGGAAGCGATGGCCATTGTCGTCCTCGACGAGAGCGACGGGCTGATCGACGTCGACGGTCACATGCGCCCTCTGGCTGGAGTGGTACAATAGCAGAACAAAAAATCGTTCTGGCAAGCCGGAGCGCGCAAAAGGAAAGGCCCGAAGCTTGCGCCTCGGGCCTTTCATCGATCATCGGGGCCGGAGCCTCAGTTCCCCGTCACTTCTTCCCAGAAGCGCTTGGCCTTGCCGACGAAGTTGGCCGACTTGGGGTTCTGCTTCTCGTCGCACAGGCCGGCCAGCTCCTTGAGGAGCTCTTTCTGGCGCGCCGAAAGGTGGGTCGGGGTTTCGACGAACAGCTCGACCACCAGGTCGCCGCGCTGGCGGTTGCGCAGCGACGGCATGCCCTTGCCCTTCAGGCGGACGGTCTTGCCGGTCTGGGCGCCTTCGGGAACCTTGACGCTGATGCGGCAGGTGCCGTCGCAGGTCTCGCCGCCTTTCAGGCAGGGCGCCTCGATCTCGCCGCCGAGTGCGGCCACCGTCATCGGCACCGGCACGGTGCAGAGCAGGTCCAGGCCGTCGCGTTCGAACAGCTCGTGGGGGCTGACCGACAGGAAGAGGTAAAGGTCGCCGCGCGGACCGCCGCGGACGCCTGCGTCGCCTTCGCCCGCCAGGCGGATCCGGGCGCCGTCGTCGACGCCGGCCGGGATGCGGACCGACAGGACGCGTTCCTTGCGGACCTGGCCGTGGCCGTGGCAGCCCGAGCAGGGATCCAGCACCAGGCGGCCCGAGCCGCCGCAGCGGGGGCAGGCGCGCTCGACCGAGAAGAAGCCCTGGGTGGCGCGCACGCGGCCAGCGCCGCCGCACGAGCCGCAGACGGTGGGGCTGGTGCCGGGCTTGGCGCCCGAGCCGTCGCAGACCTCGCAGGTCATGGCCGCCGGGACCGTGATCTCGACCTCGGCGCCGGCATAGGCCTGCTCCAGGGAGATCTCCAGGTCGTAGCGCAGGTCCTGGCCGCGCTGCGGGCCGTTGGACTGGCGGCGGCCGCCGCCGAACATCTCGCCGAAGACATCGCCGAACACGTCGCCGAAGATGTCGCTGGCGTCGAACCCGCCGCCCATGCCGCCAGGGCCGCCCTGCGGGCCGTTGACGCCGGCATGGCCGAAGCGGTCGTAGGCCGCGCGCTTCTGCGGGTCGGAGAGGACGCTGTAGGCCTCGTTGATTTCCTTGAACCGGCCGCTGGCGTCCTCGCAACCGCCATTGCGGTCGGGGTGGTGCTGCATCGCCAGCTTGCGGAAGGCGGATTTCAGGCCCGCGTCGTCGCAGGTCCGGTTCACGCCGAGAATTTCGTAATAGTCGCGCATCGTCAGCGTTCGGCGCCCGTAAGGCTCAACAGGACAAGAGGTGTCGTGAAAGAGGTGGGGGAGGGGGCGCCCCGCCGCAAGGCGTCAATCGGGCGCACCGTAAAACGAGCGCGCCGGCGAACGGTCCCGATCTGGGCGTTCGCCGGCGCGTCCATGGCTTAGGAAGCCGGCTTTTCGGCGCCGTCGACTTCCTCGAACTCGGCGTCGACCACGCCGTCGTCCGCAGGAGCTTCAGCGCCGCCTTCGGCGCCTTCACCACCCTGCTGGGCGGCGTACATGGCCTCGCCCAGCTTCATCGACGCCTGGATCAGGGCCTGGGTCTTGGCCTGGATGGCCTCGACGTCCTCGCCTTCCAGGGCGGTCTTCAGCTCGGCCACGCCGGTCTCGATCGCGGTCTTCTCGGCCGCGCCGACCTTGTCGCCATGCTCGGCCAGGGCCTTCTCGGTCGAGTGCAGGATCGCCTCGCCCTGGTTCTTGGCCTCGACCAGCTTCTTCTTCTCTTCGTCCGCGGCCTTGTTGGCCTCGGCTTCCTTGACCATGCGCTCGATGTCGCTGTCCGAGAGGCCGCCGTTGGCCTGGATGCGGATCGAGTGCTCCTTGTTGGTCGCCTTGTCCTTGGCGTGGACCTGGACGATGCCGTTGGCGTCGATGTCGAAGGTGACCTCGATCTGCGGCACGCCGCGCGGCGCCGGCGGGATGCCCACCAGGTCGAACTGGCCGAGGATCTTGTTGTCCACAGCCATCGGGCGTTCGCCCTGGAACACGCGGATGGTCACGGCCGACTGGTTGTCGTCAGCGGTCGAGAAGGTCTGCGAGCGCTTGGTCGGGATCGTGGTGTTGCGCTCGATCAGCGGGGTGAACACGCCGCCCAGGGTTTCGATGCCCAGGGTCAGCGGGGTCACGTCGAGCAGCAGCACATCCTTGACGTCGCCTTGCAGCACGCCGGCCTGGACGGCCGCGCCCAGCGCCACGACTTCGTCGGGGTTCACGCCCTTGTGGGGTTCGCGACCGAAGAAGTCCTGCACCGCCTGCTGGACCTTGGGCATGCGGCTCATGCCGCCGACCAGGATCACTTCGTCGATGTCGCTCTTCTTCAGGCCGGCGTCCTTGAGGGCCTGTTCGCACGGACCGATGGTGCGGGCGATCAGGTCGTCGACCAGGGCTTCCAGCTTGGAGCGCGACAGCTTGATGTTCAGGTGCAGCGGGCCCGAGGCGTTCATGCTGATGAACGGCAGGTTGACCTCGTACTGAGCCGTCGACGACAGCTCCTTCTTGGCCTTCTCGGCTTCCTCGCGCAGGCGCTGGAGGGCCAGCTTGTCCTTGCGCAGGTCGACGCCCTGCTCCTTCTTGAACTCGTCGGCCAGGTAGTCGACGATCCGAAGGTCGAAGTCTTCACCGCCCAGGAAGGTGTCGCCGTTGGTCGACTTCACCTCGAACACGCCGTCGCCGATCTCGAGGATCGAGACGTCGAAGGTGCCGCCGCCCAGGTCGTAGACCGCGATCTTCTTGCCGTCGTTCTTGTCCAGGCCATAGGCCAGGGCCGCCGCGGTCGGCTCGTTGATGATGCGCAGGACTTCAAGGCCGGCGATCTTGCCGGCGTCCTTGGTCGCCTGGCGCTGGGCGTCGTTGAAATAGGCCGGAACGGTGATGACCGCCTTGGTCACCGGCTCGCCGAGGTGGGCTTCGGCGGCTTCCTTCATCTTCTGCAGGATGAAGGCCGAGACTTCCTGGGGCGAGTAGTCCTTGCCGTGGGCCTTGACCCAGGCGTCGCCGGTCGGGCCCTTGACGATCTCGTAGGGCACCATGCCCTTGTCCTTCTCGACCACCGGGTCGTTCGCGTTGCGACCGATCAGGCGCTTGATCGCGAACAGGGTGTTGGTCGGGTTGGTCACGGCCTGGCGCTTGGCGGGCTGGCCGATCAGGCGCTCGCCGTCCTCGAGGAAGGCGACGACCGACGGGGTGGTGCGAGCGCCTTCGGCGTTCTCGATCACCTTCGGGTTCTTGCCGTCCATGATGGCCACGCACGAGTTCGTGGTGCCAAGGTCGATACCGATAATCTTGCTCATGTGGTGTGCCTGCAGCTCCTCGAATGGCGGACGGCGGTGACAAGGGCCTTATCAGAAGCGCCCCGGTTTTTCTCGGTCCGTCCCCGTCTGGTCGCGTCTAGGGTTGATCCAAAATCCTGCCGCCTGGACGAACCAGACGAAAGGAGAGGCTTCAATCGAAGTTGACGAGCCCGTCAACCCCGCTTCGATGCCCGATATGGGGGATACGCGTGCGGCCGCAAGCCCATTCCCGCAGGGAAAGAAGGGGAATCTGCAAGACGGAACGTCGCAGCGTCGGCTCCCCGACCCTTGGCCGACGCTGTGGAAAGTCCGTTCAGCCGGCCTTGGCGACCCAGGCGGTGATCGCCGGCAGCCGCTCGCGACGCACCTTGGCCCGGTATTCGATGGCCGAGACCGCCTTGTCGGCCTCCTTGCGCGAGCCCTCGGCCAGGTTGGCCTGCGCCCAGGCCTTCAGCTTTTCGGCGGTTTCCGGCTTGCCCGAGGCCTTGGCCAGGCTCGGGATGAAGCGGGTGCGGGCGCTGTTGTCGACCTTGGCGTCGACCGCGTCGCGGTGGGCCGCGGCGAAGTCGAAGGCCAGGTCCGGATGGCGCGAGGCCACGCCCGAGATCATGCCGGCCGAATTGGTCTCGCCCGGCTCGGCGGTCAGGGCCAGATCCAGGGCCTTGCGGGCCAGGGTCTCGTCGTCGGCCGCCGCCAGCAGGCTGTAGAGCTGGGTGCGCACCAGCGGCGTCTTCTCGGCCTGGGCCTGGGCGTGGATGGCGTCCCAGGTCGCCGCGTCGGCGTTGACGGCCACGACGGTCAGGATCGCCTTGCGCAGCGTGCCGGGGATGGCGGCCGGGTCGCTCTTGTCGGCGGCGTAGCGGCGGCGGGCCTCGGCGACCACGGCGGTGTCGCCCAGCTCGCCCAGGGTCGAGATCAGGTCGCCGCGCAGGATGGCAACCGGATCGGGCTCGCCGGCCTTGGCCTCCCAGCCCACGCGGGTCAGCAAGGGCGACAGGCGGGCGATGGCCAGCTTGCGGAAGGCCGCGCGCTCGGCCTGGCCTTCGTAATAGCCGTCGATGGCCGACAGCACGCCGGCGACCTTGGACAGAACCTGCGGATCGGCGTCGGCCGGGGTCGCGGCGATCAGGGCCAGGGCGTCGGTCGGCGACTGCTGGCCCGCCGTGCCCATCGACCAGGCGTCCGACAGCAGGCCCAGCTGGTCGATCGGCGCCAGCTTGCCGAAATCGGCCGCCAGCCGCTGGAACTGCGCCGGGGCGTAGAGGGTGCGGTAGTAGCCGCTCTGGCCGGCGTTGACGACGACGGGGCCGCAGCCCTCGACCGTCAGGCTGGCCCTGCCGCCCTCGACCACGGTCTTGGCGATCGTCGCGCCGTCCAGGGCCTTGGCGTTGACCGGCACGCGCCAGGCCAGCGGCGCCTTGTCGGGGAAGTCCTTGCTGAACTCGCCCTGGGTCAGGGTCAGGACCTGCTTGCCGGCCTGGCAGGCGCCGCCTTCGACGCGGATCAGGGGCACGCCCGGCTGCAGGGTGAAATCGTGGGCGATGGCGGTGATCGGCTTGCCCGCGGCGGCCTCGACCGCGCTCCACAGGTCGTCGCTGACCGTGTTGCCGTAGGCGTGGGCCTTGATGTAGGCGCGCACGCCGGTGCGCCAGGCGTCCTCGCCCACATAGCCCTCGAGCATGCGGATGACCGCCTCGCCCTTCTGGTAGGTGATGGCGTCGAAGGCCTGGCTGGCCTGCTCGACGGTCTCGACGTGCTGCACCACCGGGTGGGTGGTGGAAAGGCCGTCGAGGTTCATGGCGTATTCCCGGCCGCCGACGGCGGCGAGGGCGGCGTTCCATTCGGGGTGGAACTTCTCGGTCGCCCGGCCCTCCATCCACGAGGCGAAGCCCTCGTTGAGCCAAAGGTCGTCCCACCAGGCCATGGTCACCAGGTTGCCGAACCACTGGTGGGCGGTTTCGTGGGCGACGGTGGTGTAGATGTTCTGGGCGTCCCGCTGGCTGGAGATCTTCGGATCCATCAGCAGGGCGTATTCGAAGTAGAAGATCGCCCCCCAGTTCTCCATGGCGCTGAAGAACTGGCTGCGGCCGGGGGCGGCGATGTGGTCGAGCACCGGCAGCGGGTAGTCGACGCCGAAATAGTCGTTGTACCAGGCCACCATCGGGCCGGCCGACTCCAGGGCGAACTTCGCCTTGGGCAGGTCGCCCTTCTTGGTGACCACGCCGATGTCGACGCCGGCGGTCTTGAGGCTGGCGCGCTCGAACTCGCCCAGGCCGAAGAACAGCAGGTAGGTCGACATCTTCGGCGAGGTCGCGAACGTCACGCGGGTCTTGCCGCCGCCAAGGTCCACGCTCTTGCTGACCGGCATGTTGGAGAGGGCCATCTGGCCGGTGGGGACCGTCGCCTCAACTCTGAAGGTCGCCTTGTGGAAGGGCTCGTCCCACGAGGGGATGAACCGGCGGGCGTCGGAATTCTCGAACTGGGTGTAGAGGGCGCGCCTGGGGCCTTCCTCGGTGTCGTAGTCGAGGGCGAACAGGCCGGCGGCCTGGGTGTAGATCTTGCCGGCGTAGTCGATGGCCAGAACGTGCTTGCCCTTGGCCAGCGGCGCCTTGAGCGTGAAGGCGGCGGTCTGGGCGTCCTCGTCGACCTTGATGGTCGCCGGCTTGCCGTCGATGGTGGCTTTCACGAAGGTCAGGTCGGCGGCCTGAAGGGTGATGGTCGTGGTCGGCTCGGTCACCTCGACGGCGATCTTCACCGAGGCGGTGAAGCTCATCTTCTGGGCGTCCGGCGTGAAGGCCAGGTCGTAGTGGGTCGGATGGGCGTTGCGCGGCAGCTGGGTGGTCACCGTGGCCGGCGTGGCGCCCTTGGAGCCTGGAACGGCGGGGGCGGCGAGGGCGGTTCCGGAGGCGAGAAGCAGCGTGACTGCTGCGGCGGTGGACAGAAGACGACGCATGAACGGCCCTGGTATGGAATGATCGTGCGGAGAAAGCCCGCGAGGGCGCGAACCAACACCCATCCGGCCGCCCACAGGCATTAATTCCGCGTAATGATGACCCCCGTCTCCCTCGTCCCCGGTTTCGATCTCTGGCCCGGCCTGCTGTCGCCGGACGCCCAGCGGGCGCTGGTCGAGGCGGTGCTGGAAGCCTCGGCGATCGCGCCGCCGGCCAACTACGCAACGCCCTACGGCAAGGCCATGAGCGTGGCCATGACCAGCCTCGGGCCCCTCGGCTGGACCAGCGACGCGGCCGGCTACCGCTATGCCGAGCGTCACCCCGGCACCGGCCAGGCCTGGCCCGCAATCCCCCAGGCGCTGCTCGATCTTTGGGCGGCGCTGGGCGATCCGCAGGTGCCGCCCGACGCCTGCCTGGTCAATTTCTACGGGCCCGAGGCCCGCATGGGCCTGCACCAGGACCGTGACGAGGCCGACCCGCGCTTTCCGGTGCTGTCGATCTCGCTTGGCGACACGGCGGTGTTCCGCATCGGCGGAACCAGCCGCAAGGACCCGACCCGGTCGCTGCGGCTGTCGTCCGGCGACGTCTGCCGGCTGTCCGGACCCGCCCGCCTGGCCTTCCACGGCGTCGACCGCATCCTGCCCGGCTCCTCGCGCCTCGTGCCGGGGGGAGGGCGGATCAACCTGACGCTCAGGCGTGCGCGGGCGGGGTGAAGGAGGCTCCCCTCTGGAGGAGGATCAAACGAAAAGGGCCGCCCCTTGCGGAGCGGCCCTTTCGGTCGAGCTGGAAAGCCTGATCAGCCGCGCAGCTTGCGGGTGATGGTCTCCAGGTCCTGGCTGAGCACGGCGTCTTCCTGGCGAAGGGCCTCGATGCGGCGCACGGCGTGCAGGACGGTGGTGTGGTCGCGACCGCCGAAGCGACGGCCGATGTCCGGCAGCGAACGGGTGGTCAGCTGCTTGGCCAGCCACATGGCGGCCTGGCGCGGACGGGCGATGGCGCGGTTGCGGCGCTCGCTGAGCAGGTCGGCCTGCTTCATGCCGTAGTGCTCGGACGTCGCCTTCTGGATGTCGTCGATGGTGATCCGCTTCTCGCCGCCGCGCAGGTGCGGGCGCAGGATCGCCTGGACTTCGTCCAGCGACAGGCGCGACAGGCGCTCGCCGGCACGGGCGGTCAGGGTGTTGAGCGCCCCTTCCAGCTCGCGGACGCTGTCGGTGAAGCGGTCGGCCAGGAACTGCAGCACTTCGGGACGCACCGAACCGGTGAAGCCCTGGGCGCGGCCCAGAGCCTCGATCTTGCGCTCCAGGATGCCCAGGCGCAGCGAGCGGTCGGCCGGCTCCATGCCGCAGACCAGGCCGGCGGACAGGTGCGAGCGCAGGCGCGCGTCCATCTCGGTCATGGCCGAGGGCGGACGGTCGGCCGAGAACACCACCCGGCGGCCGTCCTCGACGAGGGCGGTCAGGGTGTGGAACAGCTCTTCCTGGCTCGACTGCTTGCCGGCGATGAAGTGCACGTCGTCGATGATCAGCAGGTCGGCGCCGCGCAGCTCGTCCTTGAAGGCCGTGGTCTGGCGATCCATGACCGCGCGGACGAAGGTCGACAGGAAGCGTTCGGCGGTCAGGTAGACGACGCGCTTGTTCGGGGCGGCGCGCATGGCCTCCCAGGCCAGGGCGTTCAGCAGGTGCGTCTTGCCGAAGCCGTAGGGGCCGTGGAACAGCACCGGGTTGAAGTGGCCGTCGGCCCAGCTGGCGACGCGGCGCGCCACGGCGTGGGCGAATTCGTTGGCGGGGCCCGGAACGAAGCTGTCGAAGGTGAAGCGTTCCTGCAGGCCCTGCACGGGCGAGGTCTTGCCGGCGACCGGGGCCGCGGCGGCGGGGATGTCGCTGGAGACCGGCAGCACGATCTCGATCGGCTGCGGCTTGGCCTCGACATAGACGGCGCCGGTCGTGGCCGAGGCGGCGTCGGCCGAGGCTTCGAACTCGAGGCGCGACTTGAGGTCCATGCGGCGGCCCACGGCGTCGCCGGCGGCCCACAGCTCACCGATGCGGCGCCAGGCGCTGCGACGGATCCAGTCGCGCGCAATGCCGGTGGGGGTGACGAGCACGACGTCGCCGGCCTGGGTTTCGCGCAGCACGGCGGGCGCGATCCACGAGCCGAAGGCGGCGTCGCCCAGCTCGCGCTTCAGGGAGACGCAGACTTTGTTCCACACGATGCCTGCGGGCTCGCGCGTGACGGCGGCATACGCCGCCGACAATTCCTGACTGGCCGCCCCGACCTTGATCGACATCAGTTCACCGCCTCGCGCCTGCATACACACAATTACAGATTGCCGGTCGCAGGCCCCCCATGGCGCACGACCGAACTCAGAAACTCTCCCCCCGCATTTATTGAGGACACACAGGGGCTTAACCGGCGAACGCATGGTGTCCGCCGCCGCCGCTGTCGTCACAAGACTGGGAGAGCGCTGAGACCTTTAAACTAGCCACCGGCCCGGGCCGGTCAAACGGAAAACTTGCGTCCGATCGCGGATATTTCTGTTGACTCGCGACACCGCCTCGCCCGTCAAGGGAAAGCCGTTTTGAAGACTTTCGTTCGACGAGCCGGGGGGCAGGTAAAGGAGTACATAGACAAAGCAAAAGCCGACCGAGTTGCCTCGATCGGCTTCTACAAGTCTTTGATTTCGCTGAGCGAACGGTGTTCGCTCGCGATCTGGACTTAGGCGGCGGCCTTGTCCAGCTTCTTCAGGCGGGCGGCCAGGCGCGACACCTTGCGCGAACCCGTGTTCGGGTGAACGACGCCCTTCGAAACGGCGCGCATCAGCTCCGATTGAGCCTCGATGAACGCGGCCTTGGCGACGGCGACGTCGCCCTTGGCGATGGCGTCTTCGAACTTGCGCAGGAAGGTGCGGACGCGCGAACGACGAGCGGTGTTCACTTCGGTGCGACGGGCGATCTTGCGGATCGCTTTCTTGGCGCCGGGATTATTGGCCATGGATAGGACCTTCAAACGGACGGCCGCGCGGGCGGCCGCGAAGCAGGTGAAATCAAGAGCGCGCGGATATACGGGAAGGCCGCGGACCGGTCAATCCATCCACAATGGGAATCTTCGCCCGGCGAGCGACCGGTCCGTCACGAACCCTTGAACGCGGGTTTGCGCTTCTCGACGAAGGCGGCCATCCCTTCCTTCTGGTCGTCGAAGGCGAACAGCGAGTGGAACAGTCGCCGCTCCAGCGCCACGCCCGTGGTCAGGGTGGTCTCGTAGGCGGCGTTGACCAGTTCCTTGTTCATGGCCGTGGCCAGGGGCGACTGGGCGGCGATCCTGGCGGCGACCTTGACGGCCTCGTCGACCAGCTGGTCGGCCGGGAAGATCCGCGACAAGAGGCCCGCGCGCTCGGCTTCCTCGGCGTCCATCATCCGGCCGGTCAGGATCATGTCCATGGCCTTGGACTTGCCGACCAGGCGGGTCAGGCGCTGGGTGCCGCCGATGCCGGGCGCGACGCCCAGGTTGATCTCCGGCTGGCCGAACTTGGCGGTGTCGGCGGCCAGGATGAAGTCGCACATCATCGCCAGCTCGCAGCCGCCGCCCAGGGCGTAGCCCGAGACCGCGGCGATGATCGGCTTGCGCACGGTCTCGATGGCCCGGGCCTGGGCGGTGAAGAAGTCGGCCTTGAACATGTCGGCATAGGACTTGTCCGACATCTCCTTGATATCCGCGCCGGCGGCGAAGGCCTTGGGCGAGCCGGTCAGCACGATGCAGCCCACGGTGTCGTCGCCCTGCGCCTGGGCCAGGGCCTGGCCCAGCTCGGTCAGCAGCACGCTGTTGAGGGCGTTCAGCGCCTCGGGGCGGTTCAGGCGGATCAGCGCCACGCCGGGCGCGGTCTCGGGGCGTTCGACGATCAGGGTCTCAAAGGCCATCTGCGCTTGGTTCCTCGTGTTCAATTCGGCCGTCTAGCGCGGCCCTTCGACATCGTAGCCCAGCGCGCGCAGGCGGGCGGGCAGGCCGTCGGGACCCAGAAGGTGCCCCGCGCCGACCACCACCACCGTCCGGCCGGATCCGGCCAGGCGCGCTTGCAGGGCGTCCATCCACCGTGCGTTACGCTCGACGATGAACTGGCGATAGAGGGCGGGCGAAGATTTCCGCATTCCGCCGACCACGGCGCGCTCCAGCGCCTTCTGATCGCCCTTCGACCAGGCCGCGACCAGCCGGCGATAGGCGCCGGGATCCTTTTCCAGCTGCCTGACCGTGGCGTTCAGGGTCCGCACCTGGTCGGCCTCGGGGGCGCCGGCGAACAGGGCCATCTGCTGGTCGGGGGTCTCGAAGGCCCTGCGGACGACCTTGGGCGGGGCGGCCGCCTGCAGCCGCCGCTCGACCCCGTCCTCGGCCAGGCCCTTGTCGAGGGCGAAGGCGGCCGTGGTCAGCCGCACCTCGGCCATCCAGGGCTTGAGGCGTTCCACCTCGCTCATCGGCACGTCGAGGCGATCGGCCAGCTTGCGCAGACGTGCGGCGGCGCGTGGCTTCAGCCGCGAGGTCAGGGTCTGGCCTGGCGGCAGCAGGCCATAGGCGCCGGCAAGGTCCTGCATCCGCCGGTCGGCGGCCGCGTCCATCGGGACCTCGAACCACAGGTCGTCGGCCCTGGAGAGCGCCGCGTCCAGCGCGGGCGGCTTCCAGCCGAGGTCCTTGGGCAGAACGTGCATCGAGCCGAACAGCACGATCTCGGAATCCGCGTCGCGCACCGTCCACACCGGCGGCGCGGCCGAAGCGGGCGCGGTGAGGGCGGGCGAGGCCAGCAGGGCGGCCAGGGCGACGAGGAGGGAGCGGAGCATCACGCCAAACCGGAAAAGCCGCGCCTCAAGCTGCAGAAAGCGCGGCCAGGGTCATTTCTGACAAACGGGGCAGAAAAAGGTTGAGCGCCCGGCCTGGACCTCGCGGGCGATCACGCCCCTGCAGCCGGGCGTGGGGCAGGGTTCGCCCTCGCGGTCATAGACCCGGAAGCGGTGCTGGAAATAGCCCAGCGCGCCGTCGGCGGCGGCGAAGTCCTTCAGCGACGAGCCGCCGACCTCGACCGCCTCGGCCAGTACGTCCTTGATGGCCGCCGTCAGCGGTCCCAGCCGCTTGCCGGCGATCTGGCCCGAGGGCTTGAACGGCGAGATGCCCGAGCGGTGCAGCGCTTCGCAGACATAGATGTTGCCCAGGCCCGCCACGGTCTTCTGGTCGAGCAGAAGGGTCTTGGGTCCCTGCTTGCGGCCGCCGAAGGCCTTGACCAGCGTCTTGGCGTCGAAGGCGTCGGACAGGGGCTCGGGTCCCATGGTCGCGAACCAGGGGTGGCGATCGACGCGGTCGGTGGCGATCAGGTCCATGAAGCCGAACCGTCGCGGGTCGTAATAGGTGACGGTCGCGCCCTCCTCGGTCTCGAACACGACGTGGGCGTGCTTGTCGTCGGGCTTGACCTCGCGGGCGAAGTCGCCGGGCCTTGTCGCCCCTTCGGGCGCGGCGATCTCGAACCTGCCGGTCATGCCCAGGTGCATGACCAGGGTGTCGCCGCGATCCAGAGGGGCCAGCAGATATTTCGCCCGCCGCTCCAGCCGCAGGATCTTCGCGCCCGTCAGCCGCTGCACGAAGCCGTCGGGCAGGGGAAAGCGCAGGTCCGGGCGGTTGGCGCGCACGCGGGAAAGCCGCGCGCCGGACAGGACGGGCTCGAGACCCCGGCGGACGGTCTCGACTTCGGGCAGTTCGGGCAAGACGGCTCCTTAAGACGGTGACGCGACGCAAGGCGCGGTCTAATAGGCGATGATCATATAGAGAGCCCGACCCGTAGACGTCATGAGCAAGCCCTCCGCCACTTTCGGATTCAAGGACGTTGATCCCGCGCTGAAGGCCGGGCTGGTGCGCGGGGTCTTCGACCGCGTGGCCAAGAACTACGACCTGATGAACGACCTGATGAGCGGCGGCGTGCACCGGCTCTGGAAGGACGCGGTCGCCGCCCGCCTCAATCCGCAGCCAGGCGAGATCATCATCGACTGCGCCGGCGGCACCGGCGACATGGCCCGCCGCTTCGCCAAGATGGCTCGCAACGCGCAGCAGCGTCGCGGCGGTCCGGACGCGACCATCAACATCATCGACTACAACGCCGAAATGATCATGGCCGGGATCGAAAAGGGCGGCGAGCCCGAGATCACCTGGACCGTGGGCGACGCGCAAGCCCTGCCGCTGCCCGACGCCTATGCCGACGCCTATGTCATCTCGTTCGGCATCCGCAACGTCACCGACATCGACGCGGCCCTGCGCGAGGCGCGCCGGGTGCTCAAGCCCGGCGGCCGCTTCCTGTGCCTGGAGTTCTCGCGCCCGGCCACGGAAGCCCTCGCCAAGGCCTATGACGCCTACAGCTTCAAGGTCATCCCGCAGGTCGGCGAATGGGTCGCCAAGGACCGCGACGCCTATCAGTACCTTGTCGAGAGCATCCGCCGCTTCCCCGACCAGAAGACCTTCCTGTCGATGATCGAGGCGGCCGGCTTCAAGCGGGCGACCTACACCAACTTCACCGGCGGCGTGGCGGCCCTGCACCAGGGCTGGGCGCTCTAAAGCCCATGCAGCGACTGTCCGCGTTCGTCCGCCTGATCGGCGCCGGCTGGCGCCTGGTGCGCGCCGACGCCCTGGTTCCCAAGGAGGTCGAGCCGCTGCTGCCGCCGTCGGCCAAGCTGGCCGGCCGGCTGCTGCGGCTGTTCGCCGGCGGCAGGACCCGTAAAGGTCGCCCGGGCGAGCGCCTGGCGCGCGCGCTGGAGGGCCTTGGCCCCGTCGCCATCAAGATGGGCCAGTTCCTGTCGACCCGGGCCGACATCTTCGGCGCGACCTTCGCCGAGGACCTGTCGCACCTGAAGGACCGCCTGGCGCCGTTCCCGACCGCCATCGCGCGGGCCGAGGTCGAGCGCAGCCTGGCCCGGCCGATCGACAGCCTCTATGCGACCTTCGGCGAACCGGTCGGCGCGGCCTCGCTGGCGCAGGCCCACGAGGCCACCTTGCTGGACGGCGCCAAGGTGGCCGTGAAGGTGCTGCGTCCCGGCATCGAGCGCCGCGTGGCCGAGGACAGCGCCACCCTGCGCCTGGCCGCCGATCTCGCCCATCGCCTGGTTCCCGCCGCCCGCCGCCTGCGTCCGCGCGAGTTCGTCGAGGTGGTGATCCGCGCGCTCGACCTGGAGATGGACCTGCGCTTCGAGGCCGCCGGCTGCGCCGAGCTGGGCGAGGCCATGGCGCTGGACACCCACATGCGCGCCCCGGCGGTGGTCTGGGACGGCGTGGGCAAGCGGGTCCTGACCCTGGCCTGGGCGCCGGGCGTGCCGCTGTCGGATCCCAAGGCGCTCGAGCAGGAGGGCCTCGACCGCAAGGCCCTGGCCGACAACGTCACGCGCGGCTTCCTGGCCCAGGCCCTGGACCACGGCCTGTTCCACGCCGACCTGCACGAGGGCAATCTCTTCGTCAGCGCCCCGGCCGCCATCACCGCCGTCGACTACGGCATCGTCGGTCGACTGGGTCCGGCCGAGCGCAAGTACCTGGCCGAGATCCTCTACGGCTTCCTCAGCCGCGACTATGTGCGGGTGGCCAAGATCCACTTCGACGCCGGTTACGTGCCCGCCCACCAGGACATGGACGCCTTCGCCCAGGCCCTGCGCGCCGTGGGAGAACCCGTGTTCGGCCGCGACGCCCGCCAGGTGTCGATGGGCAAGCTCTTGGCCCAGCTGTTCGAGATCACCGCCCTGTTCGAGATGTCGCTGCGGCCCGAGCTCGTCCTGCTGCAGAAGACCATGGTCACGGTCGAGGGCGTGGCCCGCCGCATCGACCCGGCCCACGACCTGTGGGCGGCCTCCGATCCTGTGGTCCGCCGCTGGATCGCCCGCGAGCTGTCGCCGGTGGCGCGGATGAAGGAACTGGCCGACGAGGCCCTGCGCGCCCTCAAGGCCATGGCCCGCTACGCCGAACAGCCCCCGGCGCCCCCGGCGGTGGTGGTCGAGAAGCGCCCCGCCTGGCCGTGGTTCCTGGCCGGCGTCGCCGCCGCGGCCCTGGCCTTCGCCGCCGGACTGGGCGTGGCGAGCTTGCTGGGCTGATCGCCCGACTTTCGCCGAGCAAGGCCGCCTTGCCGATGAAGCTCCCTTTCGGGAGATTTCGCGCATGGACAATCATGGCGATAGCCCCCTGAATGTCTGCGGGGGTGCTCGCATGACCATGTTCGTTCTTCAGGATCAGTTCTGCATTCATCAGGCGACGGTATGGTTGCCCGCGATCATCAATTATCTCGCCGATGACAAAGGTAGCCGGGTAGCGCAGTTCGCGCTCAGCGCTGTCGCTCTCGCCGTGGCGGTCGTCGGCGCATACATCGCCTTGCGAACCTATACCTCGGCGGCTCGCGACGCCGCGAACTCACATATGCATGGCCTGTTTCGTGATTATCTGAGAGCGCGTCTGGACGTATCGCTGGCAACGCTGCCCGAGATGCCGAGATTTCCAAACGAACCGGTTTCCAGCCAGCTGACCGCGCTGAAGCTCTACGCGCTGGAAGAGATGTACACATGGGTATGTCGCGAGGAGCGGCTGCCGCGCGAGTGGTTCATTCTCAATCCGCTGGATCGGGCGCGGGCCAAGGCCGACCGCGAGGATTTTCTCGCGGCTTGGCGGCGAACCATCCTGGTCCATGCCGGCCAGGAGAAGGACGACGTGATGAAGAGCTTCGAGGACTACGCCTCCTGCTACAGCATGACGTTCTTAAGGTTCATCAATTCGGGCTGGCAGAGCCGTGAACTGGCCGCGCTGATCGCCATACATCAGCGGGCCATCGACCAGGGCCAACAGCGACCGCCCGGAAACCTCGAACGAGCCGAACTCGCGGATCGGCCAAGCCGGGCGGCCTAGATGTCGAAGCTATGAAGGTTGTTCACCCGGGGCGGTGCTGAGAGGCTGGGGTTGCGAAGCGCCAAACTCTAGCCCGGAGGCCCCGGATGAACGTGCATGAGAATGCGCGGCTGACCCCAGTTGGTCGAGCCCTGATGGTTGATCGGATCGAGCAAGGCTGGTCAGTGGCCAGGGCGGCGGAGGCCTTCGGGGTTTCCCGGCGCACGGTGGGCAAGTGGCTGGCTCGGCATCGGCGGGGCGGCGAGCGAAGGCTTCACGACCGCAGCTCGGCGCCGCGCCGATGTCCGCGCAGGATCCCTGCCGGCGTGGTCGACCAGATCCAAGCGCTGCGTCGC
>NZ_QDKQ01000077.1 GCF_003116815.1 Caulobacter endophyticus
GCGCCAAGGCCATCAAGCCTTGGACCGACAGCTACAACCTCGACCGCCCACACTCAGGCATAAAAGGCCTCACGCCCTGGCAGCGGGTGAACAACCTTCTTGGAAACGACAGCTAGGCCGTGCGGGAAAAGTGGGCCGGCAGCAGGAACCTCCCCCTGTGGGGGAGGCGGCCGTAGGCCGGTGGGGGGACGTTTTCAGCTTTCGAGGCGTCGGCCGGTCAACCAGCAACTCCCCCCACCGATCGCTTCGCGATCACCTCCCCCACAGGGGGAGGTTCTCCTATCCTCACCCCAGCGCCAGGTCGTCCAGCTCCTTGCCCAGCATCAGGGCCAGGGCCTCGACCACCAGCACGTGGTCCTGGCGCTGGGGCAGGCCCGAGACGGTCACTGCGCCGATGCAGCCCAGGCCCTTCACCAGCAGCGGAAAACCGCCGCCGTGAGCCGCGTAGTCCCGCGTCGGCAGTCCGTGCTTGGCCTCGAGGCTCTCGCCCTTGGCCGCCAGCGACAGGCCCACGCCGTACGAGCTCCTGGAGAAGTGCAGCACCGTGTTGCGCTTGCGGCGCAGCCAGTCGGTGTTCTCGCCGGTCGAACCGGGCAGGGCGGCGTGGAATAGCGGACGGTCGCGCAGCGAGATGTCGATGGCCAGCGGCGCCTTTCGGGCCAGGGCAGCGTCGCGCAGGCCCGCGCCCAGGGCCCAGGCGGTGTCGAGGTCGAAGCGCGGGAACACCAGGGTGGCTTCCTGGGCGGCGATGCGGGCGATGTCGTCCTTGTGACTCATCAGGCGGCCTCGACCGGCAGTTCGCGGCGTTCGGCCGCCGAGCGGATCGCCAGGTCCAGCAGCTCCATTACCTGCAGCGCCTCGCGGGCCGGCACGGGATTGGCCGCGCCGGTCAGGATCGCGTCGCGGACGCCGGCGTAGTAGGCCGCGTAGTCGCCACGCCGGCCCTCGACGACTTCGCTGCTCAGGGCGTCGCCGTCGGCGCGGGTCAGGGTTCCCGGACGCGGATCCAGGCCGAAACCTTCGTCGGCCGGGGTCAGGCCGCGCTTGAGCGCGTCTTCCTGGGCGTCGAGGCCCTGCTTGACGAAGCTGCCCTTCGTGCCGTGCACGGCCAGGCGCAGGTCGGCCGCGGCGGTCAGCAGGCTGCCGTGCAGAATGACCCGCAGCGCCGGATAGCGCAGCGTGACGTGGAAATAGTCGTCGGCGCCCGCGCCCTCACGCTGGACGCCAATGTCGGCGTTGACGGCCAGGGGCGGGCCGAACAACTGCAGCGCCTGGTCCAGCAGGTGCGGGCCAAGGTCGAACCAGGCGCCGGCGCCGGGGCCGGCCCGCTCGCGCCAGCGGTCGCGGACCACGGGCCGGAAGCGGTCGAAATGGCTTTCGTACTGCGTGACCTCGCCCAGCACGCCCTCGGCGATCAGGCCCTTGAGGGTCAGGAAGTCGGCGTCCCAGCGGCGGTTGTGGAACACCGACAGCAGGCGGTCGTGGGTCTCGGCCGAGGCGATCAGGGCCCGGGCCTCGTCGAGGGTGACGGTGAACGGCTTGTCGATCACCACGTGCTTGCCGGCGACCAGCGCCGCCTGGCCCTGCGGGGCGTGCAGGTCGTTGGGGGTGGCGACGACCACCAGGTCGATCGCCGGATCGGCCAGGGCCTCGTCGAGGCTGGCGACGACCTTGGCCTCCGGGTGGTCGGCGGCGACCTTGGCCGGGTCGCTCGACACCACGGTGTGCAGCACGAGGCCCGGCGTGGTGGTGATCAGCGGAGCGTGGAAGGTCTTGCCGACATAGCCATAGCCCACAAGGGCGACGTTGAGCGGGGCGGTCGTGGTGGGAGACAACGTTGTCATGCATCCAATCTAGGCCGTGATCGCGGCGAGGTCACGGCGCCGGCCGGGAAATGCACAACGAAAAAGCCCCCGGCGCGGCTGCGTCCGGGGGCTCTCTTTCAGCGGAGGGCGAAGATCAGATCTTCACCGGCTCCATCTTGGGGGTCAGCAGGTGAACCACCAGCAGGGCGACCAGATAGGCGGTCCCGGCCACCACGAAGATCGGCGTGTAGGTGCCGATGTCCTCCAGCACCTTGCCGATATACTTGGAGAACACCATGCCGCCCAGGGCGCCCAGCATGCCGCCGATGCCGACGACCGAGCCGACGGCGCCGCGCGGGAAGACGTCCGAGGGCAGGGTGTAGAGGTTGGCCGAGAAGCCCTGGTGGGCCGCGGTCGCCACGCCGATGATCAGCACGGCCAGCCAGACGTTGCTGGCGAACGAGGCGAACATCACCGGCACGGCCAGCAGGGCGCAGACCAGCATGGTCGTCTTGCGGGCCGCGTTGATGCTCCAGCCGCGCTTCATCAGGTTCGACGACAGCCAGCCGCCGCCGACGCTGCCGACGTCGCTCAGCAGGTAGATGGCGATCAGCGGCGGGCCGAAGGTCTTCAGGTCCAGGCCATAGCGCTTGCCCAGGAAGTCGGGCAGCCAGAACAGGAACATCCACCAGATCGGGTCGATCAGGAACTTGCCCAGCGAATAGGCCCAGGTCTCGCGCTTGGTCAGCAGCTTGGCCCAGCCGATCTTCTCGACCGGGTCGGCCGGATCCTGCTCGATGTGGGCCAGTTCGGCCGCGCCCAGCTTCTTGTGCTCGCGCGGACGGCGATAGACCAGCAGCCAGATCGGCAGCCAGACCAGGCCGGCGACGCCGGTGACGATGAAGGCCATCTGCCAGCCGAAGGCCAGGGTGATGCCCGGAACGACCAGCGGGGTGACGATGGCGCCGATGTTGGTGCCGGCGTTGAAGATGCCGGTGGCGAAGGCGCGTTCCTTCTTGGGGAACCACTCGGCCACGGCCTTGATGCCCCCCGGGAAGCCGCCGGCTTCGCCGATGCCCAAGCCCATGCGGGCGAAGATGAAGCCCGAAAGGCCGCGCGCGCCGGCGTGGGCGATGTGGGCGATCTGCCAGATGGCGAAGGCGATGCCGAAGCCCCAGCGGGCCCCGATCTTGTCCATGATCTTGCCCCACGCCAGGTAGGCGATGGCGTAGGAGAGCTGGAAGTAGAAGACGAGGTCGGCATAGTCGCCCTCGCTCCAGCCGAACTCCTTGGAGAGGTTCGGCTTGAGCAGGCCGATGGTCTGCCGGTCCACATAGTTGATGACCATCGCCGCGAACAGCAGGCTGACGATCACCCAGCGATAGCGCCCGATCTTTTCAGACGGCGCGGGGGCCGCGGATACGTCCATGGACTTCGTCTTCCTTACCCTAGATCTTGTTCTGGTTAGTTGATCGTCCGGCTGGCCGCCGTCAGGCGGGAACCGCCCTGCAACGGACCTCGCCCAGCGGGCCGAAGCTTATGGTCGACTCGTCTCCGGCCGCCACATCGTGGATGCCGGTGCTGGCGCCGGTGGTGACCAGCATGCCCTTCTTCAGCGGACGGCCGCGCGAGGCGACGTGGCCCAGCAGGAAGGCCAGGGCCGCCAGGGGCGAGCCGGGGATCGAGGTCGCGCCGCCCTTGCCGACGCTGACGCCGTTGACGAAAGTTTCGGCCGGCATGGCTTCCCAGCCGATCTCGCGCCAGTTCTCGATCACCGGGCCCAAGATCTGACCGTCGTTGTTGCCGAAGTCGGAGACCACGATGGGCGGACCCAGTTCGTTGATGGTCTTAAGCGGGCTGCCGGCGATCTCGACGCCCAGGATCAGCTCGCCGACGTACGCGGCGGCTTCTTCCGACGTCCATTCGGTCTTGCCCTCGGGGGCGTCCTTGGACAGGCGGATGATGAACTCGGCCTCGACGGCGGTGAAGCCACCCGCGATGGCGCGGAACGGGGTGGGCTCGACGCCGGCGTCCCAGACGTTCTTGGCGAAGATGCAGCCGGCCAGGCGGTCGACGCCCAGGCGCTCGCGATGCTGCGGGGGCACCAGGCCGACCTTCCAGCCGACCAGTTCATCCGGCCACAGGTCGATGGCGATGTCCTGCACCGCGTAGCCGTCGGCCATGGTCTGGGGCAGGGCGCCGCCGGGATAGCCGGGAACCGAAACGCCCTTCTGCCGGGCTTCAACGAATTGGGGGGCGATCGACGCCGGTGCGAATAGGTCGCTTTGCGCCTCAGAAACGGTCACGCCGCGTAGCCTCCCTCGAATTACTCATGGCTGGCCCGTTCATCGGGCCTGCGCTGTCTCTAGTGGAAACCGGTGTCATTGACAATTGGTCCACTGAAACACGTCAAGGCGGCGAGGGGAACCGTTCACGCGCTCGAAGACTCTTGTTTTCAGAGAGGGATCGGGAAAATGGCCCAGTCGCAACTGACCGAGTATCGCCGCAAGCGCGACTTCGCGAAGACCGCCGAACCCAGCGGCGAGCGCGACGTGGCGGCCTCGCCGCATCTGCGATTCGTCATCCAGAAACACGACGCCACACGCCTTCACTACGATTTCCGGCTTGAGGTCGACGGCGTGCTGAAGTCGTGGGCGGTGACCAAGGGCCCGTCGCTGGATCCGGCCGACAAGAGGCTGTCGGTCGAGGTCGAGGACCATCCGCTCGACTACGGCGACTTCGAGGGGACGATCCCAAAGGGCCAGTACGGCGGCGGCACGGTGCAGCTGTGGGACCGCGGCTACTGGGCGCCGGAGCCGGGGTTCGAGGATATCGGCAAGGCGCTGAAGAAGGGCGAACTGAAGTTCGTGCTGGAAGGCGAGCGGCTGCATGGCGGCTGGGTGCTGGTGCGCATGAACTGGGATCGCAACGCCAAGGACGGAAAGGGCAAGCGCGCCAACTGGCTGCTGATCAAGCATCAGGATGAGGCCGCGCGACCGGGCGAGGGAGCGGCGGTCCTGGAGGAAGACCGCTCGATCGCCTCAAACCGCTCCATGGCCGATATCGCGGCCGGCAAGGGCAGGTCGCCCAAGCCCTTCATCCTGAAATCGAAGGGCAAGGCCGACGCGGTCTGGAAGTCCCGGACCAAGGCCGAGCGCGAGGCGCTGGCCAAGGAGGCCGACGAGACCCGCAGCTTCGCACCCGCGTCCGAGAAGATTCCGCCCGGGAAGAGCGCCAAGTCCGCCGCCATGCCGCGCTTCATCGAGCCGCAGCTGTGCAAGTCCGTCGACCGTCCGCCGACCGGCGCGGGTTGGGCGCACGAGATCAAGTTCGACGGCTATCGGCTGCAGTTGCGCGTGGAGGACGGCCGGGCGGTCTTGCGCACCCGCAAGGGTCTGGACTGGACCGAGCGGTTCGCTGGCGTGGCCGAAGGCGCCGCCGACCTGCCCGACGCCATCATCGACGGCGAGGCCGTGGTGCTGGACGAGGCTGGCCAGCCCGACTTCGCGGCCCTGCAGGCGGCGCTGGCCGAGGGCGGGGAGGGCGAGATCATCTTCTTCGCCTTCGATCTGCTGTTTTCGGGCGGGGAAGACCTGCGCGCCCTGCCGCTGCGCGAACGCAAGGCGCGGCTGAAGGCTCTGCTGGGGCAGGATGAGGCGCGGCTGCGCTATGTCGACCACTTCGAGACGGCGGGTGACGCCGTGCTGCTGTCGGCCTGCAAGCTGGAACTGGAGGGCATCATCTCCAAGCGGCTCGACGCGCCTTATCGTTCTGGGCGCAGCGAGACCTGGACCAAGTCCAAGTGCCGGGCCGGCCACGAGGTGGTGATCGGCGGCTGGACGACGACCGGTGCGGCCTTCCGCTCGCTGATCGCCGGGGTGATGCGGGGCGGCAAGCTGGTGCATGTGGGCCGCATCGGCACGGGCTTTGGCAAGGACAAGGTCGCCAAGCTCCTGCCAAGGCTGAAGGCGCTGGAGACCGATCGTTCCCCGTTCCAGGGCGAGGGCGCACCGAGGAAGGCGGCCAACATCCACTGGGTGAAGCCGGAGTTGGTGGCCGAGATCGAATATGCCGGCTTCACCGGCGAAGGCGCGATCCGCCAGGCCGCCTTCAAGGGTCTGCGCGAGGATAAGCCGGCTTCCGAGGTCGAGGCCGACGCCGTGCCCGCCGCCGAGGCGGAACTGGCGGAGCCGACCCCGAAGGCGGTCAGGCCCGCGACCGCGAAGGGCGAAAGCGTCGTGCTGGGCGTTCCCATCTCAAAACCCGACAAGCCGCTGTGGCCCGACGCCGGCGACGGAGAGCCGGGAAGCAAGCTTGATCTCGCCCGCTACTACGCCGCCGTCGGCGAGTGGATGCTGCCGCATATCAAGGGCCGGCCCGCCTCGGTGATCCGCGTGCCCGACGGCATCGACGGCGAGACTTTTTTCCAGCGCCACGCCATGCGCGGGATGTCGTCGCTGATCGAGACCGTGACGGTCGAAGGCGATCGTCAGCCCTACATCAAGTTTGACCGCGTCGAGGCCCTGGTCGCCGCCGCCCAGATCGCCGCCGTCGAAATCCATCCCTGGAACTGCCAGCAGGGCGATCCCGAGGTCGCCGGCCGTCTGGTCTTCGACCTCGACCCCGCGCCGGAAATCACCTTCGAGGACGTCATCGTCGCCGCCCGCGAGATGCGCGACCGGCTGGAGGAGCTGGGCCTGGCCAGTTTCTGCAAGACCACCGGCGGCAAGGGCCTGCACGTGGTGACGCCGCTGTCGGACAAGGTCCCCTGGGACCAGGCCAAGGCCTTCGCCCGCGAGGTCTGCGCCCGCATGGCCGCTGACCAGCCCGACCGCTACCTGATCACCATGAGCAAGAAGGCCAGGGCGGGCCGGATCTTCCTGGACTACCTGCGCAACGACCGCACCAGCACGGCGGTGGCTCCTCTGTCGGCGCGCGCCCGGCCGGGAGCGACCGTCTCGATGCCTCTGAACTGGACCCAGGTGAAGGCGGGCCTGGACCCCACGCGGTTCACGATCCGCACCGCGCCCGACCTCATCGCCAAGAGCACGGCCTGGGCCGACTACGCCGAAGCGGCCAAGCCGTTGAAGGCGGCGATCAAACGACTGGGCTGAGGCTTGCCCCGCGCCCCCGCATCGTGACACCACCATGCGGTGACGATTGCGACGATCAAGGACGAAGGACGGTACACCGCCCTGGACGGGCTGCGCGGCGTCGCGGCGCTCGGCGTGCTGCTCTACCACATCGCCGACTGGTCGGGACGGCGCGGACATTTCGCCCACGGCTACCTGGCCGTCGATTTCTTCTTCTGCCTCAGCGGCTTCGTGCTGGCCCACGCCTTCGAGCAGCGGCGGATCGGCTTTGGCAGGTACCTTGTCGCCCGCTGGGTGCGGGTCTGGCCGATGCTGGCCATCGCCACCGTCGCCGGGGCGTTGCTGACCGGCAAGGGTGACGGGCAGACTTGGGCCGACGTCGCGAGGGGCCTGCTGCTGATCCCCAAGTTCGCGCCGATGGAGGCAGGGACCTTCCCGTCGCTCTTCCCCTTCAACCCTCTGGCCTGGTCGCTGTGCCTGGAGGTGCTGGTAAGCCTGGCGTGGTTCCCCCTGCGCCGCGCGCCAGACACGGCGGTGGTGATGTTCGTCCTGCTGGCCGGCGCCGCCTTGCTGTTCGTGGCCGTCGGCATGGGCGGATTGCAGACCGGCTGGGACCAGGCGACGTTCGGCCTCGGCGTCCTGCGCGCGGCCTATCCCTTCGCCATCGGCTGGATGTGCTGGCGCTATCGGGCCAGTTTCGAGGCGCGGAAGATCTGGCTGCCGGCGGCGCTGCTGCTGATCGTGCTGGTGTTGCCGGTCTGGCCAAGCCGGGTGGCCAACGGCCTCTACGACTTCGCCTGCTCGACCTTGCTGTTTCCCTTCCTGGTGCTGCTGGGCGCCTACGATCCGGGCGGCCGCGTCGCCAAGGCCTGCGACCTGCTGGGCGGCGTGTCCTATCCGCTCTACGCCCTGCACTGGGCGTTCTGGTACGTGATGATCTCGATCTACCCGCACGGCTGGCGGCGCGACCTGCCGTTGTGGTTCTGCGTCCTGGCCCTCTTCGTGCTGCCGGCCGCGTCGTGGGCCGCCTGGCGCTGGATCGAGACCCCGCTGCGCACGCGCCTGAAGCGATTGACCGGAGCCTGAGGCGAGAAAATCATCCCCCGCCGGCGTGCAGGAGCGCGGTCGACGACCGCTCGGCGCGGCTGAGCGTCGACTACAACTTCTGACGATCTCGCGGGTTTTCGAACCGCAAGCGTCTTCCTCCTGCACGCGGGCTGGCCTCCCCGTCGGTCCGCGTCCTTCTTGTCGATGAGGCCCTGATGATCCGCGCCCGCCATCTCGCCGTCGTTTCCGTCGGGATCTGGACGGCGCTGGCGCCGCCAGCTCTGGCCCAGACGCCAGCGGCCGAGATACCGACGCCGGCCGACACCTATCGGGAGCTGTTCCACCAGGTGCAGACGAGGCGCCTGTTCCCGGACGGCAAGACCTTCGTGGACGCCACGCCCAGGCGCGATCCGGCCGCGATCCTCAAGGACTACCGAGCCAGGGCGCGCTTCACCGACGCCGAGCTGAAGCGCTTCGTGCGCGCCAATTTCGTCGTGCCGGAAGCCGGAGCTGCGCCCGTGCCCAGCGCCGAGCGCACCACCCTGAAAGCCCACGTCGCGCAGCTGTGGCCGCACCTGACCCGCGATCCGGTCAAGCCCGTGGCTGGCGGCTCGGCCCTGGCCATGGCCAAGCCGTTCGTCGTGCCCGGCGGGCGTTTCCGCGAAATCTACTACTGGGACAGCTACTTCACGATGCTGGGCCTGAAGCTCGACGGGCGCTCGGACCTGGTCGAGAGCATGATCGACGACTTCGGCGGCCTGATCGACGGCTACGGCCACATCCCCAACGGCGCGCGCACCTACTATCTCAGCCGTTCGCAGCCGCCGTTCTTCTACGCCATGGTCGGACTCTCCGACGCGACCGACCCGGCGGTGGTCAAGGCGCGTGTTGACCTGATGCGGCGCGAGCACGCCTTCTGGATGGACGGCGAGAACACGGTGACGCCAGGCAAGGCGCACCGCCGCGTCGTGGCCCTGCCGGGCGGGGCGGTGCTGAACCGCTACTACGATGACCGCGTCACGCCGCGCGACGAGTCCTACCGCGAGGATCTGGAGACCGCCCGCGAGGCGTCTTTGGCTACGGGCCGCCCACCTGCCGAGGTGTTCCGCGACCTGCGGGCCGGGGCCGAGAGCGGCTGGGACTTCTCCTCGCGCTGGATGGCCGATGGCGAGCACCTGAAGACCATCCGGACGACAGCCATTGTCCCCGTGGATCTCAACGCCCTGATGTATGGCCTGGAAGGAGCGATCTTGGCCGGTTGCGCCAAGCTGGCCGATGCGCCGTGCGTCGCCGAGTTCGACGCTCGCGCCAAGGCCCGCAAGGCGGCGATGGACTCGGTGCTGTGGGACGCCTCGCGCGGGGTCTATCTCGACTATCTGTGGACCGGCGGCGAACGGATCGAGACCTTGAGCGCCGCGACCCTCTATCCGCTGTTCGTCGGCGCGGCTTCGCCAGACCAGGCCAAGGCGGTGGCGGCCGTGACCCGCACTCAGCTGCTGGCCGCTGGCGGTCTGCGCACGACGACGCGGCGCACCGGCCAGCAGTGGGATACGCCCAACGGCTGGGCGCCGCTGCAATGGGTGGCCGTCGCGGGCCTGCGCCGCTACGGCGAGAGCGCCTTGGCCTCGGAGATCTCGACCCGCTGGCTGGCGACGGTCGAGCGCGAGTACCTGGCCAGCGGCAAGATGCTGGAGAAATACGACGTCGAGGAGGCCAAGGCCGGCGGGGGCGGGGAGTACCCGCTGCAGGACGGCTTCGGCTGGACCAATGGCGTCGCCCGGGCGCTGCAGGAGAGCGCCAGGAACTAGAGCTCCGGCTCGTCGCCGCCCAGGCGCTCGATCTCGGCGACCAAGCCGTCGATGTCGAGGATGCTCAGGGTGCGGCCCTGCTTGGCGATCAGGTTTCGGGCCTCGAGCCGGTTCAGCTCACGCGTCACCGCCTCGCGCTGGGCGCCGGCCAGGACGGCGATTTCGGCGTGGGTGGGCGCGCGGGCCAGGATGGCGCGATTGTCCTCGATGCCGACGTCGGTCGCCAGGCGCAGCAGCTCCATCTGCACGCGGCAGGGGGCTGAGACGGCGTTCAGCTCGAACACCCGGCTGCTCAGCGCCCGGACCATGGCGGCCAGGTCCTCCATCACCGCGCGGGTGAAGTTGGGCGAGCCCGACATCAGTTCGGCGACCAGGGCCTCGGGCAGGCGGCCGACGACGGCCTCGGTCAGGGCGGTGACGTTTGCCGAGCGCGGCAGACGGTCGATGGCGGCGATCTCGCCGAAATAGGACCCCGGTTGCAGGCGGCGATAGCCGACCTCGCGGCCCGAGCGCGCGTACTGGTTCACCAGCAGCAGGCCCTGCACCACGACATAGATCGCGCCGCCCGGATCGTGCCGCTGCACCAGGCGCGCGCCGCGGCGAACCGACAGGATTTCGATGCGCGCGGCCAGCGCCTCGACCTCCGCGGGCGCCATGTGCCGCAGCAGCCGACAGCCGGCCAGGGCCTGAAGACGGGAGGCCTGATCGCCGAAGCCCGCCGCATTCGAAGCGCCAGCGGTGGCGGCGTTCGCGGAAGAGTCCATAATCGCCGCTCCTGAGTTCGCGTACGGGGAGAGTCGAGGGGGCAATGGGGGACTTAAACTACAAGGCCTTCATCAGCTACAGCCATGGCGACGGCAAGCTTGTCGACTGGCTGCACAAGCGTCTGGAGGCCTATCGCCCGCCCAAGGGCGTGGGGGCCGCCGACTCGCGTCCGTTGCGACCGATCTTCCGCGATCGCGCCGAGCTGTCGGCGGCCGCCGATCTGGGCGGGGCGATTCGCGAGGCTCTGGACCGTTCCGGGCATCTGATCGTCGTCTGTTCGGAGGCCTCGCGGCGTTCCAAATGGGTCGGCGAGGAAATCCGACACTTCCTGTCGACCCATGGTCCGCAGCGGGTGATCTGCGTGCTGGTCGATACGCCTGAGGGCGGCGGCGAGGTGATCGACTGCCTGCCGCCGCCGCTGCGCGAGGCCTTTCCGCCCGGAGGCGAGCCGCTGGCGGCCGACCTGCGCCCCGGCGGCGACGGCCGACGGCTGGCGTTCCTCAAGGTCGCCGCGACCCTGCTGGGCGTGCGGCTCGACAATCTGATCCAGCGGGACGCCCGCCGTCGCTCGCGCTGGATGGCCGCGACCACGGCCGGCGCGCTCGGCGTCGCCGTCGTCACCGGAGCGTTGGCGGTGGTCGCCTTCGAGGCCCGTCGCGAGGCCGAGGCCCAGCGCGCCGAGGCCGAGGACCTGGTCGCCTACATGCTGGGCGACCTGCGCAAGAAGCTGGAGCCGGTCGGGCGTCTGGACGTGCTCGACGGCGTCGGCGCCCGGGCCCTGGCCCACTATGCCCACATCGACGCCAGCGACCTCGACGACGAGGACCTGTCGCAGCAGGCCAAGGCCCAGACCCTGCTCGGGGAGATCCGCGACAAGCGCGGCGACCTGAAGGGCGCGCGGCAGGCCTTCTCGCAGGCCGCCCTGACCTCCGAGGCGCTGTCGAACCGCAATCCACAGGACGGCGAGCGCCTCTACGACCACGCCCAGAACGTCTTCTGGCTGGCCTATGTCGACTGGCGGCTGGCGCGGATCGCCGATGCCGAGGCCGGGTTCCGCCGCTACGGCGAACTGGCCGAGCGGCTGACGAAACTCGATCCGGGCAATGTCGAGTGGAGGATGGAAGTCGCCTACGCCCGCAACAACCTCGGAACCCTCCTGCTGAACGAGGGGCGGAGCAAGGACGCCCTGGTCGCCTTCGACGACGCTCGGGTCCGTTTCGAGGCGGCGGCCAAGGCTTCGCCCGGCGCGGTTCAGCCGCTCAAGGATCTCGCTGACGCCCATGCCTGGCTGTCGGACACCCATTATCGGCTTGGCCAGATGGCGCAGGCCTACGAGCAGCGCGCGATCGCCCAGTCGATCTTCGCCGATCTTCTGAAGAAGAGTCCCGACAACCGGCCCATGGCGGCCAAGCTCTATGCCGGCCAACTGGCGCTGGCGCGTCGCGCTCTGGACCTGGGACGCGTCGATGAAGCGCGTCGGCTGGTCGATGGGGCGCGGCGCGGCTTCCGGGACCTGACCGCCCTCGACCCGGAGAACGCCACCTGGCTCGACTACGCGGCCAATGTCGAGCTCGACGCCTTTGACGTGGCCTTCGTCGCCGGCGACCTGGCGACCGCCCGCGCGGCTCACGCCGAGGCGACGCGCCGGATCGAACGGCTGCGGGCGCTTAATCTCGAAGTCTATGCCTGGATGTCGCGGCTGAACGGAAAGCTCCGCGTGCAGGCGATCCGGCTCGCGCAGGTCGATGGCAAGCCCGAGGCGGCCAGGGCCGCAGCGCGCGAGATCGAGCAGTCGCTTGCCGGCAGGACGGGCAAGAAGGGCGATGCCGAACTGGAGGCCTGGCTACTGAGCATGGCTCGCCTGGCGCAGAGCCGGGAGGCCGAGGTCATCGGCGTCCTGGGGCCGCGTCGCGACAGTCTCTCGCCCGAGGCGCTCTACGTTCTCGCTCGCGCCTTGCACGGCCAGGGACGTTTTTCCGAGGCGTCGGCCATAGTGAACAAACTTCGTTTACATGGTTATGCGAGACCCGACTTCGTTGCGTTTTCGCGCGATTCATCTCTAGGTTAACTCGCCTACAGGGGGAATTTTCTATGCTCAGCCACAACGGCGCCAATCCCGAACCGGATCTGGTCATCGACATCATCGTCGGCTTCGATGGCAACCTCAGCTTCATGGACCTGTTCCCGAACCCGCCGGAACCGCTGGACCTCGACCTGAAGCAGCGCTGCGTTCTGCAGTTCCGTCTCAGCGACGACCTGCTCTCCAAGGGCTGGGGCTTCCAGCCGACCCCGATCTCGTTCGAGAACGACTGGGGGCAGAACTTCTCCAGCTACTACTGGACCAGCTACGTCCCGCCGGGCGCGGAAGAGCCGGTTCCGTACTCGCAGTTCAAGGTGATCTACGAGTGCAAGCGCATGGGCATCTTCGTCTACAGCCTGTTCATGCACGATGGCCTGGGCCAGCCGATCGACCTGGATCCGCTGATCGAAAACGGCGTCGGCGTCTAAGCTGAGCGTCGAGGCGTCCTTCGACGAGCTCGCCGCGCTGCTTCAGCGCGGCGAGCATCTTTCCGCCTACGATCTGGCGCGGCGTGTCCTCGACGAGGGCGAACACTCGTTGACCCTGGCCCATGCGGCCGTGCTTTCGCTGGCTCGCGCCGGCGCCACAGACTTCGCCCGCGCCGAGTTCGTGCGCCTGGGCCTGGCCGATTCCAAAGATCCCGAAGCCCTGTCGCTGGGCGGCCGCCTTCTCAAGGACGTGGCCCTGACCGCCAACGCGTCGCGCCGCCGGGCCTTCGCCCGCGCCTCGGCGCGCGCCTATGTCGCCGCCACGGACAATGGCGGCGGCCGCTACGGCCTCGTCAATGCGGCGACCATGAGCCTGGTGGCCGGCGACATGCCCCGGGCCATGGACCTGGCGCAGGCCGCCCTCGACCCAGGCGCGGCTGTCGGGCAGGGCGAGGCCGGCTATTTCGACAACGCCAGCCGCGCCGAGGCGCTGTTTCTTCTGGGGCGCTGGGAGGAGGCCGCCGAGCGGCTGGGCGCCGCCGTCGCCAGCGCGCCGTCCAGCCTGTCGGCCCACGCCTCGACCCTGCGCCAGCTTTCGATGATCGCCGCCGAGATCGGCGCCCCGACCGCCTGGCTCGAAATCCTGCGCCCGCCCGTGAGCGCCCATTTTACCGGCCACATGTTCGCCGCCCGCGAGCCGGCCGACGAAGCCGGGCTGAAGGCGGCGATGGCCGAGATCGTGCGCGTTCAGAAGGTCGGCTTCGGCTATGGCGGTCTGGCCGCCGGCGCCGACATCCTGTGGGCGGAGACGCTGCTGGCGGCGGGCGCGGAACTGCACGTCGTCGCGCCCCTGGCCCTGCCGTCTTACGTCGAGACCTCGGTGCGTCCGTTCGGCGAGCCTTGGGTCGAACGCTTCGAAGCCTGCCTGGCCAGGGCTTCGTCGGTGCGGTTCGCCGCCCGCGATCCCTATGCCGGCGACGACGAGGTCTTCGCCTATGCCAGCCGCTTCGCGATCGGCTGCGCCATCCTGCGGGCCGAGGGGCTGTCGACCCGGGCGGTTCAGGTCGCGATGTGGGACGGTCGGCCGGCCACGGGTCCGGCCGGTGCGTCGGCCGATGTCGCCTACTGGCGCGAGACCGGACGTCCGCAGGCGATCCTGCCGTTCGAACGGCCGGCCCCGGATGCCGTCGTCGCCCGTTCGCCTGACGCGAGCGACCGCGGGGTCAAGGCGATGCTGTTCATCGACGTCCGGGGCTTCGGCGCCCTGCACGACGCCCAGGTGCCCGCCTTCTTCGAGGTTGTCATGGCCGGCATGGCGAAAGCCATCCGGCGGCTGGCCGCGCCGCCGGAGCATGTCGAGACCTGGGGTGACGGCGCCTTCCTGGTGTTCGACCGCCCCGCCGACGCGGCCGAGGCCGCGCTCGCCCTGCTGGAGGCCCATCGCCGGCTGAACCTGCGGGCCGGGGGGCTGCCGCGCCATCTGGCCCTGCGGATCGGCGGTCACTACGGCCCGGTGCACCTGCGGGTGAATCCGATCACCGGCGCCCAGGCGGTGGTCGGCGCGCACGTGGTCGTCGCCGCCCGCATCGAGCCCGACGTGGCGCCGGGTGCGGCCTATGTCAGCGAGGCGATGGCGGGCATCCTGGCTACGCGCCACGCCGACCGATATCGCTGCGGCTATGTGGGGCGGACCACGCCCCGCAAGAGCTTTCCGCCGGTCTCGATCTTCAATCTTTCCCGCCGCTGAGAGCCGTTCGCAGCCCCTGTGACAAATTGCACAGCGGTGCTGTAGGGCTTGGGACATTCTGACGCAGATCACGGGCGGCCGGGCCGAAAAGCCTCCAGAGCGGACGTCCAACGATCAGGGACCCGGAGCCGTCGCGCCATGACGGCTCCGGGTTTCCCCAGGCCATTGGCGCGCGAGGAAGTCTTGGGGGGCTCTTCGCATGCGGGGCGGGGGCCGCTCGTGACGCTCGCGAGCGGCCCATCGCCGACCCCAGCGTGGAGTAGCGGCGTTGCGAAGCATCGAGGACCAATGTCCTGAGTTGCGGGTGCGGCCATGGAACGGGCTTCTGCTCTTCGCGGGCGACGCCAGCGGGCGCTCCGCCCATTCCGGAAACCTGTTCGACCTGGGCCTGGCCGACTGGCGCGACGTCGCCGCCCTGGGCCGGGTCGCGGCCGAAACCCGCGTGGCCCTTCGAGCCGCGCGCCACCGCCCCGACATCGTCGACTTCCTGGGCGAGGTCGTCGGCTCGGCGCTCGAACCCCGCCGGGGCGCCCGCACCGCCGAGGCCGGCGAACTCTGCGTCGAGGCCCAGCGCCTGATCGCCGCCTGGACCGACCTGGACGCTGTGCTGGAAGGGCAGGGGCTCGACCTGCAACTCGGCATGGCCGCCTTCGCTCGCGATCTCGTCTCCTACGGCCGCGACGTCGCGCCCTCGCTTTATCGCCAGCTGTTGGCGGGCGACCGTCCGGCGGCGCTGCAAGCCTTGCGGCTGCAGGTGCGTATGCGCGCCGACCGCGCCACGAGCCTGGCTGCCGCCATGCGCAGCTTCGCCACCCGCGCCGGGGCCTTCGCGGCCGCCTTCGCCGCCTTCGAGCGCGACCCGGCGGTGCGGATTTCCCTGCGCGAGGCCCCCGAACTGTGCCTGTCCTATGACGACGACGGCGTCGCCCGGCTGGAGCCGGTCAAAGGCGGGGCCGCCCGCCAGTTCTGGCGCCTGCTGATGGACCAGGCCGCCGACGCCCATCGCCTGCGATCGGCGGCGGATCCGGCGCGGCATCTGCACATCACCGCCGACGACAAGCTGTGGACCCTTGCCAACGCCTCGACGCCGTTCGGCTTCCCGCTGATCAGCGAGGGGCCGCCGCCGTGCGTGGGCGGACTGGAAGGCCTGCCGGCCGGCGCCGACCTCTTCCGCGTGCCGCCGCGCCAGGGCGCGACCCTGGAGAACGTCGCCTTCCCCGGGCATGCGCTCGATGTGGCCGAGGTGCAGGCTGGCGCGCCGCTGCGCCTGTGGGAGAAGACCGGTCTGCCGTCGCAGCAATGGGCCTTCAGCCCCGCGCCGCGCACCCGTCGCGAGATCGCCTTGCACGACCTCGTCGCCCCCGCGGCCGGACTGGCGACCACCGTCGCCGGCGTGCGCGGCCTGCGGGGCGACTGGAACGCCGTGCTCGACGACCTGGAAGCGGGCCTGGATACGCCCGAGACGGCGCCGCCCGATCTCGAGGTCGTGCTCTCCGAATGGGCTCGAATGGCCGACGCCGCCGAAGCGGCGCTGGCGGAGTTCGAGGCCGAGGCCAGGACCTTCGACACGGCAAGCTCATGATCCAGCTTTCCAGCCAGCCGGCGCCTCAGCGCCTTCAAAGCCAGCCGCGTCCGGCGGACGTCCGGCGCGCGTCCCTGGACCGTTGCAGGCAGGCCGGCGAGCTGGTCGCCCGGGCCTTGGCCCGCGAGATCCGCTGAGGCCTTCGTCAGCAAAAAGAGGCTTGCCTGTCCTTCTCCGGGGCGAAACCGTCGCTGGCCGCGACTTGCGCGGGAATCGGAGGGGCGGATGGGGAAATCGGACTTTGGCGGCGTGTCGCTGCGCGCCCTGGCGATGGCGAGCGCGCTGGCCGTTCTGACACTGTCGGCCTCCGCGGCCGGCGCCGCTGCGCCAGCGCCTGCCGCCGCCAGCGCGCCAAGCCTGCTGCCGGTCAAGGCCGACGCCGCCAAGGGCGCGGTGCTGGTCACCCTGCCCGCGCCGGACGCCGACGGCGTTTCCGGCCGCTTCCTCTATCAGCCCAGCCTCAGCGGCGGCCTCGGCGCCACGCCGGTGGGCCTGGACCGAGCCGCCACGGGCGACACCCAGGTGCTGGTTTTCCGCCGCGTCGGCAAGCGGGTGCTGGCGGAGTTCGAGAACTTCGGCTTCCGCGCCATCGGCGGCACGGTCGAGGAGCAGCGCACGGTCCGCGACAGCTTTCCCGGTTCGGTGGTCTGGTCGGGCGAGGTGGCGGGCGAGACGGCCGATGGCGGCTTCACCGTCGACCTGGCCGGCTTCCTGCTGCGCGACTCGTTCAACATCACCGGCGCGCTGAAGGACGCCAAGCAGGGCGGCTTCAAGGCCGCACCGAGCCTCAGCTATGTCGACTTCGGCCACCTGGGCGTCTTTCCCGACAATCTTGAGTTCGAGACCCGCCAGACCTTCACCGCCGACGATCCGGGCGGCGAGGTCTCCGGTATCGTTCCCGACGCCCGGGCCGTGACCTTCGGCGTCCACCACAGCTTCATCCGCCTGCCGGGGCCAGGCTTCACGCCGCGCGCCTTCGATCCACGCACCGGCACCTCGGCCCAGGTGCTGTTCGCCGACTACGCCATCGGCCTGGACCAGCCGACCGTGCAACGCCTGGTGCGTCGCTTCCGCCTGGAAAAAACTGATCCGACGGCGGCGAAGTCGCCGGTGAAGAAGCCGATCGTCTTCTATGTCGATCGCGGCGCGCCGGAGCCGGTGCGCAGCGCCCTCGTCGAGGGCGGGCGCTGGTGGAACCAGGCCTTCGAGGCCGCCGGCTACATCGACGCCTTCCGCGTCGAGTCGCTGCCGGAGGGCGTCGATCCGATGGATGCGCGCTACAACGTCGTGAACTGGATCCACCGCCAGACGCGCGGCTGGTCGACCGGCACGACGGTTGTCGATCCGCGCACCGGCGAGATCGTGCGCGGCGTCGTCCAGTTGGGCTCGCTGCGCATCCGCCAGGACCGGATGATCTTCGAGGGCCTGCTAGGCGCCGACAAGACCGGCAAGGGCGGTGCGGACGATCCAATACAGATCGCGCTGAACCGCATCCGCCAGCTTTCCGCCCACGAGATCGGCCACGCCATCGGCCTGTCGCATAACTTCGCCGGCAGCGTTTATGGCCGGGCCTCGGTGATGGATTATCCCGCGCCGCTGGTGAAGATCGACGGCGACCGCCTCGACCTTTCCGACGCCTACGCCAGGGGCGTCGGCGCCTGGGACGCCTTCGCCATCGACTGGCTGTACTCGGAAGGCCCGCCTGGAAGCGACGAGGCTGCGCGCCTCGACAGTCTGGCCCGCGACGCCCAGGCCAAGGGCTATCGCTACGTCTCCGACGCCGACGCCCGCGGCGCGGCCTCGGCCCAGCCCTACGGCGCGCTGTGGGACAACGGCGCCGATCCGGTGATCGAACTCGACAACGTCATGGCCGTGCGCCGCATCGCCCTGTCGCGGTTCGGGCTCGGCAACGTGCCGGCCGGTTCTCCCGCCGCCGACCTGCGCCGGGCTCTCGTGCCGATCTATCTCTTCCATCGCTATCAGGTCGAAGCGGCGGCGAAGTTCGTGGGCGGCGTCGACTACGGCTACGCGGTGGTCGGCGATGGCCGCGAGGCCGCGCCCGCCACGCCGGCCGCCGACCAGCGCCGGGCGCTGGCGGCCCTCGTCCGCACGCTGGATCCGACGGCGCTGGACCTGCCCGACCCGCTGCTGTCGCTGCTGTCGTCGGGCATGTCGGGCTCGCGCGACAAGGCCTACGCCATCGAGATCTTCCCGACCTCGGGCGCTGCGGTGTTCGACCTGCCGACCGCCGCCGAGACCGCCGCCGACCTGCCGCTGTCGCTGCTGCTGACGCCCGCGCGCCTGAACCGCCTGGTCGAGCAGAAGCGCCGCGACGCGGGCCAGTTGGATGTCGCCGAGACCGTAGGCGCCCTGCTGGCCGCCGTGGCCCCTGGCGGGCCGCAGGCCGAGGGCCGTACCGGCGAACTGCGTCGCCGGGTGCGGGCGCGGCTGGTGGGCGATCTGGTCGCCACGCTCAACGACAAGACCCTGTCGCCGACCGCCGCGGCCCAGATCGACGCGGCCTTGCTGCGCTACGCCAAGACCCTGTCGGGCTGGAAGGGGCAGGGGGCGGAGGCCGACCAGGCGGCTCGCATCGCGCGCCTTCTGACCTCCGGCGATCGCAAGGCCCTGGCGGCTCCGCGCAGCGGGGCGGTGGAAACCTTGCCGCCCGGCATGCCGATCGGTGGGGAGGACTGCTGGTTTTGCGCGCCTGGTTCGTCATGAGGTCAGGGCGCGCGTGATGGCGTCCAGCCTGCAACGAGGAACGACCGTCCATGACCCGCGCCCGCATCCTGCTCGGCGGCCTCTGCGCCGCCGCGCTGTCCACCTCCATGGTGGCCGCCCAGCCGCTGGCGGTGGTCAACGCCGAGATCTTCGACGCCACCGGCGCCGCGCCTTATCGCGGGACGCTGGTGGTCGAGAACGGGCGGATTCTGGCGGTGGGTCCCAAGGTGAAGGCGCCCAAGGGGGCGACGATCGTCGACGCCAGGGGCGAGGCCCTCATCCCGGGTCTGTTCGACGTTCACACCCATTGGACGCCCAACGGCGTTCCTGACGTCACGCCGAAGATCGCCGACGCCTATGTGGCCGCCGGGGTCACCTCGGTGAACGACTTTCACCAGCAGCCTGAAAGCTTTGCGCCGCGTCGGGCATGGCTGGGAACCCTGACCGCGCCGCACGTCAATTTCGTCGCCCGCATCAGCACGCCCGGCGGCCACGGCGCCGACTGGGCCGACCAGGCCACCACCCGCTGGGTCGATACGCCGGAAGGCGCCCGCGCCGCCGTCGAGGCGATAGCCGCCTACAGGCCCGACGCCATCAAGGCCTTCACCGACGGCTGGCGCTATGGCTCGGCGCCCGACAACACCACCATGGACGCCTGGACGCTGAAGGCCCTGACCGACACGGCCCACAAGTACGGCCTCAAGGTGCTGACCCACACAGTGACGGTCGAGCAGGGCAAGGTGGCCGCGGCCAGCGGGGTCGACGTCATCGCCCACAGCCTGCAGGACGCCCCGCTCGATGCGGAGACCATCGCCGCCATCAAGGCCTCGGGTCTGTTCTACGCCCCGACGCTGGCGGTCTACGAGCCGGTCAAGCCCGGCGCCAAGCCGCCGGCCGATCCCGACAGCCCGCGCGCGCGCCAGAGCCGCCTGAAGTTCGGCTACGCCCTGGGCAACGCCAAGGCTCTCTACGACGCCGGGGTGCCGCTGGCGCTGGGCACCGACGCCGGCATGACCGGCACGCCGCACGGCTCCTCGACCCAGCGCGAGCTGGAACTGCTGGTGCAGGCCGGCCTGACCCCGGTCCAGGCCCTGACCATCGGCACGGCCGGCAGCGCCCGGGCCATGAACCAACTGGCCGATCGCGGCACGCTGGAGGTCGGCAAGCGCGCCGACTTCGTGCTGGTCGCCGGCAAGCCATGGGAGACGATCTCCGACGCCCGCAAGGTCGATCGCGTATTCATCGACGGCAAGCTTTCCTACGGCCCGGGCTCCAAGCGTTCGGCCGCCAACGACCGCATCGCCCCGCCGGCGGTGAAGGCGTCAGCTCTCATCGACGACTTCGAGCGGGCCGACGGCCGCACCAGCCTCGACACCCTGCGCCTGGACGACTTTGACGGCGGCCGCGACCGCAGCCTGGAAGTCTCGCAAGTGATCGACCGCGAGGGCGGTGGCAAGGTGCTCTCGGTCGGCGCCCGCATGGCCGCCAAGGACGACGCCTCGGCGGGCGTGCTGCTGCCGCTGACCCGGGGCTCGGTCGTTCCGGCCGACGCCACCGCGTTCAAGGGTGTGAAGCTGGCCTTGCGCGGCGATGGCGGCGCCTATGTTGTCAGCCTGGTCGGAGCGACCGGCCGCTGGACGACGAAGGTCGAGGCCGGCCCGCAATGGAAGACCGTTGAGCTGCCGTTCTCGGCCTTCAAGCCGGCCGGCCGCGAGAAGGCGGCCTTCACTGGGACCGACCTGCTGCAGGTCGGCGTCGAGGGCGAGCGTCCGTCGGGCGCCAAGCTGTGGTTCGAGCTGGACGACGTGATGTTCTACTGACGAGAAATCGCGCGCGGCGGTTTGACGCGGCGGACGCTGGAAGGCCAATGCCAACAAGCGTTTGGCGGGGGACGGGGATCGCGAATCCCCGTCATTACCGCGATTTAAGTGGTCTAGCGGCGGTGTGCGGCTCAAACCGTTACCAAGCAAGGTCGCTTATCGACCGAACGGAGACCGCCGATGGCCCGCATGGGCATGACACTCGCCGCCGCCCTGGTTATGGGTCTGACGACCCTGGCCGGCCAGGCCCAGGCCAAGGCCTCGATCGAGGACAAGGACGTGGCGCGCCTGGTGTCGCTTGGCGGGGTGTGCGTCAGCTGCGATCTGGCCGGCCGCAAGATGACCGGCGCCAAGTTCACCGGCGCCAACTTCGCCAAAGCTAACCTGATCGGCGCTGACCTGCGTGGCGCGGTGTTCTTTGGCTCCAACTTCGAATCCGCCGACCTGACCCGGGCCGACCTGCGCGGGGCCGAGATGCGCGCCGCAAATTTCCAGAAGGCCAATTTCAACGGCGCCCGCCTGTCGGGCGTGGAATCGGCCGGGGCGAACTTTCAGAACGCCAACCTGTCGCGCGCCGACATGACCTCGTCGGAGATGCATGGGGTCAATTTCGAGGCCGCCACCCTGATCGACGCGCGCCTGTCGAACTCCGAGCTGAACGGTTCGAACCTGAGCTCGGTGAACGCGCGGGGAGCCGATTTCTCCAACGCCGAGATCAATGGCTCCAACCTCAGCGGCGGCCGCTTCGACCGCGCCCAGTTCCGCAACGCCTCGCTGACGGCTTCGCACCTGCGCGGCGGCAGCTTCGCGGGGGCCGATTTCAAGGGCGCGGATTTCTCGGGCGTGCGCTTCCTGGGCGTCGACCTGAGCGGCGCGCGCGGCCTGACCCAGGACCAGTTGGACGATGCTTGCGGCGAGGCCCGCCTTCCGCCGGGCCTGTCGCTGAAGGGCTGCGGGAACCGCGTCAAGCGGATCACCGTCATCCGCGGCATGCCCGCTCCGCCGGCGCCGCCGGCCCCTCCCGCAGCCCCGGCGCCGCCTCGTCGCTGAGTTCGCCTCTGAGGGGTCTTTCTCGCCTGCGGAACGTGCGGGCGAGACAGGCGTTTCGCGACATGGTGAACGCTGCGCTGGCTAGGGACCTCGTGGCGATTGCGCGACAGCAGAGGTTGTGAGATCAAGGCGCACGGCGCGGGGGGACACCATGCCTGAGCATGACTTGAGGGAGGGGCAATCCATGCCCCTGCCCAGCTATTTGAGCTATCTGATGTATCAGACCGAGCAGCATCGGCGCGCCTTGGCGGCCGATCATGTTGCACGTCACGGTCTGTCGTTCCCGAAATGGGTGGCGATGCTGTCGCTGGCCCGGTTCGGCGAGTGCTCCATGACTCGGCTGGCGAAGCTTTCGGCGGCCGACCGCACGACGCTGACCCGGTCGATCGACGGCCTGATCCGCGACGGTCTGGTCGAGCGAGGCGGGGCGCCCAACGATCGCCGCAAGGTGGTTGTCCGGCTGACCGAGGCCGGTGCGGCGCTGCTGGAGCAGATCCGCAGCGAACTGGCGCCGCTGCACCAGGAAGCCTGTTCCGAACTGAGCGCCGACGAGCAGTCGGCCCTGGCCTTCTACCTGAAGAAGATGCTGGGCGGCCTGATCCCCGAGCCGGACTGGAAGGACGAGATCCTCTCGTTCGGCCCGCCGATTCCTCGTCTGGCCTGAGGTTTCCCGTCGACGCCCTGGGGTGCAATCTCCGGTTAGGAGCTTGCACCTAAGGTCGTTTTCGCCGGCCGCTGGGGGCCGCGCGCAAGGGGACTTCATCTCATGACTGTCGACCAGGTCGCTGAACACATCAGCGAAATGACCACCTATTCCGTCTCGGCCGGCGGGCAGAGCTATCCTATGATGGCCTGGGCCTCCATGGTCGAGCACGGCGGCCAGGGCTCCGCCGACATCGTCCTGGCGAACCTCGCCGGCACCATCGTCGGCGACCAGCTCACCTGGCTGAACCAGGGCCAGGCCGCCTTCTTCGTCCAGGAACAGGCCGACGGCGCCCGCCTGGGTGTCGGCGTCAATCAGGCCGCCTGAGGCCTTCGGCGCGGTCAGTCGTCGTGACGGACGCGGCCGCGCATCGACTTCACGCCCGATCGCTTCGACTTGCCTTCCAGCCGCTTGAGCTTGCTGGAATAAGTCGGCTTGGTCGGGCGGCGCGGCTTGGGTTTCTCGGTCGCTCGGCGGATCAGCGCGACCAGCCGCTCGCGGGCGTCCTGGCGGTTCAGCTCCTGCGAGCGATGGCCCTGGGCGAACAGCACCAGCACCCCGTCCTGGGTCATCCGGCTGCCGCCCAGCGTCGTCAGCCGCGCCTTTATGTCGTCGGTCAGGGACGGCGAATTGGCCACATCGAAACGCAGCTCGATCGCCGTCGAGGTCTTGTTAACGTGCTGGCCGCCAGGACCCGAGGCGCGGGCGGCCTTCTCGATCAGTTCATCCTCGTCGATGCGCAGCCAGCTGGTGATCTCGATCATTTCACGACCACGCGCCGGGCCTTGACCACGGCCTGGTCGAGGGCCTGCAGGAACTTGCTGCGGTCCTGGGGGCCAAAAGCCTTGGGGCCGCTTGTCACCTCGCCCATCGAGCGCAGGTGCTCGCCGATTGAACGCGAGGCCAGGGCCGAGCCGATCATGTCGGCGGTGAACACCCGGCCGTTGGGCGCGATCGCCTGGCCGCCCGCCTTCAGCACGCGATCGGCCAGCGGGATGTCGTTGGTCACCACCACGTCGCCGGGACCGGCGCGCTCGGCGATCCAGTCGTCGGCCACGTCGGGGCCGGCGTCGACCACGATCTGCTCGATGGCGGGGGTTGCGGGTACGCGGATCCAGCTGTTGGAGACGACATAGGTCTTCAGCCCGTTGCGGGCCGCGACCTTGTAGGTCTCGTCCTTCACGGGGCAGGCGTCGGCGTCGATATAGATCGTCGTCATCCGCGCCCTATAGCACGGGTTGCAGATTATCAGGCCAGGGCCAGCAGCGCGGGAATGACCTCGTCCTTCAGCAGAGGAGCCAGGGCCATGCCGGCGGGCGGGGCGGCCGGGTCGATCCAGGCCAGTTCCTCGATCTCGGCCTGGGCGGCGATCCGCCCTTCGACCACCGCCAGATAGGTCGCCGACTGCACGGTGAAGCCGGCCTCGTTGGCCGCCGGCGCCGAGAAGCGGCCAAGCAACTGCGCCGAGACCAGCCGGCAGCCCAGTTCCTCGTCCAGTTCGCGAGCCAGGGCGGTCAGGTCGTCCTCGCCGCCGTCGCGCTTTCCGCCCGGCTTCATGAAGATCGCCGTGCCGCGCTTGCGCACCAGCAGCATGCGGCCGGCCTCGTCGCGGATGACGGCGGTGACGATGTCGAGGACCTTGCTCATGCTCGACAGACTAGCGGATTCGGCCCCGGTCAGGGCTGGACGGCCGCCAGGATGTGCTCGGTCAGCAGCCGTTCGCTGATCGCATGCGGCTGGCGGACGTTGAAGTTGGTCGTGGTGATCACCGCCACGATCCCTAGGTCGGGCACGATGACCACCTTGTTGCCGCCCGTGCCGCTCATCGCCCAGGCCTTGTGGCCGCTGAAGGTCTGCAGCCAGATCAGGTAGCCGTAGTCGGTGTCCTGTCGGGCGTTGGCGTGCGGGCTGGTGGCGGCGCTCACGAAGCTGGCGGGCAGCACCTGCCTGCCCTCCCACTTGCCGCCGTCGAGATAGAGCTGGCCCAGCTTCAGGAGATCGCGGCTGCGCAGCCCAAGTCCGCCACCGCCCTGCGCCAGGCCCAGCGGCGAGACCTGCCAGCGCTCGCCCTTGATGCCCAGCGGTTCAAAAAGCGCCTCCCGGGCGAAGGCGGGCAGGGGCTTGCCCACTGCGCCCTGGACCACGGCGCCGAGGGTCGTGACGCCGGCCGTGCAGTAGGAAAAGCTGCGGCCGTAGGGCGCGTCGACCGGCTTCTGCACCCAGTCGGGGAAGCCGCGCACCGGCAGGTCGAGATAGAAGCCGACCCAATCCTCGATCAGGTACATCCGCTCCTCGTTGCCGCGCGAGAACTGGTTGTCGTCGTCGCATTCGGCGATCGAGCTCATGGTCATCAGGTCTTCGACCGTGACCTTGTCCTTGCGCGGATCCGGCGCGGCGGCGGGCGGCCGGCCTTTCAGATAGGGCTTGATGGGCGCATCGACGCTGGGGATCGCGCCCCGCGCGATGGCCGCGCCGGCCAGCATGGCGGTTACGGTCTTGGTCACCGAACGAGTGTTGCGCCGGGCCTCGGCGCCGCCTTCCGGCTGACCTTCGTCGTAGTAGGCCTCGAACACCAGCTTGCCGTGGCGGGCGACCAGCATGCTGGTGATCTTCTGGAACTCGCCGGCCTTGATCGCCGTCGACATCGCTTCGAGCCTGGCCGCCGACATGCCCTCGGCGGCGGGTGAGGCGCTGGTCCAGTCGGCGGCGCCGGCGGCCGTCGGCGGGACGAGGGCAAGGAGGGCGGCGAGCAGCAGGGGTTTCACGATGGGGCGACTCCGACGGAACGCCTTTTGTCTAGGCGCCGGCGCGGGTGTCGTCTTGGACGCATGAAACATCGGGGCGGCGTCCGCATAGCCGTGCGAACTCGCCAGGCGTGACGCCATAGGCCTGCCGGAACTGGCGATTGAGGTGGCTCTGGTCGCAGAAGCCCGAAGCCAGGGCGATCTCGCCGATCGGGGCTCGGCCGTGCATCAGGAGGTCGGCGGCGCGCTCCAGCCGCCGGGTCCGCAGTCGCTCGCCCGGCGCTGCGCCCAGCCAGCGACGATAGCCGCGCGCCAGGTGCACCGGATGCACCCCGGCCACGCGGGCCAGATCGGCGACGCCGATAGGCTGGTCGAAGGCGTCGGCGAGATAGCTCTCGGCCATGGCCAGCCAGGGTGGGGGATGGTCGCCGTCGCGCACAGGCGCCAGGGCCTCGGCCGCCAACTCCAGGCTCAGCCCCTCCAGCGACAGCGGCTCGGCGTCGGCCGACAGCAGCGAGCGTGTCAGGCGCAGCGCCGCACGGCGGGCCGCCGGACCCGTCAGGCGCAGGGCGTCGATCGCCCCGCGTCCGTCGGAGAAGTCTCGCCAGTCGCCCGCATCGAAGCTGACCGCCAGGAAGTAGCCGCCGGCCTCGACGAAGCGGTCGCGATGGACGACGCCGGGCGGATTGTAGACGAGGACCGGCCCTTCGGTGTCCGGGCCCCAGGCCGTGGTCTCGTAGCGGCCGTGGGTGGCCAGCACGAAGTGGGCGTCGTCGTGGCTGTGCTCGTCCACGTGCTCGGCGCTCATGGTGGCGGCCAGGTGGGCTAGCCGCACGCCGGGCAGCCGCCGCTCGACGGTGGGCGCGCCGTAGAACCGTCCTGGTGCGAAGGCGGTTCTCGGCGCGGTCATCTCAGCCCAGCTTCTCGGCGGCCCAGGGGGCGAAGTAGGTGATGATCCCCGCAGCGCCAGCGCGCTTGAAGGCGGCCAGGCTTTCGAGGATCGCGCGCTCCTCGTCGATCCAGCCGTTGGCGCCGGCCGCCTTGATCATCGCGTACTCGCCTGACACCTGGAAGGCGTAGGTGGGCATGCGGAACTCGTCGACCAGGCGGCGCAGGATGTCGAGATAGGGCAGGCCCGGCTTGACCATGACCATGTCGGCGCCCTCGGCGATGTCGAGCGCGACCTCGCGGATGGCCTCTTCCGTGTTCGACGGATCCATCTGATAGGTCTTCTTGTCGCCCAAGCCCCGAGCATTAGGGCCGGCCGAGAGTTTGGCCGAGCCGATGGCGTCGCGGTAGGGGCCGTAGAAGGCCGAGGCGTACTTGGCGGCGTAGGACATGATCATCGTGTCCTGGTGGCCATCGGCTTCCAGCGCGCCGCGAAGGCGGCCGATGCGGCCGTCCATCATGTCGGAGGGCGCCAGGATGTCGGCGCCGGCGGCGGCCTGCATGAGGCCCTGTTCGATCAGCCGCTCGATGGTGGCGTCGTTGAGAATCTTGCCGCCCTCGACCACGCCGTCGTGGCCGTGGTCGGTGAAGGGATCAAGCGCCACGTCGCACATGATGCCGACCTCGGGAGCGGCGTCCTTCATGGCCTTCACGGCGCGGGGGATCACCCCGTCGGGATCGGCGGCGATCGAGCCGGTCGCGTTCTTCCGCGACGGATCGATGTGCGGGAAGATGGCGATGGCGGGGATGCCGAGGTCGCGGGCGCGGACGGCGGCCTTGGCGGCTTCCTTGACGCTCAGGCGATCAACGCCCGGCATCGAGGCCACCGGCACGGTTCCTTCGCCCTCATGCACGACCATCGACCAGGTCAGGTCAGAGGGCCTGACCTCGGTCTCGCGGACGAGGCGACGGGTCCAGTCGGCCTGGCGCAGGCGGCGCAGGCGCGTGGCGGGGTAGGGGGCGAGTGGCGGAACGGTCATGCGAAGGGTTTCGCGCGCGCCGACCGTCGAGGCAAGGCCGTAAGGCCCTTAAGGAGGCTACTCGCCCTTGCTGACGCGAACCTGCTGCACGCCGCCGTCGACGCGGGTCCAGACCTGCGACTTGCAGAAAAGGCCGCCCAGGACGCAGCCCTTGGCGCGCATGGTGCGGGCGTCGACGAACTCGGCGGTGCCCGAAAGGGTGACCTTCAGGGTCGGAACAAAGACCTTGCCCTTCATGTTCCCATTACCGGTGGGCGCGAAGTCGCGCAGCACCTGCTGGCCAACCAGGGTGTCGTAGCCGCTCTTCTTGGCGTCGGCCTCGGCCTTGCGGCTGGCGTAGACGACCCAGCCGCACATGCTCGGACCGCAGTCGGTGATGTGCAGGCGGATATTGTCCTTGGGGTTGCGCCACACGCCGAGGTTCTCGGCATGAGCCGGCGCAGACACGAACGTGAACAGGGCCGCGACCGCGGCCAAAGCGGTAATGAACTTGGACATGGGAACCGAGACGACGCCTCCGATGGGCGTGATCTGATACCGAAGAGGTGTCTGATCAAGGGAGGTGCGACCTTTCGCACCCATTTTCGCTGCGGCGCCGCAAGCAAATTCGCCAACTGAGATATGATTGACACACTTGGCTGCTCAGGGCAGGTCAGCGGTCAAGAAGGTGAGGGCGGATATGCCCCGCATGGGAGGAAGTGGCGCATGGATTTCGCGCTGAACGATGATCAACGCGCCATTCAGGACATGGCGTCCGGCTTCGCGACGGAACGGCTTGCCCCTTATTCCGCCGAGTGGGACGAGAACAAGCATTTCCCCGTCGACGTGCTGCGAGAGGCCGCCAGCCTTGGTTTCGCGGGCATCTACGTCAATGACGACGTCGGCGGCAGCGGTCTCTCGCGCCTCGACGCTTCGATCATTTTCGAGGCTCTGAGCTACGGCGACGTTCCGGTTGCGGCCTATCTGACCATCCACAACATGGCCTCGTGGATGATCGACCGTTTCGGTTCCGAGGATCTGCGCCAGCGCTACCTGCCACGCCTGACCACCATGGAGCTGATCGCCAGCTACTGCCTGACCGAGCCGGGCTCGGGCTCGGACGCGGCGGGCATGCGCACGACCGCGCGCCTGGAGGGCGACCACTATGTGCTGAACGGCGGCAAGGCCTTCATCTCCGGCGGCGGGGTGTCGGACGTCTATGTCGTCATGGCCCGCACCGGCGGCGATGGCCCCAAGGGCGTTTCGGCCTTCGTGGTCGAGAAGGGAACGCCCGGCCTCACCTTTGGGGCAAACGAGCGCAAGATGGGCTGGAACGCCCAGCCCACCGCCCAGGTCAATTTCGACGACTGCCGCGTGCCCACCGCCAACCGCATCGGCCAGGAGGGCGAGGGCTTCCGCTTCGCCATGATGGGCCTGGATGGCGGGCGTCTGAACATCGCCTCCTGCTCACTGGGCGGCGCCCAGTTCGCGCTAGACACCGCCAAGGCTTATCTTGAGACCCGCAATCAGTTCGGTCGGCCGCTGAAGGACTTTCAGGCCCTGCAGTTCAAGCTGGCCGACATGGCCACCGAACTGGAGGCCGCCCGCCTGATGGTGCGTCGCGCCGCCCATGCGCTCGACAATCGCGATCCCGCGGCCACCAAGCTCTGCGCCATGGCCAAGCGTTTCGCCACCGACGCCGGCTTCCAGGTGGCCAATGACGCCTTGCAGTTGCACGGCGGTTACGGCTACCTCCAGGACTACCCGCTGGAGCGCATCGTCCGCGACCTGCGCGTCCACCAGATCCTGGAAGGGACCAACGAGATCATGCGCGTCATCATCGCCCGCGAGATGTTCCGGCAGTGAGATCGTGATAATCTGACCAGACTGGTCAGATTGGAGCCCGCCATGCGCGAAGTCGGCGTACTCGAGGCCAAGACTCACCTTTCGGCCCTTCTTGAGGCCGTCGAGAAGGGGGGCGAGGCCGTGCTCATCACCCGTAACGGGCGACCGGTGGCCAAGCTGCTGCCGGCGCAGGAGGCGATTGCGCCGCCGCCGCGCCGCTTGCCCGGCAAGGAGCTCGTCGAGCGCTTCAAGAAGCTTCAGGACGAGATGGCTGCGGCCAATCCCGGCATCGAGAACATGACCTGGGAAGAGTTGAAGCAGATGGCGCGCGAGTGAGGTCGGTTGTCCTGGATGCGTCTGCCGCTTTGGCTTGGCTGCTGCCGACGCAAGCGACGGACGCCGCGAACGCCTTTCTGGAGCGGAACGATGCGACGACTTTCGAAGCGCCTGCGATCTTTGACTGGGAAGTCCGCAACGTTCTGCTGACGTACGAACGTCGCGGTCTGTCGACGGTCGAGAGGTATGATCGGGCTGTGGCCAACTATCTTGCGCTGAATGTCACGCTTCATCCGCTGATCGTCGACATGGAGGGTTTGGCGGCGCTGGCCCAGAAGGCCAGACTCAGTCTCTTCGACGCTTCATATCTTGCGCTGGCGCTGGAGCAGGATTGGCCGTTGGCTTCGCGTGACGAGGCCCTGCTGATCGTCGCCGCTCGATCCGGCGTCCAGTGCTTTGACCTGAGAGCGACGACCTGATGATCTATCTTTGCCGCCACGGCCAGACCCAGTTCAACCGCGAGGGGCGCTTCCAGGGACAGACCGAGTCTGACCTGACCGCCCTGGGGCGCGCCCAGGCGCGGGCCATGGGCGAGCTGCTGGCCGACCTGATAGCGCGTGAGCCCTCCGACGCCTGGCGGATCGTCGCCAGCCCGCTGCGCCGTGCGCGAAACACGGCCGAAGCCATCGCTGAGCGCACGGGTCTGCCGCTGAGCTTCGACGACCGACTGCTGGAGATCAGCGTCGGCGAGTGGTCTGGCCGGTTGCGCGAGGATATCCGTCGCGACAATCCTGAACTGTTCGCCAGCTATGAATGGGCGTTCCGCGCGCCGGGCGGCGAGACCTTCGAGGACGTCACCGCCCGCGTCGCCGGTTGGCTGGCCGAGCAGGCGCCGGAGACCGAGCGCCGGCTGATCGTGGTCAGCCATGGCGTCGCCGGCCGCCTGCTGCGCGGCGCCTATGCCGGCCTGTCGCGTGCCGACACCCTGGCCCAGGAGGTGCCGCAGGATGCGGTCTACCGCCTGTTGGCCGGCCAGATCGACCGCTTCGACTGCGCGCCGGTCGAAGACCCCGAATTCGCCTGAGAGCCTAGATGACCCAAGCCCCTGAAGTCCTGATCCGCGCCAAGAAGAACGTCGGCCGGATCACGCTGAACCGGCCCCAGGCGCTGCACGCCCTGACGCTGTCGATGTGCGAGGCGATGATCGAGGCCCTGCTGGAATGGCAGGCCGATCCCGAGATCGACATGGTCATGATCGACCACTCGGGCGAGCGCGGCTTCTGCGCCGGCGGCGACATCCGCATGCTGGCGCAAAGCGGGGCGGGCGACGGCGTCGAGGCGCGGAAATTCTTCCATACCGAATACCGACTGAACCACCTGCTGTTCCACTACGACCGTCCGATCGTTGCGGTCATGGACGGCGTGGTGATGGGGGGCGGCGTCGGCATCTCGATGCCGGCGCACTACCGGGTCGCCACCGAGCGCACGACTTTCGCCATGCCCGAGACCGGCATCGGCCTGTTCCCCGACGTCGGCGGCGGCTGGTACCTGCCGCGCCTTCCGGGAAAGGCGGGTCTGTGGCTGGCCCTGACCGGTGCGCGGATCAACGGATCGGACTGCATGCGCCTGGGAATCGCCACCCACTTCGTCGAGTTCGGCGCGGTCGAGGGGCTGAAGAAGGCGATCCTGGCCGATCATCGCCGCATCGACGAGACCCTGCGCATGTACCGCGCCGACGCCGGCAAGGCGCCGCTGGTCGGCTATGAGCAGGATCTCAACCGCCTGTTCGTCGGCGACAGCGTCGAGCAGATCTTCGAGTTTCTGGAGGTCGACTCCAGCGACTGGGGCAAGGCCCAGTTGGCTGTGCTGAAGACCAAGTCGCCCCAGACCCTGAAGGTCGCTTTCGAGCAGTTGAAGCGTGGCGAGGCCATGACCGACTTCGCCGAACACATGGCGATGGAGTACCGGATCGGCTCGCGGGTCGTGCGCAAGCACGACTTCATCGAGGGCGTACGGGCCGTGATCGTCGACAAGGACAACGCCCCCCGCTGGGACCCGCCGAGCATCGAGGCCGTGGATGACGCCGACATCCAGGCGATCTTCGCGCCGCTTCCGCCGGAAGAAGAGTGGACGCCCCTGCCGGACGCCTGAAAGGCGTGCGGTCTCCCGACATGTGGCGGACGCCTGACAGCGTTATGCCGTAGCGGCATTGATGCTGTCGCTTGGCCTCGCTAGCTTGCCGCCAGCCAAGGAAGAAAGTCCGCCGGAAGGAAGACCATGCGTAAGCCGCTTCTCAGCCTCGTCGCCGCGCTCGCCGTGACCGCGTGCGCCACGACCCCGATGGGACCGGCCGCGCCGCCGCCTCCGCCGCCCGCCGACGCTCCCGTCGCGATCCCGGCCAACATCATCGCCGCCGTCGACAACCCGCTGCGTCCCGAGGTCGACAGCAAGCGCGACGCCGACCGCCTGCCGGCCCAGGTGCTGGCTTTCGCCGGCGTGCGCAGTGGGGCCAAGGTCGCCGACCTGATCCCCGGCACCGGCTATTTCACCCGCATCCTGTCGAAGGCCGTCGGCCCGCGCGGCCACGTCTACGCCTATGTGCCCGACGAACTGACCAAGCTGGCCAATCGCGAGCCGGCCGTGAACGCCATCGCCGCCGATCCGGCCTACAAGAACGTCTCGGTGCTCTTGAACCTGCTGCCTAACTTCGCCGCGCCCGAGAAGCTGGACCTGGTGTTCACCGCCCAGAACTATCACGACATGCACACCCCGCTGATGGGCAGGCCCGACATGGCGGTGGTCAATCGCAAGGTCTTCCAGTCGCTGAAGCCGGGCGGAGTCTACTTGGTGCTCGACCATTCGGCCCAGCCGGGGTCTGGCCTGCGCGACGCCGAGAAGCTGCATCGCATCGACCCCGAGACCGTCAAGGCCGAGGTCACCGCCGCCGGCTTCATCTTCGAGGGCGAAAGCCGCGTGCTGCGCGACGCCGCCGACAAGCGCAACGTCTCGGTCTTCGACCCGTCGATCCGCGGCAAGACCGACCAGTTCATCTACAAGTTCCGCAAGCCGGCTGGGGCGCGTTGATGTCAACCTCCTGGCGGCGCGGCGCCAAGCTCGTCGCGCTGCTGGGAGGCGCGGTCATCCTGACCATACTGACCCAAGTCGGCGGCCTGGTCCTGCTGGCCACGGCCTGGATCGCGAAGTTGCGCCGCTGGCCGGCCTGGCTGGCGATCCTTGGGTTCGTGGCAGTCTACAGCCTGACCGTCGGCGTCGTGGTCCCGCCACTGGCCAAGCTCGGCGGGCGTGAGCGTCTTCCGTGCTTCGTCGGCAAGGCTACGACCTATGGGGCGGTCAGTCCTCTGCTCTGCGTCCTGAGCCGCAACTATGCGCGTCCCGAAGCCCGGGCGGTGGTCGCCAGCCTGGCGAACCATATGGCCAAGGCCTATCCGGGAACCATCACCCGCTATCTCGACGCCAGTTTTCCCTTCTTCGACGGTTTCCCACTGCCGCCGCACCTGTCGCATCGCGACGGGCTGAAGATCGATCTCGCCTATTTCTATCGCGAGCAATCCGGAGCGCCGGTGATTGACGGGGCCGCCAGCCCGATCGGCTACTGGGCCTATGAGGGTCCCAAGGCTGGCGAGGCCTTGCCCTGCGCCGGCTATCGCCGCGCCAACCTGCGCTGGGACTTCAATACCCTGCAGCCCCTGGCGACGCGAACGGCCGATCCCGTCCGCACGGCCGCGATGCTGCGCTGGCTGAGCACGGAAGGGCGGGCGCTCGGCGTGAAGAAGATCTTGCTCGAACCGCATCTGAAGGCGCGATGGGCGCAGGACGTCGATATGATCCGCTTCCAGGGATGCAGGGCGGCTCGGCATGACGACCACCTGCATCTCGAACTGTCCAAGAAGAACTAGAGGCCGAAACGGCCCCGCGTAAGGAGGAGACCCCAATGACCCGCATCGCCTTCATCGGCCTGGGCAACATGGGCGGCGGCATGGCCGCCAACCAGGCCAGGGCCGGCCACGACGTGGCGGCCTTCGACCTTTCGGCCAAGGCCCTGGAAAAGGCGGTCGGCGCGGGCTGCGTCGCCGCCGGTTCCGTCGCCGAGGCGGTGAAGGACGCGCAGATCGTCATCACCATGCTGCCGGCCGGCCCCCACGTCCGCTCGGTCTATGGCGATCAGGTGCTGGCCAATGCACGCAAGTCGGCGCTGCTGATCGACTGCTCCACGATCGACGTCGACAGCGCGCGGGCTGTCGCCGAGCAGGCGAGGGCGGCGGGCTTCCGTTTCGCCGATGCGCCGGTGTCGGGCGGGATCATGGCCGCCGAGGCCGGGAGCCTTGCCTTCATGGTCGGCTGCGACGACGCCGATTTCGCGGCGGTGGAGGCGGCGCTGAAGCCCATGGCTCGCGCGGTGATCCACGCCGGCGGCCACGGGGCGGGGCAGGCGGCCAAGATCTGCAACAACATGCTGCTGGGCGTGTCGATGCTGGGAACCTGCGAGGCCTTCGCCCTGGCCGAGAAGCTGGGCCTGGCCGCCGACCGCTTCTTCGAGATCGCCAGCCAGTCTTCGGGCCAATGCTGGTCGGTGTCGACCTATTGTCCGGTTCCGGGCGCGGGACCCAGCACGCCGGCCGATCGCGGCTACGAGGGCGGCTTCGCCACGGCCTTGATGCTCAAGGACCTGAAGCTCGCCCAGGAAGCCGCCGCCCGCGCGGGGGCCAGCACGCCGATGGGCGCGCAGGCCGAGGCGCTTTACGCCCTGTTCGACGCCAACGGCTTCGGCGGCAAGGACTTCTCGGCCATTCTGCAGCTGTTGCGTGGTCGCATCTCTGAGCTGGTTTGAACAAGGCAGGGTTGCGACAATCGCCTATAGAACCATTCGATGCGACACCACGCCCAATTCCAATTTGTAGGTAGAGGCCCTTAGGTGGACACTATGCCTGCGTGGTGCGAAAAGCCGTGCCAGAAGAAAAGGACCGTCGAGCTTTGGTTCGACGGGTAAGAGACCAGCATGGACTACAAAGCCGCGTTCACCGCCGCTGTCTCGCAGATCCGCGAAGAGGGTCGCTATCGGGTGTTCGCCGACCTGAAGCGCCACCGCGGCGCCTTCCCGCGCGCCACCTGGACGCGCGCCGACGGCGGCGAGAGCGAAGTCGTGGTCTGGTGCTCGAACGATTATCTCGGCCAGGGCCAGAACCCCGTCGTGCTGGACGCCATGCACCAGGCGATCGACGACCATGGCTCGGGCTCGGGCGGCACCCGCAACATCTCGGGCACCAACCACCATCATGTGGAGCTGGAAGCCGAGCTGGCCGACCTGCACGGCAAACAGGCCGCGCTGCTGTTCACCTCGGGCTACGTCTCCAACGAAGCTACGCTCAGCGTCCTGCAGAAGATTCTGCCGGGCCTGATCATCTTCTCCGACGCCCAGAACCACGCCTCGATGATCGCCGGCATTCGCAACGGCGGCGGCCCGCGTCACATCTTCCGCCACAACGATCTGGCCCATCTTGAAGAGCTGCTGGCGGCCGCTCCGGCGCACGCGCCCAAGCTAGTGGCCTTCGAAAGCGTCTACTCGATGGACGGCGATATCGCCGACATCGGCGCCACGGCGGCCCTCGCCAAGAAGTACGGCGCCATGACCTATCTGGACGAGGTCCACGCGGTCGGCATGTACGGCCCGCGCGGCGGCGGGGTCGCCGAGCGCGACGGCGTGATGGACCAGATCGACATTATCGAAGGCACCCTGGGCAAGGCCTTCGGCGTCATGGGCGGCTACATCACTGGCGACGCCGAGGTGATCGACGCCGTGCGCCTGATGGCCTCGGGCTTCATCTTCACCACCTCGCTGCCGCCGGCCCTGACCGCCGGCGCGCTGGCCAGCGTGAAGTGGCTCAAGCAGCACCCCGAAGTGCGCGAAGCTCATCAGGAGCGCGCCCGCACCCTGAAGAAGATGTTCCAGGACGCCGGCCTGCCGGTGATGGAAAACGACAGCCACATCGTGCCGGTGCTGGTTGGCGATCCGGTCCACACCAAGCTGATCAGCGACATGCTGCTGGCCGATCACGGCGTCTATGTGCAGCCGATCAACTATCCGACCGTGCCGCGCGGCACCGAGCGCCTGCGCTTCACGCCCACGCCGTTCCACACCGACGACATGATGCGCAAGCTGGTCGGGGCGATGGAAAAGCTCTGGGCGCACTGCAACGTCGCCCGCATGGGCGGCCACGCAGCCTAACCCCCGCCTTGGGTTTCGATCTGGGCTATCTGCGCGAGCTGGCCGAGGATGCGTCCGAGCATTCCGGCTGGTCCGGCGTGGCCGATTACTTTCGTCTTCGTCACCGGGGCCTGCGCCGCGAGGCGCTGGAGGCGCTGGACGCCTTCGTGGCTGGGGCGGTGAGCTGGCCGTTGGCCGAGCGGATCACCTTCGCCGTCTGGATCGGCGAGAGGCGACTGGCCTATCGGGGGCAGCCCGAGGCCGTGCTGCCCGTGCCGCTGTTTCGCCTACTGGTGCGCCCGACGCTGGAGGAATGGGCCGAGGCCCGGCCCGCCGACCCCTGGCCGCTAGTCTGGCAGGCGCGGCTGTCGAGCGGCGGCTCGACCTGGCATGCGCCGCCTGAGCCGTTCCTTCGTGAGGCGTTGGCCCGGGATCCGTTGTGCGTTCCGGCTCGCGTCGACCTGGTCCGCGCCATCCTGGCCGATATCGCCTTCCGTCAGCACGAACTGCCCGGCGCCTATCTGGGTGAGGCCGCGCAGGACCTGCTGGCGCTCGACGAGGCCGAGGACCTGATGTCGGCGGCCGACGAGGATGCAAGGTTCGATCTTGGTCCCGAGATCGCCTGGGCGCGAGCCGAGGCCCGGGGATGGCTGGAGCGAGCAGGGGGCTGACGCCTCTCCGCGTGGCGGTTTCCCGTCACGTCATGGCGGCGGGGCGCATGCCCTTGGTTCTAGATGCGGCGTCCTGCGAGGGGAGAGTCGCACCGTGAAGACCATCGTGATCACCGGCAGCAGCCGCGGCATTGGTTTCGGGCTGGCGGAGGCCTTCCTTGAGCGCGGCTGCCAAGTGGTGATCTCCGGCCGCAACGAGCGGGTGCTGGCCGAGGCCCTGGCCAAGCTGGAGGCCACCGGCGGAGCGGTCGCCGCCAAGGCCTGCGACGTCAGCAAGGTTGCGGACCTGGAAACCCTGTGGGACGCCGCCGTAGAGCGCTTCGGCGGGGTCGATATCTGGATCAACAACGCCGGCTCGGTGTCGCCGCGCGTGCGCCTCGACAAGGTCGAGGAAGCCGAGATCGACGCGGTGGTCGCCACCAACCTGCTGGGCGTCATCAAGGCCAGCAAGATGGCCATGATCCGCATGCTGGCCCAGCCCGGCGGCGGGGCGATCTACAATTTCGAGGGCTTCGGCAGCGACGGCATGACCGCCTCAGGCTTGACGCTTTATGGCGCCACCAAGCGGGCGGTGACCTATTTCACCAAGTCGATGGGCAAGGAACTGGACGGCACCAGCGTGCGGATGGGGACGATCAGCCCGGGCATCGTCGCCACCGACCTTCTGCAATCGGAGATGCGCGACGCTTCGGACGCCGATCGCGCCAAGTCGATGAAGCTCTACAATATCCTCGGCGACCGCGTCGAAACCGTCGCGCCGTTCATTGCCGACGGCGTGCTGAAGGGCGAAGCCACCGCCGCGCCCGTGCGCTGGCTGACCATGCCCAAGGCCATGGGCCGGTTCATGACAGCCGGCTTCAAGAAACGCGACATCTTTGCGGAGGCGTAAGCAGGGGCCTCAAGCCCTCCGGCGCACGCCCTTGCCCAGGCCGATCTGCTTGGCGAAGTCGGAGCGGCGCGCGGCGTAGGCCGGGGCGACCATGGGGTAGTCCGAGGGCAGGCCCCATTTGCGGCGATAGTCCTCGGGGCTCATGTCGTAGTGCGAGCGCAGGTAGCGCTTGAGCATCTTCAGCTTCTTACCGTCCTCCAGGCAGACGATGTAGTCGTGCTGCACCGAGCGCGAGACGGGAACGGCGGGCTTCTGCTTCTCGGCCGGCCTGGCGGCGACTGGATCGCCGTTCAGGCCTTGGAGCGCGCCGTGGACGGTGCGGATCAACTCGGGCACCGCGGTCTGGGCGATCTTGTTCTGTCCGACATAGGCCGCGACGATGCTCGCGCTCAGCGCCAGCAGGTCGGTGTCGTCCGTAGCGTCCGACCCCGTTTCGCCGTGTGAAACCGCCATACGCATCCCGCCCGTTCTGTTCGTTTGCACTCGAAATCGCTCGGCGCGGCGGCAACACCCCGCCGAGGTTCTGACCAACGCATGGTTACCGTCGCGGTTCCGTCATTGATCGCGGCGCGAAGGACGCTAAAGAGAGCGCCGTCGACTCCCGCTCGCGGGAGTGCGCCGCCCAAAGCCCGCCGCCCGCCCCAAGGAGCTGCCGATGACGACCACCACCGACCTGACCAAGTTCTTCGGCGCCGATCTCGCGACCGCCGACCGCGACATCTTCGATCGCATTGGCCGGGAGCTGGGTCGTCAGCAGAACCAGATCGAGCTGATCGCCTCGGAAAACATCGTCTCGAAGGCGGTGCTCGAAGCCCAAGGCTCGATCCTGACCAACAAGTACGCCGAGGGCTATCCGGGCAAGCGCTACTACGGCGGCTGCGAATGGGTCGACGAGATCGAGACCATCGCCATCGAGCGCGCCAAGCAGCTGTTCGGCGCTGCGTTCGCCAACGTCCAGCCGCACTCGGGCTCGCAGGCCAACCAGTCGGTGTTCATGTCGCTGCTGCAGCCGGGCGATACGTTCATGGGCATGGACCTGGCCGCCGGCGGTCACCTGACCCACGGCTCGCCCGCCAACCAGTCGGGCAAGTGGTTCAAGCCGGTGTCCTACACCGTTCGCCAGCAGGACCAGCTGATCGACTACGACAACGTCGCCGAGGTGGCTCAGCGCGAAAAGCCCAAGCTGATCATCGCGGGCGGTTCGGCTTACAGCCGCGAGATCGACTTCGCCCGCTTCCGCGAGATCGCCGACAGCGTCGGCGCCTACCTGATGGTCGACATGGCCCACTTCGCGGGCCTGGTGGCCGGCGGCGTGTTCCCCAACCCGGTCCCGCACGCCCACGTCGTCACCACCACCACCCACAAGACCCTGCGTGGTCCGCGCGGCGGCATGGTGCTGACCAACGACGAAGCCATCATCAAGAAGGTCAACTCGGCCGTTTTCCCGGGCCTGCAAGGCGGTCCGCTGGAGCACGTCATCGCCGCCAAGGCCGTGGCCTTCGGCGAAGCGCTGCAACCGGCCTTCAAGGAATACGCCGCCCAGATCATCGCCAACGCCAAGGCTCTCGCCGAAGCTCTGGGCAAGTCGGGCGTCAACATTGTCTCGGGCGGCACCGACAGCCACCTGATGTTGGTCGACCTGCGTCCCAAGGGCGTGACCGGTCGCGACGCCGAGCACAGCCTCGAGCGCGCCCACATGACCTGCAACAAGAACGGCGTGCCGTTCGACACCGCGCCGTTCACGATCACCTCGGGCATCCGCCTGGGCACGCCGGCCGGCACCACCCGCGGCTTCAAGGAAGCCGAGTTCACCCGCGTGGGCGAACTGATCGGCGAGGTCGTCAACGGCCTGGCCGCCAATGGTCCGGAAGGCAACGCCGCGGTCGAGGCCAAGGTGCGCGAGGAAGTCCTGGCCTTGACGGCCCGGTTCCCGATCTACAACTAATGGCCTAAGGCCGCAGGGGAGGGCCCAAGATCATGCGCTGCCCATTCTGCGGCCACGCCGAAAGCCAAGTTAAGGACAGCCGCCCGTCGGAAGACGGCGCGGCCATCCGCCGTCGTCGCCTCTGCCCGGAGTGCGGCGGTCGCTTCACCACCTTCGAACGCGTCCAGCTTCGCGAACTGATCATCGTCAAGCGGTCGGGCCGTCGCTCGCCGTTCGACCGCGACAAGCTGATGCGCTCGATCTCGTTGGCCACCCGTAAGCGCCCCATCGACGTCGAGCGGGTCGAGCGGATGGTCAACGGCATTGTCCGCCAGCTGGAAAGCCAGGGCGAGACCGAGCTGCAGTCGTCGGTCGTGGGCGAAATGGTGATGAAGGCCCTCAAGTCGCTCGATGACGTGGCCTATGTGCGCTACGCCTCGGTTTACCGCGATTTCCGGGAAACCAGCGATTTCGCGAAGTTTTTGGGCGAAGAAGGCTTGAGCGACGTCGCCGAAGACGAGCTATAGGCGCATTCTACGATTCGATTTTTCGGGTCGGCGTGAGACGGCCCAATGAGGCCTCCCGTCCGCCCAGGAGTTCAGAGGCATATGGTGGAAGACAGGATTCGTCTGCTGATCGTCGAGGGGCGCCGTTATTCGGGCCTGTCCGACGCGCTGCTGGCCGGCGCCGTGCAGGCGATCGAGGCCCAAGGGGCGGAGTACGAGGTCGTCACCGTGTCCGACGCCCTGCAGATCCCGGCCGCCATCGCCATCGCCGAAGAGGCCGGCAAGGGCCCGTCGGGCGTGCGCTATGACGGCTATATCGCTCTGGGCGCGGTCGTGCGCGGCGAAACCTACCACTTCGAGATCGTGTCCAACGAGACCGCCCGCGGGCTGCAGGACCTGGCCGTCGGAAAAAGGTTGGCCATTGGTTACGGCGTGTTGACGGTTGATGACGAGGATCAGGCCTGGAATCGCGCGCGCCTCTCGCAGGGCGACCGCGGGGGCCAAGCCGCTCGGGAATGCCTGGAGATCGTGGGATTGAAGCGTCAGCTGTCGGGACAAGCGCGATGAGCAAGCGCATCCAGCCCCGTTCCGTTTCGCGTCTGGCGGCCGTCCAGGCCCTCTACCAGATGGAGGTCTCCGGCGCCGGCGTCGACGCGGTCGTGCGCGAGTTCTCCGAACACCGCTTCGACCGCGCCGTCGAGGACACCGAAGGCGCGCAACTGGCCCAGGCCGACGAGACCTTCTTCGCCGACCTGGTGAAGGGCGTCGTCTCCAAGCAGGCGATCATCGACCCGGCCATCGTGCGCCGCCTGGCCTCTGGCTGGAAGCTCGAGCGCCTGGACGCCACCGCCCGCGCCGTGCTGCGCGCCGGAGCCTATGAGCTGATGAACCGCCCGGACGTTCCGACCGAGGTGGTGATCGACGAGTACGTCGAGATCGCCAAGTCGTTCTTCGAGGGGCCGGAAGCCGGCTTCATCAACGGCGCCCTGGACGCCATCGCGCGTGACGCCCGAGTCTGACGACGACTGGTTCGACGATCCCGCCCCGGCCGTAGCGCCGGCGGCGGAGGACGACGAGTCGTGGTTCGACGACGTCCCCCCGGCGGCTGAACCGTCGGGGCCGGACGAGTTCGAACTTATCGCGACCCACCTGCGCCCGCTGACCAACGGCGACCCCGCTGCGCTCGACCTGCTGGACGACGCGGCTGTGCTGCCCTCGCGCCCCGGCCATGACCTGGTGATCACCAAGGACGCCATGGTCGCCGGTGTGCATTTCCTGGCCGGCGAGGATCTCGACATCGTCGCCCGCCGCCTGCTGCGCACCAATCTCTCCGACCTCGCCGCCAAGGGCGCCGAGCCCTACGGCTACTTCCTGGCCGTCGGCTGGCCCTCGGGAACGACCGTCGAAGACCGCGAAACCTTCGCCCGAGGGCTTGCCGAGGACGGCAAGACCTACGGGATCAATCTGTTGGGCGGCGACACCGTCACCACCTCCGGCGCCATGGTCGTCTCGGCGACGCTGCTGGGCTGGGTCCCGCAGGGCGCGGCCGTCCTGCGCCGCGGCGCCAAGGCCGGCGACCGCCTGATGGTCAGCGGCAGCATCGGCGACGGCTGGCTTGGCCTTCTGGCCCACTGGGGCGAGGTCGAGGATCCCGACGGCGGCCTCGTGCGCCGCTACCGCACGCCTGCGCCGCGCCTGGCCCTGCGTGATGCCCTGCGCCAGTACGCCCATGCCGCCGCCGACGTCTCCGACGGCCTGCTGGCCGACGCCGGCCACATCGCCAAGGCCAGCGGTCTGCAGGTCAAGGTCGACCTCGACCGGCTGCCGCTGTCGACCGGCGCCCGCGCCTGGCTGGAAGCCCAGCCCGAGCGCGGCGAGGCCCGCATGTCCCTGGCTTCGGGCGGCGACGACTACGAAGTGGTCTGCGCCATTCCCGCCGCCAACGTCGCCGCCTTCCAGGCCGCCGCCTTCGCCGCCGGCTTGCCGGTGCGCGACATCGGCGAGTTCGTGGAGGGCGAGGGGGTGGCCGCCCTGTTCAAGGGCAAGGACATCACCCCCAAACGCTTGGGCTGGCTGCACGGCTGACGCTCGCGCTCGGTAGCGAAACCTCAAGCCTTCTCGGTTAATGGCTCGGGCATGACCCGTTCCGTCCTGTCCCGCCGCGCCGTCCTGGCGTTCGCCGCGCCGCTGGCGCTGTGCGCCGCGCCCGCCTTCGCCTCCGGCAAGGAGAAGAAGAAGGAAGGCGGGGAGGGCGAGAAGGAAAAGGAAGATCCGGTGGTCAAGCTGGGCTCGATGGCCCTGCCGATCGTCGTCGAGGGGCGGCTGATCAACTACATCTTCGTCGAGTTGTCGCTGACCCTGCCGCCGACCGGCGACGTCACCGCTTTCGCCGGCAAGGAGCCGCTGCTACGCGACGCCCTGGTGCGCGCCGCTCACAAGCAGCCGCTCAACAAGGCGGGCAGCTATGTCCTGCTCGACGAGCCCAAGATCAAGGCCATCGTCATGCGCGAGGCCGTCGCCCTGGTCGGCAAGGGCAAGGTCGCCACTGTGACCATCGGCAAGCAGACCCCGCGCAACTTCGTGCCGCCGCCCCGGCCGGCTCCGAAGACCGCCGCCAAGCCGTCTGCGCCGCCGCCCGTCGATTCGGCCCCCATCATTCCCTGACGTGTCGCGAACGCCGTTCTCGCAGGCGGTTGCGCGCTAGGCTTGTGAATGTCAGTGTTTCCCCCTGGCGCCGATGTCGGGGCCAGATCAGGGAGCTTCGAGGGGGAATGAGGCCCTAAGGCCCGCCCGCCGCTCCTGGCCTGGGGCGCTCGTCGATCCGCCATGGCTGGGAACCGCGACCCCTCGTGATTTGAAACACGAAGGGGCACAACACCCATGAGTTCTTGGCTTTACGTAGCCATCGGCGCCGGGCTTCTGGCGGTGCTGTATGGCGCGGTTCAGACCGCCAGGCTTTTGAAGGCCTCGCCGGGCGATGCGAAGATGCAGGAAATCGCCGCGGCCATTCAGGAAGGCGCCCAGGCCTATCTGAACCGTCAGTACACGACTATCGCCATCGTTGGCGTCGTGGTCGTCGCCGTCCTGGCGTTCTTTTTCAAGAGCTGGGAGCAGCCGGTGGGCTTTGCGCTGGGCGCGATCCTGTCGGGCCTGGCGGGCTTCGCCGGCATGCTGATCTCGGTGCGCGCCAACGTCCGCACCGCCCAGGCCTCGTCAGAGGGGCTGGGCAAGGGCCTGTCGATGGCGTTCACCTCGGGGGCGGTCACCGGCATGCTGGTGGCGGGTTTCGCCCTGATCGGCGTGGCCGGCTACTTCGCCCTGCTGCTGTCGGTGGGGCATGAGAACACCGACCGGGTGGTCATCGACTCGCTGGTGGCGCTGGGCTTCGGCGCCAGCTTGATCTCGATCTTCGCCCGCCTGGGCGGCGGCATCTTCACCAAGGGCGCCGACGTGGGCGGCGATCTCGTGGGCAAGGTCGAGGCCGGGATTCCCGAGGACGACCCCCGCAACGCCGCCACCATCGCCGACAACGTGGGCGATAACGTCGGCGACTGCGCGGGCATGGCCGCCGACCTGTTCGAGACCTATGCGGTGACCACGGTCGCCACCATGGTGCTGGCGGCGATCTTCTTCACCGGCACCGATGTCGTCGGATCGATGATGATCCTGCCGCTGGCCATCTGTGCGGTGTGCATCGCCACCTCGATTATCGGCGCCTTCTTCGTCCGGCTGGGCAAGAAGAACAACATCATGGGCGCCCTCTATCAGGGTCTGATCGTCACCGGCGTGCTGTCGGTGCCGGCCGTATGGTGGGTGATCCACCAGTTGGTCCCGACCTCGATCGAGCTCGACGGCCGCCTGTTCACCGCCGACAACCTGTTCTACTGCGGCCTGGCGGGCCTAGTCGTCACGGCGCTGATCGTGGTGATCACCGAATACTACACCGGCACGGGCTTTCGTCCGGTGAAGTCGGTGGCCCAGGCCAGCGTGTCCGGCCACGGCACCAACGTCATTCAGGGCCTGGCCATGTCGCTGGAGTCCACGGCCCTGCCGGCCCTGACCATCATCGTCGGGATCGTCGTGACCTATAACCTGGCGGGCCTGTTCGGCATCGCCATCGCCACCACCACCATGCTGTCCCTGGCCGGCTTCATCGTCGCCCTGGACGCCTTCGGTCCCGTCACCGACAACGCTGGCGGCATCGCCGAGATGGCTGGTCTTCCTCCGGAAGTCCGCGTCACCACCGATGCGCTGGACGCGGTTGGCAACACCACCAAGGCCGTCACCAAGGGCTACGCCATCGGTTCGGCGGGCCTGGGGGCCCTGGTGCTGTTCGCGGCCTATACCGAGGACCTGAAGTTCTTCTCCGAGAACGCCGCTCCGGGCAGCTTCTTCGACGGCATGGGGGCGGTCAGCTTCGACCTGTCCAATCCCTATGTGGTGGTCGGGCTTCTGTTCGGCGGCCTGCTGCCCTTCCTGTTCGGGGGGCTGTCGATGACCGCCGTCGGCCGTGCGGCCGAGTCGGTGGTGGCCGAGGTCCGTCGCCAGTTCCGTGAGAACCCGGGCATCATGACCTACGAAACCAAGCCCGAATACGGCAAGGCCGTGGACATCCTGACCAAGGCCGCCATCCGCGAGATGATCGTGCCTTCCTTGCTCCCCGTGGTTTCGCCGGTGGTGCTGTTCTTCGTCATCAACGCCATCGCCGGCAAGGTCGACGCCTTCGCCAGCCTCGGCGCCATGCTGATGGGGGTGATCGTCACCGGCCTGTTCGTCGCCATCTCGATGACCAGCGGCGGCGGCGCCTGGGACAACGCCAAGAAGGTGATCGAGGAGGGCTTCACCGACAAGGACGGCGTCCTGCACAAGAAGGGCGGCGACACCCACAAGGCCGCCGTCACCGGCGACACCGTCGGCGACCCCTACAAGGACACCTCGGGTCCCGCCGTGAACCCGATGATCAAGATCACCAACATCGTGGCCCTGCTGCTGTTGGCCGTGCTCGCTCACGGGTGATCAGACAGTCATGGCAAGACGGAAACGCCCCAGGGCTAGCGCTCGGGGCATTTTCTTTTCCATCACCCCACGATCTTCATCCCGGCCCTACGCTTCGCTTCGGACGGGATGACGAGCCGTGGAGGTGGGGCGTCGGCCCGTCCCTAGTAGCAGTCTTCCGGATCGAACGCCTGGACCTCCGCCTCGCCGCCGAGCGCCGTCGGCGTGGGCTGCGCGCCCCGGCGTTCGTCGCCTGCGAAGTCGTGGTCGATGCGGCGCCGGCGGCAGGGGCCGAAATAGGCTTCGGTGCGCACGAAGTCGCGCGGATTGTTGATGACCTCGTTGATCCGGTGCAGCACGCCGCGTGCGTTGAGCGGCTTGGCCAGGAATTCGGTCACCCCGGCCATCCGCGCCTCGTCCAGGCTGCGGCGGGTGGCGTGGCCGGTCATCATGATGATCGGCGCGTACGGATTGGGGCTGGCCTGGGAGTTGCGGATCCAGTGCACGAAAGAGAGACCGTCCACCGGCTGCATCATCAGGTCGGTGAACACGATGTCGACCTCGCGTTCGGAAAACAGCTTCAGCCCCTCGACGCCGTCGCCGGCCTCGAGGATGCGCCGCACCCCCGCGGACTTCAGGATCGCGGACAGGATGCCGCGCATGTTGGCGTTGTCGTCGACGATAAGCATCGTCAACGCCCGCAGATCGAGCGCGCTCACGACCTTCTCCCCCAGAGCAACCGACGCCAAGGTTGGGGCCTTAGCGTCGATCAGACGGGAAGGTTGTGACGGACGTGCTTGAGGAAACGTTGATGCGGCGACAGAAAGTCGCACGAAATCACACGTTTATAGTCAAGCTTAGGCAAGGTTGAAGTGTCGATTAACCGACTTAATCGTCAGCCTAGCGACGGTCGCCGGGGCGGGTGCCGGGAACGCCCTCGTCGTCCTGCGGCAGCATGCCGCCGCGACCGACGGTGCCGAGCAGCTGCTCCAGAACGGTCATCTCGCGACCCCGCGTCGGGGTTTCGCGGCCGTTGTAGGCGATGACCTTGCCGTCCTTCAGGGTGAAGGTGTCGACCGAGGCGACCTTCTCGTCGGCGGCGTCGAACTTGATCGCCACCACGTCGCGCTTGATCACCCGCGGCTTGTAGAAGGCCACGCGGTCGGTGGTCTGAGAGATGTAGTACCAGGCGTTGCTGTCGAAGGTGGACACCGCCGACGGCGAGCCCAACTTTTCGCGGACGGTGGACTTGCTGTCCTCGCCCACCTTCATGTCGGCCGGCTTGGCCTCGATGGCCTGGAAGCCCGAATAGCTCGTCAGCGGCGTGCAGCCTCCGGCGACGGCGGCGAGGCCGATGACGGCGGCGGCGAAAACGGCGGGGCGAGACATTGAGGCTCCGGAACCGGAAGAAGGCTGGACTTTGACCTATCGCCCGCGCGGGCTTAGTTCAATGGCCCGCGTGGATGCTCAGGCCATCTAGAGGCGGCTCGCGGCGAAATAGAGGCGTGGAATGTTTCTGGATCGGCTACTAAAGCCCCGGCCCGCGAAGCTGGCGGGGGAAAAACTCTATGCCTCGGCGGTCGCCCAGGCCCGTTCTTCGCGATTCTACGCGCAGCTGGGCGTTCGCGACTCGATGGAGGGCCGCTTCGAGCTCTTCACCCTGCATGTGGTGCTGGTCATCGAGCGTCTGAAAGGGCAGGGCGAGGCGGCGGCGGAGACGTCGCAGTCGGTCTTCGATTCCTATGTGCGCGGCCTCGACGACGCCTTCCGCCAGATCGGGGTGTCCGACACGGCCGTTGGCAAGAAGATGAAGAAGCTGGCCGGGGCCTTCTACGGCCGGCTGAAGACCTATGACGAGGCTTTCGCGACCCTGCCTGACGCCGCCGAGCTGGACGCGGCCTTGGCCCGCACGATCTTCGAGGAGCGCGGCGAGGGTGACGTGGCGACGGTTAGCGCCTATGTGCGGTCCGCGCGCGAAGCGCTGGCGAGCCAGCCGCTGGACGCCTTGTTGAACGGAGAGGTGCAATGGCCGAACGTCTGATCGATCCCTGGCCCAGCACCGTCACCCTGGCCCGCGTCGACCGCGGCGGGGTGGACCTGAAGCTGGCCCCCGACGAAGCCGTGCTGAAGGCCATCGCCAAGCAACTGGGCCTGGTCTCGCTGCAAGAGCTGAAGGCCGACGTCTATCTGCGCTCGTGGATGGATGGGGCTGAGGTGTCGGGCGTGCTGCGCGCTCGCGTCGTGCAGACCTGCGGCGTCACCGCCGAGGACTTCGAGACCCCGATCGACGCCCGCTTCAGCCTGCGCGTACTGCCGGCCAACAGCGAGCACGCCCCTCAGGACGAGGGCGGAGAACTGGGCCTCGATCCCGACGGCGACGATCCGCCCGACGTGCTGGAAGGCGAGACGATCGACGTCTCGGGATACGTCATCGAGCACCTGGCCCTGGAACTGGATCCGTTCCCGCGCAAGCCGGGCGCGGTTTTCGTGCAACCGCCCGAGCCTGTTGAGCTTTCTCCGTTCGCGGCCCTGAAGGGGCTGAAAACGAAGGGCGACGAGGGCTGAGTTGGCCCTTACGCCTCTCGGCGTGATATCACGCCGGGGAATCATCGGCCGCGTTGCGACCGCCCAAGGAGTCGATAGCGCCTCGTGCCCAAGCCAGTAGTCATCTCGATCGACGCCATGGGCGGAGATCACGGTCCGCCCGTGGTGGTTCCGGCGCTGGAGATCGCGGCCAAGACCCTGCCCGACGTGCGCTTCCTGGTGCATGGCGACGAGGCTGCGCTGAACGCCGAGCTGGCCAGGGCGCCGGCTGCGCGGGCGGTCTGCACGGTCGTGCATACCGACAAGTCCATCGCCATGGATGAGAAGCCCGCCCAGGCGATGCGCCGGGGCAAGGGCTCGAGCCTGTGGAACGCCGTCGAGGCCATCCGCTCGGGGCAGGCCGCGGCCTGCGTCTCGGCCGGCAACACCGGCGCGCTGATGGCGATCTCCAAGCTGATCCTGCGCATGAGCGCCGATCTGGAGCGTCCCGCCATCGTCGCCTCGTGGCCGACCATGAAGGGGATCTCGGCGGTTCTCGACGTCGGCGCCAATGTCGAGAGCGACGCCGACCAACTGGTCGAGTTCGCGATCATGGGCGCGGCCTTCCACCATGCGGTGCATGGCTCGACCCGTCCGACCGTCGGCCTGCTCAACGTCGGCTCCGAGGAGCAGAAGGGTCATGAGGAGGTGCGCGAGGCGCATCGGATCCTGCAGGACAGCCCGCACTTCGACTTCGACTATCGCGGCTTCGTCGAGGGCACCGACATCGCCTACGGCACGGTGGACGTGGTCGTCACCGACGGCTTCACCGGCAATGTCGCCTTGAAGACCGCCGAGGGCCTGGCCCGGTTCTTCGGCAATGAGATCAAGCAGACCTTGACGGCCGGCCCGCTGGCCATGCTGGGCGCGCTGATCGCCTCGGGCTCGCTGAAGAAGATGAAGCAGCGTCTCGATCCCGGCCGGGTCAACGGCGGGCCGCTGCTGGGCCTCAACGGCATCGTGGTGAAAAGCCACGGCGGCGCCGACGCCAACGGCTTCGCCTCGGCCGTGCGCGTGGCGGTGGATCTCGCGCGCAGCGACTTCACCGCCGAGATCGATCGTAATTTGAAGCGTCTGACCGCGGAAAAAGACCAAGCGGCCAAGGACGACGGCGCCGACGGCGCCGAAACCCAGGGAGCCGACGAGTGAGCGTAGTCCGCAGCGTGGTGACCGGCGTCGGGGCTTACCTGCCGCCGCAGATCGTCACCAACGAAGACCTGTCCAAGATCGTCGACACCTCCGACGAGTGGATCGTCGAGCGCACCGGCATCCGTCAGCGCCACAAGGCTGCCGACGACCAGGCCGTGTCCGATCTGGCCGTCGAGGCCGCCAGGCAGGCGCTGGAGCGTGCTGGCAAGAGCCCCGCCGACGTCGACCTGATCATCGTCGCCACCACGACGCCCGACCTGACCTTCCCGGCCACCGCCGCCATCGTGCAGCGCAAGCTGGGCGCGGGCGTCGGCATCGCCTTCGACGTCCAGGCCGTGTGCTCGGGCTTCGTCTACGCCCTGTCGGTGGCCGACGGCTTCATAGCCCGCGGCAACGCCAAGTGCGCCCTGGTGATCGGCGCCGAGGCCATGACCCGCCTGATGGACTGGACCGACCGCGGCACCTGCGTGCTGTTCGGCGACGGCGCCGGCGCGGTCGTGCTGGAGCCGGGCGAAGGGCAGGGGACCACGGCCGATCGCGGCATGCTGGGCTTCGCCCTGCGCGCGGACGGCACGAAGCAGGACCTGCTCTATGTGGACGGCGGTCCGTCGACCACGGGCACGGTCGGCAAGCTGCGGATGCTGGGCAACCAGGTCTTCAAGCACGCGGTGATCAACATTTCCGAGGCCATCCACGCCGCTGCCGAGAAGGCTGGTGTGACCGTGCCCGAAGTCGACTGGTTCATCCCGCACCAGGCCAATCAGCGAATCCTGCAGGGCGTGGCCAACCGTTGCGGCATCGACGAGGACAAGGTGATCTCGACGGTGGCGCTGCACGCCAATACCTCGGCCGCCTCGATTCCCCTGGCCTTCGCCCATGGAGTCGCGGATGGCAGGATCAAGCCGGGCGACCTTCTGCTTCTCGAAGCCATGGGCGGCGGCCTGACTTGGGGCGCCTGCGTCCTGCGCCTTTGATGGTTACGGACCAAGCTTGACCTTGGGTTGGCGCACGGCCTGCTTCAGCATATGAAGTAACCGGCTTGACCCTTTGACTTCATGCGGTATTCGCGGCATGCAGTCTCTAGTTGACGAGGTCCTGTCGCGCGGGATCGGGGCTTTCGCACGTCCCTTTTCGCGAGGTCGGACCGATTGGCGCGGGCTGTGCTGGGTTCGCGCATTGAAGCGTATAGGGGGCGTTATGAAGGGTTCGACTTTGACCCGGGCTGACCTCTGCGAGGCTGTCCACGAGGAGGTAGGCCTGACTCGTCAGGACTGCGCCGGTCTCGTCGAGCGTACCCTGGATCTCGTGGCTGAAGCGCTCGAGAAGGGTGAAACGGTCAAGCTTTCCGGATTTGGCGTGTTCCAGGTTCGCGAGAAACGGGCTCGGATGGGGCGTAACCCCAAGACCGGCGAGCCGGCCGAGATCGAGCCGCGTCGCGTCATCGGCTTTCGGGCCTCCCAAGTGATGAAGGCGCGCATCGACAGCGCTCTGGACGACTAAGGAGTCCGTGCGGTGGCGAAGGGGCCGAACGCCTTCCGCACGATTTCAGAGGCCGCCGAGGAGCTCGGCGTTCCCCAGCACGTCCTGCGTTTCTGGGAGACCAAGTTCTCTTTCATCCGCCCGATGAAACGGGCCGGGGGGCGACGCTTCTACCGCCCGCAGGACATCGCCGTGCTGAGCGGCGTCCGCGCGCTGCTGCACGCCGAGGGCTACACCATCAAGGGCGTCCAGAAGCTGCACCGTGAGCAGGGCGTGTCGCACGTCATCGCCGCGGGTTTGGGCCAGAACGGCGCGGCCTTTCTCGAATCGCCCATCGTCGACGACTTCGGCGATTCGACCGGTTTGGCGGCGCCCAGCCCCGAACAACGCCGTCGCCTGACCGAGGCGCTGGACGACCTCACCAGTATCAAGGCCCGTCTAGACGGGCTTTTGACGCGTTCATGAGGACTGTGGAGAACCGTCAGATTTCCGATTGCCGAGGCGAAGAGCGGCGCCTATAAGGGCGCTCCTTCCGCGTCGGAGCGTGGCGCAGCCTGGTAGCGCACTTGACTGGGGGTCAAGGGGTCGCAGGTTCGAATCCTGTCGCTCCGACCATTCTCTCCTCGGAGAGAAGATTGCGGAAGAAACGCAAAGGCCGCCCTTCGGGGCGGCCTTTTTCGTTTTCGGATCAGCGCGGCTGCGGACTACCGCTGGCCGACGTCCAGCGGCTTGTCGGCCTTGCCCATCCACGTGATCAGCGGGATGACGGGCAGGATCCAGCCCATGCCCAGCGCCACGAAATAGATCAGGTGCACGGCGCGGTTCAGCGGCAGGTGGTCGTAAAGGCTGGTGAAGGCCCAGATCCAGCCCAGCAGGATCGCGATCACGCCGATCGAGCCGATCAGCTTGCGCAGGCGCGCCGGAATGAGGGGAGCGCTCACGCGGATCTCCGGAAGAGGCCGAGCACGGCCAGGAACAGGGTGGCGCCGACGGCCGAGACCGCCAGGCTGCCGAGGAAGCCGGGAATGGCCAGGTGTAGACGCTGGGCGATGAAGGCGCCGATGAATGAGCCGATCACGCCGATCAGCAGCTTGATGAACAGGCTATGGCGGCGGGCCAGGGCCAGATCCGCGATCCAGCCGGCCAGAATGCCGATCACTACGGCGCTGAACACGCCCACGCCGCTCATCCAACTTCCCCCTGGGAATGCGCTGCGCCCCCGCAGCAGGCGCACCATGCCACGCGTGTTCGGCCGCGTCATGACCTCCCTTAAGCGCGGGGCGGGCATGGACAGCGGAGCCTTGCCGGGGGTAGGGGTCTTGCCGCCCCATTTAGGCCCAGAACAGGCGTTTTTTCGGCTTCATGACTTCCTTCCTGCGTTCCGACCGTTCCGCTCCCGTAGCCATCTGGCTGTTCGTCATGGCGGTGCTGGTCTTCGCCATGGTCGTCGTCGGCGGCGCTACCCGCCTGACCGACTCGGGCCTGTCGATCACCCAGTGGAAGCCGATCATGGGCGCGCTGCCGCCGATGTCGGAGGAGGCCTGGCGGGCCAATTTCGAACTCTACAAGCAGATTCCCCAGTATCACCTGGTGAACCCGGACATGACCCTGGAGGCCTACAAGGGCATCTTCTGGTGGGAATGGGCGCACAGGCTGCTGGGCCGCGTGGTCGGGGTCGCCTTCGCGCTTCCGTTCGCCTTCTTCCTCGCGCGCCGCATGTTGCCGCGCCGCCTGATCTGGCGCTGCGGGGCGATGCTGGCGCTGGGCGGCCTGCAGGGACTGGTGGGCTGGTGGATGGTGTCTTCGGGCCTGTCCGAACGGGTCTCGGTCGCGCCCGAGCGGCTGATGGTCCACCTGGGCCTGGCGCTGGCCCTGTTCGTCCTCCTGATCTGGACTGCGCTGGACGCCTGGAACGGCGCGCCGCGCGTCGAGGAGCGCAGCGAATGGCGAGGCTGGGCCCTGGGTTTCCTGGGCGCGGTGTTCTTCCAGAGCCTGCTGGGCGCGCTGGTCGCGGGCAACGACGCCGGTCTTGTCTACAACGACTGGCCGCTGATGAACGGCGCGCTGCTGCCTGACCAGTACGCGGGCCATGGCCTGTGGGGCACGCTTGCGCACAGCCAGGGCGCGGTTCAGTTGCATCACCGCCTGATGGCCTACGCCGTCTTCGCCGCGGCCATCGTCATCGCCGTCGGTGCGGCCCGCGCGCGTCGCCTGCCGCACGAGGCCAAGATCACGGCCTATGTGCTGCTGGGCGTGGTGACGCTGCAGGCGGGCCTCGGGGTCTGGACCCTGATGGCGGCCGTGCCGCTGAGCCTGGGCGTCTTGCACCAGGCCGGAGCCGCCGTGCTGCTGGCCGCCTCCACCGCCTTCGCCTGGCGCGTCCGCCGGCCGTAGCCAGATCGCGGCCGTTTCTGCGTCCGCGCCCGAAGAACTGTCACGAAACTCCAGCAGAGCACGGCGGACGTCCCTGCTGGAGATGCCCTGTGATCCGCGCTTCCTCGTTCCTGGCCGGCGTCTGCGCCCTGGCCCTGGCGCCGGCCTTCGCCCACGCCGCCGACACCTCGCCGGCCCAGGCCGCTGACCCGTACTACAAGTCCGGCCAAGCGGCGCTGGCCAGGGCCATGGCCGTTTCGCCCAAGACCGGTCGGGCCAAGAACGTCATCCTGTTCCTCGGCGACGGCATGGGCATCTCCACCGCCGTGGCGGGCCGCATCTGGCAGGGTCAGCAGAAGGGCGTGGACGGCGAGTCCAACGCCCTGTCGTTTGAGAAGCTGCCCTTCACCGCGCTTTCCAAGACCTACAGTCACGACACTCAAGTTACCGACAGCGCCGCCGGCATCACCGCTATCACCACTGGCGTGAAGACCCGCAACAAGGTCATCGGCCTGACCGGCGAGGCCAAGCCCGAGAGCTGCGCCAGCGAGGCGTCGACCCGCGTCACCACCATCGCCGAGATCGCCAAGGCCCACGGGCTGTCGGCCGGCGCGGTCACCAACACCCGCATCACCCACGCCACGCCGGCAGGGACCTTCGCCCATACCGCCTATCGCGACTGGGAAGGCGACGCCGACATGCCGGCCGGGGCCCTGAGCGGCGGCTGCAAGGACATCGCCCGCCAGCTGGTCGAGGCGCCCGCGGGCCTGCGTCTCGACGTCGCCCTGGGCGGCGGCCGCTCGCGGTTCCTGCCGGAAACCAAGGGGGGCAAGCGCGCCGACGGCCGCGATCTCACCGTCGAATGGACTAAGACCAAGGGCGCGGCCTATGTCGCCGACGCCGAGCAGCTGAAGGCCATCGATCCGGCCCGGACCGGCCCGGTGCTGGGTCTCTTCGCCGGCGAGCACCTGCCCTACGAGGTCGAGCGCGCCCAGAGCGGACAGGGCGTGCCGTCGCTGTCGGACATGGCGACCAAGGCCGTCGACATCCTGTCGAAGAATCCCAAGGGCTACTTCCTGCTCGTCGAGGGCGGCAAGATCGACATGGGCAGCCACCTCAACAACGCCAGGCGCACCCTGACCGAGACCGCAGCCTTCTCCGACGCCATCCAGGCGGTGCTCGACAAGGTCGACCTGAACGAGACCCTGGTCATCGTCACAGCCGACCACAGCCATGGCCTGGTGATCTCTGGCTACGCCGCGCGCAACGCTCCAATCCTGGGGCTGGCCGGCAACGAAGGCGAACCGGTCGTGGCCGGCGACGGCAAGGCCTACACCGTGCTGAGCTTCGCCACCGGCCCCGGCGGGCCCGAGGGGCAGACCCTGCGCGCCGACCCGGCCAAGGAAGATCTCGAAGAGGTCGATTATCACCAGCAGTCCGTGGCCCACCTGCCCAGCGCCGCCCACGCAGGCGAGGACGTCGGCGTCTATGCCGACGGCCCGGGCGCCTATCTGGTGCGCGGCGTCGTGGAGGAGAGCTACCTCTTCCAGGTCATGCGTCACGCCTTCGGCTTCGACGCGGCCAAGTAGGCGAGGGGAAGCCCGAGTGGAAAGGGCGGGCGGCTTCGGGCGCCCGCCCTTTTTCATGCCTGGCCTCCGGAAAGCGAAAGTATGCGGTATTTAGATACCGCATTGCGCAAACCCTTGCGCTACAAGGCTTTCCGAACTTTCCTGCGTGCGCAATGTTGACAGGCGGCCAATCCGTGGGTATCAGCCGCCCCTCACGCGGACGGAGCTGCTTCCTTGGCTCCCGACGCACAGGAATTACGGATCAATCCCATGCAAAAGACCACGGCTTCCCTGAAGCCCGCCGAGGTCGAGAAGAAGTGGATCGTGGTCGACGCCAAGGACGCCGTTGTCGGCCGTCTGGCGACGTTCATCGCCATGCGTCTTCGCGGCAAGCACCGTCCCGACTACACCCCGCACGTTGACTGCGGCGACTTCGTCGTCGTGATCAACGCCGACAAGGTGAAGTTCACCGGCAAGAAGCTGGACGACAAGGTTTACTACCGTCACACCGGTCACCCGGGCGGCATCAAGGAAACCACCCCGCGCAAGGTGCTGGGCGGTCAATTCCCGGAACGCGTCCTGAACAAGGCCGTCGAGCGCATGCTGCCGAAGGAGAGCCCGCTGGCTCGCAAGCAGCTGACGCACCTGCTGGTCTACGCCGGCGCCGAGCACCCGCACCAAGCGCAAAGCCCGGAAGTCATCGACTTCGCCGCGCGCAACGTCAAGAACACCCGGAGCCTCTAAGTCATGTCCGAAGCTCAAGGTTTTGACGCGCTGGCCAGCCTGTCCAGCAACCCCGAAGCGGCCGCCCCGGCCGAACCGAAGATCGACGCCCAAGGCCGCTCGTACGCGACCGGCAAGCGCAAGAACGCCATCGCGCGCGTGTGGATCAAGCCGGGCAGCGGCAAGATCACCATCAACGGCCGTGACCAGGAAGTTTACTTCGCTCGTCCGGTTCTGCGCATGATGATCGCTCAGCCGCTGCAAGTGACCGAGCGTCTCGGCCAGTTCGACGTCGACGTCACCGTCGAAGGTTCGGGCCTGTCGGGTCAAGCCGGCGCCATCCGTCACGGCCTGTCCAAGGCCCTGACCTACTACGAACCGGCCCTGCGCCCGGTCCTGAAGCCGCACGGCTTCCTGACCCGCGACAGCCGCGTCGTCGAGCGTAAGAAGTACGGCAAGGCCAAGGCCCGCCGCAGCTTCCAGTTCTCGAAGCGCTAAGCGCGTCGTCGCACGCGTTTTGGAAGAGGGCGCTTCGGTTATCCGAAGCGCCCTTTTTCTTGTGACTTCCGATCGGGCCGGACAGCGTCCGAACGCATGCGTCAGTCATAAGGCGCTGCAAGACTGGGTCCCGTCCGAGCGCGGTCCGGGCCAGGAGTTGGCATCATGGCGAACACCCCCAAGGTCTTCATCGACGGCGAAGTCGGCACGACCGGCCTGCAGATCCGCGAGCGCCTGATTGGCCGCGCCGATCTGCAGCTGATCTCGATCGATCCCGACAAGCGCAAGGACCCGGTCGCCCGCGCCGAGATGCTGAACGCCGCCGATGCGGTGATCCTGTGCCTGCCCGACGACGCGGCCAAGGAAGCCGTCGGTCTGATCGAAAACCCGCTGGTCAAGGTGATCGACGCCTCGACCGCCTATCGCACCAACGCCGACTGGATCTACGGCTTCCCCGAGCTGGACAAGGAACAGCGCAAGAAGATCGCGGCGTCCAAGCGGATCTCGAACCCTGGCTGCTACGCCACGGGCGCCATCGCCCTGACTCGTCCGCTGGTCTCGGCCGGCCTGCTGTCGTCCGACCTGCCGGTCTCGTTCAACGCCGTCTCCGGCTACACCGGCGGCGGCAAGGCGATGATTGCCGAGTTCGAAGACGAGACATCGCCGAACTACACCAAGGCCGCCTATCGCATCTACGGTCTGTCGCTGACCCACAAGCACGTGCCTGAAATCCAGAAGCACGGCGGCCTGCTGTCGCGCCCGATCTTCACCCCGGCTGTCGGCCGCTACGCCCAGGGCATGCTGGTCGAGCTGCCGCTGCACCTTGGCCTGCTGGAAGGTTCATGCTCGCTGGGCGACATCCATGCCGCCCTGGCCGCCCACTACAAGGGCGAGGCCTTCGTCGAGGTCGCCTCGCTGGACGAGGCCAAGTCGCTGGCCACCCTCGATCCGGAAGGTCTGAACGGCACCAACCGCCTCAAGCTCTTCGTGTTCGGCTCCGACACCAGCGGCCAGGCCCGCCTGGTGGCCCTGCTCGACAATCTGGGCAAGGGCGCCTCGGGCGCGGCGGTCCAGAACCTCAACCTCGCGCTCGGCCTGGACGAGAAGGCGGGGCTCTAAGGCTGGTCCCTCTCTCTCTCCTGTGGGAGAGGGGGCGTCACACCCGCCAGCGGTAATGCCCCGCTGGCTTGTGCAGCTTGAAGATCCACAGCGCCTCCTCGCGGGCGCCGGCGCCGATGTTGTGCACGACGCGCACCTTGTCGGGACCCTGCACCACCACGCCGATATGCGGCCGGCCGTTGCCGAACAACCGCCAGGTCAGCACGTCGCCGGGCAGGGGGGCGGAAAAGCCGTCGCCTGACCGGGCGTCCTGGCTCTCGCGCAGGCGCGCGCCCTGACGGTTGAGGTAGGTTTCCAGGTTCAGCACCCGGCGATGGTCGATATTGGCGTCTGCGCTTTTCTGGCCCCAGGCCCGCTTGGCCGGATAGGCCGAGAAGGCGCGGGTCATGTCGGCGTGGATGCGTTCCTGCAGGTCGACGTTCCAGGCGTCGCGGGCGGCGCGCACCAGCACGTCGGCGCAGACCCCGGTGGAGCGCAGCACGTCGCCCCTGGGATAGCCGATGGCCCGGTAGCTGGGATCGTAGTCCAGCGTCACGCCCACCTGGGTCCGCGCCGCCTGGGCCAGCTTCAAGCCATCGCCGCGCGCCGCCGCGCCCAGCCAGGGAGCGGCGGCGAGCAGGCTCAGCGCAGTGCGACGGGAAGGATCGAACATGGCGACAAGCTCCGCCGTGATCAGGGCGAGTTTTGGGCGAACGCCGATCTTCCCCGCGTCAAATTTCATCCAGAAGGCGAGGGCCTGATCCCTGGGCGGCCAGGGAGTCGTCCGGATTGCGCAGCGGGCAGGCGGTCAGCGACAGGCAGCCGCAGCCGATGCAGCCGTCCAGTTGGTCGCGCAGTTGGGTCAGGCGGCGGATGCGGGCGTCGAGGTCCTCGCGCCACGCCGAGGACAGGTCGCGCCAGTTCTGCTGGCTGGGCGCGCGGTCGTAGGGCAGGGCGGCCAGGGCCTGCTTGATCTCGTTCAGCGGCATGCCGGTGCGCTGTGCCACCTTGATCACCGCCACCCGTCGCAGCATGCCGCGCGGATAGCGTCGCTGGTTGCCCTCGGTGCGCAGGCTGTGGATCAGCCCCTTGGCTTCGTAGAAGTGGAGGGCCGACACCGCCACGCCGGCCCGCTTGGCCAGTTCGCCGACGCTGAGGGTCTGGAAGGCGGCGGGGCAGGCGGCTTGGTCGGTGTCGGGCATCGGCGCTTGACCTCAAGTTTGCTTGAGGTTTTACAGGGGGAGCTCCGCAAACGGCAACGCCCTTCCTGGAGCGCCTTCCCATGACCTTCGCCGCCGCCACGACCGCCGTCGCCGCCGCCGCCGCCGCCATCTCCACTCCGGTCGAACTTCGCCGCGCGCGTCCCGAGCCGGTGGTCAACATCAGCGTCATCAGGCCCAGGGAAGGGCAGTTCGAGGCCTTTCTGGAGTTGCAACTGGCCCAGCACCGTCGCCTGCGCGGCTTGGTGAAAGGGCTGCGCGGCGCGCGCCTGTTCCGCTCGGGCGAGGGCTTAGTGCTGATCTCGGTGTTCGACACCCAGGAAGACGCCGACGCCTTCCGCGAGGATCCGCGCTTCACCGAATACATGGCCCGCGTGCGGCCGCTGATCGAGCGGTCGGAGGCGGGGGTGTTTTCGGAGGTCTATGCGGTGGGGGCGGTGTGAGTTTCCTTCTCCCCTTGCGGGAGAAGGTGTCGGCGAAAGCCGACGGATGAGGGGTCTCTCAAAACTGGAAAATCGCTAAAGCTGATCGGCCTTCGCGGCGGACAGGGCTTTCAACCCCTCACCCGACCTGCTGCGCGGGCCACCCTCTCCCGCAAGGGGAGAGGGGCGCCAGTTGCTAGGCCGCTTCGGCGTTCGAGCGCACCCGCACGAAGCTGCCTGGCGCGTCCTCGAACGGCTTCAGCGGACCCTTGGTGGGGTCGCGCGCGGGGACCAGCTTGCCGGACTTGGCCTTCAGCCACTCCGCCCAGTGGGGCCACCACGAGCCCGGGTGCTCGACCGCTCCGGCGATCCAGCCGTCGACCGAGCCGGGCAGGTGCTCGTTGGTCCAGTGCTGGTACTTCTTGGCGTCGGGGTGGTTTATCACGCCGGCGATGTGGCCAGAGCCGGCCATGGTGAAGGTCACCGGCCCGCCGAAGGCCCGCGCGCCGCGATAGACGCTGCGATAGGGCGCGATGTGGTCGTCCTTGGACGACTGCACGTAGATCGGGGTCTTCACCTTCGACAGGTCCAGCACCTCGCCGCCCAGCGTCAGGCGGCCATGGGTCAGGTTGTTGTCCTTGTAGAAGTTGCGCAGATAGAACAGATGCAGCGACTTGGGCATCCGCGTCTGGTCGGCGTTCCAGAACAGCAGGTCGAACGGCCGCGGCTCCTTGCCCATCAGGTAGTTGTTGATGAAGAACGACCAGATCAGGTCGTTGCCGCGCAGCGCGTTGAAGGTGTCGGCCATCGACTGGCTGGGCAGGAAGCCGCCCTGCTGGTCCATCCGCGCCTCGATCTCCTTCAGCCAGGCCTCGTCGGTGAACAGCAGCAGGTCGCCGGCCTCGGCGAAGTCCTGCTGGGCGGCGAAGAAGGTGGCCGAGTTGATGCGCTTGTCGCCCCTGGCGGCCATGTGGGCCAGGGCGCACGACAAGAGCGTGCCGCCGATGCAGTAGCCGACGGTGTTGACCTTATCGACGCCGCACTGGGTCATCACCTGCTGGCTGGCGTCGTAGATGCCCTCCAGCATGTAGTCCTCGAAGGTCTTGGCCGCGAGTGCGGTGTCGGGGTTGACCCACGAGGCGACGAACACCGTGAAGCCCTGGCCGGTCAGCCAGCGGATCATGGAATTTTCGGGTCGCAGGTCGAGGATGTAGAACTTGTTGATCCAGGGCGGGAAGATCAGCAGCGGGATTTCGTACTGCTGCTCGGTGCTCGGGCTGAACTGGATCAGCTGCAGGATGTCGTTCTGGTAGACCACCTTGCCCGGGGCGGTGGCGACGTTCTCGCCGACCTTGAACTTGGCGAGATCCGTCTGGCTGATGGCCAGTTGACCGCCGCCGCGCTCCAGGTCGGCGGCGAAGTTCTCCATGCCGCGCTTCAGGCTCTCGCCGTTGGTGTGCATCACCTCGCGCAGGGCGGCGGGGTTGGAGATCAGGAAGTTCGAGGGCGAGAAGGCGTCGGTCAGCATCTTGGTGAAGAACTCGACGCGGCGCTTGGACTGCGGGTCGACGTTCTCCGCCTGGGCGACAAGGCCGTTCAGCCAATTCGAGGTCAGCAGGTAGGACTGCTTCATCATGTCGAACACCGGGTTGGACACCCAGTCGGGATCGGCGAAGCGCTTGTCGCCATGGGCGGGGGCGACGACCGGCTTGGCCTCCTCGCCGACCGCGCGGCGCGCCGCCGACTGCCACAGCTCCATATAGCCGCTGAAGAGATCGGCCTGGGCGCGCAGCAGCCGATCGGGCTGGGAGGCGAGACTGCCGATCACTTCGTTGAGGGCCGGAGCGATGTGGAACGGGTCGGGCGAAAGGGCCGCGGGGCGGTCGGCCTGGCGCAAGGCGGCCTCGGCGATCGCACCCTGGGCGGTGACCGCAGCCCGGGCCAGGTTGGCCGACAGGGCCTCCATCATCCGCCGCTGCTCCTCGGTCAGCAGCGAAGCGAAATCGGGACCCGCCCCGCCGGCGCCGGCGGGGTCGGCCGATTCGGGCCTGGGGTCCGGTTCGGGGGGCGGAGGAGGGGGCTTTGGCGTCGCGGCGGCCGTCTTGCGCGGCGGGGAAGGCTTGCGGGGCTTAGCCGCAGTCTTGACGCCCTTGCCCGCGTCCTTGCCGTCGCCCTTGGCCATGCGCGTTCCTTCCGCCTGAATGTCGCTTATCGACCGCCGATTCTCGTTCGGCGCCTTCCGCTCGCCGCGATCATCGCATAAGACCTGAGACAAGATGAACGGCCAAACCGGTAAAATCGTACGTTTCGGCGCCTCGCTGTCGGTCCTCGCGGCCGTGCTGTCGGCCTGCGCCTCGTCGCCGTTCACGCCGCCACCGGTCGACGCCACCTCGCCGGTGGCCGCCGCCGCGGAAGCCGCGGCCAAGGAGCGGGGAAAGGTCCCGAGCCTGGCCAGCATTCCGGCCGTGCCGACCGACATCCCCAAGCCGGGCGAATACAAGGCCCAGGTCCAGGCCGAGCAGGCCGCCGCCGCTCAACTCCGCCGCGATACCGCGCCGGGGACCTTCGGCCTGTCGGACACCGAGGGTTTCGCCGCTCGCGCCCAGCGCGCCGGCCGCGTTCCGCCGTCGGAAATCCCGACCGTGGCCGACCGCGCCGAGACCGAAGCCTTCGCCAAGGCAGCTCGTGGCCGAGCTACCCCGCCTCCGTCCAAGCCCCAATAGGGCGACGGAGGCATAATTTTCCTTGAACTGGCTTGGCTAGGCCTCGCTTGGGGTCTATCCATGCCCGACTTTTCGCTCCTGCAGCGCCAGAGGGCGCACGAGCCATCATGACCGCCGACTTTCACCGTATCCGCCGCCTGCCGCCCTACGTCTTCGAAGAGGTCAATCGCATCAAGGCCCGCCTGCGCGGCCAGGGCGTCGACATCATCGACTTCGGCATGGGCAATCCGGATATGCCGACGCCCAAGCACATCGTCGACAAGCTGATCGAGACCTCGCGCGATCCTCGAGCCGGCCGCTACTCGGCCTCCAAGGGCATCCCGGGCCTGCGCAAGGCCATGGCCGGCTACTACGAGCGCCGTTTCGGCGTGAAGCTGAACCCCGACACCGAGGTGATCTCCACCCTCGGCTCGAAGGAGGGCTTCGCAAACCTCGCCCAGGCCCTGACGGCCCCCGGCGACGTCATCATCTGCCCCAATCCGGCCTATCCGATCCACGCCTTCGGCTTCATCATGGCCGGCGGCGTCATCCGCCACGTGCCGGCGCTGAGCCCCGAACAGTACCTGTCGAACATCAGCCGCGCGGTGAAGCACTCGGTGCCGCCGCCGTCCGTGCTGATCCTGTCCTATCCGTCGAACCCGACGGCCCAGACCGTCGATCTCGACTTCTACAAGGACGCCGTGGCGCTGGCGAAGAAGCATGACCTGCTGGTCATCAGCGACGTGGCCTATGGCGAGATCTATTTCGAAGACAACCCGCCGCCGTCGATCCTGCAGGTCGAGGGCGCCAAGGACATCGCCGTCGAGGTCAACTCGCTGTCGAAGACCTATGCCATGGCCGGCTGGCGCGTGGGCATGGTGGTCGGCAACGCCCGCATCTGCGCGGCCCTGGCCCGCGTGAAGTCCTATCTCGACTACGGCGCCTACACCCCCGTGCAGGTCGCGGCCGCCGCCGCGCTGAACGGCCCCCAGGACTGCGTCGAGGAGATCCGCGGCATCTACAAGGGCCGCCGCGACACCCTGGTCTCGTCGATGAAGCGCGCCGGCTGGGATATCCCCAACCCGCCCGCCTCGATGTTCGCCTGGGCGAAGATCCCGCCGCAGTTCGAGGCCGCCGGCTCGATGCTGTTCTCGCGCCTGCTGATCGAGGAGGCCGGCGTCGCCGTCGCCCCCGGCATCGGCTTTGGCGAGTACGGCGAGGGCTATGTCCGCATCGGCCTCGTCGAGAACGAGCACCGGATCAAGCAGGCCGCGCGCAACGTGAAGAAGTTCATCGCCAACGCCGACCAGATCCTCGCCAAGGCTCACAACAGCCTCGAGCAGGCCTGATCCGACTTCGAGGTCCTCGCTTCCGACAGGCTCGGGAGTGAGGATTTCCACAGCACGCCGCCACACAGGTCCTCATCCTTCCGCCTGTCGAAGGACGAGGGCGGCCCGAGAGGGCCACCGACCACGAGGAACCGCACCATGACTCAGAAAACCTGGCGCGTCGGCGTCGCGGGCCTCGGCACCGTCGGCGGCGGTCTCCTGCAGTTCCTCGCCGCGCGTCCCGATTTCGCCCCGGCCGGCGATCGCGCCGAGGTCGTCGCGGTGTCGGCCCGCTCCAAGTCGCGCCCGCGCACGGTCGATATCTCGGGCCTGGAATGGTTCGACGATCCGGTGGCCCTGGCCAGCTCGCCCAATGTCGATCTGTTCGTCGAACTGGTCGGCGGCAGCGACGGCCCGGCCAAGGCCGCCGTCGAGGCGGCTCTGAAGCTGGGCAAGCCGGTGGTCACCGCCAACAAGGCCCTGATCGCCGAGCATGGCGCCGAACTGGCCGCCCTGGCCGAGGCCAACAACGTCCCGCTGCTGTTCGAGGCCGCCGTCATGGGCGGCACCCCGGCGGTGAAGATGCTGCGCGAGGCCATGGTCGGCGACGACGTCGTCTCGGTGGCCGGCATCCTCAACGGCACCTGCAACTACATCCTCTCGGAGATGGAGAAGACCGGCCGCGACTTCGCAGACGTGCTGCGCGAGGCCCAGGCGCTGGGCTACGCCGAGGCCGATCCGACCATGGACGTCGGCGGCTTCGACGCCGGCCACAAGATCACCATCCTGGCCGCCCTGGCCTTCGGTTGCGCGCCCAACTACGAGGCCGCCGAGATCGAGGGCATCAGCGAGGTCGAGCTGCTCGACATCAAGCTGGCCAAGGATCTCGGCTACCGTATCAAGCTGATCGCCGGCACCTCCAAGACCGAGGGCGGCGTGGCCGTGAAGGTCCATCCGACCCTGATCCCGCTGGAGCACCCGCTGGCCCAGGCCGGCGGCGCCCTGAACGCCCTCTTCATCGAGGGCACGCGGATCGGCCGCATCTTCATCCAGGGGCCGGGTGCGGGCGCTGGCCCCACGGCCGCCGCCGTCGCCGCCGACATAGCCGACGTGATGACCAAGGCCGTGCGCCCTGTGTTCCAGGCGCCGGCCGGCGCGCTGAAGCCGTTCGTGGCCGTCGATCCGGCCAAGTCGGTGGGCAAGGCCTATCTGCGGATCATGGTCCGCGACGTGCCCGGCGCCATCGCCGCCATCTCCGAAACCCTGGCCGAATGCGGCGTGTCGATCGACGCCTTCCTGCAGAAGCCTGTCGAAGGAGCGGGCGGCGTGCCGATCGTGCTCGTCACCCATGCGACTCCGGAATCCAAGCTGCTCGACGCGATTAGCCGCATCGAAAAGCTGCAGGCCGTGCTAGAGCGTCCCCGTCTTCTGCGCGTCGCGCGCAGCTAGAGATCACCGAATAGAGTGGTCCAGGTGCTGAAGACATTGGGAAATTAGCCTCGCCACGGGCTGGGAGACACTGATGAGTTCGAACACCCTGGACCGCTCTCTGGTCCTGGATGCGGTCCGCGTGACCGAAGCCGCCGCCATCGCGTCGTGGACCATGGTCGGCCGGGGTGACGAAATGGCCGCCGATCAGGCCGCGGTCGACGCCATGCGCAACGCGCTGAACGACCTCAATATCGACGGCGAGATCGTCATTGGCGAGGGCGAGCGCGACGAGGCGCCGATGCTCTACATCGGCGAGAAAGTGGGCCGCGGCGGCCCGACCGTCGACATCGCGCTCGACCCGCTGGAAGGCACGACCCTGACGGCCAAGGCCATGCCCAACGCCCTGGCGGTGATGGCCTGGGCGCCCAAGGGCACCCTCCTGAACGCCCCCGACACCTACATGGACAAGATCGCCTGCGGTCCGGGCTATCCGGCCGGGGTGATCGATCTCGACAAGTCGCCGGCCGACAACGTCAGGGCGCTGGCCGCCGCCAAGGGCGTCGAGCCCTCTCAGGTCACCGTCTGCGTGCTGGACCGTCCGCGCCACGCCGAGATCATCGCCTCGGTCCGTTCGGTGGGCGCGCGGGTCAACCTGATCACCGACGGCGACGTTGCGGGCGTCATCAACACCGCCGATCCGTCGACCGGCATCGACCTCTATCTCGGCTCCGGCGGCGCGCCTGAAGGCGTGCTGGCCTGCGCGGCGCTGAAGTGCGTCGGCGGCCAGTTCCAGGGGCGGCTGATCTTCCGCAACGCCGATGAGCGCGCGCGCGCCTCCCGCTGGGGCGTCACCGAGTTCGACAAGAAGTACGATCTGCACGAGATCGTCCGCTCGGACGCCATCTTCGCCGCGACCGGCGTCACCTCCGGCGCCCTGCTGGACGGCGTGGGCTTCAAGGACGGCTTCGTCCACACCCACAGCCTGGTGATGAATTCCTCGACCGGGGCCGTGCGCGAAGTGCGCATGAAGCGCCGGGTCTAGGCTTTCTGGGGCCGGCATTCGCCGCCAGCCCGTTCCCGCCCGTAATATTGTCGTACTAGTCTGCGAGTCGCTCGCGCCGCGGCGACTTCTCGCCGCCCCGTACAGTCCGAGGCTCTATCTCCATGACCGCCCTGATCGATCTCGCCAGCCACCTCGCCGGCGATCCCTCCAGCCCCGCGGTCAAGACCGTCGTCACGCAAATCGCCGCCGCCTGCGTCCGCATCAGTCGCGTGGTGGCCGGCGGAGCGATCCTGGGCAATCTCGGCGCGGCCGGGATCACCAACGTCCAGGACGAAGAGCAGAAGAAGCTCGACATCCTGACCAACGACTTGCTGAGCGACGCCCTGAAGGCCTGCGAGCCGGTCGCCGGCATCGCCTCGGAAGAGCTCGAACACGTCGAGACCACGGGCCGCCAGGGCGGCTATCTGGTCACCTTCGATCCGCTCGACGGCTCCAGCAACATCGACGTCAACGTCTCGGTCGGCACCATCTTCTCGATCCTGCCCGCGCCGGAAGGCCGCGGCCCGGAAGAGGCCGACTTCCTGCAGCCTGGCCGCCATCAGGTCGGCGCCGGCTATGCCGTCTACGGCCCGCAGACCATGCTGGTTTTCACCCTGACGTCGGGCGTCGTGGGCTTCACCCTGTCGGCCGACGACAAGTGGCTCCTGACCCATGCCGCCTCGACCATTCCGGCCGACACCGCCGAGTTCGCCATCAACATGTCGAACCAGCGCCACTGGGCGCCGCCGATCCGCCGCTATGTCGATGGCTGCCTGGCGGGCAAGGAGGGACCCAGGGCCAAGAACTTCAACATGCGCTGGGTGGCCTCGATGGTCGCCGACGTGCACCGCATCCTGATGCGCGGCGGCATCTTCATGTACCCGTGGGACGCCCGCGAGCCGGGCAAGCCGGGCAAGCTGCGCCTGATGTACGAGGCCAATCCGATGGCCCTGATCGTCGAGCGCGCGGGCGGCAAGGCCACCGACGGCGTCACGCCGATCCTCGACCTGGCACCCAGCAAGCTGCACCAGCGCGTGCCGGTGGTGCTGGGCTCGGCCAACGAAGTGGATCAGGTCGCTCGGGAAACGGCGGCCGGCTGATGATGCGACGCCCTCTCCGAAAGGAGGGGGCGTTTTCGTCAGCGAGCGCGCGCCTGCTTCGAGCGCAGGACGGTCGCGGTCGCCAGGATCGAGCCGATCAGCACCAGTTCGCCCGCATTGCCGAGCCAGAACACGCCGCTGCCGGCGCTGCCGAACATCGCCAGGGCGCCCAGGCACAGCCACGGCACGCCCGCGCGCCGCCACAGCAGAGCGCCGACCCCGATCAGCACCAGCACCGTCACGATCGACGGGATAGGCGGGCTGGCGGCCGCATGGGCGTAGCGCAGCGTGCCGCCGTATTCCTTGAGCACCAGGTTCAGGTGAAAGATCTCGGTATAGGCGCCGAGCGCGACCAGAGCCGCGGTCAGGATCCACACCCAGGCGCGTAGGCGCAGTCCGGCGATCCAGAACACGATCGGGATCAGCAGCGGCGTCAGAAGACCATGCGCGACATAGCGCGGCACCGACAGGCCGATGAGCAGGTCGCCCGCGCCGACCAGGGCCCCAGCGGCGATGATGGCGTTGTCCCAGCACAGCGCCAGGATGATCACCGTCAGCGGCCAGATGCGAAGCGAGGCCGCATACGCGCCGGCGGCCAGCATGCCCGCCGCCATCAGCCAGAACACGAGGGTCATCACGAGGGCGCTCCGTCCGATTCGCTGTCTTTGTGAGTTCCAGAAACTAGAGCCGCCAAGATCGCCGGCGACGGCGATCCGCAAACTCGTCGCCACACGGTCAGCTCTTGCCTTGGGACGTCCGTTTTCGCCGCATCGCCGTGTCATGGATCGAATCCCGTAAAGGCGATAGGGTCGCCCCATGCTCCAAGACGCTGATTTCAGGCTGGTTTAGCCCATGGCCGCCGACGGTCACGCCGTTCCCGCCGCCGCCGAGGTCTTTCTCGACGTCGAGCGCTCGCTGTCGGGACGCGCATGGCGCGAGCGTCCCGCCGACGCCGCCGTCGCCCGCGACATAGCCCGCCTGCACGGCCTTTCCGAACCCCTGGCCCGCGCCCTGGCCGCGCGGGGGATCACGCTCGACGGCGCGCGCGACTATCTGCAGCCGACCCTGAAGTCGCTGTTCCCCGACCCGTCCAGCTTCACCGACATGGACAGGGCCGCCGAAATCCTGATCGACGCCCTCGTGCAGGGCCGGCCGACCATGGTGTTCGCCGACTACGACGTCGACGGCGCCACCAGCGCCGCCCAGTTGGTGCGCTGGTTCCGGCACATGGGCGTCGAGCTGCCGATCTACATTCCCGACCGCCTGACGGAGGGCTATGGGCCAAGCCCGGCGGCCTTCAAGACCATTCGCGAAACCGGTGCGGAACTGGTCGTCACGCTCGACTGCGGCGCGGCCGCCTATGACGCCATCGCCAGCGCCGCGACGATCGGCCTGGAGGTCGTCGTCATCGACCACCACCTGATGCGGGAAGACCCGCCGGCCGCCGCCGCCGTGGTCAATCCGAACCGTCCGGGCTGCCAGAGCGGGCAGGGCGTGCTGGCCGCGGCCGGCGTCACCTTCGTGCTGCTGGTCGCCCTCAACCGCGAGGCCCGCAAGCGCGGCCTGTTCGGCGAGGATCGGCGCGAGCCCGATCTTCGCCAGTGGCTGGACCTGACAGCCCTGGGCGAGGTTTGCGACGTCACCCAGCTGGTGGGCTTCAATCGCTCGCTGACGGCCACGGGCCTGCGGGTGATGTCCAACTGGGCCAATCCGGGCCTGAAGGCCCTGCTTGAGGTCGCCAAGGGGCAGGGAGCGGCCAGCGTCTTCCATGCCGGCTTTATTCTTGGGCCGAGAATCAACGCCGGAGGCCGGATCGGTCGCTCCGACCTTGGGGCGCGCCTTCTTTCCACTGACGATCCGCTGGAGGCCCAGGCCCTGGCCGAGGAGCTCGACGAGCTCAACACCGAGCGCAAGGCCGTCGAGGCCGCCGTGGTCGAGGAGGCCGTGGCGATTCTCGAACGCAGCAGCAACTTCGATCCGAACGCTCCGGTGATCGTGGTGGCGGGCGACGACTGGCACCCGGGCGTGGTCGGCATCGTCGCCAGCCGCCTGCGCGAGCGCTATCGCAAGCCCACCCTGGTCATCGGAATCGACCGGGCGGCGGGAATCGCCAAGGGCTCGGGCCGCTCGCAGCCGGGCGTGAATCTGGGCCGGGCCGTGCAGGCCGCCTTCGAGGCCGGCATACTGATGGCCGGTGGCGGACATGCCATGGCCGCCGGCCTGACCGTGCGCCCCGATTCGATTCCCGAGTTGCGCGCCTTTCTGGAGGAGGCCCTGGCGGGCGAGATGGAGGCCGTAGGAGCCGAGTCGGTCGAGGTCGACGCCCTCGTGCAGCCTCGCGCCGCCAATCGCGGCCTCTGGAGCGAGTTCCAGCAGATGGCCCCGTTCGGCCCGGGCAATGTCGAGCCGACCTTCGCCCTGGCCAGCGTGCGGCCCGAGCGTGTCATGGCCCTGCGCGGCGGCCACGTGCGAGTCGACCTCGTCGGCCCCTCCGGCGACCGCATCAAGGCCGTGTCCTGGCGCTCGGCCGAGACCGATCTTGGTCGCAGGCTGCTGGCGGGCGGGGGCGCGCTGCACGTCGTCGGCCGACTGAAACCCGACGATTACATGGGTCGGGAAGGGGTCCAGCTGGAGATCGAGGACGCCGCGGATCCCCGCATGTGGACGGAATAAAAAAATCGCATCTGACCGCTTGCGCTCTCCGGGGAGCCTTTGTATATCCCCGGCTCCTCGCGGCGACGCGGTCCCTTCGTCTATCGGTTAGGACGCCAGATTTTCAATCTGGAGAGAGGGGTTCGACTCCCCTAGGGACTGCCAGTCGCGAGGCGTCTACTTTTGAACTACTGCGGATTATCTTGCTTCTACGAAGCTTAGTGGTCCCTTCGTCTATCGGTTAGGACGCCAGATTTTCAATCTGGAGAGAGGGGTTCGACTCCCCTAGGGACTGCCAACCGCAGAGTTCAGAGTTTCCCATACGACACAGAAGGCGCGACTAAACGTCGCGCCTTTCGTATTGCGCGCTCTCCACATCATTTGGCCATTGACGGCCATCCCTCCCCGAGAACAGTGTTATTCTTGTGGCGCTCGCTCCTTTGGGCTGTTTGGGCGAGCCAGAGGGGCGGAATGTCTGGTTACGACTTGGATGCATCGGGCGTGCACGAAGATCTCGTGCGTATCAGCGGCCGTGTGAAATGGTTCGACGTCGGCAAGGGCTACGGCTTCATCGTTCCCGACGATCCGGGCCAGACCGGCCTGAAGGACGTCCTGCTTCACGTGACATCCCTGCGCAATTGCGGCCGTGAGTCGGCCCTCGAGGGCTCGGTCATCGTCTGCGACGTGGTCAAGCGGCCCAAGGGTTGGCAGGTCAGCGAGGTCGTGGACCTCGACGAGACTTCCGCGCCGTCGCCGCTGGAGCGTGCGCGCCGGACCTTCGACGAGGCCGCGCCCCGGCGCGACGGCCCGCGGGCCTTCGGCGGCGCGGCGCGCCAGTCGCTGACGCCGGCCGGTCCGCCCGAGCGGGCCAAGGTCAAGTGGTTCAACCGAACCAAGGGCTATGGTTTCGTCGTCCGGGACGAGGCGCCTGGCGACATCTTCGTGCATATCGAGACCCTGCGTCGCGGCGGGCTGGAGGATCTCCAGCCGGGCGACGACGTGATGGTTCGGTTCGCCCAAGGACCCAAAGGCCTGGTGGTCGCCGAGATCACCGGCGCTTGAGGCTGCTTTCCCGGCCTGCGAGAGGCGGGTAGGGTCTCCGTCGGTTTTCACGATCCTGGCGAGGCGCTCTTGGCCCTTCTCGACGATCTGCGGCGGCGTGACGCCTTAAGGCTTCTGGCGGGCGCTCCGCTGGCCCTAGGCGTCGCGGGGCGGGCCATGGCTGCATCTCCGCGCCTGGAGCCCCTGGAGATCGTCACCGGGCGCGGCGTCGCCCGATTCCAGGTCGAGATCGCCGCCACCGAGGCCGAGCAACGCAAGGGGCTAATGTTCCGCAAGGTCCTGGCCCCGGATCGCGGCATGCTGTTCGTCTACCGGAAGCCGCAGCGCGCGGCCTTCTGGATGAAGAACACCTTGATCCCGCTAGACATTCTTTATATCGGCGCCGACGGCGGGATCCTGTCGATGGTCCGCAACGCCCGCCCGCACGACGAGATGCCGCTGCCGTCGGGCGGTCTCGTGCTGGGCGTGCTGGAAATCGCCGGGGGCAGGGCTGGGCAGTTGGGCGTGCTTCCCGGCGACCGTGTGCGCCACCGGATATTCCCCAAGGGCTGACTGTGTCGAAAATCGCGCCCGCGCAGGCTTGCGTTTCGACCCCAAAGCCGAGTAGGAGCAAGCCCTTGCTGGTGTCCGGAGCGTAGCGCAGCCTGGTAGCGCATCTGTTTTGGGAGCAGAGGGTCGCAGGTTCAAATCCTGCCGCTCCGACCATCGGCAAATCGTTTGGAGAGGCCCATGCTCGCCCGCATCTATCGTCCCGCCAAGAACGCCATGCAGTCGGGCAAGGCCAAGACCAAGGACTGGGTGCTGGAATTCGAACCGGCCTCGGCCCGCAAGCCCGACCCTCTGATGGGGTGGACCCAGTCCAGCGACATGAACGGTCAGGTCCGCCTGACCTTTGAAACCCGCGACGAAGCCATCGCCTACGCCCAGCGCCACGAGATCTCGTTCCAGCTGTTCGAACCGAAGGTTCCCAAGCGCATCATCAAGGCCTACGCCGACAACTTCGCGACCAACCGCAAGCAGCCCTGGACCCACTGAGGGCCTCCCGGGCTAAGCCGGCCAGCGCGCGCCCTTAGCTCAGTTGGATAGAGCATTCGCCTTCTAAGCGAACGGTCGCAGGTTCGAATCCTGCAGGGCGCGCCAGCCTGGAGCAAATCCAGGCAATGCTAAAGCAGCCGATTCTACGCCATTATTACTCGACAGGGTCCTGAGTAGTTCGACCCTCGATCCGCATATCCTTGCTTCGTCCGGGGACAGTAATTCGACTTTTTGCGCCACGGCCCGGATGAGGTCTCTACGGTAGGCGCCATTATTGTCTCTAAACATGTCCCGGGTGGCTTGTGCGAACTTACGCAGCAGCTCAGGCGTCAGGGCGGGCATGATCTTGTCGATCGCCGCGGCGGCCCGCTGAGCATCGCCTTCGGCTTTGTCGCGCAGTTTTTTCAGGGCGATCATGCGCTGTTTGAGCGACTGATCGGTCGGGTCGATCGCGCCTTGCTCGATTGAGACGTAGAGGCGCTGCAGCCGCTGGTCGGCTTCTGTGGCCCGCTTGCGTAGGTCGGCGACGTGGCGATGGCGGCGCTCGATCCATTCGGACCGGCGGTCGATGATGTTGTCCATCATCGCGGCCAGCCGTTCGGGGTTGAGCAGGCGGTTTTCCAGATGGTCGATCACCGAGGCGTCCAGCAGATCCATCCGCACGGACATGCCCGGGCAGCCAGTCGCGCCCTGGCGGGCCTTGGTGGAGCAGGCGTAGTAGCGGTACGCCCCGTTCTTGCCGGTGCGGATGGTCATGGCCCCGCCGCAGTGACCGCAAAAGCAGATGCCGCCCAGAAGGATCGGGCTGGTGACGAAGCGCGGCGCCATGGCCTTGGGATTGCGCAGCGACAGCGCCCGCTGAACGGCGTCGAAGGTGTCGCGCTCGATCAGCGGCGGCACCGGCATGATGACCCGATCGGCGTCGTCCTTGGGCTCCTGGCTGGCCCAGTTGCGGCTATTGAATACGTGCTCGCCGATATAGGTGGTCCGGGTCAGGGTATGATGCAGGGAACTAATGCCCCAGCGTCCCCCGCCGGCGGTGGCGATGCCGTTTTCGTTGAGGTAGGTGACGATGGTCTTCAGACCCATCGGCCCGCTGTTTTCGACGCCATGGAGCGCCAGGCGGTAGATCAGGCGCACCGTCTCGGCCCCGATCGGGTCGATCGCCAGCTTCTTCTTGATCTTGTCACCGCGCTGTTCGGCGGCGACCACGCGATAGCCGATCGGCGGGTGGGAGCCGTTCCAGAAACCCTGGCGAGCGTTTTCCTTCATGGCCCGCAGCGTGTGCTTGGCGTTCTCCCGCGACTGATACTCGTCGAAAAGGTTCATCATCTGCCGGACCATGACGCCCATGGGGTCGTCGCCGACCTCCTGGGTGATCGAGACAATGCGGACGCCGTTCTTGGCCAGCTTGCGGGCGTAGAACTCAAACAGGAACTGGTCGCGGAAGAACCGCGAGAAGGAGTGGACGAGGATGACGTGGAACGGCGGGGGCTTGGCTGTGGCTGCGTCGATCATCTGCTGGAAAGCGGGACGGCGATCGTCGGTGGCGGTATTGCCCGGTTCGACGAACTCTTCTGCGACGCACCAGCCCTTGCCCAGGCAATAGGCCCGCAGCTGCCGGCCTTGGTCGGGAATGGAGAGGTCGCTTTCGGCCTGGCGGCCGGTCGAGACACGGAGATAGAGCGCCGCATTGGGCACGGCGGGCGGGGGAGGGGTCTTATGCTTGGCCATCTTGGTCCTTCCTGCGGATCAGGGCAAAGGACCGAGCAATTCGGCCAGCACCTTCTCCAGATAGGCCTCGGTGACTTGTAGCTCGCGGATCCCGATGGGGATCTGAGCTGGCATGTCGTCCGTGACGGAAATGGAGACACGCGGCGCCGGCCCCCTTGGTAGTCGCGGCGGCGAAATATTTAGGTAGTCGAGGAAGTCGGGCGGCGGCTCGGGCCGGCGTGGGGGCGTCTTTGGCATGGCGAAAGGCTCGCCCCCGCCGCCGATCTTCGCAAAGGCCTTTGATCCTTGGGCGTAGGCTGGCGTGGAAAGACAGGCGTTCGGCGGGTTTCACCGTCGGAGGTTTAGCGACGTGGCCAGCGACATCTTTGGCGTCCCTATGTCGCGCCGTGCGGCTGGTCCTAGGCGGCCGGTTCGGGGGTCATCAATTCCGGCCGCAGAACCGGCGGCTTGGGGTCGGCCCCGAACCGGTTGCGGATGAAGCGTTCCTGGGCGCGATCGCGCGCGCCGACGAAGTAGCGGGCGCTCTCTACGGTCCATTGATTGACCTGCCTGACGAGCGTCTTGGCCGGGAGATTGCTGATCTCCCGTAGTGTCCGTTCTTCCGGAGCCGATAGGTACAAGCGCCGCGGCGAAATCACCATGGCGATGTGCCCGTTCGGCGTCTGGATACCGTTGGTCCTGATCAGGATATCGTCGGAAATCAAGAAGTCAGGGACGTCCTGGGGTAGCTCGATCACGATCGTTGGCAGATTGATCAGGAACGCTCCGATCCGGGGATTGAGCATCACGTCGGGCAGCATGCGTTGTGCTTGGTGGAGCATGTCTTGATCGGTGACCCGGCTGCGAAACTCGTCGTACGAGGCCGGATCGCGGTCGTCGCGCTCGGCCAGATAGTCCGGCCGCAACTCATCCAGGATTTGTCTGTAGTGAGCGATCCCGCTGGCTAAGGTCGAGCGCAGGTAGTGGGGCGTCCTGTGGGTCAAGGAGCGCATGAAGAGGGTCCAGGCGACCCGCTCCTGGTCGCTCAGATCGCCGATCTCGCCTGCGTTCAACTTCTCCAGAACAGGCGCGGCGTGATTGTCGATCGCTTGGAACACACTGAGCTCGAGCCATTGGCCGCCAAGGCGGTGTCCGGGCGAGGCGTAGAGATCTTTTTCGAAACCGACTTCGCTCGGGAAGACCCGCCGGACCATGATCTTGCTCGGGATCGGCCGGTCGAAACGCTCAAGACGGTGGTCATCCCCCGTCCAATAGCGCAGCAGGAATTCGGGGATGTAGTGGTGCTTGGTCGGATCGTTCGGCGCGCCCATGGTCAGCTCAGGCCGGTTGCGGGATCGTCAGGTCCATTTTCAGGTGGGCTTGAGCGAACTTCAGGATCATGTAGCGCGTGAGCCGCTCCAGCCCAATGAGCGTCGGCGCATCGAACAGGATCCTTGACATGGCCGGGTCGCGGACGACAGGGCGACCTACTTGGCGTTCGTGGAGACGCCGGGTGGCTTCCACCCAGTTTCCAAACGTTGCACCAGAATGGACGTACTGGCTGCGTAGGTCGTAGGCTGCGCTGATTGCGACCCTGAACTGATCGCGTTTCAGACCCCAGATCGGATCTTCGGACTCCGAGCGGTTGAAAAAATCGTCGTCGATGAAGTCCAAGAAGGTTTGCACAAAGCGCCGCTTGACCTCGAAGAGGCGTCTTCGAAGTCGGCTCGCCACCTTCGCTCCGTCCGGTAGGGCCCCAGCGATACGCTGAACGTCGCTTTCCAGCTCGTCATCTAAAAGACGTTCGCCGGCGGGCAGGTGGGCATTGGAAATTAGCTCGGCTGCCGTGATCAGGTGCAGATAGGCTGACTCTGGGTCGCTTTCGGCCGCCCTGAGCGCACGGGCGTAGAACCGGCCCGCGGCATGAAACGCGTCGTGGGCTGGGGTCTCTTCGACGGTGTCGAAGATTCGATAGACCCGCTCGACGTGCTCAAGGCTCAGCGGAAAGCCGAGATCTACCCGCGGGCGCTTGGTGTTGTGGGGCAGGAGCGGGTCGCAGAAAGAGGTGTAGGCCTCCATTGATGGAACATTGAACGAACCAGAATTTTCCAACGATCCATGGGCGTCGAAGCGTTTGCCGTAGAGGACGCTCATCGCGGCGGCATAGAAATCGGCTGTAGGGGCGTACTGGGGGACGGCCGCGCCAACCTGCTTTACCGGCGGTGGCGTCTCGAAGGAGATGACAAATGCGCACCTGGAGAGCGGCGAGTCCTCAAAGAAGTGCATGTTCGCGCGTCGATCGCCCGACCTTGGCCAGGCATGGGAGATCAGAGTGTCGTCGGTGCAGAACTCGCCGACGAAATAGCTGGTGGTCGAGATCATGACCCGTTGGATCGTCTCGGCGGGTCTTAGCGCCTTGCCCTTCGTGTTCATCACGCCCCCGTGCGCGTCATCTGGAAATCCTAGATGGGATGGATTTTCCCAAAGCCCAAGGACCCCGCCAGGCTCGAAGCGGGAGAAGCGGTAAGCCAACTTGGGCACTTCACGCGGTCGCTACGCAATCGGCGCGAACACGCACATTTGCCGCGGGTACGCAGGGGGGGGCGCCCGGCGCTTTCGCGCCGGGCTTCACCCGACATGGAGAGCGGCCGGCGGTCACGCTCGGTCCCGAGCCTTTCGGCTCTCCTACGGGCGCGCCGCCTTCGGGCAGGCTTTGGCCTGCCGCCGGCCGCTCGACGCGGACGTTCCGACACGCGCTTCGCGCGGTCTCCTTGCCGGCTTCATTGGTCATGAGCGCCCGCCTTGCGGGCGCGCAGGCTTAGGGCTCCGCCCTCGGCGCGCTTCGGATCGGCTTCCGCCCAGCTTCGGCCCCTTCGGGTCCTGCAGCCGGGTCCCCGCGAAGCCGTCCCTCCGCTTGCACACCCGGTCTCGCCGACGGGCGCCGGGGTCAGGCCCGCTTTTGCGCCTGACCCCGAACCCCCAAGGAGAAATCTCCATGAACCAGGACGAACATACTGCCGCGATCGCGGTGCTGAACGATGCCTGCCGCGCCGAGCCTGGCGCGGGCTGGACGCTGACGCCCGGCGTGCAGGCCCTGTCCAAGTCCGGCTTGGCTCAGGCCGTGGCCGCCGTGACCGACTTTTCGGACTTTTCCGAAAGCAACAACCCGCACGGCGAACGAGACTTCGGCACCTTCGAGGTTGGCGGGGCGCGGCTGTTCTGGAAGATCGACTACTACGACCTCGATCTGTGCATGGCCTCGCCCGATCCGGCCGACCCGGCCGTCACCAAGCGGGTGCTGACCCTGATGCTGGCCGAGGAATACTAGGACCTCGGCGCCCGCCGCGCGGCCGCGCGCGGCGGGTTTTGCGGGGACACGGCGAAAGAGGCGGCGAGGGCGTGCGCCCGAGCGGCCGATCCTTTGGGGATCGGCCGCGATTGGGCCAAGCGGGACACGCTACTCAATGGCGCTGGCCGTCCCGTAACTGAATCTGATCTTCGCACAGGCATCCAGCCAGTTGGATCTTTGACCGGAGGCTAGCGAAACGGTCTTGTTGATGGGGCCGGGGCTGACCGTGTTGTCGGCGGGGCGTCTACAACAGGCCAGGCAGGACGGTCGGGCCTCACGGCGTCAAAGTGCGGCCATCCAAACCGCCTCGCGCGCCCGTTCACGGGCGGCGATGCTGCGGGACCGGTTTGGGCTCCTGTCTAGGCCGGTGGTCGGGCATGACCTCTGTAGGAAAGCGACGCATGAGCGACGAAACGGGCGACGAGAACGAGGGCAAGCCGGCTGAGAGAGCTCGCGCGGTTAAGCTTGCGAGGTTGGCGGCGGCCACAGCGCCCACGCTGGCGCTTCAGAAGACGTTGTCGGCGATCTCGCCCAGCCTGCGGCTCCAAAAGCAATTGGAGGCGCTTCAGCCAACCCTGCAGCTTCAAAGGCAGATGCAGGCCCTGCTGCCCAACACTCGGCTGCTGGACGCCATCAAGCCGCTGCGCCCCTTCATGGACGCGGAGGTCTTCGGCTTGCGACGTGACTGGAAGGTCTTTTCGCATGTCTTCAAGCCCGTGGGGCTCGAGTTCGTGCAATCGGCTGGCTTCCGGAGCCTATCGCCGATTTTCGAGAGCCTGCGTCGAACCACCGACCTCTTCAAGCCGATCTTCGAGGACCTGCGTCGGCACGAGGAGGAGGCCCGGCGCGTCGAGGACGCCGGCTGGCTGCCCCACTACACCACGCCCTTCGAACTGCTGGACGATCCGGATCTCTCGACCGAGGCGATCGCCCAGATCCTGGTGGCTCACTATGTCGACGGCTGGTCGCAGGTCCGCGCCACGTTCGAGGCGGCCGTGCAGGACTACGACGTCGACACCGCAGCTAAGGCCGCCATGATCGAGGCGCTCGACAGCCACCAGGCCGGTCGCTTCCGGTCTGTCGTGGCGCTGCTGTTCAACGAAATCGAGCGCGTGACCCGGGTGGAGTTTCATGGTGGCGCGCCGGTCCAGATCAGCAGCGTCCATAGCTTGCAGGAGGCGGCCGGGTCCTTGGAGCCCTCGGAACTGGCCCCGAGCGGCATGGCCGGAATGCGGCTCTTCGGGCGGCTGGTCAATCACCTCTATGTCACCGTCAAGACGTCTGCGGACGTCGAGCGTCTGGTGGTCGATCCTGTGCCCAACCGCCATGCGGCCACCCATGGCCTGGTGATCTACGGCTCGGCGAAGAACAGTCTCAACACCCTGATCATGGCCGATTACGTTTTCCAGGTCGTCACGGTGGTCAAGGCGCGGCAGCGACAGGAGGCGGCCGCCTAGCCACAGGCGGGGCGGCTATTGGCCGCTTGGTGGCGCAAGCTTGGCTTTACACGCAAGTCGAGAGGCCCGAACCTCGCCGGGTCTAGAAGAGGACGTCGCGTGGATCGTCTCATCTCGTTGCCCAGGATCAATCAGGCCAATCTGGACCGTCTGGTCCGCAGGGTGATCGGGCCGGTGCTGGAGCGCCTGCCCGTGCATGGTCGCCTGGAGACAGGCCAGGCGCCGACCCTCGATGTGTTTCTCGATCGCTGCGCGGCCCAGGTGGACAATCACCTCGCCAACGAGGCGGCCAAGGCTTTCGCCTTGACGCTTTCCGGGGTGTTCGAGCGCCAGCTTCACGAGTTCGCCCTGGAGCTTTGGAGCCTGGGCCTGGCGGCGCCGCCGACCCGCAAGGACGGAACGCCCGCCTCGCCGAAGTATGACGTGCTGCTGGCGCTATGCGCGGGATATGCGGGGATCGATCTTGTCGGCCACAACCTGGCGCGGCCGCTGGGCGAGTTGCTGCTGGTGGCCAACGTCGTTCGGCATGGCGAGGGCGGATCCTGTGCTCGGCTTCATGAGATCGCGCCTCGCCTCTGGGATGATCCGGATGGGCGGCTGATCGCTCTGTCGCCGGGACCCGCCCTTTTGAGCGAGCGCATGCGGATCCTGCCGGAGGACCTCAGCGACTATGCCGTCGCGGCCATGGTGTTCTGGGGCTGGGCCGACACCCAGGTCGGCGCGGTGACCGTGATCCCCGGCTATGCGCCGGTCCGCCGCCTGGACGCCACCTCCGCCGTTAGCGCCTGAACCCGACGAGCCGACCTTGCCGACCGATTTCGAACCTGATGACGAGCTTGAACCCGATGCGCCGTCTTCGTCGACGCCGCCCGAGCCGCAGCCGCCGGCGGGCAGGCGGCGTATGCAGAGGCTGGGGCTGTGGGTCTGGGACGGGGTGGCGCGCTTGTCGGGCGATCGAATTGCGCGCCCCCATCTCAGGCGATGGGCCGCGCGACACCGTCTTGAGGACGCTGAGCAGAACCGTCTTCTGACCCCGTCGCCCGACAGCCATCTCTCCGTCGAAGGCATATGGGTCTTCGAAGCGTTCACGCCGTCCAATATCGAAGGCGCGTTGCGTTGCATGCGGCGGCGAGGGTGGGCGACCGGCGCGCGGGGCGCGAGCCCGCCCGACCTGGTCGCCTGGCTACGCATGGCGCGCAAGGAGGGCAGAGGCTGGGGGCAGTGCGAAGTTTCCCTTCAGCGTCCTGAAGACCGTGACCGGATGCGCGGTGGCCGCGACGCCGACCTGCCCCAATTTGCCAGCCATGCGATCGGTGAGTTGGTGGCGATTACGCCGTCGATCAGCGGCCTTTGCCTTTTCTTCGTCCTCAAGCCGCAAGAACGGGGGCGGATCGAGGCGGCGCTTCGGATGAACTACGAGAGCGGGATCCGCCCCAAAGGGGGCTCGCTGGTCTATGTCGGGCCACGCGAAGCACGCGCTTATGCTGTCCACGCGATCCGCCGTGAATGGCGCGCCCAGATCTTCGACTTCCTGACCGAGTACGCGCCGGGCGTCTTTTGCGAGGGCGACCCTTCCGATCTGCCGACCTGCGAGCTGCTGGTCGGCGAGAACTTCCCACTATTCGATGATCAGGCCGACGAAGGGAGGCAACTGATCGCCCGCCTGGCCGATGTCGGCCGCGCGTCGTGGATCTTCGAGGAGGAGGAGCGGGAAGAGGGCATGATGTTCGCCCCGCTCAGCTCCAGAGACGAGGCTTTGGAGAACCACGCCATCTTGGCCGCCAGCCGAGCGGTCCTGGAAGGCAGCGTTCATCAGCTCAACCATCAGGCCGGTGATCACCGGCATGTCCACGGCGCCGATTACGAATTTCGGGAGACTTTCGGGCGTTGGTCGATCCTGCAAATGGTCAGCGTCTACCATCAGAGGATCAATGAGGCGCGCGACCAGGCCGCGCGCCTGTTCTCGTCGCCATGGCCCCTGCGCGTGCTTAAGCGTCTGCAACGGCTGACCACGACCCTTGGCGACACCGCCATCATTACCCGCGAGATCGAGGTCTTCGCCGAGACCGGCATGAGGGCCTATCGCAGCGGTTATGAGCTGGTCGCCCGCAAGTTTCGACCGGGGGAGGCGCGCCTGACGCTGCGCGATCATGTGCGGGGACAGCTGAAGCTGACCGCGGCTGCTTTGAAGCCGGCTGGCGACGAACTCGACAGTTTCATCGCCGCCCAGGGCAACCTGACCAACGCTCGCGCCAATCTCCAGCTTCAGGTGATCGTCTTCGTCTTCGCGATCGTCAGCCTGGTGTTCGGGGCGGTCAGCGGTTTCGAGGCCGGCTATAATCTCTGGAAAGATCGCCAAGGGCCGGCGGCTGAAGAGGCCCCGCCCGCGCCGATCTCCTCCACGACGGTGATCATCAACGCGCCGGAGGGTGGGTCCGACGCCGCCGTTCCATCTCACGCTCGACCGCGATGAGTGGCCTTGCGGCGATCGGCGTCGCTGGGGGCAAACATGGTTCTACCCAGAACCGCCGAGTCCTCCGCTGACGCCGACCGTGTAGAAACTACGCTGCTTGGTGAAGAACTCGGCGGCCACGTCCATGGCCGCGATGATCACGAACATCATGTGATAGTCGGGTCCCGAAGGACGCAGGTTACGAAGTTGCTCCACGCAGGCCTGGCGGGCGGGCCGCAGGGTCTCGAAGAACGCGACCGGATTACTCAGGCCCGAACGGACGTGTCGCTGGGTCATCGCCGCCTCAGTCGTAAAGCGACGCGGCCGAGCGCATCTTCAGGCCGCTCGTGCCCGGATCGCCCGGCCAGACCTCGAAATAGGCCTGGCGGCCGCCGCACGGGCAGCGCAGGCGGCCGGAAAAGTCTTGGAGGGGCTGGAAGCCTAGGCCCCGGTCCAGCCAGGAACGGGCGTCGAACTCGGCTCGATCACCGCAAGGGCACAGGGTCTCGATGTGCTGTCCGGGCGCCATCGCCTGGGCCAGGGTGAAGCCTCGCGCACCCTCGGGCACGAAGAGCGGACGCGAAGGCGCGTGCGTCGGCGCGCGCGGACCGGCGCTTGGGATCGTCATGGGGATGCTCCAAATGTTCCTATATTGTTCTCATTCTGGTGAGGCTGGAGTCAAGGGTGCGGTTCCCGGCGCTGCCGGGCTCTCGCCATCACCCCCCGCCAGTATGGCAAGATGACTTGTCGATTCTCCCGGACGCCCATGCCCGACACCGCACAGACACCGCAGGATCGGACCGAACTCGATCTTGCCGCCCTGGAGACCATGGCCGCCCAACTCGAGGCCAGCGGCCGATACCGCCTGCTGCGCCGATTGGAGACCTGCACCCTGCATCCCGGCGGCGATCGGGCCAGTCTCAAGCGCGGGATCTATCTGGATACCGAGACCACGGGGACCGACGGCCGCCGCGACGAGATCCTCGAATTGGCCATGGTGCCGTTCGATTACGATCCCGAGGGGCGACTGTGCGCCGTCCATGTCCCGTTCGTGGCCCTCAACCAGCCGACCCATCCCATCCCGCCGGAAATCACCAGGATTACCGGCCTGACCGACGCGATGGTGGCCGGTCAGGTCATCGATCCTGAAAAGGTCTCCGCCTTTGTCGCAGGGGCGGTGATCGTCATCGCCCACAATGCCGCCTTCGACCGCCTGTTCGCCGAACGTCTCAGCGAGACCTTCAAGGCCAAGGGCTGGGCCTGCTCGATGAGTCAGGTCGACTGGAAAGGCGAGGGGTTCGAGGGAACCAAGCTCTCCTATCTGGCCAGCCAGTGCGGCTTCTTCTTCGACGGCCACCGGGCCGAAAACGACTGCCTGGCCGGGCTGGAAATCCTGGGGCGTCCTTTGAAGGACGGCCGCACCGCCCTGGCCCACCTGCTTGAGGCCGCCCGCGCCCCGACCTGGCGCATCGTCGCCGAGCGCTCACCCTTCGAGATGAAGGACAAGCTCAAGACCCGCGGCTACCGCTGGAACGGGGAGGAAGCCGCCGGCCCCAAAGCCTGGTTCACCGACGTCGCCGAGGCCGACTTGGAGGCTGAGCTCCTTTACCTGGCCCAGGACATTTACGGCTACGATCCAGGCCTCACCCCAAGGCGGATCACCGCCTTCGAACGGTTCTCCGAGCGCGCCCAGCCTGGCCGCGTCGTGTGCCGGTCAGCGAGCTAGGTGGTCGGCAGCGGCCCAAGCCCAACAGCGTTTAGCGCCGCGCGATAGGTGGGAAGGATCTTCTGAGGGACGGCCACCCATAGAAGATCTCGTGGCCGGGTCACGGCGACATAACCGATCCGACCGTCTTCGGTCCCGACCCCGGCCAGCATCGCATCCAGGTGCGCCTTGGTGACGATGTAGAGCACCGCGTCCAGGCTTTCGCCTTTGGCGCCATGGACGGTCTCGACCCGCAGCGCCATGGCGGCGGCGGGTTTGAGGGTCGATACCGGAGCGGCGGGCAGGGACTTGGCCGCCAGGCGCATGGACAGGTTAGCCGCCGGCTTGAGCCCGCTCAGCAACTCGATCTGGGCCAGCATGTCCGCGACCACCACGCGAAGCCGCGTGATCCACTCGGTGTTGGCCTGCAGGCTCGCGGCGGGCAGCCCCTCGACCGCCGATCGGGCGAACTTCCACACCACACGGCGCACCGGGCGCAGATCAGAATGCCGCGCCGGATCACAGAGATGGGCGGCCAGCCCCTTGGGAGGATCTTCCAGCAGCGACTGTTCAAGGGCCTCGCACACCAGTTTGAAGGCGCGATGGACATCGCCGGCGCCGTCTCGCGCGGTGGCGGCCGCCGCCAGCAGCCGAACCGCGCCGGCCCCGACCGACGAGGTGTCTCCCGCCAAGGTGTTGGCCAGCTTGCTGGCCCGGCAAAGGACCGCGCTTTTGGCCGGATCCAGGCCGCAGGCTTCGACGGCCTGCCGAAACTGGGCGATGACCAGGTCGTATCGGTCAGGATCGCAAGCGACGGCGTAGGCGCCGCACGGCGTGGGTCGCGCCGCCCGATCCTCGCCGCCTGTCGAGCCGCTCAAAGCCTTCGCCACGGCGGTGATCGCCGGGATCGACCGATAGTTCGTCGACAGAGGGTAGGGGGTGGCGCTGTGGCCCTTGAGATAGGCTCCGTCGGCGCCGGCATACTCGTAGATCCCCTGGTTGGGATCGCCGATCAGGGTGACTACAGACCCTGCCTTGCTCAGCGCGGTCAGCACCGCCTGCTGGGCCGAGCCAATGTCCTGGGCCTCATCGACCAGGATCTGGGGATAGCGGTGGGCGAAGGCTTCCCGCAGCCGCTCTTCATGCACAAGGGCTCGGCAGCACCAATAACGGCCCAGCTCGTGGGTATAGGCGCCCACCTTGCCGAGCCGTTCGACCAAGGCCTTGGCCGTGGCCCGGTCCAAGTCCTGCTGGTGACCGAAGTGGTCAAGGTAGAACACGAAACGCCGTTCCACGACCTTGACGTGGATGTCCTTGACGCTGATCGGCGGCGCGCCCTTGGAGGGGGGCGGCAGCGTAAAGCCCTTCAAGAACGGCTCGGACCCGCTGACCAGGAAAGCCGCTCGCGGCGCCTGCATCACCCGGTAGGCGTGCGGACGCAGGATGTTGGCGGTGATGAAGGCGTCGATGGTGTCGATGTCCACCCGGCCCAGCGCCGAGATCGCCTGGGCCTGGCAGAGCGCCGCATAGTCCTTGCGAAACGTGTCGATCGCGACGTTGGAAAACGACAGCAGGGCCACGCGTCCCCGCGGGCGCTCCAAGCGGCGACGCACCGCCAGCAACCGATGGACGGCCGTGCGGGTCTTGCCGCTGCCGGCGCAGGCCAGCACCGCCAGGCTTTGCAGGTCCGCCTTGACGACCTCTTCCTGCTCGACCGACAGCCCCGTCATCCGCCCTCAATCTGGCAGACATGTTCGATGGCGTCGCGGATGTATTGCGGGACGGCGCACGCCGCGCCTTCTTCAAGGAAGGCCTGGGCCAGGGCCTGGCCGAAGCGGCCCTTCTGCACGTTGTTCTGCTCGCGCTCGAACATGCCGCAGAACAGCGCCTTGGCGCGGGCCTGGCCGTCTACCAGCGCCGCCACGGTCTTGACCAGGTCCGCCCCGATGCCTGGATGGATGTCCTTGAGCGCCGCCAGCATGGTGGCGACATTGTCGGCCTCCAAGGCCAGATCGTATTCGAGCGTCTTCTGGCCGTGGCAGATTTTCACCAGCCCGTCCTGGCTTTGCTGCATCTTGGCGGTGCTGGCGGACACCGTGACGGCGTCACCGGCGGCCGGATAGAGGGCTTTGCCGTCGGCGCCGACTGGATCGGCGTCGGTGATGATCGCGACGGGCACGCGCAACGCCTTTTCGCCAAAAAGCGGCAGGAAGCAGTCGAAGTTCAGCCCCTCGACGCTGATGACGCTGACGCCGTGGTCGCGCAGCTTGAACCCGGCCTTCTGGGCCAGGACATTGACCAGCATCAGCTCGGCCGCCCCCTCGACGAAGATGATCCGGCGGGCAAAGAAGATCTCGGCGCGGGTGATGTCGAGATAGCGCTCAAGCTTCTCGCGCTTGCCCTTTTCGAAGGTCACCTTGCGCGGAAGGAACGGTTCGACGAAGCCGCCGCGATCGACCAGGCAGATCAGGGTCTTCAACTCGGCGATGCTGGCGAAGTTGGGCGAGTGGCTGGTCACGAAGATCTGGACCGCCTTTTCCCCCTCGACCGCGGTCTGGATGTCGGTGAGATAGCGCAGCAGCACGGCCTGGAGCTGGGGATGCAGGTGGGCTTCTGGCTCCTCGATGATCAAGCCTCGAAACGCTGCGTCGGTGTTCCTGGCCATCTCGCTGAGCACGACAGCCATGAAGATCAGATTGTTGAAGCCCAGTCCGTTCTGGTCGAGCTCCAAGGCGTCGACCGAGATCGAAAGCCGCGCGGCCAGGCGCTGGAAGTCGCTGACGCTAAGGCCGATCTCCAGCACCTGGGCCAGTTGATCTCCCAGCATCGTGGCGTGGCGGCCGGCGATGGCGGCCTGGGTCTGGAGAATGGGCGGATGCTTTCGCAGCGCCGTGTCCAGTTCGATCAAGGCTTCGTTGATGCCGGCGCGCCCGTCGTCGTCGGCCAGAATGTGCAGCAATCGGGCCAATTGGCTGCCTCGGCTGGGCTTGAGGCCCTGGGAGGCGTCGCGCAGAGCCGGCAGATAGACCCCGCGCAGGTGATCGGCCATTTCCGTGGTCAGGCCGTTTTCCCTGTGCTCGCCGCACCAGCGCTTGGCCTGCAATCGCCCGGTCTTGTCGGACGAGCCGTAGCTTACCGAGAAATGCGCGCGCATCGCACCATCCGCACCCGGTCGGATAGCGGGCATGAACTCGGCCTCATCGTCCAGGTCCAGGTCGGCGAACACATACTCGAAGAGGATGTCGCCCTCGGCCGAGCCGGACTTGGGCCGATGGATGTCCTCGGCGGTCATCCGCGGATAGGGCTCGTCGATCCCGCCCAGCAAGGCGCGAAGGGCGTCGACGACGGCGGTCTTGCCGGTGTTGTTGGGCCCGACAAGGATGTTGAGGCCCGGTTGGAACTCGAGCGTCACATCCTTGAGCTTGCGGAAATTCCGGATCCGAAGCTCAGCCAGATACACGCCGTTCTCTCCAAACACCGGCGTCCGTTCGACGGTCAGACGCGCGATTCGCAGTATGGGGACAGCTACGCCGCAAAGGCGATCCCCTCGCGCGGCGCAACCGACCGGAGCGTCATGGTATAGGCGCACCGACGGGCGGGGGCGGATGTTTCGCCCAGCGGCTACGGGGCCGAGTGGGGAAAACCAAGAGAGAGGCGCGCACCGGCAAAATGCACATCTCAGCCTGCCCGACGTCTCGAAGTTGGCGGGCGTCGGAGAACAAACTGGGCACAAAACGTGGCTTGTGTCGGCGACTCGGCGCATCGTCTTGGTGTGTCACGGCAAGACAAGATTGGCCGCAATCAGGCCTGCCCCTGCCAGAGCGGCAAGAAGTTCAAGCATTGCTGCGGCGCATTGCGGCCGTCTCCCCAGGTGCGCCCCGCGCCCCCCAAGCTCAAGGCGGCGATGCGCCAGGTGCGAAACGCCCAGGAAGCTCGCGAACGCTTGCGCGCCAAGCAGCAGGGCCACGGTCGTCCGATCATTAGTCTCGAGGCCGACGGCTATCGCACGGTGGCGATCGGCAACCGCATGATGTGGTCAAGGCGGTGGCGGTTCTTCACCGACTTCCTGCTCGACTACCTCAAGGACCAACTGGGCCGCGAATGGGGCGTGGAACAGATCAAGGCCAGGTCGAGCCATCCGGTCTTCCGGTGGATGAGACGGCTTGGCGAGGCCTCTCAGCAGAACCACGCGGTTTCAGGCGGGGTGCTGACGGCCGTCGAGGTGGGGTGGCTGACCGCCCTGTTCGGGCTGGGCTACGCGCTCTACCTGATCGCTCACCATGACCAGCTGGCGCCCAGCCTCTTGGTGCGATTGCGCAGTCCTGTGACCTTCAAGGCCGCTTACTACGAGACCTTGGTCGCGGCGGCCTTCGCCAAGGCCGGCTACGCGATCGAATGGGCCGAGCTGGGGGCGACCGGCAAGCCGACGCCCGAGCTTTGGGCCACGGCGCGTTCCGGCGTGAAATATGCGGTGGAAGCCAAGTGCAAGGATGGCTGGAAAAGCGCGCTCGACCCCACCGACCAGGCGTTCGTCGACGAACTGCGCCAGTGGATCCGCGATCAGATCTACAAGGCCTCCAAGAAGAGGTTGGAAAACCCGATCTACTGGTTCGAGCTATCGATCCCGATTTTGTTCGACGAAGCCCAATGGCACGCGGTGCGTAAGATCGTGGTGGCGACGATCACCGGGGCCGAAGGCCTGACCGTTGCCGGCGCGCCGGCCGCGCCCGCCTATGTCTTCGTCACCAACAACGTGCAGCTGGTCAACGATGACGCGGTCGGCTCTCCGCAAACGACGATGCTGGAGGGCTTCAAGCATCCGGACCTGAAGTCCAACATCTATCTGCCGCTTGAGGCGGCGTTCGAGTCACGCGATCGCCACCGGGACGTCACCTGGGTGTTCGATTGCCTCAAAGAGGTTCAGCGCGTTCCCACCACTTTCGACGGCCATCCTTCCGAACTGCTGGACGCCCAGGGCGCGCCCCTGGCCAGCTTCAAGATCGGCGAGGCCTTGGAAGTGGTCGGCGACGACGGCAAGACCCTGGCGGGCGTCGTCGAGGATGTTTGTTCCATGGGCGACAGGGCCTTCGTCTACCTGGTCAATGACGGGCGGCGCTATTCAGCGATCGTTCCGCTGACCCCCGAGGAGATCGCGGCCGTGGAAATTCATGGCGACGCCATCTTCGGCAAACCCGAAGGGCCGCATCGCAATCTCGAAGGTGATCCGCTGCGGCTCTATGATTGGCTCCTGGAGGTCTACACGGCCTATCCGCGCGACGTGCTGCTGCGACAGATGGCGGAGAACCACCCAGGCCAAAGCTTCGACCACATGGCCAACAAGGCATTGGCCACATCCCTGGCGCGGGGCTACGCCGCCGGAGCCCATCGGATGCAGGAGGCGCGTCGCGCTCCCGACGGCGCCGAGCCGCACGCCTGGCATCGATGACGGCTCGGCCTTTTGGCGGCGCCTCTGCCGACCACGGCCATCTTGTCCGCAAGGCCATCGAAACCTGTCTTGGCCACCCAGGTCGTGAGCGTAGTTGGAAGGTCCTGTTCAACGAGGACGACACATGACGTTCAACGCGCTGCTGACCCAATATCTCGACGCCGCCCGCCAGGCCGCCGACCAACTCGAACGCCCTCTGGATCCGCTCAGCCAACTGCGCCGGATCGCCTGGGCGCTTGCTGAGATCGAGGCCAAAACCATCCTCACGCCGCCGATCATGCGGGCGTTGGCCGACACGCGTTCGGCGCTCGACGAAGCCGTCAGGCGGGTCAACAGCGTTCTGCTGATCCTGGAGGGCATGGCGTCGGCCCAGGCTCTATTGCGCGTCCGGATCGACGCCTTGGCCAGGGCGCTGCGGTCGGCCGATCCCGATCCGACCACCGCTTTCCTCCACGGGCTGTAGTCGCGCCCATCCGCGGAGGGGGTGAGACCCGAAGCAGGGCCGGCCGCAGTCCTGGACGGGGCTCCTGAAGTTCGAGGGACCATCTCTGCGACGGCCCGGTTTCGCTGGTGCGGCCCCTGGATCTTCTCCGGGCGCTGCCGCGCCCGCGTGGCTTGGGGCTCCGCCCCCGGCGCACTTCGGATCGTCTTCCACCCCGCTTCGGGCGACGCGGGCAGGGCGAGCAATCGCCAGCCGACGCCCTGCAGCCGGGTCCCTGCGAAGCCGCCCCTCCGTTTGCACCCCCGGTCTCGCCGACGGGCAGGGGTTCAGGCGCGCCTTGCGCCTGCACCCCTGTCCCAAGGAGGCAGATCATGACCACCTCACAGACCCCCGCGACCGCCCCGAATACCGGGAAAATGGCCGCGCCCCCGACCCCTGTCGTCGTCCAGTACGGCGAGGTTCGGGATATTCCGCTCAGCCGCCTGAAGGCCTCGCCCAAGAACGCCCGTCGCGTCGGCCACAGCGCCGAGGTGATCGAGTCCCGCGCGGCCTCGATCACCTACAAGGGCGTGCTCCAGCCGCTTGTCGTCGAACCCGAGGTCAAGGACGGTCGCGAGACCGGCTACTATCTCGTCAGCGCGGGCGAGGGGCGCAGGCAGGCCCTGCGGCTGCTGGCCAAGCGCAAGCTGCTGGCCAAGGGCGCGGCCGTGCGCTGCGTGGTCGATACGAGCAACGACCCGGCCGAGGTCTCGATGGACGAGAACCTCAGCCGTGAACCGATGCACCCGGCCGACCAGTTCGAGGCCTTCAAGGACCTCGCCGAGCGCAAGGGCTACGGCGCCGAGGAGATCGGCGCGCGGTTCGGGGTCAAGCCCGACATCGTCCGCCAGCGTCTTCGCCTGGGCGCGGTCGCGCCCGCGCTGCTGGACCTCTACCGGGAGGAGGTGCTGACCCTCGACCAAGTGACGGCTTTCGCCGTCAATCCCGACCCCGCCCGGCAGCTGCAGGTTTATGAGCAACTGCCCACCCAGGGCCGTCAGCCCTTTGCCATCCGCCGGGCCATGACCGAGACCAAGGTCGCGGCCGACGACCGACGCGTCCAGTTTGTGGGCCTGGACGCCTATGTCGCGGCGGGCGGGCCGGTGCTGCGCGACCTCTTCACCCAGGACAACGAGGGCTGGGTCGAAGACATCGTCCTGCTCGACCGGCTCGTCGGCGAAAAGCTCGCCGACATCGCCCAGGCCGTGCGCGACGATGAAGGCTGGATGTGGTCGGCGGCCTATATCGACTTCCCCCAGGGCCACGGCTGCTCGCGTATCTGGGAGCGGGTGCGCCAGCGCTCGCCCGAGGAAGTCGAGGCGATCAACGTCCTTCAGACTGAAGAGGCCGAGCTGACCGATCGGTGGGCCGAGATCGATCCGCCGCCGCCGGAGGTCGCCGCGCGGTTCGAGGCCATCGAGGCCGCCCTCGACGCCTATGGCGAGGACTTCGGCTTTGATCCGGTGCAACGGGCCTATGCGGGGGTGTTCGTCTCGCTGAACGCCTATGGCGAAGCCAAGATCGATCGCGGGTTCGTTCGCCTCGGGGACGAACCGGCGCCCGAGCCGGACGAGGACGATACGGCCGACGAGACCGCCGACGAGGACGACGCCGACGCCATCGGTGACGACCTCGAAACGGGCGACCCCGACCCGGACGACGAAGACGGCGAGCCGGACGGGGTGGCGCGCACCGAACCGGAAGAGCCCGCCGGGGACCCGGCTGCGCCCTTGCCGGATCGGGTCGTGGCCGAACTGACGGCCCACCGCACCGCCGCCCTTCGCGACGCCCTGGCCCAGGACCCGGACCTAGCCCAGGTGGCCCTGGTGCACGCCCTGGTCTGCCGGGTGTTTGGGTCGGGGGGCTATGCCTCCTGCCTCGATATCCGCTGGGGCTCGCGTGACCTCTCCGCCGTCGGTGAGGGAATCGACGCCAGCCCCGCCGGTGTGGCCATCGCACAGCGGCATCAGGGCTGGGCGCGACAGATGCCGACGAAGATCGCCGACTTCTGGGACTTCATCGTCGGCCTCGACGGCGACAGCCGCGCGGCGCTCCTGGCCCACTGCGTGAGCCTGACGCTAGACGGCCTGCGGTCGTGGGAGCGGCGGGAGGCGAGCGTGCTGGCCCATGTCGAGACCCTGGCCACGGCCCTGGACCTCGACATGCGCGTCTACTGGAAGCCGACGGCCGTCCGCTACCTCGACCGTGTGACCAAGGCCCACGTGATCGCGGCCGTGGGCGAGGCGGTGTCGTCGGAAGCCGCCGCTCGCCTTTCGGGCTTGAAGAAGCCCGACATGGTCGCGGCGGCGGAGCCCCAGCTGGTCGAGGCGGGGTGGCTTCCGGCCGTGCTGCGCACCGCCAAGTCGAGCGGGCAAGCCGTGCCGGACGGCGCGTGCGCCGAGGTCCCGGCCCCGGCCGACGATCCCTTGGCGCTCGTCGAAGAGGTCGCTCCGGTGCTCGGCCCGGACGATCTGGCGCCGCGCGACTTGGAGCAGTCGGCGGCTGAAGCGGCCGAGGTCGTCGCCATCCTGGAGGCGGCGCAATAGGGGAGGCGGGCGGCCTTCGGGCCGCCCGCTTTCTTCGACATCGTGTTCACGGGCGGCCGATCCTTTGGGATCGGCCGCCTTCCTTTGTGCGCCGTCGCTGGCTCACAGGGATCGCGATAGGTGTTGGCTTTCAAGGGGCGCGGGCGGGCAAGGAATCGTCTATCGCCGCCGCCATGACCCAAGCTGAGATCGACAGCCTTCTGCAGGCCATGCAGGACCAGTTCGACAAGACCGGCGACGACGCCGATCGGCCGGGCGTCATCACGTTCCAGACTGACGAGTGGATCGGCAAGAACCTGCCGACCTGTTGCACGGCGATCTGGCGCGGCATCCGCTATCGCGGCATTCGCATCCTGGCAGCAAGGATCGGGAGACTCGGGTCTGGACGCGGGGAGAAGCGGCGGCGGCGGGCCAGAATGGCGAGCCCTACGAGGACCTCAAGACCATCGCCGACGCGGCCGTCTAGCGCGTGACGCGCGTCTGGCCCGAAGCCCAGACGCCGCGTCGGGCTTGCCTGGCTTCGGCCTCGGCGCTGGCGTAGGCGCCTTTGCTGTAGCGGCGGTATTCGGTCGTCAGGCCCGAGCGGATCAGGGCGGCGTTGATGTCGGGCGAGGCGTCCGACCAGCACCGGGCGACGTGGCGGCCATAGCGGTCGTGATCGACGACCCGGCAGCCCACCCGACCCCGTGTCAGGCTCACCAGAAGGTCGCGGGCTTCGTAGGCGAGCGGCTCGGCCGGCGTCTTTCCCCGCTTAACCTCGGGCGCATCAACGCCGTAGAGCCGGACGCGATCGGCGCCGCAGCGAAGCGTGTCGCCGTCATGAACCTGTGGGGCGGTGCAGGCGATGATGGCGGCGGCGAGCAAGGCGGGGGCGGGCATGGCCTTCCTATAGCCGAGCCTTGGCCTTTGGACAGCGCCGCGCCCGCCCCTCCGGAAGGCAGGGCGGGCCGGCCGTGGCCGCCGGTCCTCGCGGGGAGCATTGCCGCGCAACCGGACCAGGGCTGGGCGTCATCGACCTCGACCAGCGTGATGTTGACGGCGGTGGCGAACGACAGATCGTCCGGCCTGACCGACAGGTAGTCCTTTTCGTCGCGGCTGGTCTTCTTCCAGGCCGCGCCCAGCTCGACCATATCGGCCAGGCGAAAGCGCAGAGCTCTCATCGCCGGGCTTCTCGACCGGGCGGATCTGGCTGGCCTTGAGGTCGAGGTCAGGGCGGTGAGGGCGCCGGTGTGCGCGCCGCCAGCCTGGGCGGTGAAGGCGTCGACAGTAGCCAGGTGGTCTCTCCAGGAGGTCTGAGCCGGGCGCGTCGACCGCGTCCTCTTCTGGCCTGATCTGGACCAGGACCGGTCCGTCGCCGCAACCTCGGCGGCCGATTTTCTTCCCCTGGGGCTCCACGGCTTTCAGCCGGCCCCATTCCTCGCGAGACAAGAAACTCTTCGCCTTCGGTCCTTCGCCGAGGCTTCGGGAGCGCGCCCCCATGTCTGCCTTGAGGGGAGGGCGCGCTCTGCGGGCCGGACATCGGCCCCTGGTCCTCCGGATCGCCATCGAGGCCGCGATCGGCGCGGCCCGGTTCAGACCGGAGAGACCACCATGGCTACCATCGGCACCTTCACCGCCCACGCTGACGGCTCGTTCACCGGCGCCATCAACACCCTGACCATCAACCTCAAGTCCGTCCAATTCCGCCCGGTCGAGAAGACCAACGACAAGAGCCCGGACTTCCGCCTCTATGCCGGCAAGGCCGAGCTGGGCGCGGCCTGGAAAAAGACCAGCCGCGACGAAAAGGACTACCTGTCGGTCAAGCTGGACGACCCGTCCTTCGCCGCCGCCATCAACGTCGCCCTAGTCGACATCGACGGCGTCCAGACCCTGGTCTGGTCGCGCAGCAACGGTCCCCGCGAGGACTGACGGCCACGGCCAGCCCGCCCCGCCTACCGGCGGGGCGGGCGCGGCGCTGTCTTTTTGCTGGAGAAGAGAAGGGGCGGCTAGGCGTCCGAACCGTCGTTTCTACGCCATGGCCTGTCTTTCTACGACGCAGCCCAGCGCCCCCTTGAGGGCCTGAAGTTCTGGGGTCAGAACGGTTTGGCGGGACCCGCGAGGACGCTTCCATCCGCCCGCCAAAGCGTCCGCTTCGCTCCCCGCGCGCCGCCGATCCTGTCTCCCCCGCGGCGATCGGCAAGGCGGCGGCCCGATCCCAAATCCCGGCGCTCCCCCCGCCGTGATCGGGCCGCCGCCGACCGCCAGACGGCTCGGCGGGCCTCAAGCGAAAGGTTCGAAGAGATGACCACCATCGGCCACCTGCATCGCGACGGCGCCGACTTCGTCGGACGCCTGGAGACCCTGACCCTGGACAAGGACTTGCGCCTGGTCCCCGCCACCAAGTTCTCGGTCAGGGCGCCGGACTTCGACATCAAGGTCGGAGCGGCCGAGGCGGGGGCGGCCTGGCGCGTGAGCGACACCAGCGGTGCGGTTCTCAGCCTCAAGCTCGACGACCCCAGCTGGCCCGAACCGATCAACGTCCGGGCCATGGCCAGCGAGGATGGTGAGTTGCCGCTGGTCTGGATCCGCCGGATCGATCCGCCTGCCGCCGCCGCGCCCGGCCCAGCGCCGGGCTAACCGCGCGGCGCCTACTCGTCTTCCGCCTCCTCGGGGTCCTCGTAGAGCTCGTCCAGGGAGGTCTCCAACCACGCTTCCATGGAAGCGGCCCGCCGATCCAGGAACTGCTGCAGGTGCTCGCCCGTCTTGCGCATGCCCAGCAGCACCTGGGTCGATGGTATCAGGCGGATGCGGTCGCCCAGGGTCCGCCATAGCTCCACGAAGCTTAGCCAGCCAGTCATCAGGAACTTGCTGCGCATGACGACGATGGCGATCTTGGGATTGCCGTACATCACCGCCAGGACGATGCCGATGGCGTCGCTGCGGGTGGCCTTGGCGAAACGCCGGATCTTCCAGAGGTCGAAGTCGCCCTTGCCCTTTTCGAAGTCTTGATAGGTCCGCAGGCCCACGCCCATCTTCAGGGCGATCTCGATCGAGGTCATCCGCCGCTCTTGCTTGATCGCCTTCAAGGTGCGGGCAAGAAGACGGGCTTGCCGGGCGAGCGGCGCCATAGGCGAGCCAAGCATGCGACGCTCCGTACTGATCAACTTCTAGATGATTGTCGGCTACCTGACGTGAGCGCTAGTCCGCCCGTGCGGCCGCACGCGTAAAAACCGTCTGTGCACGTCGGGATTGTTGCTGAAATTGACCGAGCGGTCGGATGGGTGGGCGGCTTGCCGCAAAACCGGCAATGATCTGCAATTTGGCAGGCAGGAAATCAGCGACACGCGACCGATACGCTGCCGGTGCGACTCAGCCGCCGTCAAAAGTTCTGACCTGACCGGGGCCAATGGCGGGCCAAGCTCGACGGCCCTGCCGCCCACGCTCAGCATGGCTGACTCTGGCCAGGAGCCCGTCTTGGTGCGTGATCGCGACCCCTTCGACCGAACCCTCGAAACCCTGCGCCGCCGCCTGGCGCAGGCCGGTCCGATGCAGGGCGCGCCCTTGCCGATCAGCGGGCTGGCCGAAGAGTTGGGCGTGAGCCCCACGCCGGTCCGCGAGGTGCTGGCGCGGCTGGCCGGCGAGGACCTGATCGTTCGCACGCCCCACGGCTATGCGGCGCTGCTGCACGATCCGGCTCGGGTCGCGGAGCTCTACGACCTGGCCGGCGTGCTGGTCTGCGCCGTTGTCCAGGCCCGGGGCATGGACCTGGCGCGTTTCGATCTCAACACGCCGTTGGCCTCCGCCCAGGCTGCGCCCAACCGCGCCCTGGCTCAGGCCTGCGCCAGGATCGAGGCGCAACTGGCCCCGTTGGCGCGGGCCGAGGCGGAGCTTTTCGGCGCCGCGGCCGGCGCCAAGCCTCCACTCACGGCAGGCGCGAGCCCGCGGACGGCGCTGGCCCGGGCGGTGCGCCGGCATTTCGCGCGTCGCGCCGTCCAGAGCGGCCGCATCCTCGCCGTGGCCCTGGGGCTGATCAAATCTCCCCGAATATAGGTTTGAATATAGCAATCGCAGGTCGTGTCATTGGGGAGCTGCAATCGGCAGCATCTTGAAGGAGCACGATCATGACCAAGAAGAACGCCACCCAGCGCCAGCGGCTGGTCCGCGTGGGCGAGGCCGCCCGCCTGACCCAGGGCTCGTTCGTCGGCCCGCCCGAGGCCCTGAATCCCACGGGTCGCGAGATCCAGGGCTGACCCCACCGACGACGGCGCGCGAAGGCGCCAAGGCCTTCGTCGCGCCGGCGTTTTTTAACCAATCCCGCATAAGTGCGGCCTAGTCCAGGAAGGACTGTCCGATGACCAAGTCGCTTCGTCTGATCCGCCTCGGCGACGCCCATCGCCTGACGCAAGGCACCCTGTCTCCGGGCCTGCCGGAAGACGTGCTGCCCGGCCACTACATGCCCGGCTGATCCGTCGGGAGGCGGAGCGCGGGCGGATTCAAATATAGGTTTGAATATACGTCCGCGCGCCCGCCTCCTTGTCCATGCCGCGCCTTAAGCGGCGGGACGGGATGGGAGCTGCCGGTGAAATCTCCATTTCGACTGATCCGATTGGGCCAGGCCCATCGCCTTACGCGCGGCGCGCTCGTCGGCTTGTTGCTGGAGGACACCAGCGTCGCCCGGTACGACCCGGCCTGATCCAAGGGGGAGATCGGAAGCTGAATAGGATCCGTGGGCGGCCTCTGGGGGGGGGGGGCGAGGCCGCCGCGCACTCACACGACGACCTTCAGGAGCAGACCATGGGACTGTGGCTGAGCGCGGGCGTCCACGCGGTCGTCATCGACCAGGACGCCGTCTTTCTCGACGTCGACAACAACGCCTACTTCTGCCTGCCAGGGATTGGCGAGGTGCTTGGGTTGGAGGGGCGTGTCCTCACCGCATCCTCGGACGCCTTGGCCGAGGACCTGATCGCGGCGGGATTGGCGGCGGCGACGCCGAACGCCGAGCCGGCCCTGACGACCCAGCCGCCCCTGCGCACCGCTCGCGCCGTTCTGGAGGACCTGGCGCCGACGGAACGACGCAGGCCGCGTATGCGCCATTGGCGGGGAGCCATCGCGGCCGGCCTGGCCAGCCGGCTGGCCGAGCAACGCCCCTTCGCCGCCAGGCTGCCGCCGGCTTCAGGTCTGCGCGCGCCGGTCGCCAGCCCCAGGCTGCTCGCCGATCTGGACGCCTTCCGGAGCCTACAGCCTTGGCTGCCGTTCGACGGGGCCTGTCTCTTCCGCAGCCAGCTCCTGCGCCACTATCTGATGGGCCTCGGCCACCAGGTCGACTGGATCTTCGCGGTCCGCACCTGGCCCTTCGCCGCCCACTGCTGGCTTCAGGCCGGTGATATGGCCCTGGATGACGAGGCCGAGCGCCTCGTCGCCTACCATCCGATTATGGTCCGCTAGCCATGGACTACGTCGTCCTTACCCATCCGCCCGGCGTCGCCTCGACGGCCTTCGACGAGATGGTCCAGGCCCTGGTCGAGAGCGACGGCTGGAGCCTGGCCCATCGGTCGTTTCGCCTGGCGGTCCTGACCGAGGGCCAGATCACGACGCCGGTGCAGCCGTTGAACAGCCGCGCCGGCGTCGTGGGCGTCTTGGTCGGCCGAGTGTTCGACCGCGCGGCGACGCAGGCCGGCGAAGTGGCTTCAGCCAATCTCGAAGGCCTGGGCGAGATCGATCCTCTGGAGGCTTGTGAACGGCTCATCAGCGGCGCCTGGGGCGGCTATGTCGGGGTTTGGATCGGCCATCCCCGCGAGGGGCCGACACTGCTGCGCGATCCGTCGGGCGATCTTGAAGCGCTGTTCTGGCGGCGCGATGAGGTCAGCATCTTGGCCTCGCGTCCGATTACCGGGCGCGCCGGTCCCGTTGACCTGGCGATCGACTGGACCCGGATCGGGCAGATCATCGCCGACCCGATCAGCGCCGCGCTCGGCGCGCCGCCTCTGAAGGGCCTCTCGGCGCTCGATCCGGGCGTCGCCCGACATGGCCGAGAGGCGGCGGACCGAACCCTGCTCTGGAGTCCGGCCAGAGTGGTGCGCGCTGGAGGCGGCCGAACTTGGCCAAGCCGCGAAAGCCTGCGCCAGACCGTGGACGCCTGCGTCGCGGCGCTGGCGACGGGCGGGGAGCGGGTCGTCTGCGAGGTGTCCGGTGGACTGGACTCGGCCATCGTCGCCACGAGCCTCGCAGCCCGCGGCCTGGGCCCTCATGGCCTGGTGAACTTCTACGGCGACCAGCCCGAAGCCGACGAGCGCCGCTACGCCCAGGCCATCGCCGAGGGCATCGGCTTCCCGCTTCGCACGGTGCGGCGCGAGGTGTTCGCCTATGACGCGGCGATCCTGGAGGCCAGCGGCCGGGCGGCGCGGCCCAACTTCAACGCCCTGGATCCCGGCTATGATACCGGCTTGATCGACGCGCTGGCGGCCGCCGAGGCCAAGGTGCTGTTCACTGGCCACGGGGGCGACACCGTCTTCTATCAGGTCGCCGCCAGCGCCCTGGCCGCCGATCTGCTGCGCGGCGCCCCCTGCGAGGGATCGCGGCTCCAGCGCCTGGAAGAGGTGGCCCGGCGAACGCGGCGGTCGATCTGGAGCCTGTCGCTGGAGGCGCTGACCGGCCGGCCCTCGACCGTGTCGATCGAGGGCCAACTCTTGCGCAAGGAGGCCGAGCAACTGCGGCGGGTCGGGGTGACCCACCCGTGGGTCGGTGACCTGGCCGGGGTGTCGACGGCCAAGCGGCGGCAAATCCGGGCCCTGGCGTCCAACCTCAACGCGACGGGGGCGGCCGGACGCGGGCGTCGGGCGCGGATCGTGCATCCTCTGCTGGCCCAACCGGTCGTGGAGGCCTGCCTGGCGATCCCGGCTCCGGTGCTCAGCGCCGGTGAGCGCGAGCGCAGCTATGCGCGTGAGGCCTTCGCCGACCGACTGCCGCGGATCATCGTGGAGCGGCGCTCCAAGGGTGAGATCAGCGTCTTCCTCAATCGAAGCCTGGCGGCCAGCGGTCCCTTCCTGCGCGAGTTTCTCCTGGACGGGCGGCTGGCCGCGCAGGGCCTGATCGATGGCCTCGAGCTCGACGCCGCGCTCGAGCCCGAAGCCATCGTCTGGAAAGACGCCTCCCGGGAGATCCTGACCGCCGCGGCCCTGGAGGCCTGGGTGCGTCACTGGGAGGGACGGATCGCGGGCGAGGCCGTGTCGAGCGCCTCAGTGGCTTCCGATCCAGCCGGTGGCGAGACCGGGCCCAAGGCGTCGGCCAGAAAGGCGAACGCTCGCTGATGCAGATCGCGCAGGTTGGCGGGATTGGCCACCACGTGCCCCTCGCCGCGGTAGTAGAGCAGTTCTGCGTCCTTGCCTTGCCGCGACAGGCCCTGGAACACGGCGGCGACCTGGGTGGGGTCATAGTCCATGTCGCCATAGATCAGCAGCACCGGCGCTGTGATCTTGTCGAGGTGGAAGAGGGGGCTGTTACGGACATAGCGGTCCAGCGCCGCCCAGGGCGTGGCGCCCATCCGGCCCTGGCCGCCTTCCGCCCAACCCTGCATGCCCGTCAGGGTCATATAGACTTCGGGGACGGCGAGACTGGCCGGGCGAAGGTTGCCATGGATGGTGATAAAGTCGGCCGGAGGCGCCGAGGAAATCACCGCCTTGAAGCGAGGCGATTGGACCGCGACCATCAGCGCCGTCCAGCCGCCGAAGCTGTGCCCCCAGACGGCCAGGCGGTTGGGCGAGAACGCCGGGTGTTGGGCATGCGCCGCATCGACCACAGTGAGCATCGCTTCTGCCAGGCCCGTCGCCGGTTCGTCCTCAAGGCCGATCGGCAGGCTGGGAACCAGCACCGCATAGCCTTGGGCGACCATGAGCTGGACGTTGGTCAGCGGCGAGACCGTGCCGGGCTCGAACCAGGCCGGGGGACGATCGTAGCGATCGCCGGCATAGGGCACGATGATCAGCGGGCGCGCGTCGCCTGGCTTGTGACTTGCCGGGAGATAGAGCCAGCTGGTCAGGGCCTCGCCATGAAGACCCTTGTGCTGGACGGGGACCGGCTGGGCGAAATCAACCTCGCTGAGGCCGGTATTGATGGTCAGCAGCGGGCGCGGCGCGGCCTTGGGTCGGTAGAGCGTCAGGGTTCTGACCCCGTGAACGTCCTTGACGATGGCGGCGGCGTCGCCATGGGGCGAGGTCGCCACGAGCTTGGCCTCGGGGGGGATCGGGGCGGCCGGCTGCGAGCGTCCGTTCGGGGTCATCATCCGCGCGGCAGCGTCGAGGGTCCCGACGACCCGATCGCTCACCTGGCCAGGGAGGCCGCGCGGGGTTTGCCACGCGATCGTGGTGGGCACGATGATGCCGGCGCGGCCGTTTCGACCCAGCCGCACCAGGCCGGACCCGCTGCTGATCAGGAGCCCGTTGTCGTCGATCGCCAGGGCGCGGCCCTGCGGTGGTGAAAAGGCGCGGGTCAGATTGACCGGGCCTGCGCTGGTCAGCCGCCACCAGTCGGGACGGTCGGCGTCGGCGGCCTTGGCCAACACGGCCGGGTCCGAGCCCAGCCAGGCGACTTGGCCAGTCAGGTTGGCGATGCCGCCGCCCATCACCATGTTGACGCGCAGCGCCGGCGCCTGGATCGACCAGTCGCCTCGGACGTCAAATCGCCAGTAGCCGTAAGGCGCGTCGAAGGCGGGGCCATCCCGCGCGGCCGCGACCAGCGTCTTGCCGTCGGGGGACCAGGCCCAGGTGCCGGGCGCCAGGTCGCAAGCCGGGCAGGGCCGCGTGACCGCGCCGCTGTCGAGATCGACTAGGGCCAGGCGGCGGCGACGGTGGGGGCTGGAGAACCGGACCACGCCGATGGCGCCGTCGGGCTGGATGAGTTCGCCCTCCTGGCTGGTGGCGACCGTCTTGCCGTTCGGCGAGATCAGAAGCTCGAAGAACGGGCCGGCGGCCAGGGCTCGGGAGCGGCCGGTCTGGGTGTCGTAGATGGCCAGCCCGTAGTCGGGCGGTGGTGGGTTGAGATCGGCAAAGCGCCCCGCGCCGAGCACCACCCCTGAATAGGCGCCGCGGCCATTGGCGGCCCAGGCCGCCGCGGTGCGCGCCTGGGTCTGCCATCCGGCGCCCAGGAGGATGGAGGGCGCCTCGGGCGCACGCGTGATCGCCACGACCTCGTGGTCGTTGCGCCAGCGCGCCTGCGCGGTCCAGACCTCGGGATCCACGGTCAGGCCCGACCACGAGACCGCGCCGGTCGCCAGGGTCGCCACCCCCATTTCGCGCCGGTGGTTCTTCAGGCGGAACACCAGCAGGCGTGATCCGTCCGGTGAGACGGCGCCGAAGGTGTCTCCCGCCTTGGGATCCTCGGCCAACAAGGCGCGGGGCGCGGATGAAGACCGAAGATCGATGACGAAAATCCGGCTGGTGGTCGCGTGGTCGAGGAACTCGTGGTCGAAGTTGGGGGCGTCCTCGTATCGGCCGTAGCGCTCGGCGATGAGCCAGCGGCCATCGGGCGAGAAGGCCGCGCGGCCGAAATCCTCCAGAGCAAGCTGGTCGTCGATGGTGAACGGGCGGCCCGCCTGCGCCTGCGTGCCGATGAGCACGCAGGCGAGCGCCACCCCTGCGAAAGTTCGCATGGCTGAAACCTTGAAAGTGTTCGAGGGATGGAAGGGGGCTACCAGGCCTTGGTCAGCTGCAGGGCCACCACCCGACCGGTGACGTCGTAGTTGGCGGCGTCGAAGCCGACGCCCTGCGGCAAGTCGTAGAACGGCGGGTCATTGTCGAAGAGGTTCTGCACGGTGAGCGCCAGGTTCAGTCCGTGGAGCAAGCCGTCCTTGGCTCGCGAGGCGTACTGCAGTTGCAGGTCCGCGGTGGTCTGGCTGGCGAGCCGTGCTCCGGCGCTGGTGTAGAGGTCGCCGGTATGATTGAGCGACAGCGTGCTGGTGAAGGGACCATGTATCCAGCTCGCCGAGACCCGCGCGCGCAGATCGGCGGGGTTTTCGGCCATGCCGGCCAGTTCGGTCTTCTGCGCGGCCGAAGTGACCCGTCGCGAGTACGACATCAGCCAGGAGAGGTTGCCGCTCAGCACCACCGGATCGTTGAACGCCGTCAGCCGGTAGCTGCCCGTCAGGTCCAGGCCCCGGACCTCGAAGGTCCCGGTGTTGACGTATCGGGCGTCGGCGATCGCGCCATAGGCCTGAGGCTGGTAGAGCGAGGCCGCCGCCGAGGTCGCCAACTGCAGGTGGGACTGCACGAGCGCCAGGTCGGCGGCGTTGCTGGCCGGGCTGATGAACTGGCGGAACGGCGCCAGATCGCTGGCCGTCAGCACCGTCGACAGGTTGTTGATCGCCGGCTGGCCGATCCGATTGCGGAACTTGGTGTCGAACAGCGTCGCGGCGATGCGGATCTTCGGATGAGCGGCCGGCGCGTATTCGAGCCCCGTCGACCAGGAGGTCGCCGTTTCCGGCCTGAGGTCGGGATTGCCGCCGTAGAGCAGCAGCGTCAGCACGTTGGCGCCGTTGACGGTCAGGTTCACCGGCGTGGCCTTCTGGGCGTCGGTCAACTCGCCCAGCGACGGCGCGCGAAACGAGCGGCCATAGGTGCCTTTCAGGGTCCAGTCCGGGATCGGCGACCACACAGCGCCAAACTTCGGCACCGTGCTTTCCGTCCCCCCTTCGTAGTGCTCGGTTCGCACGGCGGCGGACAGCTCCAGGCGTTCAAACCCTGGACGCCGGTACTCTTCGCCAAACAACGGAACACGCACTTCGGCATAGACAGAGCCCACCGTGCGCTCGCCGCGCCGTAGCGTGATCGGGGTCGGCAGCAGGCCCGAGGACCATGTGGACCCAGAATACTTCAGGCCTTCGGTGCGCATCTGCGCGCCGACCGCCAGCCGCACCGCGTCTGCGGGCAGGCGCCAAAGCGGTCCGTCGGCGGCCAGGCTCGCCGTGTCGAGCCGGCCCACCGTCTGGGTCAGCTGATAGCCTTGGGTGATGAAGGCCAGGACGGCGGCGTTGTTGCTGCCCGTGCCGATGTAGGGATTGAAGTAGCCATCCCGCGCGGCGCTGTAGGCGGTGGCGGGATTGTCGGCCGTGTTGCCCAGCGCCTCGTTCAGGAAGGTCGAGTTGAGCATGCCCGACGCGCGGAAGGATCCCAGTTCTTCGGCATGCAGAACGTAGGCGTCCAGCCGCCAATCGGCGGGCAGGTCGATCTTGGCGCCGAGGGTCAGGCTGCGCGATTGCACCTCGCCCGCGGTCTTCGTGCCCCCCGTCTCATTGGCCAGCGAATAGGCGATGTAGTTGCTCGTCGCACCGTTGGGGGAGACGAAATAGGGGTTCTTCGTCGAGACGGTCATGATCGTCATCGGCGCATAGCCCAGCGTGGAGTAGCGCCGATCGCTGTAGCGCGCTTCGGCGTTCAGCGTGACGTGGGCGCCGACCGCCTGCGACGCGGCGAAATAGATGCTCCCGCGCTCCTGGGTCGGCAGGATGTCGGTTCCCTGGCGGTAGTTGAAGAGGTTCTGGCCGGCGGTGAAGTCGCTGGGCGTCAGCTGCGTGCCGTCCTGGCCCGCCGGGATCGCATAGCTCGGCGTCAGGGCGTAGGTCACCGGATCGACCGTCAAGACCGTGCCGGGTTGGCTGTAGTAGAGCCGATGGTCCGTGCCGCCGAGGGCGCGCAGGTCGGTGCTGGCGGTGTAGTCGCGCCGCGCGCTGGCCAGGCTGTTGCGGCGCTGGACCTCCGCCGACACCAGCACCGATCCGCTGGACCAGCTTTTGCCGAACGTCTGGGCCACTTGATACTGCCCAAGGTCGCCGTGCGTCGATCCGCCAAGCCGCATGCGCGTTTCGGCCCCGTCGTACCGGTCGCGCATGACGAGGTTGACCACGCCGCCCACCGCGTCCGAGCCGTAGAGGGCCGACGCGCCGTCGGTCAGCACCTCAATCCGCGCGATCGCCGAGAGCGGGATCATCGACACGTCGGCAAAGTCGCCCATGAGCCCCGCGCCCGCCAGCCTGCGGCCATTGACCAGCACCAGGGTCGCGTCCGGGCCGAGGCCGCGCAGGTTCACCGCCGTCGAGAAGGCGCTGTTGGTGTTGGTCGGGTCCGAGCCGACCATCGTCACGTCGTCGGCGGTGGTCCCGCCGAACGCCTGCGGCAGGCTCGTCAGCGCGTCGGCGACCGTCGCGTAGCCGCCCCGATCAATGTCGTCGCGCCCCAGCACGATGACGGGCGAGGGGCCGTCCTTCACCCCGCGGATGTGGCTGCCGACCACGACCTCTTCGAGCTCGGTGACGTTGTCGTCGGCGGCGACGGGGCGGGGATCGACCGTCTGCGGCGGCAGCTTTAGCGAGATCGCCGGGCGTTGGTCGGCCACCGGCAGGCGCGATGGGCGAAGGACCAGCACGCCTGGGCGGGCCCGCTGCACCTCTATGCCGCTACCGGCCAGCAGCAGGTCGAGCGCCTCTCGTGGCGTCATCTGGCCGTGGACGGCCGGCGCGCGACGACCGGCGACAAGCTGGGTCTGGAAGAAGATCTTGACGTGACCCTGGACGCCCAGGTCGACCAGCGACTTGTCCAGGGGACCGCTGGGCAAGGAGATCATCGCGCGCTGCTCTTCGACCGGCTGAGGCGCGGCCAAAACCAGACACGGAGCACTGAACGCGAGCACAGCCAGCGAGGCGCCGACCAGAAAACGCTTGGAGAACCGACCCATACAAACCCCCGGTGACGCCGGGCGCGATCCTCATGATGCGCTTATGACCGGCGGCCTTGCGGGCGGAGACACGCGAGGGGCGGCTCGTTGGTAGCGAGCCTGCGAAATAATTATGTCATCAAGCGCCGGAGCGGGGCCGTAGTTCCATGCCGCCATCGGGTTTGCGGTGGGTCTGCAGGTCGAAGCTCATCGTGACCGCGGCCACGAACTCTTCCTCGCCGCCAGGCGCGAACACGCCGCTGATCCGAGCGTCCCGCGGCACGCCGGCGCCCAGCGTGATCTTGGTCTGCTCGTAGCGGTTCATTTCGGCGACGGCCTGGGACAGTGCGACGTTGTGGAAGGTGATGACGCCGTTCGTCCAACCGCTCAGGGTCGCGACATCGACCGCCACGGGGTGGGCCGCGGTTGCGCCAGGCGCCAAGGCAAGCGCCTGGCCGGGCGTCAGGGTCCAGCTGGCGTGCTGGGCGTCCTGCTGGCTGACTTTCACTCGCCCCTGGGCGAGCGCGACGATCGCATCTGGGCCATCGTGGCGAACGTCGAAGCGCGTGCCGATCGCGCGCACTTGCATGGGGCCGGCGCGGACGAGGAACGGGCGAGCTGCATCGTGGGCGACATCGAAGAAGGCCTGGCCCTTGACCAGGGTCAGGCGTCGCTCGCCGCCGGTGAAGCGCACCTTCAGCTCGGTGTCGGTGTTGAGTAGCACCGTGGAGCCGTCGTCGAGGTGGGCGGTCAGCCGGCCGCCGACCTCGGTCTGGTAGGTCTTGGGCTGCACGGCCAGCCACACGACCAGCGCCGTGGCGAGCGCGCCCGCGACCGCCATGCCGCTCCATAGCCGCGGCGAGGACGGCCATTTGACGGCTTTTTCCGCGGGAGGCTCTGGCCTTGGCCGTGTCAGGATCGCGCGCGTCGCCGCGCGGAAATCCGGATCGTCGCGAAGGTCGATCGCCTGTTGGCTGATTTCCTCGATCTGGCGATAAGCGGCGCGGTTGCCCGGGTGTTCAAGCCATTTTTGGAAGCGCTCGAGGTCCTCGTTCTCAACCTCGGTGTCGCTCAGGCGCGTGAACCATGCCACCGCCTCGTCTTCCTGACGGCGGGTCATTCGTCGGTCGTCGATCATGTCCAGCGTCCGCTCTAGTCCCGCATCGCCTTCGAGGTTCGCTTCAACGCCATGCGCATCCGATGGTGAACGGTCGTTCGCGGAATGCGCAACTCGATGGCGATCTCCTCGTAGGTCATGCCCTCGACGTGGTTGAGCATAAATACTTCGCGCAACTCGTCGGGCAGGGCCAGCACGATCTGTTTGAAGGTGACCGCCTGCTCCTGGGACGGACTGATCGAGTTGATTTCGAGCGTGGATGCGCCGATGTCGTCAGCGACCTCGTGATAGCGATCGCGCCGCAGGTTCGACGCCAGGTTTTCGGCGATCCGAATGAGCATCGCCTTGGGATGGCGAAGCGTCCCGGCCGCCTCGTAGGGCGCCGCGCGTAGATAGCTTTCGTGCACGAGATCGTCGGCGGCGGCGTCGCCATGCCGACGGCGCATCAGCGCGCGGAACCACCGGTCATGACGCTTGAAGAGTTGTTCGAGCGAGTCGGTGAGCGAAGGGCTAGGCGGGGCAGGCGGTGAGGTGACGTCCACTGAAGCAGGTCCGAACAACGATCAGCCCACAGAATCCTACGGATCTTATGGCGTGTGAATACGTAAAACGCCGATATACGTATTTTAGAGCCCTGTGTGCCTGTGCGCCCCAAGCGGAAACTTCTCGCTGGAAGAGCGGGGCGCGTACCGATGGCGAGTTTGCGGGAACAGGTCGGCGATTTGATACGCCACCATCGTGACCGCGCCGATCTGAACCAAAGCCAACTCGCCGAACGCATCGGGATGTCGCAAGAGACCATCAGCCGAATTGAGCGTGGCTTGTTGGCTCCGAGCTTTGAAACGTTGGTCGATCTTGCCAGTGCCTTGAACGTCGACGTCCGCGACTTCTTTGCGGTGGGTGATTTCGTCGCCCGGGACGGTCGCGATGATCCGTTGGTCCGCTTGGTTGGAAGACTGACTGAGCTTTCCAACGACGACGTGGAATGGGTCGATCGATTGGTCGCCACGGCGCTAAGCCGAAAGGTTCGCGGCTAGAACGGCGCCGGTTTTAGCGCAGCTAATCGACACCCTACGCGCAGCGAATTGACGTCGGTCTCGCGACTCGGCGCCGATCGCAGGACGCGACGCCTTATCGATCCACGATTTGCCATGGCTCAGCTGGGCTCGACGGTGGAGCCTCTGGCGCCATGGTCGCATGGCCGCGTCCGTCGCCTCGTCGGGATCAGGGCAGCCGCCCCCACAGCGTTCTGGTGGGGGCGCCGTCCGCTCGACCACGGCGCCGGGCCTGGCTTGGGAGTTTCTTCGCCGCAATCCCGGCTATCGTGCGGACTATGCCCATTGGCGGTGCGCGCCTGAGGCTCCTATCGATCGGCGCTGGGGCCTGCGTTTCGCCGCCGACCCGCAGCTGGCGGCCGAAGATGCCCAGGTCTTCTGGTTGCCGGAGGTGGCGCCAGGCGTTGTCCTTCGCCTTGAGCGAAGGACGGGCGAGGACGGGAGCGCCGCCCATCGGGCGTTGCCCAAGGGCCTGCTCGTCCGCGCCGAGGACGGCCTTCATCTGCGCACCGACTGGGGCCTGCAGGTGCTGGTGCGCGGCGAGGATCGACCCGACGCGCCGCTCTTCGTGGCGCTGTCGTTCGATGAGCATTTGCGGCTGCGCGTGCGCGCCATCGACGCGCTGGAGCGCCTGGCCGCAGGACGGCCGCCACCCAAATCCCATCTGTCGGCGGCGCAATTGGCGCGCATCGGTCGCTGTCTGACAGCTCTGGATGGCGACCTGGCCGGGGACAGCTACCGTCAGATCGCGGGCCGCGTTTTCGGTCTGGCGGCGCTGGCGCGCGAGCCCTGGAAGACCGCCACCGTTCGGGCGGCCACCATCCGTCTGGTGCAGACCGGACGGGGCCTGATGAACGGAGGCTACTTCAAGCTCCTGCACGGCGGCCTCTAGGGCAGGGGAGGGGGTGACGAAATCCGGTCCCCCGGTCTTCGTCATCCCTCAGCGCCGGACCCCTACGCCAGCCTATCCGAACGACGCCGGACCTATCCGGGCGTCGCTCGAGGATATGCCGATGACGCAGACCGATGGGGCAGCGCCGCTCCGCCACCTCAAGACTGCGGAGGCCGCGCGCTTTTTGGGCCTCTCGCACCGCACGATGGAGAAGCACCGGTGCTACGGTACGGGCCCGGTCTATCGAAAGATCGGCGGCCGGGTCGTCTACGCGATGGACGACCTTCTGGCCTGGGCGCGTCGCGGCGCGCGCACTTCGACCCATGATCCGAACGCCCAGATCGTGCCGCCGGCGCGCCGGCCCGTGGCGCCCGCGCCGCCCCTGGGCGCGCAATCGGGCGACGGAGGTGAGCCATGATCACCCAGGTCGAACTTCTCTGGCTTGAAGGCCAGATCGAACGCTGGATCCGCTTTGGACGTCCGGCGGGGGAGCACATCATCGATCGCCGCGCTCGCCGGCTGGACTTCATTCCGGGTGCGGTGTTCGCCCTGGTCCGTTGGCGGTCGGGCGACTACGGCACCGTGGAATCCCGCATCGCTGTTCTGCGCGCGGTCGCGCCTGGCGAGGCGTTCACCACCCATCCCTTCGTCGCTCCCGGCGCGGAGATCCTGCTCAACATCAGCGGCTGGTCCAAGGTCCAGGCGGTGCTGTCGGCGATCGACGTGATCGAGGGGCAGGGGCTTCGACCCGAGGATGTCGCGCCCGACCACTGGCGCCATGTCGGCGCGCGCATCGGCGTTGGACTGCCGCCGCGCGGTTACGATCGGGCTCGTCATCGCGCCTGGCTCCTGCGTCGGAGGCTCGGGCGATGAGCAGCGGGCGAGGTGGCGTTCTGGTCGCCGTCTGCTCCGCGAGCGCGCTGCTGACGGTCAGCTGGATATGCGCGCCGGCCAAGCGCTTGGTGCTCAACACCACGGCCAGCGCGCCGATGGGTTTTTACTGGATGAGCACAGGGCGCGCGGAGGTCGGCGACCTGGCGCTGGTCCGGCCGCCGCGTCCGCTTGCCCGGTGGCTGGCGGCCCGGGGATACCTTCCGCTCAATGTGCCGCTGATCAAGCACGTCGCGGCGCGCGGCGGGCAGTCGGTTTGCGTGCGCAGGGAACGTGTCGAGATCGACGGCCGTCTCGTCGGCCAGGTGCTCAAACGCGATCTCGTGGGACGCCCCCTGCAGGGCGCCCGGCTGTGCCGCCGCCTGACCGCCGACGAGATCTTTCTCTTCAACGGCGAGGCGCCGCGGAGCCTGGACGGCCGCTATTTCGGACCTTTGCCGCGCGCCTGCGTCGCCGGCCGCCTGCGGCCGCTCTGGACGTGGGAGCGCTGATGATGCGCCTCCATCCTCTCCTTTCCTTGTTCGGCCGTCTTGCCGCGCCTTTCCTCGTCCCGGCCAAGACCGCGTCGGCGGCCGCGCGCAGCCGCGGTCAAGGGCGGCCGTCTGGCCGGCGCGTCTTGCGCGCTTCCCTTGACGGCGGCGAGCCCGGCCGCAAGCTTGGGAATTATGGGACGTCGGCGAGAACGCCGCGCGCAAGGCGCGCGACCGCTTGTCTGATGGCCTTTCTGCTGGGCGCGGGGGCGACCGTGGGCGCCAATGGGCAGGCCGCCGTCGGCGCACACTCGGCGCCATCGGTGGCCGAAGCGGTGGAGGAAGCCTCAGCGCGATTTGGCGTTCCGAAGGCGTGGATCGAGGCGGTGATCGCCGCCGAGAGCGGCGGCGATCCCGCCGCGGTTTCGCCCAGGGGCGCGATCGGCCTGATGCAGCTGATGCCCGCCACCTGGCGCGAATTGACCGCGCAATTGGACCTCGGAGGGAACGCCTTCGATCGCCGCGCCAACATCCTGGCCGGGACCGCCTATCTGCGCCGGCTCTATGATCGCTTCGGCCCTGGAGGTTTCCTGGCCGCTTACAACGCGGGGCCGACCCGATACCAGGCCTTGCTCGACGGCGGTCGGAAGCTGCCGGCCGAAACGCTCACCTACGTCGCCGCCGTGGAGGCCAGGATTGCACGGTCGGGCGGCGCGGCCGCGTCGATCAATCGTACCCGGCCGCAGGATTGGCGCGCCTCAGGCCTCTTCGTATCGAGGCGACCGGAGATGCGGGACGACCGGGCCGGCGCGACGATGATCACCCTCGTCGAGAGCATCGACCCGGACGTTCAGCCATGATCGCCGGGCCGCCCTGGGGAAACGTTCGGGTCTGGGCAAGTGGTGGGAAGGGGGAGAACACCAGGGCAGGGGAAGATGGCGAGATTAAAGGGCCGGGACCTTTTGGGTCCATGGCCTTGATGGTGCTCAGCAAATTCCGGGACCGCTCGCGACGGTCGGGTCCCGGATTTCCAAGGTTTTCTCGTCCTTTCAGCGGCTTGTCCGGGACCGTGCGTCCAGGAGGGGCGCGATGAAGGAAGACAACGAGTTTTTCCTTCGCCTGGGCCGGATCGGCGACCAGGGCGTGAGCGCGGCGCCTCGCCAGCGCGGTTTCGTCCAAGAGGTTCTAGGCGCGGCGCGCCGTAGCGGCCAGGGCGCATTGGATCTGAAGGGCCGTGGTCGATTCCGGCGCTCGGGCCGGGGGCGTGACGCGGCCCGGCGCGGTGGCCAGGGCGGCCGGCGCGTGATCGTCAAGGCGCGGATCGTCCGTCACAAGGGCAGCCGCTATCGGGCCGCGCCCTTGGCCATGCATCTCCGGTATCTGCGCCGGGAAGGGGTGACCCGCGATGGCGCGCCGGCCGAGATGTTCGATCGCGATGGCGTGGCCGACCACGACGCCTTTGCCGAGCGGTGCAAGGACGATCGCCACCATTTCCGGTTCATCGTCTCGCCGGAGGACGCCGGCTCGCTCGACGACCTGCGCGCCACCACCCGCGATCTGATGGCCCAGGCCGAGAAGGACCTGGGCACGCGCCTGGACTGGGTGGCGGTCGACCATTGGAACACCGATCACCCGCATGTCCATATCCTGATCCGGGGCGTGGCCGAGGAAGGGCGCGACCTCGTCATCGACCCCGACTACATGACCAACGGCCTGCGCCAGCGCGCCCAGGCTCTGGTCTCTCTTGAGCTGGGACCGCGCACGCCCGCGGAGATCGCCGCCAGTCTCGACCGGGAGGTCGAGGCCGAGCGCTGGACGAGTTTGGATTGCACCCTTCGGGGGCGTATCGATCCCGATGGCCTGGTCGACCTGCGGCCCGAGGCTGGCGGTGGAGGCGTGCCGCCGCGATTGATCGGCCGGGTCCAGCACCTGCAGCGACTAGGCCTTGCGGAGGATCACGGCGGGCGCTGGCGGCTGGTCGAGGATCTCGAACCCCGGCTCAAGGCGCTGGGCGAGCGGGGCGACATCATCAAGACCCTGCACCGATCGATCCGCGAGGCCGACCGCGACTTGGCTGTTCTGCAGATTCAGGCCGACACATTGGAGGCGCCGATTGTCGGCCGCCTGGTCGATCGGGGTCTGCACGACGAGTATTCCGGCCGCGCCTACGTCGTGGTCGACGGCGTCGACGGCCGGCTGCATCACTTCCGATTTCGCGACCTGGGCGCGACGGGGGACACGCCCATTGGCGGCCTGGTCGAGGTGCGCACGCGGCAGGTCCCAGGCGAGAAGCCCAGCCTCGACCTTGTCCATAGGTCCGATCTTTCCCTCGACCGCCAAGTGGGCGCTCCGGGCGCGACCTGGCTAGACCGTCAGCTGGTCGTGCGCGATCCCACGCCCCTGGTCGACAGCGGGTTCGGGCGAGAGGTCAAAGACGCCTTGGATCGGCGTCGCGCGCATCTGAGGGCGACCGGTTTGGCCGACCGGTTGGGCCGTCCTCGGGCTGGCCTCATCGCCGGCTTGCGCGCCCAGGAGCTGGCCCGGGTTGCCGACAACATCGCGCGCGAGACCGGCAGAACCTGGAACAAGACCAAGGCCGGCGACCCGATCAGCGGCGTCTATCAGCGCCGCGTCGACCTGGCGTCCGGGCGCTTTGCGGTGATCGACGATGGGTTGGGCTTCCAGCTCGTGCCCTGGAACCGGGGATTGGAGGAGCGGCTGGGCCAAGAGGTGAGGGGCGTCGTCAGCCAGGACGGAGGCATCGACTGGGCTCTGGGGCGCAAGCGGGGGATCGGGCTTTGAAAAGCGAGATCCTGACATGAGCGGAACGAAGATTCTCTGGGGCCAGATCCTCGTGGTCGGCCTGCTGGCGCTGGCCGGTGTGTGGCTGGCTACCGAGTGGACGGCCTGGCGACTCGGCTTTCAGCCGCAGCTGGGGCCACCATGGTTTCGGCTCGGTGACTGGCCGATTTATCCGCCGCCGGCCTTCTTCGTCTGGTGGTTCATCTACGAGGCCTACGCGCCGGACGTGTTCGCGCGCGGCGCGTTCATGGCCGCCGGCGGCGCGTTGGTAGCCGTTCTGGTCGCCATCGGCATGTCGATCTGGCGCGCGCGCGAAGCCAAGAAGGTGACGACCTACGGTTCGGCGCGGTGGGCCACGGTAGAGGAGGCCAGAGCCGCCGGACTGCTGGGCGCCGACGGTGTCGTCCTGGGCCGACTCCAGCACCACTATCTCCGCCACGATGGGCCTGAGCATGTCCTGTGTTTTGCGCCCACGCGTTCGGGCAAGGGCGTGGGGTTGGTGGTGCCGACCTTGCTGACCTGGCCGGGATCGGCCGTGGTTCATGACATCAAAGGCGAGAACTGGCAGCTGACGGCGAACTGTCGGGCCAAGGTCGGTCCTGTGCTATTGTTCGATCCGACCAATCCTGCCTCCAGCGCCTATAATCCGCTGCTGGAAGTGCGGCGCGGGCCGACCGAAGTCCGCGATGTTCAGAATATCGCCGACATCCTGGTCGACCCCGACGGGGCGCTCGAGCGTCGATCGCACTGGGACAAGACCAGCCACAGCCTGCTGGTTGGAGCCATCCTCCACGTCCTCTACGCCGAAGAGGACAAGACCCTGGCGGGCGTGGCCAACTTCCTGGCCGATCCACGTCGCACGATCGAGGCCACCTTGCGGGTCATGATGGCCACCCGCCACCTCGGCGACGCCGTCCATCCTGTAGTGGCGTCTGCTGCCCGGGAGCTGCTCAACAAGAGCGACAATGAGCGCTCGGGCGTCCTCTCCACGGCCATGTCGTTCCTTGGTCTTTATAGGGACCCGATCGTCTCGGCCGTGACCGCGCGCTGCGACTGGCGGATCGACGACCTAGTCGCGCCGGGGCGGCCGGTGACCCTCTACCTGGTCGTGCCGCCGTCCGACATCAGCCGCACCCGCCCGCTGATCCGCCTGATCCTCAACCAGATCGGCCGGCGTCTGACCGAGGGCCTGGAAAGCGCGCGCCATCGGCCACGACTGCTGCTGATGCTCGACGAGTTTCCGGCGCTCGGGCGATTGGACTTTTTCGAGCAGGCCATGGCCTTCATGGCCGGCTACCGGATCAAGGCCTTCCTTATTGCGCAAAGCTTGAACCAGATCGCCAAGGCCTATGGCGAGAATAACTCCGTCCTCGATAACTGCCACGTCCGCGTCGCGTTTTCGACCAACGACGAGCGCACCGCGCGCCGCATCAGCGACAGTCTCGGCACCGCCACCGAGATGCGGGCGATGAAAAACTACGCCGGGCACAGGCTTTCACCCTGGCTTGGTCACTTGATGGTCTCGCGCCAGGAAACCGCCAGGCCGCTGCTCACGCCCGGCGAGGTCATGCAACTTCCTCCGGACGAAGCCTTGGTCCAGGTGTCTGGCGTACCGCCAATCAAGGCTACCAAGGTTCGGTACTTCCTCGACCCGGAGCTGGCTGGGCGTGTGGCCAATCCGCCGTCCCGGCTGAACCCGCTCAGCCAGAGCGCGTCGAGCGAGTGGACTACGACGATCGCCGCCACCACCAGGCCTGGAGGTGGGCAAGGGAGCGCGGCTGATGAGGGTGGCCATCGCATTGAGCCGGAGTTCGAGGCGCGGATCGAGCCTGGGCCGGAAACGCCCGCGCCGGAGACCTGGTTGGAGTTGGAACCGGATGCCGACGACGTCGTCCAGGCCGAGCAGAACCGCCGCTTCAGGGCCGCGGCCAGGCAGGCTAGCCTGGACCCCGACGACGGCATCCCGCTGTGAGGGCGCCATGAAGATTCAGACCAAGGTCTTCCTGGCCCGCGATCTCGTAATTGCCCTGGACGAGGCGTCCCGGCGAACCCGGCGATCGAAGTCGGAGATCGTCCAGGCCGCGGTGGCCAGCTACCTGTCGCCTGATAGCGACGAGGCGGCTGAAGCGGCCGTCGTCCGGCGCCTTGACCGGACCGGACGGAGCCTCGAGCGCCTGGAGCGGGACGTGACGATTTCGAACGAGGCGATCGCGCTCTTCGTCAAGGCTTGGCTGACGGCGACGCCGAGCTTAAGCGCCGGCGATCAGAAGGCCCAGAACGCCAAGGGACAGGAGCGTTACGCCGGGTTCCTTGAGGCGTTGTCGCGGCGGCTGGCCTCGGGCCGGCTTTTGCGAGCCGAGGTTTTGGAGGACCGAGCGTCGAGCGGGGACGTGTGATCGTCGGTTAACTCCAGAAGGTCCACCGTTGAGGGATCCGGGTGGCCATTCTCCCAGAGGGGACAAGCAGGTCGCGCTGGCAATTCGGCCGCCGAAAGAGGTCACCTACTGAGATGATTTTGCGATCTGCACCTTCCTGGGATCCCATCTCCAAATGTCTTCCCATCGCTCCCCGGCTGTTTTTAGGCGCTCCTCTATCCTAGATAGACGCTTGGGGTCGGTGACCATGCCCCCGATAGGGACGGACCGTCCGCCGACGGGCATATGAACATTCACCAGGGCGGCGAGCCCCGGGATGAGAAAGACTTCGAGGTTCGTTGGTAAGTGACCTTGCGGCAGAAGCGTGCCGGTTTCGAAAACCCGCTTATGATCCAGGCGGATACTCTTGTGTGTTGACCTAGGTACGAGGAGCGCGGCTCTCGTGTTCGAGGCACCGGCTTTACGGGTGGCTTCTCGGATCGTCTGCATGGCGTCGGCGAGGCAGAGGCTTCGTCCCCACGACGAACCGTTAGGCCTTACCCACACTAGCTCCAAAGATTCGCGAGTTTTTCCTGCAGCCGCTATTGCATCAACAAGCAAGTCGACATTCGCGCCGAGATAGATCGCTCCGACCGTCGCTTTAAAACCCTCCTGCGAACTCGGGGCCAACGCGATTCCCCAAGCTTCGGCAGCCGCCGAATCCTGAAACAGGCCGGCAAGCCGCTGATCTCCAGTCATGCGCTCGTACTCGTGGGCCGTCCCAGGCGCGACATCAGACCCTTCGAGCATCTGCCAAGCATCGTTTGCGGCGACGGTCAGCTTCCCAAAGTTGGCTGGGGCATCATCTAGATCGGGAAACGATGGCCGCATAGAAAACCGAACCGGATCGAACGTCACGCCGGCCCTGAGGGTCTGATACCCGTATCGACCGCCCTCGACGTCGGATATCGAGTAGAGATTGACAGAGTCTGCGTCAGGAAAGCGCCGAATGCGCCGAGCATAGTCGCGAAAGTTCGCTTCGAACGCCTCTCTGGCAAAGCTTTCGGGCAATTCCCGGGCATCTGGTTGTTCGCGGAGTCTTACCAAATAGGCATGTTGCCTTGGCCGCGATCTTGGGACCATGTTTCGGCTGACAAGGTCGAACCACACATCGCTGAGCATCGGGGCGACTTCGACGAGCTGAGGCACGCCATCGTCCGAAACGCCTCTGAAAAGATCGCGCCCGGCAGCTGCGAGAATCACGTCATCGCCCTGGAACTCCACCAATGCACGTCGTCCAAGATCCAATAGTACGGTTTCCATTTCCGCTTCGCTGAAACCGAACCAGGCACGTAGTCTCGACAACGGCATGCGCTCCGTTACAGCGAGGAGCCGAAGTACAAATTCGTCCACCACCGGCATTTGTCGCTCGCGGGTGATGGTCGCTCTGATGTTGAACCTGCGGCAGGCGATCTGGAAGTCGATGGCATCGACTTCGATCCGAGTTGCGGTGCTCATCGGCCGACGCTCCCTGCCGGGGAGACGATCGCAACATCTGACGAGGAGCATCGAATTCGTGCGAGCACTTGCCGCATTGGCGATGAATTTCGAACGTCGCCCCACATGGCGGTGTCTCCCACGATGTAGAGGCGTTCTTTCGCGCGCGATAGCGCGACGTTGCATCGGTTCTCACGACCCACGTGATACGGGCGCCGCTCGGAATTGGAGCGGACGAGAGAGACGATTACGATCGCGTTTTCCTTGCCCTGGTAAGCGTCCACCGTGTCAATCGTTACGGTGCGGCGGAAGGCTTCACTGAACGGACGTTGCGACCATTCCTTGTCGAGGCGACGCTTCTGTTCGCTGTACATGCAGATGACGCCAATTGTCGGCTCCGCCCGGCGCCCGAGGTCGTCGGCCAGCGACTGCTCTGAAGCGATCATTGCGAGGATCGAAAGCACCGTCTCGATCTCAGCGTCGTTCCAGACTTCGCGCCCGTTGTTTCGGTCACGCTCCTGGCAGCCGGGCATCCCGGTGGTGTCAAACCAAGTAATTGGCGCGGCGAGCGGCCCAGCTAGGCTCGCGAAAGCTGCGTCTGGCTTTCTGGCGTCGGATGGCCTCAGTTGCACGCCGTGTGGGCGGTAGAAAATCTCGGACACCATGTCGCTGATCGCGGGCGCCATCCGATATTGTTCGTCGAGAACGCGGGCGTTTTGCCTACCAAATTCAGACGCGAAAGCCCGCTCGAAATCGGACAAGGCTAAGGCCTGTTTCGCCGGCCCCTTGAACTCTTCGCGCAATGCGGTTTGAACCTCCCGGTCAACCATCGGTCTTAGTTGAAGCTGATCGCCCACCAAGACGACGCGGCTTCCCATCTGCAGTGGAACAGCCAATTCGCCGCTCGTGCAGCGTGCCGCCTCGTCGACGATCACCCAATCGAAGGAGCTTTCCTCCAAGCGAATTTGCGATTGGCCCAATCCTACGCAGGTGCCCGCTACGACGTTCCGCGTCTTAGCGAGGAACTCATCAAAGTTGCGGTGTCCAGAACCGAGCGTTTCACGCCACTCATGCGACAGTTTCAACAACTTGCGAGTGGCAGACAAATCACCAGGACTAGATTTCGGATGCAAATTCAGGACGGCCTGAAATGCCTCCTCCACAATTTCTGCTGTTTCTCCCGCAGCAGCCTCAACGTCGCGACCAATGAAAGTTTTGGCGACTGCCGCGAAAGCTTCAAGCAGGGTTCGGATTCGAGATTCTGAGCGTCGACGCTCATCGCGATCCTGGTCGGCCTCAGCGCCCTTGATCGCCAGTTCAAGCGACCGTTGTATCGCTCCCAAGCGCGTATCTACGTCAACCACGTCATGGACGAACTGCCGGGAAATGCCCATCGCCCCCGCTGCATGCGCGACCCGCGTCTTTAGTCCGTTTTCGAAGCGCACCCGGTAGCGCTCGCGAAGAGATTTGGCTTGGTAAGGTCGAATGCGCTCAGTTGCTCCTCGCGCGCCCACTCTCAGTAGCTCAGCATGCCCGCCCTGGACGCGGTAGGTTCTTAGCAGCTCCTCAAGCACATTGTTGACGGCCTCGTGGGATTGGCTCGCAATCAGAACCCGTCGGGCACCGCCTCGTTTGAGAAGCCAATGGGTAAACGCCGCAATGAAACGTGTCTTGCCCGAGCCCGGAGGGCCCTGGAGCAACCCGACGGGTCCCGCACGCAACAAATGTCGAAAAGCTGAGCCTTGACCTTCGTTCAGCCCATAGGCTTTCAGCTCGGCGTCGCTAACTTCGAGCGAAAACGTTGTCGTGGGGATTTCAGTGGTCGGATCGAAAAAGTCGATCAAGTCGGGGATGACGCTTCGGCGGTCCGTCACCCGTTCCACCGCCCGTCGCCGGCGTTCTTTGGAAACTCGGTCGCGCCGATCCACTAGCGTGACCGACTCTCCTTCAAGCACAACGTCCCTCAGATCGCGGATCGCGAGTTGATGATCATCGCACTTTAGGAGGTCGAGCGTGCCTAGCCGGCGCCCCCTGACGCCGTCCAGACGAACTTCAACCGTGTCATCATCATCAAATTCGAGTGGTTTGGGGGTTTCGTATTGGAACGTCGCAGAGGACCCACTGTCGGGAAGGCGGCGGTCCAAGCGAACCTGCAGCGCAATCTCGTCCTCGATCTCTGAAGCGCGGAGCCACATACGGGGGACGTTGAGCGGTGTTGAGGCGGCGGTGGCCTTAGGCTCTTGTAGATCTTGGCTATCGTATTCTCCGGCTTCATCTTCTTCGGCCGGCTCTTCTTCTTGATCCACATCCGGGGGATCGGCCAGCGATGTGCTAGCGGCCGGAGCCTCTTCCACGGCAACCGCGGCCCTTAGGAAATCGGCGAGTTCAAGCGCCCCCCGACTTTCACCTGAGGTTGTCGAAACTGCCAGCTCCACCGGGGTGCCCTGTGCAAGGTCGCGAAACTGCGTCTCGGTCAGTTCAACGTGTACGCTTCCGGCGTTGACGCGCACGAGCAGGCGAGCGGTCAGCCCGGCCAGGAAGAAAGATTCCAGGCCGTCCGCAGTTCTGAACGCCTTGACCCAAAGTCGCCCCTCATCGCCTTTCAAAATTTCTGTTGGCAGGCTCGGGCCAGAGACTTCGAAGTGGGCGGGTGGTGGCAGTGAAAGTCGCCGCCGTTCAAGATCGACCAGCTCGGAGAGAGGCAGTAGTGTTTCGATCGCTTCTCGGGCCAGCTCTGCTTTCGCCGCCGTGACGATCGTGGCGAGGTTAGGATCTCCTTCGACGAGCGAAAGGATCATCTTGCAGGCTGCAAACCGATCGATCTGCTGGAAGGATAGCCGTTCGTAGTTCTCCGGCGCCCAGGTGAATGAATGTAGGCGGCCGGCGCCAAGCGGGGATACGTCGAAGAGGTCAATCAGCGTGACCTTGTTATTGCTCACGATGACGTTGCCGGGATGCAAATCGCCGTGACCCAATCCGCGCGCATGCAGACTGGTGACGGCGGAGATCAAGCTCGAGGAGATCGCCAGTCGTTCCTCGGACCCGATCTCTGGGGAGAACACTAGTTCCCCTCCGTCGACGAACTCAGTGACAACAAAGGGGCCGACGGGCGACAGGCCACAACGCACGACTGAGATGCAGCCCGACGCAGGAACAGCCTGAAGTGACGCGGCGGCCTCAAGCATAGCCAATAGCGCGTGGTCGCGTCGCGCATCGCCGCGCTGCATCCCGTTCCAGACCTTCACGACTAGGCGTGAACCGGTCGAACCGCTTTCGTAACGGCTCAAGCGGGGGTTAGTCGTCATCGGACCGGCCGGTGGGAAGACGGCGTAAGGAATGTCTTTTGTCTCGAAAGCGTCGAGACGGGACTGATCTACATCTGGACCAGATGGCGTTCGAAGCTCGCCGATCGCTTCTGCGAGATCTATGGCGCTGTTGTACCGATCGCCCGGCGCGGCCAAAGCCTTGTCCGCAACCTCCCCCCAACCGGGCGGGAGTAGCCCTCGACTGGCGTCAAGGACTTCGATCTGACGCATCAGCAGGCCGACACTTCGAACGTCCCTTTCGCGCGCAGTCGCTTGAGTGCCTCCCCAGTGGGGCTCTTTTTCAGCGTATGCGGCAAGAATGTCCAACCAGTCACCGACGGACTGATCATTCGGAAGGCGGGCAGAATAAAAGCCCGTCATGGCCATGCTTGTTGGATCCCCAAGCCACACGCAATCGCCACCGATGTCGCGATGAGCGACGCCATGCCGGTGAAGCTCCGCGACCATCGATACCAAGCTGTGGACCAGGTCGATGAGCTGGTCGCCCGTAAGCTCCTCGCCATTTCGCTCAAGGTAGCGACGGAGTGTTGTCCAGCCGTTGGGGACTGAAAGTAGTTGATGGTGCTGGGTGAGCACCTCGTCGGGCGCAGACCCGATGGGCTTGAGAATACCGCGCTGAGCCATCCAGCTCTGTTGCTCGCCGAGATGGCCAAGGACCCCAAGTTCTCTGTCCGCTATCAGCGCTCGGCCTTCCGGCTCGTTTAGTCCCGCAGGCAAATTGTCGAACCGCCACAGGCGAAGAAGCGCTTTGACGCGCTCTTCCTTGGAAAGATGTGCTCTGTGCTCTCTCCAGATGTCGGAACGATGAACGAAGAAATCCTCGTCAGTGACGCCGTATCCATCCCAACTCATTTTCAACGGTTGGAAGTAGGAGCTGCTTTTGACGAGTTTCTCAAAATCTTTGACGAACATGTTTGGGCGGACGTTCAACATCTTAACGTTGCCAAGTAAGCGATTTCGTTCGGTGCGGTTGCCTAGGAGGCAGGCTTCCTGGAGCGTGAGCACAAATGGCTTTTCATCATGTGGAAGTGCGTCGCGAGTTGCTGTGGCGGTCAGGACAACTCTTGAATCAACATACACCCCTGATAGTTGGGGGATTTGATTTGAAATGATGCCTTTTACTTTTTTTGCTTTTTCGTTGCCGAGAATTACCGCCGATCGGCCGCGTTTCGATCCGTTCACGAGCCAATTGTCGCCGTTGGACGTGAGCTTTCCGTTCCAATCCTTCAGTTCGAGGAGTACGACGCGATCGTCCATTACGCATAGGAGATCGATTTCAATTGGTGAGCTGTTCTTGGGGAAGGCGTTCAGAGACGCAAATAGCATCCAATTGATTGGAAGGGCTGTGGCGAGGCTTTCAACACCTTTGACTTCCCGGCGCTGAATGCCAGCGCTGCTAAGGTATTGGACCCTGCAAGCCATCTTGTCTCCCCGAGGTGCCGTCAATCGCCTGGTCGACAATGTTAGGCGATTTTGTCGTCAATCTTAGTTTGAGAAACCTCAACCATATCGCGACTCGCGTTGGGTTCCAGCAAAAGGCCAGCGCCATACGTCTGGTGGCGATTGGCTGGTTATGGGGGCTGCAAAGGCAGGCGCAATCAAGCTGGTGGGGGAAGCGCTGCATACCGAGGATGAGGCAACGCCTTGTGCGACATATGTTGCCTAGAGGTTCCGGGGCTGAGCTATCAGCGCGGCGATCTCCTTGTCGTGCTCGAAGGGCGATCGATACGTGGCAGCCTCGTTCCGCGCGGCACTCTCTACGCCGGTCCGCTGCTTTCTCTTGCGCATAGCCGTCCTGCCGTTCGCCTGTCTTTGTACGCCAGGGTACGACGGGCCGATTTGGCTGTTGAGATCGGTCAGAGCCGGGTCTTCTTACTCATCCCCGTAAGCAACGGGGACCCGCCGTGGACCTTTCCGAAACCGAGACCGGACGCGAGCGCAGCCGCCAGATGCTGCGCACCGCCCTTGGGCCATTGCTCCTGGCGCGGCTGGAGGATCCGGGCGTGGCCGAGGTCATGCTCAATCCCGATGGCCGGGTCTGGATCGATCGCTTCGACGTGGGTCTGGTCGACGCCGAGCTGACGATCGCGCCAGCTGACGCCGAGCGGATTCTTCGCCTGGTGGCCCACCATGTCGAGGCTGAGATCCACGCTGGCCGGCCGCGGCTGTCGGCCGAGCTGCCCGGAACGGGCGAGCGGGTCGAGGGGCTGTTGCCGCCGCTGGTGGCCGCGCCGGCCTTCTCCATCCGTAAGCCCGCGAGCCTGGTCTTCACCCTGGCCGACTACGTCCGCACCGGCGTGATGAGCCAGGAGCAGGGCAGGGTGCTGCGCGACGCGGTGGCCGTCCGCGCCAACATCCTGGTGGTGGGGCCTACCTCCAGCGGCAAGACCACGCTGGTCAACGCCTTGCTGGCCGAAGTCGCCGCCTCGGGCGATCGCGTGATCATCGCCGAGGACCTGCGCGAGTTGCAGTGCGCGGCGGAGAACCAGGTGGCGCTGCGGACCCGCGACGGCGTGGCCGGCCTGACAGACCTCGTCCGCTCGTCCCTGCGGCTGCGCCCCGACCGCATCATTATCGGCGAGGTGCGGGGTCCTGAGGCACTCGACCTGATCAAGGCCTGGGGCACGGGCCATCCGGGCGGGGTGGGGACCCTGCACGCCGGCTCGGCGCTGGGCGCGCTGCTGCGCCTGGAGCAACTGATCCAGGAGGCGGTGGTCGTCGTGCCCCGCGGCCTGATCGCCGAAACCATCGACCTGATCGCGGTCCTGCAGGGGCGGGGCCGACAGCGCCGCCTCTCGGACCTCGCGCGCCTGGATGGGCTCGCGCCCGACGGCGCCTACCAGCTCAGCCCCGCCTGAGATCCCGCCCCTAAACCCCCGGAGTTTTTGAAGATGTTCACGCGAGAACCCTCGCGCCTGCGTGCACGCCTGCTCGCCGGCTCCATGCTCGACTGCCGCGGGGGCGTTCCGCCCCTGACCATCGCCGCCCTTCTGGTCGCTTCCTCGGCCAAGGCCGCCGGCTCCTCCATGCCCTGGGAAGAGCCGCTGCAGCGGATCTTGGAGTCAATCGAAGGTCCCGTCGCCAAGATCATCGCGGTGATCATCATCATCGTCACGGGCCTGACCCTGGCCTTCGGCGAGACCTCCGGCGGCTCGCGCAAGCTGATCCAGATCGTCTTCGGGCTGTCGATCGCCTTCGCCGCCAGCTCGTTCTTCCTGTCGTTCTTCAGCTTCGGCGGCGGGGCGCTGGTCTGATGGCCGGCGATCGCGCGATGGGGTTCGCCGCGCCGGTTCACCGAGCGCTTTGCGAACCGATGCTGCTGGCCGGCGCCCCGCGCGCGATCGCCCTGGTCAACGGCACCCTGGCCGCGGCCCTGGGGGTGGGGTTGCGGCTGTGGATCGTCGGTCTCGCGGTCTGGCTGGTCGGGCACGGCCTGGCGGTCTGGGCCGCGCGCCGCGACCCGCAGATCTTCGACGTCGGCCGCCGGCATGTCCGGCTGCCGGCCTATCTGGAGGTCTGAGCCATGCTGGATCTTCGCGAATATCGTCGCCGGCCCGCGCGTCTGGCCGACTTCCTGCCCTGGGCGGCCCTGGTCGCGCCGGGCGTGGTTCTGAACAAGGACGGCTCCTTCCAGCGCACGGCGGAGTTTCGCGGACCGGATCTGGACTCGGCCACCGACGCCGAGGTCGCCGCCGTCGCCGCGCGCCTCAACGGCGCCTTGCGTCGGCTGGGCTCTGGCTGGGCGCTGTTCGTCGAGGCTCGCCGTGATCCGGCCGGCGCCTATCCCGAAAGCGCCTTTCCCGACCCGGTCTCGATGCTGGTCGAGGCCGAGCGCAAGGCCGCCTTCGTCGAGACCGGCGAGCACTTCGAAAGCCGCTACTACCTGACCCTGACCTATCTGCCGCCGGCCGATCGGCGGGGCCGGGTCGAGGGCCTTTTCGTCGAAGGGCGGGCAGGCCCGGGGCTCGACTGGCGCTCCGAGCTCTCCGGTTTCGTCGATCGGTCCGACCGTCTTCTGGCCCTGCTCGACGGGCTGACGCCCAAGGTCGGCTGGCTGGATGACGGGCAAACCTTGAGCTTCCTGCATGGGGCGATCTCGACGGTTCGCCAGCGGGTGGCGGTGCCCGACACTCCGATGCAGTTGGACGCGCTGCTGGCCACCGAGCCGCTCGCCGGCGGCCTGCAGCCCAGGCTTGGACGGGCGCACCTGCGGGTCCTGACCCTGACCGGCTTTCCGGTCGCGACGACGCCTGGCCTGCTTGACGAGCTCAACCGCCTGGGGATCGCCTATCGCTGGAGCACCCGGGCCCTGTGCCTAGACAAGACCGATGCTGCGGCCCTGCTGGGCAAGATCCGCCGCCAGTGGTTCGCCAAGCGCAAGTCGGTTTTGGTTCTGCTGCGCGAGGCGCTGACCCAGGAGCCGTCGCCCCTGGTTGACAACGACGCGGCCAACAAGGCCGTCGATGCGGATCTAGCCCTGCAGGACCTCGGCGGCGATGCGGTCGCCTACGCCTATGTCACCGCCAGCCTGGTGGTTTGGGACGAGGATCCTGCAGTCGCCGACAGCAAGCTGGCGCTGGTCGAAAAGGTCATTCAGGCCCGGGACTTCGCCGTCATCCGCGAGAGCGTCAACGCGGTGGAGGCCTGGCTCGGGACGATCCCTGGCCATGCTTACGCCAACGTCCGCCAGCCGCCGCTCTCGACCCTCAATCTGGCTCACATCGCGCCGATGTCGGCGGTCTGGGCTGGGCCCGAGCGCAACATCCATCTGGATGGCCCGCCGCTGCTCTTGGCTCGAACCGCTGGCTCTACGCCGTTTCGGCTGAGCCTCCACGTCGGCGATGTTGGTCACACGCTGGTGGTGGGGCCGACGGGAGCGGGCAAGAGCGTGCTGCTGGCGCTGCTGGCCCTGCAGTTTCGTCGCTACCCGAAGAGCCAGATCTTCGCCTTCGACTTCGGCGCCTCCAGCCGCGCCGCGGCGCTGGGCATGGGCGGCGACTTCCACGACCTCTCCGGAGAGGGCGCGGCGGTTTCGCTCCAGCCCCTGGCGCGGATCGACGAGCCCGAGGAGCGAGCCTGGGCGGCCGGCTGGCTGGCCGCCGTATTGGCCCGCGAGGGCGTGGGGATCACCCCGGCGGTCCGCGACCATCTGTGGACCGCGCTTGGCAGTCTGGCCAGCGCGCCGGTCGCCGAGCGGACGCTGACGGGCCTAGTGGCGCTGCTGGCCAGTCAGCCCCTGAAGGCTGCCCTCGGCCCCTTCATTTTGGGCGGTCCGTTGGGCCGGCTGCTGGATGGATCGGGCGAAGCCCTGGGCAGCGCCGACGTCCAGGTCTTCGAGACCGAGGGTCTGGCCAGGAGCGCCGCAGCGCCCGCGGTCCTGACCTATCTCTTCCATCGCATCGGTCGCCGGCTCGATGGTCGCCCGACCCTGATCCTGATCGACGAGGGCTGGCTGGCGCTCGACGACCCGGCCTTCGGCGCCCAGCTGCGCGAGTGGCTGAAAACCCTGCGCAAGAAGAACGCCTCGGTGATCTTCGCCACCCAGTCGCTGGCTGATGTGACGGGTAGCCCGATCGCCGCCTCGATCGTCGAGAGCTGCCCGACAAGGATCTTCCTGCCCAACCCGCGAGCGATGGAGCCGCAGGGCGCGGCCGCCTACGGCCGGTTTGGTCTGAACGAGCGCCAGATCGAGATCCTCGCCCGGGCCACGCCCACACGCGACTACTACCTGCAATCGCGGGCCGGCGATCGGCTGTTCGACCTGGGGCTTGGCCCCGTGGCGTTGGCGTTCTGCGCGGCCTCTTCCAAGGCCGACCAGACTGCGATCGGCGCGGTGCTCGCGGCGGTGGGAAGGGAGGGGTTTGCGGCCGCGTGGCTCAACCTGCGCGGCCTCCCCTGGGCGGCCGATCTTCTGACTTCGGGGGCGGCGGGCGCTTCCCCTTCCTTCCCGGAGAGCCTGCCATGACCCTTTCCCGACGCCGTCTTTCGGCGGCGCTTCTGGCCGCGCCCACGGCCGCCGGCCTGATGCTGGCGCCGCCGTTGGCCCAGGCCCGGATCGTCGTCTTCGATCCGACTAACTACGCCCAGAACGTTCTGACGGCCGCCCGCGCCCTTCAGTCGATCAACAATCAGATCAGCTCGCTGCAGAACGAAGCCCAGATGCTGCTCGGCCAGGCCAAGACCTTGGCCAGCCTGCCATACTCGACGCTGGCGACCCTGCAGGCCCAGGTCGATCGGACGCGGCAGCTTCTCGGCGAGGCCCAGGCCCTGGCCTATGACGTGGCCTCGATCCAGAAGGCCTTTACCGCCAACTATGGCGCCGCCTCGCTGTCGGCCTCCGACGCGGACCTGACCGCCCGGGCTGACGCACGCTGGACGACGGCGATGGCCAGCTTTCAGGACGCCTTGAAGCTTCAGGCCGGCGTCGTCGAGGGCCTGGGCGCCAGCCGCGACCAGCTCACCAGCCTGGTGGAGGCCAGCCAAGGCGCGGTCGGCGGTCTGCAGGCCGCCCAGGCCGGCAACCAGCTCCTGGCCCTGCAATCGCAGATGCTGGCCGACCTCATCGCCCTGGCCGCCGCCCAAGGTCGCGCCCAGGCGCTTGAGGCCGCCGACCAGGCCGCCGCCCGCGCCGACGCCAAGGCCAGGTTCGCCAAGTTCATGGGATCGGGCTCGCAATGAGGTGGGCCATCGGTCTTAGCGCGGCCGCCTGGATCCTGATCGGCGCCCTCGTGGTCGCGGTTCGTGGGCGGCATGAGGCTGCGCCCCCGGCACGGATGGAGGTCGCTGGCTATCGCGGCGATCCCGAGCTTGGACGTTGCCGCGACCTGGGTGAGGCGGCCAAGGACGATCCAGCCTGCCGCCAGGCCTGGGCGCGCGCCCGGGCCCACTTCTTCGGTGAGGCCCGGCCATGAGCGACACCGGCGTCATCGACCGCTTCTTCGATACCTACGGCCGCTACATCGACAGCGGGTTTGGATTGCTTGGCGGGGAGGTCGCCTTCCTGTCGACGACCCTGGTGGCCATCGACGTTACCCTGGCCGCGCTCTTCTGGGCCTGGGCCCATGGCGAGGACATCCTCGCGCGGCTGGTCAAGAAAACCCTCTATGTCGGGTTCTTCGCCTTCCTGATCGGCAACTTCCACACCCTGACCGGCATCGTAATGTCGAGCTTCTCGGGCCTTGGCCTCAAGGCGGGCGGGGTGGGAACCTCAGCTGAGGATTTTCTGCGGCCCGGCAAGTTGGCGGCGCTGGGCCTGGAGGCCTGCAAGCCGATCCTGCAGTCGGCCAACGACCTGAGCGGATTTCCCGGCTTCTTCGAAAACGCCGTTCAGATCCTGATCCTTCTGATCGTGGCGCTCCTGGTGATCGTCTCGTTCTTCGTCATCGCCGTGCAGATCTTCGTGGTTTTGATCGAGTTCAAGCTCGTCAGCCTCTGCGGCTTTGTCTTGGCGCCGTTCGGGCTCTTCGGGCGCACCGCGTTCCTGGCCGAAAAGGTCCTGGGCAACGTCATGGCCTCGGGCGTCAAGGTCATGGTGCTGGCGGTGATCGTCGGCATCGGCTCGACCCTGTTTTCCGAGTTCACCAGCCAGGCCGCCGGCCAGCCGACCATCGAGGACGCCCTGGCCATGGCCCTGGCGGCTTTGACCCTTCTGGGCCTTTCGATCTTCGGTCCCGGCATCGCTTCGGGCCTGGTCTCCGGCGCGCCGCAGCTGGGCGCGGGCGCGGCCGTCGGCACCGGCATGGCTGTGGCCGGTATGGCCATGGCCGCGGCGGGGGCCGCCCAGATGGCGGCCGGCGCGGTTTCGGGCATGTCGTTCGGAGGCTTTGGCGGTGCGAGCGCGGCTGGCGCGGCCGGGGCGGCGGGTGGTCGTCTGCCGCCGCCGGGCAATGGCGGAGCCCTGCCGCCGCCTGACGGCGGCGGTGGACCCTCCGGCCCGCCGCGTCTGCCGCCGCCTGGCGACAGCGGCGGGGGAGGCGGCTTTGGCTTCACCATGCCGCCGCCCAAGACCGGCAACGACGAGGGCGGCGGCGGAGAGAGCGGTAGCGGCGCGCCGATGGCGCCCGTCTGGGCCCAGGCGCTTGCCGACCGCCACGCCGTGACCCGCGGCGCAGAGATGGCCGCCCATGCGATCGGCGGCTCCCACGACCATGGCGGCGACGCCGCCCCCAGCCTGAAGGAGGACTAGGATGAACCCCTTGAAGGGCGCGGCGCGCTATGGCGCGACACCGCAGCCAGAAACCCCTTACCAGCGGGCGGGCCAAGCCTGGGACGAGCGCATTGGTTCGGCCCGTGTCCAGGCCGCCAACTGGCGCTTGGCGGCGCTGGGCCTGTTGATGGCCAACACCGCGCTATGCGGGTCTCTGGCCTGGCTGGCTGCGCGCGGCTCGGTGACGCCTTGGGTAGTGGAGGTCGATCGACTGGGCGAGCCGCGCGTCGTTGCGCCGGCTGTCCAGGGCGCCAAGCCCACCGACCCGATGATCGCCTGGACCCTGGCGCGGTTCATCACCGACGTGCGCGCTGTTTCCACTGACCCGGTGGTCATGCGCCAGGCCTGGCTTCGGGCCTACGACTTCACCGACGCGGCCGGGGCCGCCGCCTTGTCGGATTACGCCCGGCGCGCTGATCCTTTCGCCCAGGCCGGCCGCGCCCAGGTGGTGGTTACCGTCAGTAGCGTGGTTCGGGCCACGCCCGGCAGCTTCCGGGTCGCCTGGACCGAGCAGCGTTATGCCGAGGGCCAGCTGGCCGCCACCGAACGCTGGAGCGCCATCCTCACCCTAAACCTCGTCCCGCCTCGCACCCCCGAAGGCCTGCGGTCCAATCCTCTGGGCGTCTTCGTCTCCGGCATCGCCTGGTCCAAGGAGTTTGGCGCATGACCCGCTCGGTTCTGATGGTCTGCCTGGCGCTTGCCAGCCCGTGTGCGGCCGCGCCCTCGGCCCAGCTGGAAGTCCCCGGCGGCGCCAAGCGCTTCGACTACCGCGACGAAGCGGTCTATCCGGTGATCGCCACGCCGGGCCGGATCACCGATATCGTGCTTGAGCCGGGCGAGGCCCTGGTTGGCTCTGGACCCGTGGCGGCCGGCGACACCACCCGCTGGGTGATCGGCGATACGATCAGCGGCCAGGGCGCTGGTCGACGCGTTCACGTCATGATCAAGCCTACGGCCTCGGGCCTGGCCACCAACCTCATCATCAACACCGATCGACGCACCTACCATCTGGAGCTTCGCGCCTCGGCCAGGACCTGGCTTTCGCAGGTCTCCTGGCGCTATGTCGCGGCTGAGGCGGGTAGAGCGGCCTTGCCGCCGCTCGTTCCGGTCATCGTGCCCGATGTGGTCTTGGCGCCGGCAGTCCCGGGGCGGCCGCTCAATACCGCCTATCGGATCAGCGGCGCCCATCCGAACTGGCGGCCGGTGGCCGTGTCGGACGATGGCCAGCGCCTCTTCGTCGACTTCGGCCCGGCCGTCGCGATGGACGACCTGCCGCCGCTCTACCGGATCGGTCCCGACGGCAAGACCGCCGAGCTCGTCAACTACCGGGTCGAGGGGCGGCGGATCATCGTCGATCGCCTGCTCGATCGCGCCGAACTGCGCCTGGGCGCCAAGCGCCGGGCCCAGTCCGTGCGCCTGACGCGCCTTTCGCCCATCAAGGAGGCCGGCCAATGAGCCAGGACGCTGAGGCGGCCGAAGAGGCCATCGCCAAGACCCTGCGCCTGCGCGGCGCCCAGGTTCCTGTCGCGCGGGTCTCGCGCAGGGCTCTGGTCATCGTCGGCGCCATGCTGATCGCCGGTGTCGCCGGCGCGCTGGGCTGGTCGCTGATGGAAAAGCGCAAGGCGGCGCCCGTGGAGGCCAGGGTGACGACGGCGCAGCCGCCCGAGACGGTCACCGCCCTGCCGCGCGGCTATGTCGGGCCGGCCGGCACGCCGGCGCTGGGACCGCCGCTGCCTGGGGATCTGGGCCGGCCAATGCTTAGCGCCGCGCGGGCAAGGGAGGGGGAAGTCAAGGTGGCGCCGGTGGTCGCGGGCGCGAATTCGCCGGCCGTGGCTTCGCCGACGCCGCTGGTCGATCCACGGGTCGAAGCCGAGCGCCAAATCCGTAGAGCGGCGATCCAGAGCGGCCTTTTCGTGGCGGCGGTGGCTCAGGGCTCGCGTGACGCTGTTGCGGCCGCGGCCCTGGAACCCGTGGTCGTGTCGCAGGGCGACAAGGCGCCAACCGGTGATGCGCGTCTGACCAGCGTCGAGCGCCTGCAGCCGCCAGCCTCGCCCTATGTGCTGCAGGTCGGATCGATCATTCCCGCCGCCCTGGTGACAGGCCTGCGGTCCGACGCGCCGGGGATGGCGATCGCCCAGGTCACCCAGGACGTCTACGACAGCCTGGGCGGCGGCTACCTGTTGATCCCCAAGGGCGCGAAGCTGGCCGGCGAATACGACGCCCAGGTTCAGGCCGGCCAGAGCCGCCTGCGCGTGGTGTGGACGCGCCTGACCCTGCCGTCGGGCAAGTCGATCGTTCTGGACAAGCTGCCCGGCGCCGACGAGCAGGGGATGGCCGGCCTGCAGGATGGCGTCGACCGTCATGGCGGCCGGGTTCTGGCTGCGGCGGGGCTTTCGACCCTGCTGGCCATCGGGAGCGAGGTCGGCTCCTCCAGCGAGGAGAGCGACATCGCCCGCGCCGTTCGCCGGGCCGGCGCCGACACCGCAAGTTCCGTTGGCCAGCAAATGGTCGGCAAGAGCCTGGATCTGGCCCCGACCCTAACCATCCGGCCCGGCGCGCCGCTGCGGGTGCTCCTGACCCGCGACCTCGTACTCGAACCCTATGCCGACGAAAGGAAAGCGCCATGAGCGGCGGCAAGCTGAAGCTGGGGGCGCTGGAGGACGACACCCCGGTGAAGATGACGATGGATCTTCCCGCCAGCATCCACCGGGATCTTCTCGCCTATGCCCAGATGCTCGCCTCCCAGACGGGCGGCAAGCCGGCCGAGCCCGCCAAGCTCGCGCCGAGAATGCTGGAGCGGTTCATGGCCACCGATCGCGTGTTTGTGCGAGGGCGGCGGGGGCGGGGCGCTTAGGCGGCCTCCTCCTGATCGGAGGGAGGCCCAAGCGCCGCCATCAGGCCTAGGACTTTGCGACGCCGGAGCGGCTCAAGCCCTGATAGCAATTGCGCCAGCGCAATGCCATCGGGGCTCGCCAGCAAGGCGGTGATGGCTTGGGCCTTCTCCAGTTGCGCCCTGCTCGGCGCTTCTTCGGCGTCGGTCGCCGGCAGCCCCTCGAAGAACCACGCCGGCTGCGCGCGTAGGACGCCAGCGAGCCGGTAGAGCATTGAAGCGCTGATGCGGTTGGCGCCGCGCTCGTACTTTTGGATTTGCTGGAAGGTCAGGTCTAGCCCCAGGGCGAGTTTGGCCTGGCTGATACCGAGCGACTTGCGGCGAAGACGGATCTTGGCGCCGACGTGCTTGTCGACGGGGTGGGGCGGGTTTTTCGACGGCAAGGGACGCTCCGGTTGCTGTGCATCAACGAAGAGACATGCCAGGCGCCATGGCCTGGTAGTTGAGCGCGCAAAAACCTGGGACTGCGCCGTCGCGCCCACTTGCCTGAGGGTATCGCCGGGGTCTGGTGGGGGGGCGCCTACGTCCACTTTGGAAGTGCCAGCGGGACACGATCGCGTTGGACGACCAGAGGGGCTGTCATGACTAAGATCGAGGCCGAGCGGGCGATCCGCTTGCTGTGTCATCGTTGGCGAAAGGAAGCTTGGCTGCTGCAGGCCGACCAGACGCGCCTGAGTGCCTTCGGCTTCTGGGCTTGGATGAGCTCCAACCATCCTAGCTATTTGAACTTTCGGAGCACGACGTCCGTGATGGGCAATGTCCAGCGCTGGTTCGAAAGCGAGTTTGGCCAGACGGCTTGGCGCGGGCAGCGGTGGGCTTGCTGCGCTACATCGAAGGGGAGTCCGCGGCCCGTAAGGCCGCGCCCCGTGGCGGTCTACCCTTCGAGGGTGGCGCTGATGGCGTGCGTATTCACGCAAGCGCGGTGAGGTGACCCCGGTCTAGGGGCCGATCAGATCGCTGGCCACGCAGGCCGCCAGGGCCGCGGCCAGCGCGGTCAAGGCGGCAATGCCCGCCCATCCGACAGTCGTCAGTAGGCGAGCGGCAGGGCGGCGGCGAGGAGGCATGACCAAACCTTAGCCGCGTTGGCGGTGCGGCGCCAGGGCCCGGGGCGATGCGCGTCAGCTCGCGGAGGAGGGGACGTTGAGCCTGATACGCTCGCGAGCGACGCCGCCGCCATGCCGTCCAGACGTCCAGCGCCCACCGGGAGGTCCTCGCCTCGATCCTTTGCTGGCTGGCCTTGCCAGATCGCCGGCCTGGGCGTGGAACAGGGGGCGGCGATGGCTTCGGCAAGCGAGCGTCCGCGACGCAGGCGCCTATTGCTTCAATGGCGTAGAACGCTGGCGTTTTGGGGCGGCTACAAGCGCTTGGGCGATCGCGGTGCGTAGGGCCTTGGGGCGGTAGGCGTCATCGTAAAGGGTCGGGCGCTTGGGCTTGCCATCTTGCCGAAGCCATTGGTTCTGCAGCCAGGAATATTTATCGACCATGCCCCAAGCCAGGACTTCCTTGGTCTGGCCATAGCTCAGCATCAGATCGAGATAGGCCTTGCCATAGGCCGCCACCGCCGCGTCGCGCGCGGCGAAATCATAGGGCAGACCCTTGTCGTGGACGTCGAACTCCGTGATGAGCAGGTCGTAGCCCATGCCCGTCACCTCATCGAGGAAAGCGCGCCATTCCTTCTCCTGCGGTCGGCCAAAGCCGGTGAACGTGTCGGCGTTCTCCGCGCCGATATGGCTTTGGACGCCAAGGGCGTCGACCGGCGTTCCCCGCTTGCGGAAGCCTTCAAGGAGCTTGAGCACGCCATACCGATGCTTCTCGTTGCCTGCTTCCCAACTCATATAGTCGTTATAGGCCAGACGCGCCTTGGGCGCGGCCTGTCTTGCGACCTGGAACGCCAGGTCCAGGACCGCATCCTGACCCATCGCGTCGGACAAAACGGTGCGCCGGATCGATCCGTCCTGAGGATCGACCGTCTCATTGACCACGTCCCAGGAGATCATCTGCGGATAACGGGCGCAGAGAGCCTGGATATGGCCGGTGACCAGGCGCGCCGCAGCCTCGGCGGGTTGGGCTCCAAAACCGTAGCTTTTCAGCCAGTCGGGAAACCATTGCGGGTGGTGCCAAAGCAGGGTGTGGCCGCGCATGGCCTGGCCGTGCGCCTTAGCGAAGGCGGCGATACGATCGGCCGGCCCAAAATCAAAGGCCTGCGGGCCCTCGGCGCGGACCACGTACCATTTCAATTCGTTCTCGGGCACGATCAGGCCGCACTCGCGCGCCAAGATTTCGCAGTAGAGCGGATCGTCAAGCGACCCTGTAAGCGATCCCTTTGGGCCCGCGCCCACCGCGCTGCCGAACCAAAGCCCCTTGGCCTGGGCGAGCGAGGCCAACGACGGCTTGGGCGTTCGCAGGCCCGTCGCCAGGCTTGGCGTCGCGGCGAGGGGGGCCAGGAGCCCGGCAGAGAGGACGGCCCGGCGCGAGACGGCCTGGCGGGCGGGATTGTCAATGGAAGACTTCATGGTGGCCTTGCCTTGCCTTTTGCGTCGGGCCCTGGGGGCGACCGGCGATCGATGGAACAGGAAGAGCCGCCCGAAACGGCGATGGACGAGCTTGACGTCGAGCGGCGCGCCGGCGCGGCGTCCAGGCCTCACCAGTTGAACATCGAGCCGTCCTCAAGGCGGTTCACGGGCAGTTGAGCTGGCCGGTAAGGATACTTGGCCGCCAGGTCTTCATCGATCTCCACGCCGTGACCGGCGGCTTCGCCGGGGTGAAGCTCGCCATCGCTGAAGGTGTAGGCGTGGGGGAAGACCTCATCGGTCTCGGGTGTATGACGCATATATTCCTGGATCCCGAAATTGGGGACCCAGAGATCAAAGTGCAGGGCCGCGCCCATGCAGACCGGTGACAAATCGGTCGCGCCGTGGAAGCCGGTGCGCACATTGTAGAGGTCGGCCAGGCTGGCGATGCGGCGCAGATGGGTGATACCGCCGCCGTGCACGATCGTGGTGCGGATGAAATCGATCAGCTGCTCTTCGATCAGCTGCTTGCAGTCCCAGATGGTGTTGAAGACCTCGCCGACAGCCAGAGGGGTGGTCGTATGGCGCCGGATCCAGCGGAAGCTCTCCTGGTTCTCGGCGGGGGTGACGTCCTCGAGCCAGAAGGGGCGATAAGGCTCTAGGTCCTTGCCGAGCCGAGCCGCTTCGATCGGCGTGAGGCGGTGATGGCTGTCGTGGAGAAGATGGACGTCCCAACCCAGTTCCGCGCGGGCTGTGGCGAACAGTTCGGGCACGGTGGGGAGGTAGCGCGAGGTCGACCAGATGTTCTCGGTCGGCAGGGCCGCATCGGCCGGTTCGTAGAACAGCTTGTCTTTCGAGACCCCGTAGGTGCTGTTGAGGCCCGGAACGCCCGTCTGCAGCCGAATGGCCTTGTAGCCCATGGCCCTGTATTTGATCGCCTGGGCGACAGTGTCATCAACGGTCTGGCCATTGGCGTGACCGTACACCATGACGCCCGTGCGACTGGCGCCGCCGAGAAGTTGATATAGAGGCAAGCCCGCCAGCTTGGCTTTGATGTCCCACAGCGCCACATCGACCGCGGCGATGGCCGACATCGTCACCGGGCCCCGCCGCCAATAGGCTCCGCGGTAGAGGAACTGCCAGATGTCCTCTATTTTGTGCGCGTCGCGTCCGATCAGGCAGGGGATGACATGTTCCTGCAGATAGGCGGCCACGGCCAGCTCGCGGCCGTTCAGCGTCGCATCGCCGATCCCATGGACCCCATCCTCGGTCACGATCTTCAGGGTAACGAAGTTGCGTCCCGGACACGTGACGATGACCCTGGCGTCAATGATCTTCGGCATGGCATTCCTCCGACAATTGGCCTGACAATTTGCAGGCCTTGGTCAGGCAAGTGTCCGGTTGTGCTCACAGAGTCAAGCCGGATGGTCGCCCAATATGGCTGACTTTGCCTAATTTCTTCGGTCTTTCGGCAACTTATTTCGGTAGGGATGCGAAAAATGATACCGGTATCTTGACGGTGTCCTGACCAGATGGGTAAGTCTTCTGGCCACTACGGGATGCCGTTGTTTCCGCTGTGGCGCCGTCGGTGCTCGTATCGCCTCTTGCTGCGGGGGCGGAGCGGATCGCGGGCGCTGACAAAGCGGGCTTCGGCTCCGCCAACAAAACAAAGGTCCGGCGAAACACGGCGGACAGGGAGGGAACGATGAATTCCAAGCGCATTTCCAGGCGCGCCGTTTTGATGAGCGCGACCTTGATCCCGGCTTTCCTGGCAGGCCAGGCCTGGGCGCAGACCGCTGACGCCCCGCAGAAGACCGCCGCGGCTCAGGGCTCGCCCAATCAAACCTTGGTGGAAGAGGTGGTCGTCACCGGCTACCGGCAGTCGCTGGAGAGCTCTGCCAACGCCAAGAAGAACACCACCAATTTCATCGACTCCATCTTCGCCGAGGACATCGGCAAATTCCCCGACCTGAACCTGACGGAATCGCTGCAGCGCCTGCCTGGCGTGCAAATTGACCGCGACACCTCCGGCGAAGGGACCTACGTCAATGTTCGAGGTCTCAGCGCCGGCTTCACGGTCCTGACCGTCAACGGCTTCGCTGTCAGCACCTCGAGCAACGGCACCAACGAAGGCCGCGGGTCGAGCCTGGACATCCTGCCGTCCGAACTTTTCCGTAGCCTGACGCTGAGCAAATCGCCGATCGCCAGCGGGGTGGAAGGCGGCACCGCCGGCTCGATCGACATGCAGCCGATCGGCCCGTTCGATCGCAAGGGCTTCCACCTGAACCTACAAGCCCAGGGTTCTTACCAGGACGCCAATGGGACGGCCACGCCCCGGGCGGCGGCGATCGTAAGCAACACGTGGCAAGACACCAAGATCGGCGATTTCGGAATCCTGATCGCCGGGGCCTTCGCCGACAAGGACTACCGCAGCGAGATTTTCAACACCGTGGGCTACACCACGATGAGCCTGGGCGCGGCCTGCCGCAACACCACCTTGGGCTGTAACTCCCTGACAATCGATCCCGCCAGCGCCCCGGCGACGAACCGCACGGCCGGTTATGGCGGCGGGGCGGGCGCCACCCTGACCACCATTCCCACAAACGTGCCATCGGAGCTTGGCCTAGGTCGGGCTGGGACGGCCCTCGTCCAATGCGGCAACGGCGTGGCCGGCGGCACCTCGGGCCTGTCCTGCCAGGACCTCAGCTATGTCATCGTCCCGCGTCTGGTGCGCGCCGAGCAGGTCGTCGGCAAGCGAGATCGCACGACGGGCATGCTGAACCTTGAATGGCGGCCCACCAGCAAGCTGCGCTTCAAGTTCGACTCCATCCTCTCGGAGTCGAACAACAACTTTGGTCAGTATGACGTCATGCTGACGGTGCGCAGCTACAACAACAACATCCCGATCAATTTCGTCGCCGATCAGAACAGGGTCCTGACCTCGGGCACGTTCGGCAACGCCTACTTCCTCAACCAAAGCACTGACGCGCAGAGCTCTACGAGGCTGTTCTACCGATCGCTGAAAGGCGAATGGGATATCGCCAGGCATCTGAAGTTCTCCATGGCCGGGATGATCAATTCCGGCAAGTTCACCAACGACTCGATCGTCTACACGCTGCAGTCGGCGCCGGGGCAGGTGCAGCCCACCGTCTACGCCGCCGGCGTCGCCGCGCCCGCTGGCGGCGGGCCTTCGTCGAACCTGACGCCGCTCAACACCGGACAATATGCCGTCTACAGCTACACCCCCGGTGACCTGACGCCGCAGCTGTCGTCCAACATCAATCTGCCCACCTACACCAACTGGTACTGGAACAGCATCCAGATCGCCCCCAACCGTCAAGATCTCGAGCAGAAGTCGATCCGCGCCGACCTCAAATGGGGTGACTCGCGATTCCTGGCCGTCTCGGCTGGTGTGATGAAGTCGACCTTCGATCGGCACATCGTCAGCTGGAACGTCTCCGACTGCGCCTTCCGCAACAACTGCACCTCGACCTTCACCTCCACCCAGACCTCGGTTCTGGGCGCCATCCCCAATTCGGCGCTGGCCCAATATCTGACCGATCTGCCGTCGATGAAGCTCTTCAAGGGCTCGCCGATCAATGCCGGGTTCAACGGCGGATGGCAGGTGATCGACTTCGCCAAGCTGCGCAAGGCGGTCAACTTCGACTACTACATCAATCAGACTAATCCCGGCGATCAGCCGTCCAATTACCTGAACACCTATTCGCCGCGCCTGCTCACCGAAGACACCAACTCAGCCTACCTGATGGCGGAGGGCAGCCACGATGTCTTCGGGCGTGACCTGCGCTTCAACACCGGCGTGCGCTATACCGAGACCGAGCAATCGGTGGCCGGCATCGTCAACGATTTCCTGGTCGGCGGCGGCACCCGCACCGCCCCCAAGACCACTAGCCGTAGCCACAACTGGTTGCCCAGCGCGAACCTGGCTTATTTCCTGACCGACCGCCTCGTCGTGCGCGGCGCGGCGGCCCGTACAGTCACGCGGCCCAATCCCCAGGACTTGGCTCCCAGCTTCGGTCTCAGCCTGGACGCCGACACTTTCACCAAGGGCAACCCCTCGCTGTCGCCCTTCTACGCCAACAACTACGACTTGGGCGTGGAGTGGTATCCCAAGTCGAAAACCGTGCTGACCTTCAACGTCTGGGCCAAGGACATCTACGACTACCCGGCCACGCTCGATGTCAGCACGCCGTTCGCCGAGACCGGCCTGGTCTTTGACCGCCTCAGCGACCGTCAGAAAACCGGCGTCACCAACCTAGGCAACGGCGATCCCACCGCCGCGCGCATCATCGTGCGCCAAAAGCTAAACTCCGATGTCGTCGTCAAGCTGGTCGGCCAGGAGTTTCAGTGGAACCAGCCGTTGGATTTCGTCGTCAAAGGGCTCGGTTTCAGCGGCAACGTGACCCACATCTCCCAGTCGCTCTCGGGGGAGGCGCCGCCGACCTTGAATCCCAAATCTCTGATCGCGGGCCTGGCGCCATGGACCTATAACGGCACGCTCTACTACGAGCTGAAAAACGGCTTCTCGGCCCGTCTGTCCTACACCCATCGGGACGAGAACCTTCAGACGGTGGGGCCGACGAACAACGTTCCCGGAGATCTCTATTCGACGGCGACCAACTATATGGACGCCCAGATCAGCTTCCCGGTAAAGGGCTACAAGCAGGCCAGGGTCACCATTCAGGCCCAGAACCTACTCAAGCAAGTCCAGCTCAACCAATACGAAAACCGAGAGTCCCAGCCCGACGGCGCGACCTATGCTGGCCGCACCTTCGTGGTGGGCGTGCGGGCTAGCTTCTGACGAGCGTCCAATCCCTGGCTCGCCCTCAAGGAGCCGAAGCGGGGACCGAGTTTGATCTTCGCGGCCGCTTCTTCCCCTGGCCGCAAGATCCTCCTGGGCGGCGCGCTTGCGCGCCGCCCGTTTTCTTGGCTTTTCCTCCGCGACGCCTCGCGGGGGCCTGGAGCTGATCCGCATGAAATACCTCCTCGCCGCCATCGGTATGTGCACGACCATGGCTTTGAGCTGGGGCGCTCAAGCCGCTCCGAGCGCCGCGATCACCCCCGTGAGTGTGGTCTCTCCTTCCGCTAAGGGCGCTTTGAGTTTGGTGGCCGCAGGCCAGCCAGCCTTCGTCGTCGTTGATGCGGCCGACCTTCCTGCGGTTCGTCGCGTGGCGGTCGACTTGCAGGCCGATCTGGCGCGCGTCGCCGGCGCTGAGGTCCCAACCCAGGCCGCCAAGGGCCAGCCGATCGTGATCTTGGGAACCATCGGCCATAGTCCGGTGATCGATCGGCTGATCGCCGAGCGCAAGCTCGACGTCTCGGGGATCGCGGGCCAATGGGAGGGCTTCGTCCAGCAGGTGGTCGATAAGCCCGCGCCCGGCGTCGCCCGGGCTCTGGTGATTGCCGGCGCGGACCGGCGGGGGGCAATCTTCGGGGCCTACGATCTTTCCGAGCGCATCGGCGTGTCGCCCTGGGCCTGGTGGGCGGACGTGCCGACGCCTGTGCGCCAGGATCTGGCCGTGTCGCCTGGCCGGCGCGCGCAGAAGCCCGTCGTCAAGTACCGGGGGATCTTCCTCAACGATGAAGACCCGGGGCTGTCCAGCTGGGCCAAGATCCGCTTTGGCGGGGTCAATTCCCAAATGTACGAGAAGGTGTTCGAGCTCATCCTGCGCTTGCGCGGCAACTATCTGTGGCCGGCGATGTGGGGAAAATCGATCTTTGAGGACGATCCGCTGAGCGCCCAGCAGGCCGACGCCTACGGCGTGGTGCTGGGCACCTCTCACCACGAACCCATGATGCGGGCCCAAAAGGATTGGGCGCGCCAGGGCGGCGGGGCGTGGGACTACACAACCAACAAGGCGGCCCTAGAGGCGTTTTGGCGAGACGGCGTTAGGCGCATGGGCGCGCGCGAAAGCGTGGTCACCATCGGTATGCGCGGTGACGGCGACGAGCCAATGACCAAGGGCACCGCGACCGAGCTCCTGGAGACGATCGTCGGCGATCAGCGTCGCATCCTGGGGGAGGTGACCGGCAAGGATCCGGCTGCCACCCCCCAGGTCTGGGCGCTCTACAAGGAGGTGCAGGACTATTACGATGCTGGCATGCGCGTGCCCGACGACGTGACCCTGCTTTTTTCTGACGACAATTGGGGAAACATCCGCCGGCTCCCCGAGCCGGGCAAGGCGCGCGCCGGCGGCTATGGTGTCTACTACCACTTTGACTATGTCGGCGGACCACGCAGCTACAAGTGGATCAACACCAACCAGATCGAGCGAACCTGGGAGCAAATGAAACTGGCGGCCGACTACGGCGCGGACAAGCTTTGGATCGTCAACGTCGGTGATCTCAAGCCAATGGAACTGCCCGTCTCGTTTTTCCTCGACATGGCCTGGGACCCGGCCGGCATGTCGGTGGAGGCCATGGATCGTTACGCGACCGATTGGGCCAAAGCTCAGTTCGGCGCAGCGCCAGGTGAAGCGATCGGTCCGCTCCTGGAAGGCTACACCCGGCTAAACGCCCGCCGCAAACCCGAACTCCTCAATCCCGACACCTTCAGCCTGATCCATGAGCGCGAAGCCGAACGCGTCCTGGCCGAATGGGACGATCTGGAGGCGCGCACGCTGAAGGTGGGCGCTACCCTGCCGACGGCCTACCGCGACGCGTTTTTCCAACTTGTTCAATATCCGATCCAGGCCAGCGCCAACCTGACGCGGCTCTACGTCGCCGCCGGTCGAAACCAGCTCTATGCCGCGCAGGGCCGGGCCTCGGCCAAGGCTTGGGGCGATCAGGTCGGCGTCCTATTCGCCCGCGACAGTGAACTCACCCGGCAATATCACGAGGATGTCGCCGGCGGAAAATGGCGCGGCATGATGAGCCAAGTCCATATCGGCTATACAAGCTGGGACCAACCGCGCGCAAACACGCCGCCCTCCATCAAGTCCGTGCCTCCGGGCCAACCACGCGGGCTCGGCGTCGCCGTCGAGGGCAACTCCAAGGCGACCTGGGCCGGATCAGGCGCTGGGGTCCAACTGCCCGTCCTGGACGTCGACTCCGTGGGTTCGCGTTGGATTGATGTGTTCCACGGCGGCAAGCCGTTCGCCTTCACCGCAACCGCCGACCAGTCCTGGCTCAAGATCAGTCAGCGAGCCGGACGCGTCGATCAGGATGTACGTCTGGAGATTTCGGTGGACTGGCGGAAGGCCCCGACTGGCCTGACCCTGGCTCAAGTCGAGATCCAAGGTGGGAACGGTGAACGTGTCGCTGTGACCGTACCGGTCTCCAAACCCGCTGGCCGGCGCCAGGGCTATGTCGAGGTCGCCGGCCTCTTGACCATTGAAGCCGAGCATTACAGTCGGGCCGTCGCCAAGGACGGGCTGGACTGGCGAACGATCCCCAATCTGGGCCGCACGCTTTCGGGCGTCGCCGCCTTCCCTTCGACAGCGCCCTCGTCGGAGCCCGGTGGTGGCCCCTGGCTCGAATATCCTGTCGACCTGCAAAAGCCCGGCGCGCTGGACGTCATCGTTCTCGCCGCGCCTAGCCTGGATTTCCGGGGCAAGGAGGGTTTGCGGTTCGGGGTCTCATTCGATGATGGGCCAGTCAAGATCGTTACGCTCAACCTCAAGCCCGACACCAATGATTGGAACCGGGCGGTGGCGAGCAACGCGGCCGTCGGTCGCGCGCATTTCACCCTGGCGAAGGGCGGGGCTCGCACCCTCAAGCTTTGGAGGATAGACCCGGGCTTGGTCTTTGAAACGGTGATGACGACCCGGCAAGGCCTGCCGGCGACCTTCTTGGGACCGCGCGAGAGCATCCGACGTTGAACATAGACGCTTTGCCAGCCGGCCATGCATCGGGGCCAACGCGCCTGATCTGCGACCGAGCTGAGGAGCGCCTGGGTCGAGAGCGAAAGCGGCGCCCTTCGAAAGGTAAAGGCCCGAGCTGATCAGATGACCGAGCGGCGGGCGATTTCCAGGCGTCTTGCCTGCACGTTGTTTCGAGCCTGCTCCACGGCGTCGAGCTCGGTTGCGGTCAGCAGGTTCTCGATCACTCGGCTCAAGTGATCGCGCATGGCGGCGCGCGCGTCTTTCGGGTCTCGCGACCGCAGCGCCAGGAGGATGGCCTGGTGGTCGTCGATCAGGGGGCGGATGCCGACTTGGCGCCCTCGCTCCAGCATGGCGCGGCAAAGCGGCGACTTGTAGCGAAGGTCCCAGAGGTTCTCCACCACGGTCACCAAGGCGCTGTTTCGGGTGGCCTGGGCGATCGCGACATGAAAGCGGCGGTCTGCCAGGTCGCCTTTTATGTCCCGCTGATTTTCATCGACCATGTCGGCCATGATCGCTTCAAGTTGATCAAGCTCGGCCTCGGTAATCGTGCTGGCGGCTAGGGCGCAGGTCTCGCCTTCGATCAGTCGACGCGCTTCGGTCAGCTCGAAAGCGCCGATGTCCAGTTCGCTCGCCGTGGTCTTCGATTGCGGCTCATCCAGGACATAGACGCCCGACCCGTGGCGCGCTTCGACCAGTCCGTGGATTTCCAGAGCGATCATCGCCTCGCGCACGGTAGGCCGGCTGACCTTGAATTCTTCCGCCAGTTCGCGTTCCGACGGCAGCCTGTTGCCGGCAGCGTACTGGCCCGAGCGGATCGCCTCCGAGATCGCCCTGGCGACCTGCTGATAGAGCTTTTGGGTCTCGGCGGTCGAAATGGTCATAGTGCTCTCATGCCGAGCTTCAGCAATTAAGGAAACCAAATTTGTCCAAGGTTACAGTTTGGGCGCTGTCGTGTGGATCCGCAATTCGCCGCCCAACCATGCCGTAGAGTCGGCGTCGACGGGTTTGCGTCGGTGGGAAGACCCCACGCGCTACCCTCTGCGACGAGGTCCGCTCGGCGGCCGGCCGAGCACCGCTTTGGTGAAGGAGATTTTCGAGGGCGTCGGTTGAGCACGCAAAGAGCCGATGCTGAAAGCTCCACGAAAGCTTTGGCTTCCATAGGCCAAACGCCGCGAAATTGCGGTGTTGTCGGACCCGCCGAAGATGAAATTCCTCCCCCTCGTCGCCTGTTTCGCAAGCCTCGTCGTCGGCCACGGCGTCGCCTACGCCCAAGACCAGGACCGCGACGGCCTGCATCTGGCGCTCGGCGCGGTCGGCGTCTATCGGCCCGAGTACAAGGGGGCCAAGGATTACGAAGTCGCGCCCTTGCCCTTCGTTGGGTTTCGCTACGGTCGCGGCGACGTCTATGTCAGCCTCGAGGGCCGCGCGCTCCGGGCCAACCTCCTGCCGAGCGGTTGGCTGGAAGCCGGGCCGATCCTGACCTTCGAGCGTGGCCGCGACGGCGACATCAAGAACCTGGCGGTGCGCCGGCTTGGCGAGATCGACGACGCCGTCAATGCGGGCGTCTTCGCGCGCAAGCGCTTGGCTCTGGCGGGGGGCGAGCTGAAGATCGGAGGCGAGGTTCTCACCGACACCGGCAAGGTGCACGAAGGCGTCCTGGCCGAGTTCGGCCTCGACTACGACCGCCCGCTCAATGATCGCTGGAGCGCGGGGGCGAGCCTTTCGACCACCTGGGCCGACCGCAAATACATGCAGACCTACTTCGGCGTCTCCGGGGCCGGCGCTCTGGCCAGCGGCCTTTCGCCCTATGCCGCCGACAAGGGGATCGAAAACGTCGAAGCTGGCGCGACCCTGCGCTATCGGATCACCGATCGCTGGAGCGCCTTGGCCAATGCAAGCTATCGCCGTCTCGTTGACAGCGCCGCCGACAGCCCCATAGTCGCCCGCGAAGGCTCGGCCGATCAGGGCCAATTGGCCTTGGCTCTCTTCTACAGCTTCTAACTCGCATGCGCGCCCTGCTGATCGAGGACAATGTTCGGCTTGGTCAGGCGACCATGCGGTCGCTGGTCAAGGCCGGCTTTGCCATCGACCTCTTCGAAACCATCGACGATGGGTGGCACGCCTGGCGTAGCGTGGCTTACGAGGCGGTGATCCTCGACATCATCCTAGGCCAGGACAGTGGCCTTGATCTCCTGGCGAAGGCCAGGGCGGCGGGCTTGCGCACGCCGGTTCTGATGCTGACGGCCCTGGGCTCGGTCGACCAACGGGTCCAGGGTCTCGAGCAAGGCGCTGATGACTATCTCGTCAAACCCTTCGCGATCGAGGAGCTGGTCGCGCGGCTGCGGGCGCTGGGGCGCAGGCCAGCGCTCACCGCCGCGGGCGTTATGCGCTATGGCCGGCTTCGCTACGACCAGAGCGGCAACGAGATCAGCGTGGGGGAGGCGCGTTCGCCCCTCTCCCGGGGCGAAAGCATCGTGCTCGAGCGCTGCCTGCGTCATCCCGAGCGGGTCGTCAGCAGGTCCCAGCTGGGCGAGAGCCTCCACAGCCTCGATCAGGACTACACCGACAACTCCATCCAGATGCATGTCCATCGGGTGCGCCGCAAGATGGCCGACCTCGGCGCGGATGTGACCATCCGAGCCCTGCGCGGTCTGGGCTACATGCTCGTTCGGTTGGAAGGCGGCGCGGCGGTGGAGGACTGACCCTCAAGTCCAACGGCGAAAGTCGAGCTCAAAGCAGGCGCCGCGCGCCAAGGGGGCCAGACGCACCCTGCCGCCATGGCGCTCCATGATCTGACGCACGATCGACAGGCCAAGCCCCGCGCCCGGCCCTTGGGGATCGCCACGGCTGAAGCGCTCGAACAGTCGGGCCCTGGCCTCCGCCGGCACGCCGGTCCCATCGTCGGAGACGCAGACCAGGCCATCGGCGTCGATGGTCACCAGGATCTCGACGCCGCTCGGGGTGTGGCGCACGGCGTTTTCGAGCAGATTGCGCAACGCGGTTTCGACGAGATCGGGCTGACCCTCGATCATCAGCCGCTCGATCACGTTGTCGAAGCCCACGGTTCGACCGCTGGAGAGCACGAAGCTGGCCATGTCGCTGGTCACATCGCGCGCCAAGGCGACGAGATCGAACGAATGCGTCTGGGCCAGGGCGCCGCTTTCGGCCTCGGCCAAGGCCAGGAGTTGGGCCACCAGGCGCCCGAGCCGCTCGAACTCCTCGCTGGCGGCGCGGCGCTCGTCCGGCTCCAGCAAGCTCTCGACCTGGGCGCGCAGGATGGCCAGGGGCGTTCGCAGCTCGTGCGCGGCGTTCGCCGAAAAATCGCGCTGCGCTCGCCAGCCGGCCTCCAGGCGATCGAGCGTGGCGTTGAACGCCTCGACCAACGGGGCGACCTCGCGCGGAGCCGACGCCACGGGCAAACGGGCGTGGATGGTGGCTGGACCGATATCGGCCGCCAGCAGAGACAATCGCCGCAGCGGGCGAAGGCCAACGTGCAGGGTGGCGTAGATGGCCACCATCATCAGGGCGATGAACACCAGGATCATCGGCAGCCGCTCGCTGGCCTCGATCACCAGGCGCATTGGATTGAGGCGCGCGATGACCGGCAGCGTCACCGTCTCTTGGTTTCGTCCCAGGAGCTCGGCGACGACAAAGCCCCAGGCGACCACCAGAACGACTGAGGGAAACAGCATCCAGAGCAGGGATCGGCCCCAGCGCCGGGGCGGCAGACCAAGCAAGGCGCGCGGCATCAAACGATCTCCCGGGAACGAAGGTCGACAGGGCCCAGGCGGGCGGCGTCGGCGTAGCGGCGAACAACTGGATCCTCGGCTTGGCCAAGATCCCTGGCCAAGCCACGCCACCGGATGCGCCCCTCGTGCAGCATAGCGATCTCATCGCCGATCATCTGGGCTGAAACCAGGTCGTGCGTAATGGAGATGGCGGTCGAGCCCAGGCGGCGCACCTGATCGCTGATGAGCTGGTTGATCGCCATGGCCGTGATGGGATCAAGACCTGTTGTCGGCTCGTCGAAGAACAGGATTTCGGGTTGGCCGACCACGGCGCGGGCCAGGCCGGCCCGCTTCTGCATGCCGCCTGACAGCTCGGACGGGAAGCGGTGGGCTACGTCCGGGCCGAGGCGTACCTGGTCCAGGGCCTCGATCGCGCGGTCCTTGGCCGCTTTGCGCGGCACGCCGTCGGCGTTGATCAGCCGAAAGGCGACGTTTTCCCATACGGTGAGGCTGTCAAACAGAGCCGCGCCCTGGAACAGCACGCCGACCCGTGAGAACAGCTGGCGGCGCTGGCCTTGCGAAAGATCAACGAGGCTATGGCCGTCCAGCTCGATCTGGCCGGCGTCGGGGCGCAGCAGGCCAAGGGCGGTCTTGATGGCCACCGACTTGCCCTGGCCTGAGCCGCCGATGATCACCAGAGACCTGCCCTGCGCGACCGACAGGTTCAGGCCGTCCAGGACCGCGCGGCCCTCGAAGCGCTTGATCACGCCCTTCCAGGCGAACTTTGGACGCGTTTGGGTCATGAGGCCTGGGTGAAGACGGTGGTCAGGAGGTAGTCGCTGGCGAAGATCAGGATCGCCGAGGAGACCACCGCGCGGGTCGTCGCCCGCCCCACGCCTCGTGCGCCGCCCTTGGCGGTGTAGCCGTGGTAACAGCCCATCAGGGCGACGATGTAGCCGAATACCGCCGCCTTGATCAGGCCCGAGACGATGTCCCAGCCTTGCAGGACGTCGATGGTGTTGCGGATGTAGGCGGCCGAGCTGAAGTCCAAGACCCGGGTGGCCGCCAACCAGCCGCCAGCGACGCCGATCGTGTCGGCGACGAGGGTCAGCAGCGGCAACATCAGCACGCCGGCCAGCAGGCGCGGGCCGACGAGGTAGGAAAACGGGTCGGTCGACAGCGTGTGCATGGCGTCGATCTGCTCGGTCGCGCGCATGGCCCCGATCTCGGCGGCGATGGCGGCCGAGACGCGGCCCGCCAGCATCAGGGCGGCCAGCACTGGACCCAGCTCCCGGGTGATCCCCAGGGCCACGATCTGCGGCATCACCTGCTCGGCGTTGAAGCGTCCGCCGCCGGTGAAGATGTTCAGGGCCAGGGCCGCGCCGGTGAAGATGGCCGTCAGCCCCACGACCGGCAGCGAGAAGAAGCCGATGGCGACGAACTGGCGCCTTATCTGACCCGGGAACCAGGGCGGGCTCAGGGCGGCGATCGTGGCGCGTGCGCCGAAGACGCCCACCGCGCCGACCCTGCGCGCAGCCGCCAGGGTCGAGCGGCCCAGGGGGCGAACGAGGTTGCTTCGAAGACGGTTTGGCGCCCGCCGGGCCTTGGCCGCCGCCATCAGTGGCGTTCTGCCGGCTGGGACGGCTGATTTGGCGGGGCCGGAGCGGAGGATGCGACCGCTTCGCCCGAGCCGCCTTGCGGACGGATCACCGAGCCGATCAGCCCCAACAGGTCCACTGCGCCTTGCGTGTTCTCGATCTCGCCGCCGGGCTGGAGATCCTCGAGCGAGGCGCCGGGGGCGATGGCGATGTGAGCCCCGCCGAGCAGACCGTCGCTGGTGATCTTGGCCGTGGAATCCGCCGGCAGCTTGACGCTCGTGTCGATGCTCAGCTTGGCGATCGCCATATAGGTCTTCGGATCCAGAGTGACCTGCGAGACCGTGCCGACCTTGACGCCGGCGACGCTGACCGCGGCACCCGGGGCCAGCGCGCCGGCCTCGCCGAACTTGGCGCCGATCTCATAGTTTCCTCGGCTGATGTGGACGCCGCCCACGCTCAGCGAATAGGTCAGGAACGCCACCGTCAGGACCAGGACGATCGTGCCCATGACGGTCTCGGCGGTGGCTTCGCGCGCCCCGCTCATCGGCGCTTCACCGACACGGGCGCATCGCTGCGCAGGCGATTGATCAACACCTCGACGTCGCCGCCGGCGTTGTCGATGGTGGCGACGAAGTCCTGCTGCTGGGTTATGGCCAGCCAGACGCCCCGAAATTGCACATCCACCACCCGCCAACCGCCGGGTGATTGCAGGACGCGCCAGGAAACCGGCACGGGTCGATCAAGCTGGCCGCCGCTGATCTCCGTGGCGACGATCACATCGCCGGGCTTGCGCATGACCGATCCGACGACCGACACGCGCTCGCCGCCATAGTCGGCCAGGCGGCCCTGGTAGATCCGCTCGGCGTAGGATCGGAAGGCCAGGGCGAAGCGCCGCTTCTGGTCGGGGGTGATCGTGCGGGCGTACTTGCCCAGGACGAAATGGGTGACGCGCGGCACGTCGGCCAGCTCGTCGATGGCCTTGTGGAACGCGGCGTCCTTTTGGGCTGGACCGGCGGCCTTGTCGCCCAGGACGCCCAGGAGCCGGCTGGCGCCGGCGCGGGCAAAGGCCTCGGCGCTGGCGTCGCGGGCGGCCAAGGCGGGTTGGGCGTAGGCGCTTGGCAGAAGAAAGAGCCAGGGGAGGATGCGTCGCGACATGGTCGAGGGGCTCAAGGCTCGATCCTCGCCGCGTCGAAGTCGGGCAGGACCTGTACGCCGCCCCTGGCCTGACGGACCATGTCCGCGCGGTTCTGCAGATAGGCCGATCGCATCATCGCGTAAGGGTCGGCCGCCTCGTCCAGCGCCCGCAAGAAGCCGTCCGAATTCGCGCGCGCGTCGAGGGCCGTGACGCCGCCGCGGATCATGCCAAAACTCTTGGCGCCGCCGGCCGTGGCCAGGGCGACCGGATCGGTCATGGTGTCGACCAACCGTCCCGCGCCGTCGCGGACGGTGGTGGGTCCCAGGAGCGGCAGGACGACATAGCGGCCGGACTTGGCGCCGTAGCGACCCAGGGTTTGGCCAAAATCGGCTTCGTGGCCCTCCAGGCCGACCTTGGCGCCGACGTCGAACAATCCAAGGCCGCCGACCGTGGAGTTGATCAGGAAGCGCGAGGTGGTCACGCCGGCGGCGCGCGGACGCCCCTGGGCCAGGTCGTTGATCGCCGTGCCAGGCTCGCCCAGATTATTGACGACCGAGGCGACGCGATGGCGCACCGCCTTGGGCGTGATCTTCATATAGCCGCGTCCGATCGGGCCGGTCACATAGCGGTCCAGGCCGCGATTGAACTTGAAGGCCTGGCGATTGAAGCCTTCCCACGGATCGGCCGGCGCGGCCGAGGCGTCCAGATCCTGGTCGTAATCGGCGTTGGCCTGGGTGGCGCGCTGGCCGCCGGCCGACGGGGCGCGAACGGCCGGATCATCGAGCGTCTGTGCGACCCCCGCGGCCGGAGCGCATAGGGCAAGTAGAGCCGCGCTCAGCCAAAGGGCTTGGCGGCGGGGGGAGGACGAAGAGCAAAGCGTCATCGCGGGGGACTCCATGGCGGTGTCCTGGGCTATGAGAAGCCAGCCTTTCGTGAAGCTTTCGACGCGACGCTATTTGCATCCTGCCCACGGAGGGGAAGGGGCGATCGCCTAGGGGCACGGTCAAGCCGTGGCGGCGGCCCTTCATCCCAAACCTCGAGCCACTGGTGCTTGGGAAGATCGTCACCGCGCGGCGCGTCATTTCCTCTTCGACCCCCGTCGATCCGGGAGGGTGCGAGAGAGGATTTGAAACGCTGCGGCGTAAATGAATGCGCCAAAGGGCGATTGTTCCTAGCCAGGCGGCGGATCATACCGGAGCCCAGCCGATCCAACCGAAAGGGACCACGTGTGAGCGGGCAAGCAAGCATTCTGACCGCGGCGTTCTTGGCCTACGCTACCCTGGCGCATGGTCAGAGCTATCGGGCCAGCGATTTCCAGCTCTCGGGCGTCAGTCTCGCGGAGGTTTCGTACAAGGGGGAACCTGCATTCGAAATGAGAATGCCGGCAGCCGCCTATCAGGACCCGGCGCATGAGATCCTGACCGATCGCGCGTTCATGGCTTGGCTGCCCATGGACTTCCACGACGGCGTGATCGAGGTAGAGATTTCAGGGGAGCCCGCCGCCGACGCCCCTGCCTATGCCCGAGGGTTCGTTGGCGTGTCGTTTCGGATCGGCGCCGATCGCAGCTTTGAGAACGTCTATCTGCGCCCCACCAACGGCCCGACGGATGACCCCGTCCGCAAAGGCCGGGCGGTCCAGTATTTCGCCTATCCAGATTGGACCTTTGATCGTCTACGCCGGGAAGCCCCGGGTCGTTATGAAACCCAGGCCGAGATCGCGCCGGGAAGATGGACGCACTACCGTCTGGTCGTGAAGGGCGTGTCCGCCAAGCTCTATCTGAACCATAAAGACCAGCCGGTAATGCAGATCGAAGACCTCAAACTGGGTGCTGGTCAGCGTGGCGGGGTGGGCCTGTGGATTGAGTCGGGCACTCTGGCGCGGTTTCGCAATCTACGCATCCAGCAGACCGACTGATCCCTCGCCGCCATCGTAAGCCAAGGCATCAGCATTTGGCGCTTAGCCGATCACCGAGACAAGCGGGCGAGTGGCCCATATGGATACTGGCGAATGCGATAGCGCTGGTGTTGCGCCAAGCGCGGCTCGGGGAGACGCGAAACGCGTCGGTATATGCCTGACGTCAAGGCCAAGGTTCATTTGAGGCAGGGGCGGGCCTCTTCGGCGCCTGCCGTTTCAAATCATGCAACGGCGCGGCGATTTATCGTTTTGAGCCGGGCTCATGGAGCCGCGAGCTTCAAAGGAGTCTCCCATGTTCAGAATCTCATTGATCGGCCTGCTCGCCAGTTTGGCGCTGGCGGCCGCGCCTGCAGGCGCCGAGCCGGCCACCGCGGTCTTGGGCAAGGACTTTTCCTTCCCTAACCAGGTCGCGGGCTTGCCCGCCAAGCTCTCCGATTTTCGCGACCTGCAGATCAACAGCTTCACCACCAGTGACGGGGTAAAGCTCGCCTATTGGGAAGCGGGTAAGGGGCGGCCGCTTGTGTTCGTGCCGGGTTGGTCAGCCAACGGCGCCGAGTACGTCAATCTGCTCTATATCCTCAGCAAATCCTATCACGTCTACGTCTTGGACCCGCGAAACCAGGGCCTGTCGCAGCGTGTCGAATACGGCGCGCGCATCGCGCGCTTCTCGACAGACCTCAAGGAGTTCAGCGACCACCTGGGCCTGGAAACGGCGGACTACTGCGGCTGGTCGATGGGCGCGTCCGTGATCTGGGGCTACATCGACCTCTTCGGAACCAAGGGCGTGCGCAAGCTGTGCTTCGTCGACGAGCCGATCTCGATCGTCGCGCACGCCGACTGGTCCGAAACCACGCGCAGGGACGCCGGGGCCATCGCCCCGTCGCCCGAACCCCTGATCGCGGCGCTCAATCAAGCGCCCCCGGCCCATCCGTCTGCGGATGATCCCAACCTGCTCTCGCGTCTGATGCTGCGCGACAGCCCCGCGTTCGCCAATTCCGAGGCCTTCGCCAACGCCGTGATCAGCAATGATCCCAAGGCGCTCAAGCGCGTCATGTACGATCACCTGACCAACGATTGGCGCGATGTCGTCGTCCATAAGATCGATCGGCCCACGGCGATCTTCACGGGCGAGTGGAGCGCCAACGTTCCCAGTCAGCGCTGGGCGCAATCGGTGATCCCCAAGGCTGAGCTTCACGTCTACAGCAAGGCCGAGCAGGGCGACCACTTCCTGATGTTCAAGAACCCCCAGAAGTTCGCCGCCGACCTGCAGGCCTTCCTGGATCGTTGATCGGACCGTCCGGTCGGGGCTCAAGTCCCGGCCGGACCCGATTGCGTCGCGGGGGCCGTTGGGGGATTTAGAACCTCGGCGCGTTCGCGAAGGCCTTGCCCCAACTGGTCGAGCACCAGGCGAATCCGGGGCGTGTGGCGCGTGTCGCGATGAACGCCGAGCCAGATCCCGCGCATCAGTCGTCCTTCGGGCAGTGGAAGTTCGATCAGGTTCTGCTCCAGGGCCAGATAGCAGGGCAGGAGCGTCAGGCCAAAGCCGGCCAGCGCGGCCTGCAGCTGAGCTTCGCGGCTATTGGCGCGCAGCGCCACGCGACCTTCGCGGGCGACCTTCGCCAAGGTCCTGGCCTCGGGGAGCAAAGCCAGGTCCTCCTGCAAGGTCACGCTGGCGTGCCCCGGCGATCCGGCGGCGAGGTCGGGCTGGCCGCGCGCCTCCAGGTAGCCCGGGCTCGCATAGAGGCCGAAAGCCATGTCGCCGACCCGGCGTACGACGGCTTCATGTTGTTCGAACTCCGCCAGGCGCAGAGCGACGTCGGCTTCGCGCCGCGACAGCGATAGCGAACGCGTGTCGGTGATCAACTCGATCTCGAGCTCGGGCTGTCGATCGAGCAGGGGCTTGAGCAAGGGCGTCAGAATGCGGGCGCCAAACGACTCGACCGTGGTGATCCGCACCTGACCGGCGATCTTGGCGTCCTCGCCCGTGACCGCTCTTTCGACAAACAGCGCCTCGGCTTCCATTCGCTCGACGCTGGCCAGTACGCGTTCGCCCGCGGGCGTCAGGACGAACCCTGTCGGCGTGCGCTGGAGCAGGCGCGCGCCGACCTTGGCGTGAAGGCCCTCTAGGCGACGCCCCATCGTGGTCTGCGTAACCTTGAGCGCGCGGGCCGCGGCGGAAAGGTTCCCATGCCGGGCAATGGCCAGAAAACTGCGTAGGTCATCCCACTCGAGCATGGTCCCTCCAAAGATCACCCTACACGTTTTTGCAGAGTCGGCAGGCGAACTTGGCCAATCCACCGCCAACCGATCCGGATCTACCGATCTGGCGGCGCCAAAGCGCGCCATGCTCAGGAGCTCCGTCCATGAAGACCCGCTTGATCGCCCTCGTCGCCGCCATGGCCGTGTCGGCGAGCGCCGCGGCGGCCCAGACAAAGGCCGACGCCGAACTTGCCAACTACAAGACCGCCCAGGCTATCGCCGCGGCCAACCTGAAGACCTTCGACACGCTCGATTTCGATGTCTTCTCAAATCAAAAGTGGGATCGTCTCGCCGAAAGCCATGCCAAGGACATCGTCGTCTATTGGCCCGACGGCCATGTCGAGCGCGGTCTGGACAAACACATCGACGACCTGAAGTACATGTTCACCTACGCGCCCGACACCCGCATCAAGGTTCACCCGATCAAGGTGGCGCAGGGCGAGTGGACGACTGTGATGGGGGTGATGGAAGGCACCTTCACCCAACCCATGACCTTGCCCGACGGCAAAGTGATCCAGCCCAACGGCAAGAGCTTCAAATTGCCCATGGCGACCATCGGCCACTGGAACAAGGCCGGCGTCATGAGCGAGGAGTACCTCTTCTGGGACAACCAAAGCTACATGAAGCAGCTCGGCTTGGCGGACTAGCGGCCAGTCGTCGGACCTCCGTCCGCCCTCGTGGGCGGAGGTTCGACACCCGCTTGCCTCTGCATTTTTGCATATCTGCATCGCGGATCTGGCCAATCCCGCCGGCCGCCGATCGAGCGCATCTTGCAGACAACGGCTCGCGACGAGCCCTTTGTGAGGATCGCTCCAGATGATCGACACCCGTCTTGCCCCCTATGGCCTCTTTGGCCTGCGCGCTGTCGCCGGCGCACTCTTCCTGGCGCACGCGGCGCTGAAGATCTTCGTCTTCACGCCGGCCGGAACCGCCATGTTCTTCCAGAGCGTCGGGGTGCCGGGTTTTGTGGCCTATCTGACCATCGCCGCGGAGGTGCTCGGCGGTCTGGCGCTCGTCCTGGGGGTCTATGCCCGTCCGGTCGCGCTGGGCATGAGCGTGATCCTGTTCGGCTCGATCATCACGGTCCACGGGCGCAACGGCTTCTTCTTCGACGCGCCCAAGGGCGGCTGGGAGTATCCGGCGTTCTGGATCGCGACCCTGCTCGCCCTGGCCCTGGCCGGGGACGGCGCCTTCGCGCTCAAGCCCGGCAAGATCAACAAGGCCTGAGAGGATCGCAGGCGACGACGACGCCTGCCGACCTGGAGATTTCCATGCTTCCCTCGCTCTTTGTCAGTCACGGGGCGCCGACCCTGCCAATGACCGACGCGCCGGCAAAAACCTTCCTGGAGGGCCTTGCCGGCCATCTGCCGCAACGGCCCAAGGCGATCCTCGTGATTTCCGCCCACTGGGAGACGGCCGTGCCCACCGTGAACGCGGTGGACGCCAACGAGACGATCCACGACTTCGGCGGCTTCCCGCGCGCGCTCTACGAGCTGCAATACGCCGCGCCGGGCTCGCAAGCCCTTGCCCAGCGGGTCGGCGCGCTCCTGTCGGCCCAGGGGTTGGCCTGCGCTCAGGACACGCGCCGAGGGCTGGACCACGGCGCCTGGACGCCGTTGCTCCTGGCGTTTCCCGACGCGGACATTCCGGTGGTGCAGCTGTCGGTGCAGAGCGGTTTTGGCCCCGCCTATCACCTCGCGCTCGGACGGACCCTGCAGCCGCTGCGGGAGGAAGGCGTGCTGATCCTGGGATCGGGGTCGTTCACCCACGACCTTTCCCAGTTTCGCCATTATCGCCAAGCCGTCGGTCATGCCGAGCCAGAGTGGGTCAGCGCCTTCGCAGACTGGTTCGACCTGGCGCTCAGCCAGAACCGAACCTCCGATCTCCTCGACTATCGCCGGCTGGCGCCTTTCGCCACCCGCAACCATCCCACCGAGGAGCATCTGTTGCCGCTCTACGTGGCGCTGGGGGCCGGGGGCGCGGATCCCCGCGTCGAGCGGCTGCACGCCAGCACCACGCACGGGGTGCTGCGGATGGACGTCTATAGTTTTGGAGTTTCTCAATGACCGTTCTCCGGTTCGGGCCGGCGACGCAGGCCGACGCTTTGGTCCTGCTCCTGCACGGCGTGGGCGCCTCGGCCGAGGCGATGCGGCCGCTGGCCAGTCTGCTTTCGGCGCGGCTGCCGAACGCGGCCGTTCTCGCGCCCGACGGAACTGCGCCTTTCGACATGGGACCTGGCGGGCGCCAATGGTTCAGCGTCAGGGGCGTGAGCGAAGACAATCGCAAGGCGCGGGTCGAAGCGGCCCTGCCGGCGATCGAGACCCTGTTGGACGAAGCCTGCGCGCTGGTCGGCGTGCCGCGCGAGCGCGCCGTCGTGGCCGGCTTCAGCCAGGGCGCGATCCTGGCCTTGCATCTAGCGGCGGCCGCCAAGCAGCCGCCCGCCGCGATCGTCGCGCTCGCTGGACGCCTGTCGGCGGGGCCGTTGCTGACGCATCCGGGGCCCCGGCCTTCCGTCTTCATGAGCCACGGCGCCCAAGACCGCGTCATCGCCCTGAGCGATGCTCAACACGCCGCCGACGCCCTGCGAGCGATCGGCGCGGAAGTCCAATTCGAGCAGATCCCCGATCACGGGCACAGCATCGATCCGCGACAGGTCGAGTCGGTGGCGCGATATGTGGCCGCAAGGCTCCCTAGCGGGCGGATGGACCTTGCCCAGGCCGCCAAGCCGCACAGGCGCGAAAGCTGAGATTGTCATGGCCCAACCGCAAGTCGCCCACGCCATCGTCATGGACCGGTATGGCGGCCCCGAGGTCCTCACCTGGCGGGCAGGCGGACTGGCGCCTTTAACGCCGGGACTGGTCCGGATCCGCACGCGCCTGGCGGCTGTCAATCATACCGACCTGAAGATCCGGGCGGGGATCTGGCCGATCCGGTCGGCCAAGCCTTTTCCCTACACGCCCGGTGTCGAGCTCGTCGGTGACATCGTCGAGCTTGCCGATGGCGTCATGGATCTGGAGATCGGCCAGACGGTGATCACCATGATGCAGGGGCTTGGCGGCGTGCGCGCCGAACACCCGGGGGCCTACGCCGAGTTCGTCTCGGTTTCGGCCAGCGCCGTATGCCCCTTGCCGCCGGATCTGGATCTGGCGAGCGTGGCGGCGTTGGGCCTGGCCGGGGTCACCGCCTTTGAAGGTCTGGGCCGCCTGGGCCCGCTGACGGGCAGGCGTCTTCTGGTGACCGGAGCGGCGGGGGGCGTCGGCTCGGCGGCGGTCGCGATCGGCAAGGTGCTCGGCGCAGAAGTCCATGGTCTGGTCACGCGCCAGAACCAGGTCGACCGCGTGCTCGCGCAGGGAGCCCGGCGCGCCATCGTCGTCGACCGAGGCGGCCCGGCTATGCTGGGCGTCAAGCAATATGACGGGATTTTCGACACGGTCGGGGGGGCGGGCTTCGCCCCTTGCGTCCAGGCCTTGGTCGATGGCGGGACGCTCTGCCTCGTCGGCGCGGTCGGCGGCGGCGACGTCGCCTTCGATGCGTGGGACCTCATCAGGCCGGTGGTCTTGACCGGCTATTCCACCGAAACGCTAGACGGGGTCGCGCTCGCACGCGCGGTGGCGGCGCTCTGCGCCGGGCTCCAGGCCGGCGTGTTGTCGCCGCCGCCCTATGAGATCCTGCCGCTCCGCCAGGCCCAGACCGCCCACCGACGGCTCGAGGCGGGCGGGCAGGTGGGGCGGATCCTCCTGTCGGCGGAGTAAGCGCGCGGGCGGCCAGCGCGTGGGTCAGCCGAACCGCTCGACGGCGAAGGTGATGAAGCTCCTAAGCTTGGGCGTCACGCGACGGTCCGGCGCATAGAGCAGGTGCAGGGGGCGAGGGGGCGCCTTGTAGTCCTCGAGCAGTCGCACGAGCCGCCCCTGCGCGATCGGCGCACGCACGACCTCCGCCGGCTGAAGCAGCACGCCCAGCCCGGCCAGGGCGGCGCACAGCAGCGGCTCGCCATGATCGACCATAAGGCGTCCCGACACGGGAACGACCACGCGGCCTTCAGGTCCCTCGAAGGTCCAGTGCGACCGCAACTCGGTATGAGAAAAGCCGAGACATTCGTGTTCCTGCAGATCGAGTGGCGAGGTCAGCGGCGCTCGTCCGTCCAGATAGGCGGGCGCGGCGCAGAGCACCAACTCGTAGGGGGCCAGGGCGCGGGCCATCAACTGGCTATCGGACAGAACGCCGATCCGAAACACCGCGTCGTAGCCCTCGTCGACGAGATCGACAGCGCGGTTGCTGAGCGTCAGCTCCACCGCGACTTGAGGATGGGCCTTCATGTAGTCGGGGAGGGCCGGCGCCAAGGTGTTCATGCCAAAGCTCACGGGGGCGTTGATCCGCAGGCGTCCGGTCGGGGCCGCCTGGGTCTCTGCCGCCAGTCCCTCGGCGGCTTCCACCTCGGCCAGGATGATCTTGGCGCGATCGTAGAAGGTTCGGCCAAAGTCGGTCAGGCTCTGGCGCCGCGTCGTGCGTAACAGCAGCTGAACCCCTAGATGCTGCTCGAGCCTTTGCACGTGCTTGCCCACGAGCTGGGGCGACATCAGCAATGCGTCCGCCGCGGCGCTGAACGAGCCCAACTCCACCGTGCGGACGAACACGGCCATGGCCTGCAAACGGTCCATTCCCTACCAAACGGCTTGATTGACGGGCGCGCCGCGCCAGCGCGCGATCGGGTGCGCGGACGCTATTCCATCACGCGCTGCAGCGCCATCACCGCCGCGCCGACCAGGCCAACAACGGCGATCACCACGAAGTAGTCGAGACAGGCCAGCAGGCTGGCCTGCTGGGCCAGCTGCTGGGCCAGCTGTCCCAGCGCCGCGGCGCTGGCCTGACCGGGGGCCATGTGGGCGTCCAGCGCGTTTGCGAGGTTCTGCGCCGCCGGGGCGAAGGCGGGATCGCCCGCGGTGAACCGGTTGTTGAGGACCGCGTAATGGGCCGTAGTGCGCCACTGAAGGAGAATTGTGGCGACCGCGACGCCCACCGACGTGCCGATCTGGCCGACCATGTTCTTCAGCTGCTGGGCGCTGGTCATGGTCGCCTCATGCTGCTGGAAGTCGCGGAAGGTCTGATTGGCCGTGGTGGCCATCAGCAACATGATGAAGGCGCCGTTGAGCAACAGCGCCGGCAAGACCTGGCGCCAAAGATCCGCCCCGCCCGTCAGGCCCGACAGCCGCAGTCCAAAGGCGCCCAAGGCCAGAAAGCCGGCCACGAAATACTTCTTCGGCTTTGGCCAGCGGGGGAGCGTCTTGGCCATGACCAACCAGGTCAGCAGGGCGGCCGACAAGCCCAGCGTCTGGAAACCGCCCACCGTCTGCCAAGCAAAGCCCAACGTCTTCTGCATGAAGACGGGCAGCATGTAGGTGTTGGCTCCCAGGGCGACATAGGCGACGAAATAGATCCCCAGCCCGACGCCGTAGCGCTTCTGGGCCAAAGGCTTGAGCGCCAGCAGCGGCCGGGCGTGACCGCGCATCAGCCAGAACGGATGCCAGAGCAGCAGCGCCGCCGCGCCCAGCCCCAGCAGCAGGAGCGAAAGATTGCTGTAGAAGTCGTACTGGGCGCGCTGCAGGACGAAGAGCAGCAAGAAGCTGCCCGCGCCGAGCGAAAGCGCCAGAAAGGGATGGGACTGGCTACGCTCGTGGGGCGCGGCCGGCTCCGAGGGCAGGGCGAAGCTGGCCACCATGGCGGTCGCCAGCGCCAGGCTGGCCAGGATAACGAAGATCGCGTTCCAGGCGTCCCCGGCCACGGCCAGGGCCGCCAGACCTGGGGCCAGGGCGATGCCGCCTCCCAGGCCCGAGGCGAAGAACTTGATGCCCCCGAACCGCTGGGGCCCCGGCGCGAAGTGCTGCACCATGACCCGGCCGGAGGTCATGAACGCGGCCCCGCCCAGGCCCATTACGCAACGGCCCAGGAAAAACTCTCCAAAGCCCCGGCTCAGCGCGCAGACCATGGCGCCGATCGCGAAGATGGTCAGCGAAAGCTGGACGTAGCGGCGCCAGCCCAGGCGCTCGACCAGCCAGCGCTGCTTGGCGATGGTCAGGACCGCCAAGGCGGCGTAGCCGGCCGTCGCGACGCTGAACTCCTCCGGGGAGGCGCCGATCTCGCCCATGATCGGGCCGGCGGCGAAGGCCACCATGCCCGACTGCAGAAACTCCAGAGCGGTCAGCAGCAGGATCGTCAGCCGCCGGGCGCCGGGGTGTGGCGCGGCGCGGCTCATGAGCGTGGGGCTGACGCAGGCGTGAGGTTGCGGGCGATGATCCGGCGCACCTGCGCCTGGGCCCCGGCGTCCTCATCGTCGAAGATCGCGGTCGCATAAGCCTGGGCCTGGCGGGACCGCGCCTGGGTGATGCTGACGCCGCGATGGCCGCGTGTGTCGATCTCCACGCGCATCGACAGGCCGATGCGCAAGGGGTTGTCGCGCAGCTGGCCGGGATCCAGCGCGATGCGGACCGGAACGCGCTGAACGGTCTTGATCCAGTTACCCGTGGCGTTCTGCGCTGGGAGGAGGGCAAAGGCGCTGCCGGTGCCCGCGTCCAGGCCGACGACCCGTCCGGAGTATCGCAGCTTGCCGCCATAGATATCGGCGCTCAGCTGCACGGGTTGGCCGACGCGCAGATTGGCCAGTTGGGATTCCTTGAGGTTGGCGGTCACCCAAAGTTGGTCGAGGGGCACGATCGACATCAAGGCCGCGCCCGGCGTAACCCGCTGGCCGACCTGCACGGCGCGCTTAGTGACCATGCCTGAAACCGGCGCCTTCAGCTGGGCGCGATGGACGGCGATATAGGCTTCGCGCACCTGGGCGGCTGCGACCGCAACGTCCGGATGGGCCTCTATGGCCATGCCGTCGATCAGCGCCTGGCTGCCGGCATATTGTTGCTGGGCGGCGACCAGGGCCGCCTGGGCCGCGCGCAGGCTTTCCTCGGCATGCCGGATCTCCTCCATCGAGATCGCGCCGGTCTTGCCCAGCGGCGCGCGTCGCTCGTAGTCGGCTTGGGCGCGCGACAGGTCGGCGCGGCGCTGGTCGATCGTCGCCTGCATCTGGGCGGCCGCGGCGAACTGGCCGCGAACCTGTCGCACGGCGCGGCCCAGTTGCGCCTCGGCGCGATCCTGCGACAGCTGCGCGTCAAGGACGTTCAGGCGCACCAGCGACTGGCCGGCCATGACCCGGTCGGTGTTGTCGGCGGCGATCGCCACCACCGTGCCGGTGGTCTGCGGCGTCACCTGGACGACATTGCCCTCGACATAGGCGTCCTCGGTGACTTGCAGGTCGCGGCCCCACAAGAGCTCGCGGCCGCCGAAATAGAGACCGGCGCAGAGCAGAACGAGGCCCAGGGCGGTGCTGGCGCGATGGCGGGCGAAAAAGCCAGGAGCGGCGGGCGAGCCGGCGGGAGGCTGTGTCTGGGTCATGGATTTCAAGGCTTGAGGAATGAGGAGATCAGCTGTCGAGCACGCCGCCGCCCAGGGCGCGGGCGAGGTTGGCGTCCAGCTGCAAGGCGCGAACCTGCAGGTCGATAAGCTGCTTACGCTGGGCGAAGACCTGGCTCTGGGCGATGAGCACCTGCAGGTAGGGGGTCAGGCCGCTGCGGTAGCGTTGTATAGCCAGGTCATAGGCCGCCTCGGCCGTCTCGACCGCATCGACCTGCTCGGCCCTCTGCTGATCGAACCACTGCTGGGCGGTGATCTGGTCGACGACGTCGCGCATCGCCTCGACGAGGGTCTGGTTGTACTGCTCGACGGCCAGGTCGTGCTCGGCGTTGCGCGCGCCCAGATTGGCGCGCAAACGACCGCCGTCGAAGATCGGCAGGGTCAGGGCCGGCCCGATGCCGGCGATGGCGCTGCCGCCCTGGACCCAGTGATCCAGCCCCAGGCTCTGGGAGCCGACATAGGCGTTGAGGCTGATGTTGGGGTAGAACTGCGCCTTGGCGGCCTTGATGTCCTTGGCCGAGGCCTCAACCCGCCAGCGCTGCGCCACGACGTCGGGGCGTCGGCCCAGGAGTTCGGCAGGCAGGTCGGCGGGCAGGGCGAGGGTCTGGCTCAGCGACAGGCTCGGGCGCTGCACGGCGCGGCCGCGGTCTGGGCCCTTTCCGGTCAGCGCCGCCAGCTGAGAGCGCGCCAGGTCGACCGCCTCGCGCTGGGTCAGGACCTGTTGGCGCGCCGGGGGCAGGGCGGCCTGGGCCTGCTTGAGGTCGACGGTCGAATCCAGCCCTGCGGCCACGCGCTGGCGGACCAGTTCGAGCGTGTCCTCGCGCTGCTTGACCACGCTCTCGGCCAGATCCAGCTGATCATGGGCCTGGGCCAGGCGGAAATAGACCTGGGTGGTCGAATAGGCGAGCATCAGCCGCGCGGCCTGGCTGTCGATCTGGCTGGCGTGAAGGCGATCGAGCGACGCCTCGATGAGGCTCTTGTTCTTGCCCCAGAAGTCCAGATCGTAGCTGGTCGCCAGGGTCGCGTCGTTGAACCAGTCCCAGGACCCGGCGAGCGGGTGGGGCGTGGTGCTGTGGCCGCTGAACCGTTGCTGCGTGGCCTTTGCGTTGAGATTGGCCTGCAGGTTTTGCGCAGCCCGCGCCGCGCCGCTCAGCGCCAAGGCCTGGTCAATGCGGGCCTGGGCCGCCCCGAGGCTGGGGTTGTCTGCCAGGACCTCGGCGACCAGGGCGTCCAGTTGTGGGTCGCCATAGCGCTTCCACCAGTCGCTTGCCGGCCAGGCGGCGGGCGACAAGGTCACCCCCTCCAGGGTCCTGGATGCGGCCAGACGGGATGGGTCGGTCAGGCGCGCCTGGCTGGGCGCGACGCCGCCCATCCCCGCGCAACCAACGAGCGGCAGGGTCGAGACCAGCAGGGCGGCGAGCGCGGCGCGCGCGGTGCGGCGGGTAGGGCGCATGGGACTTTCTACGGGTGCGTCCCCCGGATCGCGGACCTGGGGGCTTGGGCGAAAAGTGAAGAGGAGTGGACGGCGCGCATCCCTTTGGGGGGATGGGGAGGATGCGCGCCGCCCGGGCCAGCCTAGAACGGGTAGGGCTGGCTGGCCTGTTCGATGGTGACCCACTTCAGTTCGGTGAACTGGTCGATCACCGCGCGGCCGTCGAAGCGGCCATAGCCGGACTGCTTCATGCCGCCATAGGGAGCCTGCGGCTCGTTCTGGACCGTCGCGCCATTGATGTGCACGCAGCCGGCCTCGATGCGCGAGGCCACGTCCAGGGCGCGGGTGACGTCGCGCCCGAACACCGCCGAGGACAGGCCATAAGGGGTGTCGTTAGCCACCCGCACGGCCTCTTCGACGCCGTCGACCCGCACGATGGTGGTGATCGGGCCGAAGGTCTCCTCGTCATAGATCTCCATGCCGGGGGTCACATGGTCGACGATGGTGGCGGGCATGATCGCGCCATCGGCCTTGCCGCCGGCGGCCAGGACCGCGCCCTTGGCCAGGGCGTCGTCGATCAGGCCGTTGATCCGGCCGCCCGAGGCCTTGGAAATCACCGGGCCGATGACGCAGGCTGCGCCATTGGCCGGATCGCCGACCGGCAGGGCCGCGGCGCGCTGAGCGAATTTCCCCACGAAGGCGTCGGCCACCTTGCTGTCGACCACGAAGCGCTCGGTCGACATGCAAATCTGGCCTTGATAGAGGAACGAGCCGAAAATGGCGGCGTTGACCGCCCCGTCCAGGTCCGCATCGTCCAGCACCACGAACGGCGCCTTGCCGCCCAGCTCCAGCAGGCAGGGCTTGAGCTGGGTGGCGGCCTTCTGCGCGATGATCCGGCCGACCCGCGTCGAGCCGGTGAAGTTGATCCGGCGCACGGCCGGATGGGCGATCAGGGCGTCGATGACGTCGGCGGCGTCTTCAGGAGCGTTGGTCAGGAAGTTCAGCACCCCAGCCGGCAAGCCCGCCTCGTAAAGCGCCTCGGCGATCAGGGCGTGGGTCATGGGGCTGCTTTCGGACGCCTTGAACACCACGCTGTTGCCGCAGGCGATCGGATAGGCGATCGCCCGGGCGGCCAGCAGCACCGGCCCGTTCCACGGTACGATCGACAACACAACGCCGGCCGATTGGCGCAGCGTCATCGACAGGGTCCCGGGCTTGTCGGTCGGGATGGTCTCGCCCTGAATCTGGGTGGTCAGGCCGGCGGCCTCGCGAAACAGGGCCGCCGAACCCATCACATTGAACATGGCCCAGGCCTCGGCCGCGCCGATCTCCAGCGCCATGGCCGACTTGAACGCCTCGAGCTTGGTCTCCAGGATATCGGCCGCCTTGAGAAGGATCGCTCGGCGTTGCGTCGGACCGGTGCGCGACCAGGTCTTGAAGGCCGCGGCGGCGGAACCGGCCGCATCCTGAGCGTCCGCCACGGTGGCGGCCGCGGCGGTTGTGACGAGATCGCCGCTCACCGGGCCGCGGCGCTCGAAGGTCTTGCCCGAGGCGCTCGGGCGCCGGGTATTGTCGATCGTCAGTTCAGTTTCCATGACAGAGGTCCTTGGTGAGACAGCGGGCGATCAGGCGGGCATCCGCAGGATCGGCTTGATGGTCACGCCGGCTTCGGAGTCGGCGATGGCCTGGTTGATCTGGTCGAAGGGGTAGAACCGCACGAGCTTGTCGAAGGGAAAGCGCCCCTGGCGATGGAACTCGATCAGCATCGGGATGAAGATCTTGGAGACGACATCGCCCTGGACGATGCCGACGATCCGCCGGCCGGGGATCATCACGTCGTTGATGTTTATGGGAGTTTCCGTCCCCTCGGGCGTGGCGCCGACGATGCCGCATTGGCCCAGGACCGCCAGGGCGTCGATGGCCTGGCGCAGGACCGGGGCGCGGCCGCTACATTCCAGGGTGTAGTCCGCGCCGCCGCCGGTGAAATCGCGGATCGCCGCCACCGGGTCGGTCTCACGGCTGTTGACGACATGCGTCGCGCCCAATTCCTTGGCGAGATCCAGGCGGCTGGGCGTGACGTCCACGGCGATGATCTTGGTGGCGCCGGCGATCTTGGCGGCCATGATCGCCGCCAGCCCCACCGCGCCCGTGCCGAACGCGGCGAAACTGGAGCCCGGCTTGACGCCCAGCGCCTGCAGAACCGCGCCCGAGCCGGTTTGAATGCCGCAGCCGAGCGGACCCAGCAGCTCCAGTGGCGCGTCCTTGTCGACCTTGACGATGTTCTTCTCGTTGGCCAGCGCCAGGGTCGAGAACGACGACTGGCCGAAGAAGTGGTCGTGGACGGGCTGGCCCTGTGCGTCGGTGGTGGCGTGCGAGCCGTCCAGGCGACCGCCGCCGAAGTTCAGCGCCCCCATGTTCTCGCAGTGAGCCGGATGGCCGCTCTCACAGGTGTGGCAATGGCCGCACCACATGTAGGTCATCACCACGTGATCGCCCGGGACGACCTCGGTGACGGCCTCGCCGACCGCCTCGACGACGCCCGCGCCCTCGTGGCCCAGCACCATCGGCAAGGGTGTTTTAAACAGCTGGTCGCGCACGACCATGTCGGTATGGCACACGCCTGTGGCCACCACCCGCACCAGCACCTCGTCGGGCCGGGGCGCTTCAATGTGGCCGTCTTCGAGCACCAGAGGCGCGCGCGGTTCGCGCACCACGGCGGCCTTGATCGGATAGTGCTTTAACATTGTGTTTTCCTGGGTCCGCTGCATTTCACGGCTCTCCTTGGGAGAGCCTTGCCGCCTTTCGCGGCCGGTCTTGTCGGGCGAGGATCGCCTCACGAGCGGCGGCTTAGACCCTCGCGGTCGCGCTTGAGAAACACTGTTTTGATCGCTTCCTTCATGCCGTTTTGGTATGATGGCGAGGCCTCACCAGGACCGCGTGCTCATGGATCTCAAGCGTCTTCGTTATTTCGTGGCGGTCGCCGACGCCGGCGGGTTCACCCGGGCCGCGCAGATCCTTCACATGTCCCAGCCGCCGCTGAGCCGACGCATCCACGAGTTGGAAGAGGAGCTGCAAGTGCGGCTACTGGACCGGGATGCTCGTCCCCTGGCCCTGACCGAGGCGGGGAAATTTCTGCTCGATGCGGCCCGCCCGATCCTGCGCCGGGTTGAGCAACTGGAGCGTTCAATGCGCGAATTCACACAGGTCGAGCGGCCCGTCTTGCGGGTGGCCGCCTCGCCCTCGGCCGCGCCCCTGGCCTTGCCGACGATCCTGCGGCGATTTCGCGCGGCGCTTCCTCTGGCCAATGTGTCCTTGCTGGAACTGACGAGCCCCGAGCAGATCAAGGCCCTGAAGGCAGGCCTCGTCGATGTCGCGTTTGGACGGGTGCGGATCGACGATCCGCTCATCCATCGCGTGGTGCTCGACGACGAGCCGTTGGTCGCGGCCGTACCCCTTGACCACCCCTTGGCCGCGCAGTCGGCGTTGGCGCTTGAGGAGCTCATGGACGGAACGATGGTGCTCTTTCCCAATGACGCCCGACCAAGCTTTGGCGACAGTCTGCTCTCTCTGTTGCACGACCGGGGCCTAGCGCCCCAAGAGGTGATCGAAGTGCGCGATCTGCATACCGCCATGACCCTGGTGGCGGCCGGCGAGGCCTTCACCCTGGCCCCCGAGGCGGCACGGCATTTCAGTCATCCTGAGATCGCTTTTCGCGACCTGAGCGAACCGCTGTCGACGCCCTTGATTCTTGCCAGCCGCAGGGGCGACCAGAACCCGGCGCTGCAGGTCTTCATATCGGTCGCCGAAGCGGCCCTGCGTCAGGCGCGGGCCGCTTCGGACGCGACGCCCGGCGCGCGGGCCCCTTAAGGCAATAGAGCTCTAATCCAAGCGTCCGGCGGCGGCGTATTTGACGAGCTGGTCCACGACATAGCGCACGCGCGGGCTCAGGTGGGCCTGCTTGGGCCATAGGGCGTTCACGGCGACCGGGACGGTGGAATAGTCCGCAAGCACCGCCACCAAAGATCCGTCGTCCAGATGGCGACGCACCAGGGAGGCGGGGGCCTGGCATAGCCCAAAGCCCGCCACGGCGGCCTGGACCATGGCGTCCCCATCGCTCAACTGGTGGGTGGCCGGCGGAGAGATCCGGCGTTCCTGTCCGTCCTCGGCGACGACCCAGGACAGGGGCGGTCCATGCCGTGAGCCGACGACCCCCCTGTGATCGCGAAGGTCGTTGAGGCCCTTCGGAACGCCGTGCTGGTCAAGATAGGACGGCGCGGCGCAAATGATCCGGGCCTGATCGACCAGATGTCTCGCCACCAGGTGGCTGCTGTCGCGCAGCGGGCCAAAGCGGATGAGCAATTCGACATCCTCCTGGAAGGGGTCGGTCAAGGCGTCGGTGAAGCTCAGCGTCAGGGAGAGCCCCGGGTGGGGCCGGCTGATCTCCAGCAGGATGGGAAGGAGCACCTGCCGCCCGAACGCCACAGGCATGTCGACGCGCAGCCGCCCGCTGATCACCCGGTTCGCCGACGTCAAAGCCGCCTCCGCAGCGGCGATGTCGTCAAGGGCGCCCGAGCAGGCGGCGAAGTAGGCCTCGCCGTCCGGCGTCAGGCGTATGCGCCGCGTGGTGCGAAAAAACAGCTTCAGACCGAGCCGTTCTTCCAATCTCGCGATGGCCTTGCCGACCGCGGACTTGGTGATGGCCAAGCGCTCGGCCGCCTGGGTGAAGCTTCCCGCGCGGGCGGCGGCCACAAAGACGGTGACGCCTGAAAGGCTGTCGGGGTCGGCCATCACGCCCTCCTAATTGGAGACAAAATATCGCCTCAGAGTGTCCTATGTCCATCTTAGTGGAAAAATGGACGACAGTTATAAGGGCTTCGCAGTCTCTAGGAGCATCCTGATGAATGAAGCCTCCCAGCTCACCATCCTGGTGGCCGGCGCCTCGCGCGGCCTTGGACTAGGCCTGGTCGCCGAATACCTGTCGCGAGGCTGGCGGGTGATCGCCACCGAACGTCATGCGGGCGCGTCCGCCGGACTGGCCGACCTCGTCAGCAAGGCCGGCGCGGCGCTCCGCGTCGAGGCGCTAGACATCGCCGACAGCGCCTCGATATCCGACCTCAAGGCGCGGCTTGGCGGGCTCGAGATCGATGTCCTCTATGTCAACGCCGGGGTGAGCGACGCGCCAGACCAGAAGGTCGGCGAGATTTCCGACGCGGAATTTGCGCATGTGTTCGGCGTCAACGTCCTTGGGCCGATGCGCCTCATCGAAACCCTCTCGCCCATCGTGACGTCGCATGGCGTGATCGCGGTGATGAGCTCGGCCTTGGGAAGCCTCACCCTCGACCCGCCCGCCGGCTACGAAGTCTACGCCGCCAGCAAAGCCGCACTCAATCGTCTCATGCGGGCCTATGCCCTGAGGGCAGGGGATCGGACCCTGCTGGCGCTGATGCCAGGCTGGGTCCGCACCGACATGGGCGGCGAGGAAGCGCCCATCGACATCTCCACCAGCGCCAAGGGCCTGGCGGACGTCGTGGACTCGCGTTCGGGGCGTCCGGGCCTGACCTTCGTCGATTACCAGAACGCCGATCTACCCTGGTAGGGGGCGCGCCTACCCACCCCTCGTTTCAAAAGGAGTTTTGCTATGCCCGTTGTTCGCGTGACCTGGTTCGAAGGCAAGGACCACGATCAGAAGGCCAAGGTGGCCGCCGACATCACTGAAACCATTGCCAAGACCACCAACACCGACCCCAACTACATCTACGTCGTGTTCGAAGACGTCAAACCCAGCGACTGGGCGGGCGCTGGCAAGCTGTTCGGCGAGGCAGGCTAGGGCGGGGCGGCCGGTCAGGCGCTTGGCTCGCCGAACCTCTGACCGGCCGCCGCGTTTTCGCAGACCCGCTCTGCATTTTTGGCCACTGGGCTTGCGCCGGCTTGAGCGCGACCATGCCGCTCTCCTGGCAAGGCCGGTTCGCCGCGCCGGCCCTCACACGGAAATAGCCCGTCATGAAAATCCTCATTGCCTCGACCGCCCTGGCCCTGACCCTCGCGACCGGCGCCATCGCCGCGGGCGGGCTCAACACCGACCCCTCGGCGGTGACGCCGGGCGCCTATGTCGTCGAGCCGAGCCACACGCGCGTGCAGTTCGCCGTCTCCCACATCGGCTTCACCCAATTCTTCGGCGACTTCACCGGTGCGGCCGGGTCGCTGACGCTGGATCCCAAGACCCTCGTCGCCAGCAAGGTCGACATCACCCTGCCGGTTTCCTCGGTCTCGACCACCAACACAAAGCTGGACGAGGAGCTCAAGAGCGCTGACTGGCTGGACGCGGGGGCCTATCCCACCATCCGCTTCGTCTCGACCAAGATCGTGCGCACCGCCCCCGACAAGGCCACGATCACGGGCGACCTGACGCTGCACGGCGTGACAAAGCCCGTCACCCTTCAGGCCAAGTTCAATGGCTCGGGCGTCAATCCGCTCGACAAGGCCTACACCGTCGGCTTCGACGCCACGGCCACGTTCAAGCGTTCCGAGTTCGGCGTGAAGACCTATCTTCCGATGATCGGCGACGAGACCTCGGTGCGGATCAGCGCCGCCTTCGAGAAGGCCAAGTGATGAACGCGCAGGACGCCGGCAAGCCGCTGCGCCTCGTCGTCCTTCTCGGCAGCCTGCGGCAGGGGTCGTTCAATGCGGCCCTGGCCCGGGCGCTGCCGGACCTGGCGCCCGAAAGCGTGACGATCACCGCCCTTGGTTCGATCGGGGACTTTCCCCACTACGACGCCGACCTCCAAGCCGCGGGCTTTGCGCCCGCGGTCGTGGCGATGGGCGAGGCGATCGCCGCCGCCGACGGTGTCATCATCGTCACCCCCGAGTACAACTACTCGGTCCCGGGCGTGCTGAAGAACGCCCTGGATTGGCTGTCGCGCATGTCGCCCCAGCCTTTCGTGGGCAAGCCGGTCGCCATCCAGACGGCCTCGCCGGGTGGGCTTGGCGGTGTCCGGGCTCAATACCACCTCCGCCAGATCCTGGTGTTCCTGGACGCTATTGTCCTCAACAAGCCCGAGGTGATGGTTGCGGGCGTGGCCAGCAAGGTCGGCGGCGAGCCGTCCCTGCTCGAGGATCAGGCCGCCCGGGCGTTCGTGGCTGGACAGCTTTCGGCGTTCGCCGATTTCATCCGCCGCTTCCGGGACGCCTGACGGATTGATCGCAGGCGGGAGGCTTCAAGCCGCGCTTGAGGCCTCCTGCTTCCGCGCTCAAGCGCGCCGGCGAAAGGTCCGGAAAGTTATCGAATAGCGCAGGGCCGAAACCGCAGGGATGGAATGCTCCCACATCTCCCGAGCCGGGCCCGATAGGATGTAGAGCGAGCGTGGCGCGGGCCTGAGGGCGGCGCGTGTCCACACCTGGCCGGCCTTGAGGCGAAAGCGCAGGGCGCAGCTAGCGAGCAGAGAGACGCCGGCGATGAGCTCAAACTGCGGCCGGTCGCGGTGCCAACCGATGCCCGCACCGGGCGCGTATTCGGTGATCATCGCCTGTTCGAACCGCTCGGGCGCAAGCCCAACGGCGGCGGCGACCTTGTCGCGCAGTGGCGTCAAGAACGCGGGGATGGGCGGCGCCGCCTCCAGCGCCTGCCGGGCGAAATGGTAGTCAAAGCCAAACGCGACCACGCGGCGCGCTCCCTCGTAGCCGTGAAACTGGAATGGCGCGAAGGGGAGGGCGGCCATCGCCGTCACCAGCCTGTGCTCCTCGTCCGCGTCGAGCACGTCGGGATGGTAGGACAGTCCCTGGGGCAGGAGATCGGCCGGCGCCGACGCGGCTGCGTCCTCCAAATCAAAAAGGCTGGGCTGGAAACTCATCGTCCGTAACGGGCCAAATGGGGGGGAAGCCGCACGCGGCGCGGCTGCTGCGTAGCAGATATTCCGTCGCGAGGATCTGGTCGTGTCTTGAGTTCAAGGCTCGGGAAGCGACGCCGCTGACCCTTCACGCCCTCCAGCGAACGACCGCGTGGCCTTGGCCAGGATCAAGACCTTGCCTGTCTCCCCGACGCGACGCGGTAAATCCGCGCCAAGCATGATGGCTTGGCCGCCAGTCGATCTGGCCCCGTTCTCTGCGGTCTCCCGCCAATCGCAGGCTGCCGGACCGCCCTTCTTGCGATCTACATTTCTGATAGTGATTGATCCAAACAATCTATTTTTCGAATAGAAATGGGCGCCCCTACGATGCCTGCAACACCGCCGACACAGGTCGAGCGCGCGATGTGGGGGGGAGCGGTGCAGCCAGGCAAGGTGCTCATCATCGGTGGCGGAATCGCCGGCCTGACTTCGGCGATCGCCTTGGGAAAGCGCGGCTTTGACGTCGAGGTCATCGAGGAAGACCCCGACTGGACCGTCTATGGCGTCGGCATCATCCAGCAGTCCAACGTCGTGCGCGCCGTGGCCGAGTTGGGCATTCTCGACGACTATCTCGACGCCGGCTTCGGCTACGACCACGTCGAGGTCTACCTTCCCGACGGCCGCATGGTCGCCAAGATCCCCAGCCCCAAGCTGGCCGACGGCTATCCGGCCAATGTCGGCATCGGCCGGCCGGCCCTGCACAAGGTGCTGGGCGACCGGGCCAAGTCGGCCGGCGCGACGATCCGCCTGGGCGTGACGGCGGAAAGCCTCGACGGCGACGGGGATGGCGTGAACGCCACTTTCTCCGATGGGGCGAGCGGCCGCTACGATCTCGTGATCGGCGCCGACGGCCTCTATTCGAACACCCGCAAGGCGCTGTTTCCGGACGCCCCGACGCCCCGACGCCCGAGCCCACCGGCCAGTCGGTGTGGCGCTACAACTTCGATCGTCCCGACGACGTCGTCAGCCTGCAGGCCTATGAAGGCCCGACCGGCGTGGGGTTGGTGCCGCTGTCGGAGCGGCGGATGTACATGTACGTCACCACGCCCGAGCCGGCCGGCAAGCGCTTCGAGCGCGAGGGGCTGGCGGCGGCGATGCGCGAACGCCTGGCGAAGGCCCCGCCCCGGATCGCGGCCCTGGCCGGCGACATCACCGACGACGCCGAGGTGGTCTACAAGCCGCTGGAATGGCTGTTCGTCGAGGGCGACTGGAGCAAGGGCCGGGTCGTGCTGATCGGCGACGCCGTCCACGCCACCACCCCGCACCTGGGCCAAGGCGCCGGCATGGCCATCGAGGACTCGCTGGTGCTGGCCGAGGAGCTGGCCGCCGCCGAGACGCCCCAGGCCGCCTTCGCCGCCTTCGAGGCCCGCCGCAAGGACGCTGCCGCTACATCGTCGAGCGGTCGCGGGCGATCTGCGAGGCCCAGCTGAGCAAGGGGCCGCCGGCCGACACCGCCACCGAGTCCCGCAAGATGTTCGAGGTCACCGCGCAACCGATCTGAGGATCGCGCCGTCGCCGTCTTTCAAGGAGAACCGCCCATGGCCCGCGTCAGCGACGTGCGCTTCATCGCCTACGCCGTCCCCGACCTGGAGCACGAACGGCGCTTCTATGTCGACACCTGGGGGCTGATCGAGGTCGCCAGTGAAGAGGGACTCGTCCACCTCGCCGCGCCGGGCTCGCCGGAGAAGTTCGTGGTGCGCCTGCGCCAGGCCGAGGTCCGCTCGGTCGAGCTGATGGGCTGGGCCGCCGAAAGCCGCGCCGAAGTCGACGCCCTGCACGCCCATCTGGTCGCGTTCGGCGCCAAGGTCATCTCCGCGCCGGCCGAACTGACGGGCCTGGGCGGCGGCTATGGCTTCCGGGTCTTCGATCTCGACGGTCACGCCCTGGAGATCTCGGCCGATGTGGAGCAGGGGCCCTCCCGACCGCTGACCCGCAACGAAGCCGTGCCGGCCAAGATCAGCCACATCGTGCTGCATACCCCCAAGGTGGCCGCCGCCGTCGACTGGTACGAGCAGGCGCTGGGCTTCCAGGTCTCCGACTGGCTCGGCGACTTCATGTGCTTCCTGCGCTGCAACAGCTGGCACCATCGCCTGGCCTTCGTGCCCGGCCCGCCGGCCCTGAACCACGTGGCCTACGACGTGCCCAGCGTGGATGCGATGATGCGCGGCGTGGCCAAGCTGCGCACCGCCGAGCACGACGTCGTCTGGGGCCCCGGCCGCCACACCGCCGGCGACAACACCTTCTCCTACTTCATCACGCCCGGGCAGTTCGTGGTCGAATACACCTCCGAGCTGGTCGAGGTGGACGAGGCCTGGACGGCCACCGTCCACAAGCCCTCGCTCGAGGTCATGGACCAGTGGGGTTAGGCGTGGGCGGTCCCAAGGACATGCCGGCCCCGATCCCCGACGCCCTGCTGTGGCGCGCGCCCGCTTTCTGAGGACCTGTCATGTTCGAGTACTTCAAGAACTACGTCTGGAACCTGTCGGTCGACATCGCCATCGAGAGCGGCGCTCAGATCGGCGAGATCGACGAGATGTGCCGGCCGATGCGCGACGCGGTCGATCGCGGCGACGACGCGGGCACCGGCGAATTCCTCAAGCACTGGGTGGCCATGGCCGACAAGCTGTCGGACCTGGCGGCCGAGGACGAGGCCCAGGGCCGCAACTTCAGCGCCGGGACCAAGCTGCAGCGCGCCAGCCTCTATTACGTGACCGCCGAGCGCATGCAGGGCCACGGCCATCCGGGCCGCCAGGAGACCTACGCCAAGGCCCGCGCCGCCTTTGATCGCGCCATGGCCCTGGGCCGCGAGAACGCCGAGCGCGTCGAGATCCCCTACGAGGGCGGCGTGATCGCCGGCGTCTTCGTCAAGGCGGCGGGGGAGGGTCCTTCGCCGGTGGTGATCTACGTCAACGGCCTCGATAGCAACAAGGAGCTGCTCTATTGGAGCGGCCTGCCGACGGCTCTGCTGCGGCGCGGTGTCTCGACCCTGTGCATCGACCAGCCGGGCTCTGGCGAGGCCCTGCGCCTGCACGGCCTGCCCGCCACCCACGAGAGCGAGAAGTGGGCCTCCAAGGTCGTCGACTATCTGGAGACCCGTCCAGAGGTAGATCCCGAGCGTATCGGCATGACCGGCATCTCGCTGGGCGGCTACTACACGCCGCGCGCCGTGGCCATGGAGCCGCGCCTGGCCCTGGGCGTGGTCTGGGGCGCCAATCACGACTGGGCGCAGGTCCAGCAGAAGCGCCTGGCCCGCGAGGGCGAGAACCCCGTGCCGCACTACTGGGCGCACGTCCAGTGGGTGTTCGGCGCCAAGGACATGGACGACTTCCTGGAGAAGTCGAAGGGCATGACTCTGGACGGCGTGGTCGAAAAGATCGCCGTGCCGTTCCTGGTCACCCACGGCGAGCGCGATCGCCAGATCGGCGTCGAATACGCCCACGCCACCTATGACCAGCTGACGGGCAGCCCCAAGCGCGAGCTGAAGATCTTCACCGACCGCGAGGGCGGGGTCGAGCACGTCGGCGTGCCGGCCGGCCTCTTGGGCCTTTCCCGGTATGGCTTTGAGGTCGGCGATCAGGCTGCTCTCATCGGCCTTTGCCCGCTTTAGCCTAGGACCGATGAATCAACAGAGGATGCCCACCGTCGCCAGCGACAGGAGACCCCTGTCCGGTAGACTGTAGACGTTACTGTAGACGAAGAGCGGGAACGCGATCGCGACAGCCCGCATGATGTCCTTTGGCTCGAACGAAATTTCGCTCAAGCGCGCGAGGCCCGAACCGATGACGATGGGCTTGCTCAGCCAAGCAAGCCGGCTGCGCTCGACAAGGACGTAGAGCACAACGGCCACGATGACGGGCGCGCCAAGCAGGACAGCGTACTCTGGAAGGAAGCTCATCAGTTCGACCTTGGTGCGGCGAGGACACGCCCAAGCGACCTCGTCTCGTGGGTGTGGACTAGCTCAACCATTGGCCGAGTCTTGGCTCGCGGTCACGGTAGGGGTTTCACTTCGGACCGCCTTAACGCGCCAGGCCTCCTCAGAATCTCAATGGCAAGGGCTCAGGGCGCCGTCCTCGGCGCGCTTGGGATCGGCTTCCGCTCTAAGATCGTCGGAGGGGCGGCCTTGCCGGGGCGCGCACGGCGACGGGGGAGGCGATCGTGCTCTGGTCAGGCGTCGGGGCGAATGACCTAGCTCGCCTGAACACGCCGTGCACGCACCGCTTCGTCCAGCCGCTGTAGGGGCTCAAGATCGAAAACCAGTGTCGCTGCCGGGGCGTTCAACGACCAGCTATCGGTCAGACTGACCGGCGGCGGGGTCTTGGCGGCAGAGACGCACTGACGCCAAACGTGACGGAGTTACTCGACGAGTTCCTTGGTCTCCGTAGGACTAGCCGCTCAAGCGTCACGACATCGAGGTCGATAGCTTGGCTGTTGAGCAACGCCAAGCGAAGCCCCAGGCTCAGGCGGAGCGTGACGTCATCTTGGCTCATGCTCGGCTCCCCTGAGCGCGGATCTATACATTCTGGAACCTGGTTTGAGCCGGCGAAGTCATTGAGCTCGTTGAGGTGCAGTCCAAGGCATCAGCGCATAGGCGCTGTACGGGCGTCGAACATGACATTATCGTATCAGGCAGATCACCTTTTCGGACGAGGCCCGCGTTTACTGCCTTTATCGCTCCGGGGGATCCTCTGGAGTAGAATAGCGTACTCGTAGTTATCAGTTTCGTCCGACAAGGGGCGCCAGCCCGGTGCAATCCAAGCAGCACTAAAGTCGCCGATTCAGCTGCCAAGGTCCGATGCAGTTGGTGCTGTCTTCCGGTTGCTGAACGCCACGCTCCCGGGCTCTGAGCCAAAGGGCGGCTGACGCCATCGCCACGAAAAGTTTACGCGAGCGGCTGTCGCGATCGTCGGCGCTTGGCGGTCTAACCTATGCGCCGCGGCCGTCTTGCTCGCTGGCGCAGCGGGGGACGGCATGGGCGTGGGTATCTGGAGGTCGCGCGGAACTTCGGCGCGGGGCTGCGGGGTGCTTCCGTGCGCCTGACTTTCGAGCCGGCCCGGCCTGCGCCGGCGCCTCGCCTGTTTGAACTGGATCGGCTGAACACGCGCCCGCGGGGTGAGAACGAGGCCGAGATTCGTCTGCGTTGCGCCTCGGCGTTCCTCGGGCGCGGGGTTTCGGTGTGTCGCGTGCTGGGGCGCTACAAGCTGTTCGTCGACGGCCTGGACTATGGCCTGGGTCCTCATCTGCTGCTCGACGGCTATTGGGAGATGTGGACGACCGAGGCCATCGCCCGGGCGGTCAAGCCCGGCATGACCGTCGTCGATGTCGGCGCCAACCTCGGCTACTTCACTCTGCTGATGGCTGACCTGGTCGGGGCGGGCGGACGCGTCCATGCCTTCGAGCCCAACCCGCAGATCGCGACCCTCCTGGCTCGCAGCGTCTCCATGCCGAGCAGGCCGCGATCGACGATCAGGTCCAGCAAGGTGCCGGGGTGGGCGTCCATGGGCCGTTGCCTCGATGCGTACTGCTAACTTATTCGGATTTCATGCATCCGCTGCTACCCATAGGTGTTTTTCGATGTTGTTTTGGGAAGTCTATTTGTTGCAAATTTTTTTGACCGAAATTCAGTAATTAAATTGTGCGGATTTCAGCTGGCCAATTTTGCATTGGTTGCGATAATATTTCACTGTGCATAAGCACAGTCGCTCATGGGATCAGCTATGCGGGCGACTACGGCGATCGCGCGACCGACCACGGCGCCCGCGCCCAGTTCAGCTGGAAGTTCTGATCGGGGCGGCCTCGCCACGATTCTGGCGGCCTCTTCCACGGGAGGGGCCGCCTTCATTTGATGGTTGGTCCAGGATTCCAACGCTTCGCCGGCGTCGTCGCGCGCTCGCCATGAAGCCCATGTAGGGGTTTGGCGTTTTAAAGGCCTCGATCACGCTCTGCCGCTTCGCTGACGGGAAGGGTATGTTAGCGAATAAGTGGATCGCGTGATAAGAGGCCCGCCCCCTTGATTCAGGTCGGCTGGCGAGGGGCTGTTCGGTTTTAGGAGACCCCAGAATGAGCCGGGTGCTGGTTATCGGTGCGGGTGGCGTTGGTTCGGTCGCTGTCCACAAGATGGCGATGAACAAGGACATCTTCTCGCACATCACCTTGGCGAGCCGCACGAAGTCAAAGTGCGACGCCATCGCCAAGTCGGTGCTGGAGCGCACGGGCGTTGCCATCGACACAGCTGCGATCGACGCCGACGACGTCGCCGCCACGACCGCGCTGATCAAGTCGGTGCAGCCGGCCCTGGTGGTCAACCTGGCCCTGCCTTACCAGGACCTGGCGATCATGGACGCCTGCCTGGCGTCGGGCGTGAACTATCTCGACACGGCCAACTACGAGCCGCGCGACGAGGCCAAGTTCGAGTACAGCTGGCAGTGGGCCTACCAGGACCGCTTCAAGGACGCCGGCCTGATGGCGCTGCTGGGCAGCGGCTTCGACCCGGGCGTGACCTCGGTGTTCACGACCTACACCAAGAAGCACCTGCTGGACCGGATCGACACGCTCGACATCCTCGATTGCAACGGCGGCGACACCGGCCTGCCGTTCGCCACCAACTTCAACCCCGAGATCAACCTGCGCGAAGTGACCGCCCCGTCGCGCCACTGGGAAAACGGCCAGTGGATCGAGGGCCCGGCGCTCAGCCACAAGCAGGTGTTCGACTTCGAGGGCGTCGGCCCCAAGAACATGTACCTCATGTACCATGAGGAACTGGAGTCCCTGGCCAAGTTCTACCCGGAGATCCAGCGCATCCGCTTCTGGATGACCTTCGGCGACAGCTACCTCAAGCACCTGGAAGTGCTGGGCAATGTCGGCATGACCAGCATCGAGCCGATGATGTTCCAGGGCCGCGAGATCATCCCGATGGAGCTGCTCAAGGCGCTGCTGCCCGAGCCGTCGTCGCTGGGCCCGCTCACCAAGGGCAAGACCAATATCGGCACGATCGCCACCGGCGAGAAGGACGGCAAGGCCCGCACCGTCTACGTCAAGAACATCTGCGATCACGAGGAAGCCTACGCCGAGACCGGCAACCAGGCCGTCAGCTACACGACCGGCGTGCCGGCCATGATCGGCGCGGCCATGATGCTGACCGGCAAGTGGAAGGGCGAGGGCGTGTTCAACATGGAGCAGCTCGATCCGGATCCGTTCATGGACATGCTGAACCAGCATGGCCTGCCCTGGACGGTCGAGGACCTGGCGGCTCCGCTGGCGTTCTAAGCACCAAGAACGAGAACATATGGAAACCAGGGCCGGTGATCCGGGCGCATTCGCGCATTTCGACCTGAACCGCGTTTCCTCGCCCGCCTTCGTGGTGGACGAGGTCGCGGTGCGGCGCAATCTGGCCGTCCTGAAGGATGTGCGGGACCGGGGGAGCGCCCGCGTTCTGCTGGCCCTGAAGGCCTTTTCCATGTGGTCGCTGGCGGACGTCGTCGGGGAGTATCTCGACGGCGTCTGCGCCTCCGGTCTGTGGGAGGCGCGGCTGGCGCGTGAGTTCTACAAGGGCGAACTGACGACCTATTCACCGGCCTATAGAGCCGAGGACCTGCCGGAAATCCTGCGGTTGTCCGACCACGTGATCTTCAACTCGCCTGATCAAATGACGCGTTTCGCCGATCTGATCGCCGAAGCGCGGGCGCAGGGCGAGGTCTTCGAGATCGGCCTGCGGCTCAATCCCGAACATTCCGAGGGCGAGGTCGCCAAGTACGACCCGGCACAGCCCTGTTCGCGGCTGGGCTTTCCGGTGTCGCAGCTGCGGCCCGAGCACATGCAGGGCGTCGACGGCCTGCACATCCACGCCCTGTGCGAGCAGGACTTCGAGCCGTTGGCCAGGATTTGGGCGGCGGTTGAGTCCAGGCTCGCCCCTATGCTGGGCGGGGTGAAGTGGCTGAACCTCGGCGGCGGTCACCACGTGACCCGCGCCGACTACCAGACCGACCGGCTGATCGGGTTCCTGAACGAAGTGGCCGCCCGCCACGGCGTGCAGGTCTATCTGGAGCCGGGCGAGGCTGTGGCTCTCGACGCCGGCATCCTGGTCGGCGAGGTGCTGGACGTCTTCGACAACGGCATGCCCATCGCCATCACCGACATTTCGGCCACCTGTCACATGCCGGACGTCATCGAGGCCCCGTATCGCCCCGCCATGCTCAAGGAACCGGCGGAGGGCGTGGTGGCGCGCCTGGGCGGGCCCTCGTGCCTGGCCGGCGACATCATCGGCGACTACGTCTTCGCCGAGCGTCCGGCGCCGGGCGCGCGGATCGCGTTCCTGGACCAGGCCCACTACTCGATGGTCAAGACCAACACCTTCAACGGCGTGCCGCTGCCCGCGATCGCGCTGTGGAACAGCGAAACCGATGCGCTGAGGGTGATACGGGAATTCGACTACGCCGATTTCCGTGATCGGCTCTCCTGAGGCTGGCGTTCCGGCTCCGCCCGAGCTAGCAGACCGCCCATGATCCGCCTCGACAACATTTCCAAGCAGAACGGCCACCAGATCCTGTTCATCGAAGCTTCGATGGGCATCCAGAAGGGGGAGAAGGTCGGGCTCGTCGGCCCCAACGGCGCCGGCAAGACGACGCTGTTCCGCATGATCACCGGCCAGGAGCAACCCGACGACGGGGTGGTCGGCATCGATTCCGGCATGCGGATCGGCTATTTCAGCCAGGACGTCGGCGAGATGGAAGGCCAGAGCGCCGTCGCCGCCGTGATGGACGGCGTCGGCCCCGTCAGCGCGCTGGCCGCCGAGATGGCCACGCTGGAGGCGGCCATGGTCGATCCGGACAAGGCCGACGAAATGGACGCCATCATCGAACGCTATGGCGAGGTGATGGAGCGCTTTCAGGAACTGGACGGCTATGCGTTGGAAGCGCGGGCCCGCGAGGTCCTGGCCGGCCTGAGCTTCAGCCAGGAGCGCATGGACGGCGACGTCGGCCTGCTGTCGGGCGGCTGGAAGATGCGCGTGGCGCTGGCCCGCATCCTGCTGATGCGTCCCGACGGTATGCTGCTGGACGAACCGTCCAACCACCTGGACCTGGAAAGCCTGATCTGGCTCGAAGCGTTCCTGAAGAACTACGACGGCGCGTTGCTGATGACCTCGCACGACCGCGCCTTCATGAACCGGATCATCGGCAAGGTGGTCGAGATCGACGCGGGCTCGCTGATCACCTACTCGGGCGATCTGGACTTCTACGACCAGCAGCGCGCGCTCACGGAAGCGCAGCGCCAGGCGCAGTACGAGCGCCAGCAGGCTATGCTGGCCAAGGAAATCAAGTTCATCGAGAAGTTCAAGGCGCGCGCCTCGCACGCCGCCCAGGTGCAGAGCCGGGTCAAGAAGCTCGACAAGATCGAACGCGTCGAGGCCCCGCGTCGCCGCCAGACTGTGCAGTTCGAGTTCCAGAGCCCGCCGCGGTCGGGCGAGGACGTGATCAGCCTGCGCAATGTGCGCAAGGGCTATGGCGACAAGCCGATCTACGATGGCCTCGACTTCCTGGTGCGCCGCAAGGAGCGCTGGTGTGTGCTGGGCGCCAACGGGGCGGGCAAGTCGACACTGCTGAAGCTGGTGGCCGGCGACGCCAAGCCCGACCAGGGCACAGTCAACATCGGCGCCAGCGTCAAGATGGGCTATTTCGCCCAGCACTCGATGGACCTGCTGGACGGCGAAGAGACGATCTTCGAGTCGCTGGAGCGCTCGTTCCCGCAGGCGGGGCAGGGCGCGCTGCGCACCCTGGCGGGCTGCTTCGGCTTCTCCGGCGACGACGTGGAAAAGCCCTGCCGCGTGCTGTCGGGCGGTGAGAAGGCGCGCCTGGTCATGGCCAAGATGCTGTTCGATCCGCCCAACCTGCTGGTGCTGGACGAGCCGACCAACCACCTGGACATGGCGACCAAGGAAATGCTGGTCGCGGCCTTGGCCGACTTCGAGGGCACCATGCTCTTCGTCTCGCACGATCGCCACTTCCTGGCGGCCCTGAGCAACCGTGTGCTGGAACTGACGCCCGAGGGCGTTCACCAGTATGGCGGCGGCTATACCGAATATGTCGACCGCACCGGCCAGGAAGCGCCGGGCCTGCATCCGGGCGGGTAGGGACGCAGCGTCTGGCCGGGCCGTCGGAAATCCGACGCCCGGCCGAACCGATTGCGATCAGTATCGGGCCCGCACGTTGAACAGCACCCGGCGCGGTTCGCCCCAGTAGCCGCCGTTGAAATAGCCGACGTTGCGATAGTACTTCTCGTCGAACAGGTTGGTGACGTTGACGCCGACGCTGACCTTCGGCGTGAAGGCGTAGCGGACCAGGGCGTCGGCCAGGATGTAGCCGTCCTGGCTGACCCGCGTCGCCGCCAGCACGGGGGCGCCGGCGGAGGTGAAGGCGCCGCTTGGGGCGTTCATGTTCTGATAGACCTGCGTCTGCCAGCTGACGCCGCCGCCCACCGTCCACTTGCCCAGCTTGTAGGTCGAGTTCAGCTTGACCATGTGCAGCGGGTTGACGGTGAAGACCCGCGCCCCGGCTTGGTTCTCGTTGTGGGTGTAGGTGTAGCCTCCGGTGACGCTCCAGTTCGGGGTGATCGAGCCGGAAACCTCGATCTCGCCGCCCCGGGTTTCGACGCCCTTCACCACGCGATAGGCCGACGAGCCGTCCGGCAGCGAGTTGGCCGGCACGGTCGGGTCCAGCTCGGCGACGTTGTCCTGCTGCATGTAGAAGCCGTTCACCGAGGCGTAGAGACGCTTGTCGAAGAACTCGGCCTTGATCCCGGCCTCGTAGTTGCCGCCGACCTTGGGGTCGAGCTGCTTGAAGTCGGCGTCGAACAGGTTCTGCGGCTGGAACACGTCGGCGTAGCTGAAGAAGGCCGTCAGGTTGGTCGACAGGTCATACAGCACGCCCACATAGGGCGAGATGCGATCCTGCGAGTAGCGGCCGGTCGTGGTGGTGTGGGCTCCGGTGGTGGTGCTGTAGTTCTCGGTGCGGGTCGACCAGTCGCTGAAGCGGGCGCCGGCGATCACCTTCAGGCGGTCGGTCGGGTTCAGGCGCACGGCGGCGTATAGGCCGGCCTCGCTGGTCGAGGCGATGCTGCGCGGCTTGCCGCTGTTGTAGGTGACCGGCCGGCCGATCTCGCCGTCCCAGCTGTAGATGCTGGGGAAGGCCGACAGGCTGTAGGGGCGGCTGGTGATGCCGGCGTTGATGGTGGCGAGGTCGCGCTCGAAGAAGTTGGCGCCCACGACCAGTTCGTGCTGTCGGCCGAACAGCTGGAAGGGGCCCGAGGCGTAGGCGTCGACCGATTCCTCGCGCGTCTCGCTGACCGAATAGGTGTCGGAGATGGTCAGGCCCAGGCCGGTGGTGCGGTCGGCGAAGCCGGTGCTGTTGGAGCCGGCCAGCAGCAGGCTTTCGGTGTCGGTGGCGCGGTTGTTGTAGGCCAGGCGTCCGACCCAGCCGGCGCCGAACTCGTGCTCAAGTACGGCGAACAGGTTGCGGCTGTCGCGCTCCCAGCGGTTCCACTTGGCCCCGGCGCTGTAGGAGCGCGGGAATTCGGCTCGCGTGCCATCGCGGAAGAACAGCGGAGCGGCGCTCCAGGCCCCGCCCTTGGAGTCGGTGCGCAGGTAGTCGGCGCCGACGCGCAGGCGGGTGCGCTCGGTCAGGTCGGCTTCGACCGCACCGTACAGGCTGGGCGAGGTGTCGTGCTGGAAGCGCACGTAGGACTCGCGGTCGGTATAGGCCCCGACCAGGCGGCCGCGGACCTTGCCGCCGAACGCCACCGGGCCCGAGACGTCGAGCTCGCCGCGACGATAGTCCCACGAGCCCGCAGACAGGCTGGTGCTGGCGCGGAAGTCCTCGGTAGGACGCTTGCGCACCATGTTGATCGTCGCCGACGGGTCGCCCGCGCCGGTGACCAGCCCCGTGGCCCCGCGCACCACCTCGATGCGCTCGTAGATCGAGGTGTCGCTCAACACCGAGTTGCCGCCCGCGCCGGTGGTGTACTGGGTCGGCACGCCGTCGAACTGGAAGTTGGTGATGGCGAAGCCGCGGGCGTTGAACAGCACGCGGTTGGAATCGTACTGCTGGACGTTGACGCCCGGGGTCTGGGCGAAGACCTCGGCCACGGTGATCAGGTTGAAGTCCTCGATCCGCTGTCGGGTGAAGACGGTCAGCGACTGCGGCGTCTCGCGCAGGCTCAGCGGAAGCTTGGTGGCGGTGTTGGTGCCCTTGACCTGGTAGCCATCGGTGCGGCCGGTCACCAGCACCGCGTCGACGGTGGTGTCGTCCTGAACGGCTGGTTCCTCGGCATGGGCGGCGCCCGCCAGCGACAGGGCGGCGACGCTGGCCAGCAGGGAGGCGCGACGGACGGAGCGATGGATAGCGGACAAGGCAGGTCTTCCTTCGGATGGTGCAGGAAAGCGCCGACGCTGGGCCGGCGGAAAGTCGGGGGTCAGGGCTTGGCGCGCGGCCACCAGGTGTGGGCCAGCAGCACCGGGGCGGCGGCCGTGGTCAGCAGGCCCAGCCACCCGATGACGCCCCACGCCAGGCCCCAGGCGGCCAGCGAGGCGGCGAGGCCCAGCGCCAGTCCCGACCAGCCGGCGAGCTTGAGCCCCAGGCGACGCCGGGACGCCAGCGGGCCGCCGACGAGGGCCGCGTGATGGCGCGGCATGGCCAGCGACAGGGCCGCAAAGCCGCCCATGCAGAACAGGAAGGCCAGCAACGTCACGCCTCGACCTCCTCGGGCTGGCGGGCGGCCATCGGCTGGGCGGCGTTCGGTGCGGTAGGTGCGGGCCTGGGCGTGCGGACCTTGGGGACGGCCGGCCTGTGACGGGCGACGCCGAAGGCCATGGCCGCGAAGGCCGCGCCCAACCCCAGCAAGACGAGGTCCATGACCGCCATGGACATGTCGCCAGCCATGAGGCTGGAGACGATCCCGCGCTGGGTGGCGACCAGGTTGAACGCCGGCAGGCCCGCCAGCAGCACGGCGGTCAGGGCCAACTGCTCGATCCAGCCCCGGCGCGGGGGCCGCGCGAAGCCGTGCAGCAGCAGCCCGCTCCAGGCGATGAACATGACGTGGACCTCCCAGTCGCCGCGCCCGGCCATGCCCGTGGGCAGCAGGCGGTTGGCCCACAGGAAGACGGCCATGGCGGCGGGCAGGCCGGCGATGGCGCCGATGTTCAGCCGCTCGACCAGGCGGAAGCCGAAGTGCGGGCGCGAGGGATCGGCCAGCTTCTGGCGGCGCTTGGCGATCCAGAGCACGAGGCCCGTCGCCACCATCGCCGTGCCGGCCAGGCCCGACAGGAAGAACAGCCAGCGCAAGGTCATGGGTGCGAAACGGCCGGCGTGCAGGCCGATCATGCCGCCCCGGGCGATCATGCCGCTGGAGCTCGGCGCGACCTGCGAGCGGATCTGGCCGGTGACGCCCTCGAAGACGATTTCCCAGCGGCCGTCGACCAGGGTGTCGCTGGCCCGGCGGGTAAGCGTGATGCGTGCGGCCACATCGTTGGGCGCGTCGATGCGGATCAGTCCTGCATGGCCGCCTTCCCAGGCCCGCTCAGCCGTCTTCAGCACCGCGCCGATGTCAGCCAGGGCCGCGGCCTCGCCGGTCGGTTTCACCGGCTTGGCCCGGGTGATGCTTTGCGCGTAGTAGGCCGTCTTGCTGGGATAGTTAGCCGCCACGCCCCAGGGCACGTACAGCACCATCAGGGTGACCAGCCCGGTGTAGGTGATCATGGCGTGGAACGGCAGGGCCAGCACCGCCAGGGCGTTGTGGCCGTCCAGCCAGCTGCGCTGGCCCTTGCCCGGCCGGAAAGTGAAGAAGTCTGCGAAGATCTTCTTGTGGGTGATAACGCCGCTGACGATCGCCACCAGCATGAACATGGCGCAGAAGCCTGCGACCCATCGACCCCAGATCACCGGCACGTAGCGCAGGTCGAAATGCAGCCGGTAGAAGACGTCGCCGCCCTCGGTGTCGCGAGGCTGGACGACCTTCCCGTCGGGGCCGATAGTCACTGCGTTGGGGTCGACGCCCCGACGGGGCGCCGGCCTGGCCTTTTCTCGGAAGGTCGCCGTTGCGCCGCTGGCCCGCTCGTCGGGCAGGGCGATCGACCAGCTGGCGGCCTTGGGTGCGACGGTCTGAAGATGGGCGATCGCGCCGCGCGCCACGGTCTCGACATCGTGGGTCGCGCCGATCTCCGGCTGGGTCCAGCGGGTGATCTCTTCGCGCCAATAGCTGACCGCGCCGCTGAGAAAGATCAGATACAGGATCCAGCCGACCAGCAGGCCGGTCCAGGTGTGCAGGCCGGCCTGCGACTGGCGAAAGCCCTGGGCCTTGGGCGTCTTGCCGTTCATGCCGCCCACCGGGCGAGGAGGCCGGCGGCGAGGCCGATCGCCAGCATCACCGCGCCCGCGCGAAGGGCGCTGCGGGCGGCGAAGGTCCAGACGACCAGGCACGCATAAATCGCGAACGAGAGCATTGTCGCCCAGAGCGTACGGTCGAGAGCCTCGCCGGGCAGAACCCGCGCCAGCAGCATCGTGCAGGCGGCCATCACCGCGTAGCCGCCTGGGGCGGCCAGCACGATGCGGGCGATCAGGTCGAAGACGCCGCGCCAGTCCGTTTTCCGTTGCAGCCCAACGCCCGTCGCGTTCACGTCCGATATCCCGAAAGCCATGGTTTTGCTTTCGGTGCGCCTATCGGTATTGAGAGGCAGTCGCAACGAAGTGGTCGGGTTTTGGCCCGATCGTGCAATATATCGACCCGTTCGCGACTGCCTTTGGTTCATGCCTCTGGCCGAAACTCGGCCTGCACAGAGAAGCCCCGAGACTACGTTGCCCGCAGACCTGCCCGAGCCTCCCGTCGACAAGAGCAGCTCCGATCACCCGCCCTTGCGTCCTGTGGTGGGATTTCATGGCCGCCAGTCCAAGGGCTACTACGATCCGCCGCACGTCCACGACCGGGCGCAGTTCTCGTATCGGCTGGAGGGCGTGGCGGCGGTGCGGGCAGGGGGAGAGGCGATCATCCTGCCGCCGGGGCGCGGCGTGTGGATCCCGGCGGGCCTGCGCCACGAGGTCAGCTGCCGGGGACCGGCCGCCTACAACGTGCTCTACGTGACCAACGCGGCTGCGCCCCAGCCCGACGGCCTGCGGGTCATCGACATCACGCCGTTCCTGCATGCCCTGGTCGAGGAGTTCCTGACCCTCGACCCCGGCTACGATGAGGCCGGACGCGAAGGCGACATCGTCCGTCTGATGCTGGGCGAGATCACGCGCGCGCCGCCCTCCACCGAGGCCGGGCCGCGCCTGCCCGCGGACGCCCGGCTGCAGAGGGTGTGCGCGTCGCTGCGGCGCGATCCGGCCGACAGTCGCGACATCGACGCCTGGGCCGACCAGGCGGGCATGAGCCGGCGCACCTTCACCCGCAACTTCCGGGAAGAGACGGGCATGAGCTTCGTGGCCTGGCGCCAGCAGCTGCGCATGACCCAGGCGGCCGCCTTGCTGAGCGCCGGCCAGTCGGCGACCCAGGTCGCGCAGGGGCTGGGCTTCTCCTCGCTCAGCGCCTTCACCACGTTGTTTCGCAGGTCGTTCGGCCTGTCGCCGCGCCGCTATGCCGAACGATTGGAGCCGTCGATCATAGGCCGCGCCGGTCAGGGCTAGGCTCCTTCCCAAACCATCGTTCGTTTTTCTATGGGAGCGCTATCGGCGCGGCTTGACGCGCCGCGCGGAAGAAGCGCGGACTGTCTCGTCGGGGAGGGCGAATGGTGTCGGTTTCGGGCGGGCTGTCACTGCTGCAGGCGATCCTCGCGCCGCTGGCGGCGTACGAGGCGAGCGAGGTCATAGTGACCGCGCAGCGACGCCGCGAACGCCATCAGGACGTTCCGATCACCTTGTCCGTCGTGGGGCAGGACGATCTGGCGCGCCGCGGCGCCCGCGACCTTTCCGACCTGGTCGGCGCTATGCCGGCTCTGTCGATCACCGGCTTCACCGGGGGCAACGCCAGCAACCTGGTCTCGATCCGGGGCGTGGCCGGCCAGGTGCTGCCGATCGGCTCGGGCCAGCCGGTGGCGATCTATCTTGACGGCGTCTACCTGTCGCGCCCCGACGCAGCCTTCTTCGGGCTCGACGACGTGGAGCGGATCGAGGTGCTGCGCGGGCCGCAGGGCGCGCTCTACGGCCGCAACGCCACCGCCGGCGCGATCAACATCATCACGCGCATGCCCGGCTCGGTCGTCCAGGGCGGCGGCGAGGTTCGCGTTGGAAACCTCGAGGCGATCTCAGCGCGGGGATCGGTCAGCACGCCGCTGTCTGAGACCTTGTCCGGCGGTCTGTCGGGAAGCTACCTCCGCCATGACGGCGCGATCAGCAACAGCGTCACCGGCGATCGGCTGGACGGCCGCGACGCCCGCACCGTCCGTGGCCAGCTTCGCTATCGCTCGGCGGATCGTCGTTTCGACGCGGTTTTCTCGGGCGATCTCACGCGTGATCGCGCGACGCCCGTCTTCAAGAACGGTTACGCCCCCTCAGGCGCCTTCGTCGGGATCGGCGATCCGGACGTGTTCTCCAGCGATGTGGCCAGCCAGGCCCGCACCGTCCGCCTGACGAAGAACAATGGTGTGACGCTGACCCTTACCCACCAACTGCTGGAGACGTTCGAGCTGGTTTCGATCACCAGCTGGCGCGACCTCGACTCCACCGTGGTCTATGACGCAGACGCTTCGGCCGCCTCGGCGCTGCTCACGGGCGCGACCAATCACAGCGCCACGTTCAGCCAGGAGGTGCGGGGCGTCTTCACGGGCCGTCGTATCCGCGCCACCGTGGGCGCCAGCCTGTTCAATGAACGGGCGCGCTATGGCCTTTCCACCGGGACGCCGGCCACGCCGCCCTGCTTCAATCATCTGGTCGACCGCAGCGAGCTCGCGGCCTGGGCGGGCTTCGGTCAGGTCGAGGTCGATCTGACCGATCGCCTGACGCTGGTCACTGGGTTGCGCCATGACCGCGAAAGCCGTGACTTCACGATCGATTATCGCGGGGCGCCTGTTCCTGGCCAGCTGCTGTCTGGGAAGGTGAGGGATTCCGTGCTGATCCCGAGCCTTGGCCTGTCGTATCGCGCCAGCGTCGACCTGCTGCTCTACGCCAAGGCTGGTCGCGGCTATCAGCCGCCGGGCTTCAATTTCGCGCCGGGGGCGGCGACCACGGTCGCCAACACCTTCCGGCCGGAGACCCTCTGGGCCTACGAGGCGGGCGGCAAGGCTCAGTTGATGGACCGCCGCGTCGCCATCGACGCCGCAGCCTTCTTCTACGAGTACAGCGACATCCAGATCCGCAGCACGATCGGCCTGGGGCTCACGCGGGTGGACAACGCCGCCTCGGCGCGGCTGGCGGGCATGGAGGCGAGCATCGCCGCCAGGCTGCCGCGCGGCTTTTCGATCCGCGCGCATGGCGCCTATCTGTACGCGCGCTACCGTACCTTCTGCCAGGCGATCAGCGCCGGCGATCCGCAAGGCGCCGACCCGTTCTGCGCGCCCGGACGGGCCGACCGCTCCGGCAATCGCCTCAACCTGGCGCCACGCTGGTCGGCAGGCCTGGGGCTGGAGTACGTCCGCCAACTGAGCGCCGGCCAGCTGTCGGCCAGTCTCGCCTTCGAGGCTTCCAGCAGCGTCTTCTACGTCGGCGCCGCCAACGAGCCGCAGTTGCGCGCAAGGGCGTGGGGCATGCTCGGCGGGGAGGCGGCTTTCCAGGTGAACGGCGGTCCCGAGGTGTTCGTTTACGGCCGCAACCTGACCGACGAGCGGTTTCTGTCGTTCGCCGCACGGGTCGCACCGGCCTCGGCCTTCCTGGTGTTGAACGACCCCAGGACCTGCGGCGCCGGGATTCGATATCGCTTCTGAAGCGGTTTGCGGTAGATGTCCCGTAACGCTGGTCACTGGGGCGGTCTGGCGGCGCGGAGGCGACTGTGGCTGACGACCACGCCGAACAGATGACGCGATCCTTCGCCTTCGGTCCGTTCCTGCTGTTGCCCGAGCGTCAGCTTCTGCTCGAGAACGAGACGCCGGTGCGGATCGGCAGTCGGGCGCTGGGCCTGCTGACGGCGCTCGTCGAGCGCGCCGGCGCGGTGGTAACCAAGCGCGAGCTGTTCGCCAAGGTCTGGCCCGACACCTTCGTCGAGGAGAGCAACCTCAAGGTCCACATGGTGGCCCTGCGCCGCATCCTGCGCGAGGAGGCCGGCGCCCGATACATCTCGACGGTGATCGGTCGGGGCTACTCCTTCGTGGCGCCGGTTCGGATCGTCGGCCTGCCAGACGTGCTCCTGAAGCGGCCCAAGGAGACCCGCCGCCACCATAACCTGCCGGCCAGCGCGACGCGTCTGCTGGGCCGGGCGGACGCCGTTGAGGCCATTCGCGACGAATTGGCTGAGGCTCGCCTGGTGTCGGTGGTGGGCCCTGGCGGCATCGGCAAGACCTCGGTCGCCCTGGCGGTCGCCGAACAACTGATCGGATCGAACCGCGACGGGGTGTGGCTGGTCGACCTGTCGCCGATCAAGGACCCGGCCCTGGTCCCGAGCGTCATCGCCACCGCGATCGGGATGAACGCCCACTCGGCCAACATGCTGGCGGCCCTGTACGAGTATTTGCAAGAGCGGGAGATGCTGCTGGCGATCGAGCTTGCCGCCACGCGGGTCGACCTGTTCGGCGTGGCGGGCTTGCTGGACCAGATCCGCGAACGCTTTCATCTGCAGATCGGCCAGCGGGCGGGCCCGGAACGGCATCGCACCCTGATGGCCGCGATCGACTGGAGCCACGACCTGCTGTCGGCGAACGAGCAGGCGGTGCTGCGGCGACTGTCCGTCCTGGCCGGCTTTTTCACCCTGGCGTCGGCCTGCGCCATCGCCGCCGACGAGGCGATCCGCCCGGCCTTGGTGGTCGGGGACCTGGCGGCCCTCGTCGAAAAGTCTCTGGTCGCCGCCGAGGCCCGCGACTTCGACGTGGAGTACCGGCTTCTGGACACGACGCGGGCCTACGCCCTGGAGAAGCTCTTCGCCTCCGGGGAGGCCGACGTGATCGGCCTGCGCCACGCTCGTTACTTCCTGGGTCTTGCCGACCTGGCCAAGCGGGACGCCGACAGGTTTCCGAGAACCATCTGGCTTCAACGCTACGGCTCCAGGATCGACGATGTACGCGACGCCATCGCCTGGGCCTCTCGGGCGGAGGGCGACGCCGGGCTGCTGATCAGCCTGACGATCGCGGCGATCCCGTTCTGGGGGCGACTGTCGTTGCTGGAGGAAAGCCGCGTGGCGGTCGAGTGGGCGCTGGACGACCGGTTCGCGGCCGTCCGTACGGCGCGCGACGACCTGATGCTGAACCTGACGCGTGGGGCCACGCTCCTGCACACCCAGGGGCCGCTGCTGGCGGTGAAGCAGGCCCTGAGCCGGGCGCTGGCCATCGCCGAAGAGCTGGGCGACAGCGATCTGCAACTGGAGTGCCTGCGGGGTCTGGCGGAGTACGAACTTTGGACGGGAGACTCCCGGTCGGCCCTGGAGATCGCCGAGAAGATCGCAGGCCTGGAGGGCGCGGGCGAAGCCGCTTCCTCAAGCTCTGACTCCGATGCGCCGGCAGGATCGGCGCTGTCCTGGCTGGGCGCGCTGGGGGCCTCGCGCCAGCGGTTGGAAAAGATCGTCCATCACGGGTCCGGCCTAGACCCGCAGCCGGGCGCGGCGCGCTTCGAGTTCGACCAGCGGCTGACCGCGCGCGGGGCGCTGGCCACCGTGCTGTGGCTGCAGGGCTATGCGGACCAGGCGGTCGAGGCCGCGCGGGTCCAGCTTGCCGAGGCCGAGGCGTCGAACTACGCGGTCTCGCTCTGCTACGCCCTGGTCCATGGGTCGCTGCCCGTCATGCTCTATGTGCGCGACTATGCGGCTGCCCAGCGGGTGCTGGTCCGCGCCGTGCAGCACGCCGAGCGCCACGAGCTGGAAATCTGGAGAGCCATGGCGGCCTGCGTGGCGGCGCGGCTGGACCTCTACCTCGACCGGCCCATCGATCTGGACGCCTACCGCCGGACCCTGGCGATGGTGCGCGAGAGCGGGTTTAGGATGCGCTATCCGAACTATCTGACCAACTATGGCGAGGCGCTGGCGCGGCAGGTGGATCTGCGTCGCGGTCTGGCCGGCATCGACGAGGCGATCGCCCTGTCCGAGGCGACCGGGCAGGTGGTCGGCATACCCGAGATGCTGCGCATCAAGGGCAATGTCCTGCGACGAGGGGACAGGGCGCAGGCCGATCAGGCGGCCGGCTGCTATCTGCGCTCGATCGAACTGGCCAGGCGAGACGCCGCGCTGTCCTGGGAGCTTCGCTCCGCGACCAGCCTCGTGGAATTCCAGCGTGAACGCGGCGGCGACCAAGAGGCCGAAGCCATGCTGGCCGATGTGCTTGGTCGTTTCACCGAAGGCTTTGGGACGGGCGACCTGCGCCGGGCTCGGGCGCTCGTCGATACGCGGCCGGGCTGATCGCTGCGCTCAGGTCCGTAACCGCCCCTGGAGCGTGCGGAGACGGTCGAAGGCCGACGGCCAGATCACCAGCAGCGCCAGCAAGGCGGCCCCCACGCTGATCGCGCTCATCGCCGGTTGCAGCGCGGTTTCACCGCCGAAGACGTGCTGGGCGACCAGCGGCACGAGCGTGGGGCCAAGGCCGATCCCGACCAGGGCGGTCACGGCCAGCGACAGGGCCACTGTCGTCGCGCGCATTTCGTTGGGCACGCTTTCCTGCATCACCACGTGGCCGATCACATAGCCGCTGATCGAGCCCAGCGCCCAGATCGCGAAGGAAAGAGCGATCTGCCCGCCTGTCTGCGCGAAAAGCGTCGAGACCGCGCCGGCCAGGGCCAGCAGATAGCAAGCCAGCAGCAGCGCGATGCGAGACGGCGCGCCCCAGCGCTGCGCCAGGCGGTCGGACAGAGCGCCGCCCGCCACCGACGCCACGACCCCGCTCGCCGTCAGCGACAGGCCGACCAGGCCGCCGGCCTCCAGCGCCGTCATGCCGTGGCTGCGCTGGAGCAGGGTGGGCAGCCAGGCGATCAGGGCATAGTCGCCCACGCCCAGCGCGCCCTTCACCAGGCAGACGCGCAGCACCATCCCGTTGTCGGCGGCCAGGCGGCTCAGGACGCCGGAGATGGCGATCAGTCCTGCGCTGTGACGGCGCATGGGTTCGCGGATCAGGAAGAGCAGGGGGAGCAGGAGGAAGCCCGGCAGCCCCGCCAGGACCAGCAACTGGCGCCACGACGCCAGCAAGGCGATGCCGGGCGCCCAGGCGAACCATCCGGCTTCGATCCAGCCCAGCAGCACCCCGCCGAGGAAAAGGGCCGAGCCGGCGCCGAAGGTCGCGCCCAGCGAAAAGACGCCGAGGGCCAGCCCCCGGCGTCGCGGCGAGAAGCTGTCGACGATCAGCGACGCCGCCGCCGGCACCAGCGCCGCTTCGCCCAGGCCCACCGCGATCCGCGCGGCGAGGAAACTCCAGAAGTCGCCCGCCAGGCCGCAGGCGATCGTGGCCGCAGACCACAGCGCCAGACCGCCGGCTATCAGGTTGCGACGATTGACGCGGTCGGCCAGGCGCCCGGCAGGCAGTCCGGCGAGGGCGAAGATCACAGCGAAGCCCGCGCCCTGGAGCAGGCTGATGTCGAGGTCGGTCAGTCGAAGATCGGCCCGGATCGGATCGACGACCAGATTGATGATCAGCCGGTCGGTGAGCGACAGCAGCAGGGCGGCGCATAGGAGGGCGACGGCGCACCAGCCCGCAGCCGAAGACCCCACGCCGCCGTTCGTCTGTCCGTCCATGGCGGGGATGATTGCCCTCTATCCCGGCCAAGCTCCAGAGCCCAGGGACGCGATTAACCGCGCTTAACTCGCCAAACGCCGCTCTTCGGCCCAATCGTCCTGACAGGGCGCCGCCCCTTCAGCGATCGAAAAATCAGGGACCAGGAGACCGACGATGAGCGAGCAGAACGAGCCGACTTCCGCCGGTCTTGAACGCCGGGACGTGCTGCGCGCCGCCGCCGGCGCGGCAGCTTTCGGCGCGGCCGGCGCGTCGGCGGCCGCCCAGGAGGCGACCCGCGACCGCGCCGCGCGGATCGTCGAGGGGGCGCTGGGCGCGCGCCTCCAGGGCGTCCAGCATTTCGGCCTGACCGTCCAGAACATGGACCGGGCCTTCGCCTTCTACACCGAGGTGCTGGGCGGAACGGAGATCATGCGCGATGGCGATTTCCAGGGCGAGCGCATCCACAACACCTTGCTGACCGCCGAGGAGATCGAGGCGCGCGAGCGGCATGTGAACCCGCGCGCAAGGGGCGTCCCGGATTTGCGTGGTGGGACCCAACGCCTGGACGTGCGCTTCGTCCAGTTCGACAATGTCGTGATCGAGCTTCTGCAGTATCGCGACGCCGCCCAGCCGATGGGCGGCCCGAACGCCTTCGCCGAGCCGCTCGATCACATGAGCCCGGCCTTCCCGCGGATGATGCACATCTGTTTCCACATCCGCGACGACGCCGACTTCAACGTCTTCATCCGCGACTTGGAGGCCGAAGCGGCGCGACGGGGCATGACCCAGGTCCGGGCCAATCGGGTGCTGACCGTTTCTTCGGAGGCCGACCGCAAGGCTGCGCCGCTGGACGCCAACTCCAACGGGATCACCGAGGGCAAGTCCGCCGGCTGGCGCCTGATCTACTGCCGAGGCCCGGAAGGCGAGCAACTGGAGTTCGTCCAGGCGCTGGGGCCGGTCAAGAAAACCTTCGACGACGCCCTGGCCGCGCGCCGCGCGGCGGTGTCGCGCTGACCGACGGTTCAACCCGACCACGCAAGGGGAGGCGGCGATGCTCTTCACCGACGCGGCCGGCAAGGCCAGGACTTTGCCGGACAATCCCTACGTCACGGGCGTCCACACGCCCATGATCGAGGAGCTGACCCTGCGGGAGCTGCCTGTCACGGGCATGATCCCTCCAGCACTGGTTGGCCGGTACCTGCGCATGGGGCCCAATCCCATGGCCCCCAATCTGGAGAAGCATCACTGGTTCGCCGGCGACGGCATGATCCATGGCCTTCGCCTGGAGAGCGGCCGAGCGGTCTGGTACCGCAATCGCTGGATCCGCTCTGACGCCGTCGCCAAGGCGCTGGACGAGCCGCGCACGCCTGGTCCGCGCCACCTGTTCGACACCGTCAACACCAACGTCGTCGGCCACGGCGGCAAGGTGCTGGGCGTGGTCGAGGCGGGAAGCACGCCGGTCGAGATCGGCGATACGCTGGAGACCCTGCGCTACACCGACTTCGGCCGGACGCTGAAGGGCGGCTTTACCGCTCATCCGCATGTCGATCCACTGACGGGCGAGATGCACGGGATCTGCTACGACGCCAGCAAGTGGCGCTCGTTGCGCTACGTGGTGCTGAGCCCCGAAGGCGGCATTCGCCGCGAGGTCCGGATCCCGGTCAGGCACGGGCCGATGATCCACGACTTCGCCTTCACCAGGCGCTTTGCGATCATCCTCGACCTGCCGGTGACCTTCTCCCTGACGGCGGCGATCACCGGCCACCACTTCCCGTACCGCTGGAACGAGGCCCATCCCGCCCGGGTGGGGCTTCTGCCGCGAGAGGGCAAGGCCGGAGACATCATCTGGCTGCCGGTGGATCCCTGCTTCATCTTCCACGCGGCCAACGCCTATGACGCGGCGGACGGGACAGTGGTCCTCGACGTCGTCGTCCATGACAAGATGTTCTGGCGGCGCACCTCGGGGCCGGACTCCGAACGCTGCGCCTTCGAGCGCTGGATCCTCCATCCTGCGGGCGGGACGGTCGAGCGGGTCGTCATCGATCCCACCCCTCAGGAGTTTCCGCGCCAGGACGAGCGCCGGCTGGGGCAGGTCTATCGCTACGCCTACACCATGGGGCTGATCGATCCGTTCCTGGGGACGTGCCTCTTCAAGCACGACCTCGTTGAGGGTGGACGGCTGACGCATGATTTCGGACCAGGCCGCCTTCCTTGCGAGTTCGTCTTCGTGCCGACCCACCCCGAGGCCGCCGAGGACGAGGGCTGGCTAATCGGCTTCGTCATCGACGCCGCCGCCCGAACGACCGATCTCGTGATCCTCGACGCCAGCAGGTTCGAAGCAGCCCCCGTGGCCAGCATCCACCTGCCGCACATTGTTCCGCCCGGCTTCCATGGCAACTGGATCGCCGGCGTCGACTGAGGCTTACCGCAAAAACCCATAGGAGACCTGTGATGCGCCTGCTTTCGGCCAATCGTCTGGTGCTCGTCATGCTGCTTTCGGCCGGCGCGAGCACGGCCGCCGCGGCGGCCGCGCCGCCTGCTGCGCCGCAGCCCACCGGCGTCCACTACGCCCAGATCCCGGCCGAGGCCTATGCAGTGGTCGCCCATGTCCAGGCCAAGGCGGGGAAGGAGAAGGCGCTGCGCGAGGCGACGCTGCCCCTGATCGCCAAGGTTCGCGCCGAGCCCAACAACCTTGTTTACTTCCTGCAGGAAGACCGCGAGAAGCCGGGCCACTTCATCTTCTACGAAATCTTCGCCAGCCAGGCCGATTTCGAGGCGCACAACGCCACGCCGCACGTCCAGGCCTGGTTCGCCAGGTTGCCCGAACTGGCGGAGGGCGGCGTGCAGGTGACCCGCATGGAAATCCTCGGGAACGCGCGCTGAGGCCCGCAGCATGTCTCGCGACGCATCGCGGTTGCGTCCCTGACCCAACAAGCGGCGGCCCGGCGGCCGCCTTGCATCGCGATAGCCCTCATCGGCGGAGCGATAAGCCTGACCTTGGCGAAGACGAAGCAGGTTCGCCTGGCCCTCATCGAGCCCGGCGCATAGCCCTCGAGCTACCGCCGCAGCGACGGCTAAGCGTCGGCGGCTACGCGAAGCAGTTCGGCGAGGGTGCGCACGCCCAGGCGATCCATCAACTGGGCGCGATAGGTCTCGACGGTTCGCGGGCTGAGGCCCAGCTTCTGCGCGATCGACTTGTTGGTCCCGCCGGCGACCAGCCCCTCGAGCACCTGCCGTTCGCGCAGGCTGAGTTCGGCTATCCGCTGTTGCGCACTTGGCCTGCCCGACGGCGCCGGCGTTGGGGCGTGCAGGGGCAGGGCGGCCTGCACGGCCGCGCGATAGATCTCTCCTGGCGCGTCGGCGGGCAGCACGTTCGAGGCGCCATGCTTCATCAGCAACACGACATCGCCCAGCTGGTTGTCCAGCGTTCCCACCACGATCCAGGGCAGGCGCGCGGCCGTCGTCTTCAGCGACGGGGCGGCCGCCACGATCTGCGGCAAGGGCGCCGAGGGGCCGATCATCACCACACCTGGCAGCAGGTCGTCGCTGACGCTCAGAAAGACGGAGAGGTCATCAAAGCGACGGATCTTGTAGACATCGCCCGGCAAAGCCCGATGCAGCGGTTCGCTGTCGCTCGCATCGACGATGTAGACCCGCGCATCGGTCCGTCTGGTCATCTCGACCAGCAGGCCGCCGATCTTGGTGATCGCGCCGTGGCGATCGGGAATGGGAAAGGCGGTGGCGTGAAACCAGCGCGGCGTTCCGTCCGGGGCCTCGCCGCGGAAGTCCCAATGCAGCGTGTCGCCGGCCGCCACGCGGTCGAACACGGCCAGCATGGCGCCGCGATCATCGGGGAGCAGCGTCGCCACCCAGTCCTCCCAGCGCATCGACGTAGCCCCGGAGGGCAGCGCCCACGACGCCCGAAAGACCGGGTTCAGTCCCTCGATTCGCCGGGACGCCACGTCGGCCGACCACATCAGGCTGGCGGGGGCGTGCAGGATCTCGTGAAAGCGGCCGTCGCGCTCGCTGATCTCGTCGGCTGCGGCGCGCCAGTCGTCGATATCGACCGCCGAGCCGCACCAGATCACCAGCCGGCCCGCGTCGTCGAAGACCTGTTGGGCGCGCACCAGATGCCATCGATAGGCGCCGTCGTCGCGCCTGAGCCGCTGCTGGGCTTCGAACGGGCGGCCGTCGACCACGCACGCACGATGGAGGGCGGCGCCTAGGGAGCGGTCTTCGGGATGGACCAGATCGTCCCACCGCGCCCCCGGCAGTTGGCTGGCGGCCGTGAAGTCCTCAAGCCGCTGGTTCACCCATTCCAGCCGCCCTTGCGGGTCGGACCGCCACATGAGCGCCGGGACCTTGTCGGCGACATAGCGAAATGCGGTCTCGCTGGACCGCAGGGCCCGCTCGGCGAGCACCCGGCGTGTGGTCTCGTGCACCACGCCCAGCACGCCGCTGATCGTCCCGCTTTCCGACCGGATCGGTGAGTAGCAGAACGACCACCAAGTGTCCGACAGCCGGCCGTCGCGCTCCAGCGGCACCTGGAAGTCCTCCAGATAGATCGACTTGCCGCCCAGCGCTTCGCGCAGCAACGGCCCGGTGCGCTCCCAGGCCTCTGGAAACACCGACTCGAACGACCGGCCCATGCAGGACGACTTGCCGGAAAGCACTGGCGCGTATGCGTCGTTGTAGAGCAGGCAGTTGTCGGGACCCCAGGTCAGGAACATAGCGAACCTGGTGTCGAGCATCAGGTTCAGCGTCGAGACCAGACCCGGGTCCCACTGGCTGATCGCCCCCATGGAGGTCTTTTCCCAGGCGAGCGTTCGTATGGTTTCGGCGCAAGAACCGGATGCGTGGAGGAACTGAGCCGTTTCACGGCGAGTTTGCGACCAGAATGATTTTGGCTCTGGCGGCGCCTGCATTCACTAACCCCATGCCGGCCGATGTGGCGTGGCTTTGCAGCCGACGTCGCACAGTCGATCAACTCTTGAACGAGTAGATACTGGATGATCGCCCTTGCGTGGCAAATGATAAATGATCATTCACACGCATAAAAACGCCTGTCTTGCCTTCCGAGCCGGTTCGGCGGCCGGATCCTGCGACGAGGCGCTTCGGTAGGGAACGCATCTCGGGACGTCGCGGCTCCATCCGGATCTTCCCTGAGGAACACTACCGAAGACGGGTCGATCAAGCCTCTTCAATTCTGAACGCAAACAAGGTTGCGGGCGGCGTCATGGCTGCCGTGAAAATAGTGTTCAGGAGCAGGCCGAATGCAGGACGTCGCTGTTCGTGAAACCCTCTCGGTGGAGGCCAAGCTGACGAAGGGCGGTCTGCCACCCCGGCAGGCGCCGACACTTGACGTCAACGGCGTGATCGACGTCCGAAACTCGCAGCAGGTCTATCTCGACCTGGATGCGGCCGATGTCGCCGGCGTCTTTCGCGACGGCGCCGACCTCGTGCTGGTGGGACCCGACCAGGCGGCCGTGCGCCTTCAGGGCTTCTTCTCCGGCGATGCGCCGCGACGGCTGTTCCTGGAGGGCAAGGACAACAGGCTGGTCGCGGTGGACACCACCGCCGTGGCGTCCGAGAGCGCCGCGGCGCTGGTGGCGACGCCTCTGAGCGAGCTGTCGCCATTCGTCAGCCTGACGCAGGCCGGCGGCGCGGCGATCGCGGGCGGGGCGGCGGCCGGCGGGGCGGGCGGCCTAGGCGTGGGCGCGATACTGGCGGGCGTCGCTGCGGTCGGCGGGCTGGCCGCCGCGGCTGGAGGCGGCGGTGGCGGATCCTCTGAGGGGCCGCAGGCGCCGGCGCCCGACACGACCGCGCCGCCAGTCGCCACCACTCTGGTCGTTGACGCTCGAGGCACGGTGCTGACCGGACGCGGCGAAGCCGGCGCGAGCGTCAGCGTCCGCAATGGCGCTGGCGCTGTCGTCGGGACGGGGACCGTGGGTGCGGACGGCGCGTTCTCGATTACGCTGCAGCCGCCGCAGGCCAATGGCGGCGCGTTGAGCGTCACCCTCACCGACGCCGCCGGCAACGTCTCCGGCGCGGCCACGACGAATGCGCCCGATGTCACGCCGCCAGCCTCGCCAAGCACGGTCGATGTGGCCGACGACGGCGGCAGCGTGAGCGGGCAGGGCGAACCTGGCGCGACCGTGACTGTGCGCGACGCGGCCGGAACGATCCTGGGAACGGGGACGGTCGGATCGAACGGATCGTTCTCGATCACCCTGCAGCCGCCGCAGCTTAACGGGGGCGTCGTCAGCGTCATCCAGACCGACGCGGCGGGCAACGCTTCGGGCGCGGCCACGGCCAGCGCGCCCGACACCACGATCCCAGCGGCGCCGACCGGGGTCGACGTCGCCGACGACGGCGGCAGCGTGAGCGGGCAGGGCGAGCCCGGCGCGACCGTGACTGTGCGCGACGCGGCCGGAACGATCCTGGGAACGGGGACGGTCGGATCGAACGGATCGTTCTCGATCACCTTGCAGCCGCCGCAGCTGAACGGCGGCGTCGTCAGCGTCGTCCAGACCGACGCGGCGGGCAACGCTTCGGGCGCGGCCACGGCCAGCGCGCCCGACACCACGATCCCAGCGGCGCCGACCGGGGTCGATGTCGCCGATAACGGCCTTAGTGTGAGCGGTCAGGGCGAGCCCGGCGCGACGGTGACTGTTCGCGGCGCCGACGGAACCCTGCTTGGGACAGGCGCCGTCGGAGGCTCGGGCGCGTTCGAAGTCGTCCTGCAATCGCCCCTGGTCAACGGCCAGGCGGTGACCGTGATCCAGACCGACGGCGCGGGCAACGCCTCGGGTCCGGTGTCGGCTGTCGCTCCGGACAGCACGTCGCCGGCGGCCGTCTCAGGCGTCGTCGTCGGCGGGGACGGAGCCAGCGTCTCCGGTGTCGGCGAGCCTGGGGCCACCGTCACCGTGACTGGCCCGGGCGGCGCCGTGCTCGGCAGCGGAACCGTCGCAGCGGGCGGCGCCTTCACGGTGTCGATCTCGCCGGCCCAGGTGGATGGCGAGAGCCTGAGCGTGGTCCAGGCCGACCCCGCGGGAAACCCATCGCCGCCGGTCGCCGTCGTGGCCCCCGATCTCACGCCTCCCGCGCCCCTTCTGGCGCCGGCCGTGGTGGTCGCCGAAGCCGCCAACGGCGTCAGCAGCGCCGAAGTCGCCGACGGGATCCAGGTTCGGGTGCTGCTGGCGCCCGGCGTCCAGGACGGCGATAACGTCACCCTCACGGTCGGCGCCCAGTCGTGGACCACGCGGGTCAGCGCCAGCACGGCGGCGGTCGGCGTGGTGCAATTCACCTTGCCGGCGATGTCGGACGGAACCTACGCAGCGACGGCGACGGTGTGGCAGGACGACGGCGAGGCCTCGCCGTCGTCCCAGACGGTGACCTTCGTCGTCGACAGCGCTACCGCCGCGCCGACGATCCTTACGGCCAACGGGGCCGCGATCACCGGCACGGCCGAGGCCGGGGCGACGATCACCCTCCTGGACGCGAGCGGAAATGCGGTCGCCAGCGTCCAGGCCGGATCGAACGGAAGCTGGTCGATCGCCGGCTCTGCCGTGGCGGGGGGGCTTGACGGCTTCCAGGGCTCGGTCCGGGCCGCCGACGTCGCCGGCAACACGGCCTCGTCCGCCATCGGTCCGATCGACGGCTCGATCCTGCGGCCGACCATCACGGGCGCGAACGGCGCGGGCATAACCGGCACGACCGAGCCGGGCGCCACGGTCACCCTGCTGGATGACGCCGGCAATCCGATCGCCACGGTCACGGCGGGCCCCACGGGGGCCTGGACCATTGCCGCTTCGCAGGTGTCCGGCGGGCTGGATGGCTTCGACGGTGCGGTGCGGGCGACCGACGCGGCCGGAAACTCCGCTTCGACCAATGTCGGACCGATCGACGGCACGATCACCGTGTCGCTCAGCATCGATCCGGTCACCGCCGACAACATCGTCAACATCGCCGAGGCGGCTTTGGCGGCGGTGACCGTTTCGGGCGCGGCGTTCGGCGATTTCACCGCCGGCGCGACGGTGACCCTCACCTTGTCGAACGGCGCCACCGCTACGGCGATCCTGGGCGCGGACGGGACATGGTCCACCACCTTCGCCGGCACGCAATTGGCAGGTGCGACGAGTGTGACGGCGAGCGCGGTCGTCATCGATCAGGCGGGCAATACCGTCACCGTGTCGAGCGTCCATGCCTACAGCCTCGACACCACGCCGCCGCCGGCTCCCCTGATCACCAGCGTCAATGGCGCGGGCATCGCCGGCACGGCCGAGCCGGGCGCGACCATCACCTTGCTCGACGCAGGCGGATCGCCGATCACCAGCGTCAGAACCACGCCCGACGGACGCTGGTCGCTGGCGGCCGGTCAGGTGCCCGGCGGCCTCGACGGCTTTACGGGGGCGGTGGTGGTGACCGACCCGCCCGGCAATCCGACGCAGATTTCCGTCGGCCCGATCGACGGCGCCACCTCAGTCCCGACCGTGACCGAAGCTAACGGCGCCCAGATCAACGGCACGGCCGAGGCGGGGGCGGCCGTGGTCCTGTTCGACGCCAGCGGCCGGCAGGTGGCGACGACGACTGCGGGTCCGACCGGGACCTGGACGGTTCCGGCGAACGCGGTCCCGGGCGGTCTGAACGGGTTCACCGGCTCGGTGAAGGCGACCGATACCGCCGGAAACGCCGCGACCGCTTCCGTGGGGCCGGTCGACGGCGCGACCGCTGCGCCGGTCATCCTGGCGGCGAACGGCGGCGGCGTCAGCGGCACGGCCGAGCCGGGCGCCCAGGTGACGCTGCGCGATTCCTCCGGGGCTTCGGTAGCGACCGTCACGGCCGGCTCAGACGGCAGCTTCAGCTTCCCGGCCAGCGCCGTGTCCGGCGGGCTGGACGGCTTCACAGGTTCGGTCACGGCCGTGGATGCGGCTGGAAACGCCGCCGCCGCCGCGGTCGGCCCGATCGACGGCCAGGTCCTGGTCTCGCTGACGATCGACGCGGTCACGACCGACGACATGGTCAATGGGACCGAGGCGCAAGGCTCAGTGACGATCAGCGGACGCGCAATCGGCGAGTTCACGGCCGGCCAGGCGGTCACGGTGACCCTCCCAGGCGGGGCGACCCTGGGCGCGACGCTGGCGGCGGACGGCTCGTTCAGCGTTGCCGCACCGGGCTCGGCCCTGGCGGCCGGGACCTCCGTGGGGGTCAGCATCACGGTCGTCGACGCCGGCGGCAACAGCGCCACGGTCACGGCGGCGCACACCTACGCCGTGGATCTCGAAGGCCAGCAGCCCGTCATTGTCCGGGCCAACGGGACGGGGATTTCCGGGTTCGCGGAGGCTGGCGCGCCGGTCGTCCTGCTGGACGAGACGGGGGGCGTCGTCGCCTCGACCGTCGCGGCCTTCGACGGCGCGTTCTCCTTCCCCGCCAGCGTCGTGCCTGGCGGTCTCGACGGCTTCGGCGGCTCGGTGCAGTCGGTCGACCCGGCCGGCAACACGGCGACGGCGAGCGTTGGTCCGATCGACGGCTCGACCCCGACGCCGGTCATCGTCACCGCCAATGGCGCGGCGATCACCGGCACGGCCGAGGCCGGAGCCACAGTCGTCCTGCTGAACATTGGCGGCGCGGTGGCGGCCACCGTGACGGCGGGGCCGGGCGGCGCCTGGGCCATTCCCGCGAGCGCGGTTTCCGGAGGGCTGGACGGCTTCCAGGGTACGGTGCGGGCCACCGACGGCGCAGGCAATGTCGCCAGCGCCGGCGTGGGTCCCGTCGACGGCGCAACCGCCGCGCCGGTGGTCACCGGGGCCAACGGCCTCGGCGTCGAGGGCACGGCCGAGCCCGGCGCGACCGTGGTGCTGCGCGACGCCGGGGGCGCGACGATCGCCACCGCCGTTACCGGCGGCAACGGCGTCTGGGACATTCCCGCCAGCGCCGTGCCCGGCGGTCTCGACGGCTTCCAGGGCACGGTCACAGCGACCGACACAGCCGGCAATACGGCCAGCGCCACGGTCGGACCTGTCGACGGCTCGGTGACGTTGTCGATCAACGTGGATCCCATCACCGCCGACAACACCGTCAACGTCGCCGAAGCCGGCGCTGCGACCGTGACCGTCAGCGGTGCGGTGTTCGGCGACTTCACCGTGGGCGCGACGGTTACCGTCACCCTGTCCACCGGCGTGACGGCGACGGGCGTGCTGGGCGCGGACGGACGTTGGTCGGCGAGCTTCGCCGGTTCGGCCCTGGCTGCGGCGACCAGCGCGACGGCGACGGTCTCGACCACTGACGCCGCCGGCAATGCGGCCGTGGTGTCGGACACGCAGGGCTACGCCGTGGACGTCACGCCGCCGAGCGCGCCGGTTGTCACCTCGGCCAATGGCGCGGGGATCAGCGGCACGGCGACGGCTGGTTCGGTCATAATCCTGCTGGACAGCGGCAATCACACCGTGGCGACCACCGTCGCGGCTCCCGATGGAACTTGGACCATTCCGGGGGCGTCGGCGCCGGGCGGCCTGGACGGCTTCACCGGCAGCGTCGCGGCGGCCGACCCGGCCGGCAACACGGCGGCGACCTCCGTTGGTCCGATCGACGGGACCACCCTGACGCCCGTGGTCGTTCAGGCCAATGAAGGCGGGCTTTCGGGTCTCGCCGAGGCAGGGGCGACCATCGCGCTGCTGGGCGCAAACGGCGCCCCGGTGCTGGACGCGGGCGGCGCACCGGTCACGGCCCTCGCCGACGGTGGCGGCGTCTGGACCATTCCGGCGTCGGCCCTGCCGGGCGGCATCGACGGATTCACCGGCTCTGTCCGGGCCACGGACACCGCAGGCAACACGGCCTTGGGTGCGGTCGGCCCGGTGGATGGCGACACGCCGGCGCCTGTGATCCTGGCGGCCAACGGCGCGGTGTTGTCGGGTCAAGGCGAGGTCGCGCCACCATAGCTCTGCTCGATGTGGGCGGCGCGGTGGTCGTCGACGGTTCCAGCGTGCCGATCACGGTGGTGGTGGCGGCGGACGGGACCTGGAGCATTCCTGCCACCCGCGTGCCCGGCGGCCTCGATGGCTTCACCGGCCAGGTGCGCGCTACCGACGTGGCCGGCAATGTCGCCGCGACCAATGTCGGCCCGGTCGACGGCAGCGTCAGCCTGACCCTGTCGGTCGATCCGGTCACCGCCGACAACGTGCTGAACGGGGCCGAGGCGGCCTTGGCGGCCGTGTCGATCAGCGGCGTGGCCATCGGCGAGTTCACGCCTGGCGACGTCGTGCGGGTGGAACTTTCGACGGGGCAGTTCACGACCACGACGCTGGCGGCGAACGGATCCTGGTCGGTCACCTTCCCGGGCGGCCAGCTGGCGGGCGCGACCAGCGTGACGGTCTCGGCGTCGGTCGAGGACAGCGTCGGCAATACGGTGACGATCAGCGACGTCCAGACCTATACGGTCGATCTCGCCACGCCGGCCCCGATCATCACCTCGGCCAACGGCGCTGGCATTTCGGGTTCGGCCGAGGCGGGGGCGCTCATCACGCTGCGCGGCCCGGGCGGCCAGCCCTTGGGATCGGCGGTCGCGGACGGCGCGGGCGTCTGGACCATCGCGGCGGAGGACATCTCGGGCAATCTGAACGGCCTTTCCGGTTCGCTGCAGGCGGTCGACGAGGCGGGGAACGTCGCGGTCACGCCATTGCCCACTGTCGACGGCGTGCTCAGCCTGGCCGTCACGGTCGATCCGGTCACCGCCGACAACATCGTCAATCTGGCCGAATCCGGCCTGGCCGCGGTCGCGGTGACAGGCTCGGTCACCGGCGAGTTCCTGGCCGGCGACACCGTCGTGGTGACCCTGGCCAACGGTCAGCAGCAGACCACCACGCTGGACGCCGGCGGGGGATGGGCGGCGACGTTCGCCGGCGCCGACCTGGCGGCCTCGCAAGGGCTGTCGGTGGCGGTCACCAGCACGGATACGGCCGGCAATACGGCTACCGTTACAGTCCAGCAGGGCTTTGACGTGGATGCAGCGCCGCCCACGCCACCGGCCGTGACCTCGGCTGGGGCCCTTGGCCTGGCCGGGACGGGAGAGATCGGCGCAACTGTTCAGTTGCAGAACCCGCTCGGCCTGCCGGTCGTGGGCGCTTCGGGCCAGCCGATCGCCGCGTTGGTGGCGGCCGACGGGACCTGGATCATTCCGGCTTCGGCCTTCGCCGGCGGGGTGCCGCCGGGCTTCACCGGCCAGGTCGTCGCCTTCGATCCGGCGGGCAACGCCTCGACGGCGACTACGGTGCCGCCCATCGACCTGACGCCGCCAAGCAGTGCGACGACCAGCGTGACCATCGGACCGATCGCCGGCGACGACACCGTCAACCTGGTCGAATCCCAGGCTACGGTGACCGTGACCGGTATCGTCACCGGCGAGTTCCGGACCGGCGACACGGTCGCCGTCACCGTGGGGGCGACGACGGTCAACACGACGGTGGCGGCCGACGGCGCCTTCTCCGTCGACGTGCCGGGCTCTGCCTTCGTCGCCGGCGGCCAGGTGCTGGCGGCGGTCCAGGCCAGCGACGCGGCCGGCAATGTCGGCGTGATCACCGGCGTTCGCGCCTTCGCCGCCGACATCGCCGGTCCTGGCGGACCGGCCGGGAGCGAGGCTCCGGGCCTGACCATCGCCGCCGCCGTCGACGGCCTGATAGCTCCCAGCGAACTGGCCGGCGGCGTCTCGGCCACCGTGAGCCTGACGCCATCCGCGATCGCCGGCGACACCGTCGTTCTGACCCTGGCGGGTTCCGGCGCGCCCCTGACCTTCAGCGTCACGCTCGGCGCGGCCGACATCACGGCGGGCTCGGTGACCTTGCCGGTCGGCTCGGCCCTGGTCGACGGCGCCTATACCGCCTCGGCCGTGATCCTCGACGCCTCGGGCAACGCCTCCGCGCCATCGACGGGGCTGGCCTTCGTGGTCGACGCCGTGCCGATCGGCCTCGGCAACGCCTCGGCCAGCTTGGCCGAGGCCGCTCTGGGCGTCGCCTCGACCGGAACCTTGGCCATAGTCGGGGCGACGGGCACGGTGAGCGTGGCGCTGCAGGCGCCCGTCGGAACCTTCACCTCGCATGGCCAGGCTATCACCTGGGCGATCGATGGCGGCGGCGCGCTGGTCGGCTCGGCCGGCGGACGCGAGGTGGTCCGGGTCGCGGTCGACGCGGCAGGCGCCTACAGCGTCACCCTGCTCGACGCGCTGGACCATCCCGCCGCGGGCGCCGACGCCCTTCAACTGCCGATCGGCGTCACGGTCACCGACGGCGACGGCTCGTCCGCCGGAACGCTGCTGGTGTCAGTGACCGACGGCGCGCCCGTCCTGGCCGCGCCGGTGGTGCTGGCGCCGACCCAGCCCTCGGTGATCGTCGGCAGCCTGGTCGAGACCCCCTCGGCGGACGGCGAGCAACTGACGTCGGTGACGATCGATGGCCGCATCTTCACCTATAACGCCGCCAGCGGCACGCTCGCCGTCAGCGGTTCGGGCAGCACCATCGTCTCCTATGGCGTGGCCGGCGGTCAGCTCACAGCCACCACCGTGCGCGGCGAGACCGTCACTGTCGATTTCGCCACCGGCGACTACCGCATCGACGTCACGGGCGTCGGGTCGCGGGTCGCGACGCAAGCCTCTCCGACGGTGGCGCTGGGCGGCGGGCAGGGGCTGCTCGGCCTGATCGACGCCGACGTGCTGGGGTTGATCCAGCTCGACGAGCAGCAGTTCTTCACCGCCTCCGACGTCAACAGCGACATCTCCGAGGTTGTGGTTCGCTACTCGGCCGCTGTCGGGCTTGGCCTGAAGACCTTCAGCTACTCGGCCGCGCTGGCGGCGGAACTTGGCCTGACGGTCACCCAGGCCAACACCTTCCTGCTGCCCGGATCCTCGCAACTGACCATCCGGTCGACGACCGGCGGGGCGGTCGACAACATGAAGCTCAACGAGTTCCTGGGCTCGATCACCATCAGCGGCGGCCTTTCGGGCCTGCTCGACCTGAACGTCGCTCAAACGCTGAGCATCCAGGCTCGCGACCTCGGTGGGCGGGTGACCGTCGACTCCGAAAGCACGCTCGCCGACCTGGGCGTCCTAGCCGGGCTTCTGGGGTCCAGCCCGCCCAGCCAGATCCTGAACGGCACGGCCGGCGCCGACACGATCACGGCCAGCGACGCGGGAACCGGCACGGCTCTGGACAACCGCATATACGGCTATGGAGGCGATGACACCCTCAACGCCGGCCTCGGCAACGACCTGCTGCGGGGCGGGGCGGGCAACGACACGCTGAATGGCGGCGCCGGCAACGATGTGCTGATCGGCGGTAGCGGCAACGACACCCTGACCGGCGGCGTGGGCCAGGACGTCTTCCGCTGGGAGGCCGGAGACCAGGGCGTGTCGGGCGTGGCGGCCGACGTCATCCGCGACTTCAGCACCGCCAGCCTGACGCTTGGCGGCGACGTGCTCGATCTTTCGTCCCTATTGCAGGGCGAGGGAAGGATCGGCGTCAATCCCGGCAATCTCGCCAACTATATCCACTTCCAGCAGACGGCCGGCGGCACGCTGATCCAGATCAGCACCTCGGGTGGCTTCGTCGGCGGGTTTGGGTCGGCGACGTCGGGAACGGCCAACCAGACGATCCTGCTCCAGAACGTCGACCTGACGACGGGCTTCTCGTCCGACCAGGCGATCCTGGCGGACCTGCTGGCGCGCGGAAAGCTGGTGGTCGACAGCTCGACGGTGGACGGAAGCACGGCGTCGCCCATCCTGGTCATTGGCGGCTCGGTGGTCGACGGCGACGGCGATACGGCTTCGACCAGCCTGTCGGTCAACGGTTCGGGCGTGCAGCCTACGCCGCCGCTGGCCGGCAACGTCGCGCCGGTCGTCGAACTTCAGGCGCAGAACGTCTTGGGCCTGCTCGGCCTTGGCGCGCTGGGCCTGAACCTTAACAACCAGGACCTGCTGGCGGCCGACGCCAACGGCAACCTCAGCCGGGTGGAGGTCGAGTACGCGCCGCTGGTGGCGGTGAACCTTTCGCCGCTGATGTTCGGCTTCGACGCCACGCTGGCAGCGAGCTACGGTCTCCAGGTCCAGGTCACCCATTCTTCGGGCCTGTTGGGCATCGTCGCGCCCGCCGCGCGGATCTCGATCACCGCGCTGGACGGCGGCGTGCTCGACAATGTCGAGATCAACCGCTTCCTGGAGACGGTCCATCTGACCGACACGTCCGGCGGGCTTCTCAGCAGCAGCCTGCTCAGCGTGAACCTGCTGAACGCCATGACCATCACGGCCCATGACGCCCAGGGTCTTTCGAGCTCGGCGGCGCTGGGAAGCGTGCTCAACGTCAACTTGCTCAACAGCCTGGACGGACCCGACCCAGTGAGCCTGACGGCGTTTTCGGCCGATGATCAGGTGGCCGTCGGCGGGGCGCAATGGGGCGAGGGCGAGCTGGTGTCTCTGCCCGACGCGCTGATCGACACCGATACGACCGGCGCCCCTGGTATCACTCCGGCGCTACTGGACAGGTTCGTCGAGGATCGCTCTGCGCTGGTCATCGATTTCGGCGAGGACGACGCCCTGGCCGCGCCGCCCACCACCTCTGGCGATTTCGGCGGGGTGGAAGCCCATACGTCTTACGGCCCACATCCGCCTGGCTACATTCCGGAGGAGCATCTCGCCGTGTCGCCCCTGTGAGCCTTGTCGGCTGGCCGGGTGCTCGGCGCCTGGGGGCCTGCGCGGCGGTACTTGGCCTCATGAGCCCCGGCGCGGCCTGGGCGATCTCGATCGCGGAATCGGTCCGGCTGGCTCTGGCTCGCCAGCCGGAGGTGCAGGCGGCCGATGCGGAGGTCGCCCAAGCCAGAAGCGAGGTCTCGATCGCCCGAAGCGGCTATCTGCCGTCCCTGACCGCCTCCACAGGGCCGGCAGGCGGCGGGGTGGGCTATGACGTGACCCTGTCGCAGACGCTCTACGATTTCGGGCAGGTCAGGAGTTCGGTCGCAGGCAAGCGGGCGTTGCTGGACCAGAAAAGGGCCAACCTCGCCGTGGTCCGTGACAACGCCGCGCTGGAGGTGGTCGAGGTCTATCTCGATATCGCCGAGCGGCGGGTGGAGCTGGTGGCGCTGGACGCGCACGTCAAGCGCCTGGGGGAACTGGCCGAAATGGCGCGCGCTCGGGTGGAAGGCCGCTATGCCGATCAAGCCGAGCGCGCGCGCGTCAGGCTGGCGGTGGCCGGCGCCGAGGCCGAACGGGCCAGGCTAAGAGGCGAACTGGCCGATGCGATGGATCAGTACCGGCTGCTCGTCGACGCCGCGCCCGACGGCGTCCAACTGCCGCCGCTGCCCGCCTTTCTAGACCCGCTGGAAGACGGGCCGCGGCTGGAGGCGGCGATTATGAACTCACCCCTGTACCAGCGGGCCGCCCTGGCGGTGCGCGCCGCCGACGCCGATGTCCGCCAGGCCAAGGCGGGGCGATGGCCGCGCGTGGCGCTGGAGGGCTCGGTGGATCGACGCGAGATCGGCGGCCGGCTGATCGAGGATCGGGCGGTTGCGCTGCGCCTGCGTCTGGGCGTCCAGCAGGGACTGGCCGGTTTCGAGCGTCCCCGGCTGGAGGAGCAGCGGCGCCGGTCCGCCGAAGCTGGGGCCGAAGCGGTGGCGCGTGATCTGCGCCGCGTCGTGGGCTCGCTGAGGGCGCTGGACATGGCTCTCGTCGGCCGCATCGAGGCTTTCACTGAACAATCCCAGCAGTCCGACGCGGTTCGCGGCGTCTATCGCGAGCAGTTCCTCGTCGGACGTCGGGAGATCCAGGACCTCGTGGTGATGGAGGGGGAGCACGTGAGCGCCGAACGCCAGATCACCCAGCTGACCATCGAACGTTTCCGCCTGCGATATCGCGCGGCGGCCCAGCTTGGGCTGCTGGCCGACGCCCTGGCCCCGACCGCCGGCGACACCAGCCAGGCCGCGCCATGACCGTCGCGACCACCTTGCGCATCGCGGCCCAGCCGCACGATCCCCTGAGAGAAGGTTTAAGCCTGCTGGCCGCCACGCTGGGACGGCCCGCCTCGGTGGCCCAACTGGGCGACGGGCTGCCGCTGGAGCGCGGACGGCTGCCGCTGGGCGAGGTGAGGGCGGCCATGCGCCGGGCCGGGCTCTCCGCCCGCGTGGTCCGGCTGTCGATCGACGAAACCCCCGTCTCCCTGCTGCCGGCCCTGATCGTATTGCGGACCGGTGAGACCCGCGTCCTCGCGTGCCTGGACGAGGATGCGGCGGTCCTGCTCGTGCCCGAGACCGGCGGCGGGCAGGAGGAGGTCTCGCGGGAGACGCTGCGCGAGCTGCACGAGGGAACGACTGTCTTCGCACGTCCGGTCTATCAGGGCGACGAGCGGGCGGGGGGTTATGCGCGCGACCAGAAGCGGCACTGGCTGCACGCGGTGGTGGGCGAGGCCTGGCCCGCCTTCGTCGAGGTCGGGGTGGCGGCGACCTTCGCCAATCTGCTGGCCATCGGGTCGTCGCTGTTCGCCATGCAGGTCTACGATCGGGTCGTGCCCACATCGAACTTCCCGACCCTGTGGGTGCTGGCGGGCGGCGTGACCCTGGCGATCGTCGCCGAACTCTTTCTGCGGCTGCTTCGCGCCCACCTGCTGGACGTCACCGGCAAGGCGCTGGATCTGCGCCTGTCGGCGCTGTTGTTCGAGCGGGTGATGTCCATCCGGCTGTCGGCCAAGCCCGGCTCGACAGGGGCGTTCACCAGCCAAGTGCGCGAGTTCGAGACCGTCCGCGAGTTCTTCACCTCGTCCACCGTGGCGGCGATCAGCGATGCGCCATTCATCCTGGCGTTCCTGGGTGTGATCGCCGTGCTGGGCGGCCCGGTCGCCCTCGCCCCGGCCGCCGCGGTGCTGCTGATGCTGGCCCCGGCATTCCTTCTGCAGCGCAAGCTTGGGGCATTGTCGCGCGCCAACCTGCGCGAGGGCGCGGTCAAGCATGGCCTGCTGCTGGAGACGGTCGACAACCTGGAAGCGGTCAAGGCCGCACGCGCCGAGGGACGCAACCTGCGCCTCTGGAACATGCTGTCGGCCCAGCTGGCCGATACGGGCACGCAGAGCCGCTCGATCTCGGCTACGCTCGGCTACGCCTCGGCCGCGGTGCAGCAGTTGGCCTATGTCGGGGCGGTGGTGATCGGCGTCTTCCAGATCGCCGCCGGCCACATGACGATGGGGGCGCTGGTGGCCTGCTCGCTGCTGGTGTCCCGCGCCATTTCGCCGACCGCGCAGTTCGGCGGCGTCCTGGCGCGCTGGCAGCACATCAAGGTGGCGCTGGAGGGGCTGGACCAGCTGATGGGCGCGCCGGTCGAGCGGCCGGCCGATCGCCATTTCACGCGCAAGCCCGAGGTGCGGGGCGCCTATCGGGTCGAGGGACTGGAGGTGAGGCACGCGCCCGACGCGTCGCCGATCCTGGTCGTGCCGTCCCTGACCATCGCCGCGGGCGAGCAGGTGGCGCTGATCGGCGGCAACGGCGCGGGCAAGTCGACCCTGCTGCGCGTGCTGTCTGGGTTCGGCGACCCGTCGGCCGGCCGCATCCTGCTGGACGATGTTGGCCTGTCGCAGATCGAGCCGGCGGATCGCCGACGCGCCATCGGCTATCTGCCGCAGGACGCGGCGCTGTTCCACGGCACGCTGCGCGACAACCTGACCTTGGACGGCGAGCACCGCGCCGACGACGAGCTGCTACAGGCGCTGGACGCTGCGGGGCTGGGCGCCTTCGTGCGATCCCATCCCCGTGGTCTGGATCTGCAGATATTCGGCCCGCACAGCGTTTCGGGCGGACAGCGTCAGGCGATCGCCCTGGCGCGGCTTCTGCTGCAGGACCCGCGCGTGGTGTTGATGGACGAGCCGACGGCGGCCTACGACCAGGCCAACGAGCGGCGCGTGGTCGACTTTCTGCGTCGATGGACGGCGGGGCGCACCTTGGTGGTGGCCACTCATCGCCGCGCGGTTCTCGATCTGGCGCAGCGCGTGGTCGCGCTGTCGGACGGCAGGCTGGTGGGCGACGGGCCCAACACCAACGTCGTGGCGGGCGCCAATGTCGGGGGGCAGGGGCATGGCTGACGGGACGAGGATGACGGAGCGGCGGCTGCGCCGGGACCTGGCCAACGGCCGCGACGGTTCGGCCCATCCCGCCGCGCGACCCGTTCTGTGGGCCTGTGTCGGGGTGATCGCCGTGTTCCTGGCCTGGGCGTCGCTGGCCAAGGTCGACGAGGTCTCGCGCGGGGAGGGCAAGATCGTGCCCAGCAGCCGCCTGCAGGTGATCCAGAGCCTGGAGGGCGGGATCCTGCGCGAGTTGCTGGTCAAGGAGGGCGACATCGTCCAGGCGGGCCAGCCGCTGGCCCAGCTTGACGACAAGCGCTTCGCGGCCTCGACCATGGAAACCTCCGCCCAGGTGCTGGCCCTGACGGCGACCATCGCCCGGCTTGAGGCCGAGGTGCTGGGGGAGGGCGCGATCCGCTTTCCGTCCCAGATTCCGACCGATGATCCGGTGATCGCCTCGGAGCGGGCCCTGTTCGCCGCGCGGCGCCAGAATCTCAACGCCACCTTGCAGGCCCTGCGCGACGAGACGGCCTACGCCCAGCGGCAGTTGGCCTTGGTCCAACCGCTGGCGGCCAAGGGCGTGGTCAGCGAGGTAGAGGCTCTGCGCCTGGGCAAGGAGGTGGCCCAGCTGAAGGGCCGGCAGACCGAGGTGCGCAACACCTACATGCAGGAGGCCTATGCCGAGCTTGCCACAAAGAAGGCCGAGCTGGCAGCCCAGACCCAGATCTTCAATCAGCGGCAGGACCAGCTGATGCGCACCCGCCTGTCGGCGCCGATGAAGGCGCGGGTCAATGACGTGCGGGTCAATACGCGCGGCGGCGTCGTGCAGCCGGGCGAGCCGATCATGGAGCTGACTCCGATCGACGATCAGCTGCTGGTCGAGGCCCGCTTCCTGCCCCGCGACGTGGCCTTCATTCGACCAGGCATGCCGGCCCGGGTGAAGATCACCGCCTATGACTACACGGTCTATGGCGACCTGAAGGCCAGCGTCGAGCAGATCAGCGAGGACACGATCGAGGAGGATACGCCCCGGGGAAAGACGGCCTATTACAACGTGCTGGTCCGCACCGAGCGCAGCTACCTCTCCCGCAATGGCCAGCAGCTTCCACTGCGGCCCGGCATGGTCGCCGAGGTCGACGTCCAGTCAGGCCGGCGCACCGTCTTGAGCTACCTGCTGAGGCCGCTGCTCAAGGCGCGCCTGAACTGAACATCGCGCGGGCGCCCGATCGCCAGGCACGCTTCGTTCTGACGCCCAGAGCCAGAAGCGAAATGGGGAGAAGCAGCAGGAGCCAGGCCAGGGCGATCAGCGACAAATTCAGGATGCTGAGCGCGACCACCAGCGATTTGCCTTCCCTTCGTTCTCCTTGGGCCAGAAGGCCTGTGGGGGCGTCGGCGAACATACGCACTCTCGCTCGATACGGACCCGACCCTGGAAGGCTAGCCGCGCCGACGAGCGCGGAAATCAGGAATGCTCCTCAGTGAGACTACGGTCCTACGGCGAGAGCCTCGGCGACCAGGAGGCCGATCGCGACCTGACCAACGCAATCATCAGTCGCTACCTGGCTCCGCCGCCTCCGCGCATGATTCAGCCTCTAGGCTTGGCTATCGAGGCGCGTCCGAGGGATATCCGGTCATAGAATCTGCCGCAGACGACCGGCGTGGTCTTCAGCGAGGCGGATGTCGAACCCGACGTCCGCCTCGCTTTCCTTATCCTGGCCCTATCCTGGACCTATGGTAGCGCCGCCAGGGTCTGGCCCTTATCTGTCGTGACGGCCTGGCTTGGGCAGCCTTCGCCTTCACAGGCTGGACCTTCGGTCTGGAGGTTGGCTTCCGGATTCCAGTCCAGGGTGAAGTCGGGCGACTGGGTGACGTACTTCATCATGACCGAGCCTTCCTGCTCGATCGTCGGCAGGCGTTCGATAGTGAACACCGCGCCGGTGAAGGTCAGGTCATAGTTCGACGACAGGGCCAGGGAGCCGCGGTTGATCGCATAGCTACCTGGCGCCTCGCCGGCGCCGCGTCCGAGCACGCCGGTGAAGCTTTCGCCGGCGACCAGCGAGCCCAGGTTGATATGATAGGTCAGGGTGGGATCCACCTGGCCGAACGGCTTGAACTGGTTGTCGGCCGACACCGACACCTGTCGACGCAGGATATCGGCGAGATCGCCGCCGACCGAGCCGAGGTCGTAGTTTGCGGCGTCGGCGCCGGCCAGGATCGCGCTCGACACCGTCACCATCTTGCCCTGGCCAGCATTCCTATCAGCGAAGGCATAGGTCCCGCTCGCCGTGACGGCATCGCCCGCGATCACGCCGATAACGCCGATCGAGCCGCTGGCGGTCGACGTGCCGTCATAGGTCTTGTCGTTGGCGGCAAAGGCGCCGGTCAGGGCCTTCCTGAAGATGTCGGCCTGGGCGTTCGCCACCGGCGAGAGCACATAGTTGCCGGCGTCGCCGCCCGACAGGACCACGCCCGAGGCGGTGACCGCCTTGCCGGAACCAGCGTTCCGGTCGGTGAAGGCGTAGGTCCCGGCGGCCGAGACGCTGTCGCCCGCGACAACGCCGCTCAGGGTGATCGCGCCGGTGGCGCTGGTGCTGCGGTCATAGGTCTTGCTGTCGGCGGCAAGCAGGCCGCCGATGGTCTTGGGGTCGATCCGCAGCGTGCCCGAGCCGTAGCTGAAGCCATAGTTCATGTCCGAGGTCAGGCCCCCGCCGGCGGTCAGCGCATAGGTTCCGGCGTTCTTGCTGGTCGCGCCCGATACCGTCGGCGCGCCCGACCAGGCGTCTGCCGCCGCGTCGCCGTTCACAAGGCCGCTGACGGTGGCCGAAACCGTGGGGATGGCGCCGTTGTAGGTCACGACCAGGCTGACAGGGTTGACCGCCAGGATCGGCTGGTAGGCGTAGACGAAGCGGTTGCCAGCGTTAGGAGCCACGGCGAAGGCCTCGGTCGAAAAGTTGTAGGCCGAGCCATAGAAGGACTTGCCGGCTAGGCCGTTGAAGTCATTGCCGGCCGTGAAGCCCGTCGGGGCGCCGAAAGCCTGGGTGTAGATCAGCCAGCGGCCGGCGCTGTTGGTCGCGCTCACCGCATCGGCGCCGCGCGCGTTGGTGAACACGCCGTCGGAGGCCAGGATCACCGCGTCGCCCGCACCGTCAGCCACCACCTTGCCGTTGGCCGTGATGGCCATGCCGCCATGCGAGGCCAGGGAAACGGTTCCGGTGCTATGCACGGTCCCGTCGATGGTCAGGGACCGGTTGTCGATCAGCCTGAACAGGCCTCCGGTATTGGTGAAGTCGCCAAGCTGGACCACCTGATTGGCCGCGCCGAAATCGGCGCCGCCGGCCGACGCGCCGGTCAGCCGCTGGGCGGTGATGACGCCGGCCGCATCCTGCGCGATGGCGCCGGCCGAACGCAGGTCCACGGCTTGGCCGGCGGCGGTGATCGGGCCGCGGATGTCGAAGCCGATCGTGTCGTTGAACGCAAAGCCGCCGCCGGCGACGCTGACGGCGTCCAGGTGAGCAACCTGGTTGGCGCCGAGCAGGACAACGCCGGTTCCGGCCGCGACGCTCAGTGTGTCGGCCTGCAGCACGCCCTGCTGGGCGATGTCGGCGGCGGCGTCCAGCGACAGCGCGCCGCTGGCGGCGATAACCCGGCCGGGCGTGGCGTCGCCGAAGCGCAGGGCGCCTGTCGCCGATTTCACCGACAGATCGCCAACGATGGTGGCTGAGACGAGGCGGGTGTCGCCGCCGCCGTTCACCTGCGACGTCGCGTTCGCGGTCAGCTGGTCGATGGTCAGGACGCCCGTCGGGCCGTCCACCTGGACCGAACTGCTGGTCGAGCTGACGCTGACGATCCGCTGCGGGCCGTTCAGGACGGCGATCTTGACCGCATCGCGGCCAGCGATGGTGGTGAGGGCGGTGTCGGTGCGGTCGAGGTTGACGTCGACCTTGCCGGCCGCGGTCGAGGCCTCGACCGTTGTGCTGGCGCCCGCCGAGGTGACCAGATTGGCCGTGGTGATCGCGCCCGGCGTCGCCGCGCCCAGCACCACGTCGCCGCCGGTGGAGCGCACCAGCAGGCTGTTGGAGCCGGTTCCGGTGAGGACGGCCGAGCCCAGGCTGGCCGTGCCCGCGGCGGCTGCGACCTCGATGCTGTCGGCCGCCCTGGCCGAGGCCAGGGTCATGCCGCCGGTCGTGGCCGTGGCGCTGACCTGTCCGGACGAGGCGTCCACCGCTCCCAGCTGGCCGCTGACGGCGGTGACGAGGATATCGCCGTTGTCGCTGGTGACGGCGCCGCCGGCAAGCGCGCCCGCCGCGGTGATCGAGATGTCGCCGCCATAGCGCAGCGACGCACCCGTGAAGTCGAAGTCGCCGGTATTGTCGACTATGGTCCAGGCTCCGGCCTTCGCGCCCAGCGGCGCCAGGGTCGCGCCCGTGAAGGCGCCGCCCGTCAGGCTGTAGTCACCTCCGACGCTGACGCTGGTGGCCACGTTCACCACGCCGGTTCCGCCATTCAGGGTGAGGTTCCCATCGCCTTCGGCGCTGGCGATGCTGACGCCCTGGCCGCTCAAGCTGATGTCGCCGTCACCCAGGCCTGCGCCGGCGCTGAGCTGGCCTTGGCCGGTCACCGCGCCGCCTTGGGCGGCGATGGTCAGCTTGCGATCGGCGTGGATCGCCGCGGCGCCCAGGTCGAGATCGCCGAGGGTGTCGATGATCGTGACGTCGCGGATCGCGCCGGCGACAAGGTCGGGGGTCAGGGCGGCGCCGAGGAAGCCCTGGGCGGTGATCGAGTAGTCGCCGCCGTAGGAGCCGGCCTGGGCGATCTCGAGCGTGCCGTTCATGGCTTCGAGCGTGACGTTATAGCCGGCGGCTCCGCCGATCTTCAGGTCGCCGGTCTTCTGGACGATGGTCACGCTGCCGGCGCCGGACGAGGAGACCGCGCCGATGCCGTTTGTGGCCGAGTCGATGTTGACCACGGCGTCGCCGTTGTACGAAAGGACCTGCAGGCCGTCGAAGCCGCAGCCGCAGCTGGGGTCGGTGTCGACATAGTTGGCGGCGGTGATCGAGGCCTTATCGTCCGCGCCGAAGGTGGCCTTGTTGAAGGCGATAAGGGCCACTGCGTCCGGAGCCTTGGCGGCGCGCAGGGTCGCGTCGCCATTCAGCGAGGCGACCACCACCGACTGCCCGGCCTCGGCCAGCTGCACCGTGACGTCGGTATCCATCGCCGTGGCTTCGATCATGCCGTCGGCGGTCAGATGGCCGGCCTCGACGCTGCCGCCGACCAGGCTGAGGTCGCCGTCACTGGAGATCAGGCCGGCCAGGGTTGCGTCCAGTCGGCCGTCGGTCTGGATATCGACCTGGTTCCCGCCGTGCACCGAGCCGGTGATCGTCAGGTCGCCGCCCGCGTTCACAATCGTGACGTCGCCATTGACCGCCGTGGCTGTGCCGATGCTGAAGGCGCCGTCATAGGCCTCGGCGTAGAGGTCGCCGGCCGTAGCCGTGATCGCGTCGAAGGTCGCGGCGCCGTTGGCGATCGTCACATCGACGTCCGTGCCCGTGACGGTGTCGATCGCCGCGCTGGCGTCGAGATGGACCATGGCCGAGCCGCCGGCCGACTTGATCTCGGCGACGCCCGCGCCGCCGCCCGAGCGGGTGAACAGGTTGCTGGCGGTGATCGCGGTGTAGTCGGTGTCGCCGAGCACGGCGTTGGTGGCCGCCGTGACGCTGAGGTCGCGGCCGACGCCGGCGCCGGTCAGGTCGGCCTTGCGCAGGATGGCTTGGCCGCCGGTCGAGTTGACCTTGATGTCGTCGCCGGCTGTGGCCGACCTCAGGTCGATGTCTCCTGCGGCCGTGACTGTGACGTCGCCGTCGGCGGTGAGGTCGTAGGCGCTGCTCAGCGCATCAAAGGATTCCAGCGTCAGGTCGCCCGTCGCCGCGAGAGCGTTGGCCAGCACCAAGCCGCCGTCGGTGTCGGTGATCGACAGGTTGCGGATCGTGCCGCCAGGGTTCAGCGTCGCGCCGCCCCAGTTCCGGGCCCTGGCGGTGTAGTCGCCGCCGCCCAATGTGATGCTGGTGGCGTTGGCCGTGCCGTTCGAGGCGTCGAGCCAGACGTTGTAGCCGCCGACCGTACCAGCGCTGAAGCCGCCGTCGACGCCGATGGAGGCCGTGCCGCTGGCGTTGCTGGCGGTCACCTGGGTCAGGGTGGCGTTCAGGCTGTCGAGGAAGACCCGGGCGTCGCCGCCAGTGGATGTCACGTTGATGGCGCCGACGCCGCCCGTGCGGCTGACGGTGTTGCCGGATCCGTTGCCGGCCAGGCTATCGGCGCCGAGGGTGGCCGCGCCGGTGGCGACGACCGAGAGGGAGCCCGTGCCCGTGATGGCGGCCTTGCGCAGGGCCGCCGAGCCATCCAGGGCCCGCACCAGTATCGTGCCGTTTGACGAGGCCGTGGCCACCGAAGCGTCGCCCGTGGTGGCGGTCACCGTGACGCTGGTCGCGCCGGAGAAAAGGCCGCCTATCCCGGTGTTGGCGGAGACGCCCGTCGCGCCGGTCAGGATCAGGTTTCGCGTCGCGACGATCTGGGTCGCCGAGTTCGCCGTAAGATCGCCGGCCGTTGTGGTGACGGTGATGTCGCGTGCGCCGATGTTGCCGGTGATGATCAGCGCCTTGGCGTTGTTCAGCACCACGTCGTTTGCGGTGGCCTGCACGCTGATCGCCCGGTCGATCTGGTTGTCGCCGCTCAGGTCTATGCCCGTCGCGCCGGAGGCGGAGAGTGAGTTGGCGGTGACCACGCCGGCCGTCTGGTTCAGCGCGCCGCCGCCCGACACCAGGGTGACCTGTCCGGAGGCGCTGTAGTTTCCGGTCAGGGCCAGGCTGTCGCCGCCCGTCCAGATCAGGTGCTTGGTCGAGGAGGCCGAGCCCAGGGTCGAGCCGGTGCTCCCGGAGATCCAGACGTCGCCCGCCGCCGCGCCGCTGCCTTGGGTGATGGCCGACCCTATATTGACTGCGCCGGTCGTGGAGCGGGCGGTGACATGGCCGTCATCGGCGGCGTCCGCGCCTGTCGACTTCAAGGTGACGCCGGAAGCCAGCACGTCGCCGCCGGTGGCGACGACTTCGACGTCGTCGCCGGCCGTGACCGAGGTGGTGATCGTCACCGAACCGTTTGAAGCCGTCAGCGCGATGTCGCGCGCGGCGGTCGCGTTGTTCACGCTGACGCTTTCGCCGCTCATCTTCAGGTCGCGGCTGGAGACGCCGGTGGTCAGGGTCGTCGAGGTGGCGCCGCTGACGGTGATGTCGCCGGCCTTGGAGCCGGTTCCTTGCGTCAGCAGCGTACCGCCGGATGCAAAGCCGTTCGTTGAACGGATCAGGATGTGGCTGTCGTCGGCGCCCGTGCCGGTCGTCTTGATATAGGCGCCGCCTGCCGTCACATTGCCGTCGGCGGTGATCTCGACGTCGTCGCCGGCGAAAATCCGGTTGGTCACATAGGCCTGGGTGGTGCCGGTGACGTAGACGCTGCGCACCGCATCGACGGTGCTCATGAACACCTGCGGCGCGCTCAGCGTGATGTCGCGCGCCGAATTGCCCAGGGTCAGCGAGGCCGAGCCGTTGCTGGTGATCAGGATGTCGCCCGAGACCGTGGTTGTGGCCGAACCGACCGAACTGTTGTTGGCCGAGGAAACAGTGACGCCGGTGGCGCCGATGATCTGGGTCACGGTCGCGCCGGGGCCGCCGGCCGTGACAGACGCCGCGCCGCTGGTGGCGGTGACCTCGGAGGCGGTGATCGATCCGCTGGTCGTACTTACCTGAGCCGTTGCGCCGTACACAGTCTGAGCGTTCAGGGCCCCGCTGGACGCACTGAGCACCACGTCGCCGGCGGTATTGATCGAGGCGCTGGTGGCCGATGTCACCGTGGTCATCCGGATCATGGCGTTCGACGCAGCCCGCAGGACGGAGGTCGGGTCGGCGGCGTCGACGAAATTGGCGTCGATCAGGCCGGCGCCGCCGGCGAACACGAACCCGCCGGCGCTCATGGTCGCGCCTGGTGAGACGATCACGCCCTGGGGCGAATAGAACCAGACATTGCCGCCCGCCGCGGCGCCGACCTTGCCAATCACCGTACCGCCGTTGTCGATGGCGATCTGGCTGGTGGTCTTGTTCAGCACGATGTCGCTGGCGGCGTTGAACTGGAACTCCATCGTGTCGCCGCTGCTGACGTGCAGACTGGACCAGTTGATCACCGTCCGGGACGCATTCAGCTGGACCTGCAGCGTCACCGGGTCGGGATAGGATATCACGGGCTGCGAGCCGCCGGTGGAGACCGTGATGCTGCCGGCTCCCGGAATGCTCGGAAGCGTTCCCGCCAGCGCCGGCTGGGCCAGCATGGTGGCCCAGCCGCAAAGGGCCGAGGCGGCAAGCAGCTTGGCGCGGCCTTGCGAGCGCGAGGCGGTGCGGAGAAGGGGCGAGGACTGGGTCATGGAGAACGCTCCGGAGACTTCAGCGGACTAGAAGAGGGCGGCCGACAGCGAAACAAGCAGTCGCGAGGACGGCGCGTCGCCGGTCCCGAAGGGGCTGTCGAACGGCTTGGCCCAGGTGAGGTCGAGGGCGACGCGCGAGGTCAGCTGGGCGCGTACGCCGACCCCGGCCGAGGTCAGGTCGAGCTTGCCGGCGCCGGCGCCCAGATTGGTCAGTTCTGCGAGGTCGTAGAAGGCGTAGGGACGCCAGGCCGCGCGGCCGCCCCTGATGGGCAGGGGAACGGTGCTGAACTCCAGCGAGGCGGCCAGGGCGCGGTCGCCGGACGCCACTGAGGGATCGTAGCCGCGTCCGGCCGTCAGGTTGCCGACGCCATATTCCTCGTAGGACAGGAGCGGATCGTCGGTGTGCTGCCAGACGACGTTCAGCTTGCCGATCAAGGGACCGGCCAGGCGTCCGCCGATCTCGCCCTCGGTGCGCATCACGGTGGCCTTGGGCTTGCCCAGGAAGCGAGAGGCCGAAAGGTCGCCATAGCGGCTGGCGCCCAGGCCGTTACTGCCCTGGCGCAGTTCGAACACGCCGGTCATGGCGACCGAATGGCGAGCCAGGCTGGCGGGCGCGTAGTGGCCGTCCAGGCGCAGGAAGAACACCCGCAGGTGATCCTCGGTCAGGGTGGCCAGGCCGCCGCCGAACTCGACCTTCTGGTCGATCCAGTCGAGGCCGACGCCGATGTTGAGGTTGCGGTTGCGGTGGCGCACCAGCGGATAGGTCAGCCGCACATTGCCGGCGAAGGAGTCGCCTTCCAGGTCCAGCGGCTTGAGGACGTCCCCCGGCTTGGTCCAGCCCCAGGCGCCCGACAGGTCTGCGGTGAGGCCATCGGCGCCGATATAGAAGCGCTCGACTACCTGGATGACCCGTTGTTCGTCGCTAGACAGCGTGCCGTAGCCGATGATCGACGTGCGTTCGCCCAGCGGCGTAAAGCCGTTGAGATCCAGGCGCGCCAGGGTCAGGTCGCGGCCGACGGTCTTGGAGCCGTAGTTTTGGGCGACTACCGAACCATCGACGGCGTCGCGCGAGATGGCGATTTCCAGGTCCAGCGCGCCGTCGCCCTGGCCCGTGGGACGCAGCGCCGACTGGATGCGCACGCCTGGCACGTCGGAGGCCAACAGCAGGTAGCGCTGGGCGACGTCGAGGTCGAACGGCGCCATGCCGCGCAGCTGGTTCAGGAAGCGAACGACCTGCTTCTGGGCGGGGCCGGCGTCGCCGCTGTAGTTGACCGATCCGATCCGGGCCTCGACCACCGTCAGGATCAGGCGGCCATCGGCAATGCGCTGCTCGGGAATGAGCACATTGGCCAGCACGCCGCGCCGCAGGTACAGCGAGGCGACCCGGTCGCGGATATCGCAGACCGCGCTGATCGGCGCCTCCCGGTTCAGGAACTCGGCATAGGTCGAGGCCAGGGCCTGGTCGGAGACCGCGAGGGCCCCCGAGGCGCCGCCCTGGAAGTCCACCGCCTTCAGCGTGACCTTGATCGGGCTGTCGCGGAACGGGCAGGGGCCGGCTTCCACGCCTTTGAACAGGTCGCCGCGCGGCGCGGCCGCGATGGGCGCGGCGTTGGCGGGATCGAGTTCCTGGCGTGAGGGCAGGGCGACCTGCGCGTAAGCCGGAACGGTGGCCAGCAGACTGCCGCCCAGACAGATCAAGGCGCTCGCGCCGATGGCGGCGCGCCGCATCCCCAATATAACTTTCAAGCCCCCGCCTCCGGCTTACGAGCGCGACATCGCCCTCAACCTAGACATTATCATGATGCAGAAACGTGCAACATGACACCGTTCGGCGAGTAAGAAGGCGTGTCACGGTCGGAAATCTGACATAGCACGACCGGTTGCCGCGACCATTCGGCGCTCAATCTCCTCTGGCGCGAATTTTCTGGTGCTTCTAGGCGGCCGGAGCAGCGGTCTCGACCAGTTCGGCCGCGATCGCTCGCAGAGCCCGGATCAGGGCGCTGCGCCGACGGTCCTGCTGGCAGACGAGATAGCCGCGCAGGGGTTGCTCACGCTCCTGGCCCGACAGCGGTCGATAGGCGATGCGCGGGTCGGGCGGGCATTCCGACGAGAAGAACACGCTGACGCCCAGGCCGAGCGCCACGGCCTCGCGTATGGTCTCGCGGCTTTGCAGCTCAAGCGTTTCGCGCACCTCTACGCCGGCCGAGCCCAGCGCCTGTTCGGTGAAGGCGCGGGTCTTGGAGGTGGGCTCGCGGATCAGCAGGGTTTCGTCCGCCAGGCGCGAGATGGGCGTGGTTGCCAGCGCGGCCAGCGGATGGTCGACGGGCAGGGCGACGGCCAGATGGTCGGTGTAGAGCGGGTCGTAAGTGAACTGGCCGTCGGCGGGCGGGTCGCTGGCGATAGCTACGTCGATCTCGGCGGCGCTGAGCCAGCGCATGGCCTCGCGGGCGTTGCCCATCCACACCTGCACGTGGGCGCCGGGGTTGCGGGCGCGGAAGCTGGCGACCACGCGAGCGACCTGCGGCGGGCAGTCGCCGCCGATCCGCAGGGAGCCGCCGGCCAGGCTGACGGCCTCGCCCAGCATGTCGTCCACGTCGGCGGCGGCTGCGAACAGTCGCTCGGTCAAGGCGAAGAGGTCGCGACCCGCGCCGGTCAGCTTCAGGGGGGAGCGGCGGTTCTCGAAAAGGCTGACGCCGTGCCGATCCTCCAGCGCCTTCAACTGCTGGGACAGGGTGGGCTGGGCGACGTTCAGGCGGCGCGCGGCGCGGGTGACGCTGGCCTCCAGGGCGATCGCGTGGAAGGCGCGCAGATGCTGGTAGTTGGCGGCCATGGCGGAGGTGTTCCATAGGCGCGCCTCGTGACGGCGACGTGACGGATCGAAATGTCACGAAGGCCGGGCATAGGCCCCACCTATGCCCCCCATCCAACCAAACGCTTGGCCTCGCGGCCGCCCGGCGCCCCATGAAGCGGCCGCCGGGACGGCAAGGCGTCCCCGCTCACCGGAGACCAGGGGACACCGATGAAGATCCAGTTCAGGACGCTGCTGAGCTGCGGCGCCGCCGCGATCGCGCTGACCGCCGGCCAGGCCTGGGCGGCCGAGGAGCCTGCCGCCGATGCCGACACCGTCGACACCGTGGTCGTCACCGCCGCGCCGGTGGCGCGGGGCAACGCCATCGTCACCGCGGACGCCATTGCCGCCCAGCCGGCGGCCATGAACATCATCAACGCCATCCAGGACGTGCCGGGCGTGGCCATCCGCGGCTCGGACGCCTTCAACGCCGATCCTTGGACCTACGGCGTCAATATCCGCGGCTTCGACATCAACCTGCGCTCGTCGAAGATCGGCCAGACCATCGACGACATGCCGGCCTACAACGCCTCGTACTATCTGGGCGGCGCGCCGGCCCAGAAATACCTGATGAGCGAGAACGTCGCGCGCATCCAGATCGACCAAGGCACGACCAGCGTCGGTTCGGCCTCGGCCTCGGCGCTTGGCGGCACCATCGCCTACGTCACCCGCGATCCCAAGGAAGAGGCCGGCGGCCTGATCTCGGTGACTCTGGGCGACAACCAGGCCCGCCGCTCCGCCGGCGTCTACGACACAGGCCGCGTGCTGGCCGACACCACCCGCGCCTATGTGGGCCTGGCCCGCTTCACCGCCTGCCGGTGGGTCTACGGTTGCAGCGACGGCAGCGGCTTTGACGAGTGGCACGCCGAGGCCAAGTCGGTCACCGAGCTTGGCAAGCTGACCATCACCGCGCGGGCCTCATACGACGACGCGGTCGATGATCCGCTGATCGAGGCCTCGCGCGCATTTCTCGACGGCACGACGGCCGGCGACGCCTCCGTGCCGAACTGGACGAATATCCCGGCCGGCGTGAACGAGAACTGGGCCCACGCCTGGTCGGCGCACCGCAGGAACACCCTGGCTTACGTCAAGTTCGACTACGCACTCAGCGATGCGATCCAGTTCGAAGTCGCGCCGTACTACCATCACCAGAAAGGGCAGGGGGACTGGGCGCCGCCCTACCAGCAGGTCGCCATCGATCCCAACGGCGTGCGCACCATCGCGGGCGGCACGGCCCCGGGCTCCAGCCGCAAGCGCGCCTACTACGGCTGGACCGACGCGGCGGGTCGTCAGCGAGCGGTCGTGCAGGGTCTCGACTATACCGATGTCGACGGAACCCGGATCACCTCGTCGCTGTGCTACGGCGCGGGCGGTGCGGTCGCCGCTTCGTGCACGCCGCTGCAGACCTACCGCACCAGTCTCTACGGCCACGACCGCTACGGCTTCACCTCGAAGGGTAAATTCGCCTTCGGCCAGCACAAGGTCGAGGCCGGAGTCTGGTACGAGAAGCTGGACCGCGACTTCGGCCGCGCCTGGCGCCAGATCGTCGATGTTCGCAAGGGCCCCGACTACTACGAGGCGCCGCAACTGATCGACTTCATGCAGCGCTTCTCGACCGACCAGTGGAAGGTCTATGTCGAGGATGCCTGGACCCTGGGCGACCTGACCCTGACCGGCGGCGTTCAGAAGTACCTGATCGACATCGAGGGCGAGACCGACGGCTGGGACGCCTACGGCAAGCTGACCGCTCCGTTGAAGACGGCGCTCAATGCCGACTCCGACGTGCTGTTCAGCCTGGGCGCGCTGTACCGGGTCAACGAGAGCCTGCAGGCCTTCGCCGGCTTCTCGCAGAACTATGGCGCGGTGGGCGACTGGGCGCTGGAGAAGACCCAGACCGACACCAGCAAGCTGAAGTCCTCGGTGGCCGACGACTTCGAGGCGGGCCTGCGGTTCCACGGTCCCCGGTTCTCAGCCCAGGTCACGGCCTATTACATCGACTACAAGAACGCGATAACCTTTTACTCGGCCGACTTCATCACCGGCGGGCCGACGGGCTCGAACGGCGGCATCAACTACACGGCCGGCACTTCGGGCGCCTACGCCAACACGGGCAAGGGCATCGAGAGCAAGGGCGTCGAGGCCAGCCTGGTCTACGAGCTGAGCGAGGCGTTCACGGCCAGCGCGGCGCTGACGCTGAACGACTCCGTCTACCAGGAGGGCTTCACCGGCGGCACGGCCAACGCTGGCGCGGTCAAGCCGGTGGCCAAGGGCAATGACGTACCCGGCGCCCCCTCGACCCTGGTGTCGCTGGGCCTGGACTACAAGCGCGACAACTTCCGGGCTGGTCTGCGCGGCAAGTACACCGGCAAGACGGCTGGCGACGCACCCAACACCCCCAGCCTCTACCTGCCGGCCTACACGATCGTCGACCTGTCGGCCGGCTACCGCCTGCCGCTGGAGAACGGCCGCGCCGTCGACCTGCAGTTCAACGTCACCAACCTGCTGGGCGAGACGTACATCGGCGGCATGCTGGACGAGTTCACCCAGCGCTACACGCGCGGCGCGCCGCGCACCGTCTCGGCAGGCCTGAACTTCAGCTTCTAGGCCGGTCCTGACGTCGCGCGGGCCGCACCGATCCCCGCGAGCCCGCGCGATCGTCCTTCCCCGATTTTTGGAATAGCGAACTTGGAACAGCAATTCGATCTGGCCGTGGTCGGCGCGGGCGTCGTGGGTCTGGCCCACGCCTTGGCCGCTACCCGGCTCGGCAAGCGCGTGGTGGTCGTCGACCGCGATGCCCAGGCCAACGGCGCCTCGGTGCGTAACTTCGGCTTCGTGACCGTCACGGGCCAGGCGCGCGGCGCGGTCTGGCGGCGAGCGCGGCGTTCGGCGCAGGTCTGGAACGAGGTCGCCGGACCGGCCGGGATCGAGGTGCTGCAGCGCGGCCTGACCATGGTCGTCCGCCGGCCCGAGGCCCAGTCGGTGCTGGAAGCCTTCCTCGAGACCGAGATGGCCGAAGGTTGCGCCTGGCGCGAAGTCGGCGACCTAAGAGACCGCCTGCCGGGGGACGGCGAGGTGCTGGGCGCCCTGACTAGCGAAATCGACCTGCGGGTGGAATCCCGCACCGCCATCCCGCGCCTGGCCGCCTGGCTGGAAGCCGCCCACGGCGTGACCTTCCTGCGCGGCGCGGCTGTGCGGGGCGTGGAGACCGGACGCCTGGACACCTCGGCAGGCGTCGTGCGGGCCGAGACCATCGTGGTCTGTCCGGGCGACGACCTCGTCACCCTGTTCCCCGATCATTTCGCAAGGGCCGAGGTGACGCGCTGCAAGCTGCAGATGCTGCGCCTGTCCGATCCCGGCTGGCGGTTGCCCGCGCCGGTGATGTCCGACCTCGGGCTCGTTCGTTACCTGGGCTATGCCGACCTGCCGCAGGCGAGCGCCCTGCGCGCGCGGCTGGAGGTTGAGCAGGCGCAGCACCTGGCCCATGGCGTGCACCTGATCGTGGTGCAGAGCGCCGACGGCTCGCTGGTGGTCGGCGACAGCCACCAATACGCCGCCACCCCCGACCCGTTCGCCCGCGACGACGTCGACGCCCTGATCCTGGACGAGTTCGCCAAGGTGTTCGGCCAGTCCCCACCGCCGGTGCTGGAGCGCTGGACCGGCACCTACGCCTCGGCCGCCGGCCATAGCCTGGTCGAGGCTCCCATGCCGCGCGTGCGCCTGGTGACCGTGACCAGCGGCACCGGCACCTCGACCGCCTTCGGCCTGGCCGAGGACGTGATCGCCGGCCTCTACGACCTGCCCCAGCAAGGAGCCGCCGCATGAACCCGTCTCCGATTCAGGCCGTCGTCTTCGACTGGGCCGGCACCATGATCGACTTCGGCTGTCGCGCGCCTGTCGTGGCTCTGCGCGATGTGTTCGGCCAGGCGGGGATCGAGATCTCCGAGACCGAGGCGCGGGCGGACATGGGCAAGGCCAAGCGGGATCACGTGCGGGCGCTGCTCGCCATGCCGCGCATCGCTGGCTTGTGGCGTGACCGCTACGGCGCGGCCTCGACCGAAGCCGACGTCGATCGCCTGCACGACGCCGTCGAGCCCCGCATGCGCGAGGCCGCCCGAACCTGCGCGGCCTTGATCCCCGGTGCGGCCGAGGTCGCCGCCGACCTGAAGGCGCGCGGCGTCCGGATCGGTTCGACCACGGGCTACACCCGGCCAATGATGGCCGACATCCTGCCGTTGGCGGTAGAGCAGGGCTACGCGCCAGAGGTCGTTGTCTGCGCCGGCGAGACGGCGGCGGGACGGCCTTCGCCGTTGATGATGTGGAAGGCGCTTGTAGAACTGGGCGCCTGGCCGGCGCGGGCCTGCGTCAAGGTCGATGACGCGGTGGTCGGGATCGGGGAGGGGCTGGAGGTCGGCGCCTGGACCGTCGGCCTGTCGGCGTCCGGCAACGGCGTCGGCCTCAGCGCCGAGGATCTGGCCGCGCTGCCCGCCGCCGAGCGCGCCGCTCGCATCGAGGCCTCGGCCGCCGTCCTGCGCCAGGTCGGCGCTCACTACGTGATCGACAGCGTCGCCGACCTGCCGGCGGCGCTGTCCGAGATCGAGGCCCGCATCGCGGCCGGCGAGACGCCCCGGTGAGCGGCGCGGCGCAAGGTCCCGTCGGGCGTTGGCTGTCGCGAGCGCCGGCCTGGGCGTTCGCGGCCTATGGGGGCCTTGCCGCCTTCGCCGCCTATTTCTCGATGTACGCCTATCGCAAGCCGTTCGCGGCCGCCGACTGGAGCGACGTCGCCGGCTGGCCCTTCGCCATCGAGTTCAAGATCGTGCTGGTGATCGCCCAGGTCGCAGGCTACGCGCTGTCGAAGGTGGTCGGGGTCAAGGTGGTGTCGGAGACGCCGCCGGGCCGCCGGGCGCTGGCGATCCTGCTGCTGGTCGGCGGGGCCGAACTGGCGCTGGTGGCGCTGGGCGTGCTGCCGCCGGTGCTCGCGCCGCTGGCCCTGTTCGCCAACGGCCTGGGCCTGGGCATGATCTGGGGGTTGGTGTTCGGCTTCCTGGAGGGGCGGCGCCTGTCAGAGGCGCTTGGCGCCATGCTCTGCGCCAGCTTCATCCTGGCTTCGGGCGTCGTGAAGTCGGCAGGCAAGGCCCTGTTGCTGACCGGCGTCGACGAGCGCTGGATGCCGGCCCTGACCGGCCTGCTGTTCGCGCCGCTGCTGTTTGTGGCGGTTGCGGGCCTTTCCCAGATGCCGCCGCCCGACGCCGAGGACGAGGCCCAGCGCGTGCGCCGCGCGCCCATGTCGGCCAAGGACCGCGCCGCGCTGTTGGCCGCCCACGGGCCGGTGCTGGCGGTGCTGGTCGCCGTCTATGTTCTGCTGACGGCGGTCCGAGATTTCCGCGACAACTTCTCGGCCGAGATCTGGGCCGAGCTTGGCTTCAAGGACGCCGCGGCGATGTTCAGCGTCTCGGAACTGCCGGTGGCGGTGGTGGTGCTGGTCGGCCTCGCCGCCCTGATCCGGGTAAAGGACAACAGGCGCGCCGTCGGCTTCAACCTGGCCTTCATCGGCGGCGGCCTCATCTTGCTGGGCGTCTCGACGGGCCTGCATCAGGCCGGATGGCTGGGGCCGGTCAGCTGGATGGTCGCCAGCGGGGCGGGGCTCTACATGGCCTACACCCCGTTCAACGGCATGCTGTTCGACCGCATGATCGCGGCCACCGGCACGGTGGGCACCGCCGGTTTTCTGATCTATGTCGCCGACGCCAGCGGATACATGGGCAGCGTCGCCCTGCTGCTGGTCAAGGCTTTCGCCAGGCTGGACCTGGACTGGATAAACTTCCTGACGGCCATGGCCTACGTCACCAGCCTCGCGGGGCTGGCAGGCATCGCCCTAGCCGCGTCGCTGATGGGCGGCGGGCCAAGGCGGCCGGCGCGGTTCGGGCCTTCGGCGCTGAACGTCGACAGGATCTAGTTTCGGATCGCCGCGCCGATTGACCAGCGGCCGGCGGCGGCGACGCCGTCGCCCGACAGCAGGTAGGTCGAAGCCGGATAGCCGCGCGTTCGCACCGCACGCACCAGCCCCTTGGCCAGCAGGCGCTCGGCGTCCTCGAAGCTCCGCATTTCCGGCGTGAGGCTGATGCTTCCCTGGTCGCGGATATCCCGCAGGAGGCTCTGCTCGTCGAAATTCAAGACTGTCTGCGGCATGTCGGTTCTCCGCCTTGTCCCGGGCGTGATCCAGCGCCTTCGGCCGGCGGAGGTCAAGTCGGGAGGCCGATTTCGAACGCATGGGCTTCTAGGCGCCCACGGCTTGTCCTCTGGCGGCCGTCGGTTTGGTCGCCCGGGAAGCGGCGGCTCGCTCCTCCGCCTGCGCGATCAGCAGGTCGGCCACGGCCTCGGCGATCGGCAGGCCGGTCAGGTCCTCGTAATAGGTGAAGGCCGGCGACGGATTGACCTCGAAGCAGCACCACTCGTCCTGCGGCGTTCGCCGAAGGTCGACCCCGGCGAAGGCCAGGCCAAGGTCCGCCGCCAGCCGGCGACAGCGCTCGGCGACCTCCTCGGGCAGATGTCCCTCGGTGATCGACACGGCCAGATCCTGGCGGTGGGCGTAGCGGTAGTCGTCGGCCTCGGTGGCGATCTCGCAGGTGAACAGGCGCTCGCCGACGACGTGGACGCGGAAGTCGCGGCCTGGCACCTGGGCCTGAAACTGGGTCGGGCACCAGGCAATGTCGTCCAGCCGGTCGAGGTGGTCGTCGGTCAGGCGCGAGACGATGCTGCGCACCCCGCTGACCGACTTGTAGATGACCGCCTCGTGGCGGGCCTGGAAGGCGACCGCGGCCGCCGGATCGGTGGTGACCAGGGTGGGCGGCGTCAGGAAGCCGTGGCGGGCGATCAGGGCGGCCTGATAGGGCTTGGAGCTGTTGCTGGCCATGGCCGCGGCCGGGTTGATCAGCTTTGCGGGCGTGACGTCGAGAAACGCCTGGACCGCGCCTTCCAGGTTCTGGGCGTGCTCGTGCAGGGCCACATCGGCGTCGGCGTCCAGCAGGGCGCGGGTGTCATAGGCGCGGACATAGACGCCCGTCACGTCGGCCAGAGTGCATCGGTCGGCCCCGATCGTCAGTTCGCCGGAAACCCCGGTCTCGTCGTACCGCAGGTCCAGGACCGTTTCGGCCGCGCGCCGCTGATCGAGATGAAAGACCGGCGCTCCACGTCGCGCAAGGGCTGCCTGGACCGCGGCCAGCGGGCCGTCGCTGGAAACGCCCCAGAGGAGGATCACGCCGCCGTCTCCGCCATGTGAGCGCAGTAGTCCCTGACGGCCAGGGCGGTCCCCGCGTCGGTCAGGTCGACATGGGGGTGGGCGCGCAGGATGGCCCCGGGATCGTTCGAGGCGAAGGCGACGGTCAGCAGGTCGGCGTCCGCGCCTCGCGCCAGCGCCACGGCCGCCTTGGCCTGGGCCGGACCTTCCGCGCCGAAGGCCGTCTTGCCGACCACGGTCACGATGTTTGGATCGGGTTCCGGCTCCCTTGGCTGACCGCAAGCCGCCGTCAGGCTCAGCGGGGCGGCCCGAAGCCCCAGTTCGATCGCCATCCGCCGCCAGCCGGCGTCGGAGCGGTGCGGGCCGCAGAGGCAGGACGGAGTAGGACGGTTGACCACCGGGCGCTCGAAGCCGGCGAGCAGGGCCAGGAGGAAGGCCGTCATCTCGGCGGCGACATACGCCCGGTCTTCCCCGGCGATGTGCGGCAGATCCGCCTCACTCACACCTGACAGTCGGGTCAGCACGCAACCGATCTGCGTGGCCGGCAGGATCTCGCCGCCGGCCACGGTGAGGGTGTCGCCGGGCGTGTCGAGCCAATAGCGCCAGCCCACGCGCGACAGGTCCCTCGGGGTGGCGATCACGACATCCGCGCCGTCGGCCTCGCCGGCAAGGCCATGCGCCGCAGCATCCCAGGCGTTGGCCAGCACGAGGATCCGCCGCGGTCTGGAGGCGCCGCCCATCACGCCGGCGGCCTGGAGAGGTCGGGACGCTCGGCGGGCCTAATGAAGGACCGACCCTTGGCGACGATCGCCTCGACGTCGGGCATGACCAGCACCTGCTCGTCCGTCGTCTCGCCGGACAGCGCCGGCAGCGGCAAGTCGCTGATCAGAAGGTCGGGAATCTTCTCGGCCAGTTTCTCGCGGATCTTCTCGCGGGTTTTCTCCGTCGCTTTTTCGCGGGTCTTCTCGATGTTCTTCTCGGCGCCCTTTTCGATGATCTTTTCAACCGACTTCTCGAAGGCCTTGTCGTTGTCCTTCTCCTTGGTCTCCTTGGTGTCCTTGCTCTTCTGGCGCACGTGGGCGATGGCTACCTTGTTGCGCGTGCGGTCGGCGTTCGAGGTGGCGATGATCTGGAAGTCGCCGGCCACCGAAGAGTTGAACAGGCCGCTCTGGCTGATGCTGGCGCCGGCCGGCCCCTGGACGCTCCACGTGACGCCGGCGGGGGAAGCGCCGCCTGACTCCTGGGCCGAGAACTGCTGGCTGCCGCCGACGAAGATGGTGACCTCGGCGGGCGTGACGGCGATGTTGATCACCTGAACCGTCAACGTCTCCTGCAGGGTGACGCCCGACGCCGCGCCCGAGACCACGATCCGGGTGGTGCTGGCTGGCGTCGCGGCGGTGACGATGAAGTTGGCCCGGGTCTGGCCGACCGGAATGTCGACCGACGCTGGCACGCGAGCGCCGTCGCCCGAGACTGTAAGAGCGACCGTGAACGGCGTCTGGGCCGGGCGGTCGATGACCACCGTGCCGGTGATCTGGTCGCCCGGATTGGCCAGGGTGCTGCTGAGGCCCAACTGCGTGAGCTTTGGCGGCGGAATCCGGAGTTGCAGATAGAGCCAGCTTTCAAAGTCGCTGGACTTCACGCCGTCGCCGGACGGAAGGGTAAGGTCGATGCGCGGCGAGCCGTCAGCGCGGAAGCCCGACTTGCCGTAAACGCGGCCGTCCACATAGAGCTTCTGGTCGCTCTGCTCCGACCAGATCATCGAGCCGCGCAGGATCACGCGCAGCCTGACGCGCTGGATGTTCTCGTTGACCAGGAAGGCCACCAGGTTTGACAGCTCTGCGCCGCTTTGGGCGGGCTTCCACGACAGCACGTTGGGCGCGGGCAGGCTGACCTCGCCAGCCAGCGGCGTCGACAGGCGGAAAGTCGACTTGGCGTCGGCCCCCGGGTTGATGATCTTCAGCGGCGCGGGGGTCTCAAGCGTTACGCTGACGAGCGACTGGCCGGAGTCGCCGACCGGCGCGGTCATCGCGCCGTCGAAGAAGATCTGCAGGCCCGCCGACTGCAGCGGCTCCAGGGCGATGATGTCGTCGTGCACCCAGTTGACGCCGGTCACGTGCATCGCCGGAGGGCTCTCGGCGATCGGGGTGAACAGCATCCGACTGTCCTGCAGAGACAGGACGTTCCGGGTCAGGGCGCCCAGGGCCAGCTTGCAGTAGGCGTGGGGTTTGTTGCGCGACGGCTGAGGCGTGAGGAACGGCCAGTCCAACTGACCGGTCAGGGCGCGGGCCGGCACCAGCCAGAAATCGCCGGTCTTGTAGGTCCCGGCCTCGAACTTCACCTGGACCCCGTCCTCCAGTTCGATCCAGCCATCGGCGGTGCTGGCGCTCGAGAGAGCGATCTCCGCGCTGTCCCAGCGGCGCAGCTTCGGACGCAGGGCGGCGTTGACGGGACTGGGCGCCGTGGTCAGCGACACCAGCCGGCTCGCCTCCTCGACGTGGTCGATGCGGAGCAGTTGGCCAGGCTGGTTGGTCAGCTCGACCGCGTCGCTGATCAGTTCGACGACCTGGCCGTTGGCGAAGCCCAGCGCCGCGTCGCGACCAAGGTCATGGACGGTGAGTTGCTGGCCGTTGAAGCTCTCGATGGCGGTCACGACCGAGCCGTTGTCGCGCGACCACTTCAGCGTGGCGCTGTTGCGGTCGCCACCCCGGTGGATCTCGACCCGGTAGAGCTGGTTCTCCAGGCGCTGGTAGCCGGCGGCGGGCGGTGTCAGGCAGGGATTGTCGCCCGAGAGCGAGGGCTCGGCACGGGCGCTCATCCGACCTGTGGCCGGGGTGATGAGCTGGTCCCATTCGCTGACTGCGCGAGGGCCGGCGGCGGCAGGCTTCACCGGCAGGATCTTGACCTGCCAGATCGTCTTCAGCCGGATGGCCGTGTCGGCGCCGCCTAGCGCCACTTCGCGGATGCCCGGATCTTCCAGGCCGGTCACGGGACGCCGCCAGGCCTCGAGATAGAAGATCGCGCTGGTCGTGCCGGCCGAGGCGAACAGCGAGGCCAGGTCCGGCGCGCCCGGATAGTCGGCCTGGTTCAGATAGTCGACTTCGACGGGGTTCTCGCAGAGCACCCCGCCGACGTAGTAGCGGCCGGCGCCGATCCTGACCTTCGCCCCGTCGGTCGTCAGCTTGAAGCCGGCGTCGTGCACCGGCGCGCCCGAGGCGCCGATGATGTCTATCGCCTGGGTCTCGGCGTGATGGCGCAGGATCGACTGTTGCTCGTTCCAGTCGGCGTCAAGCTGCACACGGCCCTGCTGCATCACCACGCCGGCGTAGCGTTTGCGGGCGTCGAAGGTGTCGCGACTGATGTCGGCGGTCATGGCTTACCCCTCCTGTGGCGGCTCAGGTCGCGAAGACCAGAACCGCTTCGAGACCAAAGCGGAGATATTCGTCGAGCCTCACGCGCAGGTTGGTCTCGCGTTGCGGCTGGTGAAGGTCGTGAAAGGCGCCCAGTTCCGAGCCGTCTTCCGCGCCCTGGCGGATCGAGACAGGGGTGCGGCGGCTGAGCTGACCGTAGCCCGGATCGCCGAAGCGGGCCGAGGTGAAGACGGGCTGGACACGGACCGGATCGTCCGCGGCGCCCGGCAGGCAGCGATAGGGGCGGGGCGTGCGCGACCCTGGCGGCAGGTAGCAGAAGCGCGTGCAGCCAACATCCCGCCGGTCGATCCAGACCGGGGCCAGCCAGCTGTCGCCGGCGGCCAGACGCGCGGCGAAGAGGCAGTTCTCGACCTCGTCGATCTGGCGGGCGTGGACCTTGCCGATCACCGTGCAGTTGGACAGCGTCAGCTCGCCCCCGCCGGACGCGCCGTCGAGGCCGGCATAGGCCGTGGCGTCGGGGGCGCCAGCGTCGATAATGCTGTTGCGGATCGTGACCCGTGCGCCCGGCGCGGCCAGAATCCCGCCCAGTATGCAGTGGTCGATCTCGACCGAGACGCCCGCCTCGACGATCAGCATAGGCTCGCCGGGACGTGCGGGCAGGCCGGCCGCGGTGCGGCTCACGCCAGGGGTCAACGTGCAGTGGCGCAGGCTGAGGTGCTGCAGCCTGTTGTCGGCGGCTGGCACGTGCACCGGCGCGCCGGCGATCCAGAGGCCGTTCAGGCTGGCCGAGGTCAGATCGGCGCCGGTGACGACCAGTTTTCCCCCAAGCGCCAGGAAGGGCGTGCGTTGGTCGGCGGCCCGAAGCTCGACGTGAGCCCCAGGGGCGGTGGCCTTGATGGCCAGGGTTTCGGCATAGCGGCCGCTGTCGGCGATCTCCACGGCTCCGCCGCCGGCCGCGGCGTCCAGCGCCGCCTGAACCTTGGCATGGGCGCCGGGCACGCGGATTGGCGGCTGGTCGCTGACGAAGCTGCGCTCGCGGTCGTAGCCGCCGCCGCCCAGGGCGTCCGACAGGCCGTAGTAATAGCTGACTCTGGGCGGGGCGGGCGGTGCGGTTCCGAAGACGATGCGGCCAAGCTGCGGATCGATCGCCACCTTGCCGGGGGCGACCTTGTGGGCCCAGTCGCCGCCCTTGGCGTCGGAAAGGTCGCAGACATTGACCGCATCGATCCTCACGCCGTCGATGAACAGGCTGCGGCCGGCGCCGTAGTGGTCGGCCTTGGCGGCGGCGAAGGCGCGCCGCGTCAGCGGCTGGGACACGTTCCGCGCTGTGACCCGCGCGCCGCCGACGGTCGGGACCGGCTGGGTGAAGAGGGCCTGAGGCGCGCCCTGCGGATTGAACAGGAAGCGGGTGTCGTCGACGCGGGCCGCCGTCGCCGACGATACCGGCTGGGACTGCAGCCGCCAAAGATGGATGCCGACGGTCGAGACGTTGCGCCGAAGGCCCGGGCTTCGCAGCTCGGGGGTATGGGTGAAGGGATCGAAGGCCCCGCCGAGGCGCTCGAAAGGCTCTTGCCGGCGCAGATCGACGAACGCCGCCGAGGCGGGCCGCAGGTGGTTCATGTACTGGGTGGTCGCCAGCGCACCGTAGTGCTCGACCACGCAGGCGCCCCAGCCGGTGACGTCGCGGGCGAGGGCTTCCAGCGTCGCGGCCGTGCCCTTGCCGCGGCGCAGGCGGATCGTGTCGGCGACCTCGGCGCGCGGGCTGCTGATCTTGGCGGTCACCCCGTGCAGAGGCTTGTAGCCGACCAGGTCGCCGATATAGGGCGCGACCCATTCGGCGCAGGTCTCGATGAACTGGTCGTCGTAGAGCTGGTCCAGGTCTTCCTCGAGGATGGCGACCTGTTCGGCGATCACCTCGATCAGGGCCAGCAGCGCGCCGCCGCTTTCATGGTCGCGCGTGCGGGTGAAGGCGGGCAGCAGCTCGTAGAGGGTGCGGGCGTCGAAGCTCATGCGCGAACTCCCACCAGGCTGATCGGACGCGGATCGATGGTCAGCAGTTCGGCCGCCGCCGGCGCGCCGGCGGAGCCGGACTGGGGCGCGGCCGCCAGAAGCACGTCGGCGACGCCCTCCGCCTCGTCGGTGCGGAAGAACTGGCCGACCTGCGCCGCCACGACGCCGGGGACGGACTGGACGGCGGCCAGGACTTCGCTCAGCGCCACGGGCTGGCCGAAGGCGCGGGCCTCGAACGAGAACTGCCCGCGCAGCCTGGCTTCCACGGCCGCCAGCACCGGGGCGATCTCCAGGCTGGTCTCGACCACGACGGTCATCGACAGCCGGAAGAAGGCGTTGCGATAGGTCCGTACGCGCAGGGCCACGTTGGGATCGCCAGCCTTGCGCATGGCCGCCAGCAAATTGACGTAGGTGCGGCTCTCGGGCGGCAGCGCCGCGCCGCCGCCCCCGCCGACGGTGACGAAGACTCCTCGCGTGGCGCCGATCCAGCTCCAGGTCGCCAGGGCCTTGGCCACGCCGGCGAAGGCGCGGGCGAAGTCCTCGTAGTCCTGCAACGAGACGATGCGGTCGAGGGTCAGCATGGTCAGCGCCGCGTTGCCGCGTATTTCCTCGAGGGTCTCGGCCCCCGCCGCGCCTTCCGCGGCCAGCGGGTTGACCACGCCCCGCACGCCCGGCGGCTTGACCGACAGCAGGGTCAGGCGCGCGGCGCCGACGTCGCCCGCCATGCCCATGCCTTTGCGATAGACGGCGGTGATGTTCTCCTGGCCCGTGGCGGGACGGGCGCCCGAGACGCCGTCGCCGAACACGACCAGTGTTCGACCGTCGTCGGTGGCGCGAGTGATGTAGATCTGCTCGTCCGGTCCGTGGCCGTGGAAGTTGGCCGCCTCCCGCCATAGCACGCCACTAACCCGCACCTGCAGGGTGGATTGCGCGCCGCTGGGGGCGTCGCTGCTGACATAGGTCAGCGGCGGCTGGCGCAGGGCGAAGGTCTGGAAAGCCTGGCTGGCGTCGCCGCTGCCCAGCACCTCGCCAACGGTCTCGCCATGGGTCGCCAGCGCCACGTTGGCGTTGATGGTCACGGTCGAGCGGACGTAGCGGTTGGCTAGGGCCTGCTTGAACTCCAGGATGGTGGACCCGCCGACGAACAGGATGTCGGCGATGGTCAGGACCTCGCTGGCGGTCACCCCGTCGAGATCCTCGCGCGTGCCGGTCAGGACGACCGTCTGGCCCTCCGACAGGTCGAAATAGGGGCCGTCCAGCGTCACGGTGTCGCCTTCGACCGGCTCAACGATCGGCAGGTCGGCCAGCGTCAGCTGCTCGCTCTGCAGGTGGACAGTGGCGCCGCGCAGGGTGAAGTCGGAAAAGCCGTCGCTGGAATCCAGCCGCAGCCGCGTGACCTTGGCGCTCAGCGAGAAGTCCGCGCGGGAGATCTCGGCGACGTCTTCGATGCGATAGACGCGGCGGCTGTCCTGGTCTTCGAGGATCACGTAGCCGCCGACGGCGAGGCCCTCATACACCCGGTCGAGGTCGATCTCCCGCGCCTCGGACTGGTCGGCGATGGTGAGGTTGTCCCAGCTCTTGGCATAGACCGCGCCGCTCGCGCGCTGTTCGGCCGGCATCGACGCATGCTTGGGCGCGTTGTGGCCGAAGAGGCCCGCCTTCTGGCGGAAGGCGAACAGGCCCTGGGACGGGGGCAGGGCGCGGTGCGCGGCCTGCCGGCGCAGGTTGATCGACAAGGCCGGCAGCGGCCATCGCTGTACGCGCGCCATGGCGTGCAGGTCGTGCTGGCGCCAGCGGCGGTTCAGCACCGTGCTGGCCACCAGATGGTTGGTCAGCGAGAACCGCTCGACCATGAAGACGCCGATCGGCAGCAGCGGGAAGCGGAAGGGCGGCGGATCGGGCGGATCTTCGGCCAGGTCGACCTGGGTCACTCCGGCCAGAGGATCGCTGGTGGCCTTCATCACGCGCAGGACCGCCACGCCGTCGGCGGCGACCAGCAGGGTGGAGCCGGGCTGAAGGCCCACGGCCGAGCCTTTCAGCACCAGCCGTTCCGCATCGATGCTCAGCGGCTGCTCCTGGGTGGTCGCCGGCAGTATGGCGTTCCATTCCGGCCGCGCCTCGATCGCGTAGGAGGTCTCGAAGGGCTGCGGCGTCTCGCCAGGGCCGGGCAGGCTCTGCACCTTCAGGCCCGCCGGCAGGGTCAGCGGCCGGGCTGCATGAGCCGGCGCGCCGGGAGCGGTTTCCAGGGTGAAGGCGAGATAGGCGCTGGAGGCCACGCCTGGGCGCGGCTCGTAGTCGATCAGGCGACCCAGCTCGACCAGCGAGCGGCGCTCGGTGGCGGTTCGCAGATAGGACTCGTTGGCGATCCGTTCCTGGTAGAAGCCGATCACCTCGGCCATCGAGGCGAAGGCGTCGACCAGCGCGGTGGTGACGTCGGCGCGATCCTGCGAGTTCAGTCCGCGCCGCCGCGTCAGCTGGTCCAGCATGGTGTCGCGGTGGGCGGCGTGCCCGCCGATCCGGTAGCTGATCGCCGAGAGGCCGGGTCGGTTATCGATCGCCAGCGGGGTGCGCAGGCGGGCGTCCGTCTCGGCGGGGTGGGGGCTTGCGGTCATTTACCGCCCTCCATGGTCACCGTGAAGACCCCGCGCTCGGGGTGGTCGGGATCGTTGTCGAGGCGAGGAATTTCCAGTCGCGTGAAGTCCAGACGGCCCTGGCTCATGGCGCGGTGCTGAGCACGTAGGGGGCGGGCCAGCTGCAGTCGGCCAATGGCCTGCAGACGCAAGAGCGGAGGGGCTGGCCGATCCTGGCGCTGGAAGCGCGTAACCTCCACCGAGGCGACCCCGTCGACCGCCTGGGCGGCGGCGTAAATGGCGCTGAGATAGACCGGTTGGCCGAAGGTGAAGTTGTCGGGATTGAACACGCCCCGGCGGCCATCCAGCGTCCGGCCCGAGCTGAAGGCGTCGAGTACGGCTCGCTTCACGTCGGCGCGGAAGTAGTCCGGCTTGGCGGCGATGGTCAGAGCGATGTCCAGGGAGACATAGGTCGGCGCATCGATTTCCAGGTCGTGACCGGCCAGGCGATAGGGTTCCAGGAACTCGCGCATCGCCTGTTCGAACCCGGCGTCGATCGCAAGTCCGCCCAACCGGTCGATGGTGACGAAGACGGTCGGCCAACTGCCGGTCCAGCGGAAGGAGGCGGTGGCGCGCTGCACCTCCGGGTGCCGCTCTGCGGCCGCCTGGTAGTCTTCCGGAGTCACCGCGCGTTGCTGGTTGCGGAAGGCGAAGGGTGCGGTCTGGCGCACGTGCTCCAGGCTTTCGGGGGCGACCCCGCCGCTTGCGGGCAGGGGATTGCGCACGCCGGCGACAGCGGCGTCGTCGCTGAGGATATGGCGGATGGTGTCGGCGGCGAGGTTTCCGCGCACCGCTTCTCCCACGCGGTAGGTGGCGGCGAACGCCGTGCCGGCGGCCGGCCGCTGTCCCAGCACATCGTCGCCGAAGCGCAGCCAGGCTGAGCCGTCGTTCTCGGTCTCGACGACGAAGTCCCGCGCGTCGGGCTCGCTTTGCAGGAGGTCGCGCCGGGCGATCCACGGAACCGGCGAAGCGCCGTCCAGGACGCCGGCGAGCTGGACGGCCGGCTGGGCCGCTCCCGCCGTCGTGGCCAGGGCGGCCCTGGCCGAGACGGGCGGCGCGTCGGCGTCATAGGGAACCGCGAAGACCAGGGGGCGGCGGGCCAGGCGCGGACGGAAGCGGGCGGGGATCGGGACGGGATCGACGGGCGCGCAGGGATCGGTCGAAGCCGGTTGCCGGAACAGGCTCGGAGCGGGCGCGGTCCCCAGGTCTTCGGTCACCACGGTGGCGCCGTGGTCGGCCAGCACCATGTTGCCGCGCACGACCGTGATGTTCTGAGCCTCGCGCACGCCGCCGCTCTCGGTGCGGATTTCGGCGGAGATCTGGAAGCTGAAAGGCGTGGCGTCCTCGCGGCCCCATTCGATCTCGGTGATCGCCAGCGGCTTGGGCTTGGCGCCCGACAGGTCGCCCAGCGGGTCGGATCCGACGCTGACCCGGGTAAGGCGCACCGCGTGGCGGCGGGCGGGGTCGGCGTCGGCGGCAAGACCGGAGGCGCGGCCCAGCACCTCCTCGAACAGCACCACGTCGCCCGGCGCCAGCTTGTCGAGACCGCCGCTGAGGGTGGCCCGTGTCGCCCCGGCGGGCAGTCGGCAGGCCCGGTCGCCCCAGGCGTGGAAGGTGATCTGGTTGTGGGCGGTGAAGATGGCCGCGTCGTGAAGGGTCTCGAACACTTCCGGCCGGAAACCCATGGCCTGGGCGACTTCCGGCGCGCCAGGCGCGGCGCGCTCTCCGAGGTTGGGCACGCTGGTCAGGGCCTGGACGCCCCTGGGCGCCACGGCGTCGGCCTCGGCCCGGATATGCAGGAAGGTGCGCGCGTTGACGCCGTCGCCGATCACGTAGTCGACCAGCCGGGCGTGGCGGCGCACCGACACTCGCCGTCGCGCCGTGCCTAGATAGGCCTCGGTCGCCACTGCGTCCTGACGGTAGCTGAGCACGTCGCCCACGTGGGCGAAAAGTTCGACCAGGGTGACCCCAATGTCGGCGGGGTTGCGTTCGGTCCACTGCGGGGCCAGCACCGACATCCGGTCGAGCATCAATTGCCGCAGGCTGGTGAAGTCGCGAGACAGATAGTCGAGCTGCGGCGCGGCGGGCGCCGGAGCGCTGGGCGGCGTAGGCGCCTCGCAGTCGAAGTCGTTCGGGCAGTCGGACTTGAAGCTGAACAGGGTCTGGGCCAGCACCGGATCAACACCAGCCGCGTCGAAGGCCGAGCCGGTGCTCGCCCGCAGGGCCAGCCGATAGGTCGAATGGTCGCCGTAGGCGTCCAGGCGCAGGACCACGACGTCGCCGTCATAGTCCACGGCGCGTACGCCGACGCTGCGGATCCGGTCACCGCCGTCGATCAACACGTTGGCGGGAGTAAGCCCCGGAGGCGGCGGCGATTTCAGGAAATGGACCCGCAGGATCTTCTGCCGTTCGGCCCGCGACGGCGCGTCAGCGTCCAGCACCTCGACATAGTCCAGGCCGTTCAGCTTCGAGGCCAGGACCGCCTCGCGGCGGCGCGGGTCGCAGCTCACATAGGGGCTGATCATGACGGGACCCCTGTGACCACCTGGGTGGTTTCTCGCTGCTGGGTGGCCAGGACGACGTACTGGACCTGGACATTCAGCGTGGCGTCCTCGGCCACGACGTTGACCTGTTCGATCCGCACGAGGTCGCCCAGCCACTGCTGCAGCGCGCCCTGGATCAGGAACTGTATGGCCATGGCGACCTCGGCGCTGTTCGGCGCGAAGGTCATCTGCATCAGGCCGGTGCCGAAGGTCGGCCGGTTCACCCGCTCGCCCTGGGAGGTCAGCAGGGTCTGCTCGACCAGATCGCGCACATGGCTGGCCGTGTCGGTCAGGCCTGTGCGGCCGGCGGAGTCGATCGAATAGGGAAAGGCGATGTTGCTCATTGCGCCTTCACCCTCGGCTGGGCGACGACTACCGTCAGGGGCGTGCCGGTCGGCGTGCAGGTCGACTGGCTGTCCTGCATCAGCAACGGCTGGCCGCCGCTCTTCACCCGCATCGAGCCGGTCATCCACTGGGCGGTGGCGCAGGGCGGGTTGGGCGTGCCGGTCAGGGCGCAGCCGGCCACGGCGTACATGGTCGTCTGCAGGACGGTGGGATTTCCGCCGACCGTAACCCTGGGATTGGGAGCGGTGGGCTGGCTCTTGCCGGCGTGGGCGCAGATGACCGTGGAGGTGACGTCCAGCAGGTAGCCCATCAGATCACCTCCAATGCGCCGTCGTTGATCGTGACTTTAGGGCCGGTCAGCTTGATCGACCCGCCCATGCCGTTGTTGATCTCGATGCCCTGGGCGTTGAGGACGATCTTCTTGCCGTCGGCGGTCTCGATGGTGACCCCGCCCGCGCCCGGAATGTCGGACAGGGTCACGGTGATGGTGTCGGTCTTGAGCACCTTGGTCTGAGGCAAGGCCATCGCTGGAGACCATTCGCCTATACCCCAGAAGCAGCCGCTCCAGATCGGGGCCTCGGGGTTGCCGCCCTCGAACTCGACCCAGACGTTTGCGCCTTCGGAGGGCAGGGCGAAGAAGCCGACGCCGGAACCGGCGAATGGGGCGCAGGGCATGGCCCAGACCTCCGCGTCGCCCAGGGCCTGGGGCGCGGTAACCTGCAGCCGGCCCATCAGCATCGGGTCCTGGTTGCCCTTCACCTTGCCGCGGTACTTGCCGAACAGGAGGGTCATGGGACCACCACCGGAGTGATCGCGCCCGTTCCCTCGCGCGACAGGCTGAAGCGCTGCTTGTACTTGCCGTGGCTGATCGCGTGGCTGACGCTCTTGACGTAGTAGAGCCCGTCATGTGTGAAGCCCGCGCCGCGCACCCCGACAATGCCGCGCGGCTTCAGGACGCCGCCATAGCGCTGGGCGTCAAGTTCGCCTTGAGCCGTCACCACGCTGTCGACCGACTTGTCGGTGATGCCCTGTGCTCGAGCGTAAGCCTGGGCCACGCTCAGGCCGTTTCCCTTGTCCAGCAGGGTCTTGCGGACGTTGGGCAGCTGGAGCGGCAGGGCCGGCATCGCCGCCAGCGGCGGAATCCGCGTCGAGGCGAAGGTCATCACCGGAATCTCGACGTTCAGGTCCTTGTCCTGGATGCTGTCGTTGACGATCGTCGGCGCCAGGCCGTTGTAGGTGAAGTTGATGGTCTCGACATTGGTCTCGGGGCCCATGTTCACCGACAGCGCCCGCTGGGGGACGCCCATGCGCTTGGGCGGGCCCCAATAGGCGATGCTGATCCCGGGCGCAGGGCCGGGCTCTATGAAGAAGACGTGGCCGAACCGCTCGCCGATCGCCTTCAGCTGTTCCAGGTCGGTGCCCTGCTGCACGGGCGTGCGGTCGATGGGCAGCGGCTGGTCGATGACGGGCGGCGGGATGATGGTCGGGATCAGGCCGTACTGGGCGTAGCCGGCTATGATCGACAGGGCGATCAGCGGTTCGCTCATCGCCATGTAGCTGCTGCGCTTTTTCTCCAGGTCCATCATCACGCTGATGTCTTCCCCGGTCAGGGTCAGCGTGCCCGTGCCCGGCTGGCTGCCGGGCGAGAACTGGCGATTGGTGATGACGCCGTCGATCAGCACCTCCGGCAGCGCCCCGAACAGCACGGTGAGGATCACCCGGTTGAACGGCGCCAGCAGCGGATTGAGCATCAGCCGGTAGTCGAGCATGTCGGTAGGGCCAGCGCGGCCCACCTGCAGCACGATCTGGAAGCCCGAGCGCCCTTCGTCGGCCTGCGTCACCGAGACGCTCTGCACGGCCTCGGCGATGTCGGGCGTCGCCGGCAGCGGCAGGGTCGGGCCGATCAGCAGGGAGAGGCGGACGCCGAGCATGGTGATCTCCAGGGTTTCCGCGCCGCGACCTAGGTCCGCGGCATGGCGGCGCGCAGGGTCGCAGCAGGATCCTCCGCGGCGTCGGCCAGCATCCGCTGCGGGTCCATGGCGTCGTTGCCGTCGCACAGTCGCCAGAACATCAGCGGGTCGCCGTAGATGCGGTTGGCCAGCAGATCGAGGCGGTCGCCAGGCGAGGCCTTGACCAGCGTCAGCGTCGACAGACTGGCGCCCGGCGGCAGGAAGCGGCGGCGCGCATAGGTCACGGTGCGGCCGTCGGCGAGGGTGAGGCTCGCCGTGTCGAGCCCGTGATAGCGGCTCGTATGATCGAACATGCCTGTGGCTCCTATCCGAGGCGGACATTGCTGCCCATCACGGTGGTGAGGTCGGAAGCGAGGTTGATGACGCTCATCGTCTCCTTCAGGACCTGGTGGGCGAGGAAGACGTAGTAGCCGGGGTTGGTGATCGAGAAGTCGTTGTAGCTCAGCACCTTGAGGCCCAGTCCGACCTTGGCGCGAATGGGGTTGAGGAGGGGGTCGTAGGCCTCCTCGGTGATCGAGCAGTCGGTGACCCGCACCGGCAGGATCCGCTGCGCGCCCCAGATGAACAGGGTCAGCGGCGCGTCCGGCGGGATCACCTCGATCACTCCGCTGGCCAGCAGGGCGGTGTTGGCGATCACCACGTTGCTCTTGGGATAGTTGATCATCTCCAGGGCGGCTAGCTGCGGGTGGATGCCTAGAGCCGTGGTGATCGGGTCGGACGCCTCCAACTGGTCGGCGGCGTCGATCTCGACGTCGACCTTGATGGTCTCCTCGGGCGGGCCGGTCAGCCTCTGGGCCTCGGCGCGGGCCCCGTCGCCGCTCGCCACCCGGGGCTTCAGCGTCCGGGTCAGGGTGTCGGGGTTGTACTGGAAGACGATCACGTTCGGGATCGGCGACATCGGGTCGATCGAGACCAGCGCACCCTTCAGCACGCGCGGCGAGCCGGGGAAGGTGGTCATGGCAGAACCTCCCACGTGGCCCGCGCATCTGCGGGCTTGCGCGAATGAGCGACGACGGATCGGGCCGCGCGGCGCGGCGATGTGGCGGCAAGCTCGATCATCTCGGAATCTTCTTGGGCGTTTCGATCGTCGTCACGACGCCCTTGGCGCCGTACTCGACCCGGGTCGTGCGAACGAAGATGTCGTCGTTGTCGAGGGCCGCACGCATGGCCTTCTTGATCTCTTCGGTTCGCGTGGGATCGCCGAAGCCGAACTTGGGATCGGCCAAGGCGGATTCGACCTCCTTGATCCAGTCTGCATGGGTCGCCTTGGCGCTCTTGGAGGTCGCCGGACCGGTGAAGTCGTTGAGGAAGATCTTGGCCTTGCCGCCTTCCATCTTGACGGTGATGGCGTCGACGCCGCCGGTGCTGGCGTTGCCCGGCCGGGTGATCCCGAGCTCGCCGTTCTTCAGCAGTTCCTTGTATCCATGGGCTTCGGTGCGGCTGGCGCCGATCGTCTTGTCGAACGAACCGCCCCCGGCCTGGACCTTCGCGCGGGCGGTCACGTTGTGCTGGCTGCCGCTCCCGGCTCCGGAGGACTCGACTTGGACGCCGCCACGCTTCGTCGGCTGTATGGTCGGGTCGTAGGCGGTTCCTGCGGGACGGAACTTCAGCGCTTTCGCCTGGGACTCCGGCATGACGACGAACTTGTCGTTCTTCGAAGCCCCTTTGAAACGAGCCGAGCCTTCCTCCCAATAGGTGCCCTTTCCCGAAGAGCCGCCGCCCTCGACCCGAGCGGCCACAAGCTTCTCCTGCGGCTTCCTGAGGCCGGGCGTCCCATCGACGTCGAGTACGGATTGCTCCTTAACCCAGCGCTCCCAGTCGGCCTGCTCGTCGGCCGGGGTTCTCTTGCCGGTGGGCTTTTCTGCCGTGGGAGCCGTGCTCGGCTCCGGCGCGCGAACCGGTTCAGCGGCGCTGACCGGTTCCGCGGCGCGGGCGGGTGCGGGCGCATGCGCCGGCTCTGGAGCCGGAGCGGCCTCGGCGACGGGTTTTGCAGGTTCTATCGTCTTGGCTGGTCCCGCCGGCTTGGCGGCCTTGGCGGGCGTTGGCTTGGCTGTGGCGGGCGTGGGCGGTTCGACGGCGGGTTTGGCGAACGTGTCGCGGCTGACGATGATGCGACGCTTGGGCTTAGGTGCGGGGACGGGTTCGGGCGAGGCGGACGGCGCTGCCGGCTCGGGCGCTTTCGGCTTGGGCTTGACGGGTTCGGACGCGGAGGCCGGCTTCGCCGAAGGCTCGGCCGGCTTGGCCAGGCTGGGCTCGACAACTCGCGGCTTGACGGGCGCGGCTTCGACGGATGCGCCGCCCGGGGGGCGTGTGGGGCCGTCCGACGAGGTGGCGGAGGCCCGAGGCTCCACCGACGAGCGCCCGCCCGCCCGGATCGGGTCGGCGCTCCCCATCCTGGGCGCCGAGGGCTCGATCACCATGGCCTTGGCTCCACCGCCGACCTGGGTCATCCGCGGCGGTTCGACCATGGAGGCGGCGCTGGGGGCGGACGGCGTGGGCGAGGCCGGAACGGGCTCGGGGATCACCTCGCCACGGCCAAACCCGATCTGGCGGCGCGGAGACGGCGCGGCACCGGACACGGGCTCCGGAATGATCTCGCCGCCTCCGAAACCGATCCTGCGGCGCGGCTGCGGCGCAGGCGCGGCCATGGGATCGACGGCCGGGGCGTTGGCCTTGTCACCGATCTTGAAGCCGATGGGCTCCTTGGGCTTGGGCGGCGCGGGCGCGGCCATGGGATCGACGGCCGGGGCGTTGGCCTTGTCGCCGATTTTGAAGCCGATGGGCTCCTTGGGCTTGGGTGGTGCGGGCGCGGCCATGGGATCGACGGCCGGGGCGTTGGCCTTGTCGCCGATCTTGAAGCCGATGGGCTCCTTGGGCTTGGGCGGTGCGGGCGCGGCCATGGGATCGACGGCCGGGGCGTTGGCCTTGTCGCCGATCTTGAAGCCGATAGGCTCCTTTGGCTTCACCGGCGCGGGCGGATCGGCGATCGCCGGAGCCTCGGGCGGCCTCACGGCCGGCGGGCTCACCGCGCCTGGCCTGGGGGCCAGGATCTTGGCCTTTTCCAGCGCGCCTCGCAGGCCGGTGGAGGGCGAGGGCGGAGGGGTGATGGCCGGCGGCTTGATGGGCGCCACGCCCGCATCGGCCGCGCCGGCGCCGCCGATGCGGATCTTGCCCTTCAGGGCGCCGGCGATGCCCAGTCCCGCCCCGATGCCGGCCCCGATCAGAGCGCCCATAAGGGCCCCGGTCCAGCTGACCTGCTGTCCCGTCGCCAGGCTGCCGACCACCTCGCCGACCACGCCGCCGACGATATTGATGCCGGCGTCGAGGGTGATCTTCAGCGCCACCGACCCCACGCCCTTGAGCAGCACGCCTCCGGCGCCGCCGGCCGCGCCGCCGATCGCGCCGACGATCATCGCCTTGACGACCCCGTCGCTCCATTTCTTTCCGTCGATCAGGTTCTCGGCGATCGTCTGCACCGCGCCTGCCGCCGCGCCCAGCGCCGCGCCCAGCAGGATCACGCCCACCGGGCCGAGCGCGCCGGCGGTGGCCACCGTGATGGCGATCACCGCCAGGATGACGACGATCGTCACCACCCATTTCAGCGCCTTTTTCCAGCGCGGCTTGACCTCGGCCGCCGCCTTGGCGCCGTGGTCCTGCATGTCGTGGTCCAGCTTGCCCTGGCTTTCCTTGCTCCAAAGGCCGTCGAGCAACTGGGTGCGGCCCTGGCGGAAGTTGTCCTCCACCTGGTCGCCGAACTGCTGGTAGGCGGCGTTGGCGTTGGTCACGGCGCTGTCGAAACCGTCTTCGGCCGTCTTGCCCGCCTCGTCGGCGGAGGCCTTGATAGACGCCTGCATCTTCTCGAAGCCGGTCTTGGCCGACCGGCCGATGCCGACCGCGCCGGCAGCGAAACCCTTGGCCTGGGCCTCGAAGCCCTGGAGCGCCGCGGCGGTCCCGTTCGCCGCGCTTTCGGCGCTGCCCTTCTGGGCCTCGGCGGCCGAGGCGGCCAGTTGCGGCGCCACGGTGGCGGTCTGCGCCATCATGTCGGCCAGCGCCGAGTCCGGGGCCGCGCCGGCCAGGGATTGCGCGAGCTCGCCCGGTTCGGGCGCTGGCGTCTCAGCAGTGGAGGCGACGAACTCGCCGATAGAGCCCGTCAGGCTGTCGGCCGCCTCGCCCACGCCGTCGGCGAAACTCTGGATGCTGCCGGCGATCGCTTCGTCCAGGCCGGCCTGCGCCGCCGCCGCGCCCTGGGCCAGGCCCGCTGCCTGCTGGGTTTCAGCGGCGTCCACGCCGGCCAGCGCCTGGGCGGTGCTGGCTTCGAGCGAGCCGGTCATCTGTTCGGCTGACTTGGCGGCCTGCGCCTTGGCGCCCGTCTGCTGGGCCGTTGCGCCGTCCTGGATCTGCTGGAGCTGGTCGGAAAAGCCCTTGCGGGCCTCGGTCGTGATCTCGTCGACCTTGCCCAGGATCTCGCCGCGGCTCTCGGGGATCTTCCTGGCTTCGTCCTGGGCGGTGGTCCTGAAGCTCTTGCCGTATTCCTCGGCGACCTTGATCCCGGCCTCGGCGTCGGCCTCCAGCCGGTCGTCGTGCACGGGTCCGTCCAGCACCGTGGACTCGCCATTGCGCCGCGCCAAGAGCTTGCCGGACCGCACCTGTGCAGCGGTCGCAGCGTTCTGGGCGGCGGTCGCGCCCACGGCCTCCATCGGCTTGACGGCGTTGCGATAGGCCAGGACGATCCGGGCCTTCTCGGTCAGCGACCGCTTGCCCAGGCCGCCAGCGGCCTTGTCGTGCGCCCGCTTGGCCCGGCGCTTGGCGCTGGTGGAGCCCTCGTCGGCGCCGCTGTCGGTCTTGGCCTTGCCCTGGCTGATAGTCCCGCGCACCGCGCTGCGCTGGCTGCGGATCTTCTTGCGAGCGCCCTGGCCGCCGGCCTTCAGGGCGGCGCCTTGCGAGGCGGCGCTCGCGCGGATGCCCTCGGCCGCGCTGTTGAAAGCCGCCACAGCCCGCCCGGGCGCCGCCATCGCGCTGGTCAGCAGCGCCTGCACCTTCTGGACCGTGCGAGCCACGAAGGCGTCGGCCAGGCTCTGGGCGGCGTTGTGCTTCATGGCGCTTTCGGGACTGGGCGGACCGTCGGCATCGTCCTGCTGGAAGTTTGCGCGGAGCCCCTGGACGGCCTCCAGCTGGACGCGACTGGCGCTCAGCCGGCCCAGCGCAGCCTGCATCGCCGCGGCCGCACCGGTCGCGCCACCGGGCGCCGCGCCGGCCTGATCCGGCTCGCCCGCATCGACGGCGGGGGACGCCGGCGTGGGCGTTGCGCCGCCGCCGATGGCCTGGACAGCCGCCTGCATCGACGAGGTCGAGGCCGAGAGCGCCCGCTCGTGAACAGGCGGTACGCTGTCGGGCGGCTCGGATTGGCGGGTGACGGGGGCGCTCGCGCCCCGGGCGGCGAGCGGCGGGGTCTGGCCGCCGGCCTCGCTATCGGCCTTGTGCTGGGCGGGAGGAGCGGCGGCGCCGAGCGCGCTGTCCAGCCTGGCGGCCTCGCCGGCCGGCAACCTCGCCCGCGCATGACCGAGCGCCTGGCCCTGGTCCTCGGGGCTCAGACCCCGCAGGCGCTCGCGCACCGCCGGCGTATGCACGCCCGCGCCGCCGCCCATCAGGTCGCCGACGGTCCGGGAGGCGTCCTGCACTTCCGGCGAGGCTTCCGGCATGGCGGAATCCTGATCGGCGGAAGGCGCGCCGTCCAACGCCCGGCGGGAGATCACGCCGGGGCGAGACTGCAGGGTGTGGGCCAGTTCGTGGGCCATCAGTTCGCGGCCGGGGGCGCTGTCGGGGCGATTGCGGCCTTCGCCGAAATAGATGTCGTGGCCCAGGGTGAAGGCCTGGGCGCCGGCGGTGCGGGCGGCCTTGGCGGCGGCCGCGCCGTCATGGATCCGCACCTGGCGGAAGTCGTGGCCGAAGCGTTGGGAGAAGAAGTCCCGATGGTTCTCCGCCAGCGGGCGGCCGGCGCCGCGTGCAGCGGCGATCTGCCCATCCAGGGCCCTGGGCGCCGCCGCTGCGCCGCCGTCGCCGAAGCTGGCGCGTCCGGAAGGCGGCGTTGCGCCGCCCAGCGCCTGGTCGGCGACGCGGTCGGCATGCATCTCGGCGGCGTCGCCGACGCGGCCGATCTTCAGGGCCGAGCGCTGGGCCTGGGGCCTGGCGGCGGGCGCCTTGGGGGCGGGACTGGGGGCGGCGCGGCTCATCGGGCGCCTCCCCGCCGGCCGGGCGCTGCGGCGGTTATCCTGCTGACGACGGCGCGCGCGGCGGCCTGGCCGATCTCGCGCGGCGAAGCGTCGGCCGCCAGCCCCCGGGCGTCGATGTCGACGTGGCGGATCACGTGGCTGCGGCTTTGCTGCGGCAGAGTCCCGAAGGGGCCGCGCGGATCGGCCAGCAGGCGGGCGAGCTCACGGCGGATCGCCTGTCCGATCGCGGCCGGATCGGCCTCGAAGCCGTCGATCGCCAGCTCGCCGATCTCCAGCCTGTAGTCGGCGGGGCGGCCAACGGTGTCGGGCCCGCTCATGTCGAGGTCCATCCGACCAGTTCGGCGCCGGTCATGGTCCGGCCGATCTTGGCGTATTCGGCGCGCGCGGCGCGGCGCACGTGGTCCATGGTGACGGGGCTGCCCGCGTCGGCGGCGATGAAGGCCGCGCCCAGGGCGATGTTGCGGATGTTGCCGCCGGGCACGTTGAGGCGGGCGAGCTGGTCGATCTCCAGCCCCTGTGTCGGCGCCGCCGGCGGAAAGGCCTTCCGCCAGATCTCCGCGCGCTCGGCTAGGTCCGGGAAGGGGAACTGGACGATGAAGCGCAGCCGGCGCTTGAACGCTGGATCGATCGCCTGGGGCAGGTTGGTGGTGAGGATGGCCAGGCCGCGATAGCACTCCATCCGCTGCAGCAAATAGCTGACCTCTAGGTTGGCGTAGCGGTCGTGACTGTCCTTGACCTCGCCGCGCTTGCCGAACAGCGCGTCGGCCTCGTCGAACAGCAGGACCGCGCCGGCGGCCTCGGCGGCGTCGAACACCCGGCGCAGGTTCTTCTCGGTCTCGCCGATGTACTTGTTGACCACCTGGCTGAGATCGATGCGGAAGAGATCCAGCTCCAGCTCGCGCGACATGATCTCGGCCGCCAGGGTCTTGCCCGTGCCGCTGGCGCCGGCGAACAGCGCGCTGACCCCAAGGCCCCGGCCGCTTTTCCCCGCGAAACCCCAGTGGTCGTATATCCGGCTGCGCTGGCGGACGTTCGCGACGATCTCGCGCAGGATGTCGGCCTCGGCCCTGGGCAGCACCAGGTCTTCCCACTCCGCGGCGGGTTCGATCCGCTGCGCTAGGTCGTCGAGCCGGCCGCGCGACTGGTCGCGGCAGGCGTCCCAGAGCGGTTGCGTCTCCGCCAGAGCGCTGGCCGTGACGATGGCCGCGGGGCCGAGGTCGAAATGCGAGACGACGCGCTCGATCTCGGTCTCGCGCCGTGCGGCCGTCTCGCCCAGGGCCTTGCGCCACAGGACGATCTGCTCGCCGCGGTCGGGCTTGGCGATATCGAACCGAGGCAGGGGCTTGCCCTCGGCGCGCAGCGGTTCGCGGCTGGCCACCAGGGTCACGGCGCGCGAGGCGGCGGCGAAGGCGGCGGCTGCGCGCAGGGTCTCAGGCGGATCGGCATCGGAAATTTCGACCAGCAGAGCGCTGTCGGACAGCGCCGCCTCCCGCGACCAGAGCCTCTCGAAGCCCGTACGTTCGGATGCGCCGGCGGGTAGGTCGGCGGCGCGGATAAGGTTCAGCCCCAGGCCGTGGGCGGCGCAGGCCGAGGCGGCGACCGCCAACCCGCCTGCGTCAGGATCGCCGATCAGCTGCACGGCGGGCCAAGGCTCCTGTCGGGCGTCGGCCGAGGCCCATAGCGCCGCAATGCGCTTGGCCAGACGGGCGTGGGCTTCGGTGAGCTGGTCCGGCGAGGGCGCGGCGCGCACCAGCCCCTGCAGGCGCTCGTCCAGATGCGAGACGCCGGCCACGAAGTGCAGGATCCGCTCGTCGATGCGGATCGACGCGGTCGTCACGGGCTGGCCCGTGGCGAAATCGATCAGCCGCCAGTAGCGCAGCGGCCCCGTCGGCGTGATGGCGCTCCAGTGCGCGCCCGGCAGCGTGGCGAGGGCGAAGCCGAAGCTCGGCGGCCCCCCCGCCACGCGAACCGCTTCGGCGAAGCCGGCGTCCAGTTCGACCCCGGCGCACAGCAACAGCAGGTCGCGCTCGAACGGGCTCAGAGAGAAGCGGTCTGCGATCAGGTCGATCCCGGAGGCGGCCGGCGTTCTGGCGCTGTCGCCCGCCTTCCGCGTGGCCGGCTTGCGGGCGATAAGGTCGCGCAGTTCGTCCAGGGCAGCGGCGAGCGCGCCCTGCGGGCCATCCAGCTGGCCGACGAGCCAGGGCGCGCTCATGGAATCTTGGCCTTTGGCGCGACCGGCGCCTGGCTGGCGTCGAGGTCCACGGCGCTGGCGGCGCCGTCTACGCGCACGCGCACCACGTATGTTCCCGCCTTTACGCCCTCGATCGGAATGCTGAGCTCGGCCAGCGGCGTTGTCCGCGCCGGAGCGGCGAATGAATAGGCTACGGCGGCGCCGGACAGCAGTTCCAGCGTTGCGGCCTGGCGCGGGGCGACGGCCGGATCGAGCTTGACCTTGATCACCGCCGAACGCAGCGCCGAGCCGGATCCCTGGGCGCCGGTGACCGACACGTTGTGCTTGGAGGCGGTCTTGGTCACGACCGGCTGCAGGACGAAGGTCGCGGGATTGGAGGCGTAGGCCATCCTGCCGCCGGGCTGGCCAAGATCCACGCCCAGCCGCACCAGGGCCGTGTGTGGTCCGGCGGTCAGGCCCGCGGGCAGGGAAAGGGTGACTTCCGAACCGCCGATCGAGCCCGCGGCGACCTTGGCGCCGTCGATCTCCACCTGGGTGGGCGATCCGTCCAAATCCCGGCCCTGCAGGACGATGGCCGCGCTCGGCACGATCGGTCCGCCGGCGGCGGCCTGCACCCGGACGATCTGGGGTTGGCGGATGAGCGAGGCGGCTAGCCCGACCCGCTGCACCGGCAGGGCGGCGACTGTCTTCACCGGCCGCTCAAGCATTACGGTCGAGGCCTTGAAGGTGGTCGACAGCACGTAGTGGGTCTGGAGGAAGACCGACCACAGCCGCGACAGTTCGTCGAAGCTGAGGTTGGTCGGGCTGAAGCGGACCAGATCGGTCTGCTCGGCCAGGTCGCTGCCGGCGATGAAACTGTTGGCCGGGTCGGCGACGACGGCCTGGATCTGTCCGCGTGTCAGCTGGGGTTGGCTGTTGAGGAAGGCGATGGCGCTGCCCAGCAGCCGCTGCGGCTCCAGCTTCAGGTCGTCGCCGTAGCAGCTCAGCAGATAGTGCAACTCGACGGGCGCCAGCGGCCGCCGCACCGCCTGGCCGTCGCCACGCTGGCTGGGCAGGTCGTCATTGGCGCGGAATGCCTTGTGGGTCAGCTGGTAGAGAAAGAGGTTCACGCCTGTGGTGGGGAGGTTGGCGCTGTTGTCCTCGCCGGGCCGGACCGTGGTGACCGTCGCGCCGGGCACGTCGGCCTGCATCGCCGCCTGCAGCACGTGCCGCAGCGTCGAGGTGACCGTGGCCAGGGCGCGGAAGTCGCTCATCGCCCGCTCAGCCTCCCGCTCGCTTGGCGAGATAGTCGTCCAGCGACATCACCGGGCCGCGCGGCGCCGGAGCCGGCGGCGGGGCGGCGGCGCGGATCTCCACCCGGCCGATGGTGATCTGCACCTGGGGCGCGGCCGGTGGCGCGACGGGCGGCGAGGCCTGGTTTTCGCGAGCCACGCGGGGGAGAGCGGCCGGCCGTTCGAAAGGCGCTTCGGGGTAATGGGGCGCTGGGCGCTCCGCCGACTGTTCCAGGGGCGTCGGCGACCGGTCAGTTGTGGCCGCGACTGGTGGAGTCTCTTCGGCTTCTGGCGGAGCGATCTTGGCCTTGGCTTCGGTCGAGGCGTTGGAGCGCGTGTCCGCTGCCGATTGCGCGAAGGTCTGTGCTGGTTCGTCGCGGGTCTCGACGATGGTACGATCGGGGGCCGTGCGTTCAGATGCGGTAGCGGTGGAGACCGGCTCTGCGGCGGCCTCGCTTTGGGCGGGCGCTTCTCCGGGCGCCGGTGGCTGGGCGAAGACTTTGGCGGGCGCCGAGGTCAATGTCATCGCCACGGGCGGCGGGGTCTTGAGCGGCGTGGCGGCTTCGGCGCCGACGACGGCGATGGAGGTGACCTGAGTAGGGGAGCGGGGCGGCGTCGGGACCGGGGCCGGTTTGCGCTCGGCGCTTACCCGAGGGACGGCTTCCGGCTCGGGGGCGGCCTCGATCGGGCGATCGGGCACAGCGTCGGGGATGATCCTGCCAGTTGGGCGCCGGCGATGCGGCGAGGTCCGTTCGATCTCTGCGTGCTCCTCGACGAAGCCGAGGAGAGAGGCCCCCACATCCTCCATCGCAGAGACCGAACGTCGCTGGGGACGAAGCGGTGGAGCCGGCCCGATGTCGCCAGGCGCGCCGAGGGCGTCGCCTCGGCTGCGGGCGGCCAGATAACCCAGCACGGTGTTCCCCTGACCGCTCATCCGCCGATGAGCTCCAGGTAGCGTTGTCGCCGCTGGGGCGACAGGGCGAGAATCTGGTCCTCGCTCCAGCCATAGGCGGAGGCGATGATGTGCACCTCTTCCAGCAGGCCGCGAGCGAAGCCGTCGAACCAGCGCCACAGGAACTCGACGATGTCGAACGGCGAGCGCCAATGGGCGGCGCAGGCCGGACAGTCGAGGGCGAGCGCGACGACGGCCTGCGGGTCGTGGGTCGTGACGGCCTCGCCGATCGCCGCTTCCAGCGCCTCTATTGCGGCGGGCGCCGAGGGCGTCGCGCCCTCCAGCAGGCACAGGCGCATCAGCTGGTCGGCGGACGCGGCTTCGGGCGCGGCGAGGTCGCCGGCGGTCGGCAGGCGGAAGGCGAGAGGGGCGCCTTCGAAGGATAGCTCGAAGCGTTCGGGCGGCTGCTCGGACGCGGTCACGCGGATGGCGGCCAGGGGAACGTCGAATTCGAGCGGCTCGGCGCAGGTAGGGCAATTGACCAGCGCATGGGCGGCCGGGCCGATCAGCCGCTCGTGCAGGGTCAGCAGCGCGGCGTCCCGACGCCCGACGCTGAAGGCGCGGCAGGCGTCTTCCTCCAAGGTTGGCTCGGCCAGGCGCAGCAGGATCAGGCCGCGTTCACCCGACCGGGCGGCGCGGCCGTCCTCCCATGCCTCCAGCATCGCTTGCGCCTGTGTCCGCGCCATTCATCCCACTCCGAACGCGCGCTGGGCCTATTGCGGCTCGACGAAGCTCGGCTCTTTGGGCTCGACCACGTCGGTGTCGCGTTCCCACCCTTCATTCTCGAGCTTGAGAGACTGGATAAGGACGGCGTTGGCGTTGGCGTCCAGGTCGGCCTGGGCTTGGAATTCGGAAACCCAGCAGCGATAGACCTTGTAGGCGATCACCAGCTGGCCGGCCTCGTTGTAGAGTTCGATGATGATGTCCTTGCGGAAGTCCGACAGGGACACTTCCTTGCCGAGGCCGGAACCGTAGTTCCAGACCTTGTTGGCCCACTGCTCGAACTCCTTGTCGTGGGTGACCCCGCGCTCCAGAGTGATGGCCTCGTACTCGGTGCGGCCCGGCGATTTGCGCGAGCTGGAAAGGTCGCCGCCCTCGCGGTGCTTGACGACCTCGGTGGTGCGCTTGAGCGCGCCCACCTTGCTGACGCCGGCGACGTACTTGTTGCCCCACTTCACGCGGAACTTGAAGTTCGCGTATGGGTCGAAGCGCTGAGCGTTAACGGTGAAGGTAGCCATCGTTCTTCCCCTTGCCTCTAGACCGCGATCTGCCCGGCCATCTGCTGGATGCCGATGACGACGAATTCGGCGGGTTTGAGAGGAGCGAAGCCGACCAGCACGTTGACGACGCCCAGGTTGATGTCGGCCTGGGTCGTGGTCTCGCTGTCGCACTTGACGAAATAGGCTTCGCGCGGCGAGGCGCCCTGGAAGGCGCCCTTGCGGAACAGCCCCTGCATGAAGGCGCCGACATTGAGCCGGATCTGGGCCCATAGCGGTTCGTCGTTGGGCTCAAACACCGCCCACTGCAGGCCGCGCACCAGGCTTTCCTCCAGGAAGAGGGTGGTGCGGCGCACGGGGATGTACTTGTTCTCGTCCGCCAGCTGGTCGGCGCCGCGCAGGGTTCGCGAGCCCCAGACAACCTTGCCGGCGGCCGGGAAGGCGCGCAGGCAATTGACGCCCAACTGGTTGAGCTCGCCGTTCTCGGCGTCGGTCAGGCTGACCGTCAGGTCGGGCACGCCGTTGAGCGTCGCCTGGATGCCGGCCGGAGCCTTCCAGACCCCGCGGTCGGCGTCGGTGCGGGCGATCACCCCGGCCACCGCGCCGCAGGAGGAGAAGGCCTCCAGCTGGTTGTCGCGCAAGGGATTGGCCTGGCGCAGCCGGGGGAAGAAGATCGCGGCGTTGGCGCTGCGCGCGCCCACCTGGTCGGGGCTGGCGGTGAAGCCGGCCTTGGCGCTGGCCTTGTCGACCCAGCCCGAAGGCGCGTCGACCAGCAGGAAGGCGCGCCTGGCCTCGCAATAGGCCGCCGCCGCCGAGACGAGAGAGACGTCGACGTCGTCGCTGGCGGTGTAGGGCGGAATACAGAGCAGGTTGAAGCTGTCGGCGTTCTCCAGCGCGTAGAGGCCAAGCTTCGCGGCCTGGCCGCCATTAGGCGTGAAGTTGGCCTGGGTCAGCGCCAGGCCGTTGTTGCCCGTCGCCGCCGTCTGGGCGTCAGCCAGCGCCTTCTGGGCGGCGGTGATGTCGGCGGCGACCTGCGGGTTGGCGGCCTGGGCCGCGGCCAGGGTCGCGGCGGCCGTGGAGATGTCGTCGTCCTTGGCGGCGAACTTCGGCGGCGTCGCGGGCCAGTCGCCGTCCCAGACCAGCAGGCGCGACTGGGCGGCCAGAACCTTGTCCAGCCGGCGAGGGCTGTCCTTGACGGTCAGGTTGATGTGGCGCTCGCGGCTCAGCGTCTCGCCGCGGGCGTCGACTTCGCGCACCGTCAGATTGAAGAGGTCCGCTGGCGTCAGTCCATAGGCCGCCGCCACGCTGGCCGAGACGTCGGTGTCCACGGTCGCGCGTAGGGCCGAACCCCAGGCGCCCTTGGTCGCCGCTGCGAAGGTGAGGGCGCCGACCTTGATCTTGGCCTGAGCCGGCTTGGCGTTGTTGGCGGCGTCGGGGTTGTAGACGCGGACGATGATCGCCTGACCGCCGCCGTTGGCGAAGAAGTCGCGCACCGCGAAGCCCAGCCGGCTGGAGGCCCAGAGACCGCCGAAGGTCCGCTCGAAGTCCCCGTAGCTGTTGACCGTCACCGGCGTGTCGGTGGGTCCGCGCGGGGCGCGCCCGACGAAGGCCGTGATCGAGGTCGCCACACCCGTAATGGTGTGAACGCCGCTAGGTATTTCCTGAACATATACGCCGGGATAGCTCAAGGCGACAGGCATTATCTCTCTCCATCCCTCTCGATCTTGAACGTGGCGCGAGTTGTCACGCGCGTCGGCCAGGACACGTGGAAAAAGTTACCGATTGAAACGATCTCGGAGGCGCGATCGCGCCGCTAACGCCAGATTTTTACTGAGTATCTTTCACGCAAATACATAGGATTTGCGCCATTTGCATACGTTTCGCTTCTGGGTTGTAACAGTCTCGGGGTTGAGGCGCAAGAGAGCTTGGTCGTTCGTCGCGCACGTCGCCAGCTGGCGCGGGCCGTGGCGGCGGACGAGCGCAAAGACGCCGGGGTCGTGACGCTTGATATCGATATCATTGTGTGTAGCCTGCGCCCAGATCGATAAGGCGATCCACAAGGGGAGGCGACGCCATGAAGCCCACACGTCGAGACATGGTCGCGTTGGCGGTGATGTCCGGAGCCGCCACCGGGGGCGCGGCGAACGCGGCGATCGACCGGGGAGCTCGCGTCCATATGCTCGTCTCGCCCGACGGCCGTCTGAAGGCGACGCTGGACGCCTCGGGCGCGACGCCGAAATGGAGCGTGGTCTATGATGACAAGCCGCTGCTGCTGCCGTCGGAGCTGGGATTGTGGCTGGCCGAGGGGCGGTTGCTGGGCGAGGGCGCCAAGGCCGCCGGTGCGGCGCCGGAGACCTTCGAGGGTCACTGGACGCCCGTGTTCGGCCAGGCGTCGCGCTATGACCAGTCGGGCCGGCAGATCACCCTGCACATGGTCGACGCCAAGGCCGGCGTGCGCTTCGACATCGTGCTGCGGATTCTGAACGGCGCAGTCGCCGTGCGCTACGTCCTGACCGGCCTGCCCAAGGGCGACAAGCTTTCCCTGATGGGCGAGCGCACTCGGTTTCGCTTCCCCGATACGGCGCGGCTCTACGCCAGCCGCGACGAGGGCGACATCCACGTCTCGACCCAGGCCGCCCTGGCGCCGCTGGAGCACCCGGACCTGACGGGCTCGTCGGACAAGGGGCCCTATGCCGACCTGCCGATCACGGTGGACGCCGGCAACGGCGTCTTCGGCTTCATGGCCGAGTCCGACCGGCTGCATTACCCGCGCTGCATGGCGCGCGCGCACGAGCAGGGCGGCCTGGTCACCTACCTGATGCGCTACCCGGGCCGGGCCACCGGCTGGGGCGGCGAGGATGATACGCCGCAGGAGCCGACGTTCGAGATCGCGGTCGGCCAGAAGACGCCTTGGCGCGTGCTGTTGGCGGCCGACAGCGCCAAGGGCCTTATCGAATTGCACCACGTGGTCCCGACGCTGGCGACGCCGAACCAGCTTGGCGACGTCTCATGGGTGAAGCCTGGCCACGCCTTCCGGATCATGAAGCCCTACTCGACGGACGCCTCGCTGAGGGCGGTCGATTTCGCCCAGGCGCGCAAGATCGGCTACGTGCTGTTCGACGCCCACTGGTACGGCGACGGGACCGACGCCTCCGACCCCACCGCGCCGATCGCCGCCTTGGACCTGCAAAGGGTGATCGACTACGCCAGGGCGCGGAACATCGGCGTTCTGGTCTATATCGACCGGGTGGCGGTGACCAAGGCGCTGTCCGAGATGTGCCGGCTCTATCAGCGCTGGGGCTTGGCGGGCGTGAAGCTGGGCTTCATGTGGGAGGGGCGCCAGTCGGACGTCGATTTCATCACCAAGGTCGTGCGGGCCTTCGGCGAGCACGGCATGGTCGTGAACCTGCACGACAATCTGCGGCCGGCCGGGCTGGAGCGAACCCTGCCCAACTACCTGACGCTGGAGGGTGTGAAGGGCAATGAGCAGTTCCCCGCCGCGCGCCACCACGTGAACCTGGCCTTCACCCGTCCGATCGCCGGGCCGATTGACTACACCATCTGCTACGCGCAAGAGCGCAACCAGACCACCAACGCCCACCAGCTAGCCCTGGCCGTCACCTGCTACAGCCCGCTGACGCTGCTCTACTGGTACGACAAGCCCGAGAAGTACGAAGGCAAGCCCTGGCCGGAACTGGAGTGGTTCGACGCCTGCGCCACAACCTGGGACGAGACCCGGGCGATCGCCGGCGAGCTTGGCGAGTACGTCGTCATCGCCCGGCGCAAGGGTGAGACCTGGTATCTTGGCGCGCTGACCAACGAGATGGAGCGGCGGCTGGACCTGGATCTTGGTTTCCTGGGGCAGGGGCGCTGGACGGCCGTGCGCTACAAGGACGGCGACCTGGCCCGCCCGGCCAACCGCACCCGCGTGGTGATCGAGCGCCAGACGGTCGACGCCAAGTCCCGTCTGCGCCTGCAACTCAACGCCGCTGGCGGTCAGGCCATCCGTTTCGAGCCGGCTTGAAGTGAAAAAAAGGGCGCCTGCAGAGGGCGCCCGCCTTGGAAGTGTTGGAGGAAGTAGATCCAAGAGAGCGGCGTCGCAGGATGCCGCTGAAGCCTTGATATCGATATCAAAATTTGGATCGAAGTCAAGCGATCTATGTTCGTCGACTTCGCCTGCGCAGCTTCTAGGGCGTCACCCGGAAATCATCGAAGTCGGTCCAGCCGATCCGGGTCGAGGTGTTGGCGGGCGTGCCCGCGGGCGCTTGGGAGAAGATGCCGATCTGGCTTCCGACCCAGCGTCCAGGACGGCTCACGAAGGGGGCGCCGACAGGGGTGAAGGTCTTGCCGTCGGCGCTGTAGCTCAGCGTCACCTTGGCGTGCAGCGAGCGCAGCATCGAGGGCCAGTAGGGCGAGAAATCCGGCGGCGAATTCGTCACGACGACCGGCTCGGCCGTCATCCGCAGCCAGACGGCGCCTGGGGCCCTGGCCTCAACCACCTCGACGCGCTCGGGCTGAAACTTGTCGGCGCCCGGGCGGTCGACGCGGATCAGCGCCGGCCCGCTCGCCGTGTTCTGCAGTCCGATCCAGGCATAGTCGGAGCCGAACATCAGCAGGCCCGCGCGCTCCCCGACCGCCTTGGGCGCGAACTCCAGCCGGGTGGTCACGGTGAAGCGCTCGGCTGGCAGCTTCTGGGTCAGCAGGGCGCCGGTCTCCCAGAGATTCTCGGGCGAGGAAATCGACTTGAGGCGCAACTTGCCCGGCGCGGCCTGCAGGTCGGCCCAATCGGCGGCGGGATTGGCGTTCCACTGCCAAGCCGGCGACAGCGCGCCGTCAAAGTCGTCGCTATCCTGCGGGGCAAGGCGCGGGGAGGGGACCTTCGAGGCCGGCTTGCGATGGGTCAGGGCCGGCTGGCCGATGCCGTCGCCGTCCTTGTCCTCGCCGATAACCGGCCAGCCGTCCTTCCAGGCCATGGGCTGCAGCCAGACGCGGCGGCCGTAGGAGTCGGCGTCCTGGAAGTGCAGAAACCAGTCCTCGCCGGTCGGCGTGGTCACCCAGGCGCCCTGGTGGGGGCCGTTGACCTCGGTGGCGCCCTGGTCGAGCACGTTGCGGCCCTCGTATGGACCTTCAAGCTTGCGCGAGCGGAATACGCCCTGCCAGCCGCCCTTCACGCTGCCGCTGGGCACGAACAGGTAGTACCAGCCGTCGCGCTTGTAGAGCTTGGGGCCTTCGGTGGTCATCCACGGGAAAGGCCCGTGCGAGGTCATGACCTTGGGCTGCTTGTCGCCCTCGACCAGGGTGATCGCCTCGCCCTCCGCCTTGTCGCCGGCCTTGTTCAGGCGGCGGATGGTGACGACGTTGGCGAAGCCGGCCCGACTGCGGGCGAAGGCGGTGACCAGCCAGCCCTGGCCGTCGTCGTCCCAGAACGGCGCGGGGTCAATGACGCCGCGCCGGTTGTCGACCAGCACGGGCTTGGACCACGGCCCGGCCGGATCCTTGGCCCGGACCACGAACACGCCGAAGTCGGGATCGGGATAGTAGATCAGGAACTCGCCGTCGTGATGGCGGATCGCCGGGGCCCAGACGCCGCCGCCTCTGCGGGGCGTGGCGTGGTGCGCCTCGGGCGTATTGGCCGTCAGGGCGTGGCCGATGATCGTCCAGTTGACGAGATCCGTCGACTTCAGGATCGGCAGGCCCGGGACGTTGGTGAACGAGGACGAGACCAGGTAGTAGGCGTCGTCCACGCGGATGGCGTCGGGATCGGAATAGTCGCCTGCCAGGACGGGGTTCCTGTAGGTTCCGTCGACCAGGTCGGGCAGCCAGGCGCGTTCGGCCTTCGGCATCTCGGCGGTAGAGGCGGAGGCCGCCAGCAGGGTCGCCGCGGCGATCAATCCCAGTCCGAGCGAGGTGCGACCCGAGCCTGTCATTCCGTGTCCCATCCCCTGTTATGATATCGTTATCAGTAACATGGGGCAGGGCTTTGGCAAGGGCGCTCAGGCCGGTGGAGGGGCGCTCGAGGCGCGCTGGATCAGCTGCAGCTGCGCCTGCACGTGGCCGCCGGGTTCGGCGCTGGGGCGGGCCAGATCCATGGCCAGCAGCACGGCCGAGGCCGCCATGTCGGCGATGGGCTGGCGGATGGTGGTCAGCTCGGGCCAGACCGTCGTCGCCACCGAGGTGTCGTCGAAGCCGGCGATGCTGAGGTCGGCCGGGATCGACAGGCCAAGGCCGTGGGCGACCGCGCTGATGGCGGCCGCCATGTCGTCGTTGGCCGCGAAGATAGCCGAGGGACGGCGTCGCAGACCCAGAAGGTGGCGGGCAGCGTCGAGGCCGCCGCGATAGCTGAAGCCGCCGTCGGCGACGTAGGCCTCATTCACTGTCAGGCCAGCGGCCGCCATGGTCTCGCGAAAGCCCTTCTCGCGCAGCTGGGCGGTGGAGTGGGCCGGATCGCCGCGCACGAAGGCTATGTCGACATGGCCCAGGTCCAGCAGGTGCTGGGTCATCATCCGGGCGCCTTCGAAGTCGTCGATGAACACGGCCGGAGCGCCTTCACGGGGCCTGGCCGTCGCGAAGCTGACCGCGCCGACGCCCGCCTTCTCCAGCGCCTCCAGGATCGCCGCGTCGTCGCACAGAGGCGGCGGCAGGATCACCGCGCCCACCCCGGCGTCGACCAGCTTCTGCACCGCCTGGGCGGGCGTCGGGTGGGCCTGGCTGGGCTCGATCAGCAGCTGGCAGCCGCTAAGGCTGGCCTGCCGGAACGCGCCCATCAGGTAGTTCGACAGGTTCGACGAGCTGGCGTTGGAATACAGCATGCCGATCTGCGAGACGCCGGTGCGCGTGGCCCGGGCCAGGGAGTTGGGCCGATAGCCCAGCGCCTTGATGGCCTCCTCGACCTTCTCGCGCACGGCGGGCCGCACATGAGGATAACCGTTGACCACGCGGGAGGCAGTCATCGAGGACACGCCGGCGTGCTGCGCCACGTCGTGGATGGTCGGCGCCTGTCGCCTCTGCGTGCTCAAGGAGTCCTCACCTCAATACGACTCTCTGCGGGTCGCTGCGCAGTCTAGCGAGGACTGGACGGGTAAGTCCAAGGTTGCGGGCCCAACATCCGTTTTTGCTCTGGTGCGGCCGGCGCGCGACGCTAGGATGCATTGGTATCGTGAACAATGATGGTGCGTCGTTGAAAAGTCCCCGCAAAGCCAAGACGGCCAAGCCGTCTTCCGCGCGTGGTCCGTCGCCCACGCCCAGGCCTGGACCCAAGACGATCACCATTCACGACGTCGCCCGTCACGCCGGCGTCGGCTCGATGACCGTCTCGCGGGTGATCCGCGGGGCCGGCAATGTCAGCGCGGGCATGCGCGAGAAGGTCGAGGCCTCGGTCCGCGTCCTGAACTACCAAGTCAATGTCGCCGCCCGCGCCACGCGCTCGCGCTCGTCCGCCGCCCGGGTCGGGATCCTCTACAGCAACCCCAGCGCCTCCTATCTCAGCGAGATCATGGTCGGCGGGCTGGAGCAGAGTTCGCGCCTGGCCAGCCACCTGATGCTGGAGCGATGCGAGGGGTTGGCGGGCCAGAAACAGGCGGTCAAGCGTCTGCTGGCTGCCGGCGTCGACGGGGTGATCCTGCCGCCGCCGCTGTGCGACTCCCGCCAGACCATCAACATGCTGCGCGCCGAGGGGGTGACGGTGCTGGCCCTGGCGACGGCCCGGCCGATGATCGACGTCTCCAGCGTACGCATCGACGACTTCGAGGGCGCGCTGGCCATGACCCGCCACCTGATCGCGCTGGGCCACCGCGACATCGCCTTCATCAAGGGAGACCCCCAGCACACCCCGACCGAGCTCCGCTACGAGGGCTTCCTGGCCGGAATGTCAGAAGCCGGTCTGACAGTGCGGCCCGACTGGGTGGCCCAGGGGCTGTTCACCTATCGCTCGGGCCTTGCGGCGGCGGAGAAGCTGTTCGAGGCGCGGCTGCGGCCCAGCGCCATCTTCGCCAGCAACGACGACATGGCGGCCGCCGCCTTGGCCGTGGCCCACGGCCGTCAGATCGCCGTGCCGCGCGACCTGACCATCTGCGGATTCGACGACACCGCGGTCGCCACCACCGTCTGGCCGGAGGTTACGACCATCCACCAGCCGATCGCCGAGATGGGTCGCGCGGCCGTACGGCTGATCGTCGACGAGATCCGCGCCCGCAAGACGGGTGGCGATCCCGCGCCTGTTCATCACCTGCTGCCCTTCACCCTGATGGAGCGGGACTCGTCGGGCCCCGCGCCGCCTTAAGCGGCTGGGGCGGCCAGCAGTTCGCGGGCTTCCTCCACGCTCCACAGTCGCGCCGCGCCGCGCACGCCCGAGGCGTCACCCCAGACGGCCGGCTTGATCCGCGTGCTCCAGCGGTCGGCGAAGACATGACGCGAGACGAGCTCTGGCAGGCGCTGGCAGACTTCGGGAACGTTCGACAGCCCGCCGCCGACGACGATGGCGTCGGGGTCGAGGATATTGCAGAGCACCGCCACCGATCGGCCCAGGCGATCCATTAGCCGGTCGAAGGCGGTGGTCGCGGCGGGATCTCCCGCTCTCCAGGCGGCGATGATCTGCTCGCCGCTCCAGCTTTGGCCCGTGCTCTCCTGGAAGTCGCGCCGCAGGCCGGTGCCCGACACCCACATCTCCAGGCAGCCGTTCTGGCCGCACCAGCAGCGGGGACCTTCGCGCTCCTCGACGGTAGGCCAGGGCAGGGGCATGTGGCCCCATTCGCCGGCGATGCCGTTCTCGCCCTCGATCAGCTTGCCGTCGACGACGAGGCCGCCGCCGCAGCCGGTGCCCAGGATGATAGCGAACACCACCCGTGCGCCCGCCCCAGCGCCGTCGACGGCTTCCGACAGGGCCAGGCAGTTGGCGTCGTTGGCCAGCCGTACGGGGCGGTCCAGCGCCTCGGACAGGTCCTCGCGGAAGCGCCGGCCGTTCAGATAAAGCGAGTTGGCGTTGCGCATCACGCCGGTGGCCGGCGAGATCGAGCCTGGCGCGCCGATCCCCAGGGTGCCGCGCGCGCCGAGCTTCTGTTCCAGTTGGCCAACCAGGTCGCGGACGGTGCTCAGCGCCTTGTCGTAGTCGCCCGGGTTGGGCACGCGGGCCTTGGCCAGCAGCCTGCCGCTAGGGTCCAGGGCGGCTGCCTCCACCTTGGTGCCGCCGAAATCCACACCGATCTGAATCACCAGTAGGGCTCCCAAACCCGGGTGAGGCGCACCAGCGCCTCAAGGAAGAAGTAGTCGCCCCAGATGCAGGCCTCATCGACGCCGACGCGGTTGGGCATGTGGTAGACGCCGTGAGCCAGAACGCCGGTCCCTGGCTTGCCCAGCGGCAGCAGGTAGTGGTCGCCCAGGGTCTCGACCATCGCCAGGGCGGCGGCCTCGTAGGTCTCACGATCGGGATCGGTCAACGGCAGGGCGCGGGCCAACTCCAGCAGGCCGCAGGCGGCGATGGCGGCGGCCGAACTGTCGCGTTCGTGCGGGGCGTCGGTGAAGATCAGGTCCCAGCAGCAGACCAGATCGTCCGGCAGGCGGTTCAGGAAGTAGCTGGCCAGCCGGGCGGCCAGGGCGATCAGGTCCGGATCGGCCTTGTAGCGATGCACCAGCGGGAAGCCCGAGATCCCCCAGGCCTGGCCACGCGCCCAGCAGGAGTCGTCGCTGAAGCCCTGGTGGGTGCTGCCGCGCAGCGGCGCGCCCGATTTCGGGTCCATGTAGAAGGTGTGGAAGGTCGAGGCGTCGGGCCGCACGATGTGGCGGGCGGCCGCCTCGATGTGCGTGTGGGCCGCCTCGCGGAAGCTGGGATCGCCCGTCTCCTCGCTGGCCCAGTAGAGCAGGGGCAGGTTGAGGTTGCAGTCGATGATCATCCGCCCGGCCTGCTCAGGGTCGGAAAGATCGCCCCAGGCCTGGATGATGCCGGCGGCCGGCAGGTAGCGGGTCATCAGCCGGCGGGCGGCGGCCAGGGCTGCCTCGCGGCCGCTCTCGTTGCCCGTCAGCTTCCAGGCGGAGACGCAGGAAAGCGAATAGAGGAAGCCCAGGTCGTGGTGGTCGACATTGACCTCGCGTTCGATCCGGTCGCGGAAGCTCTCGACCTGGCGCTCGGCCGCCCGGCGATAGCGAGCCTCGCCGCTGGCCTCGAAGGCCAGCCACAGCATCCCGGTCCAGAAGCCATTGGTCCACTCGGTGTTGTCCATCGGCGCATAGACCCCGCCCTCGCTGGAAGGCTTGGGGAAGGCGTCGGTGAAGAGGTCCAGACTGGCGTCTATGCGGGCCAGGACGGCCGCCAGTATGGCCTCGAGCCTGGCTTTGTCGGGGCGGGGGCGCGCCAAAATCTCGTCGGCGCGGCGCAGCGGCTCGCGGAGGGAAGCGGATAGAGACATCGTCAGTTGACCTTGGCCACGTCGCCGCCGCCCAGGTCGGCTTGCGCCAGGGCCGGATCCGGCTCGGCGTCCTTGGCGGGCGGGGCTTCACGCGGGGTGGGGGAGAGGGCGAACACCGAGGCCACCCAGAAGGCGGCGGCGAACAGGGCGATGAGCAGATAGGTGCTGGGGAAGCCGATCAGGTCGTAGCTCTTGCCGACGATCGGCGAGAGGATGGCCAGGCCCAGCGAGTGGCCGAAGCTGACGCCCACCAGATAGAGCGTCGAGGCCAGGCGGTTTTCGAAGTGGAAGGCGATGTAGCGGAAGATCGACACCACCAGGATCGGCAGTTCCAGCGAGTGCAGCATCTTCATCGCCGAGATCGGCACGGGGCCGTGCACCAGGCCTGACCCGGCGATGCGCACGATCATGATCGCCGCGGCCAGCAGGAGGCCGTTCTTGGCCCCGATCCTGTTCACGACGAACGGCGCGACGAACAGCATGCCGGCTTCCAGGAAGATCTGGGCCGAGTTCAGGTACCCGAACATGGCCGCGCCCTGCTTGGGATCGGCGAAGTGCGAGGCGTAGAAGGCCGGGAACTGCTGATCGTAGACGAGATAGAGATTGGTCACGCCCAGGATCAGCACCATGAAGCCCCAGAACTTCGGCAGCTTGAAGATGGCCATGGCGTCGGTGGCCTTCAGCGCGCTGGAACTTTCGCGCTCGTCGGCGCTGGGCTCGATCTTCGCAAACGCCAGCAGCGGCAGCAGCACAAGGCCCGCGCACGAGGCCAGGGCGAAGTTATAGAGCGGGTCAAGGTTGAACAGCCGGCCCGAGAAGAATGCGGCGGCCGCGAAGCCCAGCGAGCCCCACAGGCGGGCGCGACTGTATTCGAAGCCGTATTTGCGACCCACGCGGTCGACGAAAGATTCCAGGGCGTAGCTGCCGGCGATGAATGTGACGCCCAGATAGGCCCCGCCCGCGATCGCCCCCAGAAGCAGGTTGGTCTTCAGCAGGGGGCCATAGACGAAGGCGAAGAAGGCGCCCGACAGCACGACCAGCACGCTGATCAGCCACAGGACGGTCTTGCGCAGACCCACCTTGTCGGAAACGAAGCCGTACAAGGGCTGGGAGATCATCGCGAAGATGAAGTTGGCGGCGAAGACCACGCCGGTCTCCGCGCCGGAAAGGCCCAGGGTCCGCTTCAGCCACAGGGCCAGCAGCGAGATGCTCATGGCCTGGGCGAAGAAGTAGAAGAAGAGGAAGGCGCTCAGCAGCGCGTAGTTCTTCCTGATGGCCATGCGACAACCTCCCGCGCCGGCCGCGCTGCGTGGCGCGACTGGTCCGACCCTAGGGTCATAGACTGATCTGATAACGATACCAAGTGCTTTCGGCGTCGTTCTCGCTCACCGGGCCGGGGGCTTGCGTGAGTGAAATGATATCGATATCAATATTCGTGTTCGAGCGATCCGCAAGGCTTTTCGACGCCCCGCGTCGACTGTGGGGCCCGATGCGGAAAACAATGACGCCGCCCGCCGGGCAGAGCGTCGCCTGGGGAGGAGTGCGCGATGGGGTTCACGGCTCGAAAATCGTCCTGGCTGGGGCTGGCCAGTGCGGCCGTCCTGGCGCTGGCGGCGGGATCCGCCTGCGCGGCCGACCAGGTCGAAACGCCCGGCCTGTACGTCTATCCGCTGCCGCCGGGCGGCCTGTTCTACAGCATGCACAACGACACGTTCACGGTGCGGGTGCGCAAGCCGGGCGGTCCCTGGCGCGACCTCTACGAATACAACGCAAAAGTCGATTCCGACGGGCCCAGCGACGTCTCGGTCGTGCAATTCGACTTCACGGGCCAGGTCGAGATCGGCGTGCGCAAGAACAACGGCGACTTCAAGCGCGTCGAGGTTCGTCCCGCCAGCAAGGCGATCAGGCACCGGGTCGAGAACGGCATCGTGCTCTTCACCATCGACAAGCCGCAGAACCTGTCGGTCGAGTTCGACGGCGACCGGCTGCACAACCTGCACGTCTTTGCCGGTGCGCCGATCGCCAGGCCGGCGCCGGGGCCGGACGTGGTGTTCTATGAGCCGGGACTGCACGCGCCGGCCGGCGGCGTGTTCCCGGTGAAGTCGGGCCAGACGGTCTATGTCGCCGGCGGCGCGATCCTGCAGGGCGTATTCAAGCCCGAGAAGGTCGAGAACGTCCGCATCATCGGTCGCGGTATCGTTGACCGGCCCGCCGATCAGCTGGTCGTGCAGAATTCGAAGAACGTCACCGTCGAAGGGCTGACCTTCCTGACGCCCAAGCACGGCACTATCGCCTGCGCCTCGTCCAGCAATGTGACCTTCAAGGATATCAAGACCTTGAGCAACGGCTCTTGGTCGGACGGGGTCAACGTGTTCGCCTGCAGCGAGGTGACCGTCGAGCGGGCCTTCATCCGCACCTCCGACGACAGCGTGGCGGTCTACGCGACCCGCAAGTCCGGCGTTGGCGACACCAGGCGCGTGCGGGTGCGGGACTCGACCTTCTGGCCCGACGTGGCGCACGCGGTGTTCATCGGCCTGCACGGCGACACCAAGGCTCGCAACGTTCTGGAGGACCTGCGCTTCGAGAACATCGACATCCTGGGCCTCGACGAGGACGATCCCGAGTACCAGGGCGCGCTGGCGATCAGCGCCGGCGACGACAACACCGTCCGCGACGTGCTGTTCGACGACATCCGTGTCGAGCAGATCGAGGAGGGCAAGCTGTTCAACGTACGCACGGTGTTCAACGCCAAGTACGGCACGAGCCCGGGCCTTCTGGTCGACGGCGTGCGATTCAGGAACATCCGCTTTTCCGGCGCCGGCTGGCCCAGCCCATCGACGATCTCGGGCTTCGGTCCCGATCGGCCGGTTCGCAATATCAGTTTCGAGAACGTGACCATTGCAGGCAAGCGCTTGAAAGCGGCTGATCCGGCGGTGATCGAGATCGGCCCCAATGTCGAAGGCGTGACCTTCAAGTAGCCCGGAGGGTGTCGAGACGTGGTTCATCCGTCCAGCCTGGGCGTCTGCTGGGCGCCTTTGCAGCGCACCGGGCGCGTGGCGCTGTACCGCCAGATCGCCGAGCGGCTGCGAGCGGCCATACTCGACGGCGAGCGCCGCCTGCCGACCGAGCGCGAGCTGGCCAGCCGGTTCACCGTGGCGCGAATAACGGTCCGGGCGGCCTTGGATCTGCTGGCCGCCGACGACCTGATCTCGCGCCGGCGACGGCATGGCACCGTGGTTCGTGACGGCGCTTGCAGAAGCGTGAATCCGACCTTGCCCATGTAATCGAGTACGTCGCGCAACGATATATCGCTCGTCGAATACATCTCTATAATCGAGGTCGAGCGACCTGTTCGGATCGAATGCGATCTCATGTCGGTAGGGCGGACGTTATTTCATTCTTCGTCGATAGGTCGCAGTCACATCAGCAAAGCTGATGCGAATGCTGCGGAAGATCATCGTCGCGAATCCCGTTGACAGTCATCGAAATGCGCTGGTATCGATAACAACAAGCCGGTCGGAGAGCGTCGTCGCGACGTCTTCGAAAACGGCGCGCGGTCGGGGTGTCGGCCTCGGCGCAGAGCGACGTCGGACCAAAGTCCGAAGGGGAGGATAGGATGGCTGATCTCGGCCCTCAGCGCGGTTGCAACCGCGCGCTGCAAGTTTCTCACATGGTCCTGGCGCTGGCCGCTGGCGCAAGCGCGCTGTCGGCGACGGCCGCGCATGCCCAGTCCACAGCGGCCGCCCAAGCCGCCGACAAGCCGGTCACGGTCGAGACCACGGCCGTTGACGAGGTGATCGTCACCGGCGTGATGGTCGGCACCGCCGCCAAGAAGGCGAATGTCTCGTTCTCGGTGCTGTCCGAGGACGACATGAGCAAGTTCACCCCCATCAGCGCCGACGACATGCTGCGCGACATGCCCGGCGTGGTGGTCGAGTCCAATGACGGCGTGGCCCGCAATGAGGTGTTCACGCGCGGCATGACGATCGGCACCGGGGCCAACACCTCGGGCTATTTCTGGACTACGATCCTCGAGGACGGCCTGCCGGTCGTGCCGTTCAAGTTCAGCGGCTTCCAGGACGGCTACTTCTACCGCGCCGACATATCCACCAGCCGGGTGGAGTCGGTGCGCGGCGGCTCGTCGGCCACCGGCGTCACCACGTCGGTGGGCGCGACCTTCAACTACATCACCGGCAAGGTGAGGCCGGGGGCGATGATCCAGACCCGCGTCGGCTTCGAGGGCGAGGACCTGCATCTGTCGTGGAAGCAGGTCGACGGCGCCTATGGCTGGGTCAACGAGGCCGGCGATCTGGGTGTGGGCGTCAGCGGCTTCTACCGCCGCTCGAACGGCCAGGTGAACCCGGGCTGGGACCTGAACCGCGGCGGTCAATTCCGACTGAACCTCTACAAGGACTACGACACCTCGAACGGCTCGGGCTCGTTCAACCTCGTCTACAAGCATCTGGACGACACCAACGCCGAACTGACCACCTTCCAGCAGCCGACCTACGGCTACCAGAACCCGCAGGAAATTCCGGGCTTCGGTCGCGACGTGAACCTGTTCATGAACGGCGGCCAGCAGACGGTTCCGAACTATTTCCGGAGCGGCAGCCACAGCTTCGATCCGTCGGACGGCTACCGCTACAAGCAGGACGCCCTGTCCCTGCGCTGGAACCACGACATCGGCGAGCGCCTGACCTTCACCGGTTCGGCGCGGATCCAGAAGTCGACCTATCGCGGCCAGTCCTACAAGCCTCAGCAACTGGCCTCCCTGGCTTCGGCGGCGGCGACGCGCGAGCGCTTCGGCCTGAACATTAACAATCTCGACCGCACGCCCGGCTATTACGTGTTCAGCAACGCCGCCGGCCAGGAGGTCGCCCGCGTCGCCAACAACGTCGCCGGCTCGCAGCTGGGAACCAACTACCGCACCGGCGCAGCCTGTCCGCGGGTGACGACGGCCACATGGCAGGCCAGCAGTCTCTGCATCGTCGGCAACACTCTGCCCAACCGCGACATCGACATGCGCGGCGGCGTGGTCAACGGCGTCAATCTGCCGGCTGAAAGCGCCACGCAGGACCTCGTGCTGCTGACCCGCGCCGAGGACAACTACCGTGAATCCGTCGACTACATGGGCAACTTCACCGCCACCTATCGCGGCGAGACCTGGAGCATCAACGGGGGTCTCTACGTGTCGCGCTCCGAACAGGTGAACGACAACTGGGCCAACGGCCTGGGCGTCTCGGCCTGGGCCGACGGCCAGGTGCAGAACCTGAACGTCAAGTACGTCACCCAGGGCGGTACGAGCTATCAGCTTACCGATGGCGGCGGCTGGGGCTCATACGGCAGCGGCCTGTTCACCACCGTTTCGCAGCGCGCACGGATCATGGAGCTGTCGCCCTATGCGGGCTTCGCCTGGTCGCCGACCAAGCATTGGGACTTCAACGCCAGCATCAAGTATCAGTACTTCCACGCCCGGACTTATTCTGAGACGTGGGACACCCGCAACGCCGGCGCGGCTTCGCTGACCAACGGCGGCCTCGATGGCGATCCGCTGACCGTCTACGACAACGTCTACATGACCAGGACCGCGTCGAAGATGATCGGCGCCGACAAGGATCTCGGCCTCGTCGATTACAGCGTGGCCGTGGGCTACAATTTCAACGACAAGCACAAGATCTATTATCGCTACACCGACGCCAAGCAGCCGTCGTCAGGCGTGATCAACCGCTACTCGACCGCGGCCACCCTTGTGCGTCCGCTGGGGCCGACGGCCTACATCAAGGGCCACGAGTTCGCCTATACGTTCGGCGATCGTCGCTTCAACGGCCAGATCACCTATTTCTACCAGAACTTCGCGGTGAACGATTACCCGACGGCGATCGACAAGGACAATGTCTCGACCTACCTGCTGCCCGACAACTTCAACAAGTACTTCACGCGCGGCGTCGAGTCCTGGGCCAAGTGGCGGGTGACCAAGAACCTCGAATGGATGCCGTCGGTGACCTTCCTGAACGGCAAGACCACCGAGGCCTATATCTGGCTGAACACCGGCGCCAACGGCAACGGCGCGGACGACGACGTGCTGCGCATCGACGCCGGCCTGCTGGCGCGCTCGCCCAAGTGGACGCTCAGCAACACGGTGTCCTATCGCTACAAGGACTTCCGCTTCAATGTCCGCCACCGCTGGATGGACGAGCGCAAGCTGAACACCAACTCGCTCGACCATCGCTTCCTGCCGGCCCAGGACAACCTGGACGTCTCGATGCAGTACACGGGCCTGAAGAAGACGCTGGTCACGCTCGACGTGCGCAACGTGCTCGATAAGGCCTACATCTCGGCCTACGACCCGATGATCAGCAGCAATCTGCCGTCCGGCGTACAGGTCTATGACGTTGTCGAGCAGCTTCCGGAGTCCGGCTTCCTGGTCAAGCGCAACGCGCCGCGATCGGTGTGGCTGACCGTCCGCAAGGAGTTCTAGGCCCAGCGCCAGATCTCAGAACGGCTGGCGGGACGAGGGGCTTTCCTTGCTCGCCAGCCTGATCCCAACATCATCGGTGAGGGGCGCATGACCCGGTATCGGCTGATCCTCGGTGCAGGCGCGCTGCTCGGCTTCATGGCGAGCCAGGCCCAGGCGGCCACGCCGTTGATCGACAAGATCGTTTTCGGCGACGCCGCCTCGGAGACCGCGCACAAGGTGGAGGCCGCGGCGTCGGAGCGTGTCACCGGGGGGCTCGGCGTCGTCGCCCGGCGATTGCCGCCAAGCGAGCCTGGCGCGCGCTTCAGCGGAGACCTGAAGTTCACGCTGGCCGTCGATCCGGCGATCCAGAACTACGCCTCGATCCGCCTGTGGGGCGGCGACGTCAATGACGGCAAGCTGACCCTGTTCTGCGATGGCAGGCAGGTGGGCTATCGCCATCTCGGCGACGTCGAGATCCTCGACATCGGAACCCAGGCGCCGCCCTTCGCCGGGCGCTTCACCTATCGCACCTTTCCGCTGCCGATCACCCTGACCAGGGGGCGCAAGGCGCTGGACTGCGCCATCCGCGCCAGCGGGCCCTACGCGGTCTACACCCAACAGTTCGAGCGCTTCCAGAAGCCGATGACCCAGGCCTCGCGGCCGCTCTATGCGCTCTATGTCCACGGCGACCCGTTCCTGGACAGCGGCGATCCGGCCGGCCATGCGCCGCCGCCAGCGGCCGGGCCGTCGGCAGGACCCGAGGTGCTTGACGAGCTGAAGGACCGCGTGAACCGTGAGATCGAGCGCAAGCTGGCCCAGCCCGGGCCGCTGGAGGTGCTGGAAGCCCAGTTCGTCGCCCGAGCCTACGGCCTGGCCTGGACCAAGGCCTACAAGAACCCCGAGGTGCTGAGGAAGCTCGTCCAGAGCGGCGACGCCTACTACGTCCGTTTCCTGGCCGACCCCAAGAGCGCCTATGTCGACGCCAGCCGCACTAATCCCGACTGGGAGGTGCTGGGACCCTATGGCAAGGCGCTCCGCCTGCTGGGCGCGGACCTCGCACCCTATCTCGACGCACCGGCCGAGGGCGGGCAGGGGACCAGCCGTCGCGAGGCCTATGCGCGAATGCTGGACTTCGGCCTTCGCTACGCCCTGACCCATCGCCGGCTCTACACCAACCAGTCGATGATCGTGGACCTGCAGGGCATCTACTGGAGCAATGAGGGCCTGCGCGCCTTGGCAAGTCCGCTTGCGCGGCCAGAGGCCGATATGCGCCGGTTCCTCTACGAGTCGATGGGTCTTTCGCCCTGGACCGGCAGCCTCGACAAGGCGGGTAAGCCGACCTTCTCCAGCTCGGCCGCCGATACGGGCAGCTTCCGCTCGGCGAACGACTACGGGCTTTTCACCAAGGCCGGGCTCTCGAGGGAGCTGGGCTATGTGGGCAGCTACGGCGAGATCCTCGACTGGGCGACCGGCATCTACCTGGCCACGGCGGCCAAGCCCAGCCAGGCCGGCGATCCGGTCCTCCGCGATCAGCTGTTGAAGATGGCTCGAGCGCGCATGCCGTTCCGTTATCCCGGCATCGACGCCGAGGGGGCGCGAACCATGCTGCTGGAGGCGCCGATCGGCTGGCGCGATCCAGTCTATCCGGGCGCGACCACCTATGTGCAGAAATCCGGCTGGGACAACACGCCGTTCCAGGTCGCCGTCGCCACCCGCGATCCGCAGCTGATGGCCGTCGCCCGCCAGGCCCTTGACGACGGCCAGTACTACGCCGTGCTGCGCGATCGCCTGAAGGACAAGAACCAGCGCACGACCATCGGCCTGCTCGACGCCTACGACGAATGGCTGGCCGTAAAGGCCTGGCCGAAATCGGACGGGAAGCTGCCGATGACGCCGGGCCAGCCCGACTTCGTGTTCGCCGATCCCGAGGACGGGGTGGTGGCGATCAAGAACGGCGACGAGGTGCTCTACGCTTCGCTCTATTGGCGGGCCAATTGCGGGGTGAACCGCCTGGCGCGCTTCCACTACCAGACGCCGGGCATCGACCGCATCGCCACCATCGCCGCGCGGGTGGACTTCGAGCCCAGCGGCAAGACCTGCGTGCGCCGCGCGACGCCTCACATCTCGGCCGGATCGATCCCGATCGTCGCCTATCCGGGCGAGGCGCCGGCCGCGCTGGAAGGCGAGGTGCTGCCCGTGGCAAAGAGCCCGCCCGAGGCCCGCTACAAGGATCAGGACAACCCTTATGCGGGTCGCGGCTACTACTACGAGGCGACCTACGGCCCATATTTCATCGCCATGAACGCCAGCGCCGACAAGGCGATGACGGTCGCTCTGCCAAAGGCTGGGAAGGGCAGGATGGACCTCGTCTCCAAGCGCGAGATCGCTGCGGGAGAGCGCTCCCTGACCCTCGCGCCGGGGCAGACGGCGGTGGTCTATTCTCCAGGGCGCTAGCGCGGGGAGGCGGTGATGAGCAACGACTACGACCTGCGCATCGTCGCGCCGTTCAGCCCCACGATCATCAAGGCGTCCCTGCCGCCGGATCTGGTCGAGCGCCTGAACCAGCGCATCGACGAGATCGTGGTGCGCAAGGACGAGGTCGCCGCTCGGGACTGGTCAGCCCATCTGGCCGGCGCGGTCAGCACCGAGTTGCGCTTCACCGACGTGATCCGGGAGACGGCGCAACTGACCGACTTTCTCTACGACGTGGCCCGCACCTTCACCTACCGGTGCGAGAACGCCCTGATGCACTACAGTGACTACGAGCGCACCGAGGAGCTTGAGGCCAGGAAGCTGCGCATCGAGATCAAGGAAGGCTGGATCAACGACATGGTCGCCGGCGACTACAACCCGGCCCATTTCCACCAGGGCTGCCTCTATTCCAGCGTTGGGTTCCTGCGCGTGCCGCCTGCCTACGAGGAAGAATTCGCCGCCGACAAGGCCCGCCAGAACACCGCTGGCTGCCTGCAGTTCATCGACAGCCGTAGCGCCGTGGGCGTGAAGAACCTGTTCACGGTCAAGCCCGTGGTCGGCGACTTCTACCTGTGGCCCTCGTGGATGCTGCACTGCGTCTACCCGTTCAGGAGCCCGGGCGTGCGCCGGTCGATGGCCGTCAATCTGGCCCTGGCGTGAGCCTGACGGACGCCGCATCCGCTTGCACCTAGACCTGATATCGATATCATAACTTGAAGCCGCAAGAGCGTACGGGGAGAAACGCGTGAAGAGTCGAGTGAAGCGGACGGTGTCTGGCCTTGCCCTCGCGGCCTGTCTCCTGGCTGGCGGGGCGCAGGCCCAGACCCTGAAGTCGGGCCATCCGTACCTGACCTTCAGCGACGCCCACGTCTCGCAGTTCAAGGCCCGCGTGGCCGAAGATCCAGACGCCAAGGCCGCCTGGACCAAGGCCCGCGCAGACGCCGACGCGGCCCTGACCCGCAAGCCGGCCAACGACCGCGAGCTGAACGCGGCCCTGATGGGCCTGTCGCTGACCTACCGCATGACCGGCGAGCGCAAGTACGCCGACCGCGCCAAGGCCCTGCTAGACATCTATGCCGGTCGCGCCAACTGGGTGACCGACAAGCCGCTCTTGGCCCGCAGCCCGGTCTGGAACTCCGACCTTGGCATGGGGACCAGCGCCTACACCTTCGGTCTCACGTTTGACGCCATCCACGACGCCCTGGCCCCCGCCGAGCGCGATCGCCTGGCCAAGGCCCTGGTCAAGGGCGCGATCCGCCCGACCCTGAACGACTGGATCGACGGCAAGGAGCGCATCCACAGCCTCGACACCATGGGTCACAACTGGTTCAGCCACATCGTCTTCGGGGCCGGGGTGGCGGCGATCGCCATCAAGACCGAGGAGCCCCAGGCCGACGCCTGGATCCGCCGCATCGACGAGGCGGCGGAAGAGTGGGCCAACTACGACGGCAGCGCCATAGAGACCAAGCCGGCGCACTTCGCGTCCAACGGGGCCTTCGTCGAGAGCATCAACTACGCCGACTTCGCCGCCGAGGGCTATTTGCGCTTCAAGCGCGCGTGGCTTGACGCCTTCAAGGAAAAGCCCGCGGAAACGCCGCGCCTGGCCGGCCTGGGCGACTACTTCATCCAGAACCTCTACCCGACCACGGGCGGCTTCATGTCGACCAACTTCGGCGACGGCAATCCGACCTCCAGCGGGGCCAGCGCCATCGCCAACCTGTGGGCCAGCGGCGACCGGCAGTCGCGCTATCTCTGGTACCTGAACACGGTGCGCCCCGACCCCAAGCAGGACGTCTTCGCCGAGCCCGAGAACATGGTGCAGTGGCCCTCGGCCAAGGCCTGGGCCTTGGTGGGCAAGGGACCGGGCTTGCCGACGAGCTGGATCGACAGGGATCTCGGCGCGGCGACGATGCGCTCGTCCTGGGCGCCGGACGCCACCTTCCTGGCGCTGCGCTCGGGCTTCACCTGGAACCACAACCACGCCGACGCCGGCAGCTTCATCCTCTGGCACAAGGGCGAGCAGCTGCTGATCGACTCCGGCAACAGCAGCTACGCCCGGCCCGAATACGACGGCTACTACCGCCAGAGCGTGGCCCATAACGTCGTCACCCTGGACGGCCAGGCCGAGCCGGAGAGCAACACCTACAACGGCTCGCACTTCGTGGGGCGGGTGGATCATCTGGTCGACGCCGGCGACCTGCGCTTCGTCTGGGCCGACGCCACCGGTCCCAACGCCCGGACCTTCGAGCGCAAGTACCGCAGCTTCATGTGGATCGGCGACGTGATCCTGGTCATCGACGACCTCAAGGGCTGGGAGCCTGGCAGGTTCGAATGGCTGATGCACTATGAGGGCGAGGCCAAGCGCCAGGGGCAGGTTATCACCGTCAGGAACGGGGAGGCCGAGGTCGCCGTGCGTCCGCTGTTCCCTGAAACCCTGCCGGATGCGGGGCTGTTCACCGACTATCCCGAACTGATGCGCATGGCCGAGGGCAAGGGCCTGAAAGACCACGCCCCCGACGAGGTCCAGCCCTATCTGCGCCTGCAGGCGCCAGGCGTGACCGACCGCACCAAGTTCGTGGTCGCCCTGACGCCGAACGGGCCCAATCCCGCGCCGAAGATCGAGAAGGTCGAGACCAAGGACTGGTTGATGGTGCGCGTCACCCAGAGGGGAGAGGTCACCGAGGTCTATTTCAACCTGCTGGCCGACGGCCGTATCCGCCATCGCAACGCCAACGCCGATCTCGGCGGCTGGCAAACCGACGCCTACATCCTAGCGCTGACCTATCCGGTAGCCGGCAGCGCGGCCAAGCCCAAGCGGTGGTTCGTGGCCGATGGCAGCTATCTGCGCCGCGAGGACCGGGTGGAGCTCGACAGCCTGTCCAAGGCCTTCGTGGTCAAGGACCGGACGCAGCAGGGCGTCGAGGCCAGCATCCAGGGGCAGCCGACCTATGCCGTTCGCCTGGCCTGCGACGGGGCGCGCTCGATCAAGGTCGACGGCGCGGCCAAGACCTGCCAGGGCGACATTGCGTCGGCCCGGCGGTCGTTGCCGCCTCGCTGAAACGCATCGTCGCATTTGTCTGACAAAAGCTCTTGTCAGGCATTTATGATATCGATAACAATATTATGTGGTCGGAGAAGATCGCCGTCCAGGCGACGCCCCGGCCCGGGAGTGAAACAGAGAGGGCGCGCCAAGCGCCCTAGCCAACAGGGAAGCCCGCGTCGCGCGGGAACTGACGGGCCGCGCCGGCTTATCGGGCGCGGGCCCCGCAGGAGGGGAAGCCATGAAGTCCGCTTATCAATCGCGTCTGTTCCTGACCGCATCGACGCTGGCCGTCGCGCTAGGTGTATCCGGCGCGGCCGGCGCTCAGACCGCGCCGCCCCCGGCGACCGAGGAGGCCGTCGAGGAGGTGGTCGTCACGGGCATCCGCCAGAGCCTGCAGTCGGCCGTGCAGGTCAAGAAGAACACCATGGAGGTCGTCGACTCCATCCGCGCCGAGGATATCGGCAAGCTGCCCGACCCCAATGTCGCCGAGACCCTGACTCGCATCCCGGGCGTGCAGGGCTACCGCTACGGCGGGGAGGGCGCCTCGCCGGTCGGCGCCGGTTCGGGCCTGACGATCCGCGGCCTGTCGGGCCAGACCGCCTCGCAGGTCGACGGCCGCTCGTACTTCACCGCCGGCGGCAGCGAATTCAACATCGAGGCGGCCATTCCCGGCATGATCGCGGGCCTGGACGTCTACAAGAACCCCTCGGCCGAGCACATCGAGGGCGGCATCGGCGGTCTGGTGGACATCAAGACCCGCCGTCCGCTGGACCTGCCGAGTATGTCGGGCAGCGTCGCGATTTCCGGCCGCTACAACGACATGGTCAAGCAGATGCAGCCCGAATACTTCGGCCTCGTCTCGCACAAGTGGGACGTGGGCGAGGGCGAGATGGGCCTGCTGCTCGGCGCCAACTACCAGAAGAGCTGGAACCGCTCGGACAATGCGCCGGGCCCCGGCGGAACCAACCTGCGCCGCGTGGTGCGCGCCGACAGCGCCGAGTACATCGGCAACGGCGCCTACAATCAAGCCTATGCCGGCCGCAGCGACGTCGCCTTCCTGGCCGACGTGGCCAATCCGCTGGCCCTCAGCGCCTCCGACCGCGCCAGCCTGGTCAACATGGCCGGCGTGCAGATCAACGTGAACGAAGAGGACATCCAGCGCACCCGCAAGGGCTTCGCCGGCGTGTTCCAGTGGAAGGTCCGCCCAGGCCTCGAGTTCTATGTCGACGGCAACTACAATTCGTACCTGTACCACCAGGGCTATCGCTTCCTGAACGGTGTCGACAGCCGCTACGTCCAAGGCCTTGTCACCACGCCGTTCAGTACCACCGAAGGTCTGGCCAGCCGCAACGCCAATGGCGGCGAGGATGCGGTGCTGGCTGGTCAGCGTTTTGATCGGGGTACGTTCCTGGGCTCCGGCTTCTCATCGATCGGCGGCGACGAGCACCGCATCTACAAGACCTGGATCCTGGCCGGCGGCGCCAAGTGGTCGCCGACCGACGACCTCGATCTCAAGGCCGATCTTTCCTACGTCAAGGCCGACCAGCACCAGGACAACCGCTCGGTGACCATGACCCCGCGTGCGGGCCTGGCCTGGGACGTGACCCGCAGGGTCGGAACGCCCCAGAGCCTGTCGATCAGCGGTCCGGACCTATCGAACCCCGCCAATTGGGTGTTGCTGAACTACGCCAACGGCACGAACAACGTCTATGACGACGCGGGTCTCGCCGCCCAGTTCGACGGCAAGCTGCGCATAAGCGACAGCTTCATCAAGGCCGTGAAGTTCGGTGCGCGCTACTACCGGAAGAAGTCGAAGTTCTACAACTATTCCTTCAGCGGCAAGAACCTGACGACGGACGGCCTGGCGCTTGCGGCCAACCAGTCGAACGGGATCCTGGCCTCGACCGTGCAGGACCTCGTCGCCGGCTCGCACACCAACTGGTTCGACGGCGAAGCGGGCTATTCGGGCGGCTTCCTGACCTTCTCCCCCGACGCCCTGCTGGGCGACAACGTCCGCAACCGTTTCGCCCAGGCCGGCATTGCGGCCGAGGACTCGCTGCCCGAGGTTCTGCTGTCGCGCCGCAAGGCGGTGGAAGAGACCCTGGCCGGCTACGGCGTCGTCGACTTCGCCTTCCTGAACGATCGCATCCGCGGCAACGCCGGCGTGCGGGTAGTGCGCACCGATCTCGACGCCGAGGCGCGGGTTTCCGACACAAGCGGTGGTGCGGCGGTGATCGTGCCCAAGAACCAGAGCAACAGCTATACCGACGTCCTGCCCACGCTGAACGTCACCGGATACATCCAGGACGACCTCCTGCTGCGCTTCGGCTTCGGCAAGGGCATGACCCGCCCCAGCGTCGGCGACATCAACCCGACGGTGGCGGTCAACCTGACCAGCGGTACCGGCAGCCAGGGCAACGCCAACCTCAAGCCGCTGCGGGCCTACAGCTATGACCTGTCGCTGGAGAAGTATTTCGGCCCGACCAGCTACGTTTCGGCCGCGGCCTTCTACAAGAAGGTCGACGGCTTCCCGATCGGGGTCGAGAGCTGCCAGACCGTGGCGACCTCGCAGCCCTATACTGGCGTGACGCCCAACAACTGCCCGACCGGCCAGTTCCGCATCACCCAGACCCAGAACGCCGACCCCGGCTTCGCCAAGGGGATCGAACTCGCCGCCCAGACCTTCTTCGACTACGACGTCCTGCCGGAGTTCCTGCACGATTTCGGCGTCCAGGGGTCCTACACCTGGGTCGAGACCGAGCTGCCGATCCTGATCAACGGTCAGGTGGTCAAGGTGCGCCAGCCGTTTCAGTCCGACCAGAACTGGAGCCTTGCGGGCCTCTACGAGAACAAGAAGGTCTCGGCGCGCCTCGTCTATACCTATCGCTCGGACTACGTGCTGTTCGGGATCTCGCCCAATCCGATCGATGGCCGCTACCTGAAGGGCTACGGCCTGCTCGACGCCTCGGTGAACCTCAACCTGCGCGACGACCTGACCCTGTCGCTGACAGCTTCGAACCTGACCAACAAGGCGCCGATCCGCTACGTCGGCGAGCCGGACAACGGCTACGACACCGACATCCTGCGCCAGTACTTCATGAACGGCCGCGTCTACGGGATCAGCCTTCGCTACAAGTTCGGCGGGTGACCGCCGTCGCATAGTCCCGCCTTGGGGCGCCGTCTTCGACGGCGCCCTTCTCTTTGCGATCAGCGGAAGGATAGTCCCACGACCTCGCCGCTGACGGCGATGTCGCCGTCCTTGGCCGACTTCACCGGCTTGCCGTCGATGGTCAGGTTTTCGATCATCACGTTCTTGACCGCCGTGGTCGGCGACAGGCCACGGATGATCGAGCGGCTGGGCATGCCTTCGCCCGTATAAGCGACGTTGCGGATCGTCAGGCCGTCGATCCCGCGTCCGGGAGCCTTGTTGTAGCGCGGGTTGTTGCCGGCCACGATGTTGATCAGCTTGCCTTCCTCGATGCGGTCGACCCGCACGTTGCTGAAGGTGATGTTGCGGATCAGCGTGCTGTCGCCGGAATAGGCGGCGATCACGCCTTCCCAGTCGGGATCGTCCTCGTCCAGGTTGGCGACGTCGATGTTGTCGAAGGTCACGTCGTGGATGGTGCGCGGATCGGCGTTGTCGCCGAAGTGGCCAATATAGAGGGCATGGGCCACGTCGACCCACAGGCGCATGTTCGAGACCTGGATGTCAAAGGTGTCGCCGGGCGGATTGGGATCGGGAATGCCGGTCTGGGCGGCCTTCTGGCGGCAGATCGGGCAGTCGGCCACGGCGTAGACCACCACGGCGTCGTCCGAGACCCGCAGGTAGCCGTCGCGCACCGTCACGTGGCGCGACGTCGAGATATTGATCCCGTCCGACCACTTGCCCGAGGTGAAGCCGGTTAATTCGCTGACCGTGACATTCTCTGAATTGCGGATGTTCATCACCCGCGCGGCGTCCCTGCGGTCGCTGTTGACGATGATCAGGTCCGAGACCTCGACGTGCCGTGCCTTCTCCAAGTCGATTGCCCGGCCGGGATCCCACAGCAGGCCGCGCCCGGAGATGTTCACGTCGCTGACGCCGGAAAGGTCGAAGGCGCCCTTCAGCACCGCCCCGCCGTCCATATAGACGCGCTGGCCCGACTTGACCGGGAAGTGGTCGAGGCCCGTCGGAGGCGTGTGCAGGCCGGGGCCGAAATAGACCACGTCGGCGCCGGCCGGACGGGGAGGGGGAGGCTTGCCGGCCACGATGTGCAGGTTGCGCAGGCGATCGTCGTCGAACTGCAGCGAGAACCGCTCGGGCTTGTCCAGCGTCATGCGCAGGACCGAACCGTCGCGCTGGGGTTTCACTACGCTCGACAGGGGCGCGACCGAGGCCTCGGCGAAGCGGCCGTTGTTCTTCATCACCTCGATCTCGACCGTCCCTTCGAAGTCGAAATAGACGAGCGACGCGTTCTGCTTGGTGTCGGTGTCGACCTGCACCCGGTATTCATAGAGATCGCGCCACTCGCCGCCGGGCGTGCGCACCCGCACGGTGAAGTCGTCGTTGTGCGCCGTGTACATCAGCTGCGGCGGCGTCGGATAAGTCAGCAGCTTATCGGCCAGGGCCGCGTTCGCGGCGGTTCCCGCCAGCAAGGCCGTGATCAGCGCGGTGGTGGCGCGCCGGGCCGGGTTCTTCTGTCGGCTCATGGTTCCTCCCAGGATTTCCTACAGCATCGACGATCGTGATATCGATATCAATAACGTATACATATGTGACGAAGCGTGACTTTCGGAACCGTCGCTTTGACGCATGGGAATGGTCTTCCTATGCTGGTCATCGAGGCCTGTTAGGCGTCGGACCCCGGCTAGACCCGTTCCGTGGCAGGAGGCCCCCAACCGTTTTGTCTTCCAACCTGCTCCTTCTCGTCATTCTGGCGGCGCCGTTCCTCGGCGCGGCCGTGGCGGCCGGCCTTCCGCGACATGCGCGGACGGCGGCGGCGATTCTCTCGTGGCTGGTGTCGCTGGTCTCCCTGGTGAGCCTGGCCGCGCTCTGGCCGAGGTTCGCGGATGGAGAGGTGCTGCGGCTGGCGATTCCCTGGCTGCCGTCGCTGGGCGTCAGCCTGATCCTGCGGCTGGACGGGCTGTCGTGGATCTTCGCCGCCCTGATCCTCGGAATCGGCGCGCTCGTCGTGCTCTACGCGCGCTACTACATGTCGCCGAAGGACCCGGTGCCGCGGTTCTTCTCGTTCCTGCTGGCTTTCATGGGCGCGATGCAGGGCGTGGTGCTGTCGGGCAACCTGATCCAGCTGGCGGTCTTCTGGGAGCTGACCAGCCTCTTCTCGTTCCTGCTGATCGGTTACTGGCACCAGAACGCCTCGGCGCGTGAAGGCGCGCGCATGGCCCTGACGGTCACCGCCTTGGGCGGGCTGTGCCTGCTGGTCGGCATGATCCTGATCGGCGGCATCGCCGGCAGCTATGATCTCGACGACGTTCTGGCCGCCAAGAGCGTGATCCTCGCCGATCCTCGCTCGGTCGTGGCCTTGGCGCTGGTGCTGATGGGCGCTCTGACCAAGAGCGCCCAGTTCCCGTTTCACTTCTGGCTGCCGCGCGCCATGGCCGCGCCGACCCCGGTCAGCGCCTATCTGCACTCGGCGACCATGGTGAAGGCCGGGATCTTCCTACTGCTGCGCATGTGGCCGATCTTCGGCCAGACCGAGCTCTGGTACTTCGTCGTCGCCGGGGCGGGCGTGGCCACGCTGCTGATCGGCGCCTGGTGCGCCATCTTCCAGCACGACCTCAAGGGTCTGCTGGCCTATTCGACCATCAGCCATCTTGGCCTAATCGTCCTGCTGCTGGGGCTGGGCTCGCCGCTGGGGGCGATCGCGGCCATCTTCCACACGGTCAATCACGCCACCTTCAAGGCCTCGCTGTTCATGGCCGCGGGCATCATCGACCACGAGGCCGGCACTCGCGACATGCGCAAGCTGAGCGGCCTCTACAAGTTCATGCCCATCACCGGCACCCTGGCCATCGTCGCCGCCGCCGCTATGGCCGGTGTCCCGCTGCTGAACGGGTTCCTGTCGAAGGAAATGTTCCTGGCCGAGGTGGTGGCCGGCAGCGACGGGCACGCCCTGAATGCGGCCCTGCCAGTGCTGGCCACGCTGGCGAGCGCGTTCGGCGTGCTCTATTCGCTGCGCTTCATCTTGGCGACCTTCTTCGGCCCGCCGCCGACGGCGTTGGACAGGGTTCCGCATGAGCCGCCGGCCTGGATGCGTCGCCCGGTCGAGATTCTGGTGGCGCTGTGCCTGCTGGTCGGGGTGCTGCCGGCGATCACCGTCGGCCCGTTCCTGCGCAGCGCGGCCGTCGCCGTGCTCGGCTTCGATGATTTGCCCTACTACAGCCTGGCGCTCTGGCACGGCTTCAACATGCCCCTGCTGCTCAGCGTGCTGGCGCTCGGCGGCGGCGTCCTGGCCTACGCGATCTTCGGCCAGAAGCTGAACACCAACCCGCGAGGCGGTCCCTGGGGCCTGAAGCGTCTCAACGGCGGCTATCTCTTCGAGAAGGCCATGACGGGCATCGTCAAGGGCGCTCGCTGGGTCGAGAGCCGCCTGGGAACCGAGCGGATGCAGCCGCAACTGCGTCTGGTCGTACTTGCCGCCCTGGCGGCCGGAGCGGCGGCCGCCTTCGCCGGCGGGGTGGCGATCCGACCGTCCTGGTCATCGCCCGGCGCGTCCGAATTTATCTTCGCAGCCCTTTGGCTGACCGGCGGCGGCTGCGCCGTCGCGGCCGCCTGGCAGGCCAAGTATCACCGCCTGGCCGCGGTGGTTCTGATGGGCGCTGCTGGCCTCGTCAGCTGCATCACCTTCGTCTGGATGTCGGCGCCCGATCTTGCCCTGACGCAGCTGCTGGTCGAGGTGGTCACCACCGTTCTGCTGCTGCTGGGCCTGCGCTGGCTGCCCAAGCGGCGCGAGGACATCCAGGCCTCCCGGGCCGAACTGGTCCGCTCGCGCCGACGCCGGCGCGTGGACCTCGTCATCGCCGCCGTCGTCGGCTTGGCCCTGGCCTTCGTCTCCTACGCGGTCATGACCCGGCCGATGGTCGAGGGCATCTCACGCTTCTTCGTCGAGCGGGCCTACAGCGAGGGCGGCGGCCGCAACGTCGTCAATGTCATCCTGGTCGACTTCCGCGCCTTCGACACCTTCGGCGAGATCACGGTGCTGGGTATCGTGGGCCTGACGGTGCTGGCGCTGCTGCGCCGTTTCCGCCCGGCCAGCGATAGCCTGCCGGCGCCCAACCAGAAGCAGGCGCGCGAGCGTGCGGGTCCGGTCGCCGAAGGCCGCAAGGCCGGCGACGCCCTGCGCGACACCATGCTGATCCCGCGCGTCGTCATGCGCTGGATGTTTCCTTTCGTCATCGTGCTGGCGGTTCACCTTTTCCTGCGGGGCCATGACCTGCCGGGCGGCGGCTTCGCGGCGGGGGTGGCGCTGTCGATCGCGGTGCTGCTGCAATACATGGCCAATGGCGCGCGCTGGGTGGAGGAGCGGCTGCTGCTGCGTCCGATCCTCTGGATCGGCTGGGGCCTGACCATCGCCGCCGGCTGCGGCTTGGTGGCGATCGGCTTCAACCGCCCGTTCCTGACCTCGGCCTTCCAGTACGTGAACCTGCCTCTGCTGGGCCAGGTCCCGCTGGCCAGCGCAGTGGTGTTCGATCTGGGCGTCGTGCTGCTGGTGGTCGGCGCTACGGTCCTGATGCTGGTGGCCCTGGCCCACCAGTCGCTACGCCGCGCCAGGGACGACGCCGAAGCCGAGCAAGCGGAGGGGGGCGCATGACCGAGTTCGTGCTCGCGGCCGCCATCGGCGTACTGTCGGCCGCCGGAACCTGGCTGCTTCTGCGGCCCCGCACCTTCCAGGTGATCAAGGGGCTGTCGCTGCTGTCCTACGCGGTGAACCTGTTCATCTTCTCGATGGGGCGTCTTCGTTCGGGCATGCCGCCTATCACGGCCAAGGGCGCCGAGCGGCCGGAATTGTACGCGGACCCGACGCCCCAGGCCCTGGTGCTGACGGCGATCGTCATCAGCTTTGCCTTGACGGCCCTGTTCCTGGTGGTCTTGCTGGCCTCGCGCGGGGCGACCGGCAGCGACCACGTCGACGGTCGGGAGCCGGCCGAATGAGTCTCTGGGATCATCACCTGATTTTGCTGCCGATCCTGCTGCCGATGGTCATGGCCTCGGCGATGCTGTTGTTCGACGAGCGCCGGCGACGGCTGAAGAGCGTCATCAGCCTCACCGCCATGGCCGCCATCCTGCTGGTCGCCCTGGCCCTGCTGCACGAAAGCATGACCGGCGCGGTCGACGGCGGCGACACCGCCCGCGTCTACCGCCTCGGAGACTGGTCCGCGCCGTTCGGCATCGTGCTGGTGGCCGACCGGCTGTCGGCGATGATGGTGGCGCTGACCAGCGTGCTGGGCGCCGGGGTCCTGGCCTTCGCCTTGGCGCGCTGGGACCGGGCCGGGCCGCGTTTCCACGCCCTGTTCCTGTTCCTGATCATGGGCGTCAACGGCGCCTTCCTGACCGGCGACCTGTTCAACCTGTTCGTCTTCTTCGAGATCATGCTGGCGGCCTCGTACGGCCTGGCCCTGCACGGCTCGGGCGAGGCGCGGATCAGGGCGGGCCTGACCTACATCGCCATCAACCTGACAGCCTCTTTGCTGTTCCTGATCGGGGTGTCGCTGCTCTATGGCGTGACCGGCACGCTGAACATGGCCGAGTTCGCCCTGAAGGTGCGGACCATCGCGCCGGACGACCGCGGCCTGCTGCATGTCGGCGCGGCCATCCTGGGTACGGCCTTCCTGATCAAGTGCGCGGCCTGGCCGCTGGGGTTCTGGCTGGCTCCGACCTATACGGCCGCCAGCGCGCCGTCGGCGGCGGCCTTCGCCATCCTGTCCAAGGTCGGGGTCTATGTGGTGCTGCGGCTGAGCCTGCTGGCGTTCGGGGACGGGGCGGGGGCCTCGGCCCACTTCGGCCAGCCATGGCTGCTGGTCGCGGGCCTGGCGACCCTGGCCTTCGGGACGCTGGGCCTGATCGCCTCGCGCGACCTGTCGCGTGCCGGCGCCTACGCCGTCATGGTCTCGTCCGGGACGATCCTGGCCGTGGCCGGCGTCGGCGACAAGGCCGTGCTGGGCGGGGCGCTTTTCTACCTGATCGGTTCGACCCTGGCCTGCGGGGCGATGTTCCTGCTGGCCGAGGTGCTGCAGCGGGGCGTCGATTCCGGCGGCCAGCGCGAACGGGCGGTGTTCGACGACGAGTACCGCGACCCGTTCGACGACGACGAGCGCAACGAGCCTGGTCTGGTCATCCCCGCCGCCGTCGCGGCGCTGGGCGGGGCCTTCCTGATCTGCACCCTGATGATCGCCGGCCTGCCGCCGCTGTCGGGATTCATCGGCAAGCTGGCCATGCTGGACGGTCTGGCGCGTTCGGTCAGCCCGGCCAGCATAGCCGTGATCGTCGGCTTGTCGCTGTCCAGCCTGGGCGGGCTGATCGGCCTGACGCGCCTGGGCGTAGGCGCCCTCTGGGCCCGTGACGACGACGCTCCTGAACTGGTGGTCGGCGCGGCCGAGCTGGCCGGCATGGGCGGCCTGCTGGCGGCCTGCGTGCTGCTGGCGATCTTTGGCGGCGCCGGGCTCGGGTTTGCCGAGCACACCGCCGAGTGGCTGGGTCGGCCAGACGCCTACATCCGCGCCGTGCTGGGGACGACGCCATGATCCGTGCGCTGCTTCCCCATCCGCTCCTGGCGCTGGGCCTGTTTGTGACCTCGCTACTGATGAGCGGTTCGGTCGGGCCGCCGTCGATCGCCCTGGCGGCCGTCCTGGCCCTGGCCACGCCCCAGGTAATGCGGGCGCTCGACGCCCAGACGATCCCTATCCGCTCGCCGGGGGCCATCGTCGCCCTGGCTGGCTGTGTCGTGATCGACGTGCTGCGCTCGAACTGGGCGGTGGCCGCGATCATCCTGGGGCGGCGCAGGCATGAGCGCCAATCGGGCTTCATCCATGTTCCGCTGGACCTGAAGGACCGCTACGCCCTGGCGGTGCTGGCCGTCATCCTGACCGCGACGCCCGGCACGTTGTGGGTCGAGTACGACAGCGCAACCGGCCGCCTGCTGCTGCACGTGCTGGACCTGGTCGAGGAGGACGAGTGGATCCACCTGATCAAGGACCGCTACGAGCGCCGCCTGATGGAGATCTTCGAATGAGCCAGGCCATCCTGTTCTGGGGCCTGACCATCGCCCAGGCGCTGCTGGTGGCGGCGATGGCGCTGGCCGCCTGGCGCGCCGTGCGCGGTCCCCGCGCCCAGGACCGCGTGCTGGGCCTCGACACCTTCTACCTCAACGGCATGCTGCTCCTGCTGGTGTTCGGCATACGCACCGGCGGCTCGATCTATTTCTACGCGGCGCTGATCATCGGCATGCTGGGCTTCGCCGCCACGGTGGCTCTGGCAAAGTTCCTGATGCGCGGCGAGGTGATCGAATGAGCGTGGCTGACCTGCCCGCCTGGGCCTGCGTGGTGGTGGGCCTGCTGGCCCTGGCCGGAGCGGCGCTGTCGTTTCTCGGCGCCGTGGGCCTCTGCAGCTTCAAGACCTTCTACGAGCGTGTCCACGCCCCGACCCTGGGGGCGACTCTGGGCATGGCGCTGATCGTCGCCGCCTCGATCCTGTTCTTCACGCTGATCGAGGGGCGGTTCATGCCCAGGGAGCTGCTGATCGGCGTCTTCCTGACGGTGACCACGCCGGTGACCCTGATCCTGCTTGGGCGCGCGGCTCTGTTTCGAGACCGGACCGAGTTCGCCCGCGACGAGGCGGCGGACGAGCCCGAGCCTTCGACACCTAGCCTTCCTTGACCACCAGCGTGTCGGCCGCGATGCGCTGCAGCAGCGAAGAGGCGACGCTGCCGAGCGCGGCCTGAACGAGGCCGCTGACCCCGTGCGCGCCGATCACCACGAGGTCGGGCCAGACGTCCCCGGCCACCTCGTCCAGCACCGTTCCAGGCTCGCCCGCCGCCAGGTGAGGTTCGATACGGCCGCGCAGTTCCTTGGGCAGTTCGGCCAGCAGGGCGTCGAGCTTCTGCTGTGCCTCCGAGCGGGCGATGTCGCGGATGTCGTCCGACTTGATCCGGCTTTCGAACGGTACGTGATAGGCGTGGACCAGATGCAGCCTGGCCTCGGGGAACATAGCCGCCGCGGCCAGCAGCGCGGCCTTGGCGCCTTTCGAGAAGTCGGATGCGACGAGCAGGCGCTGGTAGGGGCCGTGGGGTCTCTGCTTGACCACCAGCACGGGCGCGGCGGCGTTGCGGACGACATGATCCACCGCTGTTCCCAGCAGGTAGTCGCCAAGATCGTTGTAGCGGGCGACGCCGGTAACCAGGAGGTCGGCGTTCAGTTCGCGCGCGGTGTCGGTGATCGCCTTGGGCGCGGGTCCGGAAGGCAGGCTGACGCTGGCCTTGGCGCCCGGACCGGGCAACACGCGACGCACGTCCAGCGCCGTGGTCGGTGCGTCGCGCTCGATGGCGTGGACCACGTGCACGTCGGCGTTCCACTCACGGCCCAGTTCCAGGGCCCGGTCGACGGCGCGATCGCTGCGCGCGGTAAGGTCGGTCGCCACCAGGATCAAGCGCACGGGATGGGTCATCGGCGAACTCCTTACTGACGGACGCATCGAGGTTGGCCTTGGCTCGCACGCGTTGCAACGCAAAAAGGGTCGTCATCTGAGGTTGCGCAGCCGCTGCGCCTTGTCTTTGCTCGGCTATTTCGGCGCCTGCGCGGCGGGCAGTTGACGCGCGAAGCGTCCGCTTGCAGAGCTAGGCCGTTGACGGCACGGCGCGCCCAGACAGAAGAAGCGCGCCACCGAGGGCGGGCAGAGGCGAGCAGCTTTGAAGGACGAGGGTTGGCGCGGGCTCGTGCGCCGGATCGCGCGGATCACCCGTGATCCCGCGGGGGCCGAAGACGTCGTGCAGTCGGCGATGGTGCGCATGCTGGAGTATCGGCGCGCCAACACGCTCAGCAATCCGGAAGGGTTCGTCGCCCGCGCCGCGGTCAATCTGGCGATCGACGAGCGCCGTCAGCGCGCGCGCCGTCCGGAGGAAGCCCTGGACTTCGTCGAGGACGCTCTGGCCGACGCAGGCCCGCTTCAGGACGAGGTTCTGCGGGCGCGGGAGCGCCTGGCGCGGCTCAAGCTTGGGTTGGCGCGCCTCAGCCCGCGGACACGCGAAGTCTTTTTGCTTCACCGACTGGAAGGGCTGAAGTATCGGGAGATCGCCGAGCGGCTGGGCATCACGGTCAGCGCGGTGGAAAAGCACGTGGCCAAGGCGGCCCTCTTCCTGACGAAATGGACCGAGAAGTGGTGAAGCCTGAGCGCGATCTCGAAGCCGTCCGCCGCGAAGCGGCCGACTGGCTGGCGCGCCTGCGCAGCGACTCGCGCACCGGGGGGGACGAGGCTGGCTTCAAGGCCTGGCTTGAGCGTTCCGAGGATCACCGCACGACCTTCGACACCCTGACCTCCACCTGGGAGCTGGCCGGCGCCCTGCGCCACGATCCGGAAATCGCCGTCGTCTCGCCGCGTAAGCCGCCGGTGCGCCTGGCCCGCCGCGCGGTGCTGGCTGGCGCCGGCGTCTCGGCGGTCGGCCTGGGCTGGCTGGCCCTGGCGCCCGAGGTCTACGCCACGGGCGTGGGCGAGACACGGACCCTGCACCTGGATGACGGCTCCTCGGTGCTGCTCGACGCCGACAGCCGGCTTAGCGTCCGCATCGACGGCCGCCAGCGCAGGGCTGGCCTGGACAGGGGGCGCGCCTTCTTTCGCGCCGCCCGCGATCCGGTCAGGCCGTTCGTGGTGGCCGCCGAGGGCCGCGAGATCGTCGGCGACGGCGGCGACGCCTTCGGCGTGTCTGTGCTGGCGCAGACCGTGTCAGTGGTTGCGGTCGAGGGGCAGGTGCTGGTCATGACTCCTGGACAGCCGTCGGGGCGCATCACCGCCTCGGCCGGCCAGCGGGTCGTTGCGGCGGGGCAGGGGCCCGCGCGCCGCGAGATCGCCGACGTGCAGTCTGCCACGGCCTGGCGCTTCGGGCAGGCAGTGTTCGACGACCAGACCCTTGTCGAGGCCCTGGCCGAGATGAACCGCTACAGCCGCCGGCGCATCGTGCTATCCGATCCGGCGCTGGAGACCTTGCGGATCAGCGGCGTCTACAAGGCCGGCGACAACGAGGCCTTCGCCCGCTCGGTGGCGACGCTGCTGGACCTCGACGTTCGCGCCAACGGCGGCGGCCTGCTGATCGAGCCGCGCGGCGGGGCATGAACTGGTCGCGCAGGCCGCTCGAAAAAAGTTGCTGAGGAAAAATCGACCTCCGTCGTCAGGCCTCTTAAGCCCGAAAACGTCGGGCTGAGAGGGGACTAGAATTTCATGATGATGGGGAAAGACGGCCGCCTGCGCCGCATGCTGGCGGGATCCGCGGCGGTGGGCGTTCTGCTGACGGCCGGGGCGGCCTTTGGCCAGACGGTGGTCGTGGACGTTCAGGCGCAGTCGCTGGACAAGGCGCTGCGCGAGCTGGGCAAGGAGACCGGAACCAATATCCTGTTCTCGCCCAAGACGGTCGCGGGCCGCCGTTCGTCCGCCGTGGTCGGCAAGTACACGCCGCTGGAAGCTGCCCGCCGCATGGCTGGCGCGACCGGCCTGGAAGTCGTCGAGGACGGCGCCGGCGCCCTGATCGTCCGCGCGCCCGGCGCGGCCCCCGCGGCCACCCTTCAGCCGGCCTCGTTCCAGGCCGTAGATCAAAGCCCTGCTGTCGAGGTTGAAGAGGTTGTGGTGACCGGCTCCCGCCTGCGTCGCACCACCTTCGACAGTCCGTCGCCCGTCGTCGAGATCGAGCGCGAGGAGCTTCAGGAAAGCGGCTATGTCGACATCGCCGAAGCCCTGACCGACCTGCCGGGCATCGACATCGGCGTGAACCTGTCGACCAGCCAGTCGGCGGTGCAGGACAACGGCCTGTCGACCGTCAGCCTGCGGGGCCTCGGCCAGAACCGCACCCTGACCCTTATCGACGGTCACCGCACCGTCTCCAACGCCGGCAACATGAACGCGGTGAGCCTCAGCTCCATCCCGCAGTTCTTCATCGACCGCGTCGAAATCAGCACCGGCGGCGCCTCGGCCGTCTATGGCTCGGACGCCATCTCGGGCGTCGTCAACATCATCACCACCTCCAAGATGGACGGGATCAAGGCGCGGGTCGTGGCCAGCGCCACCGACGACGGCGGCGGCAGCAGCACCGAATACTCGGTGGCGGCGGGCAAGCGCTTCCTGAACGACAAGCTGTTCGTCATGGCTGGCGGCACCTTCGAGAAGCAGGACGCCCTGAACGCGACCGACCGCAAGTGGGCGCTGCAATCGGTGGTCTATGATCCGGTCGCGAACACGGTCTCGGGTCCCGACCTGTCGACCTACACCCCCGGCGGCCGCTTCCGCACCAACGCCTTCTATTACGACGAAGGCGGCCTGAAGCAGAACTTCGTCACCGCGGTGAACGGCTACGAGACCCGCACCAACGGCACGCTGATCACCCCGGCCAAGCGCTCGTCCGGCGCGCTGAAGGTCGCCTACGACGTCACGCCCGACCTCAAGATCTGGGCCCAGTTCCAGGCCTCGCGCGTGACCACCAACTCGGTTCGCGAGCCCTACGGCCTCTACAATTCGACCACCTACGGCGTGAACGACGAGTTCACGATCGGCAACATCTCGCGGACCAATCCGTACGTCCCGGCCGCGATCTATTCTGCGGCGACCACCACGATCAACTTCCGCCGTCGTATGACGGAAGTCGGCGAGCTGGAAATCTACAACCGCCGCACCACGCTGCGTGGCTGGGCCGGCGCCGAAGGCAAGGCGTTCGGCGACTGGGACTGGGGCCTGACCTACGGCTACGGCGAGTACGACGGCTATCAGGTCCGCCGCAACGGCCTGAACATGGCCAACGTCAAGAACGCCCTGAACGCCGAGCGCACCTCGGCCGGCGTGATCCAGTGCCGGGACGCCGCCGCGCGCGCCGACGGCTGCGTGGCGCTGAACCTGTTCGGCATCGGCTCGATCACGCCGGAAATGGCCAGCTATATCCGCGCCAACGTCTGGTACCGGCCGCAGAACCGCCAGGACACCGTCGAAGGTCACATGACCGGCGAGCTGTTCCAGCTGCCGGCCGGCCCGATCCAGACCGCGTTCGGCTTCGAACTGCGTCGTGACAAGACCCGCACGACCACCGACGAGCTGACCCAGAACGGCCTGACCAACTTCGCCTACATCCCCGAATACAGCGGCGTGGTGAAGACCAAGGAAGCCTTCGTCGAGGCCTCCGCGCCACTGCTGAAGGATCTGCCGTTCGCCTACCGGCTGGAGATCGACGGCGCCGTGCGCGTCGCCGACTACAATCTGCAGAACGTCGGCACGACGCTCAGCTATCGCGGCGGTCTGCAATGGGCCCCGGTCAAGAGCCTGCGCTTCCGCACGGCCTGGAGCCGGGCCCAGCGCGCGCCCGACACGACCGAGCTCTACTCGCCGCCCCGCGACGACTTCGACGCGATCGTCGACATCTGTTCGGGCGTGACGGCCAGCTCCACCGGCCAAGTGGCGCAGAACTGCCGCTCTAACGCGGGCATCGCCGCGACCATCGCGGCCAATGGCGTGTTCGTCTCGGACGTCACGAGCGTCAACGCGCCCAACGGCGGCAATGTCGACCTGAAGGAAGAGACCGCCGACACCCTGACGCTGGGCTTCGTGCTCCAGCCGTCGTTCCTGCGCGGCTTCGACCTCAGTGTCGACTACTACGACATCAAGGTCACCGACGCGATCTCGTCGCTGTCGAACGCCCAGCTGATGGCAGAGTGCTACGGCTCGACCGGCGGCATGGACAACCGGTTCTGCAACGTCATCACCCGTGACGCCGAGGGTCAGATCACCAGGATCCTGAACCTCGAGGAGAACCTCGACGACCTGCGCGCCAGCGGCGTCGATGTGGCCCTGCGCTATCGCTTCGACCTTGACCGCTGGAATGTGCCGGGCGACTTCACCTTCCGCGCCAACTACAGCCGCCGCCTGAAGCTGGAGACACGCTACTCGGGCATCAACGGCACGAGCGTCGCCGACGACCTCGGCGAAGTCGGCTCGTCCGAGCACGAGGGCAAGGCCAGCCTTGCCTGGCGCAATCGCCAGTGGAACCTGCAGTGGACGGCGACCTACACCGGTGAAGCCGTGGACGACAACGACTCGCCCGCCGCCAACCTCGCCAATCCGCTGTACTTCAACGTCGACGCCTTCTGGCGCCACGACCTGTCGGTGCGGTTCTACCCGGACCCGAAGAACAAGGACCTGCGCGTGTTCGGCACCGTGCGGAACGTGTTCGACAACGAAGGCCCGTTCCTGCCCAGCGGCACGGAGTCGGGCAACGACTACAACTACAGCGCCGTCTACGGCGTCACTGGCCGGACCTTCACCATGGGTCTGCAACTGGCGTTCTGACGCATCTCGCCGGCGCCTTCGGGCGCCGGCGAACCTATTTCCCGGAGCTTCCCATGACCCTTTCCCGCCTGGCGGCCCTGGCCGCCGGAGGCCTGCTCGCGCTCGCCGCACCGATCGCCTGGTCCGCCCCGCGCGTCATGACCGCCGTCGATCTGGTGGGCCTGGAGAAGCTTTCCGATCCGCAGGTTTCGCCCGACGGTCGGTTCGTCCTCTATTCGGTCGGCCGCGTCGACTGGAAGGCCAACGCCATGCAGAGCGACCTGTGGCGCATCGGTCTCGATGGCTCGGACGCCCGCCGCATGATCGAGGGACCGGTCTCCGGCGCGGCCTGGGGTCCAGACGGGAAGGGCTTCGCCTTCGTGGCCAAGCGCGACGGCGACGGTCTGCGCCAGATCTACCTTTCGCCAATCGACGGCGGCGAGCCGCGTCGCCTGGGCAAGCTGCGCACCAGCCCCTCGTCGTTGCGCTGGTCGCCCGATGGCTCGGCGATCTATTTCCTGGCCGCCGCGCCCGACGGCAAGGCGATGGCCAAGCGCAAGCGCGAGAAGGACGACATGCTGTCGTTCGAGACCCCGCAGGGCCGCGGCCGGCTGTGGCGCATCACCCTCGCCGATGGCAAGGCAGAGCCGGTGATCGAGGGCGAGTTCGAGGTCGAGGCCTATGACCTTTCCGCCGATGGTGAAACGATCCTCTATCGCCGCGCTCCATCCGACCTGCTGGACGATAATCCCAAGTCCGAGCTTTGGCTGAAGGACGGGAAGGGCGCCGACCGCCGCCTGACCGACAACGACTTCCAGGAAAGCAGTCCGCGCCTGTCGCCCGACGGTCGCTCGGCGCTGTTCCTGGCCACGGCCGAGAACGGTCGCTACGGCACGGTCAATCCCAACCTCTTCGTAATGCCGGCCGCCGGCGGCGCGCCGCGCGAACTGGCCCACGGCCTGCCCTACGAGATCGAGGACGCCGTCTGGTCGGCCGACGGCCGCGAGATCTACATCACCGCCACCACCGGCGTCCGCCGCGAGCTGTTCGCCGTCGACGTCAAGAGCGAGGCCGTGCGGCCACTGGCCCGCGGCGACCACGCGGCAGGCGACGTCAGCTTGACCCGCAATGGCAAGACCATGGTGTTCTTCAAGGCTTCGGCAACCTCGCCGGGCGAGGTGTTCCGGATCGATCCGGCGCGGCCTGCGCCGGTGCAGGTGACCCATCTGAACGACGACATCGCCGAGCGCTTCCGCCTGCCGCGCCAGGAGGCGATCCAGTGGACCGCGCCCGACGGCCAGGCGCTGGAAGGCTTGGTGACCTATCCCCTCGACTTTCAGCCGGGCCGCCGCTACCCGCTGATCGTCCAGAGCCATGGCGGGCCGCGCTCGTCCGACGTGTTCAACATCTTCGCCTACAGCCGGTTCAATCCGCTGCTGGCGGCCAAGGGCGTGATGACGCTCAGCGTCAACTACCGGGGCGGCACCGGCTATGGCGACGAATTCCTGCAGGGCATGAACGCCGGCTACTTCCGCCATGCCGACAAGGACGTGCTGTCGGGCGTCGACAACCTGATCGCCAAGGGGCTGGTCGATCCGGACAGGCTGGGAGTCATGGGCTGGAGCGCCGGCGGCCACATGACCAACCGCCTGATCACCGTCACTGACCGTTTCAAGGCTGCGTCGTCGGGCGCTGGCGCAGTCGATTGGCCGTCGATGTACCTGACGTCCGACACCCGCTGGCAGCGCAGCGAGTGGTTCGTGACCCCGCCCTATGGCTCGGCGGCGCGACGCGACCTCTATGTCGATAATTCTCCGCTCAGCCAGCTCGACAAGGTCAGGACGCCGACCCTGATCCTGGCCGGCGCCGAGGACGAGCGCGTACCCTGGACCCAGTCGGTCATGCTGCACCGGGCGCTGAAGGCGCTAGGCGTTGAGACCGAGCTCTACCTGGCTCCGCGCGAGCCGCATAACTTCCGCGAACTGCGCCACCGTCTGTTCCAGGTGAACGTGCAGATGGACTGGTTCAGCAAGCGCGTCCTTGGCCGGGACTACGACTGGAGCCGAGCTCCCGACGCCAAGGACGACATCGACTGACGAGCTACTGCAGCGGCGGCTTGTCATAGGGGCGAGGATCGCCCGGATCGAGGGGCGGCGGTTGCGGCGGGTCGACGAAGGGCACGACCGGCTCTTCAATCTCCGGCGGCGGGCCGTCGGGCGGAATCTCGAGAGGCGGCGAGCCGGGCGTGGGGTCGGGTTGCGGCGGCGCGATCGGGTCGGTCATGAACATTTGCATGATCGACCAACGCGTGGACCCATGGCCCAGGTCCGCCGAAATCTATTGGCAAGGCGCGGTTTCGCCGCTCTCGAAGTCGACGCGGAAGCAGTGCTCGACGCCGGTTTCGACGTCGCGGACCACGACCGACGCCTGGCCGTAGGAATCCACCTCCGGATGCCAGGCCTCCATGAAGGCCACAGCGGCCTCCTCGAACGTCTCCGCATCGACGCCATGGGCGTGGTCGCAGCCGTCGTGCAAGGCGTGGACGCGAAAGGTGCGGGTCTCGATCATGGCGTTTCCTCCAGACATTCAACGCATGGCGAGCGCGGAGGATTCAACGCTCTTCCACGCGCGGCGTCCAGACCTCGCCCGGAACGTCCGCGGCTAGTCGTCGTCCCGGCGTCGGCCGCTGAGGTCGGCGCCGGCGTCGGGCGCGAACCGCCGGTTCCAGATCGTCGCCGAGGCCGAGATCGCCGTGACGATCAGGAAGGCCAGGGTGAAGTCCGCCAGCCGTGGGCCCGAATGGCCGCGTGCCAGCATGCCCAAGTGCAGGGCCAGCGCCCCGGCGCACACTCCCAGCGACAGCATCAGCTGCTGGAAGGTGGCGTAGAAGCTGGTCGCCGCGCTCATCCGCTCGGGCGGGATCTCGTCATAGGCGATGGTGTTGTAGGCGGTGAACTGGAACGACATGCAGAAGCCGCTGATCATCAGTGTCAGAAAGATCAGCCAGGTCGGCCAACTGGGCCGGAATAGGCCGCAGACCGCATAGCCGGCGCTGGCCGCCAGCCCGCCGACGATCATGCTGTTGCGGAAACCAAAGCGGCGCAGGACGCGCGGGGCCAGGCTCTTCATCGCCAGCGAACCGATGGCGCCGGCGATTGTGATCGTGCCGCTGGCCGCCGCGGTCATGCCAAAGCCCAGCTGCAGCATCAGCGGCAGCAGGAACGGCTGGGCGCCCTGGGTGATGCGGGTCAGCGAGCCGCCGATCACCGAAAGTCTGAAGGACGGCACGGCCATCAGCGACAGATCGAGGATCGGGTCGGCCCTTCGCTTGGCATGACGCAGGTAGAGACCGCCGGCGACCAGGCCCACGGCGATCAGCGCAAGGGCCATGGGCAGCTCGCCGTCGCGACTGGTCATTTCGAAGCCGAACAGCAGGCATCCCAGCGATACGCCCGACAACAGGAAGCCGACTGGATCTGCGCGCACCGGTGTCTCGCCTCGCACCTCGTCGATGAACAGGGTGACCAGCGCGATGCCCAGGATCCCGATCGGGATGTTCAGGTAGAAGATCCAGCGCCAGTCCAGATAGGTGACGATGAAGCCGCCTATCGGCGGTCCCAGTATCGGGCCGATCAGGGCCGGGATGATCAGCCACGACATCGCCGAGACCATGTCCTGCTTGGCCACCGATCGCAGCAGCACCAGGCGTCCGATCGGGATCATCATCGCTCCGCCGACGCCCTGCAGGAAGCGGGCGAAGATCAGGAAGGGCAGGCTGGTCGCCTGGCCGCACAGCACCGAGCCGCCGACGAAGATGGCGATGGCCAGGCGGAACACGGTCTTGGAGCCGAAGCGGTCGGCCAGGCGTCCGCTGGCGGGAATGAAGATCGCCAGGGCCAGCAGATAGGCGGTGAGGGCCGAGCTCAGGCTAGTGGCGGGCACGCCGAAGTCGCGGGCCATGGTCGGCAAGGCCGTGGCCAGCACCGTGGCGTCCATCTGCTCCATGAACAGCGCGCAGGCGATGATAACGGCGACCAGGCGATAGGGCGGCCGCTTGGCGGTGTCGATCTCGGGCGCGGCGGGCGCCCGGGTGACGCCGTCGGCGGCGGGCAGGATGCCGTCGCGGACCTCGGAATTGATCGAGGCCAGGCCGCGCCGTCTCAGCCTCGTCACGCACACGTCTCCTGAAGGACAGTCGTGGGCATCGCGGCGAGGAGGGGAAGGCTTGTGGGCACAGGCGGTCCTGGACGGTCGAACGGGCGGCCGCAAACTCGTGCGTAACGACGAGCCCGGTCAAGTCGTCAGGCGGTGTCGGGCGAGGGAAGGGGGTTCTACGCCCCCAGCATGTTGCCGTAGCCGATGACGACGGTGGCGCCGACCAGCAGGGCCACGCCGGTCCAGACCATGTTGCGCACGGCGGGGCGGGCGTCCCTCCACTCCTTGAAGGCGAAGCCCCACAAGGTGCCGAAGATGATGATGCTGGCCATGTGCAGGGTCCAGCTGGAGAAGCCGAACTTGCCCATCTGGCTCTCGCCCATGGTGTAGAAGAAGAACTGGAAGTACCACGCCACGCCCGCCAGGGCGCTGAGCAGGTAGTTGGCCAGCAGCGGCGGCCGGTCCTCGGACTCCTTGCCGACGGTGCGGCCGATCCACTGTCCGGCGCTGCGGTTCTTGACGATCAGCATGGCGCACCAGACGCCGTTGGTGATCAGGCCGCCGAACATGACCAGGCACAGCACCGGCAGGCCGGTCCACAGCGGGCCGGTGCCCGCCGCCGCCGAGATCGCCTTGATCGGCTCGCCGGCCGCCAGGCCGAAGGCGAAGCAGGCCGACATGATCCCGGAGAAGATCGCCACGGCCAGGCCCTTCTTGAAGTCGAACTCGGCGACGGCCGCGCGCTTCGCCTCCGGCGACAGGTCGCCATCCTTCTTGGCGCCGGCCCAGGCCACGACGACGATGCCAGCGACGGTCATCAGCAGACCCAGCAGGATGATGCGGCCAGAAGTGGTGGTCAGCAGTGCGTCGGCGAAGGTCCCTCGCACGAGCGGCGGGATCAGCGTGCCGAAGACGGTGCAGAGGCCCAGCACCACGGCCATGCCCAATGAGAGGCCCAGATAGCGCATGGTCAGGCCGTAGGTCAGGCCGCCGAAGCCCCACAGCACGCCGAACAGGATGCACAGACCGGCGATGTGCGGGGGAACCTGACCCATCACGCCCAGAAGGTCGCGGGTCTGGAGCGAGGCGAAGAACCAGGGCGCAAACAGCCAGGAGAACACGCCCCCGGTCAGCCAGTAGATTTCCCACGACCAGCGGCGCACGCCGCGGAAGGGCACATAGAAACTGGCGGAGGCCAGGCCGCCTAGCCAATGGAAGAAAACGCCCATAAGCGGATTCATTGGCGTCAACTCCCATATATCAGAATGATTTTCTAATTATTGGGATCATCGCGACCGAGCGCGGCTTTGTCAACGAACCGGCCCGAGCGTCGCCGCAAGGACACGGTTCAGGACGTTTCTTTCCGGAAACACTGTGTGGCGCTCGACATGCGCACGATTTCGCGGTTATCGTCCCGATTATAGGGAATTAATCCCATAATATGAAATTTGTCGACCTTGGCGTCACCGGATGGCCCTGAGCAACGACAAGTCGCAACTGGAGAGGAAACATGAAGACCACCATCAGCGCCCAGCTGCGGGCCAGCGCCTCGCGCCTTGCCGTCGCGGCCGTCCTGCTTTCGGCCCCCGCCATCGCCCACGCCCAGGCCGCGCCGGCCGCCGGCCAGACCGTCGAGCCCGACGCCGTCGAGGAAATCGTCGTCACCGGCATCCGCGCCTCGCTGCGCAGCGCCATGGACGTCAAGCGCAACTCGCTGCAGGTGGTCGACACCATCTCGGCCGAGGACATCGGCGACTTCCCCGACAAGAACCTCTCCGAAGCCCTGCAACGGGTGACCGGCGTGCAGATCAGCCGCCAGGACGGCGAAGGCCGCGGCGTCAGCATCCGCGGCGCCGATCCCAGCCTCAACCGCGTCGAGATCAACGGCTCGTCGGCCCTCTCGCTGACGGTCGGCGGCGGCGACCGCGCAGTCGACTTCCGCGATATTCCCGTCGAGTTCGTCTCGCGCCTGGACGTGGTCAAGTCGCCGACGGCCGACATGGCCGAAGGCGGCATCGGCGGCACCGTGCGGGTCATCACCCGCCGGCCGTTCGACAGCAAGAAGCCCTTCGTCGCCGGCTCGGTGCAGGGCGTCTACTCGAACCTCGCCAAGGAATACGACCCCAAGCTGGCCCTGATCGGCAGCCGCACCTTCTTCGGCGACACCCTGGGCGTCCTGCTGTCGGGCACCTGGGAGAACCGTCACCTCAACAGCAACAACGCCCGCACCACCGGCTGGATTCGCCGGGCCGCCACGGCCACCGGCGCCGGCGCGACCCCGGGACGCAGCACCGACGTCAATGGCGACGGCACGCTGGACTGGATCCCCGAGATCCCGCGCCTGATCATCGACCGCCGCGAGACCGAGCGCAAAGCGTTGAGCAGCGTCGTGGAATGGCGTCCGAACGATAGCTTCAAGGCCTATTTCGACGCCACCTACGCCACCGCCAAGGAAGAGGTGAACAGCTCGTTCCTGCAACTGGGGGCATCGGGCGGCCTGATCGACTACAGCAAGACCACGCTAGGCGCCGACAACACGGTCAATCACATCGAGCTGACCAGCAGCACGGCCTTCCCGATGGACCTGGCCTACCGCAACATCCTGGGCGATCTGGAGCGCACCCAGTACACCACGGCCCTGGGCGGTGAGTGGAAGGTCGGCCAGTGGGTGTTCGACGCCCGCCTCGACTACTCCAACGCCGAGGTCCAGAACAACGAGATCAACTCGACCGCCACGGTGTTCGGCGTGCCGCGCGCCGTCGTCGACTACACCGGCGGCCAGCGGGCTCCGAACTTCTCGTTCCCGGGCCTGGACGTCACCACCGGCCAGGGCGTCAACCGCATCGATGCGCTGTTCAATCCCCGGAACAACACCTCCGAGGAGACGGCCCAGCAGTTCAACGTCACCTACAAGCCGAACATCGCCTGGCTGACCTCGATCAAGGCCGGCATCCAGGGCCGTCAGTTCGAGACCGACCAGATCCTCTACCAGCGCACCACGCGCCTGACCTGCCGCGGCGACACCAGCAGCGGCGCGATCATCGCCGTGGCCGCCCCGTGCGCGACCCTCGAGACGATCGTCAACACCAACTCGGTGGTCAACAGCATCCCGTTCTTCAAGACCGGCGACCTGGGCTATTCGGGCGGCATCCGCCAGTGGAACGACAACACCATGGCCACCTACGCCGCCACCCTGGCGACGGCGGGCCTGGTCAACGACGTCTACGCGGTCAACCCGAACGCCAATACTGCCCAGAATGCAGGCGGCCCGGGCAGCTTCCAGGCCTTCCTCGATACCTGGTCGGTCGAGGAGAAGACCAAGAGCGGCTACGTCCAGGCCAATTTCGACTTCCAGGATCTGCCCGTCCGCGTCAGCGGCTCGCTCGGCGTGCGCGTCGTCGACACCCAGACCACCTCGACGGGCTACAACCGCGTCCAGAGCGGCAGCACGGTGAACTTCGTGCAGGCCTCGCAGGACGGCGGCTACACCAAGACCCTGCCGTCACTGAATCTGCGCTTCGAGCTGATCCCCGGCACGCTGATCGGCCGCGCCGCCGCCAGCAAGGTGATGGCCCGCGCCGCGCCGGCCCAGCTGGCCCTGCGCCGCAGCATCGACGTCGTCGGCCTGACGGGCTCGCGCGGCAATCCCGACCTGCAGCCCTTCGAGGCCACGGCCTACGACGCAGGCCTGGAATGGTACTTCGCCAAGGACAGCTTCATCTCGGCGACCTACTTCCGGAAGGAGATTTCGTCCTTCATCATCAACCAGGCCTCGGCCGAGGTGATCGACGGCACGACCTACAACATCACCCGTCCCGTCAACGGCACCGACGCGGTGACGATCAACGGCCTGGAAATCGGCGGCCAGTACGCCTTCGACTTCCTGCCCGCGCCGTTCGACGGCTTCGGCGTCCTGGCCAACTACACCTACCAGAAGGACCAGGGCTTCAAGGGCACGAACCTTTTGACCGGCGAGATCCTGCCGTTCCCGGGCCTGTCTCGTAAGAGCTACAACGTCTCGCTCTACTATGAGAACGAGAAGTTCAGCGCCCGCGCCTCGTACAACTGGCGCGACCAGTGGCTGATCACGGCCGCCGGCCGCGGCAGCCTGCCGGAATTCAACGAGGCCTACGGCTCGCTGGACGCCTCAGCCAGCTACAACATCAACGACAACTTCACGGTCTTCCTCGAGGGCGTGAACCTGACCGACGAAGTGCGGATCGAGAACAACAACGCCGTTCGCCGCATCGGCAACGAGACCTTCGGCTCGCGCGTGTTCTTCGGCGTCCGCGCGAAGTTCTAGGGCAAAGCGACGATCAGCCCGGCTCGGTCAGCTTCAGGAAGTTGGCCAGGGTCGGGCTGATCTCGCCCTTGCGCCAGGCCAGGCCCGTCTCCAGCTCGGGGGCGGCGCCGGCCAGCGGCACATAGGTGACGCCCGTGCGCGCCAGGTTGCGCAGCGAGGCGGGAACGAGCGCCACGCCCAGTCCGCTCGACACCAGGCTGATGATTGTCTGCATCTGGATGGCTTCCTGGGCGATGCGCGCTTCGCCGCCCAGCAGACGGTAGTGGCCGGTGACCAGGTCGTGGAAGTTGGGTGCCACATGCTTTGGAAACAGGATCAGCGGCGAGGCCAGCAGTTCGTCGGCCGACAGCACCGCGTCGCTGGCGATGCGTCCCTCGTCGATCCAGGCGGTGGGCACGGCCGCCACCAGCGGCTCGCGCAGCAGCCGTCGGTAGGAGAGGGCGGCGGGCAGGGGCTGGTCGGTCGGCGGGATGATGATGCCCGCGTGCCGCTCGCCCTCGACCAGGGCCGGCAACTGCACGTCGCTGGTGGCTTCGAACAGGCGGATCTCCACCTCCGGATAGGCCTGCGAATAGCGCCGCACCAGCGAGGGCAGCACGCTGTAGTCGGCGGTGCTGACGAACGACAGCGCCAGGAAGCCGCTCTGGCCGTCGCGCATGCGCCGCGCCGCGCCCGGCAGGGCGTCCAGCGCTGCCAGCGCCTCTTGGACCTGCGGCAGCCACTGCTCGCCCAGCGGCGTCAGCCGCACGTTGCGCTTGGTGCGCACGAACAGCGCCGCGCCCAGTTCCTTCTCCAGCGCCATGATCGACTGGCTGAGCGGCGGCTGGGTCATGCGCAGCCGCTCGGCGGCCCGGCCGAAATGCAGCGTCTCGGCCACGGCGGCGAAATGACGAAATTGCCGGACGTCCATCTAATATCTCGTGCGACTTAATGATCGCCTTTTAATATATTTTGCTCGCGCGGTCAGCGGCGGTAATAACCCCACAGCCGACACTGAGATTTTCCCATGCCTCCTTATCGTTCACGCACCTCCACCCATGGCCGCAACATGGCCGGCGCCCGCGGCCTGTGGCGCGCCACCGGCATGAAGGACAGCGACTTCGGCAAGCCGATCATCGCCGTGGCCAACAGCTTCACCCAGTTCGTTCCGGGCCACGTGCACCTGAAGGACCTGGGCCAGCTTGTCGCCCGTGAGATCGAGGCCGCCGGGGGCGTGGCCAAGGAATTCAACACCATCGCCGTCGACGACGGCATCGCCATGGGCCACGGCGGCATGCTGTATTCGCTGCCCAGCCGCGAGCTGATCGCCGACGCGGTCGAATACATGGTCAACGCCCACTGCGCCGACGCGATCGTCTGCATCTCCAACTGCGACAAGATCACGCCGGGCATGCTGATGGCCGCCATGCGCCTGAACATCCCGGTGGTCTTTGTCTCGGGCGGTCCGATGGAGGCCGGCAAGGTGCAGATCAAGGGCGCGATCCGCTCGCTCGACCTGGTCGACGCCATGGTCGTCGCCGCTGACGACAAATATACCGACGAAGAAGTCGAGGCGATCGAGAAGGCCGCTTGCCCGACCTGCGGCTCGTGCTCGGGCATGTTCACCGCAAACTCGATGAACTGCCTGACCGAAGCCCTGGGCCTGTCGCTGCCCGGCAACGGCTCGGTGCTGGCCACCCACGCCGACCGCGAAGCCCTGTTCAAGGAAGCCGGCCGCCTGATCGTCGATCTCTGCCAGCGCTGGTACGAGCAGGAGGACGTCACGGCCCTGCCGCGCGGCATCGCCACGCGCGAGGCGTTCGAGAACGCCATGAGCCTGGACATCGCCATGGGCGGCTCGACCAACACCGTGCTACACCTCTTGGCGGCGGCCAGCGAGGGCGGCGTCGAGTTCTCGATGGCCGACATCGACCGCCTGTCGCGCCGCGTGCCCTGCCTGTCGAAGGTGGCGCCGGCCAAGGCCGACGTGCACATGGAGGACGTCCACCGCGCCGGCGGCGTGCCCGCCATCCTGGGCGAGTTGGAGAAGGGCGGCCTGATCGACGCCAGCCAGCCTACCGTCCACGCCGCCACCATGGCCGAGTCCCTGGCCCGATGGGATATCGGCCGCACCAACAGCGGCACGGCCCAGGAGTTCTTCCGCGCCGCGCCCGGCGGCAAACCGACCCAGGTCGCTTTCAGCCAGGCCGCCCGCTGGGAAGAGCTGGACCTGGACCGCGAGAAGGGCGTCATCCGCTCGGTCGAGCACCCGTTCTCCAAGGATGGGGGCCTGGCCGTCCTGTTCGGCAATCTCGCCCCGGAAGGCTGCATCGTGAAGACGGCAGGGGTCGACGAGTCGATCCTGACCTTCCGCGGCACGGCCCGCGTGTTCGAGAGCCAGGAAGACGCCGTCAGCGGCATCCTGGGCGGCAAGGTCACGGCTGGCGAGGTCGTGGTCATTCGCTACGAAGGCCCCAAGGGCGGGCCGGGCATGCAGGAGATGCTGTACCCGACCACCTACCTGAAATCGAAGGGACTGGGCGCGGCCTGCGCCCTGATCACCGACGGCCGCTTCTCGGGCGGCACTTCGGGCCTGTCGATCGGCCACGTCTCGCCTGAAGCCGGCGAAGGCGGCCTGATCGCCCTGGTCGAGACCGGCGACAGCATCCTGATCGATATTCCCAATCGCGGCATCCAGCTGGAAGTCTCCGAGACGGTCCTTGCCGAGCGCCATGCCGCCCAGCTAGCCCGGGGCAAGGACGCCTGGAAGCCGAAGGATCGCAAGCGCGAGGTTTCGCCCGCCCTGCGCGCCTACGCGGCCATGACCACCAACGCCGCCCGTGGCGCGGTGCGCGACGTCAGCCAGGTCGAGCGCCAGAACTAGGACGGAGCGCGGCCGGGTTCGCCAGGGCTCGGCCGCGCAATCCTGGGGTGAGTTTTTCTGCCCGCGCGGCGAGAATATCGGTCGTGCGGAGGAGGGCAGGACGGGTCAGGTTTTCGGCATCGACGTAAAAAGCTTCAGGAGAAGCCGATGTCCGACCGAAAGCTGCATCCCGAGACCCTGGCCCTGCACGCCGGCTGGCGGGCCGATCCGACCACGGGCGCCGTGGCGCCGCCCATCTACCAGACCACGTCCTATCAGTTCCAAAGCGCCGAGCACGCGGCCGACCTCTTCGCGCTGCGCCAGCTGGGCAACATCTACACCCGCATCGGCAATCCCACGATCGACATACTGGAGCAGCGCCTCGCCGCGCTGGAGGGCGGGGCGGCGGCCCTGGCCGTGGCTTCAGGCCAGGCCGCCTCGGCCTTCGCGATCCAGAACCTGGCGCGGGCCGGCGACAACATCGTCAGCTCCACCGACCTCTATGGCGGCACCTGGAACCTCTTCGCCAACACCCTGCGCGACCAGGGGATCGAGGTTCGCTTCGTCGACCCCGAGGATCCCCAGGCCTTCGCCCGCGCCACCGACGAGCGCACGCGCGCCTACTACGCCGAAACCCTGCCCAATCCGAAGCTGACGGTCTTCCCGATCGCCGAGGTCGCCGCCATCGGCCGGGCGCACGGCATCCCGCTGATCGTGGACAACACCGCCGCGCCCCTGCTGGCCCGGCCGCTGGAGCACGGCGCTGCGATCGTCGTCTATTCGACCACCAAGTACATCGGCGGCCACGGCACCTCGATCGGCGGCGTCATCATCGACGGCGGCAATTTCGACTGGGAGGCCCATCCCGACCGCCAGCCCCTGCTCAACACCCCCGACCCCAGCTATCACGGCGCGGTCTGGGCGCAGGCGGCCAAGCCGCTGGGTCCCATCGCCTACATCCTGCGGGCCCGCACCGTGCTGCTACGCGACCTCGGCGCGGCCCTGTCGCCGTTCAACGCCTTCCAGATCCTGCAGGGGCTGGAGACGTTGCCGCTGCGCATCGCCCGCCATTCGCAGAACGCGCAGGACGTGGTCGACTTCCTGGCCAAGCGTCCGGAGGTGATCCAGGTGATCTACCCCACCGCCCAGGGCGGCCTGCGCCGCGAGCGGGCCGAACGCTACCTGTCGGGCGGCTACGGCGGCCTGGTCGGCTTCGAACTGGCTGGCGGACGCGAGACCGGCAAGCGGTTCATCGACAGCCTGCGGCTGTTCTACCACGTGGCCAATATCGGCGACGCGCGGAGCCTGGCCATCCACCCGGCCTCGACCACCCACTCCCAGCTCAGCGCCGAGGACCAGGCCGCCACCGGCGTCTCCGAAGGTTATGTGCGCCTGTCGATCGGCCTGGAGCACATCGACGACATCCTGGCCGACCTCGACCAGGCCCTGGCCGCCTCGGCAGGTCTGCGGGTCGCAGCCGAGTAAAGAAAAGCCCGCCAGATCAGCGATCTAGCGGGCTTTCCTGATATTGGTTCAGTGCTTCGAGGTCTGCTCCACGGCGCGGAAGACGCGCAGGTAATTGCCGCCCCACAGCTTGCCGATGTCGGCCTCCGAATAGCCGCGCGCCACCAGCTCGGCGGTGACATTCCCGGCCTCGCCCTCATTGGCCCAGCCGATCACCCCGCCGCCGTGGTTGAAGTCCGACGATAGCCCCACATGGTCTACCCCCACGCGCCTCACCGCATAGTCGACGGAGTCGACCAGGTCCTTGACCGTCGCCTTGGGCAAAAGGTCGGTGACGGCGTGGCTGTAGTCCTTGCGCTTGTCGGGCGACAGCGCCTCGGTCCCATCGGCGGCTCGCGTGAAGGCGGCCGGCAGGCCGTACTGGACTCGCAGCGCCGCCACCTTCGGACGGAGTTCGTCGGTCAGCCGCACCAGATAGGGCCCGAAGGCGACGACTTGCACGACCCCGCCCTGGGCGGCGATGGCGTCGAGTTCGGCGTCCGACAGGTTGCGTGGATTGTCGACCACGCCCTGAACGCCCGAATGGCTGGCCACCACCGGCGCGCGGCTGATCGCCAGCACCTGCTTCACCCCGTCGGGCGTCAGCTGGGAGACGTCGATGATCACGCCCAGGTCGTTGAGCTTGCTCACGGCCTGCTTGCCCAGGGGCGACAGGCCGCCCCATTCGACCTTGGTCCCGCCGCTTGGGCGCGAGGAGTCGGCGAAGGCGTTGTTGCCGGCGTGGACGAAGCCGAAGCTGCGCACGCCCGACGCGTAGTAGGCGTCGATCGGCGCCAGGTCCTCGCCGAACGGATAGGCGTTGAGGAAGCCGACCACGATCGCCCGCTTGCCGACCTTGGCGGCGGCCTCGACGTCGTCGGCCTTCAGCGCCAGGACGGCGCGGTCGGGGTGGCGCTCGGCGACGCCGCGGATGGCCGCCAGCTTGGCGTCCGCCTCCTTGCGGGCCTGGGCGTAGCCGTCCGGCGTGCGCGGACCTTGAGCCACGAACACCGCCAGCACGGCCGCGTCGACCCCGCCGCGCTCGAGCTTGGGCAGGTCGATCTGGCCGTCGCCGTCGATGGCGGCCTCGTGCGCGCCGACGCCCAGGTCGGCCGGCACGTCGACGTGGCTGTCGAGCACCAGGGTGCGGGCGTGAACGGCGGCGGCGTCGAGACCGGCGGCCGCAGCGGGGCTGGCCAGGGTCAAGGCGGCGGCCGTGGCCAGGAGAACGGGGCGAAGCATGGCGTCGTCTTTCTTGTCGTTGGTTGGGTAGGGCGCCTCGCCGCGCGCCGGGCCCCTCGGCGCGTTGGTCGGCGCGATCTGACGCTAGCCGCCGCCGGGCCGCGCCGACCAACGCGGTGTTCTCATGCTCGATATTGCCGTCGGTAAAGCTTGCGCTCGGCGTCGTGCGCCGGTCATCTCCGGCGTCCTGTTCGAACCGAGAGTGCGTTTTCCATGCTCGACGACCGCAAGCCCCACGAACCCCGCCCGCTCGGCAAGAGCGGCCTTTCGGTGTCGCCGCTGGCCTGGGGCATGTGGCGCTTCAAGGGCGAATCCGTCGCCGACGCCCGCCATCTGGTCGAGACCGCCCTGGAGAGCGGCATCACCCTGCTCGACACCGCCGACATCTACGGCGCCGACACGCCCTACGGCTTCGGTTCGGCAGAGGTGCTGCTGGGCAAGGTGCTGCACGACGCCCCGCAGCTGCGCGAGAAGTTCGTCCTGGCTTCCAAGGGCGGCATCGTCCTGGGCGTGCCCTACAACTCCAGTGCAGATTACCTGGTCACCGCCTGTGAAGCCTCGCTGCAGCGCCTGGGCGTCGACAAGATCGACCTCTACCAGGTCCACCGTCCCGACGTTCTGGCCCATCCGGCCGAGGTGGCCGCCGCGCTGGTCAAGCTGCGCGAGCAGGGCAAGATCGATGCTGTCGGCGTCTCCAACTACCTGCCCAGCCAGGTCGCGGCCCTCCAGGCGCACCTGCCGTTCCCGCTGGCCAGCATCCAGCCTGAGTTCTCGCCGCTGGCCATCGAGCCGCTGTCGGACGGCGTGCTCGATCAGGCGCTGGAGCACGACATGGCCGTCCTGGCCTGGTCGCCGCTGGGCGGCGGGCGCCTGACGGGCGAAGGGATCGATGATCGCGGGCGGGCGGTGATTGACGCCCTGGACGCCGTGGCCCGTCCGCAGCATGTCGACCGCGCCGCCGTGGCGCTGGCGTGGATCATGGCCCACCCGTCACGGCCGGTCCCGATCGTCGGCTCCCAGACGCCCGAGCGCATCAAGGCCGCCGCTGACGCCCTGCGCGTCTACATGACCCGCACCCAGTGGTACGCGATCCTGACCGCCAGCCGGGGTGTTCCTCTGCCCTGATCGCGCGGTCGCCTTTGACGGGCGGCGGCGAGATCGCTAGATCATGGCGCGGTAATGAGAATCGTTCTCATTCGGGGTGGCGTGATGCGATCTGGCCAGAGGGGACCGGCTTCCGACCTGACCGGTTTGCTGGAGGCTCATTACGAGGACCTCCGCCGCTTCGCCGCCCGCAAGGCCCGCTCGGCCAGCCTCGCCGACGACGTCATGCAGGACGCCTGGCTGAAACTGTCGGACCTGACCCGCGCGCCGGGCTTCGACGGCGCGGCGGTGCGCAACCCGCTGAGCTACCTGCGGCGGATCATCGCCAATCTCGTCGTCGACCGTCAGCGGCAGGCGGCGGCCCAGGCCCGGCGGGTCACGCCCGGCGACCTGCCGCTGGATGCCGGCAGCGACGCGCCCTCGGCCTTCCAGGTGCTGGCCGGCCGCCAAGAGATCGCGGTCGTCCAGGCCGCGATCGCCGAGCTGCCCGACAAGTGCCGCCAGGTGATCCTGCTCTATCGCGGCCACGACCTGACCATGCAGCAGGTGGCCGATCGGCTTGGGATCTCGCCGCGCACCGTCGAGAACCACCTGGCCAAGGCCATGAGCCACTGTCGCCGTCGGCTGAAGGAAGCGCACGGCGATGAGTGAGACTAGGGGAAGCGCGGGCGCCGGTTCGTCCTGTCCTTTGGGAGGACCAAAGCCCACATGAGCGACAAGGACAAAACCGGGGGCGAGGCGCAGTTCGAGGCGGCGGCGCGGCGAACGCTGCGTCTGCGCGACGGGGCCGACGCAGTCGAGCACGCCGCCTGGCTGGCGGCCGATCCGGCCCGCGCCCAGGCGATGGCCGAGGCCGACCACGTGCTGTCTCTGATCGGGGCTGCCACGGCCCCTCAGGTGAGCGAGCCGTTCCAGCCACGCCGCAGCCGAAGTGCTGCGCCGTCTGTGCGGCCAAGTCGCCGAAGCTGGCGGATCCCTGCCGCGGCCGCCGCTTGTCTGGTGCTGGCCCTTGGGACCGGCGTCGCCTTCAGGGCCTTCGCGCCCGCGGATCCCAATCATCTGGTCGCCGAGGTCGGACAGGTGCGCAGGGAGGTGCTGGCTGACGGCAGCACGGTCACGCTCAACACCGGCGCGGTGCTCGACGTCCGCTATGGCCCGGAAGGTCGCAAGGTGCGGCTGGTGAGGGGGGAGGCCTTCTTCGACGTGGTCCACGATCCGTCGCGGCCGTTCGTGGTCGAGAGCCGGGCCGGCAGCGCCCGGGTGCTGGGCACGGCCTTCGACGTGCGCCTCAAGGGCGATGCGGCACGGGTCAGCGTCCTGCGCGGTGCGGTGCGGGTCGCGCCGGCCAGCGGGCAGGGCGTGGCCGTACTGCGGGCGGGGCAGGGCGCCTGGCTTGACGGCGCCGCGCCCTGGGCCGTGGCGCTGGAGGATCCCGCGGCGGTCGACGCCTGGCGTCAGGGTCGGCTGGTCGTCTATCACCGCCCGCTGTCCGAAGTGGTCGACGAGATCGGCCGCTACCGGCGCGGCAAGGTCTTGGTGCGCGGACAGGCCCTGGCCGCCCGGCAGGTGTCGGGCGTATTCGACGTCGCCAGGCCCGACGACGCCATCGACGCCCTGGCTGCGTCGCTGAGCCTGCGCACCGCGCGCCTGGGCGGTTTGGTCCTGCTCTACTGACCGCAGTCACGGCTTCGCAAAAAAATCTTCGCGACCGCTAGGGGATCGCACGGCCGGAGTTCGTCTCACCATCATAAGATGCAATTGAGTGTCGCTCGCAATAATGGGCGACCCACGAGACGAGACCGACCGAAGACATGACGACGCCTGCCACCCCTTCCGGCCTGCTGCCCCGTATCCGCCGGCTGTCGTTGTGCCTGGCGCTGGCCTCGGCCAGCCCGCTGGCCCTGGGCGCGCTCCCTGCCGCCGCCCAGGAGAGCGCGGCCTACTCGGTCGATATCGCCGCCCAGCCGCTGCCGCAGGCGCTGAGTCAGTTCTCGCTGCAGACCAAGGTCCAGATCGTCTACGCCGTCGAGGCTCCCTACGGGCGCCGCGCCCCGGCCGTGCGTGGCCGCTTCAGCCAGGGCGAGATTCTGTCACGCCTGCTGGCCGGCAGCGGCGTCACCTGGCGCGAGGTTCGCCCGGGCGTCGTCACCCTGGAGGCCGCGCCGAGCGGCAAGGGGGCGGTGGTCACCGACGCCCTGCGCGTCGAGGGCGCGACCGGCGGCGCCGAAGCGCTGAACACCCGCGACGCCCTCGGCTACGACAGCGTCTACGATCTCGACGGCGCCTCCACCTATGCCGGCAAAAGCCAGGTCGAGCGCTACAAGGGCGTCAGCCCCGCCGACGTGCTCAAGGGCATGGTCGGCGTCTACAGCGGCGACGCCCGCAACAGCGGCGCGCTCGATCCCAGCGTCCGTGGCGTCGAGGGCCCGGGCCGCGTTCCGGTGATCATCGATGGCGGCGAGCAGGCCCTGACCGTCTGGCGCGGCTACAACGGCGCCAACAACCGCAGCTACATCGACCCCAGCCTTGTTGGCGGCGTGCAGGTGCTGAAAGGTCCATCCCTGACCGCCGGCGTCCATACCTCGGTCGGTGGTGCGGTGGTCATCGACACCCTGTCGCCGCGCGATATCCTGCGCGAAGGCGAACGCTACGGCGCCGAGGTTCGCATCGAGGGCGGGAACAACTCCACCAAGCCGCGCCTGCCGACCCTGCTGACCGGCCGCGACTATCGCGACGTGCCCGGCTTTCCCGGCTCGACCGGGACCGCGGGCTTTCCCAACAGTCCCTATAACGATCCCTACGTGCAGGTGACGCCCCGCACCTCGGGCGACAACGACACCGTTTCGTTCGGCGACCGCGCCGCCCGCCTGGCTGTCGCCGGCCGCAGCGACGACTTCGAATGGCTGGCCGCCTACGCTTGGCGCGAGCGCGGCAACTACTTCGCCGGCGAGGGCGAGGCCGACTACTACCGCCAGACCAACCTGCCCACGCCTTCGGGCCCGCAGGACCTGATCAAGCGCCTGGCCTTCAACTACCAGCCCGGCAACGAGGTGCCCAACACCTCCAGCGAGATGAGCTCGTGGCTGGGCAAGCTGGTCTGGAAGATCAGCGACACTCAGCAGCTGAAGTTCGGGGTGCGTGACACCGTCTCGACCTATGGCGAGGTCATGCCCTCGCGGATCATCTCGGTCGGCGCCAACGGCATGGGCAAGGTGCAGTGGCCGCTCAGCGAGGTTCACGCCACCGCCTGGAACGTCGACTACCGCCTCAAGCCTGGCGGCCGCTGGGTGGACCTGAAGTCGTCGGTGTGGCTGACCCGCACCAACAGCCACACCTACAGCGCTGGAGGCTTCCCCAACTGGGCCCAGAACGCCGCCAACCCGATCACCAAGAACACCGCCCTGGCCAACGCCAAGAACGATCGCTACGGCCTGTCGCTCAGCAACAAGACCCGCCTGGCCTCGACCCTCGACCTGGTGGTCGCCGGCGACTGGCAGCACGAGAAGCTGACCTCGCCCGACGTATGGGGCGGCACGTTCGACGGCTGGCGGCAGTATCCCAGGGCCGGCCGGCGCGAGGAATACAACGTCCACGCCAATCTCGAATGGCGGCCGGTCAGCGAACTGACGCTGACGGCGGGGGCGCGCTATTCGCACTATTGGGCTTTCGACGACTTCCTGGACGCACAACTGGCCAAGGGCGTGGTGTTCACCAACTACGTCTTCACCGACGCCACGGTGGCCTATCGCGCCCTGGTCAACGGCCGCACCGTCACCACCCGCATACCCTGGGAGCGTGACAGCACCGGCAAGCTGACCCGCGCCACCAACCCTTGCGTCAACGGCTTCCTCAATACCGTGGCCGGGGCCACGGGCTACTGCGTGGCCACGGTGAACCAGGCGCCGGTCACGGCCGTCAGCCGCACCCAACGCGGCGACGGCTGGACGCCAGCGGTCTCGGCCACCTTCAACTTCACGCCCAACGCCCGGGCCTATGTCCGCTACGCCGAGGCCTATCGCTTCCCCAGCCTGTTCGAGAGCACGGTCGGCTTCTCGGCCGCCATCGACCCGACCCGGCCACTGAAGCCCGAGCACGCCCATACCTGGGAGGCGGCCTATGTCCACGACCTGTCGGCTCTTCTGTCGCTGCCCGAGGGCCAGCGCGCCGACGTCAAGCTGACCTGGTTCCGCAATCGCACGGACAACATCATCGAGCGCGGCACCCAGCTGCAGCTCTCCAACATGGAAAAGCAGATCATCGAGGGGCTGGAGCTGCAGGCCCGCTACGATAATGGCCGGGTGTTCGCCGACTTTTCCGCCGCCCACAACTTCAAGAACAAGGTCTGCGACCGCCAGCAGGCGATCCTGAAGGCGCCCAACACAGGCATCGTGCCCGACTGCGTGAACTTCGGCTTCGTCGGGGGCTATCTGCTGACCCAGGCCACGCCCGAGAACTCGGCCAACCTTTCGCTCGGCGCGCGGTTCCTGGAGCGTCGCCTGGAGATCGGGGTGAGGGGCGCCTACTACAGCGCCTACGACAATCCCGAGCTCGACCGCTTCATCGGCGGGGCCACCGCCACTCGCGTCGACGGCTGGGCGCTGAACACGCCCTACCTGTGGGACGAGATCGTCACGGTCGACGCCTACGCCAACTTCAAGCTCAACGAGAAGGTCCGGTTCGAGCTGGTCGGGACCAATCTCAACGACCGCTACTACACCGATCCCCTGACCCGCACGGCCCAGCCGGCCCCCGGGCGCACGCTGAAGCTCAGCATGACCGCCCGCTACTGACCCCAATTCACGGCTTTTGGCGCGTCGGCTCCCTACCGACGCGGCGGACGCCGCTGGATGAGCCCGGGCCTCCATCGAAGAGGCCCATTTAACTAAGCATCGGAGAAGACGAGATGTCCCGTTCGACCTTCAAGACGCTGATCCTGGCCTCCATCGCCGCCGCCGCCCTGACCGGCGTCGCCCATGCCGGCATCGTCGGCGAGTCCACCGACGAAACCCACCTGAAGGTGGGCGCCAGCGTGATCAACGCGGGTCCGCACACGGCCGGCAAGGCGGGCGTCGCCGTCGCCTCCATCGGTCTGTCGGCCTATGTCGACTTCCAGGGCCTGTCGGCCTCGGCCCCGCCGTCGGGCGGCGTCAGCACGATCAACAACCCGTCGACCGCGCCGGGCAGCCACAACGGCATGGGCGTGTTCAACTTCGCCAAGGTCAGCACCGGCGACCTCTGGTTCGGCGAATGGTCCGACACCGCCAACGCCAATGACGGCACCCACACCGTCTACTACGTCGGCGACGACACCGGCGCGACCGCCGGCACGGGCACGGCCAGCTACACCGTGAAGGGCCTCAGCGACTACGCCACTAACGGCATCCTGGAAGGCACGTTCAACGCCGACTTCACCGGCGGCACGCTCAGCGGCTACGTCCAGAGCGCCTCGACCGGCTACAAGGTCGATATCGGCTCGGTCGGCATCTCGGGCCTGAACATCGCCAGCACCACGGCCAACGCCACGGCGACGCAAGGGACCACGACCCTGGCCTCGGGCGGTGAAGTCAGCGGCAAGTTCTTTGGCGCCAACGCCGCGGCCCTGGCGGGTCTCGTCACCTTCGGCGGCAACAGCGTCTACGACACCGCCTTCGGCGGCACGAAGAACTGAGGACGCGAGGGGCGGGGGCCGGTCGGCCTTCGCCCCAAGCCCCTGTGATGACCAGGTCGTCCGCTCACCAGCGTTTTCCGTTCCGCCTAGCCGCCGGCTGCGCGGCTTTCGTCGTTCTGGCCCTGGCCGGCGCAGCCCACGCCCAGGTCGACGAAGACACCCGCCTGCGTCTTGACCAGGACCTGTCGCGTCGCGCCGCCGAGCGCGAGGCCCAGACCCGCCAGGAGACCGCGCCCGACGTGCTGGTCATCGATGGTCAGGCCTATGCCGTCGGACCCGGCGTCGACGACGTCGGCAAGGCGCTCTACCTGTCGCTGGCCCGCCGCCAGTGGGGCGACGCGCGCCGCTTCCTGAGGGCCTATCTGGCGCTGCCCGAGCGCGATCCGATGCTGGTCCTCTACGCCAAGGGTCAGCTGGCCCGCCAGGACGGCGACCTCCGCGGCGCCGAGCGCAGCTTCCGCCAGCTTCTGGCCTTGCAGCCCGATTTCCAGCCGGGCCGGATCGAACTGGCCCGCGTGCTGTTCGAGAACCAGCGCGACCGTGAGGCCGAGACGATGTTCCGCGCGATCCTCGCCGAACTGCCGGCCAGCGACCCCCGCGCCGCCGGCGTTCGCCGCAGCGTCGAGACCTTCCTGGCGGCCCTCAAGCGCCGGCGCGGCTGGACAGGCCAGTTCGCGTTGGGGCCCGGCTGGAACTCCAACATCAATCAGGCCTCGGGCAGCTATGCCTGTCTGCTGCCGGGACCGGAAAGGATCTGCTTCTTCGACCGCAAGACGCCGGACCCGGTCGGCGCGGCGACGGTCAGTTTCGAGAGCGTGCTCAATCGCCGCCTGCCGCTGCGGGGCTCCGGCGGCCTGACCTTTCGCGGCATGGCCTATGGCGAGCTCTATCCGGAGGAACAGCGCTACAATCAGGCCACTTTCGTCGCCCAGGCCGGCCTCGACTATCGCACCGCGCGGCTGGCCTTCGGGCTCGCCCCATCGCTCGACATGGGGACCATGGGCGCTGTGCGCCTGTACGAAGCGCCCGGCCTGCATGCCGAGGTCAGCCGGGTGATCGGCGTCTCGACCCTGGTCAAGCTGGAGGGCGACTACAAGGTCATGCGCTACCGCCAGGCCTCGTTCTCGGCGCTGGACGGCGACCAGGCCTCGCTGTTCCTGACCGCCTGGCGCGGCCTTTCCGGCGGCTGGACGATGTTCGGGGGCATGGACCTGCTCGACAAGGACGCCGATCATGCGGTCAACGCCTACCGCCAGGCAGGCCTGCGCCTGGGCGCGGCTACGCCAACCCTGAAGGGACTGAACGCCACCCTGTTCGCCTCCGCCCGCCGCAAGCGCTGGGACGCCGTCAACGAGACGCTGGAGGCCCGCCGCCGCGACGACGAGCAGAGCTTTACCGCCATCCTGCGCACGCCGCGCTGGAAGACGCCCGGCGGCTTCACGCCCAGCCTGACCTTGCAGTACGCCAAGGTCGCCAGCAGCATCGACTGGTTGTTCTCCTATGAGAAGACCGCTGCCAGCCTGAAGCTGGAGCGGGTGTTCTGATGCTGGCGTCCCTGCCCATGGCCGTGCTGGAAATTCCCTGCGAGGCGCCCGCCGCCAGCGGCCGCAAGCGCCGGTGGAGCCTGGCCTTCACGGTGGCGGTGGCGCTGCATGTGGCCTTGCTGCTGGGCGCCTACCTGCGGCTGTCCCGGCCAGAGGCGCCGCCGGCCGCGCCGATCGAGGCCATCTCGGTCGAGTTCGCGGTCGAGCCCGTCGCGCCGCTGCGGCCCAAGGACGAGCGGCCGCCAGGACCGGAGGCCAGGGCCAGCGCGGCCGCCATCGCCACGCCTGCGCCGCCCAAGGCGATCGACCGCCCGCCAGACCCGCTGGGTATCCTGCCGGCGGTGGTCCGATCCGCCGCCAAGGCTTCGGAAGGCGAGGCCTCGGCCAGGCCCTCGGCGCCCAGCGAGGCTGCGGCGCCGCCGACCGCGCCGGCGCCGCCTGCGCCAGTGATGGCCGCGCCCCGCACCTCCGCCGCCAGCGCCCGCGACGCGGCGATCAGTTGGAAGGGCCTGATCCTGGGCCGCCTGCAGGTCTACAAGCGCTATCCCCGCCGCGCCCAGAGCGCCGGGCAGGAGGGCGTGGTCCATATCGCCTTCACCGTCGATCGCGGGGGCAAGGTGTTAAGCGCCCGGATCGCCAAGGGCTCTGGCTATCCGCTGCTCGACGACGAGGCCCTGGCCACGGTCAGGCGCGCCTCGCCGATGCCGCCTCCGCCTGGCGATGTGCCGGGCGACCCGGTCGAGGTGCTGGCGCCCGTCGAATTCTTCGTCAGGTGAGGGCGATGTGGGTGATCGGTCGAATGTCACCGGTTACGGCTAGCCAAGGCCGCCTCACGCTGTAGAGTTGAGTCGAGTGTTCGCAGTCGGGTTTCGCCCCGGCGGCGAAAGGGGGCGAATGCGGGTTTCCGGCGCGTGACAGTTTCCAGAGGAGCGTCTGACGACGCGGTCGTCGCGGCGCACGCACGGCTGGTCAAGGACGCCGGATTCCAGTTCGACAAGGCGGTCTTCACCCCGCCCAAGGTTCCCGAATGGCTGAGCCATGTCGGTGATTTCGTGGCGTTTCTGGCGCCTTACCTGAAGTGGGTGTTCTGGGGCGCCATCGCGCTGTTGGCGGCGCTGATCATCTACGCCATCGTGCGCGAACTCCTGAGGATCTGGGCCCCAGCCCCGCGGGCGGTCAAGCCGCTGGTCGTGGCCGAGGCCGGCTGGCGCCCAGACGTCGCGGACGCGCGCGACCTGCTGGCCGCCGCCGACGAACTGGCCGCCAAGGGCCTGTTCGTCGAAGCCGCCCACTTGATCCTGCTGCGCAGCGTCCAGGACATCGAGAAGCGCCGCCCCCGCGCGGTGAAGATATCGTTGACCGCGCGCGAGATCGCCGTCCTGCCGGCCATTCCGGAGGCGGCTCGCCCGGCCTTCGTGGGCATCGCCCGCCTTGTCGAGCGGGGCCTGTTCGGAGGCCGGCCGGTCGGCGCCCAGGACTTCGCCGAATGCCGCGCCGCCTACGAAGCCTTCGCCCTGCCTGACGGATGGCGCGGATGAGTACGCCCCAATCCTCGGGCAAGTCCTCGGGCATGTTCTCGCCGATGACCATGCTGGTGCTGGTCCTCGTCGGCGTCATCTCGTTCACGGGCCTGGCGGTGCTTTCGGCCTATGCGCCAGAGCTGCGCAAGGGCGACGACGGCGGCGGCCACGCGCTGTCGCGTTCGTCGGTGGGCTTCGGCGCTCTTTCGCGCCTGCTCAGCCTGATGGGCGAGCCCGTGCTGACCAGCCGCGGCGACCTGCCGACGTCGGCCGAGGAAGGGCTGCTGGTCCTCACCCCGTCGGCGGGCATGTCGCCCGTGCCGCTGGAGCGCAACGACCACATCGGTCCGACCCTGATCGTGCTGCCCAAATGGATGAGCACGCCGCATCCCAAGCACCGGGGCTGGGTGACCACCCTGGGCGGCAACGAGGCGGGCCAGGCGTTGTCGGTGCTGCCCGCGGCCTTGCGCAAGGACCTCAAGCTTAACGAGGCCGGGGGCAGGCGCACGATCCGCCTGCGTCGCCCGAATGGCGAGGCCTTCGGCGCGCCGGTGACCATCCAGGCTTCCCGCACCCTGACGGGGCCAGGCTGGACGCCGGTGCTGCTCGACCAGAACGGCGCGACCGTACTGGCCATGCATGGCGACAGCTGGACCTATGTGCTGGCCGATCCGGACTACCTCGATACGCAGGGGCTGAAGACCGCCGAAGGCGCGCTCACCGCTGTGGCCATGCTGAACCTGATCCGCGACGAGGGCTCTCCGGTTGTCTTCGACGTCACCCTGCACGGCTTCAAGCGCACGCGCAGCCTGATGCGCCTGATCCTGGAGCCGCCGCTGGTGGGCGCGACCCTGGTGGCCGCCGCCCTGGCCCTGCTGGCCGGCGCCCAGGCCTTCGCGCGCTTTGGTCCGCCGCTGCGCTCGCGTCGCGCGGTGGCCCTGGGCAAGGCGGCGCTGGCCGACAACACCGCGGGCCTGGTTCGCCTGGCCCGCCGCGAGCATCGCATGGCGCCGCTCTATGCGCGCCTGATCCAGGCCTCGGCAGCGCGCGCCATCGGCGCGCCGCGCGGCCTGGACGAGCTGGAACTCGAAGCCTTTCTCGATCGCGTCAGCCGCATCGTGGGCGCGACCCACACCTATTCGGCCTTGGCCGAGCGGGCGCGAGCGGCCTCGCCGTCCGACCTGATGGCCGTGGCGCGCGATCTCCATACTTGGAAGCAGGAGCTCATCCGTGGACGTCAGTGAAGTCGGGGCGCTCGCCGCGCGGATCCGCTCGGAGATCGGTAAGGCCGTCGTGGGGCAGGACGACGCCGTCAACCTGCTGCTGACGGCGCTGTTCGCCGGCGGCCACGTGCTGCTCGAAGGCCCGCCCGGCACGGCCAAGACCCTGCTGGCCCAAAGCTTTGCCCGCACCGTCGCGCTGGACTATGGCCGCATCCAGTTCACGCCCGACCTGATGCCCGGCGACGTGATCGGGGCCAACCTGTTCAACTTCCAGACCTCGACCTTCAGCCTGACGCGCGGTCCGGTGTTCTGCGAGCTGCTGCTGGCGGACGAGATCAATCGCACGCCGCCCAAGACCCAGGCGGCCCTGCTGGAAGCCATGCAGGAACGCCACGTCACCATCGACGGCAAGTCGCACCCGCTCAGCCCGCGCTTCACCGTCGTGGCCACCCAGAACCCGATCGAGCAGCAGGGCACCTATCCGCTGCCTGAAGCTCAGCTCGACCGCTTCCTGTTCAAGCACGTGCTCGACTATCCCAGCGCCCAGCAGGAGCGTGCGATCATCGTCGGCCACGGCTCGCGCACCGGCCAGATGGATCCCAAGAGCTTCGGCGTCGAGGCCGTGGCCGAGCGCGCCGCCATCGACGCGGCCATCGAGACGGTGGCCAAGGTGCGCCTGACCGACGAGGTAGTCGGCTACATCGTCGACCTGGTGCGGGCCACCCGCGAGTCCACCGACATCGAGACCGGCGCCAGCCCGCGCGCCGGCGCCATGCTGGCCGTCGCTTCGCGGGCCCGCGCCGCGCTCGACGGCCGCGACTATGTTATCCCAGACGACGTCAAGTCGCTGGCCGCGCCGGCCCTGCGCCATCGCCTGATCCTCTCGGCCGCCGCCGAGATCGAGGGCCGCAAGGTCGACCACGTCCTGTCGGGCCTGGTCGAGCGGGTGGCGGCTCCCCGGTGATCTATCCCACGCGCCGCGCCGTCGTCGCTGTCGCTGCCGGGGTTCCCGGGGCGCTGGTCGTCGGCGTGCTCGCGCCGGCAGGCTGGCTGGCCGGACCGATCTGGATCGGGGTCATGCTGCTGGCCATGGCCGCCGACGCCTTGTCTGGCGGCTCGCGCTCGCGCCTGACCCTGGATGAGCCAAAGCGGCCGTTCCTGTCGGTGGCGCGCACGGCCGCGATCGCCTTCACCACGCGCTTCGGCAAGGGTCCGGCGCCCGATCGAGCCGAGGCCGCCCTCGACGCCGACGATCGCCTGGGACTGCAGCCCCGCTTCGTCCGCGCCGAGGTTGCCGATCGCGTCGCCGCCTTCGATTTTTCCCTCACGCCCGAGCGGCGCGGGGAAGGGCGCCTGCATCGCCTGTGGGTGCGCTGGACCGGGCCGCTGGGCCTTGTCTGGAAGCAGCAGACCTTCACGCTGGAACTCGATGCGCCGACGGGCACCGACCTGCAGGGCGTGCGCGAGGAAGCCGTGAAGATGCTGGCCCGGGACGCGGCGATCGGCAGCAAGACCCAGATCGAGCGCGGCGAGGGCTCGGAGTTCGAGGCGCTCAAGGAGTTCCAGACAGGCATGGACCCGCGCGCCATCGACTGGAAGCAGTCGGCGCGTCACCAGCATCTGCTGGCCAAGGAGTTCCGCACCGAGCGCAATCACCACATCGTGCTGGCCATCGACGGCGGCCGGGCCATGTGCGAGCCGGTCGGCGGCGCGCCCAAGGTCGACCGGGCCATCAACGCCGGCCTTCTCCTGGCCTATGCCTGCCTGCGCGCCGGCGACCGGGCCGGCTTCTACTCGTTCGATTCCGCGCCGCGGCTGCTTACCGGCGTGGTCAGCGGCCTGGACGCCTTCCGCCAACTGCAGCACGCCGCCGGTCGCATCGACTATTCGGCCGAGGAAACCAACTACACCCTGGCCCTCAACACCCTGGCGGCCAAGCTGCGCCGGCGCTCGCTGGTGGTGGTGTTCACCGACTTCACCGATCCCACTGCCGCTCAACTGATGCTCGAAGCCTCGGCCCACCTGCTGCGCCGTCACCTGGTGCTGTTCGTGGTCATGCAGGACGAGGAGCTTGAGGCCATGGCCGCCGCCGAACCGTTCGAGCCGGCCGACATCTCGCGCGCCGTCGTCTCGGCCAGCCTGCTGCGCGAGCGCGAGGCCGTCGTCGCCCGCCTGCGCCGCATGGGCGCCCACATCGTCGAGGCCCCGGCCGCCCGCATCGGTCCGGCCCTGATCAACGCCTATGTCGACCTCAAGCGGAGGGATCTCCTGTGATCGACGTCAAGGTCGACGGCCGTCTGAAGAGCCAGCGTTTCCGCCAGGAGCGCGAGGCCGACTGGAAGCGCCTGGAACGGCTGATGGAGAAGGTTGAGAAGGGCTCGATGGCCAGCCTCTCCGAGGAGGAGATCCTGGCCGCGCCTGTACTTTATCGCTCGGCCCTGTCGTCGCTGTCGGTGGCTCGCGCCACCTCGCTCGACCGGGGCATGATCGACTATCTGGAGATGCTCTGCGCCCGGTCGTATTTCTTCGTCTACGGCTCGCGCGAGACCCTTCGCGGCCAGCTGGGGGCCTTCTTCGCCGGCGGCTGGCCGGCCGCCGTGCGCGGCCTGTGGCGCGAGACCCTGGTCAGCGTCGGGTTGATGGTGATCGGCGCCCTGGTCGGCGCCTGGCTCTTTGGCCAGGACGCCGAGTGGTACTACGCCTTCATGCCCAAGGAGATGACTGGCGGTCGCGATCCGGCGGCCACCACCGAGATGCTCCGCTCGACCCTGGACGGCAGCAAGAGCGGCAGCGGGCTGTCGATGTTCGCCACCTTCCTCTTCACCCACAACGCCCAGGTGGCGCTGCTGGCCTTCGCGCTCGGCTTCGCCCTGTGCGTGCCTACCGCCATGCTGGTGATCTACAACGGGGTGATCCTGGGCGTGTTCTTCTCGCTGTTCGTCAGCCGCGGACTCGGTGTCGAGGCCGGGGGCTGGCTGGCTATCCACGGGGTGACCGAGCTGTTCGCCGTCTGTCTGGCGGGGGCGGCGGGGCTGAAGATCGGCTGGTCGGTGGCCTTCCCGGGCGAGCAGAGCCGCGTCGACGCCGCGGCCGCGGCCGGCCGCCACGCCGCCACCGTCATGGGCGGGGTCGTGGTCATGCTGTTCTTCGCGGGCCTGCTGGAGGGCTTCGGCCGCCAGCTGATCACCTTCACGCCGGCGCGCTACGGCGTGGCGGCGGTCACCGCCCTTATTTGGGGCCTCTACTTCTACGGACCGCGCCGGAGGGCCAGGGCATGAGCGAGGCGGCCACGACGCTCAAGCTGACCCGTCCGTTCGTTACGCCCGAGGGCGTCGACCTGCGCCTGCAACTGGCCGACGCCAGCCAGCGTGCGGGCGCCTTCCTGCTGGATGCGGCGATCATGCTGGCGGTGCTCATCGTGCTGTCGATTGTGATTGGCCTGGTCGGGGTCGGGGCCTGGCGCGCGGCGGGCATGAAGGGCGCCGAGGTGATGGCCGTGCTGTGGCTGATCGGCTTCTTTCTGTTGCGCAACTTCTACTTCGTCGGCTTCGAGCTCAGCGCCGCGGCCGCCACCCCGGGCAAGCGGGTCATGGGCCTGCGGGTCGCCGCGCGCGACGGCGGCCGCCTGCGGCCTGGCGCCATCTTCGCCCGCAACGCCATGCGCGAGCTGGAGATCTTCATCCCGATCAGCATGCTGTTCGCGCCCGCCGGGGTCGAGGGCGGCGGGGTCGAGGGCTGGATGTACCTGCTGGGGATCACCTGGGCGGGCGTCTTCCTGCTGTTCCCGCTGTTCAACAAGGACCGCCTGCGGGCAGGCGACCTGATCGGCGGAACCTGGGTTGTCCGCGCGCCCAAGCGCAAGCTGATGCGCGACATGGCCGACGAGGGGGCCGAGCGCCTGCAGCGCTACGGCTTCACGCCCGAGCAGATCGACGCGTACGGGGCCAAGGAGCTGCATGTGCTGGAAGACGTGCTGCGCCAGCGCGAGCGCAAGACGATGCGCGCCGTGGCCGACCGCATCGCCGGCAAGATCGGCTGGACCCGCCTGGCCGAGGAAGACGACTACGACTTCCTCAGCGCCTATTACGCGGCCCTGCGCAAGCGGCTTGAGGCGCGCCTGCTGATGGGCGTGCGACGCCGCGACAAGTACGACGTCGCACGCTAGCTCTGGGCGTCAGTCGAAGATCGACGCAGTGTCCCCGGGCGCGGCGCCTTCCTTGGACGTGCGCAGCTCGTAGTACAGCGAGGCGACGCCGGCGGCGACGATCACGCCCTGCAGGCCGTTCACCAGCGACGACGCGAACACGAAGACGATCAGGCCGGCCGACATGGTTGCGTCGTTCAGGCCGAAAAGCCCGCTGGACGACACGCCCAGCGGCAGGCCGACCGCCTGGATGACGACGCCCAGGATGAAGCTGACGATCATGTAGAGCACGAACAGGCCAAGGATCGCCCAGCGACGGCCGCGGGTCAGGTCGCGGCTGCGCTTGAGGCTGCCGAAGACGCCGAGCTTCTCGACCACCAGCACCGGCGCGGATACCGCCCACATTAGGCTGACGATGACGCCCGGCACGATCAGCAGGATCAGGCCCAGCCAGATGCCGAGCGCCGAGACGATGGCCAGGCCGATCAGCGGCAGCAGGAAGCGAACGCCGGTCGAAACCGCTTCGCGGGGCGCGACCGGTGCGCCGTTCAGTCCGCCGATGGCGGCGCGGACGACGGCGCCTTGCAGGACGACGCTGCCGAGGGCCGAAAGCAGAGAGCCGCCGGCGATCCAGAGGCCGAATATCGGATCGCCCGCCCATTGCAGGCCGATGAGCGTACCGACCAGCAGCGGCGCGCTCACCAGCGCCAGGGCGCCGACGGCGAACAGCACGCCGTTGGCGGCGATGACCTGGAAGGTGCGCTGGATCACCCGTCCGAAGTCGAAGGCCTCGCCGACGGGTTCTTGAGCAGACATGAAGAAAAGCCCCCAGAATCTAAGACTGGCGAGACCTTAGGGGCTGGGCGTGGCGGCGCAACCTCTGCTTTTGCCGGCGCCGCATGATGCCTTCAGGGTGTTGATTCCGGCGTCAGGCGGCCGAGCGCAGGAAGCGCCCCGCGCGCTCGCCGACGACGGCGCCGCCGCTGAACGCCAGGGCGCCGTTGACGAACACGTGCTCGACGCCCTTGGCCGGGCGGGTGGGGGCCTCGTAGGTGGCCTGGTCGATGATCGCCTCGGCGTCGAAAACCGTCAGGTCGGCCCTCATGCCCGCGGCCACCCGGCCGCGCCCGGCCAGTCGGAAGGTATCGGCGGCCAGGCCGGTCATTTTGTGCACGGCCGCCTCCAGGCTGATCAGCTTCTCGTCGCGGGCGTAGTGACCCAGCACGCGCGGAAAGGCGCCCCACAGGCGCGGGTGCGGGCGCTTGTCGTGCGGCAGGCCGTCCGAGCCGACCATGCAGCAGGGGTGGGCCAGGATCGAGCGCATGTCGGCTTCGGCCATCTGGAAGTAGCTGGCGCCGCCAGGCATCAGCCGCTCGGCCGCCTGCGGTTGGGTCAGCTCCCAGTCGGCGGCGATCGCCGCCAGGGTGCGGCCGGCCATCTCCGGATGCGGCTCGGACCAGTTGACCAGGATCTCGACCTCGCCATCGGCCAGGTCGGGCCGGATGATCGTCGAGCCGGCGGTGTAGGGGTAGCAGTCCAGGTGGACGGGCTGGCTCTGCCGGGTCCTGTCGATCAGGCCCAGGGTTTCCGCCGCCCGGCCCCAGTTGCGCACGCCGGCGCACTTGTGGTGCGACAGGATCAGCGGTGCGCCGCTGGGGGCGGCCGCGGCAAAGGCCTCCTTTAGGGCTTCGATGATGCCCTCGCGCTCGTCGCGGATATGGGCGGTGTAGACGCCGCCGGCCTCGGCCACCGTCCGGGCCAGGGCCTGCAGTTCTTCCAGGTCGGCGGCCCAGGCCGGGGCGTAGAACACGCCCGAGCTCAGTCCCAGCGCGCCTTCTGCCATCGCCTCGCGCAGCAGGGCGTCCATCGTCTCGCGCTCGGCGGCCGTGGCGGCGCGCTCCAGGTCGCCCATGCATAGCATGCGCAGGGTCGAGTGGCCGATCAGTGCCGCCACGTTGACGCGCGGCGCGGCCGCCTCGATGGCGCGGCGATAGTCGGCGAAGGCGGCATAGGCGAAGTCCTCTCGCGCGCCCAGCAGGTTGAACGGCTCGGCTACCGCCTCGTCGAAGCGCAGCATCGGCGCCGAAATCCCGCAGTTACCCGCGATAACGGTCGTCACGCCCTGACTGATCTTGGGCAGCATGTCGGGCTGGGTGATGCAGACCAGGTCGTCGTGGGTGTGCACGTCGATGAAGCCCGGCGCCACCACAAGGCCCGAGACGTCGATCGTCCGGGCGCGGCCGGCCGGCAGCGATGGGCCGACCGCGACGATCGTGTCGCCGGCCAGTGCGACGTCGGCGACGAAGGCCGCGCCGCCGCTTCCGTCGATGACCGTGCCGCCCTTCAGGACGATGTCGGGGGCGGGGAGGGCGCTGGCCATGGCGTGCGTCAGGCTGCTCAAGGAACGTTCACTCAGAAAAAGGTCTTCAGGCCGCCCAGCACCGCATAGGCCTCGTCGACCTCCAGCAGCACCGACCACTTGTCGAAGGTCGTGCAGGGGTGGGAGATCTCGAAGCCCAGGAGGTCGCCGACGGCCAGATCGGAGTCGGGGGCGATCGTGAGGAAGCCATGCTGGTCGGCCAGCTTGGCGGTGACCACGCCGTCGATATTATGCGCCGTCTGATGCAGGCCCGGGCGGAACCAGCGGCGGGCCGTCGGCAGGTGAATGTCGAACGAGACGTCGCGCTTGCCCATCATGACCATGGCTATGTCCGGCTGCGGGCGCGAGATCACCCGCGTCCACACCTCCAGCGCCGGGCGCAGGCGCGGCGGGGCGCCGACGGCACCGTGAACCTCCTGCCGGGCGTCCATGCGGCTCAGGAGCTCGCGATAGAAGCCGCTGTCGTGGGTAACGTAGCAGCCGCTGCGCAGCACGATCGTCGCGCCGGGCGCCTCGCCGGCCAGGGAGCGGGCCACCAGGTCGTAATAGGCCGAGCCGCCGGCGGTCAGCACCACCTCGTCTTGGGCGTAGAGGCTGTCGGCGCGCAGGGCGCGGTGCAGGCCGATCAGGCCGTCGAGATAGGCGTCGACCTCCGTGGCGTCGCGCACGGCATGGTCGCTGAAGACGAGGCCCTCGTAGCCCTCGACGCCGTGCAGCTCGACGCCCGGCAGGTCGCGGATCAGGCGGGCCAGGGCCAGGCCTTCGTCAACCGATCGCACGCCGCAGCGACCGTCGACCATGCCCAGCTCGATCAGCAGGCGCGCAGGCGGCGCGTTCGGGGCCGCGGCGAAGACCTGGGCGATCCCCCTTGCGCCGGCCTCGCCGTCGACCAGCACATAGACCGGACGCTCGGGGGCGGCGGTGGTCAGGTCGCGCAGGGCTTCGACCTCTGCGCGGCCCACCAGCTGGTTGGCCAGGATCAGGCGCGGCGCGCCGATTTCATGGCACAGCTTCAGCTGAGTCATGGTCGCGGCCGTCAGGCCCCAGGCGCCGCCCTCGATCTGCCGCGCCAGCAGTTGCGGGCACATGGTGGTCTTGGCGTGCGGCGCGAGCTTCGCGCCCGCCGCGTCGACATAGGCCTGCATGACCGACAGATTGTTGTCGATCGCGGCGCGCTTCAGCACCGCGGCCGGCATCGGGATGTCGCCGCCGAGCAGCGACAGGCCGCGGCCAGCCAGGTCGCCAAGGGTGCGCACCGAACCGTCCAGCGGGACGGCCTTGGTTCCGGGCGCGAGGACCAGGGCGTCGAGATCGGCGGGCGACATCATCGGCTTCAGGCCTGCGGAACCAGGGCGATGACCTCGATCTCGACCTTGCAGTCGACCATCATCGGCGACTGCACGCAGGCGCGGGCAGGCAGGGCGTCGCCGAAATAGCTGTTGTAGACGCGGTTGAAGGCGTGGAAGTCGCGGGCGTCGTCCAGCCAGACATTGGCTTTCACCACGTCCTTCAGGGTGCAGCCGGCCTTGGCCAGGATGCCGACGATGTTCTCGATCACCTTGTGGGTCTGGGGCACGACGCCGCCGTCGACCAGCACGCCGTTCTCATCCATCGGCACCTGGCCCGAAACGAAGACGAAGCCGTTGGCCACGGTGGCCTGGCAGAAGGGCAGGGCGTTGCCGCCAGTGCCCGTGGTGGCCGCGCCGATGCGTTGGATGGACAAGGAAATCTCCTGACTCAAGGCCCAGTTCAGACCTTCAGGAGCCACGTCGGATGTAATCGTGTCAACGAAAATGTAGCAAAACTATCATTCCTGATGTGGGTGCGCGCTCTGCCTTGATTGCGGGGCGAGATCGTTGCCGGTATCAGTCGTCGGCTAGGCGCAGTTTGGTGAAGGGGTCGGGGGATGAATCAGTCTGAAAGCGCCGTGGACGACGGCGACCTGATCCCGCGCATCGAGGCGATGATGGAGTCGATGACGCGCTCCGATCTCAAGATCGCCAAGCTGATCCTGAAGTCGCCGCACGAGTTCGTCCGCGCCAGCGTCCGCTCGGTCGCCACGGATCTTGGCGTCAGCGAGCCGACCGTCCTGCGCTTTTGCCGCACGATCGGCTGTGAGGGCTTCAAGGACCTGAAGTTCCGCCTGATCCAAGAGCTGGCCCACGCCCAGGCCGTGACCGACCAGCGCGAGCGGGCGGCGCGGCCCGCGCCAGCCAGGGCCGAACCGGTCGCTGCTTCGGGCGCCGACGCCGCGGTGGCCGATCGCCTGTTCGAGACCATTATCGACGCCTTGGGCCGCACTCGGGAAACCTTGAACGAAAAGGACTTGCAGGCCGCTGCCCTGGCCATCGCCAAGGCAGCACGCGTGGTGGTGTACGGCATCGGCGGCAGCTCGGCGGCCTTGGCGAGCGAAATCCACAACCGTCTGTTCCGCCTCGACGTGCCGGCCATGGTGTTCACCGACGGCTACGCCCAGCGGATGTCGGCCGCGATCCTGTCGCCGGGCGACGTGGCGGTGTTCCTGTCCTCCACTGGCCGTCCGCGAGAGCTGCAGGAGAGCATGGAGCTGGCCAAGCACTACAAGGCCGTCTGTATCGCCATCACCGACGCGGACTCGCCGCTCGGTCGCGACGCCGACATCTGCCTGCACGTGGGCTTGTCGCCGTCGGGCGTCGAGGAGTTCCAGCCCAACCCCATGCGCTTCGCACAGCTGTTCGTCATCGACCGGCTGGCCTATGCGGTGGCGGCGTCCCTGGGCGAGCGGGCTCACCAGATGCTGCGTCGGGCGCGTGGCAGCGTCGCCTGGCTACACGGTATCGCGCCCCAGCAGCCGATCGGCGACTGATCCGAACGCGGCTTCGCCATGTGGCGGGGAGGGGTGTCGGTGCTGTTCTTCGTCGTGCGGCGCGCAGATGCTTGTAGGCGTGGCGTCATCGCCTATTCGGTCGCTCGGAATTCAAACTTCATTTGATAGTGGTCTCATGTGGTCCGCGTGTGCGCCAGAGGTTGCTCGCGCCGGTTTGAAAGCGGGTATTTCATTGGCGCCATGTTTCTGGGCGCCGTTCTTGTCATTGAAAAATATGAGTCTTTCTGAGGGCCGTGATGCCGTCATAGGCAGCTCTTTTATGATTGCTACATAAATGAATGTTTTGTGATTGACGTTATGTGGGGCCTGTGACAATCCTTCTTGCGTCCTGAACAGGGCGAGAAATGAAGGAGACAGCGCGGTTCGCAACAGTATCCGCGCATGCTTGTCCGACATTCGAAAACATAAAGAGCATCCCTGTGCGAGCAGGGAAGTAATAACACTTACCTGGAGTCGGGTTCAGTGAGCGCCACCAGTGCGCCCGGGCTCGAAATCCACGAGCAAGGGGGCTGGAAGTTGTTGAAATTGAATCGCCGAACCTATGCCGGCACGGTCTCGGTTATGGCGCTGTTGTCCTGGGGGGCGATGGCCAACGCGGCTCAGCAGGCGCAAGCGCCCGCGGCCGAGGGGGACGCCACCGTCTCGGAAGTCGTCGTCACCGGCTCGCGCATCGCCTCGCGCGGCTTCACCCAGCCGACGCCGACCACCACCGTCACCGCCGAGGATCTGGAAAAGGCCTCGCAGCCCAACGTCTTCCAGGCCATCGTCCAGATGCCGGCCCTGCAGGGCAGCACCGGCAAGACGGTCTTCGTCAACAGCACCAGCAGCGGCATGCAGGGGCTCAGCTCGTTCAGCCTGCGCGGCCTTGGCCCCATCCGCACCCTGACCCTGCTGGACGGCCAACGGGTCACCCCCGCCAACATCAACGGCGTGTCCGACGTCAGCCAGTTCCCGCAACTGCTGATCAAGCAGGTCGACGTGGTGACCGGCGGCGCCTCGGCTTCGTACGGCTCGGACGCTATCGGCGGCGTGGTCAACTTCGTCACCGACAAGACCTTCGAGGGCTTCAAGGCCCGTCTCGAAGGTGGCGAAAGCAAGTACCGCGACAACGACACCTTCGTGGCCCAGGCCGCCTTCGGCGACGCGTTCATGGACGACCGCCTGCGCGTCATCGGCAGCGTCGAGTACAGCCGCGAGGCCGGCGTCCTGGCCGGCGGCTTCGGCGAACAGCAGGCCGGCGGCCGTGACTGGTATGAAACCCCCGCCATCCAGGTGCGCCCGCTGGCCTCGACCACCGACGGCCTGCCGCAGTACCGCGTCATAAAGGGCGCCCAGCAGATACAGTACGCCAAGTACGGCCTGATCACGAACGGCCCGCTGCAAGGCATCGCCTTCGGCCCGGGCGGCGCGCCCTACCAGTTCCAGTACGGCTCGGGCGGCGCGCCCAACGGCGCCGGCGGCGTCACCGGCTGCTTCGCCCCGTTCTGCGTCGGCGGCGATCTGTCGGGCGGCATCGGCGCCTCGCCGACCCTGGCCGCGCGGCTGAAGCGAAAGGTCGCCTACGGCCGTGTCAGCTACAAGTGGGGCGACGACGACGAGATCTACCTGACCACCAACTTCGCCCAGGTGAATTCGCTCAACCAGCCCAATGTCGGCGCGGAGCGCACGGGCCTGACCATCCAGTGCGAGAACCCGTTCGTGCCGGCCGCCATCCGCACGGCCTGCGCCAGCAACAACATCACCAGCTTCCAGATGGGCACCAGCAACGGCGCCTTCGGTCCCATCGACGTCAACGTCAAGCGCGAGCAGGAACGCTTCGTGCTGGGCGCGACCGGCAGCCGCGAGGTGCTGGGCACGTCGTGGAGCTATGACGCCTACTATGCCTACGGCATCAACCGCATCAGCATCGACGTCGACAACATCACCCTGACGCCGCGCTACAACGCCGCCATCGACGCCATCGCCGGTCCGAACGGCACGGTGATCTGCCGCGATCCGATCGCCCGCGCCGCAGGCTGCGTGCCGCTGAACATCATCGGCAACGTCACGCAAGATCCGGCCGCCCTGGCCTACGTCATGCCAGGCAACGGACCGCGCCAGCGCTCCAAGCAGAACCAGTCCGTCGCCGCCTTCAACGTCACCGGCGAGCCCCTCCAGTCGTGGGCCGGCCCGGTCGCCATCGCCGCCGGCCTGGAATGGCGCGAGGAGAAGTACAAGACCATCGGCGACCCGTATGGCGACGGCGCCACGGCCGACAACGGCTACACCGACGACTACAAGGCCGATCCGCTGCTGCGCGTCGCCGGCAACAACTGGTACGCCGGCAACTATCACGGCGGCCACGGCTCCTATAACGTCGTCGAGGGCTATATCGAGGCCAACGTGCCGATCCTCCAGTCGGAGACCCTCGGCGAAGCAAACATCAACGGCGCGGTTCGCCAGACCAAGTACAGCACCTCGGGCAACGTCACGACGTGGAAGCTGGGCGGCGTCTGGAAGACCCCCGTGCAGGGCCTGCGCCTGAGGGCGGTGACTTCGCGCGACATCCGCGCCCCGAACCTGGGCGAGCTGTTCGCGCCGCCGGTCGTGACCAACGCCACCGTCCTCTATCGCGGCACGGCGGTGAACGTTCTCCAGGAGATCGTCGGCAACAGCAACCTGCGTCCCGAGATCGCTCGCAACACCGAGGTCGGCGTCGTCCTGGCCGAGCCGGCCTGGCTGCCGGGCTTCAGCTTCTCGGCCGACTATTTCGACATCAAGGTCGACGGCGCCATCAACTCGCTGGCCGCTCAGGACCTTGTCGACCTGTGTGTCGCTGGCAACCAGGAGATCTGCGGGGCGATGCTGCTGACCAGCACCCAGCCCAACACCAACTTCGTGCGGGTGCAGGCCTTCAACGTGGCCACCATGCGCACCAAGGGCGTCGACCTGGAGGCCATCTACCGCAAGAACCTGGAAGACTGGGGCCTGCCGGGCACGCTGTCGATCCGGGCCCTGGCCACCCACGTCATGAGCTTCAAGACCACCTCGGGCGTGCTGGGCACGATCCCCGTCGAGAGCGCCGGCGTGAACCTGTCGAACACCCCTGACTGGAAGGCCACCTTCAGCCAGACCTGGGCGCTCGACCGTCTCAGCCTGACCCTCTACCAGCGCTGGATCAGCGACGGCGTCTACAACAACGAGTACATCGAGTGTCAGACCAACTGCCCGGTCTCGACCGTGCAGCGCCGCACCATCGACAACAACAGGATGAAGGGCGCGACCTACGTCGATGTTGGCGGCACATACGACGTCAACGACAACGTCACCGCCTACTTCAAGGTCGACAACCTGTTCGACGAGGATCCGGTCGCCGCGCCGACCACCAACGTCAGCCCGGGGGTCAATCCCTACCTCTACGACACCATCGGCCGGATGTACCGCGCGGGCGTTCGCCTGCGGTTCTGACCGCCAAGCTGGGGCGCGCTTCTGCGAGCGCGCCCTTCACCGGCCGCGAAGCCACTCCCTCCCCGGTAAGCGGCCGGGCCTCAGCCCCAAGGCGGATCCCCTGCCTTGTCCGGCTTTAGATTCCCCGGCGCCACAAAACCCCACGGCGCCGGGGAATCGCTCTTTCCTTCCCGCAGCGGAGCGAAACGTCGCCCGCGTGCTCTAGGGTGGTGGCTTGGTCATGATGGTGCTCGCCGTTGTCGCGCTGATCGCGCTGCTGGTCGTGCTGATCGCCTGGGGCAAGGTCCCGCCATTCCTGGCCTTCCTAGTCGTGGCGCTTGGCGGGGCTGTGCTGTTCGGCATGCCGCTGGCCCAGATCCCCAAGTCCCTGGAGAAGGGCGTCGGCGACATGCTCGGCGGCCTCGTCGCCATCATCTGCCTGGGGGCCATGTTCGGCCGCGCCATCGCCGACAGCGGCGCCGCCCAGAGCATAGCCCGCGCCCTGATCGGCGCGGTCGGCCTGCGCTTTATCCTCTTTGCCATGGCCATGACCGGCCTGATCGTCGGCATCCCGCTGTTCTACAGCGTCGGCTTCGTGGTCATGATCCCGCTGATCTTCTCGATCGCCAAGCGGGCGAACCTGCCGCCGGTCTATGTCGGCCTGCCGCTGCTGTCGGGCCTGTCGGTGGCCCATGGCTACCTGCCGCCGCACCCGTCGCCGGCGGCCCTCGTCACCCTGTTCGGGGCCAGCACGGGGCTGACTCTCGGCTATGGCCTGATCGTCAGTCTCGCCGCCCTGATGGTGGGCGGACCGCTGCTGACCCTGGTGCTCAAGCGCGTGAACCTGCTGCCGCTGGGCGGACCGCCCGCAGACTCGCCTTTTGGCGCCGAGGAGTCCTCCGGCGCCAGGGCACCCGGGCCGATCAACAGCTTCACGACCGCGCTCCTGCCGGTAGTGATGATCGCCGCCACCACGGCGCTGCTGGTCGCTTTCAAGAGCCCGTCGCCGACCCACGACCTGATCGGCTTCATCGGCAATCCCGCCGTCGTCCTGACCCTTTGCCTGATCTACGCCACCGTCAGCCTGGGCGTGCTGCGGGGGATCGGCATCCCGGTGCAGATGCAGCGCTATGGCGACGCCCTCAAGGACGTGGCCTCGATCCTGCTGATCCTGGCCGGGGCGGGCGCGCTGAAGCAGGTCTTCGTCGACAGCGGCGTCAGCGCCACGCTGGGCGGCTGGCTCGGTTCGCTGCCGCTGCACCCGCTGGTGCTGGGCTGGCTGATCGCCATGGTCATCCGCGTCGCCCTCGGCTCAGCCACCATCGCAGGCCTCACCGCCGCTGGCCTGATCCAGCCGGTGATGGCGACCACGGGCGTCGACCCCAACCTGATGGTGCTGGCCATCGGCGCCGGCAGCCTGATGTTCTCGCACGTCAACGACCCGGGATTCTGGCTGTTCAAGGAGTATTTCGGCCTGACCCTGAAGGAGACCCTGCTGTCCTGGACGGTGATGGAGAGCGTGGTCGGGGTCGTCGGGCTGATCTGCGTGCTGGGGCTCAGCCTTGTCGTCTGATCGCGCCATTCATCGTCGAGCCTTTCTCGCCGGCGCGGTCACCGCCGTCGCCACGCCCGCAATGGCCCGCGCCGCCGACGGCTGGTCGTGGCTGAATGGACCGCGGACCTGGGCCTGGAAGGACGGCGTCCTGGTCTGCGAGGCCGGGGCCGGAACCGATTTCTGGCGGCGTACGGCCGGCGGCCCGCTGATCGACAACGGCCATTTTTGGTTCCTCCGCCAGGCCGGCGACTTCGAGATGACCGCCGACCTGGCCGGCGACTACGCCGCCGACGCCGACCAGACCGGCCTGATGCTGCGCGTGGCGCCCGACCTCTGGATGAAGACCGGGGTAGAGCGCCTGGGCGGGCAATTGCACTCGGCCACCGTCTTCACCCGCGACTGGTCGGATGGATCGTCGCTCGTGATCCCCACCGCGCCGTCCGTGCGGGTCAGGCTGCGCCGCTCGGGCCAGACCCTGTTCTGCGCCCACGCGGTGGGGCAGGGGGGCTTCGTCGACACCCGGCTTGGCCACCTGCCGATGCCGGACACGGTCGAGCTGGGGGTCATGGCCGCCTCGCCGGCCGGCAAGGGCTTCGAAGCCCGGATTTCAAACATAACGATCAAGAGTCTCTGAAAAGAGGCCGCTGGGAGCTGACCATGCCTTTCGCCCTCCGACCCGCCCTGGCCGCCGTCGCGCTGGCCGCCGTGCTTCCCGCGCCGGCCCTGGCCGCGCAGGCCTTCGCCGTCACGCCGGCCCCGGCCAAGATTGCGCCGGCCCACGGCTCCCTGGCCCTGCGCGCAGGCGACGCGGTCTGGATCGCGGCCGGCGACGCGGAAGCCAGGATCGCGGCCCAGTGGCTGGTCGACACCCTGGCGGCCACGCGCGGCGTACGCCTTTCGATCAGGGAGGGCGAGCCGACCGGCTCGGGCGGCGTGGTGCTGTCGCGCGGCGGTCCGGCTGGCGAGGCCTACGTCCTGGACGTCTCGTCCCAGCGCGCGCAGATCCGCGCCCAGAACAAGGCGGGCCTGTTCTACGGCGCGGTGTCGCTGTGGCAGCTGGCGGCGCAGGAAAAGGCCGGCGCGCCCGTCCGCGTGCAGGCCGTGCGCATCGAGGACGCCCCGCGCTTTTCCTGGCGCGGCCTGATGCTCGACAGCACCCGCCACTACCAGAGCCTGCCGACGATCAAGCGGATCATCGACGGCATGGCCAGCCTGAAGCTCAACACCCTGCACTGGCACCTGACCGACGACCAGGGCTGGCGCTTGGAGATCAAGAAATACCCCAACCTCACCGACCACGGCGCCTGGCGGCGTCCGGCCGGGGCGGCGGGCTACAAGGCCTCAGGCGAGGAGGTCCGCTACGGCGGCTTCTACACCCAGGATCAGGCGCGCGAGATCGTCGCCTACGCCGCCGCCCGCAGCATCGTCGTCGTGCCCGAGATCGAGATGCCAGGCCACGCCCAGGCGGCGATCTCCAGCTATCCGCGCCTCGGCACGCGCCCGGCCGCCGATCGCGTGATGGCCGACTGGGGCGTCTATCCCGACATCTTCAACGTCGACGACGAGACCTTCGCCTTCCTGGAGGACGTGCTCGACGAGGTGATGGCGATCTTCCCTTCGGAATACATCCATGTCGGCGGCGACGAGGCGCTGAAGGCCCAGTGGGAGGCCAGCCCGAAGATCCAGGCCCGCATGAAGGAACTGGGCCTGGCCGACGAGCACGCCCTGCAGAGCTACTTCATCCAGCGCATCGAAAAGCATCTCAACGCCAAGGGCCGCCGCCTGGTCGGCTGGGACGAGATCCTTGAAGGCGGCCTTGCCCCCAACGCCACGGTCATGTCCTGGCGCGGGCTGGAGGGCGCCGTCGCCGCCGCCAAGCAGGGCCACGACACCGTGCTGGCGCCGGGACCGGTTCTGTATTTCGACCATCGCCAGAGCACTTCGCCCGACGAGCCGCCCGGCCGCGGCAAGCTCTCGACGCTGAAGACCGTCTACGCCTTCGACGCCGAGCCGTCGGAGCTGACGCCCGAGCAGCACAAGCACGTGCTGGGCATGCAGGCCACGATGTTCAGCGAGCACATCCGCACCGACGAGCGGGCGGTGACCATGCTGTTCCCGCGCCTGGCGGCTCTCGCCGAAAACGCCTGGACCCCGCGCGAGCGGCAGGGCTGGGCCGGTTTCGAGGATCGCCTGCCGGCGACGCTCGGCCGCCTGTCGGACCTGGGTCTGGCCTACGACGCCGTGCCATTCGAGCCGCAGGCCACGTTCGACTGGCCCAGGGGGAGCCAGATCGGCGCCAGCCTCGACACCGGCCTGCAGGTCGGCGAGGTGCGCTACACCACCGACGGCTCCGAACCGACTGCGGCATCGCTGCGCTACGCTGCGCCGCTGAAGCTGTCGGCCGGGTCGCAGTTGAAGGCCCGCACCTTCCAGGGAAAGCATCCGCTGGGCCGTGTGCGGGCCTGGAACGTCACCGCCGACACGGCGCTGACCCGTCGTTCACACCAGCTGACCCGGTGCACCGAGGGCCTGATCCTCAATCTCGAAGACGATGGGGCCAATGCCAAGGGCGAGCGCGCGACCTTCCTGCTCGACATCCTCAACCCGTGCTGGATCTGGAAGGACGCCGACCTCTCGGCGGGCGCAAAGCTGACCGTCACGGTCGGCCAGCTGCCCTACAACTTCCAGCTCGGCAACAAGCTGGAGCCGCTGCCGGTGCGGCCGCCCTCGCGTCCCGAGGGCGAGCTTGAGGTGCGCTTCGGCTGCAAGGGGCCGCGCCTGGCGACCGTGCCGCTGACGCAGGCGGCCAAGAACTCGGCGCTGACCGATATCGTCGTCGACGTCCCGCCGCGCGGTCTGGGCGACATCTGCTTCACCTTCGCCAGCAAGGCCATCGAGCCGATGTGGGCCTTGCACAGCGTGCGCATCACGCCAGGCATGGTGGCGAAGGCTGACTGAGGCTAGCTCGTCATCCCGGGCGAGGGCCGGGATGACGAGCGCCTTGGCGGCGCCGGGAGGGGGCCGAGGCGCCGCCGGTCGGGCCTGTCCTAGAACAGCGCCCGCAGACCCAGCACCACGTTGCGCCCGCGCAGCGGGGCCGAGGTGCTGACGAACGAGGCGTGGTTCAGCGCGCGCTCGTCCAGGAGGTTGGTTCCGCGCAGGAACAGCTGGCCGATCACCGGACCCATCGGCAGGTCGTAGGCCACGGTGGCGTTGACCATGTTGTAGCCCGGGGTCTGGCTTTCGAAGGCGGCGATGCGGTCCTGGTCGAAGACCCGGACATATTCCACATTGCCGCTCCAGGCCCCGCTCTTCAGGTCGCTGCGCGCGCCCAGTCGTCCCGCCGGAACGCGGGGCAGGTCGCCGCCGCCGTCCTTCAGCTTGGCCCGCACGTAGTCGCCGAACGCGGTCACAGACAGCCAAGGCTTCAGTTTCTGGGTCAGTTGCCCCTCGATGCCGGTGAAGCGCGCGTCGTCCTGGGCGTAGCGCACAAGGCGGAAGTCCTCGTAGCGGTCCAGCGTGTCGGCATAGATGTAGCCGTCGTATTCGTAGCGATAGACGCTGGCCGAGAAGGTCGTCGACCCTTGCGTCTTGCGCAGGCCCAGCTCGACCGAGGCGGCGGTCTCCACGTCGAGGTCGGCCGAGCCGATCTCATAGGTGTTGGTCGCCAGGTGCACGCCGCGGGCATAGAGTTCCTGGGCGCTGGGCGCGCGCTGCGAGCGGGCGACCGACAGCGAGGCCACATAGCCCGGCGTGAAGGTCCAGCTCGCCGCCGCCGAGGCCGAGAACGGCTTGTGCTCGGCGTCCGCGCGGCCAAGCGCGCTGGCGTCCTGCCATTCCTGGCGAAGGGCGCCTTCGAAGCGCCAATCGCCGGCGACATATTCCTCGACCACGAACAGCGCCGTGGTCTTGGTGCGGCTCTGCGGGATGAAGGCCTCCTCACCGACGGCCGAGAAGTCGCTCTTGCCCACCTGCACGCCGACCACGCCGCGCACCCCGCCGATCGGCGCGTGCTGGGCCTCGATGCGGGCGTCATAACCCTCGTTGCCGAAGGTGGTGGCGATGACGCCTTCCTCCTTCTCGTGGTGGCGATAGTCGGTGTAGCCGGCCCGCAGGCGGATACGCTCGATACCGGCGAACGGGTCGTTGATCTCGCCGCGCACGTCCAGCCGCTTGCTCAGCAGGTCGACGATCGGAACGCCGTGGTCTTCGCCCTCATGGTCGTGATCGTGGTCGTCCTCGTCGCCGTGATCGTCGTGGCCGCCGCAGTGCAGGGTCGAGCCGTGCGGGTGGCAGGACTCGTACTCGTGAGTGTGGCCTGGCAGGCCGTATTTGCTGTTCTGCTGGGTGTAGGCCGCGCCCAGATAGCCGCGCGAGCCGATCCACGAGAGGCCCAGGGTCGCCGTCGAGGTGCGGTTGAACGAGCCGGCCACGGTCGAGCTGTCGAAGTCGGGAACCTCGTAGTCGTCGGTCCGACGCTCGGCCGCCTCGATGCGCACCGCGAACTGGCCGACGCCCGCCGTCAATCCGACCACGCCGGCCCGCTCGTTGTCGGCCGAGCCGAAGCGTACTTCGGCCACGCCGTCGCCGCCCAGCGGCGGGATCTGGGTGGGGATCTTGCGGTCGATCAGGTTGACCGCACCGCCGATCGCGCCGCCGCCATAGAGCAGGGCGCTGGGGCCGCGCAGGATTTCCACGCCCTCCAGCAGCAGGGGCTCGCCCGAGACGGCGTGGTCGGGCGAAACCTCCGAGGCGTCCATCAGGGCCGCGCCCTCGCTAAGCACCTTCACGCGCGGGGCCGTCTGGCCCCGGATCACTGGCCGGCTGGCGCCGCCGCCGAAGGTGTCGGAGTTGACGCCCGGAATACCGTTCAGGGTCTCGCCCAGCGTCGACTGGCGGCGCTGCACGAACGCGTCGCCGTTCAGCACCGCCACGCTGGAGATCACTTCCTTGCCCGAGCGGCCCAGCGGGTCGGCGGTGACCACCACGCCCTCGACGTCGGTCCCGCCCGGACCCGATTGTGCCGCCAGCGCCCAGGTCGGAGCGACCAGCGCCGTAAGGCTGCCGGCGGTGAGAAGGATGCTTCGAAGTTGCATGGAACGCTGACCCCATCTAACAATAGTCTAAGGTCAACTATGTTATAACGTAACAATAAGCAACCCACGGTGGGCCTATTTTTCATCCAAACTGGTTGATGTCAGGCGCGTTGGGCGCTGGGCGGCTCGCCGATCAGGCGCGCGCAGATGGCTTCGGCGGTTTCAGGGTCGCGGTCGACGATGGCCTGGGCGAGCGCCCTGTGCAGCACCACGTCGGCCATCTGCTCTCCGGGGGTCTGTTTCTCCATCTGCCAGATCCAGAACCGTGTCGCGACGTTCTGCAGGGCGATGACGAAGCGGGCTAGGGTGGGGTTCTGGGCGGCGAAGGCCACTGCACGGTGGAAGGCATGGTCCATGGCCAGCATGGCCCGGAAGTCGCCAGCCTTGATCGCCGCTTCGGCCCCCTCGAAAGCGGCGGTGATGGCTACCAGGTCCGCCGGGCGGCGGTTGCGGGCGGCCAGCGCCGCCGTGCGGCCTTCCAGCATCCGCCGCACCTCGAAGGCATGCTCGATCTCGGTGACGTCCATCGGCGCGACGATGGTGCCGACGCGCGGCCGGCGCACGACCAGGCCTTCGATGGCGAGGCGGCCCAGCGCCTCGCGCACGCCCGCCACCCCGCCGGCGTAGCGGGCGGCCAGGGCCTTCTCCTCCAGCACCTGCATCGGCGGCAGCTCGCCCAGGATGATATCCTGCAGGATCAGTTCGTAGAGCCGCGCCTTCTGCAGTCCCGGCGCCCAGTCGCCATGGGGCTCGACGCTGTTCAGGGGGCCCTTCATGGCCGGTTCAAAGGCTGCGCGCGCATGCTCACGCTCGTAGGCGCAAAACGCGCCGCCGTCATTTCCCGTGGGCTCTAACATGTAAGAGTTTCGAAAAGCGACCAACGCTTGGCGAGGGTTAGGAGGGCGGCCTAACTGCCCGCCATGACGGCTCTTTCGCCTCCACCGCCGGCCATCGCCCGGGCCTTCCGCCTGGCCCTCGACGCCGCCTCCGCCTGGGCGGGCGCCACCGCGCCGAACCCGCCGGTGGGCTGCGCCGTGCTGGCCGTCGACGGCGAGGTGCTGGCGGTGCGGGCCCATCGGGGCGCGGGCCTGCCGCACGCCGAGACCGCCGCCCTGGACGCCTGCCGCGACCGCTGGGACGCGGTCCACAGCCTCGTCGTCACCCTGGAGCCTTGCAACCACCACGGCCGCACGCCGCCGTGCAGCGAGGCGATCCTGGCCAGCACCGCACGCGCCGTCTGGATCGGCGCCCGCGATCCCAACCCTGCTGTCGCGGGCGGCGGGGCGGAGCGTCTGTCCGCGGCCGGCCTTGACGTCGCCTTCGTCGAGGGACCGCTGGCGGCCGAGAGCGCCCGCCTGGTCGCCCCCTTCGCCATGCGCGCCACCCGGGGCCGTCCGTGGCTGACGCTGAAACAGGCCTTCACCGCCGACGGTTCGATGATCCCGCCGCCGGGCCAGAAGACCTTCAGTTCGGAGGCCTCGCTCGATCTCGCACACGCCCTGCGCCGCCGCGCCGACGCGATGATCACCGGCTCTGGCACGATCCTGGCCGACGCCCCGCTGCTGACCGTCCGCCGCACGCCCGACCCGCGCCGCACGCCCCGTCGCCTTGCTATCCTCGACCGTCGGGGGCGCGTACCCAGCGCCTACCTTGCCGCCGCCCGCGAGTGTGGCCTCGAACCTTCCATCCACCTCGATATCCCTGCGCTACTGGCGGATCTAGCTGACGGCGGCGCGCTGGAGGCCCTGGTCGAGGCGGGGCCGACCCTGTCGGCCGCCTTCCTCGCCGCTGGCCTTTGGGACGAGCACGTCACCATCACCAAGGTCGCCCGGCCGGGCGATCCCGACACCGTCGAGACCGTCCTGCGTCGACCGGTCGTCTAGGAGCCCGCATGTTCTCCGGCATCATCGAAACTCTGGGCGAGGTCGTCGCCGTCGCCCCCGAGAACGGCGCGCTGCGGCTGTCGCTGGCCACCGGCTTTCCCGATCTGGCCCTGGGCGAAAGCGTCGCCGTCAACGGAGTCTGCCTGACCGTCGTGCGCCACGACCCCGGCGGCGGGGCCGACTTCTTCGTCAGCCCCGAGACCCTGGCCCGCACCAGCCTGGGCGTGGCCGGCGTCGGAACGGTGCTCAACCTCGAACGGGCCGTGACCTTGTCGACCCGCCTGTCGGGACACCTCGTCCAGGGCCATGTCGACGGCGTCGCGCGCCTTGTCGAAGCGATCGACGACGGCGGCTCGCGCCGGCTGACGCTCAGCCTACCGGGGTCCTTGCGCCCCTTCTGCGTCGAGAAGGGCTCGATCGCGCTGGACGGGATCAGCCTGACCCTCAACAGCGTCGGCCCGCCCGACGCCGAGGGACGCTTTCCGGTCGGGATCACGATCATTCCCCATACCTGGACCCACACCAACCTGCAGCACGCCCTCATCGGCGCCTCGATCAATGTCGAGGTCGACGTGCTGGCCAAATACGTGGAGCGGCTATGTCACGCCTATCTGACGCCCTCGAACGCCTGAAGTCCGGCGGCATGATCATCCTCGTCGATGACGAGGACCGCGAGAACGAGGGCGACCTGGTGCTTGGCGCCCAGTTCGCCGACGCCCCCGCCATCGCCTTCATGGCCAAGGCCGCCAGCGGCCTGATCTGCCTGGCCATGGAGCCCGACGCCATCGATCGCCTGGGCCTGCCGCCGATGGTGGCCGATAATCGCACACGGCGCAGCACCGCCTTCACCGTGTCGATCGAGGCGGCGGTCGGGGTCGACACCGGCATCTCGGCCTTCGATCGCGCCCTGACCATCCAGGCCGCCGTAGCGCCTAGCGCCAAGGCCGCCGACCTCGTCTCGCCTGGTCACGTGTTCCCGCTGCGGGCCGTGCCCGGCGGCGTGCTGGCCCGCGCCGGTCACACCGAGGCTTCGGTGGAGTTGATGCGGCTGGCCGGGCTTAACCCCGCCGCCGTCATCTGCGAGGTGATGAACGACGACGGGAGCATGGCCCGCCGCGACGACCTGGAGCACTTCGGCGGCCGTCACGATCTGCCGATCCTGACCATCGCCGAATTGGTCGAGCACCTGCGCGGGCAGGGCGTGGAACCGGTCGCCGTGGCGCATCTGCCCTCGACGCACGGTGGCGAGTTCGAGGTTCGCGCCTTTCGTGACCGCGCCACCGGTGTCGAGCATCTGGTCCTGATGAAAGGGACGCTGGGCGATACGCCGCTGGTGCGGGTGCATTCTGAATGCCTGACCGGCGACGCCCTGGGCTCCCAGCGTTGCGACTGCGGCGCCCAGCTTCAGGCCTCGATGCGCCGTATCGGCGAAGAGGGCGGGGCGATCGTCTATCTGCGCGGCCACGAGGGCAGGGGCCTTGGCCTCGCCAACAAGATCGCCGCCTACGCCTTGCAGGACGAGGGGCTGGACACCGTCGAGGCCAACCGGGCCCTGGGCTTCGCCGACGACCCGCGCGACTACGCCGCCGCCGTCGCCATGCTCAAGAGCCTGGGCGTCGATCGCCTGCGCCTGCTCAGCAACAACCCGCGCAAGGGCGCGGCCCTCCGCGCTGGCGGGATCGAGGTGGTCGAGCAGGTCCCCCTGCTGGCCCCCGTCACCCCGCACAACGCCGCCTATCTCGCCGCCAAGCGCGACAAGCTGGGCCACGGCCTGGCCCGCGCCTCCTGACCTGGATCACTTCCATGACCCATCACGTTCCTCGCATCGCTGTCGTCGTCAGCGGCTTCAATCCGGAGGTCACCGGCGGCCTGCTGAGCGGCGCCCTGGCCCAGCTGCAGGAGGGGGGCGCGCCCGTGGCCGAGGGCGACGTCATCGACGCGCCGGGCGCCTTCGAGCTGCCGCTGCTGGCCCAGGCGCTGGCCCGCACCGGCCGCTATGACGGCGTCGTCTGCCTGGGCTGCGTGATCAAGGGCGACACCGCCCATTTCGAGTTCATCAGCCTGGGCGCCAGCATCGGCCTGATGCAGGCGGGCCTGGCCACCGAGACCCCGATCACCTTCGGCGTGCTGACCACCTATGACGACGACCAGGCCATCGTCCGCAGCCGCGACGACGCCGCCAACAAGGGCCGCGAAGCCGCGGCGGCGTGCCTGGGCGCGGTAGGGGCGCTGAGGAAGATCAGGGCGTAAATCCTCCCCCTGAAGGGGGAGGTGGCCCGGAGGGCCGGAGGGGGAAGTACCTGCTGAGGCCTGTGTCGCCTCAAAGACAGCAGTCACTTCCCCCTCAGTCGCTCCGCGACAGCTCCCCCTTTAGGGGGAGCATCTCGGCTTCACCCCCACCGCCGTCAGCCCTCGGTTCCACGCCACCAGCGCCGGCCCAGGCGAGAACCCGACGGCGTCCGCCTCGACGATGAAGATCGAGTGGCTGCCGGCGTCGACCACGGCGTCCAGGCGGCACACCGCCCGCGCCACGCCGCCGGCGAATACCGGCGGCGCCGGGCGATGCAGCCGCCAGCGGCTCGGATCAAAGCGCTCGTGCGCCCGTGACCCGGAGGCGAAGCGCAGGGCCTCGTCCTCGTCGGCCGCGCCCAGCAGCGCCACCGACAGGTCGGGGCGCGCCAGCAGCGCGTCGTGGCACCCCGCCTCCTTGCGCACGCAGAACAGGAAGCGCGGCGGCGCCACCGAGAGGCCGGTGATCGAACTAACCAGCAGGCCACGCGGGGCCTCGCCGTCCCAGCAAGCGATGATGGCGACGCCGCTAGCCAGGTGAGCCAGCACGTCGCGGAAGTCGGTCCCCGGCTGTTGTGCTGGCGCGCCGGCGTCGTACGGGGCCATGGCGTCAGCTCGCCGCCGCCGCCGGGGCGGCCTCGCGCTCGGCCACCAGCCTGCGCACCAGCGGCAGCAGGTCGCGGCCGTAGGCGACGGCGTCCTCGACCGGGTCGAAGCCCCGGATCAGGAAGGTCGTGACGCCCAGGTCGTAATAGTCGAGCAGGGCCTCGGCCACCTGTTGCGGCGTGCCCACCAGGCCCGTGGAGTTGCCGGCCGCGCCGGTTACGGCCGCGACGCCCGTCCAAAGCCGCTTGTCGAGGCGCGAGCCCTGGGCGGCCGCGTCCAGCAGGCGCTGCGAGCCGGCGTTGGGCGGGCGGTGGCCGCTGGTCGGCAGGCCTGCGGCCTCGCGCAGGGCTTTGGCCTTGGCGACGATCTCGTCGGCCCGGGCCCAGGCGGCTTCTTCCGTGTCGGCGATGATCGGGCGCAGCGACAGCGAGAACTTCACCTGGCGGCCGTGCTTGGCGGCGGCGTGGCGTACCCGGGCGATGGTTTCGGCGACCTGGGCCTGGGTCTCGCCCCACAGCGCGAAGATATCGGCGTGCTTGCCCGCCACCGGGATCGCGGCGTCGGACGAGCCGCCGAAATAGACCGGGATCTGGGGGTTACGCAGCGGTTTGACCGCCCCGAAGCCCTGGTCGACCTGATAGTACTCGCCCTTGTAATCGAAGGGTTTTTCGCTGGTCCATTCGGCGCGCACGATGTCGAGGTATTCGCTGGTGCGGGCGTAGCGCTCGTCCTTGGTCAGGTGGTCGCCGTCCTTGGCCAGTTCCTCGTCCGAGCCGCCGGTGATGATGTGCACCGCCACCCGGCCGCCGGTGAAGTGGTCCAGCGTCGCCAGCTGCCGCGCCGCCAGGGTCGGCTGGGTGAAGCCCGGTCGGTGGGCGATCATGAACTTCAGCTTCTTGGTCACCGAAGCCGCGTGAGCCACCACCAGCTGGCTTTCCGGACCGGTCGAGTGGAAGGCCACCAGGGCGCGGTCGAAACCGCCTTCGTCATGGGCGCGGGCGATCTTCTCGACATAGTCGACGTCGATCACTGGGCCTGCCGGCGGATGAATCTCGGACACGTTCTGGGTGTGGATGATGCCGATGAATTCGACGCTCATGGGGAATGCTCCTGAGGGTTCGAGAAATGGGAGTCAGTGGGCGTGGGTGGCGGCCTGGGCCGTCTCCTTGCGCAGGGCGCGCACGACGGAGGCGCGGGCGAAGGCGCGGGCGGCCTTGGCGCTCCAGGCGGGATAGGTCGAAAGGTCGATCTGGCGGCGCTCGGCCCAGCGCCAGATCACCAGGGCGTAGGCGTCGACGGCGCTGAAGTGCTCGCCCAGCAGCCACGGGCCGGGCGCCTGGGCCAGACGCTCGATGTCGGCCAGGGTGCGGGCGAAACGGGCCTCGCCGGGCGTGGCCAGGGCGGCCTTCACCGCTTCGTCGTCGGCGTAGCGCTCGGGCCGGGCGATCTGGGCGAAGGCCACGTGCACCGTGCTGGCGAACCAGCTCATCACCTCGTAGGCGTGGGCCAGCTTCAGCGGCTCCAGCAGCGGCAGCAGCTCGCTGTGTGGGTAGCGGTGGGCGAGGTAGGTCAGGATCGCCAGCACCTCGGTCACGGGTTCGGCGCCGACCAGCAAGGTCGGGATACGGCCCTTGGGATTGACCCGCAGGTATTCCGGCCGTCGCTGGTCGCCGGCCGATAGGTCGAGCCGGCGAACGTCGTAGGCGACGCCGATCTCTTCCAGGGCCACGAGCGGGGCCAGCGAGGAGCTGCCGGGCGCGATATAAAGGGTCAGGGTCATGGCGGGCCTCAGATCACGTAGAAGCCGTGGCTGCCGTCGCGGGCCAGCTGGTCGACCAGGCCGAACTCCCAGTCCAGATAGGCCTGCATGGCCTCGGCGGCGTTGTCGGTCCCCTCGTAGGGGCGCTTGTAGACGTCGGTCGGATCGCTGGCGGCGCGGGGCAGGCCCGTTTCCAGCGCCCGGCCGGCGGCGACCCAGGCGGCCGTGCCGCCGTCGAGCACCCGCACCGGCCGGTCGGCGATCTCCTCCAGTTCCGGCGCCGCCAGGCGCGCCAGCACGCCGTCGGGCGAGGTTAGGACGATCGGCTCGCCTTCCGGTATCCGCTCCAGCGCCTCGGCCAGCTGGGCGCGGATGGCGAACCAGGCGCCGGGCACGTGTCCCTTGCGATGGATGGGACTGGGCGCGAGGTCCAGAACCACGACAGCATCATTGGCCAGGGCCTCGGACAGGGCGCGCGGCAGGATGGTCTCGACCACCGGCAGGTGCGGCGGCTGGGCCGGCGTCCAGGCCCCGGTCGCCAGCTCGCCCTCGAAGGCGCCCTCCAGCACGTAGACCTCCCAGCCCAGCTGCGCCAGCCACGAGGCGGTCATGTCGGCACGAGGGCCAAGGTCGTCGGCCAGGACGATGCGGCCGCCGCGCACGGGGGCGAAGACGTCGGTCTCCTGCACCAGCTGGCCGCCGGGGGCGCTGCGGAAGCCGGGCAGGTGGCCGGCCGCGAACTCGTCGGGCGTACGCACGTCGAAGCGATAGAGGGTGCGCTTGCGGTCGGCGGCTAGGTCGGCCAGCCCCTCGGCGTCAAGGCGGCGCACCCCGGCGCGATAGGCGACGTCGCGGGCCTTGGCGCGGGCTTCCTCCAGGGTCTGGATCGAGACGTCGGGGAACTTGCGCGACTGGCCGTGCTCCAGGCTCTGCTGGGCCAGGGTCCATCCGATGGTGCCGTTGCGCAGGGCGAAGACCGGGTTGGGCACGCCCGCGTTGACGAGCGACTGGGCGCCGATAAGGCTGCGGGTGCGGCCGGCGCAATTGACGATGATCGTGGTCGACGGATCCGGCGCCAGCTCCCTGGCGCGCAGCACCAGCTCGGCCCCCGGCGTGCTGACCCCGCCCGGGATGCTCATCACCGCATATTCCTCGAACCGGCGGGCGTCCAGGATCACCTGGTCGGCCTTGGCGTCGATGCGGGCCTGCACCTCCTGGGCGGGCAGGGACGGAGTGTGCCGCCGGGCCTCGACCAGTTCGCCGAACGCCTTGCTGTAGGAATTGACGTCCTGGAACAGCTCGTAGCCGGCGTCGGTCCAGCCCTTCAGCCCGCCCGCCAGCGCGCGGACATTGGTGTAGCCCAGGGCCGCCAGCCGCTTGCCGGCCGGCGAGACCAGGCCCTCGCCGTTGTCGTACAGCACGACCTTCGTCTCCTTGCGGGGCACGCGGTCGAGGATTTCGATCTCCAGTCGCGAGAGCGGCAGTTGCGAGGCGAACAGCGGGTGGCCCTTGGCGAAGGGGTCTTCCTCGCGCAGGTCCAGAAGGGCGATCTCGCGGCGGGCGATCAGGTCCTGGCGGACCTCGCGGGGCGTGACGACGGGCAGGGTCATGGCGCGGCCTCGGCGGGGACTGGCCGGGACCGGTCCCACAGGTTGGGGAGGGTGTCGTTGGAGTAGCCGGAGACGAAGGGCTTCCCCCGTCCGTCGGCGTCGTAGGTGGAGCGGCGCACCGCCCCGATATTGGCCCCGTAGACATGGATGCTGATCGAGGCGCGGTCGTCGTAGGCGTTGGCCACGCGGTGCACGTCGCCGACGGTCGGCGACACGGCCTCGACCTCGCCGCGCTCCAGCCGGTGCACAGGACCGTGCGGGGACAGGGCCTCGCCCTCGCGGCGATAGGGCTGCGACAGTTCGGCTCCGCGCAGCACGCCCACCAGGCCCCAGACCGTGTGGTCGTGCACGGGCGTGGTCTGGCCCGGTCCCCACACGAAGCTGACGATGCTGAACCGCTCGCGGCTGTCGCAATGCAGCAGGTACTGCTGGTAGCGGGCCGGGTTCGGGACGGCGTAAGCGTCCGGCAACCAGTCATCGGTGGCGATCAGGGCGGCCAGCAGGCCGCCCCCCTCGCGCAGGATTTCCGCCTCGTCGTCCGTGCGGTCGAGGAGAGCGCCGAGCTCTCCGATGAAGCCGGCCAGGCGGGAAAGGTTGGGCGCGCCGCTCATGACGTCACAGCGCGTACTTCAGCGTGACCAGCCAGGTCCGCGGGTCGGGGAAGTTCAGGTAATAGACCCCGGTCGACGGCGTGTAGGTCGAGGTCACCGGCTTGTCGCTGTCGAGGATGTTGCGGGCCGAAAGCTGCACGGCCCAGTGTGGATCCGGCGCGGTCCAGGTGATCGTGCCGTTCAGGAAGCCCTGGGACGGGATATTGTTCTGGCCGCCGGCCGACGGGGTGGCGCTGCTGACCACGCCGCTCTGCCATTGGGCGTCGAGACCGGCGCGCACGGAGCCCGGAACCGAGAGCGGCACGTCCCAGGTGATGCCGCCCGACAGGTTCCAGCGCGGCGAGTTGAGCAGGCGGTTGCCGTCGGCGTTCACCCCAGCGCCGCCGGCGCCCTTGTAGTCGTCATAGACCGCGAACAGCCAGCCGACATTGAAGTTCAGGCCCACCCGCTCGGTCGGCCGCGCCTCGGTCTCCAGCTCGACGCCGTAGGTGTGCGCCTGGCCGGCGTTGCCCCGGCGGCTGCCCACATAGGCCGGGTCGTAGAACGACACCTGCAGGTCCTGGTAGTCGTTGTAGAAAGCCGCGAGGTTCGCCCGCAGGCGCCGGTCGAAGGCTTGAGTCTTCAGGCCGGTTTCGAAGGTGGTCACGTCCTCGGGCGCGAAGGGCAGGGTGGCCAGGTCCAGGCGCGTGGCCCGGTTGTCGAAACCGCCCGACTTGAAGCCCTTGGAATAGCTGACGTACTGCGAGACGTCCGGCGTCCACTGGAACTGGGCGGTGAACTTGGGCGTGATCGCCGACCAGGTCTTGTCGGCCCGTCCCGCGATCGACTGGCCGATCACCTGGCCTGCCAGGTTCAGCACCTTGTTGTCGAAGACGAACTCCTTCTCCTCGTTGGTCCAGCGCAGGCCGCCGGTGAGGCTCAGGCGATCGGTCACCGCATAGGTCGCCTCGCCGAACAGGGCGTAGGCGTCGGTGTTGGTGATGTTGTGGGCGCGGGCGAAGTTGTAGTTGCCCGGCGTCACCGTCGGATCGGTCGCCTGGGCGTTGCGGCGGCTGTAGCCGTCGCGCTCCACGAAGAACCGTTCGTGCAGGTAGAAGAGGCCGCTGGTGAAGGTCAGCTTGCCGTAGTCGCCGTTCAGCTGGACTTCCTGGGTGACGTACTGGTCGTTGTAGTGGATCAGGTTCTTCTGGATCAGCGCCGCCTCGCCGTCGTTGTCGTAGTTGACGGGATTGAGGTTGAAGCCGCCGTAGGCGGTGATCGACTTGATCTTCAGGTTGTCGTTCAGGGCATACTGGACGCGGATCGAGCCGCTGATCTGGTCGAGGTCCTGCTTCGGCTCGACCTCGGAATAGGACCGGCGCTTGTCGAAGCCGCCACCGGGCTGGTTGACCGGCACGTAGCTGCGGCTGTCGCTGCGGTCGCGCAGGGCGTTCAGCGTCAGCAGCACGTCCAGCTTCTCGGTAGGCGTCCAGCGCAGCTTGCCGCGCCAAGCGTCCAGGTCGATGCGGTTGACGTCGTGGTTCAGCGTCGGGTCGAAGGTCACCCCGTCGCGCTTGTGGTGGATGTACGAGAGGCTGCCGGCCAGCTTGCCCTCGACGATCGGCCCCTCGACCAGCGCCCGCACGTCGACGGCGCCGTAGCTGCCCAGGCCCACCTCGGCCTTGGCCCGGAAGGCCTCGCCCGGATCGCGGGTGATGATCCGCAGGGCGCCGGCGCTGGAGTTGCGGCCGTACAGCGTGCCCTGCGGGCCCCGCAGCACCTCGATGCGCTCAAGATCGTTGAACTCGATCATCGAGCCGATCTGGCGGGGCACGTAGACGTCGTCGACATAGACGGCCAGCACCGGCTCCTGGATCGGATCGCTCTCGCCCACGCCCCGCAGGGCATAGGTCTGGGTGGTGTGGCTGATGGTGACGCGGCTGATGCTGAAGTTCGGGATCTGCCCGGCCAGGTCGCGGATGTTGTCGACCTTGCGGTCGGCCAGCACCTGCGGGCCGAAGGCCGAGATGGCGATGGCGGTCTTCTGCAGGTCGGTGGCGCGGCGCTCGGCGGTGACGATCACCTGCTCGACGGCGGCCGGGCCGCTGTCGTCGGTGTTGGTAGCCGGCGCCGGTTCGGCCGCCAAGGCCCCGCTGGCGAAGGCGAGGCCGGAGGTGAAGGCGAGAAGTTGAAGCTTGAAGGTCTGCACGAATTTATCCCCGACTTGTTCGATGGGGATTTGTCTTCGTGAGACTACTTATCTCAACGAATATAAAATGATCGAGCGAATAGCTCTGCTCATATCGTCCGAAGTCATCGGATATATTTGCGATGCTCGACATTATTTGAGGAACGATGAGAGCCTGTCATCCCACAGCGGCCGCACGTCGACCTTGGCGGGAATGATCCTGGCGGCGGCGAAGGTGTCGGCCACGGCCTGCTGCGAGGCGATCGCCGTCTCGCTGATCGGCTCCAGATAGTTCAGCGACGACTTTTCCCGGAACTCCTGGGCGTAGTATTCGGCCTTGACCCCGGTGACCTTCGCCCGGGCCTCCGCCCAGCGCTCGCCGTCGGCGTTGATCCAGTCGAACACCCGCCTGTAGCGGCTGACATAGTCGCCCAGGGCCTGGAACCGCACCGGATCGTCCAGCGCCTCCTTGGCGGCGGTGATCAGGTAATTGCCCGACAATATGCCCAGCGCCGTGCGCAGCACCCGCGCCCCGGCCTCCCGTGCCTGGTAGACGATGACGCCATAGATCACCCAGGCGTCCAGCGCCCCGCTCTGGAAGGCCGCCAGGCCGTCCTGCGGGCTCAGGGCGACAGGCGTGATATCGCCCCAGCCAAGGCCGGCCTCCTGCAGCAGGCGCAGCAGGATGTAGTGCGAGGTCGTGGCCTTCACATAGCCGACGCGCTTGCCCTTCAGGTCCCTGAAGTCCCTGGCCGGCGAGCCCTTGGGCACGAGCACGACCTGGTTGTTCACGTCGCCGCGCAGCACGCCGACGACGCGGACCTGGTTGCCGGGCTGGGCGGCGACGAAGATCGGCGGGATCTCGCTCATGCCGCCGAAGTCCAGCGCCCGGGCGTTGATCGCCTCGGCGATCAGGTTGCCGCCGGCGAACTGGGTGCGGGCAAGCCTGTAGGGCGGCTCCTGGATGCCTGCGTCGGCGAAGAAGCTCTCGGGATTGCCGCGATAGGTGGCGACCCGCAGGGTCAGGTCGGCCAGCGAGCCGGCCTTGTCGTCGCCCTTGCCAGAGCCCGGAGGCGAGCAGGCCGCCAGGTTGACGGTGGTAAGGCCGGCTAGCGAAAGGCCCGCGACCGAAAGGCCGCCGGACATCAGGTCGCGGCGCGACAGGGAAAGGCCGGTCATCAGTCGAACAGGTCCGGCTCTTCTTCGGTGACGATATCCCAGTAAGGCTGGAAGGCGTAGATCCCGCCCAGTTCCGTGCCCACCTGGCTTGCGGTGTGTTTGGCCACCTCCGGCGGCATCGGCTTGGTCGGACCGGCGGCCTGCGCCAACAGCTGGGCCTGACAGGCGTTTTCGAAGGCGAGGTAACGCCATACGGCGGCCTCCACCGACTGGCCGACGGTCAGGATCCCGTGGTTCTGCAGGATCACCGCCTTCTTGGGCCCCAGGGCCTTGGCGATCTTCTGGCCCTCGCTGGTGTCGAGCACCACGCCGGAGAACTCCTCGAACAGGGCGTGGTCGTCGTAGAAGGCCGCCGAGTCCTGGGTCAGCGGATCCAGCAGCCGCCCCAGCGCCGACCAGGCCTTGCCGTACAGCGAATGCGAGTGGGCGGCGGCGACCACGTCGGGCCGGGCCTCGTGCAACTGGGAATGGATGGCGAAGGCCGCGCGGTTCAGGCGCGCTGGCGTCCTGGCCGGCGGCTGCACGATCTCGCCCTCGTGGCTGACCAGCATCAGGTCCGACACCTTGATCCGCGAGAAGTGCACGCCCAGCGGATTGACCCAGAAATGGTCGGTCAGCTCAGGATCACGGGCGGTGATGTGCCCCGCGCCGCCCATGTCGAAGCCGTAGCGGCCGAACAGGCGATAGCCGGCGGCCAGGCGCTGCTTGCGATAGAGACGCTCCAGCTCGAGCGTCGGCTGCTGGGGGATTTCGCGCGCCCCAAACGGCGGCAGCACGGTCTCAAGCTTGGCGGGGTGGGGGGCCGCGGCGGCGAAGCCGCGCGGGGCTGGGATCGCGGTCATCGCGAAGGTCCTTGTTCTCAGTAGCCGCGCGACAGGTCGACGACGTCGGCCAGGGGCGCGCCGGCGCGGAAGCGGGCGAGGTTTTCGGCGAACTGGGTCGCCAGGTTGATGCGGGTGTCGGGCGTGTGAACCGAGGTGTGGGGCGAGAGCCGCACCTTCGGATGGCCGTAGAACGGGTGGCCATCGGTCAGCGGCTCGGGGAAGGTCACGTCCAGGCTCGCGCGGCCGACCCGGCCGTCGTCCAGCGCCGCCAGCAGGGCGTCGTCGTCGATCAGCGCGCCGCGGGCGATGTTGATCAGGTGCAGGCCAGGCTTTGCGTGGGCCAGCACCTCGCGGCCGATCAGGCGCTCGGTCTGCGGCGTCGCCGGTGCGGCCAGCACCACGTGGTCGCTGCGCGAAAACAGGGTCTTGAGGTCCGCCACCCGCTCGACGCCGGCCACAGGGATCGGCTTGTCCGAGCGGCGGGTGGCGACGACGTTCAGGCCCAGCGCCTGGGCGCGCGGGGCCAGGGCCTCGCCGATGGCGCCGAAGCCCACCAGGCCAAGCGTCGTGCCGGAGATCAGCTTCAGCGGCTGCGGCGTCCAGCGCTCGGCCTTGTCGATCCAGATCTCCGGCAGGCGCTTGGCGTCGGCGAGGATCGCCGCGAGCGCGAACTCGGCCAGAGCCACCGCCGACGAACCGCGCGCCGAGGTCACCACCGGACCGTCGAACAGCCAGTCCGGATAGAAGTCGATGCCCACCGAGACGAGCTGCACCCAGCGCAGGTCGAAAGGCCAGCCCGGCGGCGGGGTCTTGGGCAGCACGCCGCCGGCCTTGCGGAACGGGGCAGCCACCAGCACCTTGGCCGAGGGCGGCAGGGGCGCGTTCAGGCCCGGCGGCACGGCGATGAACTCGGCGTCGGCCGCATGCTGGGCGAAGACGCTGTTGAACACGTCGGGCAATTGACTGGCGACGACGAGACGGCTCATGCCACGGCCTCGCGTTGCGCGAACCCGGTGCGGCCGGCGCCAATCAGCACCACGTCGGCCTGGGGCGTATGCACCCGGCCGCACAGCACGTCGCGGTGATGGCGCTCCAGCGGATTGTTGCGGGTCAGGCCCGGATTGCCGGTCAGCTTCAGGGCCTTCTCGACCGCGGTGATGGCGTTCTCGGTAACCAGATGCTTGACGAGGCCGCTCTCGCTGGCCTCCGTTTCGCCGCGTGCGGCGCTGTCCAGCAGTACGCGGTTGCTCAGCAGAAGGCCGTCGATCTCGCCCAGGGCTTCCTGGAAGCGGGGCAGGGTCGACAGGCTGGCGCCGAGGTTGGCCGGCTTGCGGCCGATCAGGAAGTCGGCCAGCCAGTCGCGGGCGGCGCGGGCTACGGCGTCATAGATCGCAGCGGTCAGCACCGACGACCAGGTTCCGAAGCTGGCCGGATAGGGCGGCGGGGCGCCAAGGGGCTGCGGGTCCAGGGCGTGGTCCAGCGGGACCAGCACGTCCTCGAAGATTACGTCGTGGCTGGCGCTGGCGCGCAAACCGAGGTGATCCCAGGTCTCCTCGATGACCACGCCAGGGCTGTCGGCGCGCACCAGCCAGCCGCCGACCAGGGGTTCCGCATCGTCGCTGCGGGCCCAGACCACGAACCAGGTCAGCGCGCTGGAGCCTGTGGAGTAGATCTTGCGGCCGCTGATCCGCCAGCCCTCGGCCGTGCGGCGGGCGATGGTGGCGGGCAGGCCGCCGCGGGCGGGGGTGCCGAGATCGGGCTCCACCCGCAGGGCGTTGATCAGGGCCCCGTGCTCGATGGCCTCGCCGATCACCCGCTGCTTGAGGTGCTCGGGCCAGCCGGAGCGGCCCTCGACCGAGGCGTGGAACAGGTACTGCATGACCAGAACGAGCGCCGTGGCGGGCTCGCCCCGGGCGACGGCCGAGACCACCTTCAAGGCCGTCGGCAGGTCGCTTTGCAGGCCGCCCAGGCGCGCCGGTGCTGTCAGGGCCAGCAAACCGGCCTCATGCAGGGCCTGGAAGTTGGCGAAGGGAAAGCTGGCCTCGCGGTCGTGACGACCGGCCGTGGCGGCGAAGGTTTCCGTCAGGCGCGGCAGCACCGCGTTCAGGTCGGGCAGGCGCGGCGCGGGCTCCAGCTTGCGGGCGGCGGCGCTGCTCACTGCACGGCCTCGCCGGAGGGGAAGGCGACGAGAGCGGCCTCGTGCGAGGCGGGCGCCTCGACGCCCAGGTGTCCAAGCAGTCGGCGGCGGACGGCCTGGAAGCGGGCGTCCGGCGCGCGCGGGCGCTCCAGGGCGATGCGCTCTTCAGCGGCGATCCTGCCCTTGTTCAGCACCAGTACGCGGTCGGCCAGGGCGATGGCCTCGTCGACGTCGTGGGTGACCAGCAGCACGGCGGGCCTGTGTTCGTTCCAGAGATTCAGCACGAGATCGTGCATCTTCAGCCGGGTCAGGGCGTCGAGGGCCGCGAACGGCTCGTCGAGCAGCAGCAGGCCCGGCTCGCGTACGAGGGCGCGGGCCAGGGCCGTGCGCTGGGCCTCGCCGCCCGACAGGGTGGAGGGCCAGGCGTCGAGGCGATGGCCAAGGCCGACCTCCTTCAGCGCCGCTTCCGCCCTGGCCCGGACCCCTTTGTCCTTCAGGCCCAGCGCAACGTTGCGCCAGACCTTCTTCCACGGCAGCAGGCGGGCGTCCTGAAACACAACGGCGCGCGTGTCCGGCGTCGTGACGTCCTGGTCGCCGACCGGATCGAGGCCCGCCAGGGTGCGCAGCAGGGTGGTCTTGCCCGAGCCGCTGGCGCCCAGCAGGGCGACGAACTCGCCCGGCGCGATCGACAGGTCCAGGCCGTCGATGACCCGGTTGGCGCCGAACTGGCGGACGAAGCCTGTCAGCTTGACGGCGGGGGCGACCGGCGCTGCGGCCGGAGCGGGCGTTACGGCGTCGAAGGCGCGGCGGCGGATACGCGGCTGGACCATGGTCATTGCTCCACGAGGCTGGGCCGCCAGGCCAGAGCGCGGCGCTCCAGCGTGCGGACGAAGGCGTCGGCTCCGAGGCCGAGCAGGGCGTAGACGAGCAGGCAGACGACGATGATGTCGGTGCGCATGAAGTCGCGGGCGTTGTTGATCAGGTGGCCAAGGCCCGCCTGGGCGTTGATCTGCTCGGCCACCACCAGCACCAGCACTGAGACGCCGAGGGCGTAGCGCAGGCCGACGAAGAACGAGGGCAAGGCGCCGGGCAGGATCACCTCACGCACCAGGCTCCAGTCCGAGAGGCCAAAGCTGCGGGCCGCCTCGACCAGTCGCACGTCGATGCCGCGCACCCCGGCGAACAGGTTGAGATAGATCGGGAAGGTCGTCGCCACCGCGATCAGGGCGATCTTCGGCGTCTCGCCAATGCCGAACCAGACGATGAACAGCGGCGTCAGGGCCAGGGACGGGATGGTCCGCTTGATCTGCATCAGCGGATCGATGGCGGTCTCGCCCAGCCGCGACAGGCCGGAGATCAGGCCCAGCGTGACGGCCACGATCAGGGCGATAGTCAGGCCGGCCAAGGCCCGGGCCAGTGACACCAGCAGGTTGGCTGGCAGCTCTCCGGAGATGGTCAGCGCCCAGAAGGTTTCGGCCACCGTCGAGGGGGCGGCCAGCACCCGCTCGGGGATCACCCCGAACCGCGAGCCCAGTTCCCACAAGGCCAGAAGCAGCACCGGAGAAAGCCAACGAGCGCGCGACAGGCGCGGCCATCGAAATGGCCTGGCTAGAGAAATTCTATCGGCGGTCGTCAAAGACATTGGGGCGCTTCCATCGCTGTGACCGTTGCGGCGGGGGCGCCGTTGCTTCACAGAGATGGACGCTGAATTCCTACTCAATCAATAGACTTATCCTCAGGGGTCTTATTAGAGTTCCTCAACGGGGTAGACGGGACGCCAGATGCCGACCAACCTTCCGACCGAACTGCTCCGCAGCTTCGTGGCCATCGTCGACAGCGGTTCGATGCTGCGCGCCACCGAGCGCGTCTTCGTCACCCAGTCGGCGCTCAGCTTGCAGATGAAACGCCTGGAAGAGACCGTGCTGACGCCGCTGTTTCACCGTGAAGGCCGGCGGCTGAGCCTGACTCCGGCCGGCCAGACCCTGCTGGGCCACGCCCGCGATATCCTGGCGCTCAACGACCGGGCCGTGGTGGCCCTGACTGGCGATGCTTTGGCCGGCCCGGCGCGGGTAGGCCTTGTGCAGGACTTCGCCGAGACACTGCTGTCGGGCGTGCTGGCCCGCTTCGCCCAGCTCAATCCCGACACCCAGCTGCAGGTGCGGGTGGCCGGCTCGCCGGAGTTGCTGGAACTGCTGCGCAGCGACCGCCTGGACGTGATCCTGTGCATGGGGGGCTATGACGATCCGGCCGCCGCGCGCACCGTGCCCATGGTCTGGCATGGAGACGCCGACCTGGCCCAGCAGGAGGTCCTGCCGCTGGCAATCCTGGAAGCGCCGTGCCGGTTCCGCGACGCGGCGCTGGCGGCGCTGGAGCGGGAGGGGCGACGCTACCGCGTGGCGCTGGAGACCCCCAGCCTGTCGGCCCTGCGCGCGGCCGTGCAGTCGGGCCTGGCCGTCACCTGCCGCACCAGCCTGTTCCGGCCCGACGCCCAGCCGATCGCCGACGGAGCGCTGCCCAGCTTGCCGAAGGTGGCCTATGTGCGCCGCACCGGCCCGGCCCCTCACCCGTCGATCGGCAAGCTGTCGGAGCTGATCCACGCGGCGGCGTTGGAACTCTAGCCGCGCCTCGTAGAGTTCAGCGCTGCTTGCGCCACCTGCGCGGCCTGACCGCGAATATCGGGCACGGCGTTGATCTCCCACCATGCCCCGCGCGTCACCGGTCCGACCGCGAACAGGGTGCGGGCGGCGACGCCTGACACGTCGAGCAGGCGGTTGTTGGCGTCGACATCCAGGCCGAGGCGCAACGGGTCGGGGCGGGCCAGGCCCCGGCGGATCAGGTCCAGCACCAGCGGATCGTCCGTCCGGGTCACGTCGCCGGTAGGGCCGGTGGCGTTGATCACCGCCGACACCGAGAACGGCTGCGAGGCGGTCTCGCCGCGCGGCCGCCACGCGCCCTCGACCCGGCCGTCCTCGGCCTCGGCGAGGCGCACGATCTTGCCGGCGGCGACTTTCAGGCGGCCCGAGCGACGCAAGGCAGCGACCCGCGCGGCCACCTCCGGCGACAGACGATGGCGATGCACGTCCCAGAAGGGGCGCGCGTGGCGCAGGAAGGCCTGCTTGTGGACCACGCTCCAGCCTCGCCAGAGGTCTTGGGCAGCCGGGCGCAGGGCGTCGATAGCGGTGCGCCAGCCATGCTCGGCCGCCGTGCGCCGCAGCCAGGCCGCCGCGTCCAGGGGCGGAATGTCCGACGCGGGCGGCGAGGGCGGCCGGGTCGGCGGCTCGCCTTCATGCTCCCGGGGGATGAGACCTCGCCGCGACAGGGCGATGATCGAGCGGCCGGGCGCTGTGTCCTCCAGGCTCATGGCCAGGTCCACCATCGTCAGGCCCGTTCCCAGCAGCAGCACCGGGCCGGGCGGCAGGCTGGCGGGATCCCAGCGCCAGGGATCGGCGACATAGGTGGGCGAGGCGGCCAGGGCCTCGTCCACGCCGGACGGGCGGCAGGGCGGCGGATTGCCGAGCGCCAGCACCACGACGTCGGCCAGGATCGGCCGGCCCATGGCGGTAGTCAGGCGCCAGCCGTCGCCGCCCGGCTCCAGCCCGACCACGGCGTCGGGGGCGATCACCAGCCGGCCCGCGCCTTCCGGCCCTTCGACGATCGTGCTTATCAGACTCTGGAGATAGCGGCCGTAGTCGCCGCGCGTGGCGAAATCGCCGGGGCCTACGTCGAGACCCAGGCCCCGCATCCAGGCCACGAAGTCCTCCGGCCGGTCGGGCCAGGCGCTCATGTTGCCGGCACGCACGTTTAGGCGGTGGCTGGGATTGTGGGTGGCGTAGGCCGCGCCCAGCCCAACCGGCGCGTTGCGCTCCAGGAGGATCACCCGCACCGCCGCGCCGTGCCGCAGCAGGTGCAGGGCGGTCATCACGCCGCTGAAACCGGCGCCGACCACGGCGATCACGGGCGTTGGGGTCGAGGCCATGGTCTGGAAACTCTATAGAAACGATAGGGGTTTCTTCGATGGTTGACGGGCATGGCGCAAGCCGCCTGTCGAGCATGGCCTATCCTGGCCATTCGCGCCGCTGAATTATGCGCCTCGCCAATGCCGAATATTGCGGTTCGCGATATATAAATCTCTGAATTCTTTCTGAGAAATACTCGTTCGCGTCGTTTGGGAGCGCTCGCCATGTTCGCCTCCGCCGGCCGCTTTCGCGTCGGCTGCAAGGAGGTTCCCCATGAGCTCCGTCCTCGACCAGGTCCGCCAGTCCGCCGGGCTGACCGTCACGCCCGTCAGCCCGACCATCGGCGCCGAAGTCGCCGGGATCGACCTGCGTCAGACTCTCTCGCGCGAGCAGCGCGACGCCCTCAAGGCCCTGCTGCTCGACCGCAAGGTCCTGTTCTTCCGCGACCAGGACATCACCCGCGACCAGCAGCTGGCCTTCGCCGCCAACTTCGGCGAGGTCTACGCCCATCCGACCGGCGGCGTCGAAACCCACCGCGCGGTGCAGCCGATCTCGGCCGAGGCCTTCAAGAAGTACGATATCCGCGAGAACCACTGGCACACCGACACCAGCTGGCGGGTCAATCCGTCGTTCGGCGCGGTGCTGAAGGCCGTGCATATCCCCGAGGTCGGCGGTGACACCATCTGGGCCGATGGCCACGCGATCTGGAAGGGCCTGCCCGACGACCTGAAGGCCGCCGTCGACGAGCTCTATGTCGTCCACGACTACCAGGACGCCCTGAACCGCTCGGGCGAGCGCTATCCGCTGACGGCGCATCCGGCGATCCGCACCCACCCGGAGACCGGCCAGGAGATCTTCTGGATCAACTACAGCCTCAAGCCGCGCTTCGTGGATCTGGCCCCGGACGAGAGCAAGGCCCTGCTGGCCCGCCTCTATGACGAGGTGAAGAAGCCCGAGCACCATGCCCGCTTCCGCTGGCGGCCCAACTCCGTGGCCCTCTGGGACAACCGCGCTGGCCTGCACTACGCCGTGCGCGACTACGGAGACTTCCCGCGCGTGATGGAGCGGGTGCTGATCGGCTCCGACGACGTGCCGTACCGCGAGCGCAAAAGCGCCTGATCTCAGCCGGCGCGGCCCGCGCAAGCCGCGCCCGTCTTCCGATTTCAAAGACCACACAACGACGCGAGGCCGATGCGCCGCGCGCGGGGGATAGACTTTTGACTCGTGTTTTTCCGAAGACGGCCCTGAAACGCTCCGCCTTTGCGGGCCTGCTGCTGGCTTGCGCCTCGGGCGCGGCCCTGGCGGCCGAGCCGATCCCCAGCGTAGACGCGCCCGACGTCTCCACCGACTCGGTGGATGGCGTGGTTGTCACCGGCGTGCGCGGCGTGCGCCGCACCGTCGCCGACAGCCCCGCACCCATCGACGTCATCTCGTCCGAGCAACTGACCGCCACCGGCAAGACCGGCCTCAAGGAGGTGCTCAACACCCTGATCCCGTCGTTCAACCTGCCCGGCGTGAACGGCGGCGGCACCTCGTGGACGGTGCGGGCCATAACGCTGCGCGGCCTCAACGGCGACCAGGCCCTGTTCCTGGTCAATGGCAAGCGCCGCCACACCACCTCGCTGATCAACAATCTGGCCCGCGTCGGCCGGGGCGGCGTGCCGGTGGATCTCGACCTGATCCCGGCCTCGGCGATCGAGCGCATCGAAGTGCTGCGCGACGGCGCCTCGGCCCAGTACGGCTCGGACGCCATCGCCGGTGTCGTCAACATCATCCTGAAGAAGGACACCCGGGGCGGAGCCTTCTCCTACACCGGTGGCCAGAACTACCTGGGCGACGGCGACACCCGCGCCGCCAGCCTGAACTGGGGCCGCGCTCTGGGCGAGGACGGCGGCTTCCTGCAACTGGCCATCAACTGGAAGAATAACGAGGCGGCCTCGCGCGCCGCGCCTTCCCGCGCCCAATACCTCTACCAGCCCACGGTCACCGCCGTGGGCGGCGTGACCACGGTGACGCCCGACCCGCGCGACGCCACGGCCGACCGCTACTTCTGGGGCGCCAGCTACGGTCCGGGCGAGGAGGACATCATCGCCACGGCCTACAACGCCGAGCTGCCCTGGCGCGACCTGACCCTCTATTCCAGCGGCACGGTTAGTCACCGCTCGTCCAAGAAGGTGACCGGCAGCTTCCTGCCCAACCTGGCGCCCGTCACTGGCGTCACGGCCGGCCGGCCGCTGAACCGCAATTCGCTGCCCGAGGTCTATCCCGACGGCTTCAACGCCTTGCGCCGGATCTTCGAGCTCGACTGGCAGACCAGCCTGGGCGCGCGCGGCGAGAAGGCCGGCTGGGCCTGGGACGCCTCGACCACCTTCGCCCAGGACCACGCGCAGCTCGACGGCCAGAACACCCTGAACGCCACGCTGGGCCCCGACAGCCCGACCTACTTCCACCTGTCGACCCACCAGTTCCAGCAGTGGACGAACAACCTCGACGCCACCCGCTCGTTCGAGGGCGTGCTGCACCGGCCGCTGCAGGTGTCGTGGGGACTGGAACACCGCTACGAGCGCTTCCTGATCGAGGCCGGGGACGAGGCCTCCTACATCGTCGGCGACTACGTGATCCCGGCCGGCCAGCCCTTCGCCGGCCTGCGGCCCAATCCGGGCCTGTCGTCCTATGCCGGCACCGCGCCGGAGGATGCTGGCTCGGCCACGCGTCATTCCTATGCGGCCTATCTCGACGTCGGGACCGATCTTACGGAAAACTGGTACGTCGGCGCGGCCGTCCGCCACGAGCGCTACACCGGCGACGTCGGCGACACGACCAGCGGCAAGCTGACCACACGGTGGGAGTTCCTGCCCGGCTACGCCCTGCGCGCCACGGTCAGCAATGGCTTCCGCGCCCCCTCGCTGGGCCAGACGGTGTTCGCCACCTCGACCATTTCCGGCAGCCTGTGCCCGGCCGCGCCCAACAACACCTTCCGCGGCGCGCCCTGCACGCCGGGCGAGTACCTGACCTTCCCGACCAAGGTGCTGCGCACCGACACCGCCGAGGCCACGGCCCTGGGCGCCAGCCCGCTCAAGCCTGAGACCTCGACCAACTACAGCTTCGGGATCACCGCCGAGCCGCTGCCGCGCCTGCGCCTGACGCTTGACGCCTACCAGATCGACATCGACGACCGCATCGTCGACACCAGCAACCTCGACCTGTCGGTGACCCAGCTTTCGTCGCAGCCGGCCCTGGTGGGCCTGCTGGCGCGCTTCCCGCAGGGGCTGACGGCGACCTACTACACCAACGCCGTCTCGACCCGGACGACGGGGATCGACTTCGTGGCCGAGTACGGCTTCGACCTGGGCGCCGCCGGCCGCCTCAACCTCAACGCGGCCTATGCCTTCAACAAGACCAAGGTCCGCGACGTCGCGCAGACGCCGGCGATCCTCAAGGCGGTCAATCCGAACCTCGTCTTGTTCGATCGCCAGAAGATTTCCGACCTGACCGTCGGCACGCCGCGCGAGAAGGTGGTGCTGGGCGCGGTCTGGAGCCGCCAGACAGTCTCGGCCAGCCTGCGGACCACGCGCTACGGTGAATATACCGAGGCCGGCACGTCGGTGAGCCTGGACCGCACCTATAGCCCCAAGTGGGTGGTCGATCTCGACATCGCCTGGGACGTGCGTCCGAACACCAACATCGCGATCGGGGCCAACAACCTGCTGGACCAGTATCCCGACAAGATCGGCATCGTGAACGCCGACCAGGGAACGCTGCAGTACGGCCTGTTTTCGCCCTTCGGCATCACCGGCGGCTATTACTACGCCCGCCTGACCCAACGCTTCTAAAGGAGAGGACGGCATGGACAGGCGCCAGCTCATCATCGGTTTCGGCGCGCTCGCCGGGCTCTCGGCCTGCGGCAAGGGCGAGGCCGCCGCGCCGCTCAAGGTCGGCAGCCAGCGCGGCGGCACCAAGGCGGTGCTGGTCGCCTCGGGCGCTCTCGAAGGCGTTCCTTACAGGATCGAATGGAGCGAGTTCCCCGCCGCCCAGCCGCTGCTCGAGGCCCTGGGCGCGGGGGCGGTCGACCTGGGCGAGGCGGGCGATGCGCCGTTCCTCTTCGCCTACGCCAGCGGCGCGAAGATCAAGGCCGTGCAGGCCGGCCGCAGCGGCGGCCGTTCCACCGCGATCCTGGTTCCCAAGGAATCGGCCATCCGTACCCCGGCCGACCTCAAGGGCAGGAAGATCGCCACCGGCCGCGGCTCCATCGGCCATTACCTGCTTCTGCGGGTGATCGAGAAGGCCGGGCTGAAGCCGGCTGATATCTCGGTGGTGTTCCTCAGCCCCGGCGACGCTAAGGCCGCCTTCACCGCCGGCTCGATCGACGCCTGGGTGACCTGGGGCTCCTACGTGGCGCTCGCCCGGCTGCATGACAGCGCCCGGGTGCTGGCCGACGGCGAGGGCTTCCTCAGCGGCGCCGGCTACGAGGCCGCCAGCATCAAGGCGATCGAGACCAAGCGGCCCCAGATCCAGGATTTCCTGCGCCGCCTGGCCAGGGCCCGCCGCTGGGCCGCCCAGAACCCCGACGCCTTCGCCGCCGTGCTGGCCAAGGAGACGGGCCTTTCGCTCGATATCGCCCGCTGGACGGTCAGTAACTACAAGGCGGTCCCGGCGCCCATCGACGAGACCTCGGTGGTCGAGGCGCGGTCGGTGCTCGACCATTTCCGGGCGGCCGGGGCGATCACCTCGAGCCTGGATCCGGCCGGCGCCTTCGATCCCTCGTTCAACGCGGCGATCGCCTGATGGCGCAGGACGACGATACGGCCCATCGTGAGACCGACGTCCTGGTGATCGGCGGCGGCCTGGCCGGAACCTGGGCCGCCATCGCCGCCGCCCGCGAAGGCGCGCGGGTCATCCTAGCCGACAAGGGATACTGCGGAACCAGCGGCGTCACCGCCACGGCCGGCCCCGGCCACTGGTGGGTTCCGCCAGAGCATCGCGAGGCCGCCGTCGCCGATCGCCTGAAGCGCTCTCTTGGGCTGGGCGATCCCGACTGGATGGCGCGGATCCTGGATTTGACCTGGACCAGCCTGCCGCAGCTGGCCCGTCACTACGCCTTCTCGACCGACGAGCAGGGGCGCACCCAGTACCGCGGCCTGCGCGGTCCCGAATACATGCGGGCCATGCGCGCCTTCGCCCTGGAGGCCGGCGCGACCATCCTCGACCACCATCCGGCCCTGGAACTGATGACCGACGCCGACGGCGTGGTTACCGGCGCTGCGGGCGTGGCCCTGCGCGGCGAGCGGCCGTGGACAATCCGGGCCGGAGCGGTGGTGCTGGCCACCGGCGGCTGCGCCTTCGCCTCGCGCCTGCTGGGCTCGGCGACCAACACCGGCGATGGCCTCCTGATGGGCGTCGAGGCCGGGGCTGATCTCTCGGGCATGGAGTTCACCAACTACTACACGCCGATGCAGGCGGGGACAAACATGGCCCGCTCAATGAGCTTCGCCTTCGCCCGCTGGTTCGACGAGGCCGACAACGAACTCGACATTCCCGCCGGTCCGGACGTCAGCCCGCACCTGGCCCGCGCCCTGCTGAAGGGCCGCCTCTACTGCCGGCTCGACCGCGTCCCGCAGGATGTGCGCGAGGTGATGCCGCAGGTTCAGCCCAACTTCGTGCGCCCGTTCGCGCGCATGGGGATCGACGCCTATGCCGAACGGTTCGAGGTCTCGCTCGTCTCCGAAGGCACGGTGCGCGGCATCGGCGGGCTGCGGGTAACCGATACGCTTTGCCAGACCGCCGCGCAGGGCCTGTTCGCCGCGGGCGACGCGGCCAGTCGCGAGCTGGTCACCGGCGCGATCTCGGGCGGCGGGGCGGTGAATTCCTCCTGGGCCCTGTCGTCGGGCCAGTGGGCCGGGCAGGGCGCGGCGGCCTTCGCCCGCGAGCGCCGAGGCTTCGCCGAGCGCCTGCATCACATCGGACAGGCCGGGCTGCGACCGACCAGCCGCCTGGCCAGCGTCGACCTGCCCGCCGCCGTCCAGACCGTCCGCGACGAGATGGGCGCCTACGATCGCAACATCTTCCGCACGGGCGAGGCCCTTGAAGTCTCGATCGAAGCGCTCGACGAGGCTTGGCGCGAGATCGCCGCCCGCGCTGGCGGCCGGGGCAGGGGGCTTCTGCGCGCTCGCGAGGCCGCCGCTTTGGTCGCCGCGGCCCGCTGGAGCAAGGCCAGCGCCCTGCAACGGCGTGAAAGTCGGGGCATGCACCGCCGCGAGGACGCCCCGGGCCTCGATCCGCGCCTGGCCTTGCGCCAGCGCGCCCATGGCCTGGACCGGGTCGTCACGCGGTTCGAAGCGGCCAAGCCTGAAAACACCAGTCTGGAGGCCGTGGCGTGATCGAGGTCGTTATCGACGACCGCTGCGGCGGCTGCGGCTCGTGCGTGGACGCCTGCCCCAGCGACGTGCTGGCGGGCGGGCCGAGCGGCAAGGCGGTGATCGTCCGCCAGGCCGACTGCCAGACCTGCTACCTCTGCGAACTCTACTGCCCGGAAGACGCCCTGTTCGTCTGGCCGGAGACCGAGCGGGTCGTCGGCCTCTCCACAGAACAGGCTCTCGCCACCGGCGACGTCGGCGGCTTCCGGCGCGACAGCGGCTGGGGCGAGCACGCGGCCACCCACACCAACCAGCACTGGCGCATGGGGGCGATCTTCGAGCGCGCCCGCCTGATGGCGATCGACGCCGCCGCCGCCAAGCCCGCTCGAGAGCAAGACGGGAGGACTTCTTGATGAGCCATCAGACCCTGCGCGAGCGCCTGGCCGCTCTGCATGCCGAACGCGTCCGAACCTGGGACCCGGCGGCGCTGAAGATCAACATCGATCAGCGCGCCCGCCTGGTCGAGGCGGCCGAGCCTGAGGACTGGGTCAAGGTCGGAGACAAGGTCGCGCCCTTCGTGCTGAAGGACGTCGAGGGCGGCGAACTGACCCTGGACAGCTTGACCGCCAAGGGGCCGGCGGTGCTGGTCTTCTTCCGCTTCGCCGGCTGCCCGGCCTGCAACATCGCCTTGCCCTACTATGAGGAGACCCTGGCGCCGGCCCTGGCGGCCATCGGCGCGACCCTGGTCGCCGTCAGCCCTCAGGTTCCAGAGCGCCTGGGCGAGATCCGCGATCGCCATGGCCTCAGCTACAGGGTCGCCTCCGATCCTGGCAACGAACTGGGCCGCCGGCTCGGCGTGCTCTACACCGCCGACGAGGCCAGCCAGGCGGCTGCTCGCGCCAAGGGCAGCTTTATCGGCGACGTCACCGGCACGGGGACCTGGGAGCTGCCCCAGCCGGCCGTGGTGGTCATCGACCGCAAAGGCGTCGTCCGCTTCGCCGACGTCAGCCCCGACTGGCTCGCCCGCACTGAAGCCGAGCCCATCATCGCCGCCGTGCGCGCGCTGACCCCGGCGCCGGCGGTAGTGTGATCTGGCAGATCCTCCCCCAGGAGGGGGAGGTGGCCCGCTGGGCCAGGGGGAGACGCGCTCACAAATTGAAGGACCAGCCCGGCACACTTGAGCGCCACCAATTCCCATGCCTACAGTAGGGTAACGCCGTTCTCGAAGCGTTGATGTCCCCGGGAGGACGCCATGAACGCCTTGACCCCGATCTCACCGGGCGAAGCCCCTGACTACGCCGGCCTGACCGTCACGCCTGCCGGGCCGGTGCTGGGCGCCGAGATTTCCGGTCTCGACCTCACCAGGCCCCTGGAGCCCGAGATCGTCGCGGCCATCCGTGCGGCCCTGCTGCGCCACAAGGTAGTGTTCTTTCGCGACCAGGATATCAGCCACGAGGACCACGTCCGCTTCGGCCGCTATTTCGGCGATCTGGAGGGTCATCCCGTCACCGCCCATGTGCCGGGCTTTCCCGAGATCCTGCACATCGAGGCGGCCGACGGCATGAAGCTGCGCGAGGCTATCGTCCCGATCGTTCGCGCCGCCAACAAGTGGCACACCGACGTCACCTTCCGTCCCGCGCCGTCGATGGGCGGGGTGCTGCGCGCCCGCACCCTGCCGCCTTCGGGCGGCGACACCCTGTTCGCCGACACCGCCTCCATCTACGCCGACCTGCCCCAGCCGCTGAAGGACAGGCTGGCCGGCCTGCAGGCCGAGCATGACATCCTGCAGAGCTATGGCTACCGCATCGACGAGGCCAGGCGGCAGGAACTGCGCGCCGCCTATCCGCCGCAGGCTCACCCCGTCGTGCGCACCCATCCCGAGACCGGCCAGCCGCATCTCTTCGTCAACAAGGTCTTCACGACAAGGATCCTGGGCCTGCCCGAGGACGAGGCCGCCAGCCTTCTGGCCGAACTGCTCGACCGGGTGAAGGCGCCCGAGTACCAGGTGCGTTTCCGCTGGAGCCAGAACGCCATCGTCTTCTGGGACAACCGCGCCACCCAGCATTACGCCGTGCTCGACTACTGGCCGGTGGAGCGTGTCGTCGAGCGGGTGACTATCAAGGGCGACCCGCCATATTTCCGAGCCTGATCAGGGCCTTGAGACCATGTTGTCGGATCGCGGGCAGGGCGCTTCGCAAGCGGGGCCCGATTTCCCGGTCAATCGCTACGCCGGCGTCTTGGCGGCGGCGGAGTAGATCTCAGAGCGACGCCTCCGCCGCCGACGCGGTGGAGGCGACCCGCCGCTCTTCGGGCGTGCGGACCTCCGGCGGCTTGCCGGCCCAATAGTGATCGTTTCCCCGGAAGGCGCCCTCGATGGCGCGCAGGCCGCGCTCGATCTGAGCCGACACGTGGCCGATCAGGCTCTGATGCCGCTCTACGACGGCCAGGTCGCGCGGTGCGCGCTGCATGGCGCTGGCGTAGCGGTGCAGGCTGGACTTCATCTCCCGCATCTCGCGTACGATACGCGCGATGCGGTCACGATCCACCTGGCCGAAGTGCCGGGTGCCGTGCAACCGGTTGCGGGCGCAGGCCGCCAGCCACTGGCCGCGCGTCATGCCCGTGACCCTGCATTCCTCGTCCAGCCTCAGGCGATCATCGCGTGTCAGCTGGATCGAGACGGAGCTGGCTCGCGCCTGGCTGTGCGGTTCGGGCGGCGGCTTTTGAGGCGCTCCGAGCTCGTCGGACAGACATTGCGACACCAGGGCCCGTAGAACGGCCGATCGACCGCCGCGCGTGGCCGCGTAGGCGTCGAATTGTTCGGCCATCTCATCTGGAATCTTAAAGCCGAAGTGAGTCATCGGTCTGGTTCTTCGAGGTCGATCGCGGGTGTGGTTTCACTGTCCCCAGATGTTTCAAGAAGAGCGCAAGGTTCGCTCTATTTTAGACGGTAGGTCACTTTCAATCGATTTGATCATTACGGCTTTGTATCAAATTATTGCTCAGAAAATGTGTCACAAAACTTTAGGGTAACTGTCTCCGCGGCTCTGTAGCTCGCCGACCCAGAGGGCGGGAAGCGCGGGGCTTTTCCATTGGTTGGGGACCGGGGGTCTTCGCCGCCCTGATTGCGGCTGCGCCAATGGAGAACCGTCATGAACCGCGCTGGAAACGTTAGCTTGATCGCGCTCGCCCTGAGCGCCTCCCTGGCGCTTGCGGGCTGCGGCGGCGCCGACGGCGTCGCCTCGCCGGGCGAGGGCGGCTTCGGCAACGGTGGCGGCTCGAACCCGACCAATCCCACCAATCCCCCGCCCGGCACGCCGGCCGCCGACTGCCCGACCGGCTTCGCCAATGTCGGCACCGTCGCCAACGGGACCCTGCGCAACTGCCAGCTGCCGCAGCTGATCACCGGCAATCTCGTCGTGCCGCTGCGCGCCGGCACCGTCTATTCGGTCAGCGGCCGCGTCGACGTCGGCCAGGACCAGGGCGGCGACCCGAACGCGCCGATCGCCGGCCGCGCCAAGGGCGTGATCACCGTCGAAGCCGGCGTGAAGGTCTTCGGCTCGGCCGGTCTCGACTACATCGTCGTCAACCGCGGCTCGCAGATCTTCGCTGAAGGCACGGCGACCAACCCGATCGTCTTCACCAGCAAGCAGAGCATCGAAGGTCAGACGGGCGTCGACTCGATCGGCCAGTGGGGCGGTCTCGTGATCCTCGGCCGCGCGCCGATCAGCAACTGCTCGGGCTCGGGCGCCACGCCGGGCACGGCCGGCTGCGAGGCCCAGGTCGAAGGCACCAACGCCTTCTACGGCGGCAGCGGCCTGCAGGATAACAGCGGCGTCATGCGCTACCTGCGCGTCCAGCATTCGGGCTTCGTCATCGTCGCCAACAACGAGCTGAACGGCATTACCCTGGCCGGCGTCGGTTCGGGCACGACCTTCGACCACATCCAGGTCCACAACAGCAGCGACGACGGCATCGAATTCTTCGGCGGCAACGTCAACGGCAAGTACCTGGTCCTGACCGGCAACGACGACGACAGCATCGACACCGACACCGGCTACAACGGCGCCCTGCAGTTCGGCATCATCGTCCAGCGCGCCAACGGCGGTAACCGCGCGTTCGAAACCAGCAGCGCCGGCACCGCGCCGCGCTCGAACCCCAAGTTCGCCAACTGGACCGTCATCGGTCGCGGCGGCTCGGGCAACGACCTGCTGGTGGCCAACACCTCGACCAACAACGTCTGGGTCAACTCGGTCGTGCAGATGACCGCCGCCACCGCCGGGTGCGTCGACATCGACGACGCCACCACCCAGGTCGCCTTCCACTCGGTGGCCCTGGCCTGCGCCACGCCGTTCACCAACGACACGAATGTCGACGCCACGGCGGTCGCGGCGCTGTTCAACGCCGGCACGAACAACACGTCGAGCCACACCTCGACGCTGACGGGCACTTTCATCAACGGCGCCAACGAGACGGCCCGCACGCCCTACGCCAACATCACCAGCCTCAGCAGCTTCCTCGTGAACCCCGGCTACATCGGGGCCGTCAAGGACGCCAACGACACCTGGTGGCAGGGCTGGACCTGCGGCCTGACCAGCAGCTCGACCTGCTGATCCGGTTGGGGGCGGCCGTGCGCCGCCCCCGCTTCCCGACGCCCGACAATTCCAAGGTTCCTTCGATGAACATGCTGTTCCGGCCCCTGAGCGGCCTCCTGCTCGCGACGTCGGCGCTGGTCGCGCCGCAGATCGCCATGGCGCAGACGACCCCCGCCGCCCAGCCGCAGCCGGGCGCAGCCGAAACCTCCGCGCCGCGCCAGTTCGCCGCGCTCGATCCCGACGAGACGCCCAACGTGGTCGAGGAAGTCCTCATCCTGGGCCGCAACATTCCCGAGCCGATGCGCACGACCTCGGAGGTCGCCAGCTTCCTGACCCAGGAAGACCTCAAGCGCGCCGGCGACGGCACCGCCGCCGAAGCCCTGACCCGGGTGAGCGGCCTCAGCCTGGTGTCGGGCCGCTTCGTCTATGTGCGCGGCCTTGGCGAGCGCTACTCGTCGGCCTTGCTCAACGGCTCGCCGCTGCCCAGCCCCGAGCCGCTGCAGCGCGTCGTGCCGCTCGACCTGTTCCCGTCGGCCATTCTGGCCGGCGCGACCGTGCAGAAGAGCTTCTCGCCGAACTATCCGGGCGAGTTCGGCGGCGGCGTCATCGACCTGCAGACCGTAGCCATCCCCGACGAGGCCTTCTTCGAGGTCGAGATCGGCGGCGGCGGCAACACCGAGACCACGCTGAACAAGGGCCTTACCTACTACGGCTCGGACACCGACTTCCTCGGCTATGACGACGGCACGCGCAAGAAGCCGCCGGAACTGCGCGAGGCGCTGGCCACCGGCAAGCGCATCAACTCCAGCAACTTCACGGCCGCCCAGCTCGTCCGCATCGGCTCCAGCCTGGTCAATGCGCCGCTGAACGTCATCCAGACCAAGAACAAGATTCCCGGCAATTTCTCGGCCGACGTCAGCGCCGGCCGCTCGTTCGAATTGCCCTCGGGCGCGCGCCTGGGCGTAGTCGCCATCGGCGGGTTCGAGAACAGCTGGCGCTCGCGTGAAGGCATTCAGCAGCAGGGCCTCGAGCAGAACGGTGTGCTGGAGCCGCGCACCAGCTACAACTTCAACAACACCAGCAACAACGTCACGGTGAACGGCCTGGTGGGCCTGGGCCTGGAGTGGGGCGACCACCAGGTGCGGTGGACCAATCTCTATGTCCACAACACCACCAAGTCGGCCCGCCAGCGCGCCGGCGAGGACTACGCCGCCGGCCAGGAAGTGCTGGACTCCTACACCGAGTGGTTCGAGCGGAACCTCTACGACACCCAGCTTTCGGGCAAGCACGAGTTCGGCGCCTGGAACTTCGACTGGCGCGGCTCCTACGCCAAGTCCGAGCGCGACGCGCCGTACGAGAAGTTCATCCGCTATCGCCTGGAGAACGGGGTCTACTATCACTCCGCCTCGCAGGAGCAGAACTCGACGAGCTTCAGCACGCTCGACGACACGATGGCCAGCGCCGGCTTCGACCTGGCCTACACCCTGCCGCTGAGCAGCGGCCGCGACGCCAAGTTCAGCGGCGGCTACGCCTATCTGGACAACGAGCGCGACGCCGAGCGCCGCGACTTCCGCTACCAGGGCGGCGCCATCCCGCTGGCCATCCAGCGCGAGCGCGTCGACTTCCTGCTGTCGGACTACAACCTGGCGCAAGGCTACCTGACCTTCACCGAAATCACCGGCGGCGACGGCGCGGCGGCCTATGAGGCGGGCCTGAAGGTTCATGCGGGCTACGTACAGGTCGATGCGGAGTTCCTGCCGCGCCTGCGCACCTCGTTCGGCCTGCGGGTCGAGGACGCCGAGCAGACCGTGCAGGTCGTCGACCTGTTCGGCGGGGCTGCGGCCACGCCGACCGCTCTGGAAGAGACCTACGTCCTGCCGGCCGCGACCCTGACCTACAACTTCGCCGAGGACATGCAACTGCGGTTGGGCGCGTCGAAGACCATCGCTCGCCCGCAGTTCCGCGAACTGGCGCCGCAACAGTACTTTGATCCCGACACCGACCGCCTGTTCATCGGCAACCCTTACCTGACCGACACCGAGCTCCTGAACCTGGACGCCCGCGTCGAGTGGTACTTCGCCGCCAACCAGTACCTGTCGGGCGGCCTGTTCTACAAAGACCTGGATCGTCCGGTGGAGTCTGTGGTCAGCGAGCAGGGCTCGACGATCGTCCAGACCTACGTCAATGCACCAAAGGCCTCGCTCTACGGTTTCGAGCTGGACTTCAAGAAGCTGTTCGACAGCCCGTTCGAAGGCGCCTTCTTCGGAACCAAGCGCTGGCTGGTCGGCGCCAACTACACCTTCTCGGACTCGCAGGTGAAGGTGGGCGAGGACGACGTCGTCTATCCGCTGGCCGGGGCCGGCGCCGCGCGCCGCGCGCTAGACTACGTCAAGGACGGCAGCCAGCTTCAAGGCCTCTCAAAGCACCTAGCCAACATCCAGTTCGGTTGGGAGGACGAGGAGAACCGCTCGCAGGCCACCATCCTGGCCACCTATGTCAGCAAGCGGATCTCGGCCCGCGGCCGTCCCGATCAGCCTGACCTGATCCAGGAGCCGGGCGTGACCGTGGACTTCACCTACCGCAAGGCCTTCGACGTGAGGGACCGCGAGCTGGAGTTCACCTTCAAGGCCCGCAACCTGCTCGGCGAGGATTTCGAGGAATACCAGGTTCTGGGCGGCGGCCGGGTGGACGCCAACACCTACGACCTGGGCCAGACCTTCTCGGTCTCGCTGTCTACGCGGTTCTAGGTCTCTCCACGGACCGAAGACCGCGACCGATCGACGGCGCTCCTCGCCCTTGCGGGCGGGGAGCGCTCGTCGCCGTTGAACTTCCTGACGATCGCCGATGCCCGCAAAGCTGACCGAAACATTCCGCACCCACGGGGGAAGAGCGTTCATCGCGCTCGAACTCATTGTGCTGCTCGCACTGGCGGTCCAGATCGCGCGGCTTGTCTGGATCGTCGCCGCGCCTCCGCCGCCCATCGCGACCAGGGCCGCGCCCGTCCAGAGAGCGGTCGATCCCAAGATCCTCGCAACCTTCGACGCCTTCGGTTCGGCCGGGGCGTCTTCGCGCGTCGGCGGGGCCGCCAGCGTCGAGGGCTTCCGACTGTTCGGCGTGCGCCAGACCGATGGCGGCGGCGCGGCGATCATCGCCGGCCCTGACGGGGTCCAGAAGTCCTACGCCGTGGGCGAGACGATCGCCGACGGCGTCACCCTCGCATCCGTCGCCGCCGACCATGTCGAACTCTCGCGGGCCGGCGCTCGCATGACCCTCTCGTTTCCGGAACGTCCATGACAAAGGCCCTCACGCTGCGCGCGCTCGCCGCGGCCGCCTCGATCGCGCTGGCCTTGCCGTCGGCCGCGCCGGCCCTGGCCCAGACCCAGGTGCTGAACGTCCAAGACGCCGACATCCGCGCCTTCATCCAGGACGTGGCCAAGACCACCAACAGCACCTTCGTCATCGACCCACGCGTCAAGGGCACGGTGTCGGTGACCAGCAATGGCCCGCTGGACCGCCGCGAGCTGTTCGAACTGTTCCTGGCCACCCTGCGGGCCAACAACCTGGTCGCCACCCCGGCCGGCGGCGGGGTCTATCGCATCGAACCCTCCGAGAACGCCGCGCGCCAGCCCAGTACGGCGGGCGGGCAGTTCGCCACCGAAGTGTTCCGTCTACGGACTCTCGATCCGGCTACGGCGGCCGACATGCTGAAACCCTTGGTCGGACCTCAGGGGCAGGTGGTGGCCAACGCGCGGGGCGGCACGGTGGTGGTGGCCGACTACGCCGACAATGTCCGCCGCATCCGGGCGCTGCTGGCCCAGGTCGACCAGGACCGCGCCGCCGTCCACACCGTCACCCTGACCAACAGCTCGGCGCGAGAGATCGCACAGGTCATCAACGACCTGATCGCCGGGCCGGGCGCCGACGGCAAGGCGGGCAGGGGAGCCGTCACCGTGGTGGCGGTCGAGAGCAGCAACTCGGTGCTGCTGCGTGGTGATCCCGACGCCGTCCAGAAGCTCCTGCCGCTGATCGCCGATCTCGATCGCCGCGCCGAGTCCAGCGACGACGTTCGTGTCGTCTTCCTGCGCCACGCCAATGCTGAGCAGATGCTACCGGTGCTGCAGCAACTCGTGGGCCAGGCGCCGTCCGCCGTCACGCCGAGCGCCGGTCGCACGGCCGGCGGCGGGACGGGATCGGTCAACGCCACACCCGCCACGACCTCAGCCGTGACGACGGCGCCGGGTAGCGCCCGCGCCAACGTCGCCCGCTATCCCGGCGCCAACGCCCTGATCATCAACGCCCCGCCGGAGCTGCAGCGCACGCTCTCCGAAGTGATCCGCCAGCTCGATGTTCGCCGCGAGCAGGTGCTGGTCGAGGCTATCGTGGTCGAGGTCTCCGACGACGCGGCCAAGCAGTTGGGCGTCCAGCTGCTGCTCGGCGGAACCAACGGGACGATCCCGTTCATGGCCACCAACTACACCAACGCCTCGACCAGCCTGCTGCCGCTGGCGGGCGCCATCGCGGCGGGCGATCCCAGGGACGGCGACTCCGAGGCCGTGACCTCGATGCGCCAGGCGGGGATCAACTCGCTGCTCAACGCCTCGGGCATAACAGGCGGCGTGGCCGGCCGCAGCGGCGACGTGCTGTTCGGCGCGATCATCAACGCGGTGAAGAAGGACAGCGGCTCCAACCTCCTGTCGACGCCGTCGATCATGACGCTCGACAACGAGGAGGCCCGCATCCTGGTCGGCCAGGAAGTGCCGATCACCACCGGCGAGGTGCTGGGCGACGCCAACTCCAACCCGTTCCGCACCATCCAGCGCCAGAACGTCGGCGTTCAGCTGGAGGTCAAGCCGCAGATCAACGCCGGCGGCGGCATCACCCTGTTCCTGCGCCAGGAAGTATCCGCCGTGGCCGGGCCGGTCAGCGTCGGTTCCAGCGAGCTGGTGATCAACAAGCGCGAGATCGAGACCACGGCCCTTGTGGACGACGGCGACATCGTCGTGCTGGGCGGCCTGCTGGACCAGACCGAGACGTCGTCGGTGCAGAAGGTGCCCGGTCTGGGCAATCTCCCGGGCATCGGCGGCCTGTTCCGCAGCACCGCCCGCGAGCGCGGCAAGACCAACCTGATGGTCTTCATCCGTCCTCGGATCATCAAGACGGTCGACGACGCCCGCGCCGTCACCGGCCCGCGTCTCGACCGCATGCGGCGTGAAAGCGCCCTGGTCACGCCCGAGGGCGACAGCTCGCTCGACGCTGTGATCCGCGATTTCCAGCGCACCTCGCCCGCGGTCCTGCCGCCGCCTCCGCCCCAGACGCAGCCGCAATGACCGCCCTCGACTACGCCTTCGCCAAGCGCCATGGCCTCGTCCTGCTGTCGCTGGACGGACAGGCGACGATCGGCCTGCGCGAGGGCTTCGATCCGCTGGCCCTGATCGAGGCGCGGCGCGCCCTGGGCGCGCCGCTGAAGCTGCAGATGCTCGCCACGGCCGCCTTCGATCGCAAGTTTTCCGAGGTCTATGCCGGGGCGGGCCTGGCTTCGGCTTCGGGCGACGACTTCGACGGTGCGCTGGGGCACCTCCTGGAAGACATGCCCACCGCCGCCGACCTGCTTGACCCGCAGGACGACGCCCCGGTGATCCGCCTGATCAATGGCCTGATCGCCGAGGCCGTGCGTTCGGGCGCGTCCGACATCCATATCGAGCCCTACGAGCAGGCCTTGGTCGTACGCCTGCGGGTCGACGGCGTGCTGCGCGAGATCCTCAGTCTGTCGCCGCGCATCGCCGCCATGCTGGTCTCGCGGGTCAAGGTGATGGCCAAGCTGGATATCGCCGAAAAGCGCATCCCCCAGGATGGCCGCATCTCGCTGGCCCTGGGCGGCAAGAGCCTGGACGTCCGCGTCTCGACCCTGCCGGCCCGCATGGGCGAGCGGGTGGTCATGCGCATCCTCGACAAGGAGCAGGCGGGGTTGGGCCTGGCCGACCTTGGCATGTCGCCCCGGATGCTCGCCGCCCTGGAGGCGGCCCTGCGCGAGCCCAACGGCATCGTTCTTGTCACCGGCCCCACCGGTTCGGGCAAGACCACGACGCTCTATGCGGGCCTTGGCCTGCTGAACGACAAGAGCCGCAATATCCTCACCATCGAGGATCCGGTCGAGTACGCCGTCCACGGCGTGGGCCAGACCCAGGTCAACACCAAGGTCGGCATGACCTTCGCCGCCGGCCTGCGCGCCATTCTGCGCCAGGATCCGGACGTCGTCATGGTCGGCGAGATCCGCGACGCCGAGACCGCCCAGATCGCCGTCCAGGCCAGCCTGACCGGCCACCTCGTGCTGTCGACAGTCCATACCAACGACGCCGCCGGGGCCGTGGTCCGCCTGCGCGACATGGGCGTCGAGCCGTTCCTGCTGGCGTCGACCATGCGCCTGATCATCGCCCAGCGCCTGGTGCGCCGCCTGTGCCGCTCGTGCGCCGTGGAGGAGCCGGCCGACGCCGCCGCCGCGGCTCTGGTCGACGTTCCGGCCGGCACGCCGCTGCGTCGTCCTGTCGGCTGCGCCGAGTGCGGCCATACCGGCTTCCAGGGGCGGATCGGCGTCTACGAAGCCTTGCGCGTCGACGATGGCGTACGCCGCCTGATCGGCCAGAACGCCGCCGAGGACGAGATCGCTGCCGCCGGCGTCGAAGTGGCGCTGAAGGACGAGGCCCGCCGCTACGTGCTCGAAGGGCTGACCACGGTCGAGGAGGTGCTGCGCATCACCGGGACGGGAGCGCGCGATGGCGAGCTTTGACTACGTCGCCCTCGACCTTTCCGGCGCTGCGCGCTCGGGCCGCATCAAGGCCGCCGACGAGGGCGACGCCCGCGTCCAGCTGGAGCGCCGCCGCCTCGCGCCGGTTAAGGTCTCGCCCCATGCTCCGGTAGCGGCGAAAAGCGGGCAGGGCATGTTCGGCGATCGCCTGGGCGGTCGCGATCGCTCGCTGTTCACCCGCCAGCTGGCCACGCTGGTCGCCGTCTCGACCCTGGAAGAGGCCCTGCGCACCATCGCCCTGCAGGCCGACCGGCCCAAGCTCAAACGGGTCGTCGAGCAGGTTCACGCCGCCGTGCTGGAAGGCTACCGCCTGTCTGACGCCCTGGCCAGGCCGGCCGGCGCCTTCCCCCCGCTCTACCGCGCCATGGTCGCGGCCGGCGAGGCCTCAGGCGCGCTGCCGACCATCCTGGAGCGCCTGGCCGATCTGCTGGACCAGCAGCAGAAGGTCGCCGCCAGGATCACCACGGCCCTGGTCTATCCGGCCGTGCTGGCCCTGGTGGCCTGTCTCGTCGTCACCGTGCTGATGGTCTTCGTCATTCCCAAGGTCGTCGAGCAGTTCGACAGCATGGGCCAGACCCTGCCGCTCTTGACCCGTATCGTCATCGGCCTGTCCGGCTTCCTTCAGCACTTCGGCTGGCTGATCGTGCTAGTGGCCGCGGGCCTGGCCTTCGCTTACTGGCGGGCCCTGCGAAACCCGGCGTTCAAGTTGCGCGCCGACGGCTTCTTTCTGCGCCTGCCTTTCGTCGGGCAGCTTATCCGCAACGTTCACGCCGCGCGCCTGGCTCGCACGCTCGCGACCATGATCGCCAGCGGCCTGCCGATGCTGGAGGGATTGATCCTGACCGCCGGCACCGTCCGCAACGCCGCCCTGCGCGGCGGCATGGACGAGATGATCGCCTGCATCCGCGAGGGCGGGGCGCTGTCGACCGCCATGCGCCGCACGGGCGTCTTCCCGCCGGTGCTTGTCTACATGACCGCCAGCGGCGAGAGCAGCGGTCGCGTCGACGCCATGCTGACCCGCGCCGCCGAATATCTCGAGCGTGAATTCGACACCTTCACCGCCACCCTGCTGAGCCTTCTGGAGCCGGCGATCATCGTCGTGCTCGGCGGCGTGGTGGCGACCATCGTCCTCTCGATCCTGCTGCCCATCCTGCAGATCAACACCCTGGCCATGAACTAGGAGGCCAAGACCATGCGCGCCCCTGACAAGACCCGCCGCCGCGCCCGCGAAGCCGGCTTCACCCTGGTGGAGATGATGGTCGTCATCGTCATCCTGGGCCTTCTGGCCACCGTCGTGGCCATCAACGTCCTGCCCAGCCAGGACAAGGCCATGAAGGAGAAGGCTCGCGCCGACGTGGCGGTGCTGGAGCAGGCATTGGAGGGCTACCGCCTCGACACCTTCGCCTTCCCGCGCACCGAGGACGGCCTCGCCGCCCTCGTGACGCCGCCGGCCAGCCTGGCCCAGCCTGACCGCTACCGCGAAGGCGGCTATGTGCGTCGCTTGCCCAAGGATCCTTGGGGCAACGATTACCAGTATCGTTCGCCGGGCCAGCATGGCGCGATCGACGTCTTCTCGTTCGGCGCCGACGGCCGAGAGGGCGGCGAGGGCAAGGACGCCGACATTGGCAACTGGGGCTGACATCCCGCGCAACGCCGGCAGGCGGGGGGGCTTCACCCTCGTCGAGCTCATGATCGTTCTGGTGATCATGGGCCTGCTGGCCAGCGCCGTCGTCCTGGCCTTGCCGGACGGCCGCCCTGGCTTGCCGCAGGAGGCCGAGCGCTTCGCCGCCACCCTGCTGCGCGCCCGCGACGAGGCCGTGTTCCGGGGAGGGCAGGTCCGCGTCGTGGCGGCCGATGGCGCGTACCGTTTCGAGCGCCGCGAGGGTCGCGACTGGCGCCGCCTGGATGAGCCGCCGTTCCGCGCCCGCGCCTTCGAGGAGGGCACGCAGGTAACGGCCTCGCCAGACGCCGTCGTGATCTTCGATCCTACCGGTCTGGCCAATCCCGCCGAGTTCACCTTCGCGCGCGGACAGGCGCGTCGCACCGTCGTCGTCGATCTGGCAGGGAACGTCTCGCTCGATGCCCCGCGCCCCTTCTGAAGCCGGCTTCACCCTGATCGAGCTGCTGGTCGCGCTGGCGATCTTCAGCCTGGCCGTGCTGGCCTTGCTCAACCTCGCCGGCGAGAACACCCGCGCGGGAGGCCGCCTGGCCGACCGGGTTCTGGCCGAGGTGGTGCTCGACAACCGCGCGGTCGAGGCCATGGCCAGCGCCACGCCGCCGGCCATCGGCCGCAGCAGTGGGATCGAAGCGGCGGGCGGGCGGGCGTGGGCCTGGACCCGCCAGGTCAGCCGCACCGCCGATCCCGCCATAGTCCGCGTCGACATCGCCGTCGCCGCGCCGCGCTCGAGCGCGCCGCTGGCCTGGGCCTCGCTGTTTCGGGGCGCGCGATGAAAGGCTTCACCCTGGTCGAAATGCTGGTGGCGGTTCTGATCTTCGCCCTGATCAGCGCGGCGGGCGTGGCCGTGATGGGCTCGACCCTGTCCAACCAGGGCGCCGTGAGGGTCACCGTCGACCGCCACGCCGAGCTGCAGCGGGCCCGCGCCATCCTGAAAGCCGACCTCTCGCAGGCCGCGGCTCGTCGTACGCGCGGCGAGGACGGCCGCCCAAGCCTGACCGCCTTCGCCGGCGGCGATCCCTGGGGCGGCGGTGGTCCGCTGCTGGCCTTCGTCCGGCGCGGCTGGGAGAACCCCGACGCCGACGCCCGCGCCTCGCTGCAATATGTGGAGTACGCGCTGGTCGAAGGCCGCCTGGAACGCCGATCTCGGCCGGCGCTGGACGGCGCGCGGCTAGGCCCGCCGCAGGTGCTGCTGCGCGACGTGCGCGGCGTGGAGCCCAGTTTCCTCTTCAACGGCGCCTGGACGCCGACCTGGAAGGGCAATCCGCAGACCGACATACCCACCGCCGTGCGCCTGGACATGACGCTGGCCGACCTCGGTCGCATCGACCAGCTGTTCCTGACCTCGGGGGAGGGGCGATGAGGCGCCGGCACGAGGAAGGCGCAGCCTTGCTGACGGTGCTGCTGATGGTCGCCGTCATCGGCATCATCGCCGTGGGCGTGCTGGAGGATATCCGTTTTGGCCTGCGCCGCTCGTTCAACGCCCAGGTTGGCGGCCAGGCCCGCTGGTACGCCCTGGGCGGCGAGCAGATGGCCCGCTCGCGCATCGACCAGTTGCTGGCCCGCGACACAGGCAAGACCACTCTGGAGGGCGACTGGAACGGTCGCGCCGTGGAGTTTCCGATCGAGGGCGGGGTGATTCAGGCCCGGCTAGCCGACGCCACCGGCTGCTTTAACCTCAACAGCGTCGTCGAGGCCAACCAGGGCGAGCCGTTTCGTCGCCGCGAACTGGGCGTGCGCCAGCTGGCCAGCCTGATTAGCCTTCTGGGCGCGCCCAACGGTCCGGATCTGGCTGAAAGCCTGGCCCAATGGATCGACAGCAACGATGTCGGCCCGGCTGGGCTGGAGGACGATGGCTACGCCTCGGCCGGCGTTCCGCATCGCACGGCCGGCGGTCCCCTGGCCGAGGTCAGCGAACTTCGCGCCGTGCGGGGCTTCGACACCGGGATCTACGCCACGCTGCGCCCATACGTCTGCGCGCTGCCCACCACCGACCTGTCGCCGATCAACGTCAACACCCTGCCGGAGAGCCGGGCGGTCCTGCTGTCGGCGATCACCCTGGGCGCGGCGCCGCCGGAAAACGCTCGCCGGGCGATCGCCGCGCGGCCGGCCGGCGGCTGGTCGGACCTGGAGGCCTTCTGGGGCCAGAAGGCCCTGGCCGGCGCCGCGCCGGTCGACGGCGTGCGCGACCAGATCCGGTTCCGCACCCGCTACTTCTCGCTCGAAAGCCGCGTCGGCCTGGCCGGCGGCGAAACCTTCATGACCTCGCTTTTCGAAGCCGGCCCGACGAACCGCGTCCATCTCGTCGCCCGGCGCTGGACCCTGGAAGAATGACCCGCCTGCTGTTTCTCCCCGACGGGCCCGACGAGGCCCCCGAGATCGTCGAGCCCGGCGTCGCCGGCCCAGTGCGACGCAAGCTGCTGCCCAGCGAGCAGGCGGGTGGTTCAGCCGTGCTGGTCCTGCCCGGCGCCGAGGCCGTGACCCGCTGGCTCGACCTGCCGGCCGGCAGCGCGGCCCAGGCGCGGGCGGCGGCCGCCTTCCAGGTCGGCGATGCGGTCGCAGGCAGTCCTGAGGGCCTTCACCTGGCCGTCGGCGAACGCGACGCCGAGGGCCGCGCCCTGGTGGTCTGGATTGACCGCGAAAAGCTGCGCTCGGGCCTTGAGGCGGCGCAGGCGCGCGGCGTGGCGGTGACGGGCGCCTTGCCCGACTATTTGCTGCTGCCCGACGACGCCGAAGGACGCACCGTGCTGGCCGCCTTCGGCGAGCGGCTGGGCGTGCGCGCGCAGGGACTGGCCTTCGGCGTCGAGCCAGAGCTGGCCTCGATCGTCGTCGGCGAGCGGCCTCACCGCTACATCCCGGCCTCCGAGCTCGACGCGTGGCTGCTGGCCAGCGCCGAGCGCCCGGTCGTCGACCTGTTGCAAGGCCAGTTCGCACCGCGTCACGATGGACCGGTGCTGCGCTGGAAGCGCTTGGCCATTCTCGCGGCCATCGTCGTTATCTCCCCGCTGGGGCTGCTGCTGGGCCAGATCACCAAGGATGGCCTGGAGGCCCGCGCCATCGAAGGCCGTAACAAGGCCGTGGCCGTACAGCTGGTCCCGCAGGCCGCTCGCTATGGCGACCCCGCGCGGTTCGCGATCGGCCGGTTGCAGGCCAGCCGGCGGCAGGGCTTCGGCGCATTGGCGGCGGGCTATCTCGACGCCGTGCGCTCGGTCTCGGGCATGCGGCTCGACACCCTTGTCTATGGCCAGGACGGCGCGATCCGTTCGTCGGTCTCCTACGCCAACTATTCCGACATGGATCAGCTTCGCGAGGCGCTCAAGGTTGGCGGCTTCGATGTCGTCGAGCAGGGCACGGTCACCGAAGGCCAGCGCGTCACCAGCGACCTCATAGTGCGGAGCAAGCCGTGAGCCGGATCCTCGAAAGCTGGAACGCCCGCACGCCGCGCGAGCGGGTGATGCTGGCCGTCATGACCGCCGCCATCCTCGGCGTCGGCGGGTTGTATGGCGTCGTCATGCCTCTGAAGCGCGCGAGCGTGGATGTTCGCGAGCGCCTTCAGGACGCCCGCGAGCAGTCCGCCGCGCTGAAGCTCGCGTCCATGGACGGCGCGCCCGCCAAGGCCGACGCCCGTCCTGTCGCTGCGATCGTCGAGACCAGCGCCGCGGGCCTTGGCATGCCCATCGCCCGCAAGCGCCAGGAGAGCGACGGCGCCTTCACGATCTGGATCAACGCGGTCGACGCCCGCGCCCTGCTGCCCTGGACGGCGTTGCTGGAGCGCGAGGCGGGGCTCGGCGTCGCCGGCTTCACCACCTCGCGTCTCGACAACGGCCTCGTCGAGGCCGAGGTCACCTTTGCAAGGGCCGCCCGATGAAAACCCGGATTCTTGTCGCCGTGCTGGCCGGGTTGTCCGCCGTGATGGTCGTGGCGCTGGCGCCGGTCACGTTGCTGACCAGCCGATTGACCGAAGGTGGGGGGCTGGCTGTCTCCGAGGCTTCCGGCACGGTCTGGCGGGGTCGTGTGAGCCTGGTCACGGTCCAGGGCAGACGCCTGGGGGGCTTCCAGGTCGGGCTTTCGCCGCTGGCCCTGCTGGGGGGAGACCTGCGCCTGCACGCGGCCGACAAGGCCGCCGGGCGGGCCTTCGTGCTGCGCGCGGGTCGCGACAAGGGCATGGAAGGCCTGAGCGGGCCGATCATGCTCGATACGGCCCAACTGGCCGGCCGGATTGAGGCCAAGGACGTGGATGCGCTGTTCCGCGATGCTCGCTGCCGTCGGGCAGGCGGTCAGGTCCGCTTTCGCGCGGCGCAGGGTCCGTTGCTGGGCGGGACGACCTTCGCCGGGACGCCGGCCTGCATCGGCGGCGACTGGGTCGCGCGCCTGACGCCGGCGAGCGGGGGCGGGGCTGCGATCACCTTGCGGGCCGACGGGGCGGGGCGGCTTCAGGCCGAGATCGCGGTGGCCACTGCTGATCCGGTGCTGGTCCAGGCCGCGCTGGACCAGGGCTTCGCCAAGGACGCCGCCGGCGTAAGGCGCGTGATCTCGACGCGGCTTTCAGCCGAAAAGGCCGTGAAGCGGCCCTAGCAGCCAGGTCAGCCAGGCGCCGATCGCCAGGAACACCCCGAACGGCAGCCGCTGGTCCATCGTCACGCGACGGCGAAGGACCAGTTGCGCCAGGGCGACGCTGATTCCCGCCAGACCCGCCCAGACGACGACCGAGGGCAGGGCGCTCCAGCCTGTCCAGGCCCCGATGGCGCCCAGCAGGCGCGGATCGCCGCCGCCCAGGCCCTCGCGGCCGCGCAGGCGCTTGTAGGCGAAGGCCAGCAGCCATAGCGACCCAAAGCCCACGGCCGCGCCCAGCACCGGCGTCCAGACCGGCTCGCGCAGCACCAGGATCGAGACCGCGAATCCGACCACGCCCAGCGGCAGGGTCAGCATGTCCGGCAGCCAGAAGTGTTCGGCGTCGATCGTCGCCAGGAGCAGCAGCCACCAGCCAAGGACGGCCGTGGCCAGCGCCATGGGGCCGATGAAGCTCGTCGCGCTCCAGGCGCCGATTCCCAGGCAGGCCAGCTCTAGCAGCAGGTAGCGCCGGGGAATCGCCGCGCCGCAGCTGCGGCAGCGCCCGCGCAGGGCGGCGAAACTCAAGATGGGAATTAGATCCAGCGGCGACAGCTTTCGGCCGCAGCCGTCGCAGGCCGAGCGTCCGGCCGCCCACGGCCGTTCGGCGGGCAGGCGCAGGGTCAGCAGGCCGATGAAGCTGCCCACGAACGGGCCCAGCACGATCGCCGCCAGCGTCCAGAAGATCTCGGAAACCTGCATGGCTGCCGACCTTCCGTACGAGATGTCCGAAGAAGGGAGGAAATGGTGGATGCTGCAGGGATTGAACCTGCGACCCCCTCGGTGTGAACGAGGTGCTCTCCCGCTGAGCTAAGCATCCGCCGTGTGGGCTAGGCCTTCCGAAGAAGTCCCCGCCGCGAGAGGAGGGGGCTATAGACCGCTCTTTTCCGCGCCGCAAGTGCCCAAAAGCGAGATTGCGGCCTGTGGGACCTCGGAAAAGCGATCTATCAACAGATCTCCGCCGAGCGTCTCCACCGGAGCCTCGGTGTAGCCGAACGAGACCAGCAGAGCAGGCACCTTGGCGGCCTTGGCGCTCAGGACGTCGTTGATGCTGTCGCCGACCATGACCGCGCGGGCCGGGTCGCCGCCGACCGCGGCGATGGCCGCCAGCACGTGGCGCGGGTCGGGCTTGGGGGCGGGGGCGTCGTCGGCGCCGACCACGGCGTCGAAGAATCGGGTCAGGTCGACGGCGTCCAGCAGGGCCACCGACAGGTGGGTCAGCTTATTGGTGCAGACCACCAGGCGCGCGCCGGCGGCCTTCAGCGTTTCCAGCGTCTCGACCACGCCCTCGAACGGCGCGCTCTCATGGGCGATGCGGCCCAGATAGATGGCGATGAAGCGCTCGACGAGCTTGGGCGCCTGCTCGGCGTCTAGCGGCGCCCCCGCGGCGGCGAAGCCGCGCTCCAGCAGGGCCTTCGCGCCGCGCCCGACCATCTTGCGCACATCGCCGAAAGGCAGGGCGGGCAGGCCCTCCTCGGCGAGGATGGTGTTCAGCGCCCCCACCAGGTCTGGCGCGGTGTCGACCAGGGTGCCGTCGAGGTCGAAGGCGATCGTCGTATCTTTGAGGGCGTGCGAAAGAGACATGCCCTGGCCTTTCGGCTAAAGGCGCGGCTAATGCAACTTTGGTTCGCTTCGGAGTCGCCTGGTTCATGACCACGACCGTTCCCTCCCGCCCGCGCGCGGCCGTGATCCTGGCCGCTGGCCAGGGCACGCGCATGAAGTCGCCGACCCCCAAGGTGCTGCACAAGGTCGGCGGACGGGCCATGCTCGATCACGCCATTGACGCCGCTCAGGCCCTGGGCTGCACGCGTATCGTCGTGGTGGTCGGCGCCCACAGTCCGCAGGTCGGCGAGCATGTCCGCGAGCGCCTGGGCCCCGACGCCGCCGTCGTACAGGATCCGCCGCTGGGCACTGGCCACGCGGTGCTGGTCGCCAAGGACGCCCTGGACGATTTCGACGGCGACGTGGTGGTCACCTTCGCCGATGGCCCGCTGCTGACCGCCCCGGTGATCGCCCCGCTGTTCGATCTGCGCGCCGCCGGCGCCGACGTGGCGGTGCTGGGCTTCGAGGCCGCCGATCCGGGCGCCTACGGCCGCCTGGTGCTGGCCCCCGGCCACGTGCTGCTGCGCATCGTCGAGGCCAAGGAAGCCGAGCCGGCCGTCCTGGCGCTGAAGCACTGCAATTCCGGCGTCCTGGCCGCCGACCGCGCCCAGTTGTTCGACCTTCTGGCCGCCGTCGGCAACGACAACGCCAAGGGCGAGTATTATCTGACCGACATCGTCGGCATCGCCCACGACCGCAAGCTGGCCACCCGCGCCACCTTCGCGCCGGAGGCCGCCGTGCAGGGCGTCAACTCCCAGGCCGAGCTGGCCGCCGCCGAGGCGGTCTGGCAGGCCGGCCGCCGCGCCGCCCTGATGACCGAGGGCGTGACCATGCCCGCGCCCGAGACCGTCCACCTGTCATGGGACACGACAATCGCCGCCGGCGTCACGGTCGAACAATTCGTGGTGTTTGGCGCCGGCGTCAGCGTCGCCTCGGGCGCGGTGATCAAGGCCTTCAGCCATCTGGAAGGCGCCTCGGTCGGGCAGGGCGCCCTGATCGGTCCCTACGCCCGCCTGCGTCCGGGGGCCGAGATCGGTCCCGAGGCCCACATCGGCAACTTCGTCGAGGTCAAGAAGGTCAAGGTCGGCGCGGGCGCCAAGGCCAACCACCTGAGCTATCTGGGCGACGGCAGCGTAGGCCCTAAGGCCAACATCGGCGCCGGCACGATCTTCTGCAACTACGACGGCTTCGAGAAGTTCGAGACCCATGTCGGCGCGGGCGCCTTCATCGGCTCCAACTCCGCCCTGGTCGCGCCCGTGCGCATCGGCGACGGGGCGATGACCGGCTCGGGCTCGGTGATAACGGGCGACGTGCCCGCCGGCGACCTGGCGCTCAGCCGTGCGCCACAGACCAACAAGACCGGGTGGGCGGCCAGGTTCCGCGCCCTCAAGCAGGCCCAGAAGCAGGCAAAGAAGGACAACAAGGCATGAGCGCCGACGCGCAGAAGAAGGCTTCGGGCGAAGCCGCCGCCCTGCTGGTGGAGCCGGGCATGGTGGTGGGCCTGGGGACCGGTTCGACCGCCGCCTGGTTCGTCAAGGCCCTGGCGGCCCGCAAGCTCGACGTCCGCGGCGTGCCGACCTCGGAGGCGACCGCCAGCCTGGCCCGTGAACTGGGCATCCCGCTGGCGACGCTGGACGACGTCATGTCGATCGATCTCACCGTCGACGGCGCCGACGAGATCGGCCCGGGCCTGTCCCTGATCAAGGGCGGCGGCGCGGCCCTGCTGCGCGAGAAGCTGGTCTGGGAGGCCTCCAAGCGCTGCGTCGTCATCGCCGACGCCGCCAAGCACGTGAAGGTGCTGGGCAAGTTTCCGCTGCCGATCGAGGTGGTGCGCTTCGGCCACCCCCACACCGGGCGTCGCCTGGCCGACATCGCCGCCGAGTTCGACCTGCCGCCGCCGCGGCTGCGCATGGCCGACCGCGGCATCGTCGTCACCGACGGCGGCAATGTGATCTATGACATGGCTTCGGGCGCGATCACCGAGCCTGCCGCCCTGGCTTCGGCGCTGAAGGCCGTTACCGGCGTGGTCGATCACGGCCTGTTCCTCGACCTTGCAGACGAGGCCCTGGTGGGGACCGACGAAGGGGTGGTCAAGCTTCTGCCTTGATCCCATATCCCGATCCCGACGCTTTAAGTTCGCTTTGATCCGGAGCCGATGATGGCTGAGTACGACTTCGACCTCTTCGTCATCGGCGCCGGCTCGGGCGGCGTGCGGGCCGCCCGTCTCGCGGCCCTCTCGGGCGCCAAGGTGGCCGTGGCCGAGGAATACCGCGTCGGCGGCACCTGCGTGGTGCGCGGCTGCGTGCCCAAGAAGTTCATGGTCTACGCCAGCGAGGTCTCCAGCCAGCTTAAGACCGCCAAGGGCTATGGCTGGACGATCGGCGACGCCAGCTTCGACTGGAAGACCTTCCTGCACGACAAGGACGTCGAGATCGCGCGTCTGTCGGGGATCTACGTCACCAACCTGCGCAAGGCCGGCGCCCACCTGCTGCACGGCAAGGCCCGCATCCTGGACCCGCACACCGTCGAGGTGCTGCCGAAGGAAGGCTCCGAAGGCGACGCCGGCCGCTACACAGCCAAACGGATCCTGGTGGCCACGGGCGGCCGTCCGGTGCGCCCTGACTTCGAGGGCGCCGAGCACGGCATCACCTCGGACCAGGCCTTCCACCTGCCGACCTTGCCCAAGCGCGTGCTGGTGGTCGGCGGCGGCTACATCGCCGTGGAGTTCGCCGGCATCTATGCCGGGCTCGGCGTCGAGACCACGCTCTGCTATCGCGGCTCCAACATCCTGCGCGGCTTCGACGACGACGTCCGCGCACACCTCGCTGACGAGATGGAGAAGCGCGGCGTCAAGGTGGTGCTGGGCTGCTCACACAAGTCGATCGAGAAGACCGAAGGCGGTCTCGTCAGCACTTTCAACAACGACCTCACCTTCGAGAGCGACGTCGTGCTCTTCGCCACCGGCCGCGAACCCTACGTCGAGGGGCTGGGCCTGGAGAACGCTGGGGTGAAGCTGAAGGACGACGGCGCGATCGCTGTAGACGCCTATTCCAAGACCAATGTCGACAGCATCTGGGCCGTTGGCGACGTGACCGACCGCATCAACCTGACGCCGGTGGCGATCCGCGAGGGCGCCGCCTTCGCCCAGACCGAATTCTACGGCAATCCGACCACCTTTGATCACGACCTCGTCGCCTCGGCGGTGTTCTCGCAGCCGCCGATCGGCGCGGTGGGCATGAGCGAGGCCGAGGCTCGCCATGCCTTTGGCAAGGTCGACGTCTATCGCGCCGTCTTCCGGCCGATGAAGCTTACCTTCTACGGCGGCCAGGAGCGCTGCCTGATGAAGCTGGTCGTCCGCCAGGACAACGAGCAAATCGTGGGCGTCCACGTGGTCGGCCCCGACTCGCCCGAGATCATCCAGATGGCGGCCATCGCCGTGAAGATGGGCGTGACCAAGCCGCAATGGGACAGCACCTGCGCGGTTCACCCGACCCTCGCCGAGGAGCTGGTGACCATGCGCGAGAAATACGTCCCGGCCGAGGTGGGCGGCGTATGACCACGGCCTCCGTCGTTCCGGAGAAGGGCACGCCCTGGCTTGGCGGGGTTATGGTCTTCGTCTTCGCGCTGACCCCGTTGCTGGGCTATGCTGCGCAGCTGGGTTTCGCGCCGTTGATGGCCCTGGCGGGGCTGCTGGTGTTGCCGGTGATGGGCAGGCCCCGGGCGCCGGCCGCGCCGGCCCTGATGCTGCTGCTGCTGGCTATCTGGGCGGCCTACAGCATGACCTGGAGCCCGGCCGCTCCGCCGCCGGGGTCGCTCAAGGACTACGGCGACGTCGAGAAGGTGACGGCCGTGAAGCTGTTCCTGCAGCTGGCGCTTTACGGCGCCGCCGTCGCCGCGGCGCTGCGCCTGTCGGCCCGCGCGGCCGACCGAGCGGCCACGGTGATGGGCTTTGGCCTGCTGGCTCTGGCCGTGGTCGTGGGCGTCGACGCGCTGACCGGCGCCTCGATCTTTCAGAAGCTGCGCGTGCTGACCGGCGATCCGGTCCGGCCCGACATCGCCAAGATCAAGATCTCCATCGGCTGCTACGTCATGTCGGTGTTGTTCTGGCCGGCCGCGGCCGTCCTGGCGCGCCGGGGCAGGAAGGCCGCCGTCGTGCTGCTGCTGGCCGGCGTGGTGACCACCTCGGTGCTGTCCAGCGCCGACTCCTGCCTGGTGGCCCTGGCGGCTGGCGGCGCGGTCTGGCTGCTGGTCAAGGGAACCGGCAAGCTCGGCGGGCGTCTGCTGACCCTGGCCGTGGCCGCCCCGTTCGTCGTGGCGCCGATCGCGGTGCTGTGGGCGATCCAGACCGGCTTCTGGGGCTGGCTCCATGGCCTGGTCCCGCCTTCCTGGGACGCGCGTCTCAATATCTGGGCCTTCGCCGCCGATCACATCCAGGATCATCCGTTCCGGGGCTGGGGGTTGGACGCCAGCCGCACATTCGGCGACGCAGTGCCGCTGCATACCCACAACGCCCAACTCCAGTTGTGGCTCGAACTCGGCGCCGTCGGCGCGGCCCTGGCCGGCGCCTTCTTCTGCTGGCTGGCCTATGGCGTAGCCCGTGCGGCCCACACCGATCGCGGGGCGGCCGCCATGAGCGGCGCGGCCCTGACAAGCTATCTGGTCATCGGCGCGCTGAGCTTCGGCGTCTGGCAGGAATGGTGGATAGCCGTCGGCGCCCTTGCCATCATCGCCTGCGTCGTGGTGCGTCGTTCGAGCGGCGAATACAGCGATGAATTGGTCGAACTTTCCTCGCTCGGCTGAAATATAGCCGTTCGCCGCACGATTTTTGCTTTTGCCCCTGGGGTGCGCTATGAGCGCATCCCTTTAGAACCTTCGAGAAGATCATGACCGCCCGGTGGACCCCCGCGACCTGGAGAGCCAAACCCGTCAAGCACGTGCCGACGGACTATCCGGACGCGGGTGCGGTCGAGCGGGTCGAGCAGACGCTCCGCCAGATGCCGCCTCTGGTCTTCGCTGGCGAGGCGCGCCGTCTGAAGAGCCTGCTGGGCGATGTCGCCGAAGGGCGCGCCTTCCTGCTGCAGGGCGGCGACTGCGCCGAGAGCTTCAAGGAATTCCACGCCGACAACATCCGCGACACCTTCCGCCTGATCCTGCAGATGGCGGTCGTGCTGACCTTCGCCGGCGGCAAGCCGGTGGTGAAGGTGGGCCGCATCGCCGGCCAGTTCGCCAAGCCGCGCTCCGAACCGATCGAGACCATCGGCGATGTGACCCTGCCGTCCTATCGCGGCGACATCATCAACGGCATGGACTTCAACCAGGCCGAGCGCGTTCCTGATCCGGACCGCCTGCTGAAGGCCTACGGCCAGTCGGCGGCGACGCTCAACCTGCTGCGCGCCTTCGCCAGCGGCGGCTATGCCGACCTCTACAACATCCATCGCTGGACCCTCGGCTTCGTCGGCGACAGCCCGCAGGGCGCGCGTTATCGCGAACTGTCGGAGAAAATCTCCGAGGCCCTGACCTTCATGTCGGCGGTCGGCGTCACGCCCGACACCCAGCCTGACCTCAAGCGCGTGGAGTTCTTCACCAGCCACGAGGCCCTGCTGCTGGGCTTCGAGGAAGCCATGACCCGCGTCGATAGCACCTCGGGCGACTGGTACGACACTAGCGCCCACCTGCTGTGGATCGGCGAGCGCACCCGCCAGCTGGACGGCGCCCACATCGAGTTCATGCGCGGCGTGAAGAACCCGATCGGCCTCAAGTGCGGCCCGACCATGGAGGGAGACGACCTCCTGCGCCTGATCGACGTGCTGAACCCCAACAACGAGCCGGGCCGCCTGACGCTGTACGGCCGCTTCGGCTCGGACAAGATCGCCGATCGCCTGCCGCGCCTGATGAAGGCCACCAAGGCCGACGGCCGCGCCGTCGTCTGGGCTACCGACCCGATGCACGGCAACACGCTGAAGGCCTCGACAGGCTACAAGACCCGCCCCTTCGACCGCATCCTCTCCGAAGTGAAGACCTTCGTGGAAGTGGCCCACTCGGAAGGCGTCCATCCCGGCGGCGTGCACCTGGAGATGACCGGCCAGAACGTCACCGAATGCCTGGGCGGCGCCCGCGCGGTGTCGGAGACCGATCTGGCCGACCGCTACCACACCCACTGCGACCCGCGCCTGAACGGCGAGCAGGCCCTGGAGCTTGCGTTCCTGGTGGCCGAGAAGCTGAAGGCGGCGCGCGACGACCAACGCAAGGTCGCCAACGGCTGACCTTAAGGTCAACCTCGGATTCGAGACGAAAGGGGCCCCGTGGATCAGTTCCACGGGGCCCTTTCAATAGTGCCCTTACGGCATGCGAAAAGATTTGTCGCAATTGCGAGGTTGCTTTTCGCAGATGCACACTCAAGACCTTCCAACGACTTGACCGCTAGCCCGGCGCTCTCCAATGGTTGTTTGAAGGGAGTGAATTTATGCGTCTGCAGGCCAAGTTGAAGCGCGAGTGGCGGTTCCTAAAGGGGCTGACCCGCACCCTAAAGCGTGTGAAGTCGATCGCGCCCGACAGCGACAACCTGATCTGCGACGATCTGGAAGCTGCGGTCGATAAGTGGCGCAACAATCCCGCCATCACGTTCGAAGGCAAGACGATCACCTATGCCGAGTTGGACGCGATCGCGAACCGCTACGCGCACTGGGCCAAGGGGCAGGGGATCACCCGCGGCCAGACCGTCGCCCTCTTCATGCCCAACCGGATCGAGTACCTCGCCATCTGGTACGGCCTTTCGAAGGTCGGTGTCGCCACGGCTCTCATCAATAACCAACTGACGGGCGCCGCGCTGGCGCATTGCCTCAACATCTCCCAGGCGCTGCACTGCATCATCGACACCGAGACTTCGCCCTGCTTCGAGGATGTGAAGGAGCAGCTCGGCCGTCATATCCAGCAGTGGGTGCTGGGCCCCGTCCACGGCGACCAGCGCGACCTTGTCAACGCCCTGAAGAGCTGCAGCCAGCTGCGCCCCGACCGTCTGACGGCCCGCGACGGCCTCAAGGCCAAGGACACCGCGCTCTACATCTTCACCAGCGGCACCACGGGTCTGCCCAAGGCCGCGCGCATCACCCACATGCGCGCTCAGCTCTACATGCGCGGCTTCGCCGGTTCGACCGACTCGCGCGCCACCGACCGCATCTACGTGACCCTCCCGCTCTATCACGCCACCGGAGGCCTCTGCGCCATGGGGGCGGGTCTTCTGAATGGCGGCAGCATCGTGCTGCGCAAGAAGTTCTCGGCCACCCACTTTTGGAGCGACGTGGTCACCGAGAACTGCACGATGTTCGTCTATATCGGCGAGTTGTGCCGCTACCTGGCCAACCAGCCCGAGAACGAGTTCGAGCGCGCCCACAAGCTGCGCCTGATCTTCGGCAACGGCCTTCGCCCGGACGTCTGGGAGGACATGCTCGACCGCTTCAAGGTGGGCGGCGTGCTCGAGTTCTACGGCGCCACCGAAGGCAACGTGTCCCTGTTCAACTTCGACGGCCGCCGCGGCGCCATCGGCCGGGTGCCGGGCTATCTGAAGAAGAAGTTCAACATCCGCATCGTCAAGTTCGACGTCGAGACCGAGACGCCCGTGCGCAGCGCCAATGGCTGCTGCATCGAGGTCAAGCCGGGCGAGATCGGCGAGTGCATCGGCCACATCGCCAGCGACGCGCGCTCCAACTTCACCGGCTACGCCGACAAGGCCGCCACCGAAAAGAAGGTGCTGCACGACGTCTTCGAGAAGGGCGACGCCTGGTTCCGCACCGGCGACCTGATGCGCCAGGACAGCGACGGCTACATCTATTTCGTCGACCGCATCGGCGACACCTTCCGCTGGAAGGGCGAGAACGTCGCCACCAGCGAGGTCTCCGAGCGCCTGGCCGGCTTCCCGGGAGTCAAGGAAATCAACGTCTACGGCGTGCCGGTGGGCGACCTCGACGGCAAGGCCGGCATGGCCTCGCTGGTGGTCGGCCCCGAGTTCGAGATCGACAACCTGGCCGAATATGTCGACCGCGAGATGCCCGCCTACGCCCGTCCGGTGTTCGTGCGCCTGCAGCCCGAGATCGAGACCACCGGCACCTTCAAGTACCGCAAGATCGACTTGGTGAAGGAGGGCTTCGACCCGGCCGTCATCAAGGATCCGCTGTATTTCCGTGAGCCCGGCAAGGGCTATGTGAAGGTCACCAAGGCGGCTTACACCAAGATCCTGGCCGGCGGGTTCAAGCTCTGAGCCTGGCGGAGGCCTGGTCGCCACTGGCGATCTTCGCCGCCGTGACGCCAAAGGACCCCGCGCGCCGCTTGGTGCGCGGGGCTTTCTATGGCGACCATCCTCGCCAGAGGCTTGACGTCTACGCACCGGCCCGTGGGGCAGGGGACTGGCCGGTGCTGGTGTTCTTCTACGGCGGGGCCTGGAACTCGGGCTGCCGGAGGGATTATGCCTGGGCCGCCCGCGCCCTGGCGGCCCAGGGCTTCGTCGTCGTCATGCCAGACTATCGGCTCCATCCCGAGGTGGTCTATCCGGCCTTCCTCGAAGATGCTGCGCTGGCCGTTCGTTGGGCGGTCAAGTATGCGCCGCGCCTAGGCGGAAACCCCGCGCGGCTGTCGCTGTCGGGTCATTCGGCCGGCGCCTACATCGCCGCCATGCTGGCCCTGGATCCTTCCTGGCTGAGGGGCGCCGATGTGGCGCCTGGCGCGGTGAAGGCCTTCGCCGGCCTCTCCGGCCCCTATGCCATCCTGCCGCTGGACGGGCCGATCACCACCCGCACCTTTGGCCATGTCGAGGACCTGCCGGCCACCCAACCGACCAGCTTCGCCCGCGCCGACGCGCCAGCCGCCTTTCTGGCTACGGGCGAGGACGATCACACCGTCCGCCCGCGCAACACCCGCAAGCTGGCCAAGGTTCTGCGCGCGGCCGGCGCGGTCGTCGAGGAGCAGGTCTATCCGGGTCTCGATCACGCGGCGCCGCTGCTGGCCCTTTCGCGGCCGTTCCGCCGCAAGGCGCCGGTGCTGGCCCAGATGACGGGGTTCCTGAGGGCCAAGGCGGGCTGATCCTCACGCGGCCATCCACCGCGCCTTGCTGCGCTGCGATTGAACCCGCGCCGCATCCTGTCTATATGGCCCTGACTGAACGCGGGTCATGTGTGTGGCGACCTCGCGAAATCCCAGTGTTTCAACGAAATAAGAAGGGGCGTCGCCATGCTTCTGACCATGATGAAGGCCAAGCTGCACCGCGCCACGGTGACCCAGGCCGACCTCGACTACGAAGGCTCGATCGCCATCGATCGTGATCTGCTGGACGCCTCGGGCATCCTGCCGAACGAACAGGTCGACGTGCTCAACATCACCACCGGCGCGCGCTTCACCACCTACGCCATCGAGGCCCCGCGCGGCTCCAAGGTGATCGGCGTCAACGGCGCCGCCGCCCGTCTGGTGCAGAAGAACGACACTGTTATCGTCGTCACCTACTGCCAGATGCCGGCTGAGGAGGCGCGCAACTACGCCCCGACCGTCGTGCTGCTCGACGAAGGCAACGTCATCAAGCAGGCCGCCTGATGCGGTCGGCCGCCGCCCTGGCGCTCGTCCTGGCCAGCGCCCTGGCTCTGGCCGGCTGCGGCGGCTCCAAGCTGCCCAAGGGCGTCGACGACGAAGCCCTGACCCAGGCCGTGGGCCGGGCCATCGGCTCGCCCTCTACCTGCGTGCTAATCGCCCAGGCCGACGGCAAGGTGCTCTGGACCGGCGGCGGCTATATCTCCTGCGCTCGCAACTTGCCGACCTGCGAGGGCAAGACCTCCACGGCCCAGGACGTGCTGAAGGCCAACCTGGCCGGCGAGGCCAGGTTCATCAGCTGCGACAGCTCGGCTACGAACCGCGTGGGCTGGGCCATGGGTCCAATGCCCGCCAGCGAGGGCCGCCAATCCTCCGGCCTGCGCTATCTCGCCGTCATGGAAGGCGAGCGCGCCCTGCCGGGCATCGAGATCCAGGACCGCGTCGAGCGTGCCTTCGTCAACGCCGGCTTCTAAAAAGAAAAGCCTCGCTCCCGGTGGGGAGCAAGGCTTCCAGCTTCAAAGTTGACGCCAGTCTTTACGGCTGGGCCTCGTAGGTGGCGCTGACCTCGACCCGCACCTTCAGCTCGCCGCCCGAGATCGACGTGGAGTCGGCCATTTCGCGCTTGGCGTAGCCGAACATCGCCACGGGCTGCGGCGAGGGCGTGTAGCCGCCGGCTTCGTTCAGGCTGACCAGGCGCACCACCTTGTAGCCGGTGGCGCGGGCGTAGAGATCGGACTTGGCCTTCAGGGCGGCCACGGCCTTGATGCGCGCCTCGTCCTCGGCCTTCTGCGGGTTCTGGAGGCCGAAGCTGATGCCGCTGACGGTGTTGGCGCCGGCCGAAGCGGCCGCGTCCACCGTCTGGCCCAGCTTGGAGAGATCGCGCGCCAGGATCGTCACCTGGTTGCTGGCCTGATATCCCGTCAGGCGCGGCGGCTTGTTCTCCTCGTAGACGTATTGCGGATTGACGTTGAGGTTCGAGGTCTGGATGTCGCGCTCGGCGACGCCGGCTTTCTTCAGCGCCGCGATCACCTTGTTCATCGCCGAACCGTTGGCCGACAGGGCTGCGGCGGCGCTGGCGCCTTCGGTCTGCACGCCCAGGGTGATGGTGGCCATGTCGGGGGCGATCACGGTCTCGCCAGTGGCCGACAGGTTGAAGGTCGTGGCCCGGAAGGCCGCATCGGCGCTGCCTTGGGCGGCTGCGGGGACGGCCGACAGGGCCAGGACGGCGACGCCGGCGGCGATCAGGGCCGGAACGGTCGAGCGGGTGCGGATCATGGTTCTTGTTCTCCTGCGCGCGGGAACCCAACAGTGCGTCGAGCCGCGATTGGATCCCCTGTCGCAAACTCAACCTGAACCGCACCTTTAAGCCGCGTGCAGCCCATGCTAATCGACCGGTCCTCGCCCGCGCCGACTCTCGTCGGCCCACGCGGCATGGGGGCCTGTAGCTCAATGGTTAGAGCCGACCGCTCATAACGGTCTGGTTGGGGGTTCGAGTCCCTCCAGGCCTACCAAGTCCTCTCAGCTGTTGCTGCCGAGATACCTGCGCACTTCCTCCACCGACGCGCCGGCGTGTTCGCAGGCGGTGTGGAGCTGTTCCTCGCTGACGCCCAGGGTCTCGGTCCAGTAGCGGACGGAGCGAGGTTCCTGCAGGTCGATCGACGCGTCGGCGCCTTCAGCGGGCAGGGCGGGCGGAACGGATCTGACGTGGGGCATGGCGGCCTCCTTTACGGAAGGAAGCCGCGAAGCGCCGCCGCGTTCCATGCGAGCGGCGGGTGCGGCCGCCGTCCCGCCTTGTCGGGGTAAGGCGAGACGGCGGTCGGGCGGCCTCGGGGCTGGGGGAGGAGGGCCGCGCCGTTCGAGGGCGGTGCGGTGGAGCGCCCCTCGAACGATGCCGATCCTGCCTCTCTGAACGTCGTTTGACTTGGAGGATGGCGGCCGGATTTGTCGAAACCCGGCCCATAGCCCTCTGTAGACGGCGCCGATTCAGCGATTGAACCGCCGTGACAGCCTGCGACAAAACGTCCTGCGACCGTCTCCCGATAACAAGAAGTCGGCTACTTTCAGCAATGTCAGTCGCGCGCGACATAACAATGTTCAAAAATCGACGTTTCCCTTGGTGCTCAACCAAAGCAGGTCCCGAAAATTGACATTTCTCCACTTCCGGAGGAGGTGGATTCTCGGACGCTCCACCTGAGGGAGCGCAACTTCCGCGACCGGCTGTCGCAGTCAGTCCTAATGCTCGTTAATCACTCGGCAATGGCGAGGGTCGCAAGTCTTACGCGAGTGAGATCCTGTTCGAATTTCCAGAAGGGGCGGCCGGACATGAGGAAAATAGCGACTTCAGTTTTCGTCGTTGGCACGATGGCGTTCATGGCTATGTCTGGTTCGGCGTCTGCTGCGACGGCGTCGAGTTCTTTTCAAGTCAACTTGACCATTCAAGGCGAATGCAAGGTGCAGTCGGCCTCGAACGTGAGTTTCGGCTCGCACGGCGTCATCGACGCCAACATCGACACCACCAGCACCATCGGCGTCCAGTGCACCAACTCCACCCCCTATACGGTCGCTCTGAGCGCCGGGGCGGGCACCGGCGCCACGGTGGCCGCGCGCAAGATGACCAGCGCGGCCAATGACACGGTCGGCTACGCCCTCTACCGCGACGCGAGCCGCACCCAGGTCTGGGGCGTGACGCAGAACGTCGACACCCAGGCCGGCACCGGCAACGGCGCCGTGCAGTCCTACACCGCCTACGGCCGTGTCTCGGCCCAGACGACGCCGGCCCAGGGCGCCTACAGCGACCTCGTGGCGGTGACGATCACCTACTGACATGCGCGCGGTCGTCCTCCTGGCCGCTCTGGCCCTGGGCGCGCTCGGCGGCGCGCAAGCGACCGCCGCGTCGCTGCGCGTCAGCCCCGTAAGCCTGGACCTGCCTGCGGGCCAGAACGCGACGACCCTGACGCTGCAGAACGACGACGCCGCGGCGCTGAACGTCCAGATCCGGGTGTTCCGCTGGACCCAGGCCAATGGCCGCGACGTGCTCACCCCGGCGACGGGCGTGGTCGCCAGCCCGCCGATCGCCAAGGTCGAGCCCGGCGCCAGCCGCACGGTGCGCGTCGTGCGGCTCGACGGTCGGCCGCCGGAGAGCGAGGAATCCTACCGACTGATCGTCGACGAGCTGCCGCCGCCGCTTAGCGAGTCCGGCCGGCAGGTCACCCTTCTGATGCGTCACTCGATCCCCCTGTTCTTTGGCTCCGGCCGCGAGCGCCCCAGGATCGAATGGCGCCTGCAGGCGTCCGAGGACGGCGGGGCGGCGCTGGTGGGCCGCAACACCGGAGCCCGCCGCCTGCGTCTGGCCAATCTACGGATCGGCGACGCTTCTGGCGCGGTCCTTGCCGAACGCAAGGGCCTGGTTGGTTATGTTCTGCCTGGAGCGGAAGTCTCCTGGCCCGCGGGGGCCTTCCAGCCCGCCGCCGGAGTTCGGTTGATCGCCGACACCGATACCGGGCCGATCGATGCGCCGCTCAAGAGCGACTGAGGCGGCTTTCCTGAGCGCCGTCTTCACCGCCTTCGGGGCCTGCGCCCTGGCCCAGGACCTGCCGCTCCCGGATCTGAAGGCGGTCGAGACCCTGCGCGAGGACCTGCAGCTCGAAGTCTGGATCAATGGCCGCAACACCGGCCTGGTGGCCGCCGTCGTCCGCGAGGCTGACGGACGCCTGCGGATGCGCGCCGACGAGATGCGCGCGGTCGGCCTGGCCGCTCCGGGCATGGAACTGGTCGAACTGGCGACGATCCGGGGGCTGTCGGCGACCTATGACGATCTTGGCCAGCGCCTGATGGTTACTGCCGACATCGATCAGCTGGCCATCCAGCGCTTCGACCTGTCGGTGCGCCGCGAGGCGGCTGGCGCCCCCCGCCAGGACCTGGGCGCGGTGCTCAACTACATCTTCTCGGCCGACGGCGGCCAGACCGACGCCGACGACCGCCTGGGCGTCGACGCCCTGGGGCTAGCTGTCGAAGCTATGAAGGTTGTTCACCCGGGGCGGTGCTGAGAGGCTGGGGTTGCGAAGCGCCAAACTCTAGCCCGGAGGCCCCGGATGAACGTGCATGAGAATGCGCGGCTGACCCCAGTTGGTCGAGCCCTGATGGTTGATCGGATCGAGCAAGGCTGGTCAGTGGCCAGGGCGGCGGAGGCCTTCGGGGTTTCCCGGCGCACGGCCGGCAAGTGGCTGCAACGGCATCGGCGGGGCGGCGAGCGAAGGCTTCACGACCGCAGCTCGGCGCCGCGCCGATGTCCGCGCAGGATCCCTGCCGGCGTGGTCGACCAGATCCAAGCGCTGCGTCGCCAGCGGATGACCGGTCCGGCCATCGCCCAGACCTTGGGCTTGGCCCGCTCGACGGTCGGACTGGTCCTTCGCCGCCTGGGGCTGGGCAAGCTGTCGGCGCTGGACCCCAAGGTTCCGATCATCCGCTACGAGCGCTCAGCCCCCGGCGAAATGATCCACCTGGATATCAAGAAGCTGGGCAAGTTCAACGTCCAGGGCCACCGCGTCACCGGCGACCGCCAGGCGGGCCGCTCGCGCAAGGCCGGCTGGGACTTCCTGCACGTCTGCGTCGATGACGCCTCGCGCCTGGCCTACACCGAGGTCCTGCCCTCCGAAGGCCAGCACGACACGACCGCCTTCCTCGAGCGCGCCCTGGCCTGGCTCGCCCGCCAC
>NZ_QDKQ01000078.1 GCF_003116815.1 Caulobacter endophyticus
GCCGCGGGGGCCTCGGCGGCGGGCGCGGCGGCCGGAGCCGGGGCGGCGATCGGCGCGGCCACGGGGGCCGGAGCGGCGACGTAGGCGGTCGGGGCGACCGTCAGTTCACGGGCGACGCGGATCTTCAGGCCGACGTGCTCGACCTCGATCTCGGAGAGGCCGGTGTCCTTCAGGATATCGGCCAGCTTGCGGACCAGGCGGGCGTCGATCGACGGGGTTTCGGCCGTCTCGGCGGGGGCCTTCGGATTAGACATTGAAGCTTACCTTATCAGTTGGGGCCGGGGCGCGGACGTCAGTCGACGCTGATCAGTCCGGCGGCGGCCTCGATGGCCAGTTCATAGCTCGCAGCGCCAAAGCCGGAGACCAGGCCGGTCGCCGCGAGCGAAACGAAGGTGTGGCGGCGGAACTCCTCCCGCGCCGCAGGGTTCGACAGGTGACACTCGATGACCGGGATATTCAAGGTCTTCAAGGCGTCGAGGAGGGCGATGGAGGTATGTCCATAGCCCGCCGGATTGATCACGAGCGCGCTGGCCTCGGTGCGGGCTTCCTGCACCCAGTCGATCAGCACGCCTTCGTGATTGCTCTGCCGGAACACGACGGAAAGCCCCCTGGCCGCGGCCCGCGCCTCGCAGCGCACACGCACGTCATCCAGGGTGTCCTTGCCGTAGATATCGGGCTCACGCGTTCCCAACAGGTTGAGATTGGGCCCGCTCAGCACATGGATCGGTTTGACCATTCGGCTCCGCCGTCGATTCCGGAGGTCTTGTATAGCCGGTTCCGCCGCGTCACAAGCAGGGCTCGCTTCGGAGGTGAGATGAGACTTCTACTGAACGGCGAAGACCGCCAATTCGACGGCGTCGCCAGCATCGCGGACCTGGTGGCCGCCCTGGGCCTGGACGCACGCAAGGTGGCGGTCGAGCGCAACCTCGAGATCGCCCCGCGTTCGCTGTACGCCGACACCGCGCTGGCGGATGGGGACCGCATCGAGATCGTGACGTTCATTGGGGGCGGTTGAGGAGATGCTCCCCCTGGAGGGGGAGCTGTCGCGGAGCGACTGAGGGGGAAGGGGCTTCTGTGGCGGAGGGAGCACTGACTTCATCAGTCACTTCCCCCTCCGGCCCTTCGGGCCACCTCCCCCTTCAGGGGGAGGATCTTTGGGTACGGGCTCGCGCTCTCACGCGGCAAGCCGCTGAGCTGATGGAGAGG